>NZ_JAUQOP010000009.1 GCF_030580855.1 Pseudomonas citrullilanati | reverse complement strand
CCCCCCCCCCCCCCCCCCCCCCCGCCCCCCCCCCCCCCCCCCCCCCCCCCCCCCCCCCCCCCCCCCCCCCCCCCCCCCCCCCCCCCCCCCCCCCCCCCCCCCCCCCCTCCCACACGGACCTGGGTCGATTTCAAAAATCTCCGCTCAGTCCCGACTGCCAGGGGGTATTGCGTTGCGGAACGCCTGAAAACCCGCCCCACGGCCCTTGCAGCTTGGCGCCGCTTCCTGCAAAGTCGCGGCCTTTTTGTTCGGTGGCTTTCCATCGCTGTGCTTTGAGGTAACGATGATAAATGCAGTAATTGCCGCGGTTGGCATCATGCTGGTTCTCAGCCTGTCCCGCGTGCATGTGGTGATCGCGCTGATCGTTGGGGCGTTGGTGGGCGGCTTGACCGGTGGCCTGGGGATCGAGGCGACGCTCAAGGCATTCAATGCCGGCCTCGGGGGCGGTGCGACGGTGGCGCTGTCCTACGCATTGCTCGGGGCGTTCGCGGTGGCGATTGCCAAGTCCGGCATGGCCCACGCCCTGGCTGACAAGGCCCTGGCCATGGTGGACCGCCAGGACGCCGCCGGCGGTTCGGGCGTCAAATGGGTCCTGATCGGGCTGCTGGGGACCGTCGCGGTCGCCTCGCAGAATATCCTGCCGATCCACATCGCCTTCATCCCGCTGTTGGTGCCGCCGCTGCTCTATGTGCTCACCAAGCTGCAACTCGATCGCCGGTTGATCGCCTGCGTCATGACCTTCGGCCTGATCACCCCGTACATGTTCCTGCCGGTCGGCTTCGGCAACATTTTCCTCAATGAAATCCTGCTGGCCAACATCGCCCGCAGCGGCGTGGACGTCAGCGGCATCAACGTCACCCACGCCATGGGCATCCCGGCCTTGGGCATGCTGTTCGGCTTGCTGCTGTCGCTGTTCAGCTACCGCAAGAAGCGCGTCTACGACTTGAAGAAAATCGCCCGGGTCGAACAAGTGGCGGTGCGCTACAACCCCATGAGCCTGATCGTGGCCGGGTTGGCCGTGGCGGCGGCGTTCGCCATCCAGTTGCTGGTGGACTCGATGATCATCGGCGCCCTGGTCGGCTTCCTGATTTTCTCCCTGTCGGGTGTGGTGCGCTGGCGCGAGACCGACGACCTGTTCACCGAAGGCATGAAGATGATGGCGATGATCGGCTTCATCATGATCGCCGCCTCGGGGTTCGCCGAAGTGATGAAGGCCACCGGTGAAGTCCAGGGCCTGGTGGAAGCCTCGGCGGCCTGGATCGGCCACGACAAGGGCATTGGCGCGTTGATGATGCTGCTGGTCGGGTTGCTGGTGACCATGGGCATCGGTTCGTCGTTTTCCACGGTGCCGATCCTGGCGACGATCTTCGTGCCGCTGTGCCTGCAACTGGGCTTCAGCCCGCTGGCGATCGTCTGCATCGTCGGCACCGCCGGCGCCCTCGGCGATGCCGGCTCGCCCGCCTCGGACTCGACCCTGGGCCCGACCTCCGGCCTGAACATCGACGGCCAGCACCACCATATCTGGGACACCGTGGTCCCGACCTTCATCCACTACAACCTGCCATTGCTGGCGTTCGGTTGGGTGGCGGCGATGGTGCTGTAGTCCGGGACCGCGTCGGCCCCTTCGCGAGCAAGCTCGCTCCCACATTGAAATGTATTCCCCTGTGGGAGCGAGCTTGCTCGCGAAGGGGCCCTCAAATTCAACCCTTCTCTCAACGCCGGTACACCTTGTCCTACAGTTTTGACGCGCGCTGCCGCTAACCCAGCTAACCACGCCAATAACACCAACAAGAGTGAACAGCATGCGCCTGAGCTTGAAGGCTAAAGTCCTGTCCCTGGCAATACTGCCGGTCCTGTTGTCCGCGGTGATCATCAGCCTGACCACGGCCTTCATCCTGAAGGAGCAGGCCGGCAAAGAGGTCCAGCAGACGCGCGAACGCTTGCTCGCCGACGCCAAGGCGACCCTGCAGAGCTATGTCGCGGTGGGCTTGACGGCCATCAAGCCGCTCTACGATGCCGCCGCGGCCGGTGACAACGAGGCGCGGGCCCAGGCGATCAAGCTGCTGTCGAGCGTCAGCTACGGCAAGGACGGCTACTTCTTCGGCTACGATTCCGAAACCGTGCGCCTGTTCAAGGCCAACAGCCCCGACGGCGTGGGCAAGAGTTTCAAGGACAACCGCGACCCCAATGGGGTCTACGTCAACCGTGACCTGGTGAAAGTCGCCAAGGACGGTACGCACTACCTCGAATACAGCTCGCCACTGCCCAACAGCAACGAACTGGTGCCCAAGCTGGGCTACACCGAATACCTGCCCAAGTGGGACATGGCGGTCGGCAGCTCGGTCAACCTGGACGGCATCGAAGCCCAGGTCGCCCTGGTGGAGGCCAAGGTCCACGAGCGCGTGCAGGGGGTGATCCTGAGTATTGTCGGCATCGCCGCGGTGGTGTTGCTGGTGATTGCGGTGGTGGGCCTGTTGCTGGCCAACACCATCCTGCGGCCGCTGCACCTGATGAAGGACAACCTCGACGACATCGCGGCGGGCGAGGGCGACCTGACCCGGCGCCTGGCGATCACCAGCCAGGACGAACTGGGCCAGTTGGCCGGGTCGTTCAACCGCTTCGTCGACAAGATCCACGGCCTGGTGCGGCAGATCACCGACATGACCTCGCAACTGACCGGGCTGGTGACGCAAGTGTCCGAGCAGGCCCAGCGCTCGGAGCAGGCCATGGAGCGCCAGCGCCACGAAACCGACCAGGTCGCCACGGCGATCAACGAAATGTCTTCGGCCGCCCAGGAAGTGGCCCGCAGTGCCCAGGGCGCCGCCGTCGCGGCCCAGCAGACCGACGAAGAAGGCCAGTCGGCCAAGCGCGTGGTGGCCGGCAGCATCCAGCAGATCCATGCGTTGGTGAACGATATCCGCAGCAGCGGCGTGTCCCTGGACAGCTTGCAGCAGGACGTGTCGTCGATTGTCAGCGTGCTCGGGGTGATTCGTTCGATTGCCGAGCAGACCAACCTGCTGGCGCTCAACGCTGCCATCGAGGCCGCGCGTGCCGGGGAGGCGGGGCGCGGCTTCGCGGTGGTGGCCGATGAAGTGCGGGCCCTGGCCAGCCGGACCCAGCAGAGCACCCAGGAAATCCAGGGCATGATCGACCGCTTGCAATCAGGCACCCACGCCGCCGTGGAGGCGATGCGCCGTTCCAGCGAGGCCGGTGACGGCACCTCGGTGCGGGCCAACGAGGCGGGCGCCTCCCTGGACACCATGGCGCAGTTGATCGGCACCATCAACTCGATGAACGCCCAGATCGCCAGCGCCGCCGAAGAGCAGACCGCCGTGGCCGAGGAAATCAACCGCAGCGTGCATCAGATCGCCGTGGCGGTGGACAGCGTCGCCGACGAAACCCAACTCGGCGCCCAGACCTCTCGCAGCCTCAACGAGTTGGGCCAGCGCCTGGGCAAGTTGGTGGGCCAGTTCCGGATCTGATCGGCCGGAGCTGCCGAAGGCTGCGATCTTTCGCACCCGATCCAGATGTCATGCCCGGGCAACCGGGCCTTATCGGGTGGGGAGGATCGCAGCCTTCGGCAGTTCCTGCCGAGCAAGTCGTGCTGCCCACTTAAGTCATGCACTCTTGTGGCGAGGGGATTTATCCCCGTCGGGCTGCGGAGCAGCAGCCCCTGGGTAGATGGCGCGATGCACCAGGTAAACCATCGTTGATTTGGGGCTGCTTCGTTGCCCAGCGGGGATAAATCCCCTCGCCACAGTAGTCAGGCAGGCACTTCCCGCACATCCCGCATCAACAACCCGAACCGCAGGTCCACCGCATCCGGAATCGGCAGGTACACCACGTGCCCGTCCCCCGGCGCGACGTCGATGCCGCGGCCTTTCACGTCTTGCAACTGATGCAGGTCGAAATGGAAGTTGCCCTTGGGCGTCATCAGTTCCAGGTGGTCCCCCAGGCCGAAGCGGTTCTTCACCCGCACTTCGGCCAGGCGCTCGCGGCGTTCGCCGGTCAGTTCGCCGACGAATTGCTGGCGCGCCGACACCGAGCTGCCGTTCTGGTAGTTCTGGTATTCATCATGCACATGGCGCCGCAGGAACCCTTCGGTGTAGCCGCGCTGGGCGAGTGACTCCAGGTCGGTCATCAGGGAACGGTCGAATTCGCGGCCTGACACGGCGTCGTCGATGGCCCGGCGGTACACCTGGGTGGTGCGCGCGCAATAAAAGTGCGACTTGGTCCGGCCTTCGATCTTCAGCGAATGCACGCCCATGCGGGCCAGCCGGTCGACGTGCTGCACGGCGCGCAGGTCCTTGGCGTTCATGATGTAGGTGCCGTGCTCGTCCTCGAAGGCCGGCATGGATGCCTCCGGGCGGTTTGCCTCCTGGAGCAGGAACACCTGGTCGGTGGGCGCGCCGATGCCCAGGGTCGGCTCCGGCTCAAAGGTTTGCACGATGTCGCCCACCAGGTTCTCGGTCGCCGGTTGCGCCGAATATTTCCAGCGACAGGCATTGGTGCAACTGCCCTGGTTGGCGTCGCGCCGGTTCAGGTAGCCCGACAGCAGGCAGCGTCCGGAATACGCCATGCACAACGCGCCGTGGACGAAGACCTCCAGTTCCATGGCTGGCACCTGTTCGCGGATCTCGGCGATCTCCTCCAGGGACAACTCCCGGGACAGGATGATCCGGCTCAAGCCCTGCTGCTGCCAGAACTCGACGCTCGCCCAGTTCACGGTGTTGGCTTGCACCGACAGGTGGATGGGCATCTGCGGGAAATGCCGCCGCACCAGCATGATCAACCCCGGGTCGGACATGATCAGCGCGTCCGGCGCCATGGCGATCACCGGCTCCAGGTCCTTGAGGAAAGTCCGCAGCTTGGCGTTGTGCGGGGCGATGTTCACCACCACGTAGAAGCGCTTGCCCATGGCCTGGGCCTCGCGGATCCCCAGGGCCAGGTTGGCGTGGTCGAATTCATTGTTGCGCACCCGCAGGCTGTAGCGCGGCTGGCCGGCGTACACCGCGTCCGCCCCGTAGGCGAAGGCATAGCGCATGTTTTTCAGGGTGCCGGCGGGGGCGAGCAGTTCGGGGGCGGCGAGGGTCATGGTGGCGTCGGGTCGCAAAAAGCGGCGAGGGTACGTCACGAACGGACAGGGCTCATTGATGTGGATCAATGCCGGGACGCGGAACCGACGGCACTCCGGCGATTCCTGGCTGACTAACGTGTAACCCGCCTCAGGACATGGAAAGCTGATGAATCGAAAGATGCTGCAAAATAAATCCCAGATGCTCTTGCTGGTCCTGGTCACCATCGCCTTCTTCTGGATTCTGTTGCCGTTCTATGGCGCGGTGTTCTGGGCGGTGATCCTGGGCATCGTCTTTGCGCCGATGCAACGACGGCTGCAACTGAAGTTTGGTTGGCAGCGCAACATTACGTCGTTGGTCACCCTGAGCACCTGCGTGGTGATCGCGATCCTGCCGGTGATCATCATCAGCATGCTGCTGGTCCAGGAGGGCGCGGCGCTGTACAAGAGCCTCGAAAGCGGCGAGCTGGACATTGCCGATTACCTGGCGCGCTTCAAGGATGCGCTGCCGCCGTACTTCCAGCACCTGCTGGATCGCTTCGGCCTGGGCAACCTCAACGGCCTGCGCGACAAGATCGTCAAGAGCGCCATGCAGGGCAGCGAGTTCTTCGCCACCCAGGCGTTCAGCTTCGGCCAGGGCACCTTCCAGTTCCTGGTCAGCTTTTCCGTGATGCTTTACCTGTTGTTCTTCTTTTTGCGCGACGGTCCCGAGTTGGTGCGCAAGGTACGCGCCGCGGTGCCGCTGGCCGAACACCAGAAGCGGCGCCTGCAATTGAAATTCAACCGGGTGGTGCGGGCGACGGTCAAGGGCAACCTGCTGGTGGCGATCACCCAGGGCGCGCTGGGCGGGTTGATCTTCTGGATCCTGGGCATCCCGACGGTACTGCCCTGGGCAGTGCTGATGGCGTTCCTGTCGTTGCTGCCGGCGGTGGGGGCGGGCCTGGTCTGGGCACCGGTGGCGGTGTACTTCCTGCTTTCGGGAGCTATCTGGCAGGGCGTGGTGCTGAGCCTGTTCGGGGTGTTCGTGATCGGCCTGGTGGACAACTTCCTGCGACCGATCCTGGTGGGCAAGGACACCAAGATGCCGGACTACATGGTGCTGGTTTCGACGCTGGGCGGGCTGGCCGTGTTCGGGCTGAACGGGTTCGTGATCGGGCCGCTGATCGCCGCGCTGTTCCTGTCGTGCTGGGCGCTGTTCGTCGAAAGCGCGCCCCGGGTGCACTTGCCGTAATGCCCACACGGGCCACTAGGCGCTCAGCAGATACGGGCCGATGCGTTGCGACATGGCCTGGGCGGCGGGCAGTGAAGTCAGCGGGCCGCTGATGGTCACGCCATCCTGTACCAGGTACCAGCAGGCGAGCAGGCCACGTTCCCTGAGCGAGGCGGGGACGGCGCTGCCAATGACAGACATGATTTGGATCTTGGGCATGGGAACCTCCATCAATCGATGGGGGTTACCTTACGACTCAGCCGTGGTAACGAAAAATCAACTGGCTCGATAGTGGGAATCGATGCCGGTCAATCCACCACCAGATCGAGCATGTGCACCACTTCGTGCTCATGGAGCACCCCTTTGCGCACCAGGTTTTCCGCCAGCAGCGAAAGGAACTTGGCGGTGCGGTGGCCTTCCAGGTGCTTGAGTTCGGTGAGCGCGTTGTACACCTTGCTGGAAGTGCACAAGCCAACGATGCGGTGGGGGTTTTGCGTGGGCATACCTTCGTCCTTGTTGTTATGAAGCTGTTGTTGACGGACGGCACCAGTTTGCGGCACCGCCATGACGCTCACGTGACAGCTTGGGTTGTAGGAAAAAAGAAAGCAGGATTCAGACCATAATGCCTTCTGGGTGCCGGGTGATTGTTCCGGTAGCGACCTCGACAGGCTTTTTCAACCCGTCGCCGCTTTTCCATCGCCCACGAAAAAGCCCCTGGATCTTTCGATTCAGGGGCTTCTTGTCTGGCTGTCTGGCTCCACGACCTGGACTCGAACCAGGGACCCAGTGATTAACAGTCACTTGCTCTACCAACTGAGCTATCGCGGAATGACGCGTATGTTACTGATTGGAAAAGAGAAGTCAACCCTTGATGATGACTTGCGGCTCATTGCCAGGGTTTTTTCAGGTGCTTTTCCGTCAGATCACCTGGACGATGGCCTTGGTCACCGCCTCGATGTTGTTCTGGTTCAGCGCCGCCACGCAGATGCGGCCGGTGTCCAGGGCATAGATGCCGAACTCGTTGCGCAGGCGCGTCACTTGTTCAACGGTCAGGCCGGAGTAGGAGAACATCCCGCTCTGGCGTGCGACGAAGCTGAAATCATGCTGCGGTGCAGCCTTGGCCAGCATGTCCACCATCTGGTTGCGCATGCCGCGGATCCGCAGGCGCATTTCGCCCAGTTCCGCTTCCCACTGTGCACGCAGCTCGGGGCTGTTGAGCACGGCGGCGACGATGCTGGCGCCGTGGGTCGGCGGGTTGGAGTAGTTGGTGCGGATCACGCGCTTGACCTGGGACAGCACGCGGGTGCTTTCCTCCTTCGACTCGCTGACGATCGACAGCGCGCCCACACGCTCGCCGTACAGGGAGAACGACTTGGAGAACGAGCTGGAGGCAAAGAAGGTCAGGCCCGATTCGGCGAACAGGCGCACGGCTGCGGCGTCTTCATTGATGCCTGCGCCGAAGCCCTGGTAGGCCATGTCCAGGAACGGAACGTGGTTTTTCGCCTTGACCACGGCCAGCACGTTTTTCCAGTCTTCCGGGCTCAGGTCCACGCCGGTCGGGTTGTGGCAGCAAGCGTGCAGCACGATGATCGAGCGGTCGGGCAGGGCGTTGAGGTCTTCCAGCAGGCCGGCGCGGTTCACATCATGGGTGGCGGCGTCGTAATAGCGGTAGTTCTGCACCGGGAAGCCGGCAGTCTCGAACAGCGCACGGTGGTTTTCCCAGCTCGGGTCGCTGATGGCCACGACGGCGTCGGGCAGCAGTTGCTTGAGGAAGTCCGCACCGATCTTCAGGGCGCCGGTGCCACCGACCGCCTGGGTGGTGATGACGCGGCCGGCGGCGATCAGCGGGGAGTCCTTGCCGAACAGCAGGGTCTGGACCGCCTGGTCGTAGGCGGCGATGCCATCGATGGGCAGGTAACCGCGGGAGACGTGCTGGGCCACGCGAATCGTCTCGGCTTCGACCACGGCGCGCAAGAGTGGAATGCGCCCCTCCTCGTTGCAGTAAACACCTACGCCCAGGTTGACCTTATTGGTACGGGTATCGGCGTTGAATGCTTCGTTGAGGCCCAGGATGGGATCGCGGGGTGCCAATTCGACAGCGGAAAACAGGCTCATTATTGCGCGGCTCTGAATGGAGTGAGGGGGACGTGTGACGCTCCAGCCGGATGCACTAGAGCGGTGCACAAACGGGGAGCTAGTATAGAGGCCATCACCCGGCAGGGCGACAGCCGATTCGGTTTTTACGGTAAGTATTTTCGATTTTTTTCGACCGTTAGTCCCTTCGTGGCGTCAAAGTCTGCAAGGCGTGTAGGACGTTCGTCTTGAAAGCGAAGGCATTCACCTCCACATTGTGTGCATTCCAGTTTTTTCCTCGGGCGACATCAGTCGTTTCGGTATTTCTCGTTCCTGTTGGCTGGCCGGCAGGAGTGAACCCAGGGGTTATGTCATGTCTGAATTCCAGCTAGTCACCCGATTCCAACCTGCTGGCGACCAGCCGGAAGCCATCCGCCTGATGGTCGAAGGCATCGAGGCCGGGCTGGCGCACCAGACGTTGCTCGGTGTGACCGGGTCGGGCAAGACCTTCAGCATCGCCAACGTGATCGCCCAGGTGCAGCGCCCGACCCTGGTGCTGGCGCCGAACAAGACCCTGGCGGCCCAGTTGTACGGCGAGTTCAAGGCGTTCTTCCCGAACAACGCGGTGGAGTACTTCGTTTCTTACTACGACTACTACCAGCCCGAGGCCTACGTGCCATCGTCGGACACCTTCATCGAGAAGGACGCCTCGATCAACGATCACATCGAGCAGATGCGGCTGTCGGCGACCAAGGCGCTGCTGGAGCGCAGGGACGCGATCATCGTCACCACCGTGTCGTGCATCTACGGCCTGGGCAGCCCGGAAACCTACCTGAAGATGGTGTTGCACGTGGACCGTGGCGACAAACTCGACCAGCGCGCCTTGCTGCGTCGCCTGGCGGATCTGCAGTACACCCGCAACGACATGGATTTCGCCCGGGCGACCTTCCGGGTGCGCGGCGACGTGATCGACATCTTCCCGGCGGAATCCGACCTGGAAGCGATCCGCATCGAGCTGTTCGACGATGAAGTGGAGAGCATTTCAGCATTCGACCCGCTGACCGGCGAGGTGATTCGCAAGCTGCCCCGTTTCACCTTCTACCCCAAGAGCCACTACGTGACGCCACGGGAAACCCTGCTGGACGCCATCGAAGGAATCAAGGCCGAGCTGCAGGAACGCCTGGATTACCTGCGCACCCACAACAAGCTGGTGGAAGCCCAGCGCCTGGAGCAGCGGACCCGGTTCGACCTGGAGATGATCCTGGAGCTGGGCTACTGCAACGGTATCGAGAACTATTCCCGCTACCTGTCGGGCCGCCCGGCAGGCGCGCCACCGCCGACCCTGTACGACTACCTTCCGGCCGATGCCTTGCTGGTGATCGACGAGTCCCACGTCAGCGTGCCCCAGGTTGGCGCGATGTACAAAGGCGACCGCTCGCGCAAGGAAACCCTGGTGGAATACGGGTTCCGCCTGCCGTCGGCGCTGGACAACCGGCCGATGCGCTTCGACGAGTGGGAGAGCGTCAGCCCGCAGACGATCTTCGTCTCGGCGACCCCCGGCAACTACGAGGCCGAGCACGCCGGGCGGGTAGTCGAGCAAGTGGTGCGGCCGACCGGCCTGGTGGACCCGCAGGTCGAGGTCCGGCCGGCGTTGACCCAGGTGGACGACCTGCTGTCGGAAATCACCAAGCGCGTTGCGCTGGAAGAGCGGGTGCTGGTCACCACGCTGACCAAGCGCATGGCCGAGGACCTCACCGACTACCTGGCCGACCACGGCGTGCGGGTGCGTTACCTGCATTCGGACATCGACACGGTGGAACGGGTCGAGATCATCCGCGACCTGCGCCTGGGCACCTTCGATGTGCTGGTGGGCATCAACCTGCTGCGTGAAGGCCTGGATATGCCGGAAGTGTCGCTGGTGGCCATTCTCGATGCCGACAAGGAGGGTTTCCTGCGCTCCGAGCGCTCGCTGATCCAGACCATCGGTCGGGCCGCGCGTAATCTCAATGGCCGGGCGATCCTGTATGCCGACCGCATCACCGGTTCCATGGAGCGGGCCATCGGCGAGACGGAGCGCCGGCGCGACAAGCAGATTGCCTTCAACCTGGCCAACGGGATCACGCCAAAAGGGGTGTTCAAGGACGTCGCCGATATCATGGAAGGCGCCACCGTGCCCGGTTCGCGCAGCAAGAAGCGCAAGGGCATGGCCAAGGCCGCCGAGGAGAGCGCCCGCTACGAAGCCGAACTGCGTTCGCCGAGCGAGATCACCAAGCGTATCCGGCAGTTGGAAGAGAAGATGTACCAACTGGCCCGGGACCTGGAATTCGAAGCGGCAGCGCAGCTGCGTGACGAGATTGGCAAGTTGCGGGAGCGGTTGTTGGCGGTCTGAGGTTTAGGGTGGCTTGGAAGGCCTCTTCGCGAGCAAGCCCGCTCCCACAGTTGACCGAGTTGATCAGGCTTTCGCGATCTACTGTGGGAGCGGGCTTGCTCGCGAATGGAGCGACCCGGTCTGACAGATGCCACTCAATCTGTCTCTCACTGGAGCCCGCCCGCCATCGCCTGTTACCATTCGCCCCCTGTTTGAACTCCGCTTTTCTATTCTTTTCCGAGACATGCCATGACCACCGTCCGCACCCGCATCGCGCCTTCGCCCACTGGCGATCCCCATGTCGGCACCGCCTACATCGCTTTGTTCAACTATTGCTTTGCCAAGCAGCACGGCGGTGAGTTCATCCTGCGCATCGAGGACACCGACCAGTTGCGTTCGACCCGCGAGTCCGAACAGCAGATTTTCGACGCCCTGCGCTGGCTGGGGATCGATTGGAGCGAAGGCCCGGATGTCGGCGGCCCCCACGGTCCTTATCGCCAGAGCGAGCGCGGTGCCATCTACCAGCAGTACTGTCAGCAGCTGGTGGACATGGGGCACGCGTTCCCTTGCTTCTGTACCGCTGAAGAGCTGGACCAGATGCGCGCCGAGCAGATGGCCCGTGGCGAAACCCCGCGCTACGACGGCCGTGCGTTGCTGTTGTCGAAGGAAGAAGTCGCCCGCCGCCTGGCCGCTGGCGAGCCCCATGTGATCCGCATGAAGGTACCGTCCGAAGGCGTCTGCGTGGTCCCGGACATGCTGCGTGGCGATGTCGAGATCCCGTGGGATCGCATGGACATGCAAGTGCTGATGAAAACCGACGGCCTGCCGACGTACTTCCTCGCGAACGTGGTCGACGATCACCTGATGGGCATCACCCACGTATTGCGCGGTGAAGAATGGCTGCCGTCGGCGCCGAAACTGATCCTGCTCTACGAGTATTTCGGCTGGGAACAACCGCAGCTGTGCTACATGCCGCTGCTGCGTAACCCGGACAAGAGCAAGCTGTCCAAGCGCAAGAACCCGACCTCGGTGACCTTCTACGAGCGCATGGGCTTCATGCCCGAGGCGATGCTCAATTACCTGGGTCGCATGGGCTGGTCCATGCCGGACGAGCGCGAGAAGTTCTCCCTGCAGGAAATGGTCGAGCACTTCGACCTGTCGCGGGTCTCCCTGGGCGGGCCGATCTTCGACATCGAGAAGCTGTCCTGGCTCAACGGCCAGTGGCTGCGGGATCTACCGGTGGAAGAGTTCGCCGCACGCGTGCAGAAGTGGGCGCTGAATCCCGACTACCTGATGAAGATCGCTCCCCATGTGCAGGGCAGGGTGGAGACGTTCAGCCAGATCGCGCCGTTGGCCGGCTTCTTCTTCGCCGGCGGCGTGACGCCGGACGCGAAGCTGTTCGAGTCCAAGAAACTCTCTGGCGACCAGGTGCGCCAATTGATGCAATTGATCCTGTGGAAGCTTGAAAGCTTGCGCCAGTGGGAGAAGGACAGCATCACTGCGACCATCCAGGCGGTGGTCGAGTCCCTGGAGCTGAAGCTGCGCGATGCCATGCCGCTGATGTTCGCCGCCATCACCGGCCAGGCCAGTTCCGTATCGGTGCTCGATGCGATGGAAATCCTCGGGCCGGACCTGACCCGTTTCCGCCTGCGCCAGGCCATCGATCTGCTCGGTGGGGTGTCGAAGAAGGAAAACAAGGAGTGGGAAAAACTGTTGGGCGCGATCGCTTAAGCGGTCGATGAGGCAGGGCACACCCCGGTTTTCCGGGGTTTGTCGGTAAGTGATTGTTATCCCGGCAAAAAATTTTCAAATTTGTTGAAAATAAATTTGACAGCCCTCCGATACGCCCTTAAGATTCGCCCCGTCCTCAGCGATGAGGGGCTATAGCTCAGCTGGGAGAGCGCTTGCATGGCATGCAAGAGGTCGACGGTTCGATCCCGTCTAGCTCCACCAATCTACACTTCAAGGCCTGGCCACACCGGCCTTGAAGGGATCAACACTCAGCGTTGATCAGTTGTACAGAAGGGTTTGCGTCCCCTTCGTCTAGTGGCCTAGGACACCGCCCTTTCACGGCGGTAACAGGGGTTCGAGTCCCCTAGGGGACGCCAGTTTCACAGAAGCGATGTTGCAAGATGTCGCTCCGCCGCGAGGCGAAAAATCCGGGGCTATAGCTCAGCTGGGAGAGCGCTTGCATGGCATGCAAGAGGTCGACGGTTCGATCCCGTCTAGCTCCACCAATTTACACTTCAAGGTCTGGCCACACCGGCCTTGAAGCGATCAGTCCTCAGCGCTGATCATGTTCAGAAGGTTTGTGTCCCCTTCGTCTAGTGGCCTAGGACACCGCCCTTTCACGGCGGTAACAGGGGTTCGAGTCCCCTAGGGGACGCCACGATTACCCGCTCTGCGGGATTTTATAAGGGTCATTCAATTCTTGAATGGCCCTTTTGTTTGTCTGGCGTTCGGCCAATTCCCTTATCCTCGAAAAAAGACACCGCTGACCAGCGGCCAAGATTCTGCTTGCAGAGAATTATTATATGGATAATATTGTGTTCGTAATATTTGGAGGTGGCGATGAGCGATAAAAAGGCACAGACCCGTGAACGCATTCTCAAGGCTGCCAGCGATGCGCTGATCCAGCGTGGCCCGGCGGAGCCCAGCGTGGGCGAGGTGATGGGCGCAGCCGGGCTGACGGTTGGCGGCTTCTACGCTCATTTCGAAAGCAAGGACGCGCTGATGCTGGAGGCTTTCAAGCAACTGCTCAGCCGGCGCCGTGGCTTGATCGCCGATATGGACACCGAACTTACCGGTGAAGAGCGGCGCGCCCTGGTCGCCGCGTTCTACCTGTCGCGCAAGCATCGGGACTCCACTGAAAATGCCTGCCCGATTCCCGCGTCGATCGGCGAATTGGGACGGCTGCCGGATCCGTTTCGTGAAGTGCTCAACGAGCACATTGAATTAATGGCCGCGCAATTGGCGGCCAGTCCGGAAGATGCCGACAAGGCCCTTGCCGACATCGCCCTGATGGTCGGTGGCCTGGCCCTGGCACGGGCACTGGGTCCGGGAGAGTTATCGGATCGTGTGTTGCGTGCCGCCAAATCTGCGGTGCGGTGAGCTGAGACGCAAGCCGTGGGAGAAGAGCGATGGACAGATTAAGCTGGATTCGTGGCGTCAATGGCACCCTGGGGCGCGTGGCGCCGCGCCTGGTGGCGAAGAAAATGCGCGCGCTGTTCATGCACCCCCGGAATCTGCCACCGCGAGACTGGGAGTTGCCGCTGCTGGCAAGCGCCGAGCGCATCACCTTGCGCTTCGGCCTTTCTGCCCTGCGTTGGGGCAAGGGCCCGACCGTTTTGCTGATGCATGGCTGGGAAGGGCGGCCCACGCAGTTCGCTGCGCTGATCACGGCGCTGGTGAATGCAGGTTACACGGTGGTCGCACTGGATGGCCCGGCTCATGGTCGCTCCCCTGGCCGTGAGGCGAATGTCCTGCTGTTCGCCCGGGCGATGCTCGAAGCCGCGGCTGAACTGCCGCCGCTGCAAGCTGTGATCGGGCATTCCATGGGCGGTGCCAGCGCCATGCTTGCGGTTCAGCTGGGTTTACGTACCGAAACGCTGGTCAGCATCGCCGCGCCTTCGCGCATTCTCGGCGTATTGCGCGGTTTCGCCCGACGTATGGGCCTGCCGCCCCGGGCGCGTTCGGCTTTCATTCGCCAGGTGGAAAACGACGTGGGCATGCGTGCCTCGGCCATGGACGTGGCGCATTATCAATTGGACGTTCCGGGGTTGATTGTCCATGCCGAGGACGACACGTTCGTCTCGGTCAAGGAGTCGCAACTGATTCACGAGGCCTGGTTCGACAGCCGCTTGCTGCGTTTGCCCCAGGGCGGGCACCAGCGGGTGCTGGCGGATCCCCGGGTGATCGACGGGGTATTATCCCTGCTGGCCGGGCGCAGCTTGCAGGCGCGGCAATCGGCCTGAGCATCCGGTACACTGCCCCGATCCACATTCGACCGGGAGCAGGGCATGGGCTGGGATCGGGCAACGCCGTTCGTCATTGATCTGCAAGTGAACGCCGAAGACATCGACGGACTGGGGCACGCCAATAACGCGGTGTACGTCACCTGGCTCGAACGCTGCGCCTGGCGCCATTCCCAGCGCCTGGGGCTGGACCTGGCGGAGTATCGCCGCCTGGACCGGGCCATGGCGGTGGTCCGGCATGAAATCGATTACCTGGCGGCCGCCTACGAAGGCGACGAATTGCAGTTGGCGACCTGGATCGTCGACTGGGACCAGCGCCTGAAGATGACCCGGCACTTCCAATTGGTCCGGCCCCGGGATAACGCCACGTTGCTGCGGGCCCAGACCACTTTCGTCTGCATTGAATTGTCGACCGGCAGGCCCAAGCGCATGCCGGCGGAGTTCATCGAGGGTTATGGTCCGGCGTTGGAACCATCCGGCATTCTCATCGACTGACCCACCGCTATCGCGAGCAGGCTCGCTCCCACAAGGGATTTGGGGTGAGCAGGATTTTTGAACGATCGAGAACCCCTGTGGGAGCGAGCTTGCTCGCGATAGCGGCGCTACATTCAACATTTGCGCAAGCTTATACACCGCCATCGCGAGCAGGGTTTGGCTGTGAATGCCGATGCCCTGGGCAAAATCCGGTAAACTGCCGCACGTTTTTCCGTTGAGTGTGTTCTTCCCATGCAAATTGCCCTGGCGCCCATGGAGGGGTTGGTCGACAACATCCTGCGCGATGTCCTGACCCGCGTTGGCGGTATCGACTGGTGTGTCACCGAGTTCATCCGCGTCAACGACCGCCTGCTCACGCCGGCGTATTTCCATAAGCTCGCCCCCGAGTTGCTGACCCAGGCCCGGACCGCTGCCGGCGTGCCGTTGCGCGTGCAATTGCTGGGTTCCGACCCGGTATGCCTGGCGGAAAACGCCGCGTTGGCCTGCGAGCTGGGCTCGGAGGTGATCGACCTGAACTTCGGTTGCCCAGCCAAGACCGTGAACAAGTCCCGGGGCGGGGCGGTGTTGCTCAAGGAGCCGGAGCTGCTCAACCAGATCGTCGAGCATGTGCGTCGCGCAGTGCCCCGGCACATCCCGGTGACCGCCAAGATGCGCCTGGGGTTCGACAGCCCGGACGGCGCGCTGGTGTGCGCCACGGCGTTGGCCGAGGGGGGCGCGGAGCACATCGTGGTGCATGCGCGGACCAAGACCGATGGCTACAAGCCGCCGGCCCACTGGGAGTGGATCCCCCGGGTCCAGGACGTGGTCAAGGTCCCGGTGTTCGCCAACGGCGATATCTGGAGCGTCGAGGATTGGCGCCGTTGCCGCGAAATCAGCGGTGTCGAGGACATCATGCTCGGTCGCGGCCTGGTTTCCCGCCCGGACCTGGCCCGGCAGATCGCCGCGGCCCGGGCCGGAGAGGACGTGCTGCCGATGTCCTGGGCCGACCTGCAACCGATGCTGCAGGACTTCTGGCGGCAAGTGGTCGAACAACTGACGCCCCGCCAGGCCCCCGGTCGCCTGAAGCAGTGGCTGGCGATGCTGACCCGCAATTACCCCGAGGCGGCGACGTTGTTCAGCGCGTTGCGGCGCGAAACCGAGCTCGACGCGGTGGGGCATCTGCTGGGCGTGAAGCGCACTGAAGCGGCCTGAAAAAAATTTCGAAAAACCTCTTGAAAAGTAGTTGGCGGCCCCTAGATAGGGGTTACGCGATGCCGAATTCGGGTCGTGGAGACAAAAAACCTTGCTGAATTTTTCAGGAGATTTGAATCATGAGTACTGCATTTTCGCTGGCCCCACTGTTCCGTTCCTCGGTAGGTTTCGACCGTTTCAATGACTTGTTCGAAACCGCCCTGCGCAACGAACCGGGCAGCAGCTATCCACCCTACAACGTGGAAAAATACGGTGATGATCAATACCGTATTGTTGTCGCCGCCGCGGGTTTCCGGGAAGAAGACCTGGACCTGCAGGTGGAAAAAGGTGTGCTGACCATCAGCGGCGGTAAGCGCGAGGCCAGCAACGACAGCGTGACCTACCTGCACCAGGGCATCGCCCAGCGTGCATTCAAGCTGTCCTTCCGGTTGGCGGACCATATCGAGATCAAGTCCGCTGGCCTGAGCAACGGTCTGTTGAGTATCGACCTGTTGCGGGTCATCCCGGAAGAGGCGAAAGCCAAGCGCATTCCGATCAACGGGGCGCAGCAACAACCTGCGTTGCAGAACTGATGCATCGCCACTGAAAAAGGGCGCCGAAAGGCGCCCTTTTTCATTGCAGGTGATGCAGTTGTGGAACCCCATTGTGGCGAGGGGATTTATCCCCGCTGGGCTGCGCGGCAGTCCTAAAAGGGTGTGTCAGGCTGAACGGTGTTGCCCGGTCTGCTTGGGGCTGTTTCACCGCCCAACGGGGATAAATCCCCTCGCCACGGGCTTTGCTGCGAATTGTGAGCTTGCATCACGGCAGCAACCGCTCGAACGCCTCCAGCGGCAGCGGCCGGCTGTGCAGGTAGCCTTGGTACAAATGGCAATCAAGCCCTTGCAGGAATTGCAGTTGCTCCAGGGTTTCCACGCCTTCGGCGATCATTTCCAGGTTCAGGCTGCGAGCCATGGCGACGATGGCGCGGATGATTTCAGCGTCGTTCGGGTCGCTGGTGGCGTCACGCACGAATGACTGGTCGATTTTCAGCGTGTCCACCGGCAAGCGCTTGAGGTAGGTCAGCGACGAATAGCCGGTGCCGAAGTCGTCCATGGCGAAGCTCACGCCGAGTTTTTTCAGGCGGCGCATCTTGCCGATGGTGTCATCCAGGT
This sequence comes from Pseudomonas citrullilanati, assembly GCF_030580855.1. Taxonomy (GTDB): domain Bacteria; phylum Pseudomonadota; class Gammaproteobacteria; order Pseudomonadales; family Pseudomonadaceae; genus Aquipseudomonas; species Aquipseudomonas citrulli. Next base: position 124,073 of record NZ_JAUQOP010000009.1, on the reverse strand, counting down.
TGTGGATCACGATGCCCTCGGTGATCTCCAGTTTCAGCATGGAGAAGGGTAGGCCATGGGTGACCAGGCTGCTTTCGATGCGTTCGACGAAGTCGCTCTGGCGGAACTGCCGGGGGCTGATGTTCACGCACAGGCTGAACCGCCGCGGGTCGACCTTGCCCTTGGCGATCAACGCCTTGAAGCCGACGCAGGCTTCATCGAGGATCCAGGTCCCGACTTCAAGGATCAGGCCGCTGTCCTCCAGCACCTTGATGAATTCGTTGGGCGACTGTGCACCCAGTTCCGGGTGATGCCAGCGCACCAGGGCTTCGGCACCGACGATGCGGTTGTCCCGGGCGTCGACCTGGGGCTGGAAGTGCAGGCTGAACTCGCCCCGGGCCAGGGCCTGGCGCAGGTCGGTCTCCATGCGCAGGCGTTCGCTCGCGGCTTTCTGCATGGTGGCTTGGAACATCTGCGAGGTGTTGCGCCCCGAATCCTTGGCGCGGTACAGCGCGATGTCGGCGCGCTTGAGCAGGTCGGCGGGGGTGGAACCGTGGTCGGGAATCAGCGCCATGCCGATGCTCGGCGTGACCTGCAGTCGCTGGCCGTCGAGGAACATCGGCTCCGAGAGCAGTTCGCGCAGGGTGTCGGCGAGTTTCTGTACTTGCTCGCTGACCGCGGCGCGGCTGCCTTCCAGGCCGCTGAGGAGCACCACGAACTCGTCGCCGCCGAGCCGCGCCACGGTGTCTTCCAGGCGCACGCTTGCCTCCAGCCGCGCGGTGATGATCTTCAACACGGTGTCGCCCACCGGGTGGCCGAGGGAGTCGTTGATGTGCTTGAAGTGGTCCAGGTCGAGAAACAGCAGGGCGCCGCGCAGGTTATGGCGCTTGAGCAGGGCGATCTGCTGGCTGAGCCGGTCCATCAACAGGGCGCGGTTGGGCAGGTTGGTCAGCGGGTCGTGGTAGGCCAGGTGGCGGATCTGGGCCTCGGCATTGCGCAACAGGCTGACGTCCCGGGCGGTGAGCAGCAGGCAAGCGGTTTCGTTCAGGGTGATCGGCTCGACGGACACCTCCACCGTGAGGATTTCCCCGCGTTTGTTGCGCCCGAGCATTTCCTGGTGGTGCACGCGGCCCTTGAGTTGCAGTTCGGCCAGCAGCGCCGTGCGCTGTTTTTCCTCGGCCCAGATGCCCACTTCATAGACCGTGCGGCCGAGCACCTCATCGGCGCGGTAGCCGGTCAGGCGGCAGAACCCGTCATTGATTTCCAGGTAGCGACCGCTTTCGCGCTCGGTGATGGTGATGGCGTCGGGGCTGGAATGGAACGCCTTGGCGAATTTCTCCTCGCTGGCCTTCAGGGCCGCTTCCGAACGCTGTTGATGGGTGATGTCCCGCAGGGTGGTGACGATGCAGGGCTGGTTGCCGACGTTGATCTGGCGGCTGGAGATCACGCAGGTCAGCGGTTGGCCGTCCTTGTGGTGGACGACGATGGCGACGTTGCTCAGCGATTGCTCGCGGATGACCCGTTCGATGCGCTGCAGGCTGCCACCCGAAGCTTCCCAGAGGCCGATTTCGTCGGCGCTGAGGCCGATCACGTCCTTGGCACTCCAGCCGAAGGTCTGGGTGAAGCTGGAGTTGATTTCGAGGAACCGGCCGCTGTCCTGGTGGGTCACGCAGATCGGGTCGGGGCTGACCTGGAACAACGTGGCGAATTTCTCTTCCGACGCCGCCAGGCTCTGTTCGCGTTCGACCTGGTCGGTGATGTCCAGCAGGGTGCCGGCCATGCGCAAGGGGCTGCCGTCTTCGTTGCGGTACAGGCGTGCACGACTTTCCAGGTAGCGGGAGCTGCCGTCCGGCAACTGCACCCGGTAGGTCAGCTGGTAATTGCCCGCCGGGCCTTCGCGCAGGCTGCGATAGGCGTTGCGCATATTGTTGCGTTCTTCATCGGGCACCCCTTCGAAAAACGCGTCGAACGATTCGTGGAAGGCCTTGGGCTCCAGGCCGTGCAATTGCGCGGCACGGGCGGAGCCGTAGAGCATGCCGCTGGGAATGTGCCAGTCCCAGGTGCCCAGTTGCGCCGAGTCGAGCGCCAGGTCGAGGCGTTCCTGGCTGTCCTTGAGGGCTTGTTCGGCCAGTTTGCGCTCGGTGGTGTCGAGAAACGTGCTCAGCAGGTAGGGCTGGCCTTCGAGCTCGACCTTTTGCGCGCTGAGGATGCCGTTGTGGATCTGGCCGTTACTGGCGCGGAACTCCACTTCCATGCTGACCAGTTCGCCCTTGGCCTTGGTCGCCTCCACCAGTTTCGCCCGCTGGCTGGGGTCGACCCACAAGCCCAGTTCCAGGGTCGTGCGGCCGATCACGGCATGCACCGGCCAGCCGAACAGGCTTTCGAAATACTGGTTGACCTCGCTGATCAAGCCGTCTTCCTGGCGGGTCAGCAGCACCATGTTCGGGCACAGGTGGAACAGCGTGGCGAAGCGTTTCTCCGAGCTGCGCAAGGCCTGCTCGCGCTGGCGCTGGTGGGTGATCTCACGGATCACCCCGATCATGCGCGGGCGGCCGTGTTTGTCGGGCAGGACGCTGCCGTTGATTTCCAGCCAGTGCACGCTGCCGTCGGGCCAGACGATGCGGTGGTGCATCGCCTGTTCCACTGGCGCGCCGGCCACGGCGGCGCGAAAGGCCCGGATGGCGCGGGCGCGGTCTTCGGGCAGCAGCAGGTCCAGGTAGTCCATGTCCGCCGGCAGCGGCTGGCGCGGGTCGAAGCCGAACAGCGCCTGCGTGCCACGGGACCAGCTGATCTGGCCCGTCTCGATGTCCCACGACCAGGCGCCCAGCCGCGCACCGTTGAGGGCGGCCAGCAACTGGGGGGCGCTGTCCCAGCTTTGCTCGGACCGCTTCGGGTCAAGCGCCTGGATGCGCGGCAAGGGCGGTAGCGGGTCTACGGGTTTGGGCATTCTCTGGCGAGCCTTGGGCAGGTTTGGGACTTGAGCGCAGGCGTCGTGGCGCTACAGGCGTCGCACAACCCATGCCTCAAGTCCCTGGCAGATCGATTTGTGCGTCCAATAGCGCCATGAAGGCCCGTGCCGCGTTCGACAGCGTCCGTTCGGTATGCAAGATATAGCCTAGCTGGCGACTGAGCTGTATGCCCGGCAGAGGAATGCGCGCGACCTGTTCGTCGAGCATGGTGCGCGGCAGGACGCTCCAGGCCAGGCCGATGGAGACCATCATTTTTATGGTTTCCAGATAATTCGTGCTCATGGCGATGTTCGGCGTCAGGCCCTGGGCCTCGAACAGCTTGTGCACGATGTGATGGGTGAACGTATTGCCGCCGGGAAACACGGCTGGGTGCCGGGCGATGTCGGCGAGGCTGACCGCGCCGTTTTCCAGCAGCGCATGTTCCGGCGCCACCACGAAATCCAGCGGGTCGTCCCAGACCGGCGTGGCACGTACCAGTGTGTGGGGCTCGGGGGCGAGGGTGATCACTGCCAGCTCCGCCCGGCCGTGGAGGATTTCTTCGTAGGCCACTTCCGAATCCAGGAACTGAATATCCAGCGCCACTTGCGGGTAGCGTCGGGTGAAGGCCCGCAACAGCGGCGGCAAGCGGTGCAGCCCGATGTGGTGGCTGGTGGCGAGCGTCAGCCGCCCGGTCACTTCGCCGGTCAGGTTGGTCAGGGCGCGACGGGTGTCATCCAGCACATTGAGGATCTGATAGGCCCGTGGCAGCAGCGCGCGGCCGGCCTCGGTCAGGCCCACCTCGCGACCCAGGCGGTCGAACAGGCGCACGTTGAGCTGCTGTTCCAGGCCGGCGATCCGCTTGCTGATGGCCGGTTGAGTCAGGTGCAGGCGTTCACCGGCGCCGGAGAAACTGCCCGTCTCGGCGATGGCAATGAAGGCGTTGAGGTTGGCGAGATCCATGGTGGTCGAGTTCGAATTCCAGTTGGTTATGCAAAGTATAAAAAATATGAATTTGAGTTATTCAATGTAACCCCATAGCATCAGCCTCACAAGCCAAGGGGTTATTGAATCGTTCAAGGCCCGGGGCATAGAAACAAGCTGATGAGGAACCGTCTGATGGCCGGCAAAACGCTCTACGACAAGCTCTGGGATTCGCATTTGGTCAAGCAGCGCGACGATGGCTCGGCGCTGATCTACATCGATCGTCACATCATCCACGAAGTGACCTCGCCGCAAGCTTTCGAAGGCCTGCGCCTGGCCGGGCGCAAGCCGTGGCGCATCGATGCCAACATCGCCACCCCGGACCACAACGTACCGACCACCCCGGAGCGCAAGGGCGGCATCGCGGCCATTGCCGACCAGGTCTCGCGCCTGCAGGTCCAGACCCTCGACGATAACTGTGACGAGTACGGCATCGTCGAATTCAAGATGAACGACGTGCGCCAGGGCATCGTCCACGTCATCGGCCCGGAGCAGGGCGCGACCTTGCCCGGCATGACCGTGGTCTGCGGCGACTCGCACACCTCGACCCACGGCGCATTCGGGGCCCTGGCCCATGGCATCGGTACGTCCGAGGTCGAGCATGTGCTCGCCACCCAGTGCCTGGTCGCCAAGAAAATGAAGAACATGCTGGTGCGTGTCGAAGGCACCCTGCCGTTCGGCGTGACCGCCAAGGACATCGTCCTCGCCGTGATCGGCAAGATCGGCACCGCCGGCGGTAACGGCCATGCCATCGAGTTCGCCGGCAGCGCGATTCGCGACTTGTCGGTCGAAGGCCGCATGACCATCTGCAACATGTCCATCGAGGCCGGTGCCCGGGTGGGTCTGGTGGCCGCCGATGAAAAGACCGTTGAGTACGTCAAGGGCCGTCCGTTCGCCCCAAAAGGCGCGCAATGGGACATGGCGGTCGAAGCCTGGAAGGACCTGGTCTCGGATGCCGATGCCAGGTTCGACACCGTGGTCGAGCTCGACGCCGCCCAGATCAAGCCGCAGGTCAGCTGGGGCACTTCGCCCGAGATGGTCCTGGCCGTGGACCAGAACGTCCCGGATCCGGCCCGGGAAATGGACCTGGTCAAGCGCGACTCCATCGTCCGCGCCTTGAAGTACATGGGCCTGAAGGCCAACCAGGCGATCACCGACATTCAGCTCGACCGCGTGTTCATCGGTTCCTGCACCAACTCGCGGATAGAAGACCTGCGCGCTGCCGCGGTGATTGCCAAGGGGCGCAAGGTCGCCTCGACCATCAAGCAGGCCATCGTGGTGCCGGGCTCGGGCCTGGTGAAGGCACAGGCCGAAGCGGAAGGGCTGGACAAGGTGTTCCTCGAAGCCGGTTTCGAATGGCGCGAGCCGGGCTGCTCGATGTGCCTGGCGATGAACCCGGATCGGCTGGAGTCGGGCGAGCATTGCGCCTCCACCTCCAACCGTAACTTCGAAGGTCGCCAGGGCGCCGGTGGCCGTACCCACCTGGTGAGCCCGGCCATGGCCGCGGCGGCGGCTGTCAACGGCCGTTTCGTCGACGTCCGCGAATTGATCTGAAGGAGCGCAGCATGAAAGCTTTTACCCAGCACACCGGTCTTGTCGCGCCTTTGGATCGTGCCAACGTCGACACCGACCAGATCATCCCCAAGCAGTTCTTGAAATCCATCAAGCGTACCGGCTTCGGCCCGAACCTGTTCGACGAGTGGCGCTACCTGGATGTTGGCCAGCCGTACCAGGACAACTCCAAGCGGCCGTTGAACCAGGATTTCGTGCTCAACGCCGAGCGCTACCAAGGCGCCAGCGTGTTGCTGGCCCGGGAGAACTTCGGCTGCGGTTCGAGCCGCGAGCACGCGCCGTGGGCGCTGGAAGAGTACGGTTTCCGCAGCATCATCGCGCCGAGCTACGCCGACATCTTCTTCAACAACAGCTTCAAGAACGGCTTGCTGCCGATCATCCTCAGCGATGCTGAAGTGGATGAACTGTTCCAGCAGGTCGAGGCCAACCCGGGCTACCAGTTGCAGATCGACCTGGCGGCCCAGACCGTGACCCGTCCCGACGGCAAGGTGCTGGGCTTCGAGATCGATGCGTTCCGCAAGCATTGCCTGCTCAACGGCCTGGACGACATCGGCCTGACCTTGCAGGACAGCGATGCGATCGCCGCGTTCGAGGCCAGGCACCGGGCCAGCCAGCCTTGGTTGTTTCGCGATGCTTGATCTTGCGTAAGGCGTAAAGACGCCATCGCGAGCAAGCTCGCTCCCACATTGGATTTGGGCAGTTCACAAACCCCCTGTAGGAGCGAGCTTGCTCGCGATGGGGACCGCCCAGGCAATACAAAACCACAAGGACATCCCATGACCAGCACCGCCCACAGTCAGGTTGTACAAAAACAATTTGGTGAACAGGCCTCGGCCTACCTGAGCAGTGCCGTGCACGCCCAGGGCGCCGAGTTTGCATTGCTACAGGCTGCGCTGGCTGGCCATGACCAGGCCCGCGTGCTGGACCTGGGGTGCGGCGCCGGCCACGTGAGTTTCCACGTGGCCCCGCTGGCCGGCGAAGTGGTGGCTTACGATCTGTCCCAACAGATGTTGGATGTGGTGGGCGCCGCAGCGGCTGAGCGTGGCCTGGGCAACATCACCACGGTGCGCGGTGCCGCCGAGCGCCTGCCGTTCGCCGATGGCGAGTTCGATTTCGTGTTCAGTCGCTATTCGGCGCATCATTGGAGCGACCTGGGCCAGGCGTTGCGCGAAGTGCGCCGGGTGCTCAAGCCGGGTGGGGTGATGGCGTTCATCGATATCCTGTCGCCGGGCACGCCGTTGCTGGACACCTACCTGCAAAGCATCGAAGTGCTGCGCGACACCAGCCATGTGCGCGATTATTCGGCCGACGAGTGGTTGCGCCAGGTCAGCGAGGCGGGGTTGTACACCCGTAGCCTTGCGCGCCAGCGCCTGCGGCTGGAATACCAGTCCTGGGTCGAGCGCATGCGCACGCCCGAGGTGATGCGCGGTGCGATCCTTGAGCTGCAGCGTGCGATGGGCGATGAAGTGCGTGAATATTTCGAGATTGAGGCCGATGGTTCGTTCAGTACGGATGTACTGGTGCTGTGGGCCGAGCGATAGCATTTTTCCTGGCGTGCCCACGGTAGAAAACCCGGCACGCCGACAAAGCAAACGAGGAAAGCATGAGCAAGCAGATTCTGATTCTCCCAGGCGACGGCATTGGCCCGGAAATCATGGCCGAAGCGGTCAAGATCCTGGAGCTGGCAAACGACAAGTACGGCCTGGGCTTCGAACTCAGCCACGACGTCATCGGTGGCGCGGCCATCGACAAGCACGGCGTACCCCTGGCCGATGAAACCCTGGACCGTGCCCGTGCCGCCGATGCCGTGCTGCTGGGGGCCGTGGGCGGCCCGAAATGGGACAAGATCGAACGCGACATCCGCCCCGAGCGCGGCCTGCTGAAGATCCGTGCGCAACTGGGCCTGTTCGGCAACCTGCGTCCGGCGATCCTCTACCCGCAACTGGCCGACGCCTCGAGCCTGAAGCCGGAAATCGTCTCGGGCCTGGACATCCTCATCGTCCGCGAGCTGACCGGCGGTATCTACTTCGGCGCCCCCCGTGGCACCCGCGAGCTGGATAATGGCGAGCGCCAGGCCTATGACACCTTGCCGTACAGCGAAAGCGAAATCCGCCGCATCGCCCGGGTCGGCTTCGACATGGCCCGCGTGCGGGGCAAGAAGCTGTGCTCGGTGGACAAGGCCAACGTGCTGGCGTCCAGCCAATTGTGGCGCGAAGTGGTCGAGCAGGTCGCCAAGGATTACCCGGACGTCGAGCTGAGCCACATGTACGTCGACAACGCCGCCATGCAACTGGTGCGCGCGCCGAAGCAGTTCGACGTGATCGTCACCGACAACATGTTCGGCGACATCCTGTCCGACGAAGCGTCGATGCTCACCGGTTCCATCGGCATGCTGCCGTCGGCGTCCCTGGACGCCAACAACAAGGGCATGTACGAGCCGTGCCACGGTTCGGCGCCGGACATCGCCGGGCAGGGCATCGCCAACCCGCTGGCGACCATCCTGTCGGTGTCGATGATGCTGCGCTACAGCTTCAACCTCAATGAAGCCGCCGATGCCATCGAGAAAGCGGTCAGCGTGGTGTTGGACCAGGGCTTGCGCACAGGCGACATCTGGTCGGCCGGTTGTACCAAAGTCGGTACCCAGCAAATGGGCGATGCAGTAGTCGCCGCGCTGCGGAATCTGTAATCTTTCGGGCCCACTGCTTCGACGGTGGCCCACTTTTGTATAGGTGTAGTTGCGATGAAACGTGTAGGTCTGATCGGTTGGCGCGGCATGGTCGGTTCCGTGCTCATGCAGCGAATGCTGGAAGAGCAGGATTTCGATCTCATTGAACCGGTGTTTTTCACCACCTCCAACGTGGGTGGCCAGGGCCCGTCCGTGGGCAAGGATACCGGTGCGCTCAAGGATGCCTACAGCATCGAAGAGCTCAAGACCCTCGACGTGATCCTGACCTGCCAGGGCGGCGACTACACCAGCGAAGTCTTCCCCAAGCTGCGTGAAGCCGGCTGGCAGGGCTACTGGATCGACGCCGCTTCCAGCCTGCGCATGCAGGACGACGCGGTGATCATTCTCGATCCGGTGAACCGCAAGGTCATCGACCAGCAACTGGACGCCGGCACCAAGAACTACATCGGTGGCAATTGCACCGTCAGCCTGATGCTGATGGGCCTGGGCGGCCTGTTCGAAGCCGGCCTGGTGGAGTGGATGAGCGCCATGACCTACCAGGCAGCGTCCGGTGCCGGTGCGCAGAACATGCGCGAGCTGATCAAGCAGATGGGCGCGACCCACGCCGCCGTCGCCGATGACCTGGCCAACCCGGCCAGCGCCATCCTGGACATCGACCGCAAGGTCGCCGAGGCGATGCGCAGCGATGCCTACCCGACCGAGAACTTCGGCGTGCCGCTGGCCGGCAGCCTGATCCCGTGGATCGACAAGGAACTGCCTAACGGCCAGAGCCGCGAAGAGTGGAAGGCCCAGGCCGAAACCAACAAGATCCTGGGTCGCTTCAAGAGCCCGATCCCGGTGGACGGTATCTGCGTGCGCATCGGCGCCATGCGCTGCCACAGCCAGGCGCTGACCATCAAGCTGAACAAGGACGTGCCGATCGCCGACATCGAGGGGCTGATCAGCCAGCACAACCCTTGGGTCAAGCTGGTGCCGAACAACCGCGACATCAGCATGCAGGAGCTGAGCCCGACCAAGGTCACCGGCACCCTGAACGTGCCGGTGGGGCGTTTGCGCAAGCTGAACATGGGCTCGCAATTCGTCGGCGCCTTCACCGTCGGCGACCAGTTGCTGTGGGGCGCGGCCGAACCGCTGCGCCGCATGCTGCGGATCCTGCTCGAGCGTTGATCGATCGTGGTGGTGAAAGAACCCGCGCCTTCTGAAAGGCGCGGGTTTTTTGTTGATGGAGCTGACCTCATCGCGAGCAAGCTCGCTCCCACAGGTTTTTTTTTTGGTCACTGAAGATCCCATGTGGGAGCGAGCTTGCTCGCGATGAGGCCCGCCCAGGCACCATAAACCCTCCGGCCAATTGCCTGCCTACCCACCACCCGGTAAAGTGCCGCTCCCCCCGTTTTACCTGAGGTAGACCCATGAGCCAGTCCTTTGATATAGCCGTGATCGGCGCCACCGGTACTGTCGGCGAAACCCTTGTCCAGATTCTCGAAGAGCGGGATTTCCCGATCGGCAACCTGCACCTGCTGGCCAGCAGCGAGTCGGCCGGCAGCTCGGTGTTGTTCCGGGGCAAGAACGTGCGGGTACGGGAGGTCGCCGAATTCGATTTCGGCAAAGTCCAGCTGGCGTTCTTCGCCGCAGGCCCCGCGGTGACCCTGAGCTTCGCCCCGCGTGCGACGGCGGCCGGGTGCGCGCTGGTCGACCTGTCCGGCGCGCTGCCGCCGGAACAGGCGCCGCAGATCGTGCCGGAAGCCAACGCCCAGTTGCTGGACGGCCTGGCAAGACCTTTTCAAGTCAGCAGCCCGAGCGCCCCGGCCACCGTATTGGCCATGGCCCTGGCGCCGCTGCGCGAATGCCTGGCCATGCAGCGCATCAGCGTGACCGCCAGCCTCGCCGTCTCCACCCAGGGCCGTGTCGCCGTGAGCGAACTGGCGCGCCAGACCGCCGAACTGCTCAACGCCCGTCCCTTGGAGCCGACCTTCTTCGACCGGCAGATGGCGTTCAACCTGCTGGCCCAGGTCGGTGCACCGGACGAGCAGGGGCACACGCTGCTGGAAAAGCGCCTGGTGCGCGAGTTGCGCCAGGTGCTGGATCAACCTTTGTTAAAAATTTCAGGCACTTGCATTCAAGCCCCGGTGTTTTTCGGCGATAGCTTTAGCGTGACCGTGCAGTCCGCCCATGCCGTCGACCTGGCGAAGGTCAACGCGGCCCTGGAAGCCGCGCCGGGCATCGAGCTGGTGGAGGCGGGCGACTACCCGACGCCGGTGGGCGATGCGGTGGGGCAGGATGAGGTCTACGTCGGGCGTGTGCGCCTGGGCATCGACGATCCGGCGGAACTAAATATGTGGCTGACGTCAGATAACGTACGCAAAGGCGCCGCGCTCAATGCGGTGCAGGTCGCTGAGTTGTTGATAAAAGACTTGCTGTAAAAGATACTTGGCGTCAATTTGTCGAATGGTTCTAGCTGGGCGCTATGCTTGGCCAGAGAGCTGAAGGCGAACCTCCCTCCGGGGGCTTCCCGGGACATGAGTGAAACGATCGCGCGTACCGTCGCTTCGGGGCTGCGCGCAATGCCTTACGGCAGCGGCATCAATACCTTCTCGCTGGCCGAGGAATGTTCAAACAAAGGAAGAGGCTATGGTTCAAGTTCGCAAACTGGTGTTAGCAATAGCGGCCGCCTCGGCGCTGTCCTCCGGTATGGCGCAGGCGCTCGGGCTCGGGGAATTGACCCTGAAGTCGACGCCGAACCAGCCCCTGGTCGCCGAGATCGAGCTGCTCGACGTCCAGCAGTTGACCGCCGCCGAAGTCGTGCCGAGCCTGGCCTCGCCCGAAGACTTCGCCAAGGCCGGGGTCGACCGCCAAGCCTTCCTCAACGACCTGACCTTCACCCCGGTGATCAACGCCAATGGCAAGAGCGTCCTGCGGGTAACGTCCAGCCGGCCGCTGTCCGAGCCGATGGTCAAGTTCCTGGTGCAGGTGATGTGGCCCAACGGTCGCTTGTTGCGTGACTACAGCGTGTTGCTCGACCCGTCCAAGTTCTCGCCGCAGGCTGCGGATGCCGCCCGGGCGAAGCCGTCGCAGGCGGTGTCCACGCCGGTCACCGGCGCCACCAAGCCTTCCCAGTACACCACCACGCCGCGCGATACCCTGTGGGAAATCGCCGCCAAGGTGCGCAACGGCGGGTCGGTCCAGCAAACCATGCTGGCGATCCAGGCGTTGAACCCGAATGCCTTCATCAACGGCAACATCAACCTGCTCAAGACCGGCCAGGTGCTGCGCCTGCCGGACGCCGTGCAGAGCACCGCGCTGCCGCAGCCCCAGGCCATCGCCGAAGTCGCTGCGCAGAACGCCGCGTGGCGTTCGGGGCGTCGGGGCGTGGCGGGGGCCGGCCAGCAACAGCTGGATGCGACCCGGCGTGGCGGTGGCGAAGGCGCTCCGGCCCAGGCGCCCGGTCGCGATAACCTGAGCCTGGTCTCGGCCGAAGCGGCGAAGGCCGGCAAGGGCAAGGGGGCTGCCGGTGATGCCCAGGCGCTGAGCAACAAGCTGGCCGTGACCCAGGAGAGCCTCGATTCGGCTCGCCGGGACAACGAAGAGCTGAAGAGCCGCATGGCGGACCTGCAGAGCCAGCTGGACAAGCTGCAGCGCCTGATCGAATTGAAGAACAACCAGCTGGCCAAGATGCAGGCCGAAGGTGCGGCGGTCCCGCCTGCCGGTGAAGCGGCCCCGGCGATGTCCGCACAGCTGACTCCCGCACCGACGGCGCCGGCTCCGTCGGCACAAGCCCCGACCACCGCGCCCGAGCCTGCGGCTCCCGCGCCGGCGGCGACTCCACAAGCGACGCCACCCGTCGCGCCGGTCGAGCCCGTGCCAGCGGCCTCCAACGAGCAGAAATACAACGATCTGCTGACCAACCCGGTCCTGCTGGGGCTGGTGGGCGGCGGCGTGTTGATCCTCTTGTTGCTGCTGTTGTTGCTTGCCCGTCGCCGCAAGGCGCAGCAGGAAGCCGAGAAGCATTTGCGCATGGCCCGAGCCCTCGAGGAGGAGGCCGACTTCTCCCCGGAGCTCGATCTGCCCCCGAGCAGCTTCGAGGGCATTGAAGTTCCACCTCCCAGCGTAAAACTCGAGCCAAAACCGGCGCCTGCGCCTGTGCCCAAGCCGGCCCCGCTGGTGGCGCCGGTGATTGTCTCGCCGCCGATCGCCGCGCCACTGGTGGCGCCGGCCGCCGAGCCTTCCGACGACGTGCTGCCCCTGGCCCAGTCCCACATCGACCGCGGTCGCCTGAACCAGGCCGCCGACCTGCTCGAACAGGGCATCAAGGCCGAGCCCCAGCGCAGCGACCTGCGCCTCAAGCTCATGGAAGTCTACGGCCAGCAGGGTGACCGCGATGCCTTCGTCGCCCAGGAGCGCCAGCTCGTGGCCAACGGCGACAACTACGCCCAGGTCGAGCAGCTCAAGAGTCGTTTCCCCGCCATGGTCGTGGCGACTGGCGCCGGCCTGGCTGCGGCGGCAGTGGCTGCCGAGCTGGATGCCCAGTACGTCAAGGACCTGCTGGAAGACAAGCCGTTGACCGACGAGGAACTGGACAACGCCTTCGACCTGAGCCTGGATGACCTGGAAGCGACGCCAACGGCACCGGCGGCCGAGCCCGTCGCCGAGCTGGACGCATTCCCGCAGGACGACGACCTGAGCTTCGAATCGGTGCTCAAGCAGCAGACCGAAGCCAACCAGAGCCTGGATGACCTGTCCGAATTCGACCTGGACCTGGGCGCGGATGCGCCGGCCCCGACCGCCGCCCTCGATGACGAGGACTTCCTGCTGGACCTGGGCGACGACCTCAAGGGCTTCGACCTGCCGCCGGCCGATGCGCCTGCCTTGCTCGACACGCCGGCCGACGATCTCGAGCTGCCAGCGGATTTCGACCTGTCCCTGGCCGACGAAATGGGCGCCCCGGACGCACCGAAGGACGCTTTCGAGTCCGAGCTGGACGACGTCAACGCCGAGCTGGACCGTCTCTCCGATACCCTGGGCCAGCCGACCTTCACCGCTGACGATGCGCTGGCCGGCGCCGAGGATGAACCGGATTTCGACTTCCTCGGTGGCACCGACGAGGTAGCGACCAAACTCGACCTGGCGCAGGCCTACATGGACATGGGCGACAACGACGGCGCCCGGGACATCCTCGGCGAAGTCCTCAACGAAGGCGATGCGACCCAGAAGAGCGAAGCGCAGGAGATGTTGTCGCGCCTGGTGTGAATCAGTGATTGGACAAGAGCGGCAGCCCATGGGGCTGCCGTTTTTGTTTGCGGGGGATCGATGGGGCCTGGGCTGGCCCTATCGCGAGCAGGCTCGCTCCCACAGCTTTCGGGGTGAGCGGATGCTTGCTCCCGCCGGCCTTGCGGTCACTGGAGTGCGAGGTGGGGGCGAGCCTGCTCGCGATGGCGACAACCGATCCGACACAGGATCAACGGGTGGCACTGGCATCCCATCCCGCCGGCCTTATAATGCCCGCCTTTGCGTACCTCAGCAGGCTGTAATTCCTTGGCAAACATAGACAACCCGGCGGCTGAAATGGCCGCCGAAGGCTTTTTCCGGATCGCCCTGGGCGTGGAATACAAAGGCTCGCGCTACCGCGGCTGGCAGCGCCAGGCCTCCGGTGTACTGACCGTGCAGGAAACCCTTGAGAATGCGCTGTCCAAAGTCGCCGACTCGCCGGTGTCGCTGCATTGCGCTGGCCGTACCGACGCCGGCGTGCATGCCTGTGGTCAAGTGGTGCATTTCGACACCCAGGTCGAGCGTTCGATGAAAGCCTGGGTGATGGGTGCCAACATCAACCTGCCGCACGACGTCAGCGTCAGTTGGGCCAAGGTGATGCCCGCGCATTTTCACGCGCGCTTCAAGGCCATCGCCCGGCGTTACCGCTACGTCATCTACAACGATCAGATCCGCCCGGCGCACCTGAACGAAGAAATCACCTGGAACCACCGGCCGCTGGATGTCGAGCGCATGGCCGAGGCGGCCCAGTACCTGGTCGGCGTGCATGATTTCAGTGCGTTTCGCGCCGGCCAGTGCCAGGCCAAGTCACCGATCAAGGAGCTGCATCACCTGCGCGTGACGCGACACGGCAAGATGATCGTGCTCGACATTCGCGCCAGCGCCTTCCTGCATCACATGGTGCGCAACATTGCCGGTGTGTTGATGACCATCGGTGCCGGCGAACGCCCGGTGGAATGGATCAAGGAAGTGCTCGACAGCCGCGTCCGCCGCTCCGGCGGGGTCACGGCCCATCCGTTCGGCTTGTACCTGGTGCAGGTGGAATATCGCGATGAATTCGAGCTGCCGGAGCGTTACATCGGGCCACATTTCCTCACGGGCTTCTCGGAACTCGACGGCTGACGCTTCCCGCAGCATTTGCTACCATCCGGGACTTTCACGGATTTGCCTTGGAGTTTTCACGACATGTCGGCCGTTCGCAGCAAGATTTGCGGGATCACCCGCGTCGAGGACGCGTTGGCGGCGGTCGAGGCCGGAGCCGATGCCATCGGGCTGGTGTTCTATAACCGGAGCCCGCGGGCGGTGACGGTGCAGCAGGCGCGGGCCATCATCCAGGCCTTGCCGCCGTTCGTGACGCCGGTCGGCCTGTTCGTCAACGCCAGTCGTTGCGAGCTGGGGGAGATCCTCGACGCGGTGCCGCTGGCGTTGTTGCAGTTCCATGGCGACGAAACCCCGGCCGATTGCGAGGGCTGGCACCGTCCGTACATCAAGGCGCTGCGGGTCAAGGCGGGTGATGACATCGCTGCTGGCTGCAAGGCGTTCGCCGGCGCCAGCGGCATTCTGCTGGACACCTATGTCGAAGGCGTCCCCGGCGGTACCGGCGAGGCGTTCGATTGGTCGCTGGTGCCCCAGGGGCTGAGCAAGCCGATCATCCTGGCCGGTGGCCTGACGGCGCAGAACGTGGCCGAGGCCATTCGCCAGGTGCGTCCCTATGCGGTCGATGTGAGCGGCGGCGTGGAGCAGGGCAAGGGGATCAAGGATCCGGCAAGGATTCGCGCGTTCATGGCGGCTGTACGCAGCAGCCAGACGCCAATGTGACGGCTGGCAGGCTGCCGCCGTCCATACCTGCACTGTACACAGCAGGCAGGCACCGCCTCCGGGCGGGCCGATAGCGTAGTGGCAACCACGATGTAGCGGTTGCCGGGATGGCTGGGGAAGGTGGGGTCGCACGCAGGTCATGTTTCGCGCTGACCGTGGCGGCCCTTCGGCCCCCGCCGCACAATGAATTTAGCTCAAGGGCATACGCGGGGCCGCGAACCAGAGCGTTCGGGCCGCCGGTACTGGAGAAAGAAAGCATGAGCAACTGGTTGGTAGACAAACTGATCCCTTCGATCATGCGTTCCGAGGTGAAGAAAAGCTCGGTGCCCGAAGGTCTGTGGCACAAATGTCCCTCCTGCGAAGCGGTGCTGTACCGTCCCGAGCTGGAAAAGACCCTGGACGTTTGCCCCAAGTGCAACCACCACATGCGCATTGGCGCGCGTGCCCGCATCGATATCTTCCTGGACGCCGAAGGCCGCGAGGAGCTGGGCGCCGACCTGGAGCCGGTGGACCGCCTGAAGTTCCGTGACGGCAAGAAGTACAAGGATCGCCTGACCGCTGCCCAGAAGCAGACCGGTGAAAAAGACGCCCTGGTGTCCATGAGCGGCACCCTGCTGGGCATGCCGGTGGTGGTCTCGGCGTTCGAATTCTCCTTCATGGGCGGTTCCATGGGTGCCATCGTCGGCGAGCGTTTCGTGCGTGCCGCCAACCATGCCCTGGAAAACCGTTGCCCGATGATCTGCTTCGCCGCTTCCGGTGGTGCGCGGATGCAGGAAGCGCTGATTTCCCTGATGCAGATGGCCAAGACCTCCGCGGTGCTGGCGCGCCTGCGCGAGGAAGGCATTCCATTCATCTCGGTACTGACCGACCCGGTCTACGGCGGCGTCTCCGCCAGCCTGGCGATGCTCGGCGACGTGATCGTCGGCGAGCCCAAGGCGCTGATCGGCTTTGCCGGCCCGCGCGTGATCGAGCAGACCGTGCGCGAAAAACTGCCGGAAGGTTTCCAGCGCAGTGAGTTCCTGCTGGAGCACGGTGCCATCGACATGATCGTCCATCGCCAGGAACTGCGTCCGCGCCTGGGCAACCTGCTGGCACAACTGATGGGCCTGCCGACGCCGAAATTCGTCGCCGCCCCTGTCGAGCCGATCGTGGTTCCGCCGGTGCCTGCAGGCCTATGAGCCAACGTACCCTGGGCGACTGGCTTGCCTACCTCGAGCAGTTGCATCCGTCGGCCATCGACATGGGGCTGGAGCGCTCGCAAGCGGTAGCGTCCCGCATGGGACTGGCCAAGCCGGCGCCCCGGGTCATCACCGTGACCGGTACCAACGGCAAGGGTTCGACCTGCGCCTTCCTGGCCTCGCTGTTGCGTGCCCAGGGGTTGAGTGTCGGTGTCTACAGTTCACCGCACCTGCTGCGCTACAACGAGCGGGTGCAGGTCAATGGCGTCGAAGCCACTGACGACGAGCTGTGCGAAGCCTTCGCCGCGGTGGAAGCCGGGCGGGGCGAGACGTCCCTGACCTATTTCGAGATGGGCACCCTGGCGGCGTTCTGGCTGTTCGCCCGGGCCGGCCTCGATGCCGTGGTGCTGGAAGTCGGGTTGGGCGGGCGCCTGGATGCGGTCAACCTGGTGGATGCGGACATCGCATTGGTCACCAGCATTGGCGTGGACCATGCCGATTACCTGGGCGATACCCGCGAATCCGTGGCATTCGAGAAGGCCGGCATCTTCCGTCGTGGCGCGCCCGCGCTCTGTGGCGACCTCGATCCACCCCAGCCGCTGCTGGACAAGGTTCGCGAGCTGGGTTGCCCGTTCTTCCTGCGCGGGCGGGATTTCGACCTGGCAATGACCGAGCGGCACTGGCAATGGCGCGGCAGCGACGCCCAGGGCCAGCCGATAGAGCTGCAAGACCTGCCCCTGCTGGACCTGCCGATGGAGAACGCCGCGCTGGCGCTCCAGGCCTACCTGTTGCTCGGCTTGCCGTGGGATGCGGGGCAGATCGCCGCGGCGTTGCAGGCGACGCGCGTTGTCGGGCGGCTGGATCGTCGTCAGTTCCAATGGCAAGGCAAGCGCCTGAACCTGTTGCTGGACGTCGGTCACAATCCCCATGCCGCGCAGTACCTGGCCGAGCGCCTGGCCCGGCGGCCGGTTGCGGGGCGGCGACTGGCGGTATTCGGGCTGCTGTCGGACAAGGACCTGGATGGCGTTGTCGAGGCGTTGGGTGCTAGTGTCCAGCACTGGGCGGTGGCACCGCTGGATTCGCCACGTTCGCGCCCGGCGACCGAGCTGCAGGCCGCTTTGCAGCGTCGTGGTGCCGCTGTGCGAAGCTATGGCAGCGTGGCTGCCGCGCTGGAAGGGCAGTGCGCGGTGGCGACAGCCGATGACGAGATCCTGTTGTTCGGATCATTTTTTTGTGTTGCCGAGGCCCTTCAATGGTTGGCCCGGCGCTCCACGGAGGACGCGGCACATGGCAATGCTGGATAAGGCGTACAAGCAGCGCATGGTCGGGGCGCTGGTGCTGGTGGCCCTGGCGGTGATCTTCCTGCCGATGCTGTTTTCCCGCCAGGACGAGCAACGCCAGGTCACGGTGGACGCACCGGCTGCGCCCCAGGCGCCTTCGCTGCCGCCCGTGCAGGTCGAGCCGGTGGCGGTCCCCGAGCCGCAGGCGCTGCCCCAGGAGCCGGTCCCGAGTGACGAGGAACTGGCTCAGCAGCCTGCCGCGCCGTCGACGCCGATCGCGCCCGCACCCGCCGCTCCAGTGTCGGGCAAGCCGGTCGTCGCGCCCACGCCTGCTCCGGCGGCACCGGCCGTCAAGCCGGCCCCGACCCAGCCGATTACCGCCGCGCCGGCCAAGCCGGACACCACGCAAAGCCGCGTGGACGCCAACGGCCTGTCGGTCAGTTGGTCGGTGCAACTGGCCAGCCTGACCAGCCGCGAAAGCGCTGAAAGCCTGCAGAAAAACCTGCGTAGCCAGGGCTACAACGCCTATATCCGCTCGGCGGATGGCAAGAACCGGGTCTTCGTCGGCCCGCTGATCGAGCGTGCCGAGGCCGACCGCCTGCGGGACCTGCTCGGCCGCCAGCAGAACCTCAAGGGTTTCGTGGTGCGTTTCCAGCCAGAGCGCGGTTGAGCGGCGATTTAGCTGATTTGAATCACGCAGCTTACCGACAGCCCTGGGCTCTGCTAAAATGCGCCGCCTTATCCGTCTGTAGGCTGCACCGTGCCATTTACCTGGGTTGACTGGGCGATCGTTGCGATCGTCGCCATCTCCGCATTGATCAGTCTGAGCCGAGGCTTCGTCAAGGAAGCCCTCTCGTTGCTGACCTGGATCATCGCGGGGGTCGTGGCCTGGATGTTTGGTGGCTCGCTGTCCCAGTACCTCGCCGGATACATCGAAACTCCATCGGCTCGCGTCATCGCGGGCTGTGCCATCTTGTTTATCGCCACCTTGCTGGTCGGCGCCATGATCAATTATCTGATTGGCGAACTGATTCGCGTCACCGGGCTCTCCGGGACGGACCGGTTCCTGGGCATGGCCTTCGGCGCGGCGCGTGGCGCGTTGCTGGTGGTCGTGGCCGTCGGGCTGCTGAGCCTGGGGCCGGTACAACAGGATACGTGGTGGCAGGAGTCCCGGCTCGTGCCACAATTTCTATTGGTCGCAGATTGGTCCAAGAACCTGATCCTGGGTTGGAGCAGTCAGTGGCTTGCCAGCGGTATCAGCGTACCCGCTGAAATACCGTTCAAGGAACAGCTCTTGCCGTCGGCCAAAACGCCGCAGTGAGTGTCGTTCAGTACAGATCCATTAAGTAGGGGTTGCGTCGCATGTGTGGCATCGTCGGTATCGTCGGTAAGTCGAACGTCAATCAGGCGCTGTATGACGCGCTAACCGTGCTCCAGCACCGCGGCCAGGACGCTGCCGGTATCGTGACCAGCCATGACGGCCGGTTATTCCTGCGCAAGGACAATGGCCTGGTGCGTGACGTGTTCCACCAGCGCCACATGCAGCGCCTGGTCGGCCACATGGGGATCGGCCACGTGCGCTACCCGACGGCGGGCAGCTCGACGTCGGCTGAAGCCCAGCCGTTCTACGTCAACTCGCCGTACGGCATCACCCTGGCGCACAACGGCAACTTGACCAACGTCGAGCAGCTGGCCAAGGAAATCTACGAATCGGACCTGCGCCACGTCAACACCAGTTCCGACTCGGAAGTGATGCTCAACGTGTTCGCCCATGAACTGGCCCAGCGCGGCAAGCTGCAGCCGACCGAGGAAGACGTGTTCGCGGCAGTGACCGACGTGCACAACCGTTGCGTCGGTGGCTACTCGGTGGTGGCGATGATCACTGGCTACGGCATCGTCGGTTTCCGCGACCCCCACGGCATCCGCCCGATCGTGTTCGGCCAGCGTCACACCGACGAAGGCGTCGAGTACATGATCGCCTCCGAAAGCGTGTCCCTGGACGTGCTCGGTTTCACCCTCATTCGCGACCTGGCCCCGGGCGAGGCGGTCTACATCACCGAAGACGGCAAGCTGCACACCCGCCAGTGCGCGACCAACCCGAGCCTGACCCCCTGCATCTTCGAGCACGTCTACCTGGCGCGCCCGGACTCGATCATCGACGGCATCTCGGTCTACAAGGCCCGCCTGCGCATGGGCGAGAAGCTGGCCGAGAAGATCCTGCGCGAACGTCCGGACCATGACATCGACGTGGTCATCCCGATCCCGGACACCAGCCGCACGGCGGCGCTGGAGCTGGCGAACCACCTGGGCGTCAAGTTCCGCGAAGGCTTCGTGAAGAACCGCTACATCGGCCGTACCTTCATCATGCCGGGCCAGGCCGCACGGAAAAAATCCGTGCGCCAGAAGCTCAACGCCATCGAGCTGGAGTTCCGCGGCAAGAACGTGATGCTGGTGGATGACTCCATCGTGCGCGGCACCACGTGCAAGCAGATCATCCAGATGGCCCGCGAAGCCGGCGCCAAGAACGTGTATTTCTGCTCGGCCGCCCCGGCGGTGCGCTACCCGAACGTCTACGGCATCGACATGCCGAGTGCCCATGAGCTGATCGCCCATAACCGCAGCACCCAGGACGTGGCCGACCTCATCGGCGCCGACTGGTTGATCTACCAGGACCTGCCGGACCTGATCGAAGCGGTGGGCGGCGGCAAGATCAAGATCGAGCAGTTCGATTGCGCGGTGTTCGACGGCAAGTACGTCACCGGCGACATCGACGAGGCCTACCTGAACCGGATCGAGAACGCACGTAACGACGCGTCCAAGGCCAAGACCCAGGCGGTCAGTGCGATCATCGACCTGTACAACAACTGAGTAACGAACCGGCCCCGAGGGGCCGGTTTGCGATTGAAGGAGTGGCAGCATGAGTCAGGATTGGGATGCCGGTCGGCTGGACAGCGACCTTGAAGGCGTAGCGTTCGACACCCTGGCGGTGCGCGCGGGTCAGCACCGCACACCGGAAGCCGAGCACGGCGATCCGATGTTCTTCACCTCCAGCTACGTGTTCCGCACGGCTGCCGACGCAGCGGCCCGGTTCGCCGGCGAAGTGCCGGGCAACGTCTACTCGCGCTACACCAACCCCACCGTACGGGCTTTCGAGGAGCGCATCGCCGCCCTGGAAGGCGCCGAGCAGGCCGTCGCCACCGCCACCGGCATGGCGGCGATCATGGCCGTGGTCATGAGCCTGTGCAGCGCTGGCGACCATGTGCTGGTTTCGCGCAGTGTCTTCGGCTCGACCATCAGCCTGTTCGAAAAATACTTCAAGCGCTTTGGCGTGAAAGTCGATTACGTGCCCCTGGCGGACCTGTCCGGCTGGGATGCGGCGATCAAGGCCAATACCAGGCTGTTGTTCGTCGAGTCGCCGTCCAACCCCCTGGCTGAACTGGTGGACATCGCCGCGCTGGCGGAAGTCGCCCACGCCAAGGGAGCCATGCTGGTGGTCGACAACTGCTTCTGCACCCCGGCGCTGCAACAGCCGCTGAAACTGGGGGCTGACGTGGTGGTGCATTCGGCGACCAAGTTCATCGACGGCCAGGGCCGCTGCATGGGCGGCGTGGTGGCCGGTCGCGGCGAGCAGATGAAGGAAGTGGTGGGTTTCCTGCGTACGGCCGGGCCGACCCTCAGCCCGTTCAACGCCTGGATCTTCCTCAAGGGCCTGGAAACACTGGGCCTGCGCATGAAGGCGCATTGCGCCAACGCCCAGGCCCTGGCCGAGTGGCTGGAGCAGCAGGACGGTATCGAGAAGGTGCATTACGCCGGTCTCAAGAGTCATCCGCAACATGATCTGGCCCAGCGTCAGCAGCGCGGTTTTGGCGCGGTGGTGAGCTTCGAGGTCAAGGGGGGCAAGGAGGGCGCCTGGCGCTTCATCGATGCGACCCGGTTGATCTCCATCACCGCCAACCTGGGTGACAGCAAGACCACCATCACCCACCCGAGCACCACGTCTCACGGTCGCCTGTCGCCCCAGGAACGTGAAGCGGCGGGCATTCGTGACAGCCTGATCCGCGTTGCGGTCGGCCTGGAAGACGTGGCCGACCTGCAAGCCGACCTGGCCCGCGGGTTGGCGGCCTTGTGATCGAGTTGGCAACGCCGCCGAGCGGCACTCATGGCCGGGTTGCACTGGTTACGGGGGCCGCACGGGGCATCGGCCTGGGCATTGCCGCCTGGCTGATCTGCGAAGGCTGGCAGGTGGTGCTGACCGACCTGGATCGCGAGCGCGGTTCCAAGGTGGCGAAGACCCTGGGCGACAACGCCTGGTTCATTGCCATGGATGTGGCGGACGAGGCGCAGGTCGCCACCGGTATCGCCGAGGTGCTCGGCCAGTTCGGGCGTCTCGATGCGCTGGTGTGCAACGCGGCCATTGCCGATCCGCACAACATCACGCTGGAAAGCCTCGACCTGGCCTATTGGAATCGAGTCCTGGCGGTGAACCTGGGCGGGCCGATGCTGCTGGCCAAGCATTGCGCGCCTTACCTGCGTGCCCACAACGGCGCCATCGTCAACCTGGCCTCGACCCGCGCCGCGCAATCGGAGCCGGACACCGAAGCCTATGCGGCGAGCAAGGGCGGCTTGCTGGCCCTGACCCACGCCCTGGCGATCAGCCTGGGGCCAGAAATCCGCGTCAATGCCGTCAGCCCTGGCTGGATCGATGCGCGCGACCCCTCCCAGCGCCGTGCACAGCCGCTGACCGATGCCGACCATGCCCAGCACCCAGCGGGCCGGGTAGGGACCGTGGAGGATGTGGCAGCGATGGTGGCGTGGCTGTTGTCGCGCAATGCCGGTTTCGTCACGGGCCAGGAGTTCGTGGTGGACGGCGGCATGACCAAGAAGATGATTTATGAGTGAGGGGCAGTTGCAAGCGGAAAGCTTCAAGCTACAAGAAGGGCAGTGCTTTTAACTTTCAGCTTGAAGCTAGCCGCTTGAAGCCGCTTTCTAAAAAAACTCCAACCCCGCTATTGACTTAGCTGCGGTACCTGCGTAAATTTCGCGGCCTCAGCGAAGCAAAGGGTGATTAGCTCAGCCGGGAGAGCGTCTGCCTTACAAGCAGAATGTCGGCGGTTCGATCCCGTCATCACCCACCATGTTCCAAGAGAGTCTTGCGAAAGCAAGATGGAAGCTGTCAAAAGCCTCCACCGACGCGCAGCGGTAGTTCAGTCGGTTAGAATACCGGCCTGTCACGCCGGGGGTCGCGGGTTCGAGTCCCGTCCGCTGCGCCATATTTTCCGAGGCAGGCTTGCCTGGTTCGAGATCGAGCCTCAAGGGGTTGGGTCAGACGAGTTAACTGGACGCAAGTCCACAGCGATACGCAGCGGTAGTTCAGTCGGTTAGAATACCGGCCTGTCACGCCGGGGGTCGCGGGTTCGAGTCCCGTCCGCTGCGCCATATCTGCTTCGAGGCCCACTGAACGCCTTGAAGCCAGGAAGAAAGCCGAAAAGCCTCTTCTGATCGATAGCAAAGACCCTGGTCGAAAGACCGGGGTTTTTTGTTTTTGGCGTACTGAACCCCTGGCGAGGGAGCTTGCTCCCGCTGGGCTGCAAAGCAGCCCTTATGGGGAGTGCTTCAGAATCCCAATTTATCCCGCAACCCGTAATACCAGGCCCCCATCGCCGCGAACGGCGTACGCAGTAGCTGGCCGCCCGGGAATGGATAGTGGGGCAGGTCGGCAAACGCATCAAAACGCTCGGCCTGGCCGCGCAGCGCCTCGGCCAGCACCTTGCCCGCCAGGTGGGTGTACGTCACGCCATGGCCGCTACAGCCCTGGGAGTAGTAGATGTTGTCCCCCAGGCGACCAACCTGCGGAAGACGCGACAACGTCAGCAGGAAGTTTCCGGTCCAGGCGTAGTCGATCTTCACATTCTTGAGCTGCGCAAACGCCTTGAGCATCTTCGGCCGGATGATCGCCTCGATATTCGCCGGATCCCTCGCGCCATACACCACGCCACCGCCGAAGATCAGGCGCTTGTCGCCGGTCAACCGGTAGTAATCGAGCAGGTAGTTGCAGTCTTCGACGCAGTAATCCTGAGGCAGCAGGCTATGAGCCAATTCGTCTCCCAAGGGCTCCGTGGCGATCACCTGGGTGCCACACGGCATGGACTTGGCCGCCAGCTCCGGCACCAGGTTGCCCAGGTAGGCATTGCCGGCCACGATAATGAACTTGGCCCTGACCTTGCCTTGAGGGGTATACACGACAGGGCTGGCGCCGCGCTCGATGCGCACTGCCGGGGACTGCTCGTAGATCGTCCCGCCGAGCGACTCGACGGCCGCGGCTTCACCCAGTGCCAGATTGAGCGGATGGATATGCCCGCCGCTCATGTCCAGCATGCCACCGACATACCCGTCACAAGCCACCACCTCGCGAATGCGGCGCTGATCCAGCAACTCCAGCTGGGTATGCCCAAAACGCTCCCAAAGGCGCTTCTGCGCCTCCAGGTGGCCCATCTGCTTGGCCGTCAGGGCGGCGAACACGCCGCCGTCCTTCAAGTCGCATTGAATCTGGTACTTCGCCACCCGCTCCCGAATGATTCGACCGCCCTCGAACGCCATATTGCCGAGCAACTGAGCCTGCTGGGGGCCGACGCTGCGCTCGATCACATCGATGTCACGGCTGTAGCTGTTGACGATCTGACCGCCGTTGCGACCCGACGCGCCAAAGCCCACTTTGGCCGCTTCAAGGACGGTGACCTTGAAGCCGTTTTCCAGCAGGAATAGCGCAGAGGACAGGCCGGTATAACCCGCGCCGATCACGCACACATCGGTCTCGACCTCGGCCTGCAGGGCCGGGCGCGACGGAGCCGGGTTGGCCGACGCGGCATAATAGGACGCTGGGTAGGATGTGTTCGCCATTCTGCAACCCTCTGTTTTATATTTTTTACGAATGCGCCGATCCTACCCGAGATAAAAATCGGCCGCCAGCCACCGCAAAATCTTCGTCGCATTGGCGAAATTAAATATTTTGCATATTCATAGGGTTAGGTGAAAAAAAGGTGTTGACACCCCTTTGGAATTCCGTAGAATGCCGCCTCACAGCAGGCACGTAGCTCAGTTGGTTAGAGCACCACCTTGACATGGTGGGGGTCGTTGGTTCGAGTCCAATCGCGCCTACCAAACAAAATCCGCTCTGCTGGGCGGTCTAGAAGGGGTAACCAGAAATGGTTACCCCTTTTTGCTGTGGGCGTTTGGAAAAACTTTGGAAATATTTTGGAAAAATGCCCACCAATTTCAAATTCTTAGCTCGGCGCTTACCACTTGGTATTCGATGACCTTCTCGCCATGACCGTCTTGATAATGACGCGTCATTTTTGGGTCCGCGTGGCCCAGCAATGCCTGAACGTAACTCTCTTCGAATTTCTGCTGTTCATAAAACCATGAGCCAAGTGCCCGGATTTCATGGAACGTCGGGCGTTGCTTTGGCGGCATATGATCATAGGCGTGCGCGGCGTCTCTGGCCTTCGTGAACTCTTTGGAAAGATAGTCAGGGGTGACGGCCGTCCAGTGTGCCTTAGCCTCGATCTGTTCGCGCCTCCGAGCCCGTGGCTTGTAGTGAATGAGGAACGGTGATGCGATTGGTGAGCGGAGGCATTCCTGCACAACAGTCCGTAGCGCTTCACCCATCACGATCTCGAGGTGCACAGGCGTGTCATAGTCCTGGGTTTTGCCCGGGGGATATCTTGATGGTATTCCGTTCGATATCGACCGCAGAGCGCGGCCAGGTCAAGATGTCTTCCCGGCGCTGGAGGCTCAGTAATGCTAGCCGGATCGCTCGCGACAACCACTCCGGTGTCTTAGGGCTATTCACCACCTTCATGAGTCCTTCCAGCGTGTGTCTTTGCCGGACTTTCTCCCCTTCCTTTTTGAGTAGAGTCATTTCGGCTACGTTTCGCTCGGCCAGGCCTTTTGCAACAGCAAACGCAAATACATGGACCAGGAGTCCCCGGTGTTTGTGTAGGCGTTGTTCTCAAATTTGTCGAGATACTCTGCAATAGCCAACACGTCGAGCTGACCAACCATCCGATGCCCGAGCTCTTTCTTGTACCTGGCGATTTTGAACCCGATTTCATCCAGCGAGCTTTGCGCATAGCCCCTCGTCGGCAGCCACTCATCTTCGAACCTCTCAAGCAATGATGAGAGGGTGGGCGCCTTTTCGCCGGTCAACGTTGTGAGCAGAGCGCCATCCTCGACCATCAGCGGGGCAAGCTTGGCGTTGGCCGATTTAGCCAGGCGGATTGCTTCGGTCAGCGACTTGTTGATGCTTGTTCGTTTTCCGGTAATCGGGTTGCGATAAATGAAGTACTTCCCGTTAGGGTACAGATTTTCGGGCAGTCCCTTATTCTTCGTCGTGCGAGCCCGTGGCGGCGCCATCAGCTTATCTCCATCATCTTGGCCAGGAGCGGGTCGCTTGAACCCATCACTGCTGCCTGCAGGTCAACAAAGTACATCCCGCCTTTTACCTCCCCACAACTTCGCCTTCTTCAATCCACTTTTTGAGCTGCTGCACGCTGGGCTTGCCGCCGGCGTATCGCAGCTTCCGATACTCGCTCACCTCCATGAGGCGTGGGAGCTTTACTGTAATCTGGGCAATGACTTTTGCCATGATGATGCTCCGGGCCGTGCTCGGCTCCACTTCGAATTTTGTCTTGCGACACGTTTTCGGTATTCGCGATTTGTGTCGCGTCACGGCCTGCTCATCACGCGTAGCGGGAACGCCTCACCTTCACATTTGCCCGGCTGACCGCGTATATCGCCGTACTGCCCGTACTGATGAGGTTTCTTGCTCAAAAACAGTTTCTCGCATGCCTTGAATCTGGCCCGATCGGTATCGAGTGCGACCAGTTCCTGGCCCGCCATCGAGCCGACCTGAATCCACCCGAGTTTGTCCCGCCCGTAGTTATCAGTCTTGAACAAGCGGTACCGGTTTCTGTGTCCGATACCTGGGGAAGAGGATTCGGTGTTCAGGTAAAACGATATGGCGTCCAATCGGACACGCAGGACGGTTTTAGCCATCTGAGCGCCCCTCCGATTCAGCCGCCATGCGCAGCTTGAGGTTGATCCCGCAGGCCTGGGTCAACTGCATCAGTCCGCTGACCGTGGTGCTGGGATCCTGCATGGCCTGACCGAACCTAACCAAGCGAGTGCCGAGCTGGCTGAACTTGTCTGGAGAGCAATTCGGCCGTCACTGGGCGTTGTGGTTGTCATGGTTGCGCCTCCGTTTGTTCGACGAGGAGCCGACAGGGTTGGCCTTAATGAGTAGGCCGCGCGGATCTGCGCCGGGGTTGTTCCTTTCCTGTTCTGGAACGGCCTGCTCAAGTGCGTCAGCCAGGGCGTCTAGCATCAATCTTTGGCATCGGTTGCAGTCGATGTGGTTTCGGATCGCCTGGACAATCACGCTGTTCATGCTGCGATCTTCGAAGACAGCAAGGGCCTCGACATCCGCTCGCATGTCGTTTGTAGGCGCACCACGAATTATCGGCCGTGCGGGAGTCGTACCGCTTCATGGTTGCCTCTCCGTGGTTTTGCCTTAGTTCCATTTGTTGATGATGTGAACGGCGATGCGGGGGGGGCAGATGAGCCACAGGACCGAGCCCGCGCGCCCTACAAGGATGGCGCTGGTGAACGGGCTGCTTACCATTTCCGGCGCAGCAAATCCAAACCAGGCGACCGTGAGCGCGACGTAGACGAACATGAACATCAGCACCTCAAACAAGCGCTTCGCTGGTAGATGTTTCTGAGTCATTACTTTCTCCGGGCCGAACGACTCCCCGGCCGCGTAATAGGCGTTTGAGAAAATGGAATGGTGTCTCGCTCATCTGGGCGGTGAGGGAGTGGAGATGAATTAGCAAAAGCTAAATAACAAAATCAATACATTTTGCTAAATGCCTGATTGCTAATTCTGGCTCAGAAGATAGGGGCTACCTTCAGGCTCGTAGTGGCGAATTAATGGTGCTAAATTCTGCTCATTAATCGCGCCCGTCATCTGGCATGGGCGCTTGTAACGGCCCTTAGGGCGGCACGCAAGGACCTCAACTTTGGAGCTTAGAAATCAGATTCATCAGAATGCCGTCGCCATAATCATCGACGCCAATCCTACCTTGGTGGCAGAGGTCGAGAAGGCCTCTGAGGCCGAGTTATGTGGGATGAGCCGCGCTGAATACCTTGATGTGCGCGTCCGGAAAGCGTTGGAGCGCCAGGCTAGACTGCAATTCATGCTCCCTTGGGAGTACCAATTAAGGCTTGCGGAGCGGTCCGGCATAGACGTATCCAGTGTCCGTGAGGAGGATCGTCGCGCTGAGGCCGCAGCACTCGAACTCGACTCTTTGCTGTAAAGCACGGGGTTTGCGGACGATATGAAGGCGGCAAGGGTTGGGCGGCGATCATTAGAGGTTTGGTTGATCGACGAGTGAAATTGATTCTGGAGGAGGGTGTAGATCCGCAAAGCTTAGCGGGGAAATTCAAGGTCCGTGCAGACGTCAACGTCAAATTCCGGATGTCAGCGAAAACCAAGAAAATGGAACCCGTATTCATTACCGTTCAGAAGATGATCGACGACTAATATTGTGTATGAACGGCAGTCATCTCGATCGTGGTCCCCCAGTTCCCGCCATCGCGGCATTTTAATCGAAGCCCGGCCCAGCGCCGGGCTTCCTGTATCTGCCTATCTGCTCTTGGCCGAATCGTAGACGCTGCTTCGTTCCCGCTTACCTATGGCCAGCACCAAGATGACAATTCGTTCATCCTCAACGCGGTACACGAGTCGGTAGCCGGCGCCGCGCAATTTGATCTTGTAGCAATCTTTCATGCCGTGAAGCGCATCTCCTGGCACTCGTGGCGCGGCCTGCCGTTCTTGGAGCTTTCTCAAGAACTGGAGACGGATGGTGCCGTCCAGCTTCCGCAGTTCTTTGAGAGCTTTCGGATCCCACTCGACTCCGTACTCAGCGGCCATTGGCGATATTTGCCTCGGCCTCGTCAATGAGCTCGTCGATAGATACTCGAACAGGTGTTTCGTTGGCGTCGAGCCGTGCCTTGACCAGGTGAACCAGTTCCAGCTCGTCCAGGCGCTCAACCATCGCCTCGTACACGTTGGCAGGGACCATGTAGCCCATAACGCGGTTGTGATTCAGCACGGCCACGGGCAAGCCGTTGGCGCCGCTCAGGACGGAAGAGGGGTTCTTTTTGAGTTCGGAAACGCTGACGGCCACATCGGCCAGAATATTTTGCATAGATAAGACTCCTATATAGGTCGTTATTCTGGTCTTTTGTTGCTGTGTAGGCAAGTGTTCAGCGTTCCAATCCCCGTCCAAAGGTTGGACGGAGCTCGGCGCCGGACGTTTTTGTTCAGGATGATGGGAGGAGGGCGATCAGTTCATCGAGGGAGGTAATGTCTGTTTCCAGATAAGAAGATCCAGAGTATGTCAAAGCTAGCTGATAACCCCTCACCTCCACGATGTCCACCAACCCCAACAGAGAGAATAAATCGACTCCTTCGGCTCGACCTGTCTCTGGGGCTTCGAAGTCATCCTCATCGGTAAACTCAGCTGCTAGCTCTTGAGCCTCATCGCGGGACCCAAGCAGCTCAATGCCGGTTAGAGGCCAATAGATAGAGCGACCAAAGTAGGTGATGGTATCGGGCTGTCCCGAAGTCATTAGGTAGTAAGCGTGTTTGCCTTCAAGGGCTTTGCGGTCCGGGTGCTCTGGTCCGCGACGGATAACCCAGGCGCCATTAGGTCCCCTGGCGCTGATGTGAGGTATCAGGAGCAGTTGGCGTACCCAGGGCTTATCGTCAAAGAACCTTATCGGGATCGCGGGACGGCCCAGGTGTACTTCGGAGCTGCCGCATTTGAATTTTGCTCGATGGCTGTCCGCAGAGGACCACGAACCGAACGGCTCCTGTTCTCTCATCAGCTTGATCATCGCCGGGACCAGCTCCCGAGATTTACGCCCCATCATCGGTTTGCATCGATTGAAATACCCCACATCCTCGGCGCTGTCTTCAATCGGGAGAGGGGCGAGCATTTCTTTCCCGATTTCTATGAACTCCCACTCCCAGAGACCATCGCGTTGCATGTCAACGGCTGTGTGATACTCATCGTTGTAGGTGCGCAGCTGTTCGTCCCTGAGCGGGATCAAATCCGTCTCACGCGCCGCTCTGCCTGCATTGGGATCTGGTTTAAACGACGCAAGTGCTGCCTTCCGGCGTGCTCAAGCCCGCCGGTGACCGTGTCGCATTCATTCGCGCGCTGTAACGTTGAGCGACAACATTTGTACAGCGTCTGCCCGGGTGTGCCCGCTGTCGATGCACCTCGCCAGACCCAAACTGGATGCGTCTGGGTGGAGAGGCACCTGAAGGCTACCCGAGGACGTTTGTCGAGAACCTGGGCGGCCATTGCGCGCTGGTGACCGAGTCATGGTCTGACGGAAGGATCAATGGTCGCGTTCTGTGGACCAAGAAGCAGTCTCGACAGGCGGTTGCCTGTCCGTAGGCGCCCGATTATTCGAACCTGGCTTTCTTGATATCGCCATGTTTGTTCTGCAAATAGAGGGTGTAGGGCAATAAAAGCGTATCCGTTGCCGCCGAGACGCCCATGTCCAGAACGATCAGGGTGGGGGTAGGGTGTCCATCAAAACCGCTGCTCTGGCGTGGTTCCGCGTCCAGGGTGCAGTAGTCGAAGACCGCGCCGCTGTAGATTCGCGGCACCGCGTCGCAGTGGGAGTGCCAGCGAGCCAGTTTGTTGCTGGCCACGACATCGTCTCGAAAGGTTGTATTGATCGTGCCGCATCCCGAAGCTGAAGCGGTCGCGAGCATCAACAGCATCCATCTGGCATTCATTGAGTCGACTCCTTTCGAAAGATGTGAAGTGTAGTCGAGGCAGGATGCGCATTCGTCATCGCCCCGTCCGGTTGAATGGCTGGCTGGTGCCTATCGCTCCAGCGTCGTCAGGTAATCGATCGCCATGCGGTATTTTTCAATGCGCTCCAGGTCTTTTGCGTTGGGCGTGCCTAGCCGGGACAAGTCGCTGTTCTCCGCGAGGTCCGCCAGTTTCACCCGGCGCGCCAAGGGGTTGAGCGCTGCTCGCTCGATGAAGGCCTGGTAGGTTTCGCCTTCGCGTTTGGTGAGGGAGTCGATCGCGTCCAGGACCGCGTTGCTGAAGCCTGCACGGCGCAGGTCCGCAAGGGTAACGGTGGTGTCTTCGACCACGTCGTGCAGCACCGCGACAATGCGTTCTTCGTCATGGGACAGCCGCAACATGACCTTCAAGGGGTGCAGGATATACGGCGCGCCACCCTTGTCGGCTTGTCCTTCATGGGCCAGCGCGGAAATCGATATGGCCTTTTCAAGCGTACTCATTGCCCATTCTCCGTTTTGGTCTGTCCCAGGCGCCATCGCTTCTTGTGGTCAACACTGCACGGGTAGGCGCCGAAGAAGTACCGCGCAAGTATATTGGAGGGATGTAACAATGCGTTTTCTATTTGAAGCGGTTAAAACCGTGATCCAAAGAGAGTGAGCCAATGCCCGACAAACATCAGGACAGCAAGACAGCAACGGCCGCCGACATTGAACGCTCGATCCAGGCACTGAACAAGATGGCTGAGCGTCTTTGGGGCGACGGGCGGGAGGCTGAGGCGAAAGCGCTGCTGGGTGCCCTGGATGCCTTGAACAGGGCCCTCGATCGAATCAGGATTGGCGAGAGCCGCAGGGTGCTTCATTAGGCCCTGTATGAAAAATTTTGAGACGAAGGTCAGGCAAGGCGACAACAGCCCAGCCAGCGCAGTGTACTGGAGTACATGGGCATGGCGAGGCTGTTTTCAACGCAGCATGAACGAGTCTCAAGGCTTTTCGTGCAGAGCCATGGAAGGGACTGTTGCTTGCCCCCGTAGCCACTCGCTGAACACCCTTGCCGCCGATTGCCTCTCCCGCCCCGGCACGCACACCACGGTATAGCGCGCGCCCGCCAGGCGCACCTCGGGTCGATAGCCGACCAGTTGTCCGCGGGCGACCGCTTCGGCTGCCAGTACATTGCTGGCCAGCACCCATCCATGTCCGGCGATGGCTGCCTGCAGCGCATGCTGTTCCTCGTCATAACGCCGCAAGCGCGCGTTCTCCAGCCAGCCCAGGGTGCCGGCCTTGGCACACCAGGTCGGCCAGTCGACCGCTACGCTCGAATGGCTCAGCCACGGCACATCGATCAGTTCCACGGGTGCGCCTGTCGCGGGTGGTTGCCAATCGGGGCGGCAATAGACGCCGAAGACTTCGTCCAGCAAGGGCTGTTGGAACAGTTGCGGATCGGGGGTGAATTGGGCGCGGATCGCCAGGTCGATGCTGGCGTCACGGTGCAGGTCGACCACGTGGTTGCTGCTGTGCAGCCTCACCTCGATGTCCGGGTGCAACCGGTGAAAATCCCCAAGCCGAGGAATCAACCACAGGCTGGCGAACGCCGGGGTGGTGCTCACCACCAGGGACTGCGCGGCGCAGGGCGGCGACAATGCCTGCAAGCCGTGCTGGATATCCAGCAGGGCACGGTGCAGTTGCGGGTGGAGACGCTCGCCGGCGGCGCTCAGGCGCACGTTCTGGCTGGAGCGTTCGAACAGTCGTACGCCCAGGAACGCCTCAAGGCTCTTGACTTGGTGGGATATCGCCGCCGGACTGACATGCAGCTCCTGGGCTGCCGCCTTGAAGCTGCCCAACCGTGCGGCGGACTCGAAGCCGCGCAAGGCGGTGAGGGGCAGTTTGGCGAACATGGGCGGGTGGGTGACTCGGGTTGAGCGTGGCTCAATTTAGCTCATTTGTACGCACGGGCTCAACTTGCCAGGCTGTGGCCTCGCACTGTCCACAGGAGATCCCCCATGCAAGGCGCCGCCCGTAAAATCCTCCAGGCCGTACTCTATGAAGCGGGCGGCGTGCTGTTCGTGGCGCCGGCGCTGGCGCTGGTCTACGGCCAGGGCATGGGCTACTCGACCCTGCTGTCGCTGGTGATTTGCGCTGTCGCGCTGGCCTGGAACATGCTGTTCAACGGCCTGTTCGAGTGGTGGGAGCGCCGCCAGCATGACCGTCGTCGCAACTGGCGGCGCCGCCTGCTCCACTCCCTGGGATTCGAAGGCGGCTTGACCCTGATCCTGACGCCGGTGATCGGGGCGTGGCTTGGCATCAGCCTGTGGCTGGCGCTGGTGACCAATCTGGGGTTGTTCGTGTTTTTCTTTTTTTATGCCCTGATGTTCCAGTGGCTGTTTGATCGGGTCTTCGATGTTCCACTTTCAGCGCAGCCCGCTCAGCCTTTCGAAACGGATTGAACTGCGGGGCACATGGGTAGCCGAATGGGATATCACTCGGAGGGCAGTGCCATGGCTGACGAAAAAGACAAGCAACCACCCAAGAACGACCCACCTGCTCACGCCACGGAGCAAGAGCGCGAGCGTTTGAAGGATTTCAACAAGGACGGCATTCCGCCCGGATCTTCTTGAAGGGCGGCTGTTGAATCGCTGTTTGAATCCGCTTCCTAGAAAAATTCATCCAGCAGGCGATAGAAATAAATCCGGTCCTGGTCGACCTCGCTGATCCCATACTGCCGCAGGAAAGGTACGACCCAGTCCGCCCCCAATTCCTCGGCAATGTCCCGGGTGGCCAAGGCCAGGTCCTGGTATCGATCGGCGACGCCCAATCGGCCGCAGTCGATGAAGCCGCAAAAGCGGCCCTGCTCGACGATGAAATTCGGCAGGCAGGCGTCGCCGTGGGTCACCACCCGGTCGTGCCCGGCAGGCAAGCCGCTGGCCAATCGCTCAAGCAGCGCCGCAGGCGTCAACCCTTGGTGCTCGTCGTCGAAATCTTCCGGGTCGACCAGGCCTGCTTCCATGCGGGCGCGGGCCGTGGCCAGGCGGCGGGAGGGGCTGTGGTCGAAGGGGCAACCGGCGGGATCGAGTCGATGGAGCTGGCGCAGGGCGTCGGCCATGAGGCTCACCTTGGCTGCCGCATCAACCGGGGCCGACAGCAAGTCCGTCCCTGGTACCGCGCTCAATAGCAGCCAGTCCCTGTGAAGCCCCCGGATTTCCTCCATGACCCTGGCGCACGGGATGCCGGTCGTTGCCAGCCAGCGCAGTTTTGTCGCTTCGTCCCGTAGCTCGCCGAGTGGCCCAGCGGGTTCGGTCTTGATAAACAGGGTGGGGGCGCCGGTAGCCTCAAGGCGAAAGACTGCCGCGTCCGAACAGCCGGTGGTGATCTGGTGAATGCGGTAATGCTTGAAACGCGCTCGCCAGGCGTCTGGAAGGTTGGGGAGAAGGGCTGGTTGCTCGTCCTTGCTGTTCACATTCACTCCTTGGGCGTGGTCGATGTCTAGGAAGCCAGGATACTACCTATGTTCCAGCGCAGGAGGGAGTCGCCGGCACCGCGGTCATTGGTCGGCGAAACGTCTGGAGCGCGGGTTTGAGCCGTTCCAAGGGTTGTCAGCAGGCATCATGGGGATTACCCTGGAAATGTTTGGAATGTTACAAATATTTTCAGGGGCGACGATCACAAGTCGCTCCGCTTATGGATGAGGTGGAGAATATGTTTTCCCATGAAGGTGTCGCGTTAGAGGTGTTGCTGTTCATTTTCGGGTCGGCTGGGTTACTGCTGGTGGTCTGGTTCCTTCATTCCTACTACGAGCGAAAGACTGGAAAAGTAGTAAAAAAACAACAATCGCGCTAGTGACGCATTTGAGCGGCAAGACGCGAGCCCTACGGTACGCCGTAGGGCCGGTGCATCATTTCCCAAGGTGCTTGCGCACATCGGCGGCCATCGGACCGACCGCTTTTACCGCAGCTTTCAGCGTTTCTTCCGATACCCCGAATTCGTTGGCCCAGTACTTCAATTCCCAGGCTTCGGTCGTGCTGATGCGGTTCCGGTCTTGTGGTCCGCGGTTGCTCAGGTCATCTGCCATCATCGAATTTCCTGTGTAGGGCCTGAAATCGCCAGGCGACCTCCCATAGACCATCGGCGCAGTGTGTTTGCGCAATATGATTGCGCTGTCTCGCGCCGTTCATCCATTGCCCCGCACTTGCGCCGTTGCATTGCCTCTTATGCTTAAGCGCGGCTGATCCGCGCGCCAGAACGGAGAGCCAGCATGGAAATCGACGAAAACGCGCCAGGAAACCGGTCGCAGCAGGAAGTCACACGCGGTACGGATAACGAAACAGGCCACGATCCCAAGAAGGACGGGCCTGAAGTCCCCCTGCCACCGGACGATGAGGCGCCTCTCGAAGAGGACATGTCCGATGTGAGTGCCGCCGACTCGGTGACGACTGAGCATCCCGATCCTCGGTAATTAACCTCCTGCCCATGAAGCCCGGCCATTTGAGCCGGGCTTTTCATTTGCCGAGATTTTGTTGAGGCAGTTGCCGACCTTAGCCGCTTACATAGGGCATAGGGTAGAGTGCGGATCGTTCCGCTGGCTCAATATCGCGGGTCTTGAATGATTTTTGGAAGGATGTAAGTTGATGCGCAGGGGACCTGATTGGGTAGTGTGGTGCGTGAGTTTGGGGCTGTTCGTAAGCGGGGGAGTTTTCTTTAAGGTTGTCCCCGGTAGCCTGAGCATGACGGACTTTGTCGCGATGGTGTCCGCCGTCGGAACATTTGCAGCGGCAGTGGCTGCTTGGCAGAGTGCGAAAATTTCGAAAGAAGCGGCCATTCAAAGCCGCAACGCCACCCGGTTCAATGAGCTGACCTCTCACAAAAAACATTTCGATGAGCTCCTCCAGCAAGTGGAACGGGATCTCGAAGTGGTTTTCTACAATGGCGCAAAGCTCTACGATGATATTTTTCCGCACAACAGGGACTTGACCAAGCCGTTTTCCATCGTCGGCACCGGTGAATGTCTGCGTGCTTGGGAGAGTACCTATAACGCCTTGGGCAATTTTTCCCATGGCGGGTATAAGGAATCGATCGGCATCCAGCGCTGGGTCATTACCGCCATGCACTTGGCGGGCAGCATGCAGATGCGTACTTTGCGAAACAGCTGCCATCAGATTTATCTGGATGGCTACACGCCTAGCGGTCTGGATGAAGACCACCCGGCAAAATACATGATAAAAATCTGTGATGTATTGAACAGGATCTATCAGTTCAGTTTTGTCGAGCGGTCTGTCAGCGTGTTTCCCGCTTCAATCTTATTCGAAGAGGCCTTCAAGAATTACTTCGAATCTGTCGTAAACGGTAGGACGAATCACCAGTTCCGCGGGCCGCAGTAGCTTTCCAAGCAAGCGCCCGCGCGCTCCCCGAGCGCTGCGGGCCCTTTACTGGCTCGCAATCAGAAGCGCATGCCCTGGAACGGGTTCCAGCCTTGCTCGCCTTTGACTTCTTTCAAGTAATAGGCGTAGTTGGTCGTGATCGCGTACATCACCGACGCGGCACCGTTGAGGCCGGCATTCAGCGGCTTGGGAAAGTC
This sequence comes from Pseudomonas citrullilanati, assembly GCF_030580855.1. Lineage (GTDB taxonomy): Bacteria > Pseudomonadota > Gammaproteobacteria > Pseudomonadales > Pseudomonadaceae > Aquipseudomonas > Aquipseudomonas citrulli. The sequence goes on along the minus strand of NZ_JAUQOP010000009.1, from coordinate 87,911 downwards.
CATGCCCAGGGCTGCGAAGATCACACTCAGTACGATGTTGACCAGGAAGATGATGCCGAGCAAGGCCAGGTTCTTTTTCCATAGGCCCAACACGAACAGGTAGATGGGGCCGAAGAAGAACGCGATGACGTTGGCGTTGATGAGGATCTTTTTCTTGAAGCCAGGCAGCTGCTTGAGGGCTTCCTTGTAGCGCGGGTCGGACGGCGCGCCATGGGTTTCAAAGAAGTTGAAGCGTTCCTGCCACTTGGCGCTGTATTTCCCGCTGCTTTGCACGTGTTCGCTTGTGCTCATTGTTTGCTGCTCCTGATGTTCCATGAAACGACGTTGTTCTTCCGAGAAGTCCTGTGCTCGGCTTTATAATCGTTCGGATTGGAAAATGCCCGTGGTCGCTGAAGCAGCCACTCAATCTGTGACGGGCGTCACTGTCGCAGGAGGGGGCGGGAATGAATCCGTGGCGAGGAGCAGGGCTCGCCACGAGAAATAACAATCGTCTCGGCTGTCAGAAACCCAGTGCAGCGGCCTCTGCAAACGCATGTTCCGGTACGCCAGCCATGAAGTGCAGCGGCAGCGGTTGTTTCGTCTCGATCGGCGCAATCTCAAAGCCACCGACTACCTGCCCGTGAAGCGCATTCAGCCGTATCGACTCCTCTTCCTTTGCCTTTGCCATTCTCGCGTGGTTCGCTGCGATTTCATTGAGAGTTGACACGGTACATCTCCGTTTGCTGACCAAGCCTTGATGAGTTTGCCGCCGCGTCAGAGTTACGTCGTTCTTGGCTGCTGGAACAAACCGAAGCAAACCGTGAGCCAGACATTGTCGCCGGTTGATCTTGCCATTGGACTGGCGACGAGTGGTGGGCTTGCGTGAGGAAGTCTCCTGGCAGACGCGTACCGACACCGCGACGTGCCCACCATGCCCGAACAATAAGTCATTGATAATACAAACCGAGTCATTCGCGCTGCCTGCATGGAAACCCTGGCGTATGAAGCCCAGGGCAGCTCGGTGGGAAGCGCCCGCGGCGTGCAGTGTGATGTGGAACTAATATCACCGCAGGTCTCTATACTTTACAGGGTTCATTCCCCCTTCTTGAGAGAACTGCCATGTTCAAATCGCCCTCGTTGATTGCTGTGATGACCTGTTTCGCTTTGGCGGCGAGCCCCGTCATCGTTGTCGCGGACCCGGGCAACGGCAAGGGTAACGCTTCATTCGATCAAGGCCCGGGTCACGGCCAAGGCGGCAAGGGCGGGCAGGGCAACAAGGGGGGGCAAGGCAACCCCGGAAACAAGGGCAACCAGGGCGGCAAGGGCAATCCGGGCGGTAGCGATTGGCATAACGGCCCAAGCATCGACCGTGGCGGTGTCCTGGGGGTGATTGGCGGGTATCGCGATTACTGGAGCCCTGGCCCGGCCTTGCCGCCGGGCATCCAGAAAAACCTGGCCCGGGGCAAGCCGTTGCCACCCGGCATCGCCAAGAAGCTGGACGGTCGGTTGCTGGGACGGCTGCCGCACTATGACGGTTATGAGTGGCAGCAGGTCGGCACTGATCTGATCCTGGTGGCGATCGCCAGCGGCATCATTTATGAGGTGCTCAACGGCGCGTTCGACTGAGCCGATGGCCGTCTGGTCAAGCGAATCCTCGTGGGAGCGAGCCTGCTCGCGAAAGCGGTGCGTCATTCAACATCGATGTTGGCTGATCCAGCGTTTTCGCGAGCAGGCTCGCTCCTACCGTTTTGTCCTTGACCGTCCTGTCGCATCAGCTTTCCAGCTGGCGCAGGCGTTTGTACAACGTATTGCGGCTGACCCCCAGCCGTCGCGCCAGGTGCGAGATGTTGCCGCCGGCCGCCTGTAACTGGCGGTTCAGGTCTTCGGCGTCGTTCAAGTCCACCGTCAGCGGCTCGGGGGTTTCCAGCGGCTCCATGTCCAGGTCGACAAAGAAGTCGTCGGGCAGGTGCTCCGGGCGGATCGGCTGTTCCTCGGCCATCGCCAGGGCGACCTGCAGCACGCTGCTGACCTGCCGCAGGTTGCCCGGCCAGGGATGGCGGTCGAACAGCTCCAGCACTTCCCGACTCAGGCCGGCCCATTGGGTCGGTTCACGGTGGTGTTCCCAGAGGCGTTTGAACAGCGCCTGCTTGTCGCTGCGTTCGCGCAGGGGCGGCAGCTCCAGGGTCAGGCCGCCGATACGGTAATAGAGGTCCTCGCGAAAGCGCCCCAACTGCACTTGCTCGCGCAGCGACCGGTTGGTGGCGGAAATGATGCGGATGTCCACGGGGAACAGCTCGGCGCTGCCCACCGGTTGCACGCAGCGCTCCTGCAACACCCGCAGCAACCGGGCCTGGGTTGGCAGGGGCATGTCGCCGATCTCGTCGAGGAACAGGGTGCCGCGGTCGGCCTTGCGGATCAGGCCGATGCTGCCTTTCTGATTGGCGCCGGTGAAGGCGCCTTTTTCGTAGCCGAACAGCTCCGATTCCACCAACTCGGCGGGAATCGCCGCGCAGTTGACGGCAATGAACGGTTGTTTGCAGCGCGAGCTGGCCTGGTGCAGGGCCTTGACGAACACTTCCTTGCCGACGCCGGTCTCGCCATGGATCAGCAGCGGAATGTCTTTTTCCAGCAGGCGCTCGGCCTGGCGCACGGCTTTTTCCACACGGCTGTCACCGAAGTGCAAGGTGTTGAGGCTGATGGCGTTGGCAGCGGGGGACGGCGTCGGCGAGGGCGTTGCCTCGGTGAACACCCGCGCCTTGATCGAGACCTGGCTCGGCCGCCGGAGCAGGCACTGGAAGCGGTTGCGTCCGGACGCCTGCAGGGCGAACGGCAGGCCATCGGGTTGGTTCAACAGTTCCAGCAGCGAGACCTGGAACAGGCTTTCGATGCTGACCCGCGACAGGCTCAGGCCCAACAGGTTGTCGGCCCGGCGGTTGGCGGAAAGTACCTGGCCGTTCTCATCGAAAATCAGCAGCCCGGCCCATTGGCTGTCGAGGTTGTTCAGCCCGGTGTTGAAGGTCAGTTGGAAGTGTTCGCCGCGAAACAGGTTGAGGATCAGCCGGTTCTCCACGGTCTGGCTCATCATCTTGACCATGCCCAGGGTGTGGGAGGGCGGCAGGTAGCTGTCGCTGGAGACGTCCAGCACGGCGATGACCTTGCGCTCGGCGTCGAAGATCGGCGCGGCGGAGCCGGTCATGAAGCGGTTGGCCTTGAGAAAGTGTTCATCGTGTTCGATGTGCACGGCCTGCTCGCAGGCCAGCGCGGTGCCGATGGCATTGGTGCCGGTGCAGCGTTCCATCCAGCTCGCCCCGGCGCTGAAGCCGTGGGCCAGCTTGGGCTCGATGAAGCGCTGGGTGCCCCAGGACGTCAACACCTGTCCCTGGTTGTCGGCCAGCATGATCAGGCAATTGGAGTTGCTCAGGATGTTCTCGTAGTACGGCAGCACTTCCTGGTGGGTGGTCTGCACCAGTGAATGCTGGCTTTCCAGCAACTGGGCGATACCCTCGGCGGGCAATGGGTCGAAGGCCGGTGCGCTCTGATGATTCAGGCCAAAGGCGCGGCAACGGGACCAGGAGGCCTGGATGATGGCCTCGTGGGACAAGGCGGGGGCAGGTGCGGCCATGGGGCACTCTCGCAGGAGCTGTTTTTTATTGTGGTGGTGAGTTTCGCACAGACTCCTTGTGCTGGGGCAGGCCTGAATGGCACTTAATACACCAGCCCCTTGTGGGAGCGAGCCTGCTCGCGATAGCGGTGTGTCAGTCACATCAATGCAACCGATCCACCGCTATCGCGAGCAAGCTCGCTCCCACAGGGGGGATGGCCAGGCCAGCCGGAAACGTTCATTCAGTGTTGTTCAGAATTGTTCATTGTCAACCGGCCGATTGTTCAATTGTTCAGTCCTGACTGTTCACTTGTGTTCATCAACGAACGCATTTTCCTGCCGGATTATTCAAAAAGCGCGCTGCTTCAAGGGCTTGCAATTTCTGGCACGGCTTTCGCTTTGACGCTTCGGTCGCTTGACTCCAAATAATAAAAAGGCCGAGCCATGTCACTACAGCTTGAGCACATCTGTCGCACCGTCGAAGGCCAGACCTGGATCGACGATGCCAACCTGAGTTTCGAACCCGGATCCTTCAACGTGTTGCTGGGCCGCACCTTGTCCGGCAAGACCAGCCTCATGCGCCTGATGGCCGGGCTGGACAAACCCGACAGCGGCCGCGTCCTGATGAACGGCGTCGACGTCACGAACAAGCCGGTGCGGCTGCGCAACGTGTCGATGGTCTACCAGCAGTTCATCAACTACCCGACCATGACCGTTTTCGAAAACATCGCCTCGCCACTGCGCCAGGCCGGTGTGTCCAACGACGTCGTCCAGGACAAGGTGCTGGCCACCGCCAGGATGTTGCGCATCGAGAAGTTCCTGAAGCGTCATCCGCTGGAGTTGTCCGGTGGCCAGCAGCAACGCACGGCCATGGCCCGGGCGCTGGTCAAGGACGCCGAACTGATTCTGTTCGACGAGCCGCTGGTGAACCTGGACTACAAGCTGCGTGAGGAACTGCGCCAGGAAATGCGCGAATTGTTCCAGGCCCGGCACACCATCGCCGTCTACGCCACCACGGAGCCCAACGAGGCCTTGGCCCTGGGCGGGACCACCACCATCCTCCATGAAGGGCGGGTGATCCAGAGCGGCAAGTCGTCCTCGGTGTATCACCAGCCGCAGACCGTGCTGGCCGCCGAGCTGTTTTCCGAACCACCGATCAACCTCATGCCCGGTCGTATCGCCGGCAACGAGGTGAGCTTCGCCAATTTCGTGCATTTCCCGCTGAACGTCGACCTGCGGCCGGTGGGCGAGGGCGAGTTCCGTTTTGGCGTGCGCCCCAGCCATATTTCCCTGGTGCCGAGCAACGACGACGACCTGGAACTGGCGGTGACCGTCGAGGTGGCCGAGATCAGCGGTTCGGAAACGTTCCTGCATGTGCGCAACGAACATTTCCTGCTGGTGCTGCACTTGCCCGGCGTCCACGAATACGACGTGGATGCGCCGATCCGCATCTACATCCCGACCCATAAACTGTTTGTCTTCGATGCCCAGGGCAAACTGGTCCAGGCCCCGGGCCTGCGTATTGCGAGGGTTGCCTGATGGCCGAAATACGTTTGCAGAACCTCGCCCACAGTTACACCAGCACCCCGGCGAGCCCCGAAGACTACGCGATCCGCGAGATGAACCACATCTGGGAACAGGGCGGCGCCTACGCCTTGCTCGGGCCTTCGGGCTGTGGCAAGTCCACCTTGCTCAACATCATTTCCGGCCTGCTCAGCCCTTCCGAGGGGCAGGTGCTGTTCGACAGCCAGGTCGTCAACGAGCTGAGCCCGGAGAAACGCAACATTGCCCAGGTGTTCCAGTTCCCGGTGGTCTACGACACCATGACGGTGTTCGACAACCTGGCGTTCCCGCTGCGCAACCAAGGCCTGGCCGAGGCGAGGATCCACACCAAGGTGCAGGAGATCGCCGAGGTCCTCGACCTGCAGAACCTGCTGGACAAGAAGGCCCGCAACCTCACCGCCGACGAGAAGCAGAAAGTCTCCATGGGCCGCGGCCTGGTGCGCGACGACGTCTCGGCGATCCTCTTCGACGAACCGCTGACGGTGATCGACCCGCACCTGAAATGGAAGCTGCGGCGCAAGCTCAAGCAGATCCACGAGCAGTTCAACATCACCATGGTCTACGTCACCCACGACCAGTTGGAAGCGTCCACCTTCGCCGACAAGATCGCCGTGATGTACGGCGGCCAGATCGTACAGTTCGGCACGCCCCGCGACCTGTTCGAGCGCCCGAGCCACACCTTCGTTGGCTATTTCATCGGCAGCCCGGGGATGAACCTCATCGACGTCACGGCGCAGCCCGGTGGCGTCGGCTTCGGCTCGACCCACTTGCCCCTGTCCGAAACCCTGCAGCAGCGCGTTGCCCAGGCCCAGGGCAAGACCCTGAAGGTCGGTATTCGTCCTGAGTTCGTGCATGTCTGGGACGGCCCCTACGACGACGCGATGCGAGCCGACGTGGTCCACGTCGAGGACCTGGGCACCTACAAGATCCTGACCCTCAACCTCGATGGCGCGCCGCTGAAGGTGCGCCTGGCCGAAGACAAGCCAGTGCCGGAAGGCACCGCGTACATCAGTTTTCCGGCCCAGTGGCTGATGGTCTATGCCGATGAATACCTGCTGGAACCGTTGAGCGAGGTGCAGCCATGAACAAGGTGCAGAACAACAAGGCCTGGTGGCTGGTGCTGCCGGTGTTCCTGCTGGTGGCGTTCAGCGCCGTGATCCCGATGATGACCGTGGTCAACTATTCGGTGCAGGACATCTTCGACCAGTCCAGTCGCTACTTCGTCGGTGCCGACTGGTACAAGCAGGTGCTGCTGGATCCTCGCCTGCACGATTCGCTGTTGCGCCAGTTCATCTACTCGGCGTGCGTGCTGCTGATCGAGATCCCCCTGGGCATCGCCATCGCCCTGACCATGCCGACCAAGGGCAAATGGTCGTCCCTGGTGCTGATCATCCTGGCGATTCCGCTGCTGATTCCGTGGAACGTGGTGGGCACCATCTGGCAGATTTTCGGCCGCGCCGACATTGGCCTGCTGGGGTCGAGCCTCAACGCCCTGGGCATCAACTACAACTATGCGGCCAATACCATGGACGCCTGGGTCACCGTGTTGGTGATGGACGTCTGGCACTGGACGTCCCTGGTGGCGTTGCTCTGCTACTCGGGGCTGCGGGCGATTCCCGACGTGTACTACCAGGCGGCGCGGATCGACCGGGCCTCCAACTGGGCGGTGTTCCGGCACATCCAGTTGCCGAAGATGAAGAGCGTGCTGCTGATCGCGGTGATGCTGCGTTTCATGGACAGCTTCATGATCTACACCGAGCCGTTCGTGCTCACCGGCGGCGGGCCGGGCAACGCCACCACGTTCCTCAGCCAGACCCTGACGCAGATGGCCATCGGTCAATTCGACCTGGGCCCGGCGGCGGCGTTTTCCCTGGTGTACTTCCTGATCATTCTGTTGGTGTCGTGGCTGTTCTATACCGCCATGACGCACTCCGACGCCAACCGTTGAGGCCCGCACGATGAGCAAGAAAAAGCTGGTTCCGTTGCTGATCTACATCCTGTTCCTGCTGGTGCCCATCTACTGGCTGCTGAACATGTCGTTCAAGAGCAACACCGAGATCCTCGGCAGCCTGACCCTGTGGCCCCAGGACTTCACCTTCAACAACTACAAGGTGATCTTCACCGACCCGAGCTGGTACACCGGCTACCTCAACTCGCTGTACTACGTGAGCCTGAACACGGTGATTTCCCTGAGCGTGGCGCTGCCGGCGGCCTATGCGTTCTCGCGCTACCGCTTCCTCGGCGACAAGCACCTGTTCTTCTGGCTGCTCACCAACCGCATGGCGCCACCGGCGGTGTTCCTGCTGCCGTTCTTCCAGTTGTATTCGTCCATCGGGCTGTTCGACACCCACATCGCCGTGGCCCTGGCCCATTGCCTGTTCAACGTGCCCCTGGCGGTGTGGATCCTCGAAGGCTTCATGTCCGGGGTGCCGAAAGAAATCGACGAGACCGCCTACATTGACGGCTACAGTTTCCCCAAGTTCTTCGCCAAGATCTTCATCCCGCTGATCGGCTCCGGCATCGGCGTGACGGCGTTCTTCTGCTTCATGTTTTCCTGGGTCGAATTGTTGCTGGCGCGCACGCTCACCTCGGTCAATGCCAAGCCGATCGCGGCGGTCATGACCCGTACCGTGTCGGCCTCCGGCATCGATTGGGGCGTGCTGGCGGCGGCGGGGGTGTTGACCATCCTGCCGGGCATGCTGGTGATCTGGTTCGTTCGCAACCACGTGGCCAAGGGCTTTGCCCTGGGCCGGGTCTGAGGAGTCGATGATGGAATGGATGAATTGGACCGTCCCGACGGCGGCTTTTTTTGGGGTCATCGCCTTGCTGCTGGCAGGCATGACCACTTGGGAACTGCGTTCGCCGAGTATTCCCCGGCGTGGTTTCCTGCCGATTGCCACGACCCGTGGCGATCGGTTGTTTATCGGTCTTCTCGGGAGCGCCTACCTGCATCTGCTGGTGATTGGCGTGACCGACTGGAGCATCTGGATAGCGTTCGCGCTGTCTCTGGTGTGGCTGTTGGCAGTGATGCGGTGGGGCTAGTCGAAAGTTCGAAGGCTCTTAAACCCAAACAGGAGGTCTCTATGTTCGATAAAAACAATAAGCTGCGACATAGCGTTTCATTGGCAGCCGCACTGGCGCTCAGCGGGTTGAGCGCTGTGGCCTGGGCCGACGCCTATGAAGACGCCGCGAAAAAATGGGTCGGCAGTGAATTCAAGCCGTCCACCCTGACGACGGAGCAGCAGCTCGAAGAGCTCAAGTGGTTCACCAAGGCCGCCGAGCCGTTTCGCGGCATGAAGATCAACGTGGTGTCGGAAACCCTGACCACCCACCAGTACGAATCCAAGGTGCTGGCCAAGGCTTTCACCGAGATCACCGGGATCCAGATCACCCACGATTTGCTGCAGGAAGGCGACGTGGTGGAAAAACTGCAGACCCAGATGCAGTCGGACAAGAACATCTACGACGGCTGGGTCAACGACTCGGACCTGATCGGCACGCACTTTCGCTATGGCAAGACCGAATCGATCACCGACCTGATGGCCAACGAAGGCAAGGACTTCACCTCGCCGACCCTGGACCTCAAGGACTTCATCGGGACGTCCTTCACCACCGCGCCGGACGGCAAGCTCTACCAGTTGCCCGACCAGCAATTCGCCAACCTGTACTGGTTCCGCGCCGACTGGTTCGAGCGTGCGGACCTGAAGGCCAAGTTCAAGGAGAAGTACGGCTACGAGCTGGGCGTACCGGTGAACTGGTCGGCCTATGAAGACATCGCCAAGTTCTTCAGCGAGGACGTCAAGGAAATCGACGGCAAGCGCGTCTACGGCCACATGGACTACGGCAAGAAAGACCCGTCCCTGGGCTGGCGCTTCACCGATGCCTGGTTCTCCATGGCCGGGGGCGGCGACAAGGGCTTGCCCAACGGTTTACCGGTGGACGAGTGGGGCATCCGTGTCGAGGACTGCCATCCGGTGGGTTCCAGCGTGACCCGTGGGGGCGACACCAACGGCCCGGCCGCTGTGTTCGCGACCACCAAGTACGTGGACTGGCTGAAGAAATACGCGCCGCCGGAAGCGGCGGGCATGACCTTCTCCGAGTCCGGCCCGGTGCCATCCCAGGGCAACATCGCCCAGCAGATCTTCTGGTACACCGCGTTCACCGCCGACATGACCAAGCCGGGCTTGCCGGTGGTCAATGCGGACGGCACGCCGAAGTGGCGCATGGCACCTTCGCCGCGCGGTCCGTACTGGGAAGAGGGCATGAAGCTGGGTTATCAGGACGTGGGTTCCTGGACCTTCATGAAGTCCACGCCTGAGAAACAGCGCCTCGCTGCCTGGCTCTACGCGCAGTTCGTGACGTCGAAAACCGTGTCGTTGAAGAAGACCATCGTCGGCCTGACGCCGATTCGTGAGTCGGACATCAACTCCCAGGCGATGACCGACCTGGCGCCGAAACTCGGTGGCCTGGTGGAGTTCTACCGCAGCCCGGCCCGCGTGCAATGGACCCCGACCGGGACCAACGTGCCGGACTATCCACGCCTGGCGCAACTGTGGTGGAGCCACATCGCCGAAGCGGCCAGTGGCGAGAAGACCCCGCAACAGGCCCTCGACGGTTTGGCCAAGGACCAGGACGCGATCATGACGCGCCTGGAACGTTCCAAGGCCCAGGCCACCTGCGCCCCGAAAATGAACCCCGAGCGCGACGCGCAATACTGGTTCGACCAACCGGGCGCACCGAAGCCGAAGCTGGCGAACGAGAAGCCTAAAGGTGAGACGGTGAGCTATAGCGAACTGTTGAAATCGTGGGAAGCGGCTCGTAAATAAGCGGTTCCTGATGGAAAGAAACGGCACCGGAAGGTGCCGTTTCTATTTGTAGGCGCGAGAATAAAGCCGAGTTTCTCCAGTGCGCTGAAGATCCCCTGTGGGAGCGAGCCTGCTCGCGATAGCGTCAGGCCAGCCGACATCTCATCAACGGATACACCGCCTTCGCGAGCAGGCTCGCTCCCACAAAAGGTTGGTGGCGCATACTAATCCTGAAATCACCCGAAACCCCTGTGGGAGCGAGCTTGCTCGCGATGACGGCAGCACATCCAAAATCTATTCAAGCTGACCCACCGCCTTCGCGAGCAGGCTCGCTCCCACAAAAGGTCGGCGGCGCACACAAATCCTGAAATCACCCGAAACCCCTGTGGGAGCGAGCTTGCTCGCGATGACGGCAGCACATCCAAAATCCATTCAAGCTGACCCACCGCCTTCGCGAGCAGGCTCGCTCCCACAAAAGGTCGGTGGCGCACACAAATCCTGAAATCACCCGAAACCCCTGTGGGAGCGAGCTTGCTCGCGATGACGGCAGTACATCCAGAATCCATTCAAGCTGACCCACCGCCTTCGCGAGCAGGCTCGCTCCCACAGGGGAATCTTCTACGGTGGGTTCGGTCAGCCGGCCTTGGCGCTATTGACCTGCGACGCTCCGGCCACGGGGGTGGGGCGGGGTTTCATCAAGTCGTCCAGGGCCTGGCGATACTGCCGGCCAGCCAGGCTCATGCTGTTGTTGTGGGTGGCGCCAGGCACCAGGAGCAGGCGCTTGGGTTCCTGGGCGGCGTTGAACAGTTGCTCGCTGAAACGCGGCGGTACGTAGCGATCGGCGGCGCCATGCACCACCAGCAGGGGCATGTTGATCTCGTGGATCTTGTCGATGGAGTCGAATTTCTGCGACAGCAACCAGCGCACCGGCAGCGAGGTGTTCGCCATGGCCGTGGCGACATCGCCCAGGGAGGTGAACGTGGATTCGATGACCAACCCCCGGGCCGGCGCGACGCTGCCGTTCCGTGCCGCTTTCTGGCCCAGTTCCGCCGCGAGGTCCACCGCGACGGCTCCGCCCAGGGAGTGCCCATAGATCAGCCTTTGCGCCGGGTCGGGTTGCAGGGCTTCCAGACGTGCCCAGGCGATCCGGGCGTCTTCGTAGACGCTGGCTTCCGACGGCAGCTCGCCCTGGCTTTTACCAAAGCCGCGATAATCGATCGCCAGCACCGAAAAGCCCAGGTCCCGCAATTGCTGGATGCGAAACAGCTGCCCGGTCAGGTTCCAGCGCACACCATGCAGATACAGGATCGCCGGGGCATTCTTGCGCTCGGCCGGCCACCACCAGCCATGGATATTCTCCCCGGCCTTGAACTGTTTCGGCTTGAGATCGAACTCTTGCACGCCACTCGGCAAACCACTGAACCAACTGGCCGTCCCGGGCTCGATCCGGAATACCAGCTCGCGCTCCTTGTGCTGCAACACGGCGCAGCCCACTGGCAGCCCGACCACCATCGCTGCCATGCAGAGCATCGCCAGCCAGCGTCGCCCGGTACGGGGAAGAAAAAAAGAACGCATCGAAAGGTTTCGCTACTCAGGACCCAAGGTGCGTTTTTAACAGATTCGCCGCAAGGATGGCGCAATTTCAGACGGCTGCTGACCGACGCTCATGCGCCTGTGGGGCCCTGCAATGGGTTGGGGCGCGCGCATAAATCGATGCCCAGTGCGTGGACCACCTTGAGTACCGTATCGAAGCGTGGCTTCGACCCGGGTGCAAAAGCCTTGTAAAGGCTTTCACGGCCCATGCCGGAGTCCCTGGCTATCTGTGACATGCCCCTGGCCTTTGCGATGTAGCCAATGGCGCGCAGAAACTCTTCGTTATCTCCGTCGGCCAGTACTTGGGAAAGGTACTCGCTGATGGCTTCGTCACTGTCAAGCAGCGTGGCCAGATCGAATGCAATCAGAGCCTGGCTCATACCTGTACCTCCTTTGCGATTTTCTTTGCCTGCCTGATGTCTGCGCTTTGGGACGATTTATCGCCGCCGGCCAGCAAAACGATAATCACCCCCTGGCGTTGGGTGAAATAAATACGATAGCCAGCACCCGTGTCTACGCGCAGTTCCGAAACACCATCGCCCAGTGACTTGTAATCACCCAGGTTGCCCGCCGAAACTCGATCGATACGTCGTGCGATTGCGATCCTTGCCCGTAAGTCACGTAGCGACGCGTGCCATTTGACGAAGGTCGAAGTCTGCTGGATAAGATAGTTCATTCAGCGAATGTATCCAAGTGGATACTTGGCCGGCAATCAGTCCTTCAACGTTTGCTTGTCATGATGTAACCACCCAACCCGATCGAACTCCCCCGTCCCGCCCTACTCGAACACTCGACAGCCATGAAAAACAACGAGGACGATGCCATGACGACTCAGGATTCCAGAGGCCAGGCCCGGGCGAGTGAAAAGGCCGGGAGCATGCCGGCGAAGGACGCCAGTGGCGAGCCGGTCCCGGTGGTGGAGCGTGACATCCACCAGCCGGACCCGGCCACCGACAAGGTGGACAAGGCGATCACGCCCACCTCGATCAAGAGCCGGGAGCAGGACGCCGAGAAGCTCCAGGAAAAGGTCGGGCAGGTGGAGAAGAAGCTCGATCGGTGACCAGGCAATACGGCCCCTCAACGCGCATCCCCATACTCGACCCGCATCGGCGGTCGTCGCTTCCCGCGATAGGGCACTTTCGGCACGCCTGCCAGGCGCTTGTGCAGCACTTGGGTCAGTGATTCGCCGGGCGCCAGGTAGGCGTCGCCGAAATCCCCGTCGAGGTCCAGGGGATGGACGATCACTTCGAGGATGCCATGGGCGGGCGGGGCCGCGTGGTGCAGGTCGGCCGGGGTGCAGACGTAGTCGGCCGTCGCGCCACTGAGGGTGCGCATGCGTCGGTTGAGCAGGTGCTTGAAGAGGCGCTTGGGCAGGTTCAGGTTCGCTCCCAGGTTGCGGGCCAGGCGGATGGGCACGCCATGGCGTTTGGCGAAACGGGCCACCAGTTCGCCGATGGGCCAGATGTTGTGCACGTGTTGGTGGGAATCGAGGTGGCTGGGGTGCAGGCCATGATCCAGGCAGCGTTGCCATTGCGCCTCGAGTTCGTCTTGCACCGCCGCGAGGTCTTTTGCGCCCAGGCGCAGGCAGTAGCGCGACAGGTTGAGGTCGAATTCGCCATTGACGCCGCAAAACACGGGCCGTGAGGCGATCGCCTGGCTTAACGGCGCACCATGGCTGAGGTTGAAGTGCAGGCCGATTCGACCCTTGAGCAGCGGCTGCCGTGCCAGTGCACAGGCCTGTTCGAACGCCGGCATGTTGGCCATGGCCGTGGCGGAGCTGATGACGCCGGCTTCGAAGGCTCGCAGGATGATCGCGTTTTCACTGAGGCTGAGCCCGAAGTCGTCAGCGTTGACGATCACTTGTTGAGGCATTCACATTCTCCTGGTGCTTGATAAGAGGGGGGCAAGGGGTTGTCGGGGATGATCCGGCGGGGCGCTTGCGGAGCCATGGCTTGAGACTTTTCCATAGTCGCAAGGCGAACCCCAGGACCAGCCCGCCGGGTTGCCATGAATAAAAACTCCAACGCAAGTGTTCCAATTGTCCGGTCATGCGTTCATGCAGTTGATGGCTGGAATTTTCCAGGCTGACCCGGGACGCATCGATCCAGCGCCAGTTGTCATCCAGCCCCCAACGAATCCACTCCTCCAGCAGTACCCGGCCGCTGCCCAGATCGGCATGCTCCGGCAGGAATGCCAGGTTGTAGTCGTACAGCCGGCCCTGTTCCAGCAGGCCCAGGCGGTAACTGATGCAGCGCCCGTCCAGCTCCAGTACCACCACGCGTACCAGGCCTTGGTCGGCGAGGGCCGTGAAGGCATGTTTCATCCATTGCCGGCGCATCGGGTCGGAAAAGATGCCGACACCTTCGTCACCCTTCCAACTGGCCGCCTCGACCTCGGCGAGTTCCTGCAACAGCAGGCCCATGTCGATGGCATTGGGGGTGAGCCGGCGGATCTGCGCGCCACACGCGGCGATGCGCTTGCGGGCCCTGCGTAATTTATAGCGGGGATCGCCGGAGATTTCCTGACGGTCGCTGTCGCTGATCAGGTGCACCGGCACCCGGCAGCTCAAGCGCCGCTCGCCAGTGGAGCTCAATGCCATCCAGGCACTCAGCACGCTTTGCTCGCCCACCGCCTCGACCACTTCGTTCAATTGCAGCAAGGCGTGGGGCAGTTGCTGGCGGATTTGCATCAGCGCCTGGCCCATGCTGTCAGCGTCGACGTCGACCAGCAGCGCGATCCGGTCCGCCAACGGAAAACCCAGGTGACGCAACACCCGAAACCGCAGCCCGCCGATGCGCTCGCGCGCGCTGACCAGCGGCAGGCACAGGCTCAACACCTGGTCTTGCCACCCCAACAGTACGTGCAGCTCCTGGTCGGGTTGCAGCGCCAGTTCCGCCGCTTGCAACCAGGCCAGGTTGTTGAACGGTGTGTAGTCGGGCACCCGGGTTCGCAGCTGGTCGTAAGCCGTAGCGGGGAAGTCCGTGGCGAGCAGCGAGCGCTGCCATTCGAAGCGGATTGCCATCAGGCGGCCGCCGCCGTGGTGGCGGGGCGGCCCGGTTTGCGGAAAGGATCCAGCACCGAACCGGTGTAGAACGTATCGCGGGAGAAGCGCCAGCGCCCGAACAGGCAGTACACGTGGGTGATCTGGCCGCGCTCCTTGAAGTCCATGCGGATGTGCATCTTGATCGCCGGGATGTTCTGCAAGTCGCAGACATCGACCATCTTGGTGCAGCCTTTTCCCTCCATGACCTTCCACATTTGCTGCTGGACGTCCGCCGACATCTGGGTTCCCCAATACGCACGGGCGATCTCCCCGTTGAACTGGAAGTACTCGCCGGGCCCGATCGGGAACAGGCAGCGATAGAAGTGGCGATCGTAATAGTCGCGGGTGCTGCCCCAGGCGAACCCCACCGCGTCGCCCTGGTCGTCCAGGTACATCAGGCCGGTGTAGCCCTCGACCGCCAGTTCGCGCACGGTTTCGATGCGGTCGCCGAAATACTTGGCGAACGCGTCGGCATTGCTGACGGTGATGAATTCCAGGCGCACCGGCCGGTAGGGCTTGAGGTTGTTCGGCGGAATGGGGACTCGCAAATCGTGCTCCAGCCACACCAACTGCGCATGGGAAAACACGAAGTGGCGTATCACCTGCTTGAACACGGCACGCAGGCCTTTCTTCTGGATACGGTCGCGAAGTTTCTGCAGTACGTTCATGGTGCCTCCTGACGGGGGGCGGGTGGGGGAAGGGACGCGCTGGTCCAGGCCAGGGCAAACAGGGTTTCGCTGGGCAGGGGGAAGTGGATCCGCCCGGCTTCGCAGGTGAACGCCGCGTTGCGGCTGCGGTTGTCCGGGCCGAAGTACACCAGGGCCGCCTGTGCCTCAGGGCAGGGCACGCCCGCGATGCCGACCTGCTGCATGCGTGTGGTCTTGTTCACGCCCAGCAGGCTGCGCTGTCTGCCGGTGGCCATCGCCAGGGCGTCCACCTCAAAGGCGTCGTTGTCCAGGCGCAGCACCTGGCCGAGCCAGTGCTGCTGGATGAATTGCTGGGCCAGGCCCACCGGCTTGAGTTCGAAGCGACCGTCGCCCAGCACCCGCACCATGCCCTTGGGGTACTCCGGTTCGTCGGCGGCCTGGAACCAGTTGAGCATGTCGAGCAGGCCATCGGCGGAAGCGTTGATCACCACGGATGTCCACCACAGGGCCGCGTAGTGGGTTTCCTGGTCGTAGGGGCTCAGGCTCGAACCGCTGGACATGTTGGTCTGGTCCAGCAGCAGCGCCTTGCGTGGCCGGCCGGCGTTGTCCAGCCCCACCAGCTCGGCGGCCTGCCGCACGCTGTGGCGGTACACCCTTGTGGCCAGCAGGTCGCGGATCATCCATTCGTGCCAGGCCAGGGCATCGACCTGGTCGCCGTACCGGGCCAGCAGGCGCCGTGCCCAGTCGATGCCGCGTTTCTCGGCGGCGTTCTCGGCCAGCGGACCGTTGGTGAAGCGGGAGCTGGCGGGGATCGCGAGGCGCACGCCGGCACGGACGTTGGCGGGCAGGGCGCGAGCCTCCCTGGCCATGCTCTCGAACAAGGCCTGGTAGCTGGCGAAGTCGGGGTAGTTGAGGTTGGGCTCATCGGCGAAGCCGAGGTAGTGCACGCCTTTGCCGCCCAGGGCGCGGGTCGCGTCGAGCCACGCCTGCAAGCCGTTGTTGCTGGTCCGGTCGGCCTGCAGGTCGGCCTTGCGTCCGCTGCCGGCGAGCAGGGTGATGTCCAGGTCGATGCCGAAGCGGTCCTGGTACAGGCGCCGGAACCGATCTTCATAGGCGGGGTTGGCGGCGGTGATGTCGACGATGCTGTAGTAGCTGGCCGCCTGGGGCTTGAGCGCGTCGATGACCGCGTAGGCGGAGGGCGGCGGCATGACGTAGGGCAGGGATACTCCCAGCCTCGGCGTGTTGCCCAGCGCTTCGGCATGCACCGTCAGCTGCACGTGCCCCGGGTCTTGGCGAAGCGGTTGCAGTTGCGCCGGCGCCTGGGCGAACAGGTTGGCGGTGCCGTCCAGCCAGAATGCCGCCTTGCCGTTGCCCAGCAGGTGCAGGCGCCAGGTCTGCTCGACGTCGGCGACGGGCAGGGCCACTTGGTCGAACTGCCAATAGGCGCGGTACGGCTTGAGGTTCAGTTGCAGTTGCTTGCCGTCGGCCACGCGCCGGGCTTGCAGGCCGTGCACGCCGCCGTGGAACTTGCCCGCCAGCACCGCACGCTCGCCAGCGGCGACCTTGAAATACAGCTCGTCGCCGTCATGGGCCTCCAGGCTGAAATGCACCTTGGCCGGGGCGAACAGCGCCTGGGTGCGCGCATCGTGTTCAAGGGTGTAGCGCCGGAAACTGTAGCCGGGGATTTCCAGCCGGTAGCTGGCCGGGCCGGGCAGCAACGGCCATGGCTGCTCGCCGCGTTCCTGGTCGGGCTTGATCAGGCGCTGCCCCGCCAGGCGACCCTGGCCGTCCAGCAGGTAGATGTGCTCGGCGTTGGCGTTGGCCTGCCAGGCCGGCACCCAGCGCACGGTCACCGTGTCCGGCCGATCGGTCTGTAAGTACAGGCTGCCATCGCGGATGCCGGTCCAGGCCATGGAGCCGCCCTGGGCTGAGAAGGCCAGGGCCCATAGGCAGGCGGCCAATGCCCGGCACCGGGTTGGTCCCTTCCCGAGCAGGCTCGCTCCCACAGGGGGCAATGATGTCCTCGTGGGAGCGAGCCTGCTCGCGAAAGCGAACGGCCAGGCCATTGAAAACCTCATGCCGATTTCCCTGTCAGCATCTGGCGCATCGGCAGCAAGTCGCTGGGCAGGATGATCAGCGTCTGCCACAACCCCACGCCGCTGAGGCGGCAATACATCGCCAGCAGCGCCAGGGTCACGCCCAGGTAGGCGATGGATGAGGCGGCCGCGGCACCGACGATGCCGTAGCCTGGGATCAGCAGCACATTCAGCGCCAGGTTCAACAGGGCACCCAGGCCCATCCACAGCGAGACGGCGCCGGGCCGGTCCTTTCCCAGCAGGTCCAGGCGCAGGATGCTCGCGTAGCACAGCCCGAACAGCCCCGGCAGCAGCGCCAGCAGGGCCGGATACGCCGGCCGGTAGGCGGCGCCGAACAAGGTGACGATCAGCCATTCGCCGATCAGGGCCATGCTCAGGCAGGCCCCCAGCATCACCGTGGCGGTCAGGCGCAAGGCCAGGGGCGTCAGGCGCTGCATGTCGCGGTCCTGTTGCAACAGGCGTTTCATCAGCGGGGTAGTGACCGCTTCCGGCACGATCAGCAGCAGTTCGGCGGCGGCGCTGGCCATGGCGTAGTGTCCCAGGGCGGTGCTGCCCAGCAGGGCGCCGATGAACAGGTAGTCGGAACGCAATATCACTTGCTGGAACAGCAGGTCCGGGTGACTGCGGGCACCGTAGCGCAGCAGCTCGTTCTGGCCGTTGCGATCCCATTGCAGGGTGACGTCCTGGTCCCGGCGCAGCCAGACCCAGCCGGCCAGCACCACCAGGCTCAGGCCGGCCAGCCAACTGATGAGCGCCGCTTCCAGGGCCGCCTCTTTCCACAGCCAGAACAACGCCACGAACAACACCAGCGGCACCAGGGATTCCATCAGGCGCAAGGCATTGAAGGCGCCGACGCCACCGGACGCGTTGTGCAGGGTCAGCAGGCCACTCTTGAGCACGGTCAATGGCACGGCGAGCAACAGCAGCCAGGCCAGCAGGCCCAACTGGGTGGTGACGTCGAGGTCGGCGCCGAATTCGCGCACCAGCGCCACCACCAGCAAGGTCAACAAGCCGGCCAGCAGGCAGCCGAACACCAACACCTGGCTGAGCAACAGCCCCATCGACCGTTGCTGCGCCGCCTGGTAGCCGACAGCGGTGTTCAAGCCGCCACTGGTGGCGGCGCTGATGAGGTCCGGCAGGGTGCTGAGCAAGGCGAACAGGCCCCGCTCGCTGGGGCCGAGAATCCGTGCCAGCAGCACGTTGCGCAGCAAACGCAGGCCAATCATCGCCAGGCGCGTGCCCATGCTCAGAAACAGATGCTTGATGTAATGACCACGGCTCATGAGCGTGTCCCTCGGCGAATTCGCCAGGCGAGCAGTTCGGGGTGACGGGCGTTGCGCTGGCTGACGCCGAAGCGCGGCAGGTTCAAGGGATCGCCGTCGGGGCGGTACAGGCCGGTCTCGGTGCCCAGGGCAAACGGATAACCGTGGGCGGCCACCTGCTGGCGCACGCGCGCGTCGTGGTTGCCGTTGGGGTAGCAATACACCGGCAGCGGTTGGGCGCAGCCGTTTTCCAGGGCGATGCGGCTGCGGGACAGCTCTTCATGCAGGCGCTGGTCGTCCAGCCCGGTGAGGATCGCGTGGCTGGCGCCATGGGGGCCGAAACGGATCAGCCCGGAGTCTTCCAGCATGCGCACCTGGGACCAGTCCAGGGCCTGGGGCTGGGTACCCTGGGGGCAGGCTTCGGTGAGGTCGCTCAGCACGTGCGGGTCGAGGCTCTTGAGGCTTTGCAGAAAGTGCGCGAGCGCCAGGCTGCGGCGGTCGTCGTCCACGTCATCGAGCATCACCGGCAGCGGCCGGCCGGCCTGGTGCAAGTGTTCGATCAACGTGTGCCGGGCCACTTGGCCGTGGCTGCCCCAGAGGGTTTCGCCGAGGGTTTCCCACCAGAAGTGTTGACGGCTGCCGATGAAGTCGGTGGACAGGAAAATGCTCGCCGGCACCTGGTATTGGCGCAGCAGGGGAAAGGCGTTCATGGCGTTGTCGCGCCAGCCGTCGTCGAAGGTCAGGGCCACCCGTGGACGGTTGGGCACGTGTTCCGGGTCGGCCAGCAGCAGGGTCATCAAGGGCACGCATTCGAAATGCTCTTGCAACCAGACCAGCAAGTGCTCGAAGGCTTCCGGGCCGACACACAGTTCGTTGCGGTGGGGCAGTTCGGCGGCGCGGTCGTTGCTCAGGACCCGGTGCAGCATCAGGATCACCCCGGCGCCGCGCAACGGACCGCGACCCAGGGCGGTGTTCAGGTACAGCCAGCCGCCGGTGCGCTTGAGAATGTGTTTGATCGACATCGGCCATTCTCCTTTTCAGCGGTTCTGCTCGGGGTTCCATTGGCTGTAGCGCTGGCCCCGCAGAAACTTCCACAGCCCGATGCTCATGCCCACCAGCGTCACCAGCACGAACGCGGCCAGGCGAAAGGGCCGGGGCAGGCGGTGCTGGGAGTCCACCAGCCCGAGCAGCGCCATGCCGTAGCCCAGCACCTGCGCCAGCAGGGTCAGGCGATAGAACGGGTGTGCGTCCCACAGCCAGGCGTTGCTCAGCAACAACGGCAGCAGCAACACCGGCGCCAGGCGGCGGATCAGCTTGTGGCTGATCAAGCCGATGGCGTAGAGCCCATGGCGCAGCGGGTTGAGCAGTGCCCGCCGCTGGGCCAGGCTCTGCAGGCCGCCGACAGTGACCCGCTGGCGGCGACGCAATTGCTTGTCGGCCTCGTCCACGCCCTGGTCGAGCACCCGGGCCCGCGGCGCGTAGACGATGCTCTTGCCGGCGGCCGGTGCGCAGGTACTGAGGAAGAAGTCATCGTTGACCTGCGCCGGTATCGGTTCGAACAGTTCGCGCCGCAGGGCCAACAGCGCACCGTCGGCCGAGACCATGCAGCCGGTGCGACTTTCCACCCGGCGCAGCCAGCCTTCGTAGTGGCGATACAGGCTGTCGCCCAGGCTCAGGCCCTTGCCGGGCACGGGGATTTCCATGTGCCCGGCACAAGCGCCGACTTCCGGATCGCCCAGTGGCGCCAGCAAGTGGCCGAGGGTGTCGGTGGCCCATTGGTTGTCGGCATCGGTGAACACCAGGATCGCACCGCGGCTATGGGCGACCCCGGTATTGAGGGCGGCGGCCTTGCCCTGGCGGGGCAGGTCGAGCACGGTGATGCGCGGGTCCGCCACCTGGCGGGCGCAGGCCACGGTGTCGTCGGTGGAGCCGTCGCTGGCCAGGATGATCTGCAGCGAATGGGCCCGGTAGTCCTGGGCCAGCAGGGTGCGCAACTTTTCTTCGATATGCCGCGCCTCGTTGTGCGCGGCGATCACGATGCTGACGTCCATCGGCAACGCCTTGCCGTAGTAGCGGACCGGAAACAGCGGCGCCAGCAGGCTCAATATCACGGGGTAGCCGAGGTAAGCGTACACCGGCAGTAACAGGCACAACCAGTAGATGAATTCAGCCACGGGCGGGTCTCCTGACGTTCCAATGACAAAGGTTGAGCAACAGCGCGGCACCGGTCAGGCGCAGGCGCACCCCATGCAAGGCCCACAGTTGCAGGGTCAGGCGCGGGTCACGCCGGCTCTGGCGCAGGCTGAGCAGCAGCGGTGGCAGTGCGGTGACCAGCAACAGCAGCAAGGCCAGGCGCCATTGGCCCTGGAGCGCGGCGAGCAGGGCCAGGGCATCCAGCGCCCAGGCGCCCACGGACAACGCCGGAAAGCGCAATAACCGCAGGCTCGGGCCGTGGCTGCGCAGCAGTTGCAGGTGGCTGCCCTGGCGCCACAACTCCTTGCTCATCCATTCGCGCCAACTGCCCTCGTAGCCCCAGTGCAGGGCCACGCTTTCGTTGACCAGCAACAACTGGGCGCCGGCCTGGCGCAGGCGCAAGGAAAAATCCTTGTCTTCGCCGGTGCGCAGGGTTTCGTCGAAGCCACCGACCTGGGCGAACCAGTTGCGCCGCATCAACAGGTTGGCGCTGGGTAGCCACTGCACCCGGTGCAGGCGATGGGTCCCCGGCCGCTGGCTGCGGCGCTGCCAGGCCTCGGCGAACCAGGGGGCGTGGCGCGGTGTGTCCAGATCCAGGCCAAGCACATCGCCCTGGTGGCCTTCGAGTTCCAGCAGCAGCTTGAGCCAGTTGGCCGGCATCTCGATGTCGGCGTCGATGAAGGCCAGCCAGTTGCCGTGGGCCACCGCCGCGCCGCGATTGCGCAGCGCGCCGATGTGCACGCCGGGCACGATCAGCACCCGTGCGCCCAGCTCGCTGGCGATGCGCGGGCCGTGGTCGTCGGAGCCGTTGTCCACCACGATCAGCTCGCATTCCAGTTGCGCTTGGCGCGCGGCTTCCCGGGCCGCCAGCAGGGTGCGACCAATGTGCCGGGCCTCGTTGTACATCGGGATGACAATGCTGATCCGGTTCATGGGTGAGCCTCCCGTGGCCCGGCCTGTTCGGCTTCGTGGCGCAACACGCTGGTGAGGGCGAGCATGATCCACAGCAGCTTGTGGTTCGGTGCGCTGAGGAACATCAGGAACAGCGTCAGTGACAGGAAGCTCATGCCCAGGTGCGTCAGCAGGTCGGCCTGGGCCCAGTCCCGCCGCTGCAGCCAGAGTTGACGGGCGCGCAGCAGGTTGTACAGGCCAAGGCCGAGCATGCCGACGAACATCAGGCCGCCCGGGATGCCGATCTCGCTGAAGATTTCCAGGTAGGTGTTGTGGGCCCGGCGATACAGGTCCCCCAACTTGCGATTGGCCGAGAACGCCTTGGCATAACCGGTGGGCGCGTAGTGCAGGGGGAAGGTCCCCGGGCCCGAGCCCAGCACCGGGTTCTCGCGGATCATCTGGCTGCCGACCACGATGTACGAAGCGCGTCGCCCGAGGGACTCGTCCTTGTGGGCACTGGCGCCGGCGCTGAGGATGCTCAACGACTGGATGCGTTCCACATAGCCGGCCGGCATCACCGCGATCGCCAGCGGGATCATCAGCGCCAGGCCGAGCATCGCGAACCCCAGGTGTCGCGGACGGATCCGCGGCAGCTGCGCACGGTAGTGGTACAGGCCGATGATCAGGCTGAGCAGCAGCACCACCAGCCCCGAGCGTGACTCGGTCTTGGTCATGCCGCCCAGCAGCAGGACGAAACAGCCAGCCCAGAACAACCGGTACAACAGGTACGGGCCCCGTACGATCAGCAACAAGGTCAGCGGCATGGTGAAGGCGATCAGCAGGGCGAAGGCGTTCGGGTCTTCCAACAGGCCGGACGCGCGTCCCTGGTCCTGGTATTTGGCCGAGAACATCGCGAGCACGCAGGTGGTGGTCACGCTCAACGTCACCAGGCGGCTGAACATCTCCAGGTCCAGTTCGCGGCCGATCAGCAGCGTGATGCCGAACAGGATCAAGCCGACGCTCAGTTCGCGAAAATGGGTCATGGACAGGTCCATGTTTTCCGACAGCAGCATGCTCAGCCCATACAACGCCAGGAAGCCGAGCAGCGGCCGCCAGATGTTGCTGCGCAGGCGCGTGGCGGGCAGTTGGTGCACGGCCAGTTGCAACATCAGGATCAGTGCCAGGGCCAGGCCGAAGAACTTGGTGCCGGAGAACGCGTTGTCCTTGAATAGGCCTTCGAACGGCACCAGGGCGGCGATGCCCAGCAGCCCCCACCCGGGCTTGCGGTACAGCACGGCGACACCGACCAGGCCCAGCACCGCGCCGGGGGCCAGGAACGGATAAGTGCTGGCCAGCAATGCCAGGCAGACCAGGCCCAGCAGGCTGATGATCGAGAGCGGGACGATCATGGGCGGGCCTCCTGTGCCGTGCGGATGTACAGCTGTGACCAGCGCTCGGCCAGCGTGCGCAGGTCGTAGCGGTCCTGTTGGGTGCGCCGGGCGTTGTCGGCGAGGATCCGCGCCAGGGGCGGTTCGCTGAACAGGGTTTCGATCTGCTGGGCCAGTGCCTGGCTGTCGGCCGGTGTCGCAAGCAGGCCGTTGTGCCGGTCTTGCAGGACATCGGGGATGCCGCCGACGCCGAACGCCACCACTGGTACACCGGCCTGCATGGCTTCGAGCAGGATCATCGGCGTGCCCTCGGTGCGCGAGCTGATCACCAGGGCGTCGAGGCGACTCCACCAGGCGTTCATGTCGGTCTGGTAGCCCGGCAGCTCGATGCGCGTCTGTAGCCCTGCGTCGTTGATGCGCTTGAGCAGGGCCTGGCGTTCCGGGCCGTCGCCGAGCATCACCGCATGCAGCGACGTGTGTCGCTGGCATAGGGGGATCATCGCGTCGAGGAACAGGTCCGGGCCTTTCTCGCTGCTCAAGCGACCGACGTAGCCAACCCGCCAGCGCTGCTCATCGGCCCGATGGGCTGGCGGCGCGGCAACCGCCGGCAGGCCGTTGGGGATCACGTCGAGTTTTTCCGCACGCACGCTGGCCTGGCGGTGCAGGGCGGCGATGCTCTCGGCCACGCAGACCACCCGCTTGACCGAGCCGGTGCGGCACAGCTGCAAGCTCAACCAGGTATAGAAACGCTGCTTGGGGCTGCGCGGGGTGAAGCCGTGCTGGGTGATCACCAGTGGCAGGCGCAGCAACGTGGCGGCGGACCAACCGAACAACAGGCCCTTGAAGTTGTGGGTGTTGATCAGCGGACGTTCGTCGCGGCGCTGGCGCAGGTGCTGCACCAGCTCGGCCCAAGTGGCGCAGTGACGGCAGTCGACGCCGGCCTGGCGAAAGCGCGTGATCAAGGTTGGCGGCGCCGCCAGGAACAGCACCTGGTGCTGTCCGGGCGTGGCCAGGCAATGATCGAGCAACATCCGCTCGGCGCCGTAGAAGCCGCCGCTGTCGAGCAGGTGAATGATCGACAGGGGGCTTTCGTGGCGGGCCGGGCCAAACGGCGCGTTCAATTGCGCACCCAATGGACCAGGCTGGGCAGGCTCCAGTTGCGGTGCGGGTTGACCTGGTCGGGGGACTGCTCGTTGATCACCAGCAGCACCGGTACGTCCAGTTGCTGGCTGATCTGTGCCGGATGCTTGAAGCGATGGTCGAAGAACTCACGCACGTAGACCAGGGCAATCGCCAGCAACAGGCCGCTGAACAGGCCGAACGCAACGATCAGCATCGGCTTGGGGAACGCCGGGGCGGTCGGTTCGAAGGGCGGGCTCAGGACCCGGGCGTTGGACAGGTCGCTGTCCAGCGAGCGGGCAGTGCTGGCTTCGGCGAAGCGTTGGGCATAGGTGGAGAACGCCGCATGCAGCGCGTCGATCTCGGTGTCCATCTGCCGCAGTTTGCTCTGGGTTTCCTGCAATTGGTGGATCCGCTCCTTGAACGCGGCGATGCGCTCGAGCTTCTGGTTGATCACCGAGGTGACCACGGCCAGGTCGGTGGTGCGTTCCTGGATCCGGTTGTTCACCACCTTCAGGAATTGCTGGCGGGTGCGCACGATCTGGTCCCGGGCCAGCAGCATCGGTTCGCTGCCAGGTTGGAAGATCGCCAGGTCGTTCATGTAGCGGCTGACTTGCCCGGTCAGTTGCTCGCCCAGCTGTTTGATTTCCCGGTCTTCGAAGGCGATGTTGTCCACGGTGGTGGTGAAGGTGAACGGGAAGGTGTAGTCGTTGAACCGCGAGCTGTTCGCCGATGCCAGGCTGGTCTTGAGGTAGTCGAGCCAGCGTTGGCTTTGCAGCAGGCGATCCTGGAACAGGTTCAGGGCTTGTTCCTCGGTGTTGATGGCGTTCAGGCGGAAAGTGATTTCCTCCTTCGGATCCGCCGAGCCAACCCCTTCGAGCAAGGCCAGGCGCGTGCCTTCCAGCCCATCGAGGCGATGCTGGTACTGGCTTTTCTTTTGCTCGTAGAAGGTTTGCGGCAGCTCGATCGATTGCAGGTCCTGGCGGCTCGAGAGGTAGTTCTGCAGCAGCTGTGCGACGAATCGCGTGCCCTGGGCCGGATCGCCGAAGCTGTAGATGATGGAGATGACGTTGGAGCCCGGCAGGGTCTCGATCTTGAGGTTGGCGACGGCCTCGTCGGTGAGGGTATCGAGCACGGTGTCGCGCACCGGATCCACCTCCAGCCCCAGCGCGTCACGCAGCGGATTGATCACGTACGCGCGCAGTGGCGTGGTGACGTAGCGCTTGAACGGATCGCTCACCCATTTGTTGAAGATGCCGGGGCTGGGGGTGTATTCGCCCTGGTCGCGCAAGGTGCTGATGGTCTGCCGGATCAAGGCCGGCGAACGCAGGATATTGCTTTCGGTTTCCATGTCCGCCAGGGACGGTGGAATGAACGTGGCGTTTTCCTGGTTCAGCGACGTGGTCGCGTCGCCCTGGGAGATTTTCTTCGACTGCACGATCACCTGGGCGGTGATATCGAAGCTCTGCTTGAGCATCAGCGGCAGCACCAGGGCAATCACGGCGAAAACCAGGAAGACACGCTTCACCCACTGCTTGTTGGCGAAGAAGATCCGGAAGAACTCATGCAGATAATTTTCCTTGGGATTCATGATCAGTTACCTGTTGCAGGAGTGTTGGATCTGTTGCTGTTGTCGCCTTTGCTGTCGAGGCGGTAGCCGAAGCTGACGCCCATGCCCTGGAACAGCACCACGTCGGCCAGTTGCCGGGCCAGCTCGCCGGCGCTGGCCAGCTTGGTCTTGGGCACGAAGAGCATGTCTTCGGGTTGCAGGTAGGCGATTTGCGAGGCGTCGCCGCTCAGGGCTTTTTCCACGTCGTAGTGACGGGCTTCGACCTGGTTGCCGTTGCGGCGCATGATCACCACCGAATCGAGCCGGGCCTTGATGTTGGTGCCGCGGGCCAGGGTCAGCGCCTCGAGCACCGAGATCGGCCGGCGGATCGGATAGGAACCGGGCTGGGCCACTTCGCCGAGGACGTAGATCTCGTTGCCGGCGGTGGACTTGAGCAGCACATCGACGGTCATGTGCCCGGGCAGTTGGGCGTAGCGCTCATTGAGGAAGGCTTCCAGCTGGGTGACCGTCATGCCTTGCAGCGGCACGGAACCGATTTCCGGAAAGCTCGCGTAGCCGTCCCGGCCGACGATGATTTCCCGGCTCATGCCGGTGCCGGGGTGGCTCAGGGTGTTGCGCAGGTTGTTCTCGCCGGCCAGCGGGCTGGTCACCTGCACGGTCAACTGGTTGCGATTGGGCTGGAAGAGCATTTTCTGGTCGTAGGCCCGTTGCACCGCGAGGCGGGCTTCGTCGGTGGTCAAGCCGGCGACCTTGACCGAGGTGTTGGCGCCCGGCAGTTCGATGCTGCCATCGGGCATGACCTGCTGCGTGCCATTGAGCTGGCTGGCGGCGGTGAAGTTCAGCGCCACCTGGTCGCCCGATTGCACACGGTAGGACTGGGGACCGGTGGTGCTGATGTGAAAGATCACGTCGAGCACGTCCTGGGGCCGCAGGGTCTGTTCGACCTTGGGCATGTCGGTGGCCTGGGCGTTGGCCGGCGCGGCGGTGAGTATCTGCACCGGCATCGAGCGGGTATCGGTGGTGCTGGAGCAACCGGCGAGCGGCAGCAACAGCAGGACAAGCATTCTGGCGTTCATCTCGTCATCCTTCTGCACGCTTACAGGTTGTTGTAGAGCCATTTGGGCATGTAGTACTTGCGCCGGTTGAACACGCTGCCCACCACTTTCGCGCCGGCCTGGGACAGGCGCTGACGGGCGGCCTGGGCCACTTCCCAGCGGGTGTCTTCACCGCGCACCACCAGCACCACGCCGTCCACCTGGGTACTGAGCACCAGGGTGTCGCTGGCCGAATACACCGCGTCGGCGTCGATCACCACGAAGCGGTACTGCGCCGCCAGTTGCCGGAACAGCGGGCGCAGTTGCTCGGGGTTCAGGCGTTCGGCATTGCGCCCCAGGCGACCGATCGGCAGGAAGTCGAAAGGCAGGCTGGAGACCTGTACCACGCAGTCCTGCAGCAAGGGCGGGGCGAGGCTGTTGAACAGCAGGTCGCTGAAGCCGCGCTCCTTGTACAGCGACAGTTGCTGGCTGAGGTTGCGCGGCGAGTGGCTGGCATCCACCAGCAACACGCGGCCACTGCTCATCTGCGCCAGTTGGGCGGCCAGCGCCATGGCGCTGGTGCTGGTTCCGGTGCCGGTATTGGCGGCCGTGAGCAGCAGTATCCGCAAGGAAGGGTCGAGCACGGTCGAGGTCAGGTTGGTCTCGCTCGGGCTTGCTATGGTGAGAATATTCGTCGAACCGTCCATTTAACTCGCTCCGTGGCCGCTGAACACTTTGAAGGGGGTCATCATCAGGATCTTCAAATCCAGCATCAGGCTTTGCTCGGCGATGTAGCTGAGGTCCAATTCCACGCGCTGGTCGAAGTCGATATTGCTGCGCCCGGAGATCTGCCAAAGGCCGGTCATGCCGGGGTAGATGCTCAGGCGCACAAGGTGGTTGTCCTTGTAGCGATAGGCGTTGAACGAGGTGGGCCGCGGGCCCACCAGGCGCATGTCGCCGGTCACTACGTTGATCAGGTTCGGCAGTTCGTCGAGGCTGCTGCGTCGCAGGAACCGGCCGATGGGGGTAATGCGCGGGTCGTTGTCGATCTTGAAGTCGATGGCGTCGACGCCGTGTTTGTTGAGGTGGCGCAGGGACTCCTTGAGGGCCTCCGCGTCGGCGACCATGGTGCGAAACTTGTACATGCCAAAGACCCGGCCGCGATAGCCGGTGCGCTTCTGCACGAACAGCACCGGGCCGGGGCTCGAGAACTTGACCAGCAGCGCCAGGCCCAGCAGCAGCGGGCAGAGCATCACCAGGATCGTCAGGGCGCCGAGGCAGGCCACCACCCGGTTGGTGCGCGAGACTGTCCAGGGCCGGCCGCCGTCGCGACCGGTCAGCCAGCCCCGGCCTTGCCGGTGGATGGCGGCGTCGAGGCGCCTGCGGTGCTCGGGGTCGACACGCTTGTCGCGTCCGAGGGTGTGGGTCGGTAGGTCATGCTCATGTCGGGTCATAGACGCCTCCGCTGAGGTTCATCCGCAAGTTCAGCCGCGAGCGGCGGGTGGGCACCAGGCAATGCGTAGTAATCCAGGAACCAGGCGATGAAGCGGCCCAGGCCTTCGTCCAGTTCGATACGCGGCTGGAACCCGGTGGCCCGCGCCAGGCCACTGGCGTCGGCGCAGGTGTTGAGTACGTCCCCGGCTTGCAGGGGCAGCAGTTCGATGCGGGCGCGGCGGCCCAGGTGTTTTTCCAGCAAGGCCACGTAGGTGCGCAGCGCCACCGGGTGCTGCCCGCCGATGTTGAAGATCCGCCAGGGCGCCCGGCTGGTGGCCGGGCCCGGTTGTGCGCAAGCGTCTTGTGGCGTGGCCTGGGGAGGAAGGTCGATCAGCCGGGCGATGCTTTCGATGATGTCGTCGATGTAGGTGAAATCCCGTTGGTGCTCGCCATGGTTGAACAGCGACAGCACCCGACCTTCGGTGATGGCGCGGGCGAACTGGATCGGCGACATGTCGGGCCGGCCCCAGGGACCGTAGACGGTAAAAAAGCGCAGGCCGGTGCAGGGCAGGCCGAACAGGTGGCTGTAGCTGTGGGCCATCAGTTCGTTGGCTTTCTTGCTGGCTGCGTACAACGACAGCGGATGGTCGACGTTGTCTTGCTCCGAATACGGGGTGCGCGCGTTGGCGCCGTACACCGAGCTGGAGGAGGCGTAGATCAGGTGCCTGACCGGATGGCGGCGGCAGCTTTCCAGGATGTTCAGGAAACCGCCGAGGTTGCTGTCGACATAGGCCCGCGGGTTTTCCAGGGAATAGCGCACGCCGGCCTGGGCGGCGAGGTGGATCACCACGTCCGGGCGCTGGTGCTGGAACAGCGCGTCGATGGCCGGCGCGTCATTCAGGTCGATCCGCGCCAGCGGGAACTCGCCGACCTGCTCGTTCACCCAGGCCACGCGGTCGTGCTTGAGTTGCGGGTCGTAGTAGTCGTTGAAGTTGTCCAGCCCGCATACCCGATGGCCGTCGCGCAGCAGGCGCAGTACGCAATGGGCACCGATGAAACCGGCCGCGCCGGTCACCAGGACCTTCACGCTGGCGCCCCCGGTGCAAGGGTGTCTGGCAAGGTATGCCGCAGGCCGATGCCGCGGTACAGCAACCCCGCGGCGGCCAGGTGTTCGGGGTTGTACAGGTTGCGCCCATCGATGATCACCCGGGCGCGCAGCTTGCTGGCCAGCAGGTCGAAGTCCACCACGCGGAAGTTCTTCCACTCGGTGCAGATCACCAGGGCGTCGGCGTCCTCCAGGGTGTCATCGCGGGTGGCGCACAGGTTCAGGTCCTTGCGATAGCCATAGAGACGACGGCATTCGGACATCGCTTCCGGGTCGTAGGCCTGGACCCGGGCGCCTTCGCGCCACAGCGCTTCCATCAGGTAGCGGCTGGGGGCTTCGCGCATGTCATCGGTGTTGGGCTTGAACGCCAGGCCCCAGATGGCAATCGACTTGCCGGCCAGGCCGTCGGGGAACTGCTTGGCGAGTTTCTCGAAGAGGATGTGCCGCTGGCTGTCATTGACGTCGGTGACGCTGCGCAGCAGGCGCAGGGGCATGCCGCTTTGTTCGGCGGTGTGCAGCAGGGCCCGCAGGTCCTTGGGGAAGCACGAGCCGCCGAAGCCGCAACCGGGGTAGATGAAGTGGTAGCCGATGCGCGGGTCCGAGCCGATCCCCTTGCGCACCGCCTCGATGTCGGCACCCAGGCGTTCGGTGAGGTTGGCCAGTTCGTTCATGAAGCTGATGCGCGTGGCAAGCATCGCATTGGCCGCGTACTTGGTCAGCTCGGCGCTGCGATTGTCCATGAACATCAGTTTTTCGTGGTTGCGGCAGAAGGGCGCGTAGAGCTCGCTCATCTGGTCGCGGGCCAGCGGGTCGGCAGTGCCGACGATGATCCGGTCCGGGCGCATGCAATCGGCGAGGGCGCTGCCTTCCTTGAGGAATTCGGGGTTGGACACCACGCGCACGTTCAACTGTTTCAGGCCCCGGCGCGCCAACGCCTGGCGGGCGCATTCGGTGACCTTGTCGGCCGTGCCCACCGGCACCGTGGACTTGATGATCAGGGTGCGGTCGCTGTCCATGAAGTCGGCGATCTGGCGGGTGACGCCCAGCACATGGCTCAGGTCGGCCGAGCCGTCTTCGTCGGCGGGCGTGCCGACGGCGATGAAGATCAACTCGCCGTGATTGACCGCATCGCTGGCCTGGGAACTGAACGCCAGGCGTCCGGCCTTGATGTTCTCTTCGAGCAGGCCGGACAAGCCCGGTTCGCTGATGGGCGGGACCGCTTGTTGCAGTTGCCGGATCTTGTTCGGGTCGATGTCGATGCACAGCACGCGGTGGCCGACATCGGCCAGCGCGGCGGCCTGGATCAGCCCCACATACCCCGTTCCAAATACGCTCACGTCCATCTTCGGCGCGCCTCGCAAAAACCCGTTTATGTAACTCGGATGAAACTGTTAAGAGGGGGTATAGCGCAGCTTCAGAAAAGCGTGTCAGCAAAATGACAGTTGTCAGTGTTGGCAAAACTCGAAAGAACAGGGCCTTTTGATATCAAGTTATTGACTGTCATGGAAAAGTCTAGGTTTTAAAGGGTTTTACTGGGTTTTAAGAAAGCGATGAACGGTCATAGTCCATAGATTTTCCGATTTTATAAGGCAGAATCGTGTCATTTTTGGGCTAACTTTTTTTTGACGCGCTCGTTGGTCGGGGCATTTCTTGCACTTTGAAAGGTCGCTGCTAATGTGCAGAAACCAAGCGCGCGCGGGTGCAGGAAAAACAGTGTTTTCCCTGTGCTGGAACGCAGCTTCTCAACGTCGCGACATCGCCGAGAACGTCATGGGTCGATACCTCAAGGAACTGTTGCTGGTGCTGTACCTGGTCCGGGGGCACGAGTACTACCTCGACCGCCTGGGCGCGCTGGGCCTGGGGTTCGCCACGTTGCTGTTCGGCGCGATGTTCGCGGTGCTGGTGGTCGCGCTGTGGCTGGCCGCACACATTCGCCAGGCCCTGGTGCGGCATCTTTTCGCGCTGCTGATGTTCGTCTCGGCGGTGTTCTTCGAGGTCTACACCCGGGTCACCGACAGCTACCTGACCTACAGCCAGTTCGTGTCGCTGGTGTATTCGGGCGGGTTCATCCAGGAGGCGGCCTATCAGTACCGCGCGGTGATCATCAGTGCGATGGCCGCGGGGCTGCTGCTGTTGCTGGGGATCGGGCTCAAGCCGCGTCGGCGGCTGGCCATCCCCGGTTATCTGCCGGTCGCGGCGCCGGTGCTGGGCGTGCTGTTGCTCAGTGGCGTGCTGTTCGCGCGGGCCGGGGAGGGCGCCCGTGGGCTGCCAGTGATGTACACGCCGCTGGCCTACCTGAACCTGTTTCTCTACGAGGCCTGGCACAACACGGTCGGCCCTCGGGAACCGGTGCGCATCGCGCGGTCAACCGCGGCAATCAACCACGATATCGTGCTGATCATCGATGAAAGCATTGCCGGCAATTACCTCGACATCAACACCCCTTCCGGCGTGCACAGCGGCTTGCAGGCGGCGCCGGACGGCGTGGACATCTTCAACTTCGGCTATGCCGCCTCCATCGCCAATTGCAGCGCCGACACCAACGTCACCCTGCGCTACGGTGGCACCCGCGCCGACTACATCCGCATCAACAGCACCCTCCCATCGATCTGGCAGTACGCCAGGAAGGCCGGCCTGCGCACGGTCTACATCGACGCCCAGCGCACTGGCGGCAACCTGCAGAACCTGATGACCGACCTGGAAAAACAGGACATCGACACCTTCGTCCAATTCGACCAGGTCCGTGTGCGCGACCGCGACATGGCGGTCGCGGCGAAGTTGGTCGAATTGCTGAACGACGACCAGGCCGAACTGGTGGTGATCAACAAGATGGGTGCGCACTTCCCGGTCCACGACAAGTACCCCGACGAGTTCATGAGCTATCGACCGGCGCTGCCGCGTGGGCACTACCAGGATGTGGCCGATACGGGCCAGCGCGACGGTTTCAATGGCCAGAAGGACGATTGGCTGCTGTACCGCAATGCCTACCAGAACACCGTGCTGTGGAACGTCGGCGAATTCTTCAAGCGCATCTTCCAGCAGGCCGACCTGGACAATGCCGTGGTGATCTACACCTCCGACCATGGCCAGGACTTGCACGAGCGCGGCAACCCGGGCCTGAACACCCACTGCGGCGGCGACCCGGTGGCGGAGGAGGGATTGGTGCCGCTGGTGGTCATCCAGGGCAAGTCCTTGCACACCCTCGATTGGCGCGATGCCTTGGCGCAGAACAAGGACCGTTCGAGCCACTACAACATCTTCCCGACCCTGCTGCAGTTGATGGGCTACGACCCTGCCGGGGTCGAGGCGGTCTATGGAAGGTCCCTCGACCAACCCACCGATGACGACTTCACCTTCAACTACCGCTTCAATGCGCGCCTGGGCGCCAAGCCCGCCTGGCGGCACATCGACCTGGGCCACATTGTCACCCCGGCACCGGCCCAGGCGGAAATGGCGGCGGGGCACTGATTACCGCGCGCTCCGCGGGAGCGAAGGTGGAGGATCAGTAGCGGTGAGGCTGGCTGCGCCGTCGTCTTCGCGAGCAGGCTCGCTCCCACAGGTGTTTTGGGGGTGGCTCGGGATGTGTGTACGCCACCGGTCTTTTGTGGGAGCGAGCCCGCTCGCGAAAGCGGCAGCAAGGCCTACCCCCTTACCTTGTGGTGGCGATCGTGGCGGGACGGGCGGGGTCGTAGAGCAGGGAGAAGCCCCGGTCGCGCAATGTGCGGCCAATGAAGCGCGAGCCCACATCGTTCAGGTGCGCGTCATCGCGGTACAGCAACAGCCCGTCGATGATCGGGCTGCACAGCCCCGCCGGACAGATCACCGGGTTCGGGTCGATGAAGTGCACCTGCGGCAGCCTGGCGCGTATCCCGGCCCAGTACGGCGGCGGGGCGTCCTGCGGCGTCGAGCAGAGGCGGTCGGTGCCGAACATCAAGCGGCGTACCGGGCAGGTCGCGGCCTTGTCGATGTGCTGGTTGCCGAGGATGACGATGACCTGGCCGCTGTTGTCCGCGACCCGCTTGATGCTCGCTTCGATCATCTCCCCGGCCGCAGCGTCCCTTGGCCAGGCCCCGGCCAGCACGACGTAAGGGTAGTGGTGCTGCTCGATCAGCCCGAGCACGTGCGCGTTGCGCTCCATGCAATGGGCGATATACACGGTCGGGGCCTGGGCGGTGTAGGCGAAGATCGGCGGGCAGCCATCCAGGGTGTAGTCCATCAACCCGATACCGTTGGGTTTGGCCAGGATGTCGACCATGCCGGTGAAGTGATTGGCGAACGAGTCACCGACCATGATCCCGTCGAGCGACGCCTTGCGCGCGCCCAGCCGACATTGGGGGTTGGGCTCGGCGTCGTAGTGCGCATTGGGCTTGTGGCAGTCGCTGCGAAGCTTGTTCGGCTCCACCAGGGTCATGGCCTCGAGTGTCGCCACTTGCGGCACGAAACGCTGGGGGAAGCCGTTCCATTGCAGGCTCAGCGTCGCCACCACGGCGAGTGCCGCAGCCGGCATGATGAAGCGAAGGCCGAGTACGCGGGAAAACGGCAACTGTGCGCCGCTGCGTCGAAACGGCACCTCGACATAACGCCAGGACCACCAGGACAACGCGACCGACACCGCCAGCAGCGAGATTCCCACCGGCAGCGTCATGGCAATGCCGAGGTAATGGAGGTAGGCGATCAATGGCCAGTGCCACAGGTAAAGCGAGTAGGAAATCAGGCCGATGAACACCATGGGACGGTTGTCCAGCAGGCGGGATTGGGTCTGGGCGCCGGCCAGGATCAGCAGCGCCGCGCCCAGGCAGGGCATCAGGGCATTGAGGCCGGGGAAGGGCGATTCGGGGCTCAGGGTGAACAGGGAAACGCCGATCAACCCGGCCCCCGCCAACGCGCAGCCCACGGCGGCGCGGCGGCCGAGCGCCCGGGGTCGATAGAGATAGATACCCAGCGCGCCGCCCACCATCAACTCGAAAAAGCGCGTGGGCAACAGGTAGTAGGACGCGGTGACGAAGACATGGGTGGCGTACTCCGACAGGCCGATGGCCGCGACCACGCCGACCGCCAGCACGGCCAGCATGTAGCGGGGCGCCAGCCGGTAGAGCGCCAGGAGCAGCAGCGGCCAGATCACGTAGAACTGTTCCTCGATACCCAGCGACCAGGTGTGCAGCAGCGGCGCTTCGCTGGCGTCCGCCGCGAAATAGTTGCCGTACTTCATCCAGATGTAGATGTTCGACACCCCGAGCAGGGAGAGCAGCGCGCTGACGTTGAGCCGGGTCAGGTCGGCCGGGGAAAGGATGACGACTCCGGCGACCACACTGGCCAGCAACACCGTCGCCAGCGCCGGGACGATGCGGTTGATGCGTCGTTGATAAAAACGCTCGATGGAAAAGGCGTGGTGCTTGATCTCGGCAAACACTTGGGAGGTGATGAGAAAACCCGAGATGACGAAGAAAATGTCCACCCCCTCGAATCCGCCCGGGAGCAGCCTGGTGTTGAGGTGATGGATCAGTACGGCAATGACGGCAACGGCGCGAAGCCCATCGATATCGCGACGGTAGTGGGTGTGGGGCATGTCGATGGGCATCCTTGAAAAAGGAAGTCGGCCAGGTTCGTCATATTCATGACGGTCATCCTGATGCTCTTTAAACGGCGTGCATTACTGATTGATTGATAGCTGAAAATTGACGCTGGACAAGGGGGTGGATCCATACCCTGACAAACGGTTGGGACGAATCCAGCCTTTGCGGTGGATAGGGCCCGGCGTTCAACTCCGCTATCCTGAGCGTCACGTTTTCCCATCAGAGTCTGCCCATGCTGGAAGTCCGCGACGTTTTCAAAAGCTACGCCACGCCCCAGGGCCCGTTGCCGGTGTTGCAGGGCGTCGACCTGACGCTGTCGCCGGGCAGCAGCCTGGCGCTGATGGGGGAGTCCGGCAGTGGCAAGAGCACCTTGTTGCACCTGGTCGCCGGGCTGGACAAGGTCGATCGCGGCAGCATCCGCAGCGGCGAGTACCGGCTAGATGGCATGAGCGAAAGCCAGTTGGCCAACTGGCGGCGGACGGAAATCGGCCTGGTCTTCCAGCAGTTCAATCTCATCAGCAGTTTGTCGGTGGCGGACAACCTGGCGTTCCAGGCGCGGCTGTGCGGTCGCCATGACCCGACCTGGCAGGCCCACCTGGTGCAGCGGCTGGGCCTCGCGGATTTGCTGCGACGTTATCCCGAGCAACTGTCCGGCGGCCAGCAGCAGCGGGTGGCGCTGGGGCGGGCACTGGCGTCGCGGCCGCCGCTGTTGCTGGCCGACGAACCCACCGGCAGCCTCGACGAAGGCACCAGTGACGACGTGTTGCAGTTGCTGCTGGAGCTGCTGGCCGACAGCCCCACCAGCCTGCTGATGGTGACCCACAGTCCTCGGGTGGCCGCCCGCCTGGCCCAGCGCGTGGTGTTGCACGGCGGTCGTCTCGCGCAGGTGGCCCAAGGGTGATGATCTTTCGCCAGACCCTCAAGGCCTTGCTCAGCCACTGGCGCCAGCACCCGGTGCAGTTTTTCAGCGTGCTCACCGGACTGTGGCTCGCCACCGGCCTGCTCACCGGTGTGCTGGCGTTGAACAGCCAGGCCCGGGACAGCTACGCCCGCGCCAGTCAGCTCATCGGCGGCGAACCGCAAGCCAGCCTCAGCGCCCCCGGTGGCGGCACGTTCCCCCAACAATGGTTCGTCGACCTGCGGCGCCAGGGCTGGCCGGTGTCGCCGTTGTTGCAGGCGCGGGTCACCCTCGAAGGGCATGTCGACCAGCGCTTGCAATTGATGGGCATCGACCCGGTGTCGTTGCCGCCTGGCGCGGCATTGGCGGGGCAAGCGCGGGACATCAGCGAGGTGGTGGGGTTTTTCAGCGACCCTGGCCGCACCTGGATCGCCCCGCAAACCTTGCAGGCGTTGGGGCTGCGCGAGGGCGACCAGCCCCGGACCGTCGAAGGGCGGTCCCTGCCACCCTTGCACCTCCAG
Source organism: Pseudomonas citrullilanati (assembly GCF_030580855.1). Lineage (GTDB taxonomy): Bacteria > Pseudomonadota > Gammaproteobacteria > Pseudomonadales > Pseudomonadaceae > Aquipseudomonas > Aquipseudomonas citrulli. The sequence continues at coordinate 51,596 of NZ_JAUQOP010000009.1, read as the reverse complement.
CCGGACATGGCCCCGGGCGTGCTGTTGGTGGACATCGGTTTTGCCCAGCAAGCCCTCGGGCTGCCGGACCAGCTGTCGCGCTTGCTGCTGCCCGCGACGTTCAACGCGACCCTGCCGCAAGGGTTCGGCGGCCGTTTGCAATTCAAGCGCGCCGATGAAGAAAACAACCTGTCGCGCCTTACCGAAAGCTTTCACCTGAACCTCGATGCCCTGGGGTTCCTGTCGTTCGTGGTGGGGTTGTTCATCGCCCACGCGGCCATCGGCCTGGCGCTGGAGCAGCGTCGCAGCCTGTTGCGAACCCTGCGGGCCTGTGGGGTCAGTGCGCGGCGGCTGGTCACCAGCCTGGCCGTCGAACTGGGGGCGCTGGCCTTGATCGGCGGCATCGCCGGGGTGCTCAGCGGGTATTGGCTGGCGAGCCTGTTGTTGCCCGATGTCGCCGCGAGCCTGCGCGGGTTGTATGGCGCCGAAGTGGCCGGGCACCTGAATCTCAGCCCGTGGTGGTGGCTCAGCGGGATTGGCCTGAGCCTCTTGGGGGCGCTGCTGGCCGGCGCCGACAGCCTCTTGCGGGCGGCCCGCTTGCCATTGCTGGCGCTGGCCAATCCCCAAGCCTGGCATCAGGCCCATGCGCGCCGGTTGCGACGCCAGGGGTGGGTGGTGGCGCTGGCCGCATCGATCGGTTTCTGGGCGTTGATCCGGGGGGACAGCCTGGCCAGCGGCTTTGTCCTGATGACCGCGTTGTTACTGGGTGCCGCCCTGGCCTTGCCGGTGCTGCTCAACGGCGTGCTGGACCTGTTGCTGCGGCGCAGCCGCTCGGTGCTCGGGCAGTGGTTCCTGGCCGACTGTCGCCAGCAACTGCCGACGCTGAGCCTGGCGCTGATGGCTTTGCTGCTGGCGTTGGCGGCCAACATCGGTGCGGGCAGCATGACGTCGGGTTTCCGCCAGACGTTCAACCATTGGCTCGAACAACGCTTGACCTCGGAGTTGTACGTCAGCCCGCAGACCCCGGCCCAGGCCGCCGAGCTGCAGGCCTGGCTCAAGCAGCAGCCGGCCATTACCGCGGTGCTGCCCAACTGGCAGGTCGCCGTTGCCTTGCAAGGATGGCCGACGGATATCTTCGGCATCATCGATCACCCTGCCTATCGCCAGCATTGGCCGCTGCTGGAGGCGTCCGCTGATCCGCCGTGGGAACAACTGGCCAGCGCCGATACCCTGATGCTCAGCGAACAACTGGCGCGGCGCCTCAAGGTGAAGATCGGCGACCGGTTGACCTTGCCGACCCCCCAGGGACCGTGGACGCCCCGGATCGTCGGGATCTACGCCGACTACGGCAACCCCAAGGGCCACGTGCTGATCAACGCCGATCACCTGCTGGCGCACTGGCCGCAACTGACGCCGTATCGCTTCAACCTGCGGATCGAGCCGGCCGCGATCCCGGCGCTGCTGGCCGCGCTGCAAAGTCGGTTCGACCTGGACGACAGCCATATCGTCGATCAGGCCCGGCTCAAAGGCTGGTCGACCCAAGTGTTCGAGCGCACCTTTGCCGCCACCGCGGCCCTCAACAGCCTGACTCTGGCGGTCGCTGGCGTGGCGCTGTTCATCAGCCTGCTGACCCAGAGCCAGAGCCGCCTCGGCCAGTTGGCCCCCTTGTGGGCGCTGGGGGTGACCCGCCGACAATTGATGCTGCTCAACCTCGGCCAGACCTGGCTGCTGGCCTTGTTGACCCTGGTGCTCGCCTTGCCGCTGGGCATTGCCCTGGCCTGGTGCCTGGACACGGTGATCAACGTCCAGGCCTTCGGCTGGCGCCTGCCGTTGCAGATCTTCCCGTTGCAACTGGCGCAGTTGCTGGCGCTGGCGATGTTCGCCACGCTGTTGGCATCGGCCTGGCCGCTGTACACGCTGTACCGTACCCAGCCATCGGATTTGCTCCGGCATTTCGCCCAGGAAGACCGCCCATGAAGTTCAGGATTGGCCTGCTGCTGTTGGCGTTGCTCGCTGGCTGCGACAACCCGCAAGCGCCAGAAAAGGGCTTTGCCGGCCTTGGCGACCAGGCGGTCGCGTTCATGCCGGTGGTGCCGGGACGGGTCTTCGGTTTCCCGGCCGACCACGGCGTCCACGAGGGTTACCGTATCGAGTGGTGGTACGTCACCGCCAATCTGAAGGACGCCCAGGGTCGCGATTTTGGCGTGCAGTGGACCCTGTTTCGCAACGCCTTGAACGCCGCGCCGCCGGCCGCGGGCTGGCGTAACCAGACGATCTGGCTCGGTCACGCGGCGGTCACCTCGGCCACCGTGCACCATGCCGCCGAGCGCTACGCCCGTGGCGGCGTAGGGCAGGCCGGGGTACAGGCGACGCCCTTCGAGGCCTGGATCGATGACTGGCAGTTCAGCACCCAGGCGTCAGGCGCCGATCCATTGGCGGATATGCAGCTGAAGGCCCGCGACCCTCGGTTCAGCTATGCCTTGCGGCTCACCTCGACCCGGCCGTTGGTGTTGCAAGGAGACAACGGTTTCAGCCAGAAGTCCGAGCAGGGCCAGGCCTCGTACTACTACAGCCAGCCGTTCTTCCAGGCCAGCGGCCAGTTGGAAATCGACGGCCAGCGCTACACGGTCAGCGGCCCGGCCTGGCTGGATCGCGAGTGGAGCAGCCAACCGCTGACGGCGAACCAGACCGGGTGGGACTGGTTCTCCCTGCACCTGGACAGCGGTGAACACCTGATGCTGTACCGCATGCGCCACAAGGACGGCGCGCCGTACCTCACCGGCACCTGGATCGATGCCCAGGGTCGTTCGCAAACGCTCCGGGCTGGCGATATCGAATTGGCGCCAGGCGATACCGCCCGGGTCGCTGGCCGCGCGATGCCGGTGCGCTGGTCCATCAAGGTGCCGGGCAAGCATCTGGATATCACCACCGAGGCCTTGAACCCCGCCGCCTGGATGAACCTGCGCATTCCATACTGGGAAGGGCCGGTGCGGTTGAGCGGCAGCCACGGCGGTATCGGCTACCTGGAAATGACCGGCTACTGATAATCGCCGGAACTCCCCGGGAGCGTCGGCCCTCATAGCTTATGAACGCCTCGCAGGAGCCCGCCATGAGCGATGACCTCACCCCTCCGTCGCTGGCCGATTGGCAGCGGCTGTTCGACGACAAGGCCTACTGGCAGCAGTCGCCCGATGCTCATTTCACCGAACTGATGCAGGTGGCCAATGACCTGTTCGGCCAAGGCGCCATCGACCTGGCGCAGTGGCAAGCGTTGAAAGCCCAGGCCGAGCAACTGCATCAACGCTCGCCCGATGCCAACGTCGCGGAAGAAGTCGCCGACCCCGACGCCTGATTCCACGCTTGTAAAGACTTGAGGAAACCGCCATGAAACATTCCACCGAATCCACCCAGCACAACCCTGACGACCCCGCGATGCCCGGTGAGGTGGAGCGCGACAACGACGCCCTGCGCCCCAACGACCCGGCCAAGCGCAAGCAGCAAGGCGGCGATGAGCAAGCGGGGGAGACCGATGCGCAGAAGACTGGGCGGCGGGGTTGATGCGTGGTGGCCCTGACGGTCTGACTTTCGAGCCAGGCCGCCCTTGGGCATGGAAGTTTTTGTACTGGATTTAATATTTGTAAAACTGTTTGTATAACTTTGTACTTTAACAAAGTAGGTCGTGGCGTTTTCATCCGGTGATGTAACGCATCGGTTTTAAACATTGTGTTGCACATAAACAATTATTTAAACGAGAACGGCGGACACACCCTGCAACTTCCACTATTATTGTGCCCGTTCGCCCAGTGTCAGGCTCTTTACCAGTGCATGGAATGCCGAGGCCATCGCACTGGGCGAACACCCTTGGAGTCAGTACTTTCCTAATTCAGCGCACATCGTCCGGTGGGTTTTTGATGAAGGCACGGGCATTTTTTCTAGCCCGCCACGGGCGCGCGCCAATCATCAACGCCCATCGTGCCGCAGACTTCATGATTCCAGGTGATCTTGCGATACGAGAAATGCACATCCTCCAGATGGGTAAAGTGTGCGTTTGTTGGATCCTGGCAGTTGAACATGTAGTCCTTGATCTCGACGATGACTGCGTCAAACATCGTCGTAGTGAAATAGTGCTCCTGAGTGCCCTCTGCTGAAGTCCGCATCCACTGAATTTCTACCTTTTCCAGGCGTTCGCCGCTTGTAAGTGCTGCCTGCAGCAAAGGGGTGGCCTTGTCGAACACCTTTGTGATGACGAGAGGATGATGCACGCGCTGGCCTGTTGGTTGACCGGACTGGGGATCTCGCGGGACGGTAATGTGGTGCTGGAAACCCTGCACCAGGATCTGGTCTTCATGGCCCTCTTGATAGATGTTGCCGACCGATTGGGCCGAAAAGGCACCGGCAGTGATCAGACCTTGCTTATAGCCTTCGATAACCATATACGCGGGGGTAGCCAAGGATGTTCTCCTTCCTGGATAGCCTGGGACGGAAGTCGTTCCAGGGACCCGACGGATATCAAGAGCTGTGCCACCTCGAAAAAACTCATACAAATCAATATATTGAGTAATTTAACCGGTATCGCCATGCCATTCCGGCAGGAAAAACGCATCAAGGCTTGCCTGGTTCAACGCAAATTCCTGCCGAGCTACTTTTCCTATACACCCAGCGCAACCATGCACTCATCGATGGAGCGCTGCTGCGTCTGCGCATACAGACCCAGCTCGTCGATGGTCGAGCGTCCCAGGGCCTCTTCGAAAGCCTGGCGGTTGGATTGTCCGGCGTAGTGGCTCTGGGCGGCGTCACCCAGGTTCGACTGGAAGATGCCCGCCGCACTGACCGGCAGGAAGTCCTCGTATACGAGGGGCTCGGCGCGCAGGTAGCGCAGTTCCAGCAAGCGCTCCAGGGAGGCCGGCGTTTGGAGGGTACCCTTGGCGGCGAGGCCTTCCGGTGTCACGAAGTAGCGGAAGTAGGCCAGGGCCTGGCGGCGCAGTTGCTCGTGGTCGTCCGGGAAGGCCGCGAAATGTTCGCTCATCAATGCGTCGTGGCGCTGGGCGTTGGCTTCGTTGGGAAACTCCCCCAGCGCATCGCGGGCCGCGTTCAGCAATTGATCGTAGAGGGCTCGGCCCTTGGGCGTGAGGGCGGCACCGCGTTGTTCGATTTCACCGAAGCGGGCGCTGTGGCTGCCTTGGGCCTCGGGTTGGTCAGTGAAGGCGACAGGTTCGTCGAGGGCCTTGAAGCTGGTCTGGCGCAGCAGGATCGGGCACTGGCGACGGGGCGGGCCTTCGATCACCGCCTTGGGGGTGATGCCGTGCACGGGCATCTGGGCCTGGACGATATCGATGTCCAGGGTCCGTGGGGTCAGGTGGTTGATGTGCGGGCCCTTGAACGCGACCACGTCGGCGATCAGCCGATGTTGCGCGCTCAACTGCCGGTATTGGTCCGCCGTCACGGTGGCGCTGGGGTGCCAGCGAAAAGTTTCCAGGGCCTGCCGGACAAAGTCGTCCGCCTGAGGCTCGGTCAGGCCCCCCTCGCGCTCGGCCAGGGCGATGAGTTCCAGGGCGCCGGGGGTGAAGATCTGCCGCTTGGCCAATACCGACTCGGCAAACGCCCGCAGCCCGGCGTTCTCGATCAGTTCCAGGCGCAGGAGGGAGGTGAATACCCTGAACGGGCTGACTTGCAACGCACGTTCATGCACGGCGCGGAACGCGGTGGAATGCACCGGCACCCCGGCGGGCGTGAGGTCGTAGTAGCCCACCGGCTGCATGCCCATGACCGCGAACAGTCGCCCCAGGGTCGCCAGCTCCGCCGCGGTGCCGACGCGGATCGCGCCGTGACGTTCCAAGTCCAGGCGTTGCAGTTCGCCGGTGCTGCGCAGGTGAGCGGCCAGGGCGGGATCTTCCGCCAGGACCTGGGCGTTGGTGTGCTCCACCAGCTTCATCAACGCGCCATACAACGGCACCTCGTCGCGGTACATGTCGGACATCGCCCGGGAGAAGCGTTGACGGATCAGGTCGGGGCTGACGAAGCTCATGGTGGGCGTTCCTGGCTATGGCAATCGGGAGAGAAGTTGCACGAAAGATCGCAGCCTTCGTCGGTGCCGACAAACGAAGAATCTTCAGGACTTCATTCTGCCAGGGACTGATCCCGTGGCGCCGCTACTGTCCCAGGCCCTTGAGGAATGCCCGGTACAACGCCGCGGTTTTTCCCGGTTTCTCGACCATGGGCATGTGGCCGACGCCGTCCCAGATTTCCACCCGCAGGTCGGCGATGCCCTTGCTCCACACCGGCACGCTGCTGACGTCGATCAGCCGGTCCTTGCGCCCCCAGAGCAACAGCGACGGTGCGCGGATGTCGCTCAGGTGCGGCTCCATCGGCGGGCTGGCGCGAAAGTCGACGAAGATCTCCGCCAGTTCATCCCGGCGCTGCTCGTAGCGTTGCGCCAATGCCGCCAGCACCACGCTCGGCACCCAGGGCGGCGAGGCCATGGTCATGGCGTAGAACGGCGCGAATTCATCCCGCGAGTGCACGAGGAACGGGTTGTGCCCGGCGGCCAGGTGACGCTCCATGTCGCTGGGCTCGGGGGCGGTGACGCCGGCGGGGTCGATCAGCGCCAGGGTCGAGACGCGCTCGGGGTAGGTGGCCGCCAGCCATGCGGCGAGGTGGCCGCCCATGGAGTTGCCGATCACATGGACCTTGTCCAGGCCGCAGGCATCGAGCAGCTCGATCGCGCGCCGGGCCTGGGTCGGGATGTCGTAGCCGCCGCCGGCCTTGAAGCCGGTCTCGCCATGGCCGGCGAGGTCGGGGATCACCACCCGGTAGTCACCGACGAAATGCCGGGCGAAGCGCAGCCACAGATTCTTGTCGGCGCTGTAGCCATGCAGCATCAGGATGCTCCCGGAGGCTTCATAGGGCCCGCCCTGCCAGGTCGACACGGTCATCTCGCTGATGGGCACGGTGATCTTGTGCAACCGGTAGAGTCGCGCCTCCAGGGCCATGCTCATGTCATACAGCACATGGCCAATGCCCGGATACGTCAACCAGCTCCAGGCGATAAACACGGCAAGGACTACCCACAACACCAGCATGTCACGCCCTCCATGGGTTACGACAGGATGTGATCCGCCGGCTTCAGGCGACGGGTCAACCAGTAATAAGTGAAGCTGAAACCCGGGAACATCGCGATCACATGACCGCTTTTGCTTTGATACCAGCTGTGACAGCCACCGGATTTCCACACGGTGCGCTGCATTTCCCGGTGGATCATCTCGGTGTAGCGTCGTTCCGCGTCCGGCCGCACTTCGACGCTGCGCAGGTTTTGCCGCTTCAGCGTGCGGATGCAGTCGAGGATGTAGTTCATCTGCGCTTCGATGATGAACAGCGCCGAGGTGTGGCCGATGCCGGTGTTGGGCCCGGTCACGATGAACAGGTTGGGAAAGCCCGGCAGGCTGGTGCCCAGGTAGGCGCGGGGATACGGGTCCCATACGGTGCGCAGCTCGGTGGCGTTCTTGCCGGTCACGGGGTAGGAAATCACCCCGTCGGTGGCGTCATAGCCGGTCGACCAGACGATCAGGTCCAGCTCGATGTGCTGGCCGTCCCGCATGATGATGCCGGTCTCGTCGAGGGCGGCGATGCCTTGCTCGCGACCGTGCACGCTGACGTTGGGCCGGCACAGGGCCGGGTAAAGTGTATTGGAGAGGATCACGCGCTTGCAGCCGATCAGGTAGTCCGGGGTCAAGCGCTGGCGCAGGTGCGGGTCCGGCACTTGGCGATGCAGTCGCTTCAATGCCTTGCGCTGGACCATGCGCACCGCCAGCCGTGAATATTTGAAGGCGATCACCCGGGTCTCGAATTGCCAGTAGATCGACCAGCGCAACAGCGTGCGCATCGGCGCCAGGCCCAGTAGCCAACGCTCGAAGCGATTGAACGTGCGGTCGGGACGCGGCAGCACCCAATGGGGCGTGCGCTGGAACACGTGCAGGTGCTCGACCTGCGGGGCGATGGCCGGAATCACCTGGGCGGCGCTGGCGCCGCTGCCGACAATGGCCACGCGTTTGTGGCGATGGTCGTAGGCGTGGTCCCAATGGTTGGTATGAAAGGCCTTGCCCTGGAAGCGCTCCCGGCCTTCGAACGCCGGGATCACCGGTTGGCTGAGGGGCCCCGTGGCATTGATCAGGAACTGCGCGCGATAGACCTGGCGATGGGTCTGGACCACCCATTGCCGGGCGTCGTCGTCCCATGTCACTCGCTCGACATTCGTTCCCAGCTGTACTTTATCCCGCAGCTTGAAGCGCTCGATCACGTCCTGGGTGTAGCGCTGCAATTCGTCCTGCCCGGCGAACATCTGCCGCCAGTCATAGGCGGCGAAGGACAGGGAATACAGGGGCGAGGGAACGTCCACCGCCGCGCCGGGGTAGGTGTTCTGGCACCAGGTGCCACCGAAAAAGTCCCGGCGCTCGAGTATCAGGAAATCCTCGATTCCCTCTTTCAGCAAATTGACCGCCGCGCACTGGCCTCCAAACCCACTGCCGATGATCAACACCTGGTAACTGCGCATGGGCCTCCTTCCTCGGAATATGCCGGACCCTTGTCATGTATAGCCAAAATCGGCGGCTTACCCAGTATTCGAGACGAATAAAAAAACCTGGCGCCCTTGGGCGGGGGCCGGCCCCTGGGGCGCGGGTCACTGGAGCCTCGGGCCAGAGTCGGGTAGGGTGCCCGTGCACCTTTCGCTACGGAACAAGGATGAAATCATGACGATGACCGCTCTTCGCACCCGCCTGGCCGTCAGCCTCGGCCTGAGCCTGGCCCTTGGCGCCCTGTCGCCCGTCGCCCTCGCGCAGCCCCAGCAGCAGGTCCTGGCCCACGCCGAACAGTACAAGGGCGAGGCCCTGAAACTGCTGGAACGGCTGGTCAATATCGACTCCGGTTCCGGGTATGTGCCGGGCCTGACCCAGGTCGGCGATATCACCGTCGAGGAGCTGAAGAAGTTGGGCGCCACCATCGAGAAAGTGCCGAACTCGGACGGCACCCAGCACATCCTCGCCACACTCAAGGGCAGCGGCAAGGCCAGGATTCTGCTGATGGCCCACATGGACACGGTGTTCAAGGAAGGCTCGGCCGCCGAGCGTCCTTTCCATATCAAGGATGGGCGGGCCTACGGGCCGGGGGTGATGGACGACAAGGGCGGCATCGTCGCCGGGGTCTACGCCTTGAAGATCCTCAAGGACCTCGATTTCAAGAACTACGCGCAGATCACCTTCCTGCTCGATGCCAGCGAGGAAACCGGTTCGGACGCCGCCACCGACCTGATCAAGAAAACCGCCAAGGCCCATGACGTGACCCTCAACCTGGAACCGGGCCGCCCGGCGGATGGCCTGGTGGTGTGGCGCAAGGGCAGTGCCACGGCGTTGCTGGAGGTCAAGGGCAAGGCGTCCCACGCCGGGGTGGCGCCGGAGCTGGGGCGCAACGCGGCAATGGAAGCGGCGCACCAGGTCCTGCAACTGGGCAAGCTTGGCGATGCGGAAAAGAAAACCACCATCAACTTCACCGTGCTCGACGCTGGCGATCGGACCAACGTGATTCCCGACCACGCCAGCGCCAAGGCCGACGTGCGGGCGGCGGTGCCGGAAGAATTCGACCGCATCGAAAAAGACCTGGCGCGGGTGTCGCAGGACAAGTTGATCGCCGACACCGAGGTCACCACCAGCCTCAAGCGCGGCCTGCCACCGATGCCACAGACGGCGGAGTCGGACCGGTTGATGGCCATGGCCCAGGGCATCTATGGCGAACTGGGACGCAAGCTCACCGAAGAGGGCAGCGGCGGCGCGGCGGATGCCAGCCTTTCGGCCGGGGTCGGCACGCCGACGCTGGACGGGTTTGGCATCGTCGGCGGCAACATCCACACCCCGGAGGAATACGCCGAAGTGGAAAGCGTGGTGCCGCGGGTTTATCTGTTGTCGCGGATGATCATGGAGTTGGCGGGGCGGTAACGCGCAGCCCCATTCTTTAAGGATACGCAGGCTCTTGTGGCGAGGGAGCAAGCTCCCTCGCCACAAGTTATTTGGGTGAGCCACCTAGCGCGCTTCGACGTTGTCCAGAACGCGGTTTGCCATCTGCCCACTCAACTCGATCAATTGGTGGATACCCAGCGCGATGTGGCGCCTTGAGCCTTCCAGATCGAAAGCCAGATCGCTAAGCATGGCATTGGCCGAGGCCAGGGTTTCGCTGAGGTTGGCGAGCAGGGATTCGGTGTCGACACCGTTGACAATCGTGAAGAGTTGGCCGGGATCAGCCTCGGTTTGGGTGGCTTTGGGCTTGAGGTAGTAGTCGAGGGCGCGGTCGGCGGCTTTGTCGAACGCTTTTGATGTTGGATCGGTATCCGGTGGATTCGGTGTTGGCTTGAACATGGATGAAACTCCTTGGTTATTGGAGCCGCAACCTTTTGCTACCAAACATTGGGTGGCGGCTGTACGCAGGTTGGTAGACCGGGTACCAAGGCAAACCCAGCGCGCCACGAGGGCGCCCCGCGCACAGCCGCCATAATAAATATGCCGAAGCCGTGCGCCTTAGTTTTACCCGGGCTACCAAACCCGATCGCTGATTCGTCAGCGACCGGAAAACGATAGAGCCGGGCCTCCAGGCGCACAAGCCGGCGGATTCTGGCGTAGTTGTAGGCAATGGCGCAAGGTGAGGGCGTTCGGTCCTACATCAAGAATAATGAGGTAAACATCCAGGCTTTTGAGGTCAGTCCACGCTGTGGGAGCAAAGCTTGCCCGCGATGAAGATGACGCGGTCTCCTGGCGAACCGAGGTGCCTGCATCGCGAGCAAGCTTTGCTCCCACAGGAATTTGTGTTGCGCCGCTTGACCAGGTTCAGTAAACCCAGACCTCCACCCGCCGGTTCCTGATCCGCCCCCCATCCTCGCTGTTGGCCGCCACCGGCATCAGCGCGCCGAAGCCGCGTACCTCGCGCAGGGTCACGCCGTACTTGACCAGTTCGCGCCGCACCGCCATGGCCCGCAGTTTGGATAAGAGGTCGGCCCGCGCCGGGTCGTCCTTGGCATCGCCAAAACCCACCAGGGTCACGCGGCGTTCGGTCTTGCCGTGCTTCTGGATGTAGTCGAGCACTCGGCCCAGATCTTGATGGGCCTTGTTGTCCAGGTTGGCGCTGCCTTCTTCGAAGCGAAAATTCACGGTCAGGCGTTGGGCATGGCGACTCAGGGCCTGGTAGCCCTCGGGCATCAGGGCGTTGGGTGTGACGGCCATGGCCTGGACGGTCTGGGCGATGAATCCGTTGGCCGCGACGATGGCCTGGCCCTGGTCGCTTTGGGCGAACTCAACCAGTGCCGTGGCCCACGGGTTGGTATCCCGAGGAGGCAAATAGAAAAACAGCCGACGGGACAAGGGATAGTCTTCGGTAGCGATCAGGTGGTTCAACGGCAACATGGGTTGCGAGTCGCCGTCGACGATCGCCAGCGCCTTGGCCTGGCGTATGTAGGGCAAACCGATGAAGCCGATGCCTAGCGGATCCTGGCTGACCGCATCCGACAACTGTTCGCTGGACTCGAAGCGCCGGGCTGAAGGATCCAGTCGTTTTCCCTGACGGCTGAGGACCAGGTCCTTGAAGGTGTCGTAGGTGCCGGACTGTTCATCCCGGGCATACAAATGAATCGGCCCGCCAGTGACGCCCACCGCTTCCCAGGTCTTCGCCTCGCCGCTGAATATCCGCGCCAGTTGCAGGGTATCGAGCTGACGCAGCGGGTTTTGCGGATGGAGAATGATCGCCAGGCCATCAATGGCAATGACCTGCTCGGCGGCGGGACCTTTCAGGTCGCCGAGGGACGACAGTTCCTTCAATTCGCTGTCCTTGATGGGACGGGACGAGGCGGCCAGCTCGGCGTTGCCCTGCTTGAGGGCGGCAAACCCGGTGCTGGAGCCGTGGGCGGCGATGTCGATTTCCACTCGCTGGCCGTCGGCGGTCTGGCCGACGATTCGCTGCTCGTTGTCCCGGCCGGTGATTTCGGCGCTGACCTTGAGCAGGCCCTGATCCTCCATCAAGCCCTTGACCAATGCCGGCCCCAACGCCGCGCCGATGGTATTGGAGCCTTGGAGGCGCAGGGCCGGGCCCTGTTCGGGTATGGGCAAACTGTCGGCCGATGCCAGGAACGGCAGCCAGAAGCCGATGAAAAAGACAACGCGCAGCCGCATGCCGGCACCTTCTGAAGCCGAGGAAGTGCCGGAAGATTAAGTCAGTCAGGTTACTGAAAGGTGACAGGGTTGCGACTTGCCAGGCGCAGCAGAGTGATGCGGGAGCAGTGTATTGTGGGAGCAAAGCTTGCTCGCGATGAACGATGACACGATCCCGCCGTTAAATCGGGGCGTCTGTATCGCGAGCAAGCTTTGCTCCCACAGGGTTTGTGTGGATGCGTTGGATTCAGCTCAACTGCAGCCAGATCGGTGCATGATCCGACGGCTTTTCCATGCCCCGCAGTTCATAGTCGACGCCGGCATCCTTGACCCGTGGCAGCAGGCCGTGGGAGGTGAGGATCAGGTCGATGCGCAGGCCGCGCTTGGGTTCGTCCTCGAAGCCGCGGCTGCGGTAGTCGAACCAGCTGAATCGGTCGGTGACGGCCGGGTTCAGGTGCCGGAAGCTGTCCACCAGGCCCCAATTCTTCAGCCGGGCCATCCACTCGCGTTCTTCCGGCAGGAAGCTGCATTTACCGGCTTTCAGCCAACGCTTCATGTTGTCCGGGCCGATGCCGATGTCGCAGTCTTCCGGGGAGATGTTCACGTCGCCCATCACCACCACCGGCTGGTCGTTGCGAAAGCGGCTTTCCAGCAGTTGCTGCAGGTCGCTGTAGAACCGTGCCTTGGCGGGGAATTTGGTCGGGTGGTCGCGGCTTTCACCCTGGGGGAAATAGCCGTTCATGATCGTCACCGGCACGCCGTTGGCGTCGGCGAAGGTGCCCCAGATGAAGCGCCGCTGGGCGTCTTCGTCGTCGCCCTCGAACCCTTTGTACAGGCTCAGTGGCGGCTGGCGGGAGAGCAGGGCGACGCCGTAGTGGCCCTTCTGCCCGTGGTAATGCACGTGGTAACCCAGGGCCTGGATCTCGGCCAGGGGGAATTGTTCGTCGTGAACCTTGGTTTCCTGCAGGCCGATCACGTCCGGTTGGTGCTTGTCGATCAGCGCCGCCAGCTGATGAGGACGGGCCCGCAGCCCGTTGATGTTGAAGGAGACGATCTTCATGGTCGGCTGTCCTGGCAAAACTGCGATGCTAGCTGACATGTAGGACGGGGGCCAGCGTGGCAGTAGGACAAATGCACTGCTAATGTCCTTTGCAGGTAGGAACGATCACGACCCTATCAGGTTCGTACTCATAAGCGCTGGGCCTCACCGAGCCCAGAGGAGATCCAACGCCATGCCTGAAACCGCCATCGCCGACATCCATATGCTCGACAGTGGTTATTCCCGCGAAGCCCGTTCGTTGCTGTACCAGGCCTATCGCCACGAGCCGACCTTCAGTTTCCTGTTCGAATCCGAGCGTCCCGGCTATGAACAGCGGGTGCGGGCGACGGTGCGGGAGTTGGTGAAGCAGCATTTCCTCCAGGACCTGCCGGCCATCGGCTTGCTGGTCAACGATCGGCTGATCGGCATCGCCTTGATCGCACCGCCCCAGCGGCGCCTGGGCATCACCGAAAGCTGGGCCTGGCGTTTGCGCATGGTGTTGAGCACGGGATTTCGCTGCACCCGGCGCTACCTCGAGTACCACGCGGCGGTGACGGCCTGCCTGCCGTCGGACGCGGTCCATGTGTTGCCGTTGCTGGGCATTCACCCCCAGTTCCAGGGCCAGCATTATGGCGAACAGTTGCTCACGGCCGTGCACAATTGGTGCGCGGTGGACGAGCATTCCCAAGGCGTCGTGCTGGACACCGGCAACCCGCGTTACCTGGCGTTCTATAAGCGCCAGGGCTATGAGGAAATCGGCGAGATCGCCGTCGGACCGATCCGCGAGCACGTGTTTTTCCACGCCAATCCGCAGGTCCTGCATAGCGCAACGGCTTGATCGGACGAACTTTCAGGACGAGTCTGGCTCTATCAGGCTCCCAAGCCCGTGATAGCATCCGCGCCATGAATGTTTCAGGAAGAATGACCAGCGGCGTGCTCATGCTGTCCCTCAGCTGCGCGGCGCTGGCAAACAGTGAGTTGGAGGTACGGGTCAAGCCGGCCAACGACGCACTCAAGGCCAACGTAGAAGGTTATATCGGCGGCGTGGGCGATCGTGACGAGGACGCGCTGCTGCGCTTCAGTCGCGGTGCCGAGGAGCAGGCCCGCAAGGCCGCCCAGGCGTTGGGCTACTACCAGCCGCGGATCGACAGCGAGGTCAAGGGTGGCAAGGATCCGCGCCTGGTCCTGAGCATCGATCCCGGCGAGCCGGTGCACCTGCGCAACGTGACCCTGCGCATCGATGGCCCGGCGGCATCCCTCAAGGGCTTTCGCCTGCCGGACAACCCCGGCCTCAAGCCCGGGGCGGTGCTCAACCACGGTCGCTACGAAGACGCCAAGCGCCTGATCCAGAACCAGGCTTCGCGCTACGGTTTTTTCAGTGGGCGCTTTACCCGCCAACAATTGTCGGTGGACCCCCAGGCCGGTGTCGCCGACATCGAGCTGGTCTACGACAGCGGCCCGCGCTACGCCTTGGGGCCGGTGAGTTTCGAAGGCGACACGCCGTTCGACGAGGACCTGCTGCGACGCATGGTGCCGTTCAAGGCGGGCACGCCCTACGACTCCGAACTCATTGCCGAACTCAACCAGGCCCTGCAATCGAGCGGCTATTTCGAAGGCGTGCGGGTCGACGCGGCGCCTACCGCCGCCACCGATAACGTGATCCCGGTGGCCGTCAGGCTCGACACCCGCAGGCCACGCACCATGGGCCTGGGCCTGGGCTTTTCCACCGACGTCGGCCCGCGGGCCAAGGCCAACTGGACGCGTCACTGGGTCAACCCCCAAGGTCACAGTTATGGCTGGGAGGCCGAGGTCTCGGCGCCTCGGCAGAACGTCGGCCTGTGGTACGACGTGCCGCTGGACCCGCCGCTGACCGACAAGCTGCGCTACGCCGGCGGCTATCAATATGAAGAACTGGCCGGCACCGACACCCTCAGCAAGTTGCTGACCCTCGGCCCGGAATGGCACAGCAAGTTGCCCAGTGGTTGGCAGCGGGTGGTGTCGCTCAAATGGCAACGCGAAGAATACCGCCTGGGCGACGATTCGGGCTTGAGCACGCTGTTGATGCCGGGCGTCAGCTATTCCTACCTGCGCAGCGACAACCGCATCGACCCGCACAACGGCTACCGCTTGCAGTTCGAGACCAAGGTCGCCAAGGAGGGGCTGGGTTCGGACAACAACCTCGTCTACGGCACCGCGATGGTCAAGGGCCTGACCACCGTGTTCGACAAACATCGCCTGCTGGCCCGCGCCCAGGTCGGTGGCAGCGCCACCAATGGCTACAAATCCGTCCCGCCGTCCCTGCGCTTCTTCGCCGGCGGCGACCAGAGCGTGCGCGGCTACGATTACCAGAGCTTGTCGCCGGAGAACGCCGAGGGCGATCGCATCGGTGGCCGCTACATGGTGGCCGGCAGTCTCGAATACCAGTATTCGGTTGCGCAGAAATGGCGGGTGGCGACCTTCGTCGACCAGGGCAATTCGTTCAACAACCTTGAGTTGCCGAGCCTCAAGACCGGCGTGGGCATTGGCGTGCGCTGGGTGTCGCCGGTGGGCCCGATCCGCCTCGACCTGGCCCATGCGCTGGACGACGAAGGCGGCATTCGATTGCACTTTTCCATGGGGCCTGAGTTGTGAGTCGTGGTGTGAAAATAACGCTGCTGGCGCTGGGTACGCTGCTGGCGGTGGTGGTATTGGCGCTGGGCATCATCCTGGGCAGCGCGTTCGGCAGTCGCTGGGCCCTGGGCCTGGTGCCGGGGTTGGATGTGGAGCATTTCCAGGGGCGGCTGGGTGGGCAATGGAGCGCCGATCATCTGCTGTGGCAACAGGACAGCCGTCGGCTGGAGATCGATGGGCTGGTCTTCGCCTGGTCGCCGCTGTGCCTCACGCGCCTGACCCTGTGTATCGAGCAGCTCAAGGCCGACCGGATCAGCCTGCAACTGCCGCCGTCCATCGATGAACCGAGCAGCGGCCCGATCAGCTTGCCGGACCTGGACCTGCCGGTGGCCATCGAGCTGGGGGACGTGCAGGTCGGGCGCCTGGACTTCAATGGCAGCGAGCAATTCAAGGGGTTGCAGTTGGTCGCCCACTGGACGGCCGCCGGCTTGCAGATCGACTCGGTGCAATTGCAGCGCGACGAACTGAGCCTGCAGCTTTCCGGCCTGCTGAAACCCGGCGGTGACTGGCCGCTGAAGGCCGCCGGCCAGTTGACCTTGCCCGCTCCGGGGGACATGCCATGGACCCTGGACCTGAACGTCGACGGCGAGCTGCTCAAGACCCTCAACCTCAGCGCCGACAGCCGCGGCTACCTGCAAGGTCGCCTGGTCGGCGAGTTGCAGCCGCTGGCCGACCACCTGCCGGCCAAGGTGCGGGTCACCGCCGACGGCTTCAAGGCCAGCGCCGGGCTGCCGGATACCCTGTTGCTCAACCAGGTCGAACTGACCGGCGAGGGCGATCTGGAAAACGGTTATCGACTGCTCGGCAAGGCGACCCTGCCCGCCGAGAAAGGTCCCGTGGCGTTGTTGCTGCAAGGCACGGTGGACGCCAACGGCGCGCAGATCGCCGCCCTGGACCTGGCGGCTGATGAGCAGCACAGCCTCAAGCTCAGCGGCCAGGTGGATTGGCGCAAAGGCCTGAGCGCAGACGCCAAGGTCGCCTGGGTGGATTTTCCCTGGCATCGGCTTTATCCGCTGATCGATGAGCCGCAAGTGAGCGTGCGCCGCTTCGACGGCGAAGTCTCGTACACCGACGGCAGCTACCTCGGTCACTTCCAGGCCGCGCTGGACGGACCGGCCGGAGCCTTCAGCCTGGCCAGCCCGTTCAGCGGCGACCTGAAGCAAATCCATCTGCCGCAACTTCAACTCATCGCCGGCCAGGGCAAGGCCGAAGGGCACCTGGACCTGCAATTTGCCGAGGGCATCGCCTGGGACACTGCCCTGGCACTGTCGGCCATCAACCCGGCGTACTGGCTCGGCGAACTGCCTGGCACCCTGGCGGGCCCCTTGCGCAGCAAGGGATCGATCAACAACGGCCGCCTCGACCTCGACGCGGACCTGGACCTCAAGGGCAAGCTGCGGGGCCAGCCGGCGCTGCTCCAGGCCCGGGCCAGCGGCGCTGGCGAACAGTGGACACTCAGCGCGCTGGACATCCGCCTGGGGGATAACCGCATCAACGGCACTGGCAGCCTGCAACAGGCGCTCACCGGCCAGATTGATATCAGGCTCTCGCGCCTGGCCCAGCTCTGGCCGCAATTACGTGGCCAGGTCATGGGTCGCGTCGACGTCGCCGGGACGCTCAAGGCGCCCCAGGGCAAGCTCGGCCTGCAAGGCACCCAACTGGCGTTCCAGGACAACCGCCTGCAAAGCCTGAACCTGGACGCCACCCTTGACCGCACGCAGCGGGGCAAGGTCGACCTCAAGGCCAGCGGCATCCATGCCGGCGACACGGCGCTGGGCGTGCTGACCGTCAGCGGGCAGGGCGATATCAAGCAACAGACACTCACCCTGGACTTGCAAGGGCCGCAACTCGACACGACGTTGGCACTGGATGGCGCACTCGACCAGGGCAACTGGCGCGGACGCCTGGCCAGCGGCGCGGTCCAGGCCGGTGGCCAGGCCTGGCGCCTGCAAGCCCCGGCGAAACTGGAGCGCCTGGCCAACGGCACGCTCAATGTCGGCGCCCATTGCTGGCGCTCCGGCCCGGCCAGCCTGTGTGGCGAAGACCAGCGGCTGATGCCGGAGCCGAAGCTGCGCTATCGCCTCAAGCAGTTCCCCATCGAAAGCCTGGCCCAGTGGATGCCCAAGGATTTCGCCTGGCAGGGCCAGCTCAATGCCGACCTGCAACTGGACCTGCCGGCCAGCGGCCCGAACGGGCGGATCCTGGTGGACGCCAGTGGCGGCACGTTACGGATCCGCGACAAGGACCGCGACCAGGCGCCGTGGCTGGACTTCCCCTACCAGACCCTGACCCTCGATAGTCGCCTGACCCCCAAGCGCATCGACACCCAGCTGAACTTCGTCGGCGCGCGGCTGGGCGAGCTGATGGTCCAGGCACAGATCAATCCGCTGCCGGCCAGCAAACCCCTGAGCGGCTCGTTCCGCCTGACCGGCCTGGACCTGTCCGTGGCCCGGCCGTTCGTGCCGATGGTGGAAACCCTCACCGGGCACCTGAACGGCAGCGGGACGTTGTCCGGCGGCTTGCTGGCGCCCCAGGTCAACGGCAACCTGGTGCTCAGCGATGGCGAAGTGTCCGGGCCCGAACTGCCGGTCAGCCTCGAAGCCCTGCGGCTGCGCGCGATGATTGCCGGCGAAACGGTGCGGCTCGAGGGCGACTGGAAAAGCGGCAAGGACGGGCAGGGCAGCCTAACCGGGGAAATCGGCTGGGGCCAGGCCTTGAGCATGAACCTGGCGCTCAAGGGCTCGCACTTGCCGGTCACGGTCGAACCGTATGCGGTGCTGGACGTGGCGCCGGACCTCGACATCACCCTGCATGGCGAGCGCCTGGCCATTGCCGGCAAGGTCCTGGTGCCCAAGGGCGAGATCACCGTTCGCGAGCTGCCGCCGTCCACCGTCAAGGTCTCGGATGACACGGTGATCGTCGGCCACCAGACCGAGGAGGGCAAGCCGCCGATCGCCATGGCGATGGACATCGATGTGATCGTCGGCCAGGACAAACTCGCGTTTTCCGGCTTTGGCCTGACCGCCAACGTCCAGGGCCAGGTGCACATCGGCGACAACCTGGACACCCGCGGCGAACTCTGGCTCAACGATGGCCGCTACCGGGCCTATGGCCAACGGCTGACGGTACGGCGCGCGCGGCTGCTGTTCGCCGGGCCGATCGACCAGCCTTACCTGGACATCGAGGCGATCCGCCAGACCGATGACGTGATCGCCGGCATTCGCTTGAGCGGCAGTGCCGAGCAGCCGACCACGCAGATCTTCTCGGAGCCGGCCATGAGCCAGGAGCAGGCGCTGTCCTACCTGGTGCTGGGCCGGCCGCTGAGCACCACGGGCGAGGACAACAACATGCTCGCCCAGGCGGCGCTGGGCTTGGGCCTGATGGGCAGTTCCGGGGTGACCACCAGCCTGGCCAACAACCTGGGCATCAGCGACTTCCAGCTCGACACCCAGGGCAGCGGCGACACCACCAGCGTGGTCGCCAGCGGCAATCTCTCGGAAAAACTCAGCCTGCGCTACGGCGTCGGCGTGTTCGAACCGGCCAACACCATCGCCCTGCGCTACAAGCTCAGCAAGAAGGTCTACCTCGAAGCCGCCAGCGGCGTCGCCAGTTCCCTGGACATCTTCTACAAGCGCGATTTCTAACCCTTCTCCAAGGCACTTGTGGGAGCGGGCTTGCTCGCGAACGCGGTGTATCAGTTGGCGATTTGCTGACTGACACCCCGCGTTCGCGAGCAAGCCCGCTCCCACATTTTTGCGCCTCTGTCTGGGCATGTATAGCAAGCTAACTATTTTGTTGACATTTGCTGCCTAAGCAGTAATATCTCGACATACATTAACTGCCTAGGCAGCAAACGGTGTCCAGATGAAGCATTTCACCCCAGACGAATTCCACAAGTGTCATCTCGGCTTGCTGCTCGGGCGTGCCGCGCTGCTCAAGGACCGGATCATCGATACCCACATGGAACCGGTCGGCATCACGGCGGCGCAGTTCAAGGTGTTGATCATCATGGCCCAGCACGGTATCGACACGCCGGCCGAGCTGTGTCGCTACCTGTCCCTGGACAGCGGTTCGATGACCCGCATGCTCGACCGCCTGCAACAGAAAGGTTTCCTCGCTCGCCAGCGCTCGGTGGACGACCGGCGGCAGGTGCTGCTGGTCCTGACCGACGCCGGCCGGGCGTTGGCGGATCGCCTGCCGGTGATCGGTGCCGACGCGATGAACCAGTTGGCCAGCGCCATCAGCCGCGAGGAGCTGGAAACCCTCGAACGAATTCTCAAGAAAATTCTGCTTGCCGCCGGTGATCCCATCACCGTGTTGCGATTGGGGGCCCAATGAAGCGTAAGACCTTGCGTACCCGCCTGAGCCTGGTGCTGCTCGCCATGAGCCTGGCCGGCTGCGCCAGCTACAGTGGCCTGAAGACCGAGGGTGTCAGCCTCGAGGCCCAGAGCCTCAAGGCCGGGCAATCGCTGAACGGTGTCAGGTTGTCGCCGGCCGCGTGGCCAAAAAGCGATTGGTGGACCAGCCTCGGCGACCCGCAACTCGACGGCCTGATCCGTGAAGCCCTGCGCGACAGCCCGGACATGCAGATCGCCAGCGCCCGGGTGCATCAGGCCAGTGCCGCCGCCTACGCGGCCAACGCGGCGCGCCTGCCGACCCTGGATGCCAGCGGCAGCGTCAGCCGTTCGCGCCTGTCCCGCGACGAAGACCCAACAGGCGAGGGCGGTGCCTACAGCACCTTGCGCACCCTGGGCGTGGACTTCAACTACAACTTCGACCTCTGGGGCGGCCAGCGGGCTGCCTGGGAAGCCGCCCTGGGCCAGGCCCGTGCCGCCGAGATCGATCGCCAGGCCGCGCAACTGACCCTGGCCGCCGACGTGGCCCGGGCCTACAGCGACCTCGGCCAGGCCCACATCATTCATGACCTGGCGGCGGAAGACCTCAAGCGTACCCGGCAGATGCTCGACCTGAGCAAACGCCGGCTCAGCGCCGGGATCGACAGCGAATACCAGTTCCAGCAGACCGAAAGCCTGGAAGCCAGCGCCGATGCCACCTTGATCGACGCCGAGAAACGCCTGCAAAGCGCCAAGATCGCCCTGGCGGTACTGCTGGGCAAGGGCCCGGACCGGGGCAATGAAATCGCCCGGCCCAACGTGCTGCAATCGAGCGCGGTCGCCTTGCCGTCGAACCTGCCGGCCGAGTTGCTGGGCCGTCGCCCCGACCTGGTGGCCGCCCGTTGGCGGGTCGAGGCCGCGAGCAAGGACATCGAGGCCGGCAAGACCAACTTCTACCCCAACCTCAACCTGAGCGCGGCGGCGGGAGTCCGGTCGCTGTTGGGCGATGCGATGTTCGGCTCGCCCAGCCGCTTCTTCAACGTGGCGCCGACGGTGTCGCTGCCGATCTTCGACGGCGGACGCTTGCGCGCCGACCTGGATGCCCGGGATGCCGACTACGACCTGGCGGTGGCGCAGTACAACAAAAGCCTGGTCAAGGCCTTGGGGGATGTCAGCGACACCATCAACCAGTTGCGTGACATCGCCCGCCAGATCGGTGCCCAGCAACATGCCACCGATATCGCCCAAAGCTCCTACGACACCGTGGTCCAGCGCTACGGCTCGGGCATCGGGAATTACCTGGACGTGCTGAGCATCGAGCAGCAATTGCTCCAGGCCCAGCGCCAACTGGCGAACCTGAATGCCGAGCAGATCGACTTGTCGATCCAGCTGATGCAAGCCCTGGGCGGCGGTTTCGAACCCCAGGCCCTGGCTGCGGCCACCCCGGCCTCCACTGCGCCGAACAACTGATTCGAGGTATTTGTCATGGCCACTGCCGACACTACGCAACCCTCCCAAAACCCGCAGGACAGCGGTAACCCGCGCAAGCGCAAGGTCATGCTGCTGGCCGTCGCGGCCATCGTCGTACTGTGCGGCCTGGGCGTCTGGGCCTGGCACGAACTGTACGGGCGCTGGAATGAAAGCACCGACGATGCCTATGTGAACGGCAACGTGGTGGAAATCACGCCGCAGGTCACCGGCACCGTGGTGAGCATCGGTGCCGACGACGGGGACCTGGTACGCGAAGGCCAGATACTGGTGCAATTCGACCCGAACGATGCCGAAGTCGGGCTGCAAAGTGCCCAGGCCAACCTGGCCCGCACCGTGCGCCAGGTGCGGGGCTTGTACAGCAACGTCGACGGCATGCGGGCGCAGGTCAACGCCCAGGAGGCCGAGGTGCAGAAGGCCCAGGAGAACTACAACCGGCGTCGCAACCTGGCGGCCGGCGGGGCGATCTCCCAGGAAGAACTGTCCCACGCCCGCGATGACCTGACCTCGGCGCAAAATGCCCTGGCCAACGCCCGGCAGCAGCTCAAGACCACCAGCGCCCTGGTGGATGACACCGTGGTGTCGTCCCATCCCGACGTGCAATCGGCCGCCGCGCAACTGCGCCAGGCGTTCCTCGCCAATGCCCGCAGCACCCTGATCGCGCCGGTCACCGGCTACGTCGCCAAGCGCACCGTGCAACTGGGCCAACGGGTGCAGCCGGGGACGGCGTTGATGGCGGTGATCCCGCTGGACCAGTTGTGGATCGACGCCAACTTCAAGGAGACCCAGCTGCGCGACATGCGCATTGGCCAACCCGTGGAGATCGAGACCGACCTTTACGGCAGCGACGTGAAGTACAGCGGCACGATCGACAGCCTTGGCGCCGGCACCGGCAGCGCGTTTGCCCTGCTGCCGGCGCAGAACGCCACGGGTAACTGGATCAAGATCGTCCAGCGGGTGCCGGTGCGGATCCATGTCAATGCCCAGGAACTGGCCGACCATCCGCTGCGGATCGGCCTGTCGACCGTGGTCAACGTCAACCTGCACGACCAGAGTGGCCCGGTCCTGGCCCAGCAGCCCCCGCAGAAGGCCACCTTCAGCACCCAGGTCTACGACCGGCAACTGGCCGACGCCGACGCGATGATCGCCCGGTTGATCCACGAAAACAGCGCCGCGGCGAGCAAGACGGTGCAGCGCTGAACGCTGTCCGCAGGATCTGTGCATTTGCAGGAGGGTGCCGAACCCTGTGGGAGCGGGCTTGCTCGCGAATGCGCAGGATCAGCCAACGCAGATGTTGATTGTGGAATCGTCTTCGCGAGCAAGCCCGCTCCCACAGGGGCTTGTCCTGAGGGATTTCGCCACCTTCGCTTCATAGGATTTCGCAATGAGCAATAACGCGTCCTTCACACCGCCCAGCCTGTTGCTCAGTACCATCGGGCTGTCGCTGGCGACGTTCATGCAGGTGCTCGACACCACCATCGCCAACGTCGCCTTGCCGACCATTTCCGGCAACCTGGGGGTGAGCTCGGAGCAGGGCACCTGGGTGATCACTTCGTTCGCGGTGAGCAACGCCATCGCGCTGCCGCTGACCGGCTGGCTGAGCCGGCGGTTTGGCGAAGTGAAGCTGTTCCTGTGGGCGACGATGCTGTTCGTGCTCGCGTCTTTCCTGTGCGGTATCTCCACCTCGATGCCCGAGCTGATCGGTTTTCGCGTGCTCCAGGGCCTGGTGGCCGGGCCGTTGTACCCGATGACCCAGACCTTGCTGATCGCCGTGTACCCGCCGGCCAGGCGCGGGATGGCCCTGGCGTTGCTGGCGATGGTCACGGTGGTGGCGCCCATCGCCGGGCCGATCCTGGGCGGCTGGATCACCGACAGCTACAGCTGGCCGTGGATCTTCTTCATCAACGTGCCCATCGGTGTCTTCGCGGCGATGGTGGTGCGCCAACAGCTCAAGGAACGTCCCGTGGTCATCAGCCGCCAGCCGATGGACTACGTCGGGTTGATCACGCTGATCATCGGTGTCGGCGCACTCCAGGTGATCCTCGACAAGGGTAACGACCTGGACTGGTTCGAATCGAACTTCATCATCATCGGCGCGTTGATATCGGTGATCGCCCTGGCGGTGTTCGTGATCTGGGAGATGACCGACAGTCATCCGGTGGTCAACCTGCGGCTGTTCGCCTA
The DNA here is from genome assembly GCF_030580855.1 of Pseudomonas citrullilanati. GTDB lineage: Bacteria > Pseudomonadota > Gammaproteobacteria > Pseudomonadales > Pseudomonadaceae > Aquipseudomonas > Aquipseudomonas citrulli. Next base: position 27,723 of record NZ_JAUQOP010000009.1, on the reverse strand, counting down.
TCGCAACTTTCGCATCGGCACCATCGTGCTGGTGGGTGGCTACGCCGGGTTCTTCGGCATCAACCTGATCTTGCCGCAATGGCTCCAGACCCAGATGGGCTACACCGCCACCTGGGCCGGGCTGGCGGTGGCGCCCATCGGTATCCTGCCGGTATTGATGTCACCCTTCGTCGGCAAGTACGCCCACCGGTTCGACCTGCGCGTGCTGGCCGGGCTGGCGTTCCTGGCCATTGGCCTGAGTTGCTTCATGCGGGCCGGGTTCAACAACGAAGTGGACTTCCAGCACATCGCCCTCGTGCAGTTGTTCATGGGCATCGGCGTGGCGCTGTTCTTCATGCCGACGCTGAGCATCCTGATGTCGGACCTGCCGCCGCACCAGATTGCCGACGGTGCCGGGCTGGCGACGTTCCTGCGGACGTTGGGCGGCAGCTTCGCGGCGTCGCTGACCACCTGGATCTGGATCCGCCGGGCCGACCTGCATCATGCCTACCTGAGTGAGCACATCAGCACGTTCGAGCCAAGCACCCGCGCGGCCCTCGACCAGTTGGGCGGTGCGAGCGCACCGGCTTACGCGCAGTTGGACCATATCCTCACCAGCCAGGCGTACATGCTGTCCACCGTGGATTACTTCACGCTGTTGGGCTGGGCGTTCATGGGGCTGATTGTGTTGGTGTGGCTGGCGAAGCCGCCGTTTGCGGCGAAGGCGGGGCCTGCCGCCAGCGGTCATTGATTCGAGCGCAGTCCCTGTGGAAGCGAGCCTGTGGGAGCAAGCCTGTGGGAGCAAAGCTTGCTCGCGATGCAGGCGACACGGTTTCAAATGCAAGACCGTGTCATCGTTCGTCGCGAGCAAGCTTTGCTCCCACAGGCTCGCTCCCGCGGGACCTGCGTATGCTCTAAGTCCCTGGCAGCGCCAATTGCGCATGACCAAAATCAAATGGCGCCAGCGCAAAGCCCTGCTCGTCCACCTGCAACGCCCAGCCTTGCTTGTCCCAGTCCCCCAGCACGATGCGCCTGGCCGCTTGTTCGCCGAGTTGCAGCTTGTGGATGGCGGGACGATGGGTGTGGCCGTGGATCAGGGTTTGCACGCCATACTGCTGCATGATCCGCGGGATTTCGTCGGGCGTGACATCGACGATGTCGTTGGCTTTCATCCGCGTTTGCGCGCGGCTTTCGCTGCGCAGCTTGCGCGCCAGTTTTTGCCGGCTGCCCAGGGGCAGGTGGCGCAGGATGAACAGCGTGACCGGGTTGCGCAGCCAGCGACGCAGCTTCATGTAGCCTTCGTCGCGGGTGCAGAGGCTGTCGCCGTGCATCAGCAGCACCGGCTCGCCGTTGAACTGCACGACACTCGGGTCCTTGATCAGGGTGCAGCCGGCCGCCTTGCAGAAGGCCTGCCCCAGCATGAAGTCGCGATTGCCGTGCATCAGGAAGATGGCCGTGCCGCTGTCGCTCAGTTCGCGCAGGGCCTGGCAGATGGAACGTTGGAAGGGCGTCATGGCATCGTCGCCGATCCAGGCTTCGAAGAAGTCGCCCAGGATGTACAACGCCTGCGCCGAGCGGGCGCGTGTCGCGAGTAAATCCAGAAACGCCCGGGTGATGTCCGGGCGCTCCTCTTCCAGATGCAAATCTGAAATCAGCAATATCACTCAATGATCTCGGCTTTCTCGATGATCACGTCTTCGGCCGGGACGTCCTGGTGGCCAGCCTTGGACGTGGTGGAAACGCCCTTGATGCTGTCGACCACGTCGGTGCCTTCGATCACTTCGCCGAACACGGCATAGCCCCAGCCCTGTACCGTCGGGGCGCTGTGGTTCAGGAAGCTGTTGTCAGCCACGTTGATGAAGAATTGCGCGGAGGCCGAATGCGGCTCCATGGTGCGGGCCATGGCGACGCTGTACTTCTTGTTCGGCAGGCCGTTGTCGGCTTCGTTCTTGATACTCGGGCGCTTGTCCTTCTTTTCCTTCATGCCTGGCTCGAAACCACCGCCCTGGATCATGAAGTTGCCGATGACACGGTGGAAAACCGTGTTTTCGTAGTGGCCGGCTTTGACGTACTCAACAAAATTGGCAACGGTAACCGGCGCCTTCTCGGCGTTCAGTTGCAGAACGATGTCACCGTGGTTGGTGGTCAGTTTGACTTTGCTCATGATCGCTACTCTTTCTAGGAATTCGTGGGTTTCGGGGCTGTGGGGCCCGCAACCGGTCCGGCCATGATCGGCCAGGCTGGGCAGTTTAGCGCGCCGGGCACGAATTTCGAGGCTGTTTTTCATCGGGTCGTCGATTAAATTCAATCGTTTGCCGGCCTGGCCTGTCAGGTGCTTGACAGCATCGGCTATGATACGGGCTTTGATTTATCAGGCCGCACCCGGCCGCGCACTTGTCTGTTCAAGGATCCTATGAGCAAGCCCACTGTCGACCCTACCTCGAATTCCAAGACCGGCCCGGCCGTGCCGGTCAATTTCCTGCGCCCGATCATCCAGGCGGACCTGGATTCGGGTAAGCACACACAGATCGTCACCCGTTTCCCGCCGGAGCCCAACGGCTACCTGCACATCGGCCACGCCAAGTCGATCTGCGTGAACTTCGGCCTGGCCGAGGAGTTCGGTGGCGTCACGCACCTGCGTTTCGACGACACCAACCCGGCCAAGGAAGACCAGGAATACATCGACGCGATCGAAAGCGACGTCAAGTGGCTGGGTTTCCAGTGGTCCGGTGAAGTGCGCTACGCCTCCCAGTATTTCGACCAGTTGCACGACTGGGCGGTGGAGCTGATCAAGGCCGGCAACGCCTACGTCTGCGACCTGACCCCCGAGCAGGCCAAGGAATACCGTGGCAGCCTGACCGAGCCGGGCAGGAACAGCCCGTTCCGCGATCGCAGCGTCGAGGAGAACCTCGACCTGTTCGCCCGCATGCGCGCCGGTGAGTTCCCGGACGGCGCACGGGTGCTGCGCGCCAAGATCGACATGGCCTCGCCGAACATGAACCTGCGCGACCCGATCATGTACCGCATCCGCCACGCCCATCACCACCAGACCGGTGACAAGTGGTGCATCTACCCCAACTATGACTTCACCCACGGCCAGTCGGACGCCATCGAAGGGATCACCCATTCGATCTGCACCCTGGAGTTCGAAAGCCACCGTCCGCTGTACGAGTGGTTCCTCGAGCACCTGCCCGTGCCGGCCAATCCACGCCAGTACGAGTTCAGCCGCCTGAACCTGAACTACACGATCACCAGCAAGCGCAAGCTCAAGCAACTGGTGGACGAGAAGCACGTCAACGGCTGGGACGACCCGCGCATGTCGACCCTGTCGGGCTTCCGCCGGCGTGGCTACACGCCGAAATCGATCCGCAATTTCTGCGAGATGGTCGGCACCAACCGTTCCGACGGCGTGGTGGACTTCGGCATGCTGGAGTTCAGCATCCGTGACGACCTCGACCACAGCGCCCCGCGTGCCATGTGCGTGTTGCGTCCGCTGAAGGTCGTGATCACCAATTACCCGGAAGGCCAGGTCGAGAACCTCGAGCTGCCATGCCACCCGAAGGAAGACATGGGCGTGCGCGTCCTGCCGTTCGCCCGGGAGATCTACATCGACCGCGACGACTTCATGGAAGCGCCGCCAAAAGGCTACAAGCGCCTGGAGCCAGCCGGTGAAGTGCGCCTGCGCGGCAGCTACGTGATCCGCGCCGACGAAGCCATCAAGGACGCCGAGGGCAACATCGTCGAGCTGCGTTGCTCGTACGATCCCGAGACCCTGGGCAAGAACCCGGAAGGGCGCAAGGTCAAGGGCGTGATCCACTGGGTGCCGGCCGCCGCCAGCGTCGAGTGCGAAGTGCGCCTGTACGATCGCCTGTTCCGTTCGCCGAACCCGGAGAAGGCCGAAGACAGCGCCAGTTTCCTGGACAACATCAACCCTGACTCCCTGCAAGTCCTCACAGGTTGTCGTGCCGAACCCTCGCTGGGCAACGCACAGCCGGAAGACCGTTTCCAGTTCGAGCGCGAAGGCTACTTCTGCGCGGATATCAAGGACTCGAAACCCGGTGCTCCGGTATTCAACCGTACCGTGACCTTGCGTGATTCCTGGGGTCAGTGATCAAGTCTTAAGGGAAACCCTGTGCTAACGATCTACAACACGCTCACCAAGAGCAAAGAAGTCTTCAAGCCGCTGGATGGCAACAAGGTGCGCATGTACGTCTGCGGGATGACTGTGTACGACTACTGCCACCTCGGGCACGGCCGCAGCATGGTCGCCTTCGACCTGGTGACCCGCTGGCTGCGCTACAGCGGTTATGACCTGACCTACGTGCGCAACATCACCGACATCGAAGACAAGATCATCAACCGTGCCCGCGAGAACGGCGAGCCCTACGACGCGCTGACCGAGCGCATGATCAAGGCCATGCACGAGGACGAGGCGCGCCTCAATATCCTCAAGCCGGACCTGGAGCCGCGGGCCACGGACTACATCCCGGGCATGCTGGACATGATCCAGGCCTTGATCGACAAGGGGTATGCGTACGCGGCGAGCAATGGTGACGTGTACTACCGCGTCGCCAAGTTCATGGGCTACGGCAAGTTGTCGCGCAAGAAGATCGAAGACCTGCGCATCGGCGCGCGCATCGAGGTCGACGAGTCGAAACAGGACCCGCTGGACTTCGTGCTGTGGAAAGCCGCCAAGCCGGGCGAGCCGAACTGGGATTCGCCCTGGGGCAAGGGTCGTCCGGGCTGGCACATCGAATGCTCGGTGATGTCCACCTGCTGCCTGGGCGAGACCTTCGATATCCATGGTGGCGGCAGTGACCTGGAGTTCCCGCACCACGAGAACGAGATCGCCCAGAGCGAAGCGGCCACCGGCAAGACCTACGCCAACGCGTGGATGCATTGCGGCATGATCCGGATCAACGGCGAGAAGATGTCCAAGTCCTTGAACAACTTCTTCACCATCCGCGACGTGCTCGACAAGTACCACCCCGAGGTCGTGCGTTACCTGCTGGTGTCGAGCCACTACCGCAGCGCCATCAACTATTCGGAAGACAACCTCAAGGACGCCAAGGGCGCCCTGGAGCGTTTCTACCATGCGTTGAAAGGCCTGCCGAGCGTGCCTGCCGCCGGTGGCGAAGCGTTCGTGGCGCGGTTCACCGAAGTCATGAACGACGACTTCGGCACGCCGGAAGCCTGCGCGGTGCTGTTCGAGATGGTGCGCGAGATCAACCGCCTGCGTGAGAGCGATCTCGATGCGGCGGCGGGCCTCGCGGCACGCCTGAAGGAACTGGCCAGCGTGCTGGGCGTGTTGCAGCTCGAAGCCGACGACTTCCTCCAGGCCGGTGCCGAAGGCCGCGTGGACGCTGCCGAGGTCGAGGCATTGATCCAGGCGCGCCTCACCGCGCGGGCCAACAAGGACTGGGCCGAATCCGACCGCATCCGCGACCAGCTCACCGCCATGGGCGTGGTGCTGGAAGACGGGAAGGGCGGGACGACCTGGCGATTGGCGGACTGAGATCTCTCGGAGCGCGCAATCCCCGTGGGAGCGGGCTTGCTTGCGAAGCGGCGTGTCAGTGATTAATCATTGACTGGCACACCGCATTCGCGAGCAAGCCCGCTCCCACATTTTTTTGTGGCCCGCCTGGCAATCATTGTTTTATGAGCTAGTACTGTCAGGTCGATCCGACGTTCACTGACAGGTACCTCGCCATGTTGGCTCATTGGTCTCTCGCGGCCATTCATCTGCTGGCCTTCGCACTGGGCTTCTGGGCGGTGCTGGCCCGTGGCACGGCACTGCGCCGTGTGGCGGGCGGCGCCGATGCGGTTCGCAATGTGCTGGTGGCGGATAACGTCTGGGGCCTGTCCGCGCTGGTGTTGCTGGTGACGGGCGGGATGCGGGCGTTCGCGGGGTTCGAAAAAGGGACGGACTACTACCTGCACCAACCGCTGTTTCACCTGAAGATGACGCTGTTGCTGCTGATCCTGTTACTGGAAATCGCGCCAATGATCACCCTGGTCAAGTGGCGGATGGCCCTGGGCAAGGGCGCGGCCGTCGATTCTTCGCGGGCCGGCCGGTTTGCCCGGATCAGCCACATCGAAGCCTTGCTGCTGGTGTTGATGGTGGTCGCGGCCACCGGCATGGCGCGGGGCGTAGGCCTGGGCTGAAGGGCGCCTGCTTCACCGCCATTAAAACGAAACGTCTGACAGCCATGCTGCAAGCCATGCCATTAGTATCGGTTCACGGGCTGGATGACAATCAAAGGGCGGGGGTGACGCAGGGCAGGCTCGATCGGCCGGAATCTTTAGCCAGCCATTGCGGCGATGCAAACGGGCTGGCTACGGACTGCTGCAAGGCTCAGGGCGTTTGCGGCTTGTCGGGGGCGGTCAGGCCTGCCTGGATACGCTGGTAGATCTCTTCGCGGTGCACCGCGACGTTCTTCGGGGCGTTGATGCCGATCCGGACCTGTTGGCCGCTAACGCCCAGAATGGTGATCGTGATGTCGTCACCAATGTTTATGCTTTCACCGACTTTGCGGGTGAGTATCAGCATGGTGTTCTCCTTGATTGCTTTATAGGGCACCTGATTCAGACAGTGCAGATGTCGGTACTGCTTATAGATTAGTGCTAAGTGTCACACTGTGGGTGCCTCTTTCTGACGTGCAGACGTAGCATTAATTCCCAGAGCGAATTCCCAGGGTGCGACTATACAGAGACGTCGGGCAGGATTCTCGTGTTTTGAGCGTCGTTCGCGGGGTTCTTGGCGGATGTGAGTGTTAAAATCCACGCCTCATGTCTTCCAGGGGAAACGTTGTGCGCAAATTGGCTTGGGTTATCGCGGTATTGATGCTGGCTGGGTGCGGTGAAGGGCGTGACGCCGAGACACCGAAGCCGAAACCGGCCGCGACTTCCGTACCGGCCGCCGCTGCCGCGCCGCAATGGGCCGTCGAGGTGCGAGGCGAGACCCCGCAAGCGATCAGCGACCTGACCGGATGGCTCATCGAGCACAGCTTCATGTCGACCGTGGTGCGGGAAAATGGCAAGGAGCGGGTGTTGGTGGGGCCCCTGGCTTCCCAGGCCGAAGCCGAGGCCAAGCAGGAACAGATCACGGCGGCGCTGGTGCGGGCGAAGAAACGCAACATCGAGACCCAGGTCGTCGATTACCCGGCGGCCCAGTGATCGGGTAGCGCAAACAAGTCAGTCAAGCCACAAAACCTGTGGGAGCGAGCCTGCTCGCGATAGCGGTGTATCTGCCAAGATGATGTCACCTGACACACCGCCTTCGCGAGCAAGCCCGCTCCCACTGTGGGTTTTGTGCTGTTCACAAATATGGGGTCAGCCGCAGGCCTTCAGGTCCACCGGCCCGACGAATTCGTTCCCGTGGCCCATCACGCACGCCACGCTCTGGTTGCGTTGGCGCTCCCAGCTTTCGACCGGGTAGGTCTTGTCCCAGGCTTCATACAGGCGTCGGTCCTGCTTGGAAAGGCGCAGGCCGTACTGCTTGCTCATGTAGAAATAAGTGCGTGCGATCATGCCGCGGATGGACGGGCGGGGCATGACCTTCTTGGCCTTGAAGTCCACCTGGGTCAGGCATGAACCGTACTGGCCCTTCTGCACGGGCAGCCAGCCGAAACTGAAATTGTTCCGGTCGCCATTCACTTCGCCAATGCTCGGCACCAGGTTGTGCAGGTCGGCCTCGGCCCGCTGGTAGACCGGGTCGTAGCGGGTGCATTGCTTGCGGCCGCCTTCCTGCCAGCACTGGCGCTGATGGCCGATCTGCCATGCCGGGACAATATGCTCCCACTCGATGCGTGCGGCGCGGCTGGCATTCTTGCGCGGCACGTAGCCGCAAGCCGCCAGGTTCACTCGGTTGCCGGTGTACTTGCAGCCGCAGTAGAACTCGGTGGATTGCGGCGCATAGAGTTTCCAGGCGACCTTCTTGGCCTCGTTGAAGGTACGCGGCGCAGCGGCCTGCGCGCCCACGGCGGCAAACGCCAGCAATAAAGCTAAACAGCGAACACTCATCACGCTCAATCTTCCTTCGGCACAACCCAGAAAACCTGCACACCGCCATCGTCGCGATAGGCGAGGGTGACGTTGTCGTTCTCGTCGATTTCTTCCAGCAGGCGCTCCCACTCGTCCATCGGTTCATCGGGAAGGCGGAAGATCAGGGCGGCCTTGGCTTTCTGTGCGGTGGGGCCGTTGATGATTTTCGAGACGCGAAGGGCGAGTCGTGCGTAGGCGTCCAAAGGGGAAGTTGCAGCGGAGGGCGGGGCCACAGGATTATCCTTATTAAGCTGTACGTGCATACAGTATTTAACCGTAGGCATTTACGCAACTACTTAAAATTCAAGAAAATCGTCTGACAGCGCTTTTGGTGTTTTGATGTAGGAAAAAAATCTTTATTTACCGTCGCGACAGAAAAGGCTGGGCGCTGTACCTTCAACGGGCGCCTTGGATACAGCGGCGTGATCGCCGGCGACCGCGACGTTGACAAATCGGCGAAGCCTTACCATAGTTCACTTCACGCAAACGTTTGCGCGGCGTTCCGTGCGATGATTTGCCCACAATAATCATAAGATCGGAGTGAACCCATGAAGTTGCCATTCGCTGGACGCCTACTCGCTGTCGCCATGCTCGCGGCCGCATCCGCTACGCTGCCTCTCTCCTCGGCATTCGCCCAGACCGCTGAAAAACCCAAGGTCGCCCTGGTCATGAAATCCCTGGCCAACGAATTCTTCCTGACCATGGAAGACGGCGCCAAGGCTTATCAGAAGGAACACTCCGCCGATTTCGACTTGATCTCCAACGGGATCAAGGATGAAACCGACACCGCCAACCAGATTCGCATCGTCGAGCAGATGATCGTCTCCAAGGTCGATGCGCTGGTCATCGCGCCCGCCGATTCCAAGGCGATGGTGCCGGTGATCAAGAAAGCCGTCGACGCCGGCATCACGGTCATCAACATCGACAACCAGCTCGATCCGGCCGTGGTCAAGAGCAAGAACATCAACGTGCCGTTCGTAGGCCCGGACAACCGCAAGGGCGCGCGCCTGGTCGGCGAATACCTGGCCAAGCAGCTCAAGGCCGGTGACGAAGTCGGCATCATCGAAGGTGTCTCCACCACCACCAACGCCCAGGCGCGCACCGCCGGCTTCAAGGATGCGATGGAAGCGGCCCAGGTCAAGGTCGTGTCCCTGCAATCGGGCGACTGGGAAATCAACAAGGGCAACCAGGTCGCCGCTTCGATGCTCAGCGAATACCCCAACCTCAAGGCGCTGCTGGCCGGTAACGACAGCATGGCGGTCGGCGCGGTGTCGGCCGTGCGCGCGGCAGGCAAGGCGGGCAAGGTCCAGGTGGTCGGCTACGACAACATCAATGCCATCAAGCCGATGCTCAAGGACGGTCGCGTCCTGGCCACGGCCGACCAGTTCGCCGCCAAGCAGGCGGTGTTCGGCATTGAGACGGCCTTGAAGATGCTCAAGGGCGAGAAAGTCGACAGCGGTGCCAACGGTGTGATCGAAACGCCGGTCGAGCTGGTTACGAAGTAATCATCCTGGCGATGTAGTGGTGCTCGCCCGTCCGGGCGAGCGCATGGAGAGTCTTTATGTCCGTTTTTGACCCGAACGCTGTGCTGTCTGTCAGCGGCATCGGTAAAACCTATGCCCAGCCGGTACTGACTGGCATCGACCTGACGTTGATGCGCGGTGAAGTGTTGGCGCTGACCGGTGAAAATGGCGCCGGCAAAAGCACCTTGTCCAAGATCATCGGTGGGTTGGTGACGCCGACGACCGGGCAGATGCAATTCATGGGGCAGGACTATCGTCCCGGCAGCCGTACCCAGGCCGAAGAACTGGGCGTGCGCATGGTGATGCAGGAGCTCAACCTCCTGCCGACCCTTTCGGTGGCGGAGAACCTGTTCCTCGACAACTTGCCCAGTTGCGGTGGCTGGATCAGCCGCAAGCAATTGCGCAAGGCGGCCATCGAGGCCATGGCCCAGGTGGGGCTCGATGCGATCGATCCCGACACGCCGGTCGGTGAGCTGGGTATCGGTCACCAGCAGATGGTGGAGATCGCCCGCAACCTGATCGGCGATTGCCGCGTTCTGATTCTCGACGAGCCGACCGCCATGCTGACGGCCCGCGAAGTCGAAATGCTGTTCGAACAGATCACCCGACTGCAGGCCCGGGGCGTGTCGATCATCTACATTTCCCATCGCCTCGAAGAACTGGCGCGGGTGGCCCAGCGCATCGCGGTATTGCGCGACGGCAACCTGGTCTGCGTCGAGCCGATGGCCAACTACAACAGCGAGCAACTGGTGACCCTGATGGTCGGCCGGGAGCTGGGCGAACACATCGACCTGGGTCCACGCCAGATCGGCGCGCCGGCGCTGACGGTCAAGGGGCTGAGCCGTTCCGACAAGGTCCGCGATGTGTCCTTCGAAGTGCGCAGCGGCGAGATCTTCGGCATCTCCGGCCTGATCGGGGCAGGGCGCACCGAACTGTTGCGGTTGATCTTCGGCGCCGATGCCGCCGACAGCGGCAGCGTGGCGCTGGGTTCGCCGGCCAAGGTCGCGAGCATTCGCTCCCCGGCCGATGCCGTGGCCCATGGCATTGCGCTGATTACCGAGGACCGCAAGGGCGAAGGCCTGCTGCTGACCCAATCCATCGCCGCCAACATTGCCCTGGGCAACATGCCGGAGATCTCCAGCGCCGGCATCGTCAATGGCCATCAGGAACTGGGCCTGGCGCAGCGGCAGATCGATGCCATGCGCATCCGCAGTTCCAGCCCGACGCAGCTGGTGTCCGAGCTGTCGGGCGGCAACCAGCAGAAGGTCGTGATCGGCCGCTGGCTGGAACGCGATTGTTCGGTGCTGCTGTTCGACGAGCCGACCCGTGGCATCGACGTCGGCGCCAAGTTCGACATTTATGCGCTGCTCGGCGAGCTGACTCGCCAGGGCAAGGCGCTGGTCGTGGTGTCCAGTGACCTGCGCGAGTTGATGCTGATCTGTGACCGGATCGGCGTGCTCTCCGCCGGACGCCTGATCGACACCTTCGAGCGCGACAGCTGGACCCAGGATGACTTGCTGGCGGCCGCGTTCGCCGGCTACCAGAAACGTGATGCGTTGCTCAACGAGGCAGCGCCTAGGGATCTCTCATGAAAACCGTATCCGCCGTCGGTAAATCGAGTGGCAATTTCTATGGCCTGGGCACCTACCTGGGCCTGGCCGGCGCGTTGCTGGCAATGGTCGCGCTGTTCTCGACCCTCAGCAGCCATTTCCTGTCCTATGACACCTTCAGCACACTGGCGAACCAGATCCCGGACCTCATGGTGCTGGCGGTGGGCATGACGTTCATCCTGATCATCGGCGGCATCGACCTGTCGGTAGGGTCGGTGCTGGCGCTGGCGGCCTCGACGGTCAGCGTGGCCGTCCTCGGCTGGGGCTGGAGCGTCTGGCCATCGGCCCTCCTCGGCATGGCCGTGGCGGCGCTGGCGGGCACGGTCACCGGCTCGATCACCGTGGCGTGGCGGATCCCGTCGTTCATCGTCTCCCTCGGCGTGCTGGAAATGGCCCGCGGCCTGGCGTACCAGATGACCGGCTCACGGACCGCCTACATCGGCGATTCCTTCGCCTGGTTGTCCAACCCGATCGCCTTCGGCATTTCGCCTTCGTTCATCATCGCCTTGCTGGTGATCTTCATGGCCCAGGCCGTGCTGACCCGCACGGTGTTCGGTCGCTACTTGATTGGGATCGGCACCAATGAAGAAGCCGTGCGCCTGGCGGGCATCAATCCGAAGCCCTACAAGATCCTGGTGTTCAGCCTCATGGGCCTGCTGGCGGGTGTCGCCGCGCTGTTCCAGATTTCGCGCCTGGAGGCCGCCGACCCGAACGCCGGATCGGGGCTCGAACTGCAGGTGATCGCGGCCGTGGTGATTGGCGGCACCAGCCTGATGGGCGGGCGTGGCTCGGTGATCAGCACGTTCTTTGGCGTGCTGATCATCTCCGTGCTTGCGGCGGGCCTGGCGCAGATCGGCGCCACCGAGCCGACCAAACGCATCATCACCGGTGCGGTGATCGTGGTGGCGGTCGTGCTCGACACCTATCGCAGCCATCGCGCCAGTCGGCGGGGCTGAAGCATGGCGACGATCAAGGATGTGGCGGCGCTCGCGGGGATTTCCTACACGACCGTGTCCCACGTGGTGAACAAGACGCGGCCGGTCAGTGACGAGGTGCGGCGCAAGGTCGAGGCGGCCATCGAGCGCCTGGACTACGTGCCCAGCGCGGTGGCCCGTTCGCTCAAGGCCAAGACCACGGCGACCATCGGCCTGCTGGTGCCCAACAGCCTCAACCCTTATTTCGCCGAACTGGCCAGGGGTATCGAGGATTACTGCGAGCGCAATGGCTATTGCGTGATCCTGTGCAATTCCGACGACAACCCGGACAAGCAGCGCAGCTACCTGCGGGTGCTGCTGGAGAAACGCATCGACGGCCTGATCGTCGCCTCGGCCGGCGGCGATGTCGGCCTGGTCGAGGGCCTGACCGGGGTGCGCACGCCCATGGTGATCGTCGACCGCGGGCTCGATGGCATCGATGCCGACCTGGTGCGCATCGATCACGAGCACGGCGCCTACCTGGCGACCCGCCACCTGCTCGACCTGGGTCACCGCGACATCGCCTTCATCGGTGGGCCGGCCGACACCAGCGTGGCGCAGATGCGCCTGGCGGGTTACTGCCGGGCGCTGGAAGAGGCGGGGATCGAACGGCCCGTCGAGCGCATGCTTGAAAGCGATTTCACCAGCACTGGCGGCTACCGTGCGGCGGCCGAGTTGCTGGACCGGCAACCGCCCAGCGCGATCTTTGCGGCCAACGACATGATCGGCATCGGCGTATTGCGCGCCGCCGCCGAACGCAATGTGCGCGTGCCCAGTGAACTGTCGGTGATCGGTTTCGATGACATCCAGATGAGTCGCTACGTCTACCCGGCATTGACCACTGTCGGGCAGTCGATCCTGCAACTGGGCGAAATGGCCGCCGAGGTGCTGCTGCGCCGCATTGCGACGCCAGGCCTTGCCACCGACCAGCGGATCGTGACGCCCAGCATTGTCCTGCGAGAGTCGACTGCGCCGTTGTCCGGTGCATTCGCCCAATACCGCTGAACCGAATTGATGAGTAATGATGTATGCCAGCAAAAGTAGTGGTAATAGGCAGCCTGAACATGGACCTGGTGACCCGGGCGCCGCGCTTGCCCCGTGGCGGTGAAACGCTGATCGGCGAGTCGTTTGCCACCATCCCCGGTGGCAAGGGCGCCAACCAGGCGGTGGCTGCCGCGCGCTTGGGCGCGCAGGTGGCCATGGTCGGCTGCGTCGGCAGCGATGCCTACGGCGAGCAATTGCGCGGGGCGCTGCTGGACGAAGGGATCGATTGCCGGGCGGTCGGCGTGGTCGACGGCTCCAGTGGCGTGGCCCTGATCGTCGTCGACGACAGCAGCCAGAATGCGATCGTGATCGTGGCCGGTGCCAACGGCGCGCTGACCCCGGCGGTCCTGGACGGGCTCGATGAGGTGCTGCAAGGCGCCGACGTGATCGTCTGCCAGCTGGAAGTGCCGGACGCCACCGTGGGGCATGCCCTCAAGCGTGGCCGCGAGTTGGGCAAGATCGTCATTCTCAACCCGGCACCGGCCTCCCATGCGCTGCCGGCGCACTGGTACGCCTACGTCGATTACCTGATCCCCAACGAAAGCGAAGCCGCGGTCCTCAGCGGGCTGGCGGTGGACTCCCTGGACACTGCCGAAGCCGCCGCGACGCAGTTGATGGGCGCGGGGGCCGGCAAAGTGATCGTGACGCTCGGCGCCCAGGGCTTGATGTTCGCCAACGGCAGCAGCTTCGAGCATTTCCCGGCGCCACGGGTCAAGGCGGTGGATACCACGGCGGCGGGCGACACCTTTGTCGGCGGGTTCGCCGCCGCCCTGGCGAACGGCCAGAGCGAGGTCGAGGCGATTCGTTTCGGCCAGGTTGCCGCGGCCCTGTCGGTCACTCGCCCGGGCGCACAACCCTCCATCCCCACCTTGCAGGAAGTACAGGCGTTCAAGGCATGAAAAAGACTCCGTTGTTGAATGTGGCACTGTCACGATTGATTGCCTCGCTTGGCCATGGCGACAAAGTGGTCATCGGTGATGCGGGCCTGCCGGTGCCGCCGGGCGTCGAGTTGATCGACCTGGCCCTGACCCATGGCACTCCGGATTTCGCCAGCACCCTGAACGTGGTGCTCAGCGAAATGCAGGTGGAAAGCCATGTCCTGGCCGAGGAAATCCTCGAGAAGCGCCCATCGGCCCTGGCGACGCTGGATGCCCTGCAAGCCGATGGGGCGCTGGGTGCCAGGGCGCTGGTCAGTCATGAACAGTTCAAGGTCCTTAGCCGGCAGGCCCGGGCGATCATCCGCACAGGAGAATGTTCGCCGTACTGCAACATTGTGCTGGTCGCCGGGGTCACGTTCTAAGCTGTCGTTATCGAGTTCTCCCAACCCTGCACAAGGAGTGCGCCATGCACCGCTATGCCCAGAAAATGCATCAACTGTTCCGGAGCCTGCTGCTTTTGTCCCTGATCACCGCTACGAGCGCCCATGCGGCGGAAAAAATCGACCTGATCATCGACACCGACCCCGGGGCCGATGACGTGGTGGCGCTGCTGTTCGCCCTGGCGTCGCCGGAGGAACTGAACATCCGTGCCCTGACCACCGTCGCCGGCAACGTGCGCCTGGACAAGACCTCGCGCAACGCTCGCCTGGCCCGGGAATGGGCGGGGCGCGAAGAAGTGCCGGTCTACGCCGGGGCGCCGAAGCCGCTGATGCGCACGCCAATCTACGCCGAGAACATCCATGGCAAGGAAGGCCTGTCGGGTGTCACCGTGCACGAGCCGAAGAAAGGCCTGGCCAAGGGCAATGCCGTCAACTACCTGATCGACACGCTCAAGGCCGCCAAGCCCCACAGCATCACCATCGCCATGCTCGGCCCGCAGACCAACCTGGCGCTGGCGCTGGTCCAGGAGCCTGAGATTGTGCAAGGCATCAAGGAAGTGGTGATCATGGGCGGTGCGCACTTCAACGGCGGCAACATCACGCCGGTGGCTGAATTCAATCTGTTCGCCGATCCCCAGGCGGCCGAAGTGGTCGCCAAGAGTGGTGTGAAACTGACCTACCTGCCGCTGGACGTGACCCACAAGATGCTCACCAGCGAAGCGCGCCTGAAGCAGATCGCGGCGGTCAACAACCATGCCAGCAAACTCGTCGGCGACATCCTCAACGAATACATCAAGGGCGACATGGAGCATTACGGCCTGACCGGCGGCCCGGTGCACGATGCGACGGTGATTGCCTATCTGCTCAAGCCGCAGTTGTTCACCGGTCGTTCGGTCAACGTCGTCGTCGACAGCCGCGAGGGGCCGACTTTCGGCCAGACCATCGTCGATTGGTACGACGGCCTGAAAGCGCCGAAGAACGCCTTCTGGGTGGAGAACGGCGACGCCCAAGGATTCTTCGACCTGCTGACCGAGCGCCTGGCGCGGCTCAAGTAACCGGCGTCAGAATTGTGGGGCTGCGGGCTGCGGGCTGCGGGCTGCGGGCTGCGGGAGCGAGCTTGCTCGCGACAGCGGCCTGACAGCCGACCCAGCTCCTGCGCCACTCCAATCCCCTTGTGGGGGCGAGCCTGCTCGCGATAGGGCCATGCCAGCCAACCCATACTGGCTAACCCACCGCCGTCGCAAACAAGCTCGCCCCTCACAGGCCGCCTCAATCCCCCGCGTCAATAATGCTCGGGTACCGCTCGAACGCCTGTTGAATGAAATGACGGGCGACTTCCGTGCCCAGTTCCTTCACCAGCAGTTCTATGCCGATGATTGCCAGTTCTTCCGGGCTGCTCGGGCTATAGGCGCTGTGGCCCTCGGACCATTTGGCCTTGATGGTGGCTTCGATGCTGAGGGTACTCATGGTGAGGCTCGCGTTGGACGGTCATGGGCTGAGTTAAGCATTTTTACCCCGGGTTTGGCACTGCGACTTAGGCATCAGGGCAGGGCTGTGCGACACTCGTGCTTTGATTTTTTTCAGGGAGAGTCGCAGTGCAGATCGATTTGAACGCGCCGGGTGGCCTGACCTTGGAGGCGGTCCGCCAATTGCTGGCGTCAGCCAGTGACGACGAACATACCCAACTGCGGGTGACCAAGGCCGGCATTGCCTACCTGTCGTCGGGTGTGGTCGGTGGCACCGATATCGGTGGCCTGCTGTTTCGCCTCGAAACCTGGGCGAAGGGCTCCGGGTACGTCGGGCGGGTCGCTGCCAGTGACGAGGTCTGGGTGATGCAGATCTACAATGCGCTGAAAGACAACTGGCCGAATCCACCCTACGACTACATCGACGTTTATTGAGCTGCGTTCATATTCAGTCACGATTGAGCGCTGAACGGCGCGTCCGGCTCAGGCAAACTGCCGGTTTTCCGAAGGTGGGCAGGCCGATAGGGCCGGTGTTGAAACCAAAGCGCCGTTTAGGCTGTCGCACGTTCTCTGTTTATTTATCAAGAAAGGAGGCTTCATGCCTTGGAAGCTCGCGTCATTGAGTACTTTGCTGGTCGTCGCACTCTTGGGCGGTTGCAGCAGCACGTCCGAGTCGACGCCCGACCCGGTGGCCGCCGAGGCCGGTGATGGCCGCTGTGACGCAAAAGGTGCTGAATTCGCCATTGGCAAGCAGGCCTCGCCGCAATTGCTTGAGCAGGCGCGTACCCGTGCCGGCGCGCAGAACGCCCGCATTCTCAAGCCCAATGACCTGGTGACACTCGAGTACCGCTCTGACCGCTTGAACCTCACGACCGATGCCAAGCTGGTGGTCAATCGGGTGAACTGCGGCTAAGCGTCGGATTTACCATCGCCCATAAAAAACCCCGTCACATGGACGGGGTTTTTTTAGCGCGCCGAGAAATTACTCTGGGCGAACTTGTGCAGCTTGCATACCCTTTTGGCCTTTCTCAGCCACGAAGGAAACGGTCTGGCCTTCTTTCAGGCTTTTGAAACCGTCGCTTTCGATAGCTTTGAAGTGTACGAACAGGTCGTCACCGCCACCTTGAGGAGTGATGAAGCCGAAGCCTTTTTCATCGTTGAACCATTTAACGGTGCCGGTTTGGCGATTAGACATGGTGTATCTCCAAGAAACATATATTTTCAGTGTACTGTGCTGCTCAGGCCAACTGGGCACACCCGGGTATCATAGTCGAAATGTTCGATTTGGGAGCCCCCCGCAGGCGCTGTTTGCCAATCAGTCGTGTTTTCTTTACCGTCAAAACAGGCTGAAAGCCCCGGTTTCAAAGGCTTTCAGCCGAAAGTAAAGGCGATAAAAAAAGCTGTAAAACCTGCATAAATCGTCGGAAAAAGGCCCTGATCGGCGGATTTCATCGATTCAGAACCCTCTCGGACGCCTGCTTCGCTCACTTTTTCGCCGGTGCCTGGGCCTTGCATTTGGCGATTTCCCCGAGG
Source organism: Pseudomonas citrullilanati (assembly GCF_030580855.1). Lineage (GTDB taxonomy): Bacteria > Pseudomonadota > Gammaproteobacteria > Pseudomonadales > Pseudomonadaceae > Aquipseudomonas > Aquipseudomonas citrulli. Next base: position 10,233 of record NZ_JAUQOP010000009.1, on the reverse strand, counting down.
GCTTTGCGTTGCAGTGCCTCGGGTGCCTTGTTGTCCATCAGCGCCTGGATATCGGCGGCCGGGTAGGACTTGATCGCATCGGCGCCGCACGCGCAGTGGGATTTGGCCGCCGCCGCGCCGATCTGTGGCGTGGCCGCTTGCGTGCACTGGGCCATGTATTTGTCGCGCTCGCCCTTGGGCCAATCGGCGTGGGCGGACAGCGGCAGCAACAGGGCGAGGGGGGCGACGACTGCGAACAGTGTATTCAGACGCATGCGAAGATGCTCCTTTCGGGTCAATGTCTTGTTATCTGAGGCGTTGCGCTCGTTTCAGTTCAGCACTCTGGCACAAAAACGCTGGATTTACGCCTGCGGCGATACGAGCGCGGCGATGACCGTTCATCTGTGCTAGCATGCCGGGCTCGGGTATTTTCAGGCCTCGGATGACAACAGGTCCCGGCGGCGGCAAATGTCCGACTTAACCCTGATTTGAATCCCAGTCACTCTGGTTCGGTTTCCACGGTTGGCCGCAAGGCTCCTGCCGCTGTAAGGCAGGCGTTCGTCATTGAATGGCCTGGACTGGATCTTGTACTGGCTCATCCCAACCCACGTGACCTTTGGTAGGGGTCACCACTAGGAGAGGAGGCGCCATGCCAACTATTACTCTTCCCGACGGCAGTCAACGTTCATTCGACCACCCGGTTTCCGTAGCCGAGGTCGCCGCATCCATCGGCGCGGGCCTGGCCAAGGCCACCCTGGCCGGCAAGGTCAACGGCAAGCTGGTCGACGCCAGTGACGTCATCGACAGCGACGCGACGCTGCAAATCATCACGCCCAAGGATGAAGAGGGGCTGGAGATCATTCGCCACTCTTGCGCGCACCTGGTCGGCCATGCGGTCAAGCAACTGTACCCGAGCGCGAAGATGGTCATCGGGCCGGTCATCGACGAAGGCTTCTATTACGACATCGCCTTCGAGCGCCCCTTCACGCCGGAAGACCTGGCTGCCATCGAACAGCGCATGCAACAGCTGATCGAGAAGGACTACGACGTCATCAAGAAAGTCACCCCGCGCGCCGAAGTCATCGAGGTGTTCAAGGCCCGTGGCGAGGACTACAAGCTGCGCCTGGTGGAAGACATGCCGGACGAGCAGGCCATGGGCCTTTACTACCACGAAGAATACGTCGACATGTGCCGTGGCCCGCACGTGCCGAATACCCGGTTCCTGAAGTCCTTCAAGCTGACCAAGCTGTCCGGCGCCTACTGGCGTGGCGATGCGAAGAACGAGCAGTTGCAGCGCGTCTATGGCACGGCCTGGGCCGACAAGAAGCAACTGGCGGCCTACATCCAGCGCATCGAGGAAGCCGAGAAGCGCGATCACCGCAAGATCGGCAAGCGCCTGGGCCTGTTCCACACCCAGGAAGAATCGCCGGGCATGGTGTTCTGGCACCCGAACGGTTGGACCCTGTACCAGGTGCTGGAGCAGTACATGCGCCAGGTCCAGCGTGAAAACGGCTACCTGGAGATCAAGACGCCGCAAGTGGTGGACCGCAGCCTGTGGGAGAAATCCGGGCACTGGGCCAACTACGCCGACAACATGTTCACCACCCAGTCGGAAAACCGCGACTACGCGATCAAGCCGATGAACTGCCCGTGCCACGTGCAGGTGTTCAACCAGGGGCTGAAAAGCTACCGCGAGCTGCCGATGCGCCTGGCCGAGTTCGGTGCCTGCCACCGCAACGAGCCGTCGGGTGCGTTGCACGGCATCATGCGCGTGCGCGCCTTCACCCAGGACGATGCGCACATCTTCTGCACCGAAGAGCAGATGCAGGCCGAATCCGCCGCGTTCATCAAGCTGACCATGGATGTCTACCGTGACTTCGGCTTTACCGAAGTCGAGATGAAGCTGTCCACTCGTCCGGAAAAACGCGTCGGTTCCGACGAGCTGTGGGATCGCGCCGAGGCCGCCCTGGCTGCCGCCCTCGACAGCGCGGGCCTGGCGTACGACCTGCAGCCAGGCGAGGGCGCTTTCTATGGCCCCAAGATCGAATTCTCGCTGAAAGATTGCTTAGGTCGCGTCTGGCAATGTGGTACCTTGCAGCTCGATTTCAACCTGCCGATCCGTCTGGGCGCCGAATACGTGTCCGAAGACAACAGCCGCAAGCACCCGGTCATGCTTCACCGCGCGATCCTCGGTTCCTTCGAGCGTTTCGTCGGGATCCTGATCGAGCATTACGAGGGCGCGTTCCCCGCGTGGCTGGCGCCGACCCAGGCAGTGATCATGAATATCACTGATAAACAGGCAGATTTTGCCGCCGAGGTCGAAAAAACTCTCAACCAAAGCGGATTTCGTGCCAAGTCCGACTTGAGAAATGAAAAGATCGGCTTTAAAATCCGCGAGCATACTTTGCTCAAGGTTCCCTTTCTCTTGGTTATCGGAGATCGGGAGGTCGAGATGCAGACTGTCGCTGTGCGTACTCGTGAAGGTGCTGACCTGGGCTCGATGCCCGTCGCCCAATTCGCCGAGTTTCTCGCGCAAGCGGTTTCCCGGCGTGGTCGCCCAGATTCGGAGTAATTATTATTAAGCGTGATATGAGACAAGATAAACGAGCTGCACCGAAAGCCCCGATCAACGAGAATATCTCGGCACGCGAGGTTCGGTTAATTGGCGCTGACGGCGAGCAGATTGGCATCGTCTCGATTGATGAAGCGCTTCGAATTGCTGAAGAAGCCAAGCTTGATCTGGTAGAAATCTCCGCAGACGCAGTCCCGCCCGTATGCCGGGTGATGGACTACGGCAAGTCGATCTTCGAGAAGAAGAAGCAGATTGCCGCGGCGAAGAAGAACCAGAAGCAGATTCAGGTAAAAGAAATCAAGTTTCGTCCAGGGACGGAGGAAGGGGATTACCAGGTAAAACTGCGCAACCTGGTACGTTTCCTGAGTGACGGGGACAGGGCCAAGGTATCCTTGCGATTCCGCGGCCGTGAGATGGCCCACCAGGAGCTGGGGATGGAACTCCTCAAGCGGGTTGAACAAGACCTGCTCGAGTACGGTTCGGTCGAACAGCATCCTAAGATGGAAGGACGCCAGCTGATCATGGTCATCGCCCCGAAAAAGAAGAAGTAATCACCAGGGCACGGCAGGCCTTGCGATTATGTTTATCAACTGAATGCGGAGTATCCGAACATGCCAAAGATGAAGACCAAAAGTGGTGCTGCTAAGCGGTTTCTGAAAACTGCTAACGGTATCAAGCACAAGCACGCTTTCAAGAGCCACATCCTGACCAAAATGTCGACCAAGCGTAAGCGTCAACTGCGCGGTAGCAGCTTGCTGCATCCGTCTGACGTGGCAAAAGTCGAGCGCATGCTGCGCCTTCGTTAATTTTTGGATCAAGAATAGAGGAAGTAACTCATGGCTCGTGTAAAGCGTGGCGTCATTGCCCGTAAGCGTCACAAGAAAATTATGAAACTTGCTAAAGGCTACTACGGTGCGCGTTCCCGCGTATTCCGTGTTGCCAAGCAAGCCGTAATCAAGGCAGGCCAATACGCCTACCGTGACCGTCGTCAGAAAAAACGTCAGTTCCGCGCTCTGTGGATCGCTCGTATCAACGCTGGTGCTCGTACCAACGGTCTGTCCTACAGCCGTTTGATCGCTGGCCTGAAAAAGGCGTCCATCGAGATCGACCGTAAGGTTCTGGCTGATCTGGCAGTGAACGAAAAAGCGGCGTTTGCTGCGATTGTCGAGAAAGCTAAAGCCACCTTGGCTTAAGTACCCCCGGCAGTCACCGGGGTCCACCTCTGTGGGCCCGGGTGTTAAACGTCATAAATAGGGGAAGAGCCTTAAAGCTCTTCCCCTATTTTGTATCTGGAGTCTGTACATGGAAAACCTGGATGCGCTGGTCTCTCAAGCACTAGAGGCTGTGCAAAGCGCTGAAGATATCAATGCCCTGGAGCAAATCCGGGTTCACTACCTTGGCAAGAAGGGCGAGTTGACCCAGGTGATGAAGACCCTGGGGAACCTGCCGGCCGAAGAGCGTCCGCAAGTCGGTGCGCTGATCAACGTCGCCAAGGAACGTGTCACAGAAGTCCTCAATGCGCGCAAGGCGTTGTTCGAAGAAGCGGACCTGGCCGCCAAGCTCGCCGCCGAGTCCATCGACGTGACGCTGCCTGGCCGTGGCCAGACCTCCGGCGGCCTGCACCCGGTGACCCGGACCCTGGAACGCATCGAGCAGTTCTTCACCCGCATCGGCTACGGCATCGCCGAAGGCCCCGAGGTCGAAGACGACTACCACAACTTCGAAGCGCTCAACATCCCAGGCCACCACCCGGCCCGGTCGATGCATGACACTTTCTATTTCAATGCGAACATGCTGTTGCGCACCCATACCTCGCCGGTACAGGTCCGCACCATGGAATCGCAGCAGCCGCCGATCCGCATCGTCTGCCCAGGCCGTGTGTACCGCAGCGACTCCGATATCACTCACTCGCCGATGTTCCACCAGGTCGAAGGCCTGCTGGTCGATCGCGACATCAATTTCGCCGACCTCAAAGGCACCATCGAAGAGTTCCTGCGGGTGTTCTTCGAAAAAGAGCTGGCGGTGCGTTTCCGTCCTTCGTACTTCCCGTTCACCGAGCCATCCGCCGAAGTCGATATGGAATGCGTGATGTGCAGCGGCAAAGGTTGCCGTGTCTGCAAGCAGACCGGCTGGCTGGAAGTGATGGGCTGCGGCATGGTTCATCCGAACGTGCTGCGCATGTCCGGGATCGATCCGGAAGAATTCTCGGGTTTTGCTTTCGGCATGGGCGTCGAGCGCCTGGCCATGCTGCGTTACGGTGTGAATGACTTGCGCCTGTTCTTCGACAACGATTTGCGGTTCCTTGCGCAATTTCGCTAGGTCGCCGGCCCGTAACGAATCTATTAGGAGAGCAGGATGAAATTCAGTGAACAATGGCTGCGCGGCTGGGTAAGCCCGCAGGTAAGCCGGGACGAGCTGGTTGCTCGCCTGTCGATGGCCGGCCTTGAGGTCGATAGCGTGGCGCCGGTCGCTGGCGCGTTCAGTGGCGTGGTGGTGGGCGAGGTGCTGGGCACCGAGCAGCACCCGGACGCGGACAAATTGCGAGTGTGCCAGGTCAGCAATGGCACGGAGACCTTCCAGGTCGTCTGCGGCGCGCCAAATGTGCGCCCGGGCCTGAAGATCCCGTTCGCCATGATCGGTGCCGAACTGCCGGGCGACTTCAAGATCAAGAAAGCCAAGCTGCGCGGCGTCGAGTCCAACGGCATGTTGTGCTCCCAGGCCGAACTGCAGATCGGCGAAGGCAACGATGGCCTGATGGAGCTGGCGGCCGATGCGCCGGTCGGCCAGGACATCCGTGAATACCTGAGCCTGGACGATGCAAGCATCGAGGTCGACCTCACGCCCAACCGTGGCGACTGCCTGTCCCTGGCCGGCCTGGCTCGCGAAGTTGGCGCGTTGTATGCCGCGCCCGTGACGCGTCCAGTGGTCGCGGCCGTGCCGGCGGTGCATGACGAGGTGCGTTCGATCGAAGTATTGGCACCCTCGGCGTGCCCGCGTTACCTGGGTCGTGTGATCCGTAACGTCGACCTGTCCAAGCCCACGCCGCTGTGGATGGTCGAGCGCCTGCGCCGTGCCGACGTGCGTAGCATCGACGCCGCCGTCGACATCACCAACTACGTGATGCTGGAACTGGGTCAACCGCTGCATGCGTTCGACCTCGCCGAAATCAATGGCGGGATCCGCGTGCGCATGGCCGAGGAAGGCGAGAAGCTGGTCCTGCTCGACGGCCAGGAAGTGTCCCTGCGCAGCGATACCCTGGTGATTGCCGATCACTCCCGCGCCCTGGCGATTGCCGGCGTGATGGGTGGCGAGCACAGCGGCGTCTCCACGACGACCCGCGATGTGTTCCTCGAAAGCGCGTTCTTCGACCAGATCGCGGTCGCTGGCAAGGCGCGTTCCTACGGCTTGCACACCGACGCCTCGCACCGTTACGAGCGTGGCGTGGACTGGCAACTGGCCCGTGAAGCGATGGAGCGCGCCACTGGCCTGTTGCTGGAGATCACCGGCGGCGAAGCCGGCCCGATCGTCGAAACCGTCAGCGAACAGCACCTGCCCAAGATCGCCCCGGTCACCCTGCGTGCCCAGCGCATCGCCCAGATGCTGGGGATGGAGATGGACGCCGGCGAAGTCGAGCGCCTGCTCACCGGCCTCGGCCTGGGCATCCGTGCCGATGGAGCGGGGCAGTGGCGTGTCGACGTGCCAAGCCATCGCTTCGATATCAGCCTGGAAGTCGACCTGATCGAAGAGCTGGCCCGCCTGTACGGCTACAACCGCCTGCCGGTTCGCTACCCGCAAGCCCGCCTGGCCCCACAGGCCAAGGCAGAAGCCCGCAGCGACCTGCCGGAGCTGCGTCGCCTGCTGGTGGCCCGTGGGTACCAGGAAGCGATCACCTACAGCTTCATCGATCCGCGCCAGTTCGAGCTGTTCAGCCCGGGCGTCGAGCCGCTGTTGCTGGCCAACCCGATCTCCAACGACATGGCGGCCATGCGCTCGTCCCTGTGGCCGGGCCTGGTCAAGTCGCTGCAACACAACCTCAATCGCCAGCAGGACCGCGTGCGCCTGTTCGAAAGCGGCCTGCGTTTTGTCGGCCAGCTGGACGGCCTGAAGCAGGAACCGATGCTGGCCGGTGTCGTCTGCGGCAGCCGCCTGCCGGAAGGCTGGGCGCAAGGGCGCGACGTCGTCGACTTCTTCGACATCAAGGCCGACGTGGAAGCGGTGCTCGGCTTCGCCGGTGCGCTCGACGCGTTCACCTTCGTGCCGGGCAAGCATCCCGCCCTGCATCCGGGGCAGACCGCACGCATCGAGCGTGACGGACGTGAAGTCGGCTATGTCGGCGCCATTCACCCTGAACTGTCGAAAACCCTGGGGCTTGATCGTCCGGTGTTCGTCTTCGAGCTGATCCTGGCCGAAGTGGCGCTGGGAAAAATGCCGAAATTCGAGGAGTTATCGCGCTTTCCTGAAGTGCGTCGTGACCTGGCGTTGCTGGCCGATCGCGAAGTGGCGGCCAGTGCCGTACTGGACGTAATCCGTGAAAATGCAGGCGAGTGGCTGACGGACCTCAGGCTATTTGACGTGTATCAGGGTAAAGGCATTGATCCGCATAGAAAAAGCCTTGCAGTCGGCTTGACCTGGCAGCATCCATCGCGCACTCTTAATGACGATGAGGTGAATACCGCAACGCAGAACATCCTCACCTCGCTCGAAACCAGGTTGAACGCCACGTTAAGGAAGTGACGTATGGGGGCTCTGACGAAAGCTGAGATGGCGGAACGTCTGTATGAGGAGCTGGGCCTGAATAAACGGGAAGCCAAAGAATTGGTCGAACTGTTTTTCGAAGAAATCAGGCACGCTCTGGAAGACAACGAACAGGTCAAGTTGTCCGGTTTCGGCAATTTCGACCTGCGGGACAAACGCCAGCGGCCTGGCCGCAATCCAAAAACGGGAGAAGAAATCCCGATCACGGCTCGCCGTGTGGTCACCTTTCGTCCAGGGCAGAAGTTGAAGGCCCGAGTTGAGGCTTATGCTGGAACCAAGTCATAACGACGAACTACCCGTCATCCCCGGCAAACGCTACTTCACCATTGGTGAAGTCAGCGAGCTGTGTGCGGTAAAACCGCACGTGCTGCGCTATTGGGAGCAGGAGTTTCCTCAACTCAACCCGGTCAAGCGCCGCGGAAACCGCCGGTACTATCAGCGACAAGACGTGCTGATGATCCGGCAGATCCGCGCGCTGCTCTACGACCAGGGGTTCACCATCGGCGGCGCGCGCCTGCGCCTGTCGGGTGACGAGGCCAAGGACGACACGACCCAGTACAAACAGATGATCCGCCAGATGATCGCCGAGCTTGAAGATGTGCTGGTGGTGCTCAAGAAATAAATTTCTGTTTTAAATACTTCCAGTTTTCAAAAGCTTGCGATATATTCCTGATCGTTCCGCTGAGAAGCGAAACAAGATTCACGCCTAGTCGGGGCGTAGCGCAGTCCGGTAGCGCACTAGCATGGGGTGCTAGGGGTCGAGTGTTCGAATCACTCCGTCCCGACCATTATTCCTGAGTAAAATCAGACACTTAAGCCGATCAGATGGATCGGCTTTTTTGTGCCTGCGCAAAACCCGCGCAAAACTTGCACAAAACCACCAGCCCTTGGCGATCAAAGTAAAAACCGGGGAACCAGGGATTCTCTTCGGCAGCAATCCGGTTCGAGCCTGTCCATTTTCCTCTATCCCGGTCAATAAAATGTACTCACATGTACATTCTTCATTCAGCAAGGTACATTCGATTCACGTTTTTGAACAAGGTGAAACGAGATGTCCCAGTTGGGAAAGGCGCGTGGCAAGGCCCAGGACAGCGGTTGGCGCGGGTCGCCGGAAGGTTGGCTGGAGGCCGCCTACGATGCCTTGAAGGAATCGGGGATCGATGCCGTTCGCGTCATGCCACTCGCCAAGCGCCTTGGGTTGTCGCGAACCAGCTTCTATTGGTTTTTCGAGGATCGTGAACAGCTGTTGGCAGCGTTGCTGTCCCGTTGGCGGGAGACCAACACCGGAGGGCTGATACGCCAGACCGAAAGTTACGCGGAGAGCATTTCCGAAGCGATCCTGAATGTGTTCGAGTGCTGGCTCAACCCGCACCTGTTCGACTCGCAATTCGAGTTCGCGGTGCGCAGCTGGGCGCTGCAGTCGGCGGAGGTGGCCCAGGAGGTCGCCACCGTGGATGAGCAGCGCATCGGCGCGCTGGCGAGCATGTTCAGGCGTTTTGGCTATGACAGCCAGGGCGCCGATACCCGGGCCCGGACGATCTACCTGACCCAGATCGGCTACATCAGCATGAACACCACGGAACTGATCACCACGCGCTTCGAACGTATTCCACACTACGTGAGCATTTTCACCGGCAAGGTGCCCAAGCAGCGCGAGCTGGACCGTTTCTATGGGAAATTCGGCTATGCCGAGAAAGAGCCCGGGGTTTTCGTTCCGTTGACGGACACGTTCGAGGAGGGCACCGCCGATGATCAATGAAACCCTGGGGATTATCGGCGGAACGGGATGGCTGGGCGGGGCGATTGCCAATGCGCTGCTGGCCACGGCACTGGTGCCGGCGGCGAACCTGGTGATTTCCAACCGCTCGGGCAGCCATCCCCTGGCCGATCAGGGTGTTTGCCTGGTCACGGACAACCAGGCGCTGGTGGCGCGCAGCGATGTGGTGATTATCGCCGTGCGCCCCGAGCAGTTCTCCGGCCTGGGTATCGATGCCACAGGCAAGGTCATCGTTTCGCTGATGGCTGGGGTCACGGCGCAGGCGATCGCCACGCAAACCTCGGCTTCGGCGGTCGTGCGGGCGATGCCCAATGCGGCGGTGGAGATTCGGCAGTCCTTTACGCCCTGGTTCTGTTCGGGGGCGGTGGATGCGCCGACGCGGGATTTGGTGCAGCGACTGTTCGAATCCGTGGGCACGGCGGCGCAGGTTCAGGAGGAGGGCTTTATCGACTACCTGTCTGCACTGTCGGGCACCGGCCCGGCCTTTCCGGCCTTGCTGATGACCGCGCTGGCCAACCAGGCCATGGCCGCTGGCCTGCCCGCCGATATTGCGCATCTGGCTGCGAGAAACGTCGTGGTCAACAGCAGCCAGCTCCTGCAGAACCACGAGGCCCAGGAGATGATCGAGGCCCTGGTGGCCTATCGCGGCGTCACGGCTGCGGCGCTGCAATCGATGATCGACAGCCGCTTCGAAGAACACCTCGGCCGAGCCCTGCAAGCCGGCGCGGCAGTGGCCCGCCAGGGGCTTCATGGCTGATGGCCCAGAAGGGTGGGGAGATCAGCCCACAGGCGATTCCTCCTGTTCAAGCAACCCCCATCCAAGCTGACCGAATTCCAACGGCCAAACCACGGTGCCTGGTTTCAGGGCCGCTGCGCGCCCCAGCGGGAGCAAGCTCCCTCGCCACGGGACTGTGGATATTGACCTGTCACGCCACCCCCCGACCCTGTGGCGAGGGGATTTATCCCCGTTGGGCTGCGCAGCAGCCCCATCCAAAGCTGATCGAGTTCCAACGGCCAAACCGCAGTGCCTGGTTTCAGGGCCGCTGCGCGCCCCAGCGGGGATGAATCCCCTCGCCACAATGGGTGTAGCGATCCATAGGACTCACGCCGTGGCGAGGGAGCTTGCTCCCGTTGGGCTGCACAGCCCCCC
>NZ_JAUQOP010000099.1 GCF_030580855.1 Pseudomonas citrullilanati | reverse complement strand
TGTTCCTGTCCACCCGCCGCAACGGGCGCTCCCTGGGGGACATGGTCCGCGAGGAAATGGGCCGCATCCCCGGCACCATCGCGCTGTTCGGCTGCTTCCTGATCATGATCATCATCCTCGCGGTGCTGGCGCTGATCGTGGTCAAGGCGCTGGCCGAGAGCCCGTGGGGTATCTTCACGGTGATGGCGACCATCCCGATCGCGATGTTCATGGGCCTCTACATGCGCTACATCCGCCCGGGCCGCATCGGTGAAATCTCCCTCATCGGCGTGCTGTTGCTGCTGGGCTCGATCTGGCTGGGCGGGCAGATCGCCGCCGACCCGGTCTGGGCCAAGGCCTTCAGCTTCACCGGGGTCCAGATCACCTGGATGCTGATCGGCTACGGTTTTGTCGCCGCTGTGCTGCCGGTGTGGCTGATCCTGGCGCCACGGGACTACCTGTCGACCTTCCTCAAGATCGGCACCATCATCGCCCTGGCGATCGGCATCCTGGTCACCATGCCCGAGCTGAAGATGCCGGCGCTGA
>NZ_JAUQOP010000098.1 GCF_030580855.1 Pseudomonas citrullilanati | reverse complement strand
CGCGGTGCCCTAAGCACGTGTGGGAGCCAAGCTGCTGTCCACTCTTCCCGCTTTGGCTCAAAGCTCGAACAGTTGACTGAGTTTCCGCCCTCGAACAACAAGCATGAGCCAGGCCAAAGCGCCTCTCACTCCTTAGCTTAGAGGGTTCTGCTCATGTCTGCCTATGCCGGAATCGATGTTTCCAAGGCCACGCTGCAGGTCGCGCTGTTTCCCAAGACAACTGACCTGTGTGTGCCCAACACTGCAGAAGGCCTTACCGCAGTCGCTGATTACCTCAGGGGCAACCAGGTCGAGCGCGTCCTGGTGGAGGCCACCGGTGGTTATGAGAAGCTGTCGGTAAAGCTTTTGACTAACGCTGGTTTCAAGGTCCAGCGCATCAACCCCGTCCGCGCCCGCCAATTCGCTCAAGCCATGGGCAAGCGAGCCAAGACTGATCCGATCGACGCACAGATGCTGGCGATGTTTGCCTCTGCCCTGGAGGGGAAGAACTTCGTGGCCCCAGATGTCGCTCGCGAAGATCTGACAGAGTTGGTCAGCCAACGTGACGCCCTCATCCAGCAGCGAGACGATAATCGCCGCCGTGCAAAGCAGGCGCAGTTGGCTCAAGTGCTGGAGACCTATCAAGCGCTGGACGTTGCGCTGAGGAGCCTGATCAAAGCAACGGACAAAC
>NZ_JAUQOP010000097.1 GCF_030580855.1 Pseudomonas citrullilanati | reverse complement strand
GGCGTCGACCCCCGCACCGGCCAATACACCGTGTCCATCGATTTGCCCGAGGTGCAGAGCAACTGGCTGTGCGGCCCGGCGTTCCCTTTGAACCTGACCTTCAATCCGATCAATACCGTGGACTCCGGTTTCGGGGTGGGCTGGAACCTGAACCTGAGCCAGTTCACTCCCCACGACCGGATCCTGGCCTTGAACACCGGAGAAACCTTCAAGGTGACCGGTACCGGTGCGACTCCGGACATCAAGGAAAAGAAACTCGACACCTTCCACTTCGAAGACTTCAACGATGGGCGCTACCGCGTCGTGCACAAATCGGGGCTGGTCGAGGAACTCCTGCTGGGTGGCGTTGACCGTGACCGGGTGGCATTGCCCGTTCACGTCAAGTCGCCCGCCGGCCATAACATCACGTTGGTTTATGCGTCGTTCCGTGGCGGACAGTGCTTGCAAAGCATCAGCGATGCCCAGGGCGAGCTGCTGCAAATCAACCGCCAGGCCAACGACGAGTGGGTGGAAATCCTCGTACGGCCCTCCGATGGTCCTAATGGCACGGCGTTGGCGCGCTATGAAATGAAGCTCAATGCCAGCGGCTGGGTCACCGAGATTGTATTGCCCACGCCCGATAAGGGCTCCTGGCGTTTTGGTTATGGCAACGGGCCGATCCGCAACATCCTGTGCCTGCATGAAATCAAGACACCGGTCGGCGGCCTGGAAACGCTCACCTATGCCGACACCGGCCACCCTTACCCGGGCGGCATCGTGCGGCCCAACCTGCCGCGGGTCACCCAACATCGCAGCTACCCCGATTTCGGCCAGCCGAACGCCGATGCAACGATGATCGAAGTGGCCTTCAGCTACACCGGCCACAACTTCCTCGGTGCCGGTGAAACCGTCAGTTGGGAAGACGGAATGGACCCGCTGTACAAACTGCA
>NZ_JAUQOP010000096.1 GCF_030580855.1 Pseudomonas citrullilanati | reverse complement strand
CCATCGCGAGCAAGCTCAGCTCCCACAGGAATTTGTGGTGAGCGATGGTTTAAGAACACCCAAACAGTCATGTGGGAGCAAGGCTTGCCCGCGATGGCATTGGCACATCCAGCATCAATACAAGCTGTTCCACCGCCATCGCGAGCAAGCTCAGCTCCCACAGGGATTTGTGGTGAGCGATGGTTTAAGAACACCCAAACAGTCATGTGGGAGCAAGGCTTGCCCGCGATGGCATTGGCATATCCAGCATCAATACAAGCTGACCCACCGCCATCGCGAGCAAGCTCAGCTCCCACAGGAATTTGTGGTGAGCGATGGTTTAAGAACACCCAAACAGTCATGTGGGAGCAAGGCTTGCCCGCGATGGCATTGGCACATCCAGCATCAATACAAGCTGACCCACCGCCATCGCGAGCAAGCTCAGCTCCCACAGGGATTTGGGGTGAGCGATGGTTTAAGAACACCCGAACAGTCATGTGGGAGCAAGGCTTGCCCGCGATGGCATTGGCACATCCAGCATCAATACAAGCTGACCCCCCGCCATCGCGAGCAAGCTCAGCTCCCACAGGGATTTTGTGGTGGAGCGATGGTTTAAGAACACCCAAACAGTCATGTGGGAGCAAGGCTTGCCCGCGATGGCATTGGCGCATCCAGCATCAATACAAGCTGACCCACCGCCATCGCGAGCAAGCTCAGCTCCCACAGGGATTTGTGGTGAGCGATGGTTTAAGAACACCCAAACAGTCATGTGGGAGCAAGGCTTGCCCGCGACGGCATTGGCACATCCAGCATCAATACAAGCTGACCCACCGCCATTGCGAGCAAGCTCAGCTCCCACAGGATTTGTGGTGAGCGATGGTTTAAGAACACCCAAACAGTCATGTGGGAGCAAGGCTTGCCCGCGATGGCATTGGCACATCCAGCATCAATACAAGCTGACCCACCGCCATCGCGAGCA
>NZ_JAUQOP010000095.1 GCF_030580855.1 Pseudomonas citrullilanati | reverse complement strand
TGCCTGGTTTCAGGGCCGCTGCGCGCCCCAGCGGGGATGAATCCCCTCGCCACAATGGGTGTAGCGATCCATAGGACTCACGCCGTGGCGAGGGAGCTTGCTCCCGTTGGGCTGCACAGCAGCCCCATCCAAGCTGACCGGGTTCCAACGGCCAAACCGCGGTGTTTGGTTTCAGGGCCGCTGCGCGCCCCAGCGGGAGCAAGCTCCCTTGCCACGGGACTGTGGATATTGACCTGACACGCCACCCCCTATCCTGTGGCGAGGGGATTTATCCCCGTTGGGCTGCACAGCAGCCCCATCCAAAGCTGACCGAATTCCAACGGCCAAACCACGGTGCCTGGTTTCGGGGCCGCTGCGCGCCCCAGCGGGGATGAATCCCCTCGCCACAATGGTGTAGCGATCCATAGGACTCACACCGTGGCGAGGGAGCTTGCTCCCGTTGGCTGCACAGCAGCCCCATCCAAAGCTGACCGAATTCCAACGGCCAAACCACGGTGCCTGGTTTCGGGGCCGCTGCGCGCCCCAGCGGGAGCAAGCTCCCTCGCCACGGGACTGTGGATATTGACCTGTCACGCCACCCCCCAACCCTGTGGCGAGGGGATTTATCCCCGTTGGGCTGCGCAGCAGCCCCATCCAAAGCTGATCGAGTTCCAACGGCCAAACCACGGTGCCTGGTTTCAGGGCCGCTGCGCGCCCCAGCGGGGATGAATCCCCTCGCCACAATGGTGTAGCGATCCATAGGACTCACACCGTGGCGAGGGAGCTTGCTCCCGCTGGGCTGCGCAGCAGCCCCATCCAAGCTGACCGAATTCCAACGGCCAAATCGCGTGCCTGGTTTCAGGGCCGCTGCGCGCCCCAGCGGGGATGAATCCCCTCGCCACAATGGTGTAGCGATCCATAGGACTCACACCGTGGCGAGGGAGCTTGCTCCCGTTGGCTGCACAGCAGCCCCATCCAAGCTGACCGAATTCCAACGGCCAAACCACGGTGCCTGGTTTCAGGGCAGCTGCGCGCCCCAGCGGGGGGG
>NZ_JAUQOP010000094.1 GCF_030580855.1 Pseudomonas citrullilanati | reverse complement strand
CCCCCCCCCCCCCCCCCCCCCCCCCCCCCCCCCCCCCCCCCCCCCCCCCCCCCCCCCCCCCCCCCCCCCCCCCCCCCCCCCCCCCCCCCCCCCCCCACAGGGGGACATTGGCGAGATTCATTTTCGCACCAGGCTCGAATTGCCGTGGCAAAGCCCTATAATGCGCGCCGGTTTTTGGGGTAATGGTCATGAGTACAGAAGATCCACGGTTTGCCGGCATCGCCCGCTTGTATGGCCTCGAAGGCCTGGAGCGCCTGCGCGCGGCGCACGTGGCGATTGTCGGCGTCGGTGGCGTCGGTTCCTGGGCGGCGGAAGCCATCGCCCGTTGCGGCGTGGGCGAGATCTCGCTGTTCGACCTGGACGATGTCTGCGTCAGCAACGCCAACCGCCAGTTGCACGCCCTGGACAGCACCGTCGGCAAGCCCAAGGTCGAGGTCATGGCCGAGCGCTTGCGCGGCATCAACCCCGACTGCACCGTGCACGCCGTGGCCGATTTCGTCACCCGCGATACCATGGCCGAGTACATCACGCCGAACATCGATTGCGTGATCGACTGCATCGACAGCGTCAACGCCAAGGCGGCGCTGATCGCCTGGTGCAAGCGCCGCAAGATCCAGATCATCACCACTGGCGGTGCGGGCGGGCAGATCGACCCGACGCTGATCCAGGTCTGCGACCTGAACCGTACGTTCAACGACCCACTGGCCTCGAAAGTGCGCTCGACCCTGCGCCGCGACTACGGCTTTTCCCGCACCGTGACCCGCCACTACAGCGTGCCGTGCGTGTTCTCCACCGAACAACTGCGCTACCCGAAGCCGGACGGCAGCATTTGCCTGCAGAAGAGTTTCGTCGGCGACGGCGTCAAGCTCGACTGCGCCGGCGGGTTTGGCGCGGTGATGATGGTGACGGCGACTTTCGGCATGGTCGCGGCGACCAAGGCGGTGGACAAGCTCGTAGCGGGTGTGCGGCGGCCGGCGGACAGGGTCAAGCCCGAACAGTGACCGTTTTTGTGGGGGGGGGGGGGGGGGGGGGGGGGGGGGGGGGGGGGGGGGGGGGGGGGGGGGGGGGGGGGGGGGGGGGGGGGGGGGGGGGGGGGGGGGGGGG
>NZ_JAUQOP010000093.1 GCF_030580855.1 Pseudomonas citrullilanati | reverse complement strand
TGAACTGGTCAAGTAATCTTGGACACCGATTAAGGTTTACGCCGCCAAGCGCTCTTTCGCGACTGGCGACCGGTAGTCGTTGTAGCTGTGAGGCCTGCTGATGTTGTAGCGCGAGACATAGCGCTGTACGTCTGCTCGGGCCTCATGCTCCAGTTGGTAGCCTGTTTCGGGCACCCACTCTGATTTCAAACTGCCAAAGAAACGCTCCATCGGGGCGTTGTCCCAGCACTCGCCTTTACGGCTCATGCTTTGTCGAAGCCCATGTTTCAGCAGCTCGTTTCGAAACTTATGGCTGGTGTACTGACAACCTTGGTCAGAATGAAACAACACATCTTGAGGGCTGCCGCGTAGCTCAACCGCCATGCGTAGCGCTTCACAGGTCAGATTGGCATCAGAAATCATCGAGAACGACCAGCCCACGATTCTTCGAGCGTACAAGTCCAGGACCGCAGCGAAATACAGCCAGCGCTTACCGACCCTGATGTAAGTCACGTCGCCACACCACACCTGATTAACCGCCGTCACATCAAACCTGCGCTTGAGCACGTGTGGCGCCACCAAGGCTTCCACGCCCGGCGACTTGTACTTATGGCGCCTGCGCTGACGACTGGCGATACCCGCTTCACGCATCAAACTGCGAGCCATATACCGACCGACGAGATGCCCTTTGGCTTGTAGTTCCTTGGCCAAAGTACGCGCGCCCGCCGACGCTCTCGACGCTTTGTGATGCTTGACCAACACCGCTTTGAGCTTCTCTCGTTCAGGATTGGTCCTACCTTGACGCTGGCGCCAAGCGTAGAAGGTGTTGCGGTTGACTCCAAACGCCTGGCAACACCTTTTAACGCCGTATTGCTCGTCCAGCTCCTCGATCAACGTAAATGATCTTTGGCGTCCAAAAGCAGGAGAGCACTGGCCTTTTTTAGGATTTCGATGTCCAGGTCTTTCTCCCTAAGCAGGGCTTTGAGCCTCTGGATCTCTCGTTGATCAGCGGTAATCGCCTTGGCCCCTACCGGAGTCGTACCCAAGCGTTCTTTGCGAACCTGATCGACCCAGCGGCGCAACGCCGTAGGGCCGACATCCAAACTGGCACAGACCTCAGGCACTGACTGCCCTTCGTCCAGCACCATGCTGGCAGCCTTGAGTTTGAACTCACTCGAATAAGATTTACGCATAGCCAAACACCTCAGATTTGGGCGCCATCATAGCGCCCGATTGAAGTGTCCAAAATCATTAGGCCAGTTCA
>NZ_JAUQOP010000092.1 GCF_030580855.1 Pseudomonas citrullilanati | reverse complement strand
CGGTATGACTCACCCACATGGGTTACAAATCAGTTCACGCACATAGGTAACAGTTTTTAACTGGCATGGTCGATTTCGCGAGGATCTGACCATGCCCTGGAGAGAGCTGAAACCTATGGACCTCAAAGTGATGTTCATCGCTGAGTATCTGTCTGAAAAGCATAGCTTTAGCCGGCTATGCCAGGACTATCAGATCAGTCGAAAGACTGGCTACAAGTGGGTCGAACGCTATGAACTGGAGGGGCCCAGTGGGCTCGACGAGCGTAGCCGTCGACGGCACAACCAGGCCTATGTGGTACCGCTGGTTGTAAGGCAGGCAATCATTGAGTTTCGCTCTACTGGCGAAACGGTTCCGGGTCCTAAAAAGATCCAGAACGACTTGATGAAACGTTTTCCGGGGCAGGATCCGCCGTCGAAAACGACGATTTACAACATCCTTAAGGCCGCTGATTTGATCACGCCTCGACCGTCGCGTCCGCGTGTAGCTGTCTACCCCAAGCCTCTGCGTAAAGCAGAAACACCTAATCAGCTCTTCAGCGCAGATTACAAGGGGCAATTTCTTACCGGAGCGGGCGTTTGGTGCTATCCGCTGACGATCATGGATCACGCCAGTCGCTTCCTGCTTGCTTGCCAGAGCATGGCCAATACCAATCTCAAGGAGACTCAGGAAACCTTCGAGCGGGTTTTTCGTGAGTATGGGATGCCTGAACGCATCCGCACCGATAATGGCGTGCCGTTCGCCAGTACAGGTCGTGCCGGGCTGTCCCAATTGTCGATCTGGTGGCTACGTCTTGGGATTATTCCTGAGCGAATTGAGCCCGGTCGGCCAGATCAAAACGGGCGTCATGAGCGCATGCACCGGACATTGAAAAGTACCTTTCCCCAACCGCCGGCAGTTGCTTGGGAGGCACAGCAAAAACACTTTGATCGATTTATGCAGCACTACAATTACGAGCGAGGACACGAGGCGCTCGGCCAGAAAACCCCGGCCTCCTGCTACACCCCCTCAACCCGAGCCTACCCGGAAAAGCTACCGGAAATGGGGTATGCAAGCCATGTTGAGTGTTACCTGGCGGATAGTTGCGGAATCATTAATCGAGCGGGTCTGCGGATATACGTGGGAAATCTGCTCAGGCATCAGAACATTGGAATGGAGATGATCAAGGATGGGGTATGGAATGTGATCTTTGGTCCGGTGATCCTAGGCCACGTCAACGCCAGGGACGCTAAAAACGGCTATGTTTCAATCAAAGTGTCACCTATGTGAATGCACTTTTTTGTAACCCATGTGGTTGTCCCGTACA
>NZ_JAUQOP010000091.1 GCF_030580855.1 Pseudomonas citrullilanati | reverse complement strand
GGTTCTTCACGGATTTCCGGGATAGACACTCTTGATCTTCATGAAAAAGAACTCGCTATCCCGGTAACCGTACGCCATCCGTTTGATGACCTTGATT
The DNA here is from genome assembly GCF_030580855.1 of Pseudomonas citrullilanati. Classification (GTDB taxonomy): domain Bacteria; phylum Pseudomonadota; class Gammaproteobacteria; order Pseudomonadales; family Pseudomonadaceae; genus Aquipseudomonas; species Aquipseudomonas citrulli. The sequence continues at coordinate 1,211 of NZ_JAUQOP010000091.1, read as the reverse complement.
CGATTGTTTATGCCTTCCAACTGGCCTGTATGCATCGGCCAGCGCACTCGGCTGACGATGCCACGCCAGTAACCCTTGAGCCGTTTGGCAAACTGGATTAGGGCCGGTATTTCGCTTTCCTGCGCATGGAGCAGCCATTGTCTCCACACCGATCTCCAGCCCCAGGCGGTATTCGGTGCCCACAGCGTTTTGAGTTCAGCCTTCATCAAATAGACCGTCATCAACGCTTGGTTGGCCGCCAGCAAATCCTGCAAATGGACCTGTTGCTCCGGCGTTTTCAGGTTCTGCGGGTTGCGCAGAAGCAGCCACCGCGCTTGCTTGATGACCTTGCGTGCCGGCTTGTCATGACGTAGCCGATTGGCTTCGTCGACGCGGACCCGATCAATCACCTCTCGGCCATACTTGGCCACCACATGAAAGAGGTCGTAGACCACGCGGGCGTTTGGGCAGTGCTGACGAACCTCCAGGTCAAAGGCCGTGTTCATGTCCATCGCCACCGCTTCGATTCGAGCGCAACCCTCCGGCCCCAGTTCTTCAAAAAATGGCCTGACCGCCGCCCGGCTACGGCCTTCGCCAATCCACAGAACCCGTCGTGTATCGGCATCCAGCACCACGCTGGCGTAACGATGCCCTTTGAACAACGCAAATTCGTCCATGATCAGGCGCTGTGGCTGGGCCTTGGGCAGAATGCTCAGCGCCGTTTGCAAGGCGCGACGCTCCAGCAACCGCACGGTGTCCCAATGCAGCCCGAATAGTTGCGCCACGTGCAGTGTGGGAAGGCGCTCACAGGCTTGAATGACGGTCTCGGCCAGGCGGCGCGTCATACGGGCATAGCGATCCAGCCAGCTGACGGCCTCCATGCGTTTGCCGCAATCACGGCAGCCCACCCGCCTGAGCAACACGTTGAGGCGCACCGCACGGCCGAGGATGGGTAAATCACGAACGGTGCGCTCGCAATACTCATGAGTGGTTGAACAGGGCTTTTGGCACCCGCTGCAGGAAGGGAATCGGGTCGCGTGGGGAATCAGATCGATCCGTAGGGCGTCACCATCAGGCCTGATCGTGACGACAGAAAAGCCCTCCCAAAAAGGAAGGAAAGTATTAATATCGCGCATAAGAACGCCGGTTTGTTAGATGTGTTTGCTCGCACGAACATCATCAACCAAATCGGCGTTCTTGTTTCTGTGTTTCCCGGGATTCCGTGAAGAACC
>NZ_JAUQOP010000090.1 GCF_030580855.1 Pseudomonas citrullilanati | reverse complement strand
TCGTAGTCCATCAGCGGCTTGTCCGGGTGTTGGGTTTGCATGTGCTCGACGTAGTTGTCGTAGTCGGGCATGCCGACCATCAGGCGGGCGGCCTGACCGAGGTATTTACCGAGGCGACTCAAGTCATTGAACATCGTTGCAATCCTCGCTTCAGGCGTCCGGCAGCGGTTGGAAAGGAGCTTCCTTGTCCGTGCGCTCTTTCGTGCCCCAGGCGGCGATGCCGACCTTGAGCGCGTAGAACAGGATGCTGAAGACCACGAACAGGAACAACACCGTCAGCGTCGCGTTGGTGTAGGCGTTGAACACCACGTGCTGCATCTGCTCGACGCTCTTGGCCGGGGCCAGGACCTGCCCGGCGGCCAGGGCTTCGTTGTATTTGCGCGCCAGGGCCAGGAAGCCGATCGCCGGGTTGGCGTCGAACAGCTTGATCAGGCCCGCCGTGGTGGTGCAGATCAGCAGCCAGGCCGCCGGCAGCAGCGTGACCCAGACGTAGCGCTGGCGCTTCATCTTGATCAGTACCACGGTGGCGAGCATCAGGGCGATGCCGGCCAGCATCTGGTTGGAGATGCCGAACAGCGGCCACAAGGTGTTGATGCCGCCCAGCGGATCGATCACGCCCTGGTACAGCAGGTAGCCCCACAGCGCGACGCAGCCGGCGGTGGCGATCAGGTTGGCGGTCCAGGATTCGGTGCGTTTCAGCGCCGGCACGAACGAGCCCAGCAGGTCCTGCAGCATGAAGCGCCCGGCGCGGGTGCCGGCGTCCACCGCGGTGAGGATGAACAGCGCTTCGAACAGGATCGCGAAGTGGTACCAGAACGCCATGGTGTTCTCACCCGGCAGCACCGAGTGCAGGATCTGCGCGATGCCCACCGCCAGGGTCGGCGCACCGCCGGCGCGGGCCAGGATGGTGGTCTCGCCGATGTCCTTGGCGACGGCCTGCAAGGCATCCGGGGTGATGGCGAAGCCCCAGCTGCTGACGGTCTGCGCCACGGCCACCACGTCACCGCCGACGATGGCCGCCGGGCTGTTCATGGCGAAGTACACGCCCGGCTCGATCACCGAGGCGGCGACCATGGCCATGATCGCCACGAAGGACTCCATGAGCATGCCGCCGTAGCCGATGTAGCGGGCGTTGGTTTCGTTGTCCAGCAGCTTGGGCGTGGTGCCCGAGGAAATCAGCGCGTGGAAGCCCGACACCGCGCCGCAGGCGATGGTGATGAACAGGAACGGGAACAGGCCGCCCTTCCACACCGGGCCCAGGCCGTTGGTGAACTGGGTCAGCGCCGGCATCTTCAGCTCGGGCATGGTGACCAGGATGCCGATCGCCAGGGCGATGATGGTGCCGATCTTGAGGAAGGTCGACAGGTAGTCCCGTGGCGCCAGGATCAGCCACACCGGCAGCAC
>NZ_JAUQOP010000008.1 GCF_030580855.1 Pseudomonas citrullilanati | reverse complement strand
AAGACTAGAACTCCATACGACGAAAGCGTCTATCTACAAGCCTTGACCTGCCACGACTCGCCTTTGACGAGGGCATCGCAAGCAACAAAGGTATGTTGACGGAAGAGCTCAGGGCGTGAAGCAGCCCCCTAGGCCCATCTGGCAGACCCAATTGTCCGTTTTTAGGGTCGCTTCGCGCCCCAGTGGGGATAAATCCCCTCGCCACAGGGTGTGGTGTCAGCTGTTCAACGCCGCAGATAAGCCCCGAAATCAATATCTCCCGCGCTGAGGATCGCCTGCACCCGGTTGTGCACGTTGAGTTTGCGCAGGATCGCCGAGACGTGAGCCTTGACCGTGGTTTCGGCGATGTCCAGGGTGTAGGCGATCTGTTTGTTCGACTCGCCCTTGGTCATGCGTTCGAGCACCAGCAGTTGCTTGCGGGTCAGGGCCTGGAGCAGTTCGGCCGGGAAGGCGGGGGCTTCGTTCAGGCGGCGGCTGGTCGGGCTTTTCTGGGTGCGGATGATGTCCGGCGGCAGGTACACATTGCCGTTGAGGATCTGCTCGATGGCGTCGGTCATCTGCGAGCGTGGCGAGGATTTGGTGATGAACCCCACCGCGCCGTAGGTGATGGCTTGCAGCACCACCTGCTTGTCCTGCTCGGCCGAGACGATCACCACGGGAATGGTGGGGGCCTCGTTGCGCAGGTTGATCAGGCCGTTGAGCCCGTGCATGCCGGGCATGTTCAGGTCCAGCAGGATCAGGTCCAGGTCGTCGTGCTCGGTGGTCAACGCCAGGGCGCTGTCCAGGTCGGCGGTTTCCATGACCTCGCTGCCGGGAAATCCGTCGCTGATGACGTTGTGGATGGCTTCGCGAAACAGTGGGTGATCGTCGGCTATCAGGATTTTATACATGCCATTCACCTCGTTATTGTGTTGTGGCTGGAGCACGTGCACGCACGTTCAAGATCAGGGAAAAGGTTCGGGGCGGGCCGCTTGCACGGGCAGGTTGGCCGCCTCCCAGGCATCGAGGCCATCGCGATACCAGTACAGATGCTTATAGCCCATGGCCGCGGCGCGTTTTACCGCGTTCCAGCTCAACCAGCAATCGGAGCGGCAGTAAAAGACCAGCGGTGGCTCCGCGCGTCCGGCTGTAGCGTCGCGCAGGTGACGGCTGAAGTAGTCCTGCCAGGCGGGTTCCAAGTCACCGTCGCCGGTATTGGCCAGCCACAGGCTGCCGGGCAGGTTGGCGTGGGGCTCGTTGTCGATGAAACGGCCCTGGAGCCAGGGCCGCCGGTACACGTCGACCAGCACCGGCGACGGGTCTTGTTGAAGCAGCTTCTGCAGGGCGGGGGTGTCGAGGGTTTGCGCGCCTTCGACGGTGTTCGGTGTCGGGCTGCGGTACTGGGCAACGCGATAGCCCTGGGGGGAAAACAGCGGCGTGTCGGCCTGCGCGGCATTCAGCGCCAGGCTCAGCAAGACCATCGCGAGCAAACGGGGCATAGGATTTATCCTTCTTGTTATGCGCCCATTACATGCCAGGGTGGAGGTCTTGTGAATGCGACCATAGACAGGAAAACCGGTACTAAAGTCGTAATTCCGACTTAAAGACTGGCGCGACAGGAAGGTATGCGCGTAACCCTTGTGGGAGCGGGCTTGCTCGCGAAAGCGGTGGCTCAGCTTGCCTCAATGTTGAATGTGCCGCCGTCTTCGCGGGCAAGCCCGCTCCCACAGGGACGAGTGTCCTGGGGTTTCAACCCGCCTTGCGCAGCGCCGCATGCTGCGGATTGAACGTCCACACCGCGAGCAGGGCGAACACCAGGGTCAAGCCCGCGCACACCGCCAGCGCCAGCAGGTTGAACTGCTCGTACAGCGCGAAACGCACCAGCTCCACCCCGTGGGTGAACGGGTTCAGTGCACAGAGCCAGTACAGCCAGGGGCTGGCTTCGAGCATCTTCCACAGCGGGTACAACGCCGAGGACAGGAAGAACATCGGGAAGATCACGAAATTCATCACCCCGGCGAAGTTTTCCAACTGCCGGATCGCGTTGGACAGCAGCAGGCCCAGGGCACTGAGCATCAGCGCCACCAACAGCAAGGCCGGCAACGCCAGCAGCAGGCCCACCGGTGGCGGCTGGATGCCATACAGCCAGGCAATGGCGAGAAAGGCATACACCTGCAACAGCGAGATCAGCGAGGTCGCCAGCAACTTGCTCGCCAGCAGGAAGGCCCGCGGCAGCGGGCTGGTCAGCAACACGCGCATGCTGCCCATTTCCCGGTCGTAGACCATCGACAACGAACCCTGCATGCCGTTGAACAACAGGATCATGCAGGCCAGGCCGGGCACGATGTACACCTCGTAGGGGATGTAGGTGTCGTACGGCGCGATGATCGCGATGCCCAGCGCCGCCCGGAAGCCGGCGGCGAACACCAGCAGCCACAGCAGCGGGCGCACCAGGGCGCTGAGCAGGCGGGTGCGTTGCAGCACGAAGCGCAGCCATTCGCGCATGACGATGCCGCTGAAACATTGCCAGTAGGCGTTCATGATGCCGCCCTCGTGGTGGTCAACCGGTGGAAGGCCGAGCCGAGGCTGCCACCATGGGCCAGGCTGACGGTGTCGGCGCGGCCACTGGCGACCAGGCGGCCCTGGTGCAGGATCAATAGGTCATCGCTGGGTTGCACTTCGTCCAGCAGGTGGGTGGTCCATAGCACGCTGATGCCCTGCATCTTGCACAGTTGCCGGACGTGTTCGCCCAGGGCCAGGCGACTGGCCGGATCGAGGCCGACGCTCGGCTCGTCCAGCAACAGCAGGCGCGGCTCATGGAGCAGGGCGCGGGCGATTTCCACGCGGCGCCGATGCCCGCCGTTGAGGTCGCGCACCCGTTCATGGCGGCGTTCGGCCAAGTGCTGGCGCGCCAGTTCGGCGTCGATCCGGGCAGCGCCCTGGCGTCGCGACACGCCATGCAAGGCGATGTGATAACGCAGGTTCTGCTCGACGCTCAAGTCGAGGTCCAGGGTGCTCTGCTGGAACACCACGCCCAGTTGCCGGAGCGCCGCGCGGGGCGCGGCTTGCAGCGAATGACCGCCGACGTGGATGGCGCCGCGCTGCACGTCGTACAGGCGCGTGAGCAAGGCGATCAGTGTCGACTTGCCGGCCCCGTTGGGCCCCAACAGCGCCGCGAAATGCCCGGCGTGCAGGTGGAAGTCCACCTGCCGCAGGGCCTCCCGCGCACCGTAGGCGAAGCCCAGGTCATTGACCTCGAGGGCGTTCATGGCGTCACCACCACGCCCCAGGGGTAGCGCCCGACCTTCACCGACTTGAGCACCTTGCGGTTCTCGACGTCGATCACCGAAACGTCGCCGCTGACGCCATTGGTCGCCAGCAACTGGCGCTGGTCCGGGGTGAACGCCAGTTGCCAGACTCGTCGGCCCACCAGCAGGTAGTCCAGCACTTCGAAGGTCTTGGCGTCGATCACCGCCACATGATTGGCCGGGCCCAGGGCGACGAAGGCGTATTTGCCGTCGGCGCTGAGCTTGATCCCCACCGGCTGGACCTTGTCCGGGTGCACGCCCTTGATCTGGAAGGTCAGGGTCTTGAGCACCTGGCGCGTGGCGACGTCGAGTATGGTCAGGGTGCCGCCGATTTCCGCCGAGGCCCACAGCTGTGTGCCGTCGCGGCTGAACTCGACGAAACGCGGCCGCTGATCCACCAGGGTACTGTCGGCCAGGGTCTGGGTGCTGGTGTCGATCCAGTGCAGCATGTTGGTGGTTTCGCTGGTGTTGACCGCCCATTTGCCGTCGGGGCTGACCGCCATGCCTTCGGGTTCGACGCCGACGCCGATCTGGCCCAGCACCTGGGAGGTCTGGGTATCGATCACCGTGACCAGGGCGTCGTCCTCGTTGGACACGTAGAGCCAGCGGTCATTGGGGTGCAGGGCGAATTGCTCGGGGTCCTTGCCCGATGGCAGTTCCTTGATGATCTTGCGGGTGGCCACGTCCATCACCTGGACCCGGTCCGAGTCGCTGGCGCAGATGTACAGCAGGCGATTGTCGTGGGACAGCAGCAAGCCGCGCGGGCGCTGGCCCACCGGCAGGGTCTCGATGACTTCCAGGCTCTGCATGTCGATCAGGCTCAGGCTGTTGTCTTTTTCATTGGAGACCCAGGCGATACTGGCGGCGGCCGGGCCGGCGGCGAGCAATACCGCGCCAAGGGCGAGAACCTGGCAGAGCAGGGTCGGTTGGAACAGCGGGCGGCGCATGGCGGTTTTCCTTATTGTTGTGTTCGATCAGGGGTAGCGACAGCTCACTTCGGGCTGGTCGTAGCCCAGGCTGTCCATTTCATTGGTGGGGTGCAGGAAGCCGTCCTGGGGCGAGGTGCTGACCAGCGCCCGCGGTTGGACCAGGGGAATCGGCTGGCGCAGTTGCCCGTTCCAGGGGCGATAACTGAGTTTGCGACCCTTGAAACCGTCCAGGGGCAGTTGGTCGCCCAGGGCCAGTTGGCGGATGGCGAAGGGATCGTCCTGGCGCAGTTTGCTCACGGCGCTGGCGATGCTGCGCACGGCGATCCAGGCGGCGAAATCACGGTCGTTCATCCAGCGCCCGGCGAGGGCCTCGAAGCGTTTCTGCAACTGGGCGGCGCCGTAGGTTTCCACGGTCTTGTGCCAGCCGGTGGGCGTCAGTCCCTGGGTTCCGGCGACCGGGCGCGGGTACCAGGTCTGGTAGGGCAGGTACTCGCCAAAATCGCCGCGCTCATCGGCCACCAGCACCACGTCGTACTCGGCGGTCTGGGTGAACAGCGGCATGTCGGCCTGGGCGCTGCGGCGCTGGTCGTTGTCGAACTGCCAGGCTTTCTCGGCGACGATCTTCATGCCGAAGCGTTTCATGGCCCGACGCAATGCCGCGGCATAGGCCTGGTCCTCGGCGGTCTGGCCGACGATCAGCAAGGCCCGTTGCCATTTGCGCACGACGCTGAACTGCACCAGGGCATCGGCGAGCATGGCGCGGTCGGGCAGGCTGTGCAGCACGTTGCCCAGGCAGTCGGTGGTGCGCAGGCTGTCGTCGGGGCTGCCAGCATTGAACAGCAGGCTGTCGGGCAGTGCGGCACTGAGCTGGCGCAGGCTCGCCGCCGGTGCGTTGACCACGAACAGCCGCAGGCCTTGGTCATGCTGGGTGCGGGCGGCCTGGAGCAGGGCTTCGGGGGTGTCGACCTGGGCACTTTCCAGACGGTAGTCATGCTTGAGGAAGCGCCCGGTGCTGTTGCTGTCGATGACCGCCAGTTCCGCGCCGCGCCGGCCCGCGTCGGTTGGTTCGGCAATCACGTTGGACAGCAGCGGCCCGGGATCGGGGCGATAGCCCAGGTAGCCGATGCGCACTTGCAATGGCGCGGCCTCGCCGGCATGGGCGTTGGCCGCTGCCAGCATCAAAACCAGGGCGTAACTGACGAGCCGGCGCATGACGTCCTCCGTTGCGGGTGACGCCAGCATAGGAAGGCCACGGCCCAGGGGAAATATGCAGAAAGTACCGCCGGGGCAGTACCAAGGTAGTAATTCACCGTGGCGCGCGGGGTTTTAGGATGCGGGTCATCGTCATACACCCGGAGCGGCCCGACCATGCGGATGATCAAAGCGTTACTGCTGCCGTTGTTGTTGATCCTGAGCCTGATCGGGGTTGATCGTCTCCGAACCTGGCAACACCCATCTTTTGTGGGAGCGAGCTTGCTCGCGATGACGGCGGCACATCCCACACTGTGGCCAGCTGATGCACCGCTATCGCGAGCAAGCTCGCTCCCACAGGGAATGGGTGTCCATTCAGGTTTGGAACGCTAGCCATGTCAGCCCTCTGGCGCATCAACCTCTGGGTGTCAGCGTTTTTCGCCCTGGTCACCCTGGCCTGCGCCACGCTGCTGTTGCACCAGGCCGTGGCCGATGTGCAGCGCGAACTGCAATCGGCCGGGTCGGTGGTGCATTACCTGCGTGAAACCGCCGAGCGCGATCCCGCCAGCCTGCAACCACGGTTGACCGGCAGCCTGCGCCATGTTCGGGTCCGTTGGCTGGCGCCGGGTGAACGGTTTCCGGCCGATCCCGACGACGGGCTCAAGGCCTGGCTCGGCCAACGGTTGCTGGAGGACGGCCCCGCGCCCCAGGTGGTGGATCTGCGAGACGGCCGGCGGGCCTGGATCGCGGTCGATCCGCGGGACGAAATCGATGAAATCCTCGATTCAATGGTGCAGTTGCTGGGCGTCTGCGCCCTGGCGCTGTTGGTCAGCCTGCTGGTGATTCGCTGGGCGGTGCGCCAGGGCATGCGCCTGCTGGATGAACTGCTCGATGCACTGCGCCAGGTGTCCGCGGGAAACCTGCGGGTGCACCTGCCGGCTGAAGGGGTGCCGGAAGCGCAGCAACTGGCCGGGCATTTCAACCGGATGACCGCCGCCCTGGCCCAGGCCCAGGCCGATAACGCCCGGCTCACCCAAGCGCTGTTGGCCGTGCAAGAGCAGGAGCGCACCCAGCTGGCCCAGACCCTGCACGACGACCTGGGCCAGTACGTGGCGGGCATTCGAGCCCGGGCCTGCCTGCTGCGCCTGGTACTGGACCAGCCGCCGGCCCTGGCGCAGACCGTCGACCAGTTGGAAGAACACTGCGAGCACTTGCAGCAGGGCTTCCGCGCGCTGGTGCACGACCTGTACCCGGTGGTCTTGCAGCACCTGACGTTGCGTGAAGCCGTCGGCCTGCTCGCCGGACAATGGCAGAAGAACCAGGGTATCCCGTGCCAGGTGCACATCGATGAAACGATGCCGTCGTTGCCCGGGCCGGATAAAACCCACCTGTATCGTTTGCTGCAGGAAGCGCTGACCAACGTGGCTCGCCACGCGGATGCGACGCGGGTACGGATCCGCCTGCAGCACCGTGGCGGACGCCTGCGCCTGCTGGTGCGCGACAACGGTCGCGGCGCGACGCAACCCGCGCGGGCGGGCGTGGGGCTGCATTCGATGCTGGAACGGGCCCGCAGCCTTGGCGGCGAGCTGCGCATCATCAGCCAGCCCGGCGATGGTTGGGCACTGGCCTTGAACATGCCTCTGGAGGGCAAATGAACATTTTGCTGGTGGACGATCATGCGGTGGTGCGGCAGGGCTATGCCAGCCTGCTGCGGGCGCTGATGCCGGACTTGCAGGTGCGGGAGGCGGCCACCGGGGAAGAGGCGCTGAACCTGGTCCAGGAACAGGTGCCTCACCTGGTGATCATGGACTTTGGCCTGCCGGGCATCAGCGGCCTGGAGACCACCCGGCGCCTGCGCCAGCGCCTGCCGCAACTGCGCGTGCTGTTCTTCAGCATGCACGATGAACTGCCGCTGGTGCGCCAGGCCCTGGACGCCGGTGCGGCGGGCTACCTGACCAAGAACTCGGCGCCCCAGGTGCTGGTGGAAGCGGTGCGCCGGGTGCTGGCCGGGCATGCCTATATCGAACAGTCCCTGGCGACCCAACTGGCCTGCGCCAGCTCCCGGCACGCGGCCGACCCGCGCCTGCAAAGCATGACCCAGCGCGAGCTGGAGATTTTCGTCATGCTCGCCAAGGGCACCCCGGCGCGGACCATCGCCGAACAGTTGTGCATCAGCGCCAAGACCGTCTCCAACCACCTGACGCTGCTCAAGAGCAAGCTGCAGGTCAGTTCACATGCCGAGCTGGTGCATCTGGGGATCGATTTGGGGGTGGTGCGGGTGGCGGGATAGATCTCGACCTCGCTGCGATGATCAAGTGTGGCGAGGGGATTTATCCCCGCTGGGCTGCGAAGCAGTCCCAATTGAAGCACCGCACAGTGTCAGATTCACTCAATTGAATGTACTGGGACCGCTGCGCAGCCCAGCGGGGATAAATCCCCTCGCCACGGTATTTGGTGTGATCGACGATTGTTACTGATCCCAACTCGTCGGGCAGCCGGTGCAGTCCTGCATGTTCGCGTCCTGGAAATTGCCGTAGTGCTGGCGCGAGCCGCTCAGGTTGGCTTCTTGCAGGTTGCTTTCCCCCAGCTTGGCTTCTTGCAGGTTGGCGTCGCGCAGGTCGGCGCCCTTGAGGTCGGCCTTGCTCAGCCAGGCCATCTCCAGGTCGGCGGCTTGCAGGTTGGCCGCTTGCAGCCTGGCGCCGGACAGGCGGGCGAATTCCAGGTAGGCGGCGCTCAGGTCGGCGCGCTGGAACTGCGCCCCCTGGGCGAACAGGCCCCAGCCCTGGATAGCCTTGAGCGTGGCGTCACTGAAGTCGGCCAGGCGCAGGTTGCTCTGTTGCAGGCTCGCGCGGGTCAGGTTGGCGCCTTGCAGCTGGGCCTTCTCCAGGTTCGCCAGGTCCAGGCGCGCATGCCGCAGGTCGGCGTCGCGCAGGTCCGCGCCGCTGAGGTTCATCTTGCGCAGGTCCTGGTTCGCCAGGTTCGCACCGCGAAGGTTGGCGCCGGGGCATTGGCTGGATTCAGCGATGACGCAGCCGTTGAGCGTCAGGGGGGTGTCAGGGTCGTCGGCGTGGGCAAGGGCGCCGATGAACAGAAGTAGCAATGGCAATAATTTCATGGCACGAACTCGGGCAATTGTGGGAGCGAGCTTGCTCGCGATGGCGGTGGTTCAGTCGGCATTCATGTTGACTGACTCTGTGCTATCGCGAGCAAGCTCGCTCCCACAGGGGGCTTGGGTTGCGAGGTGATTACTTCTGCGCCGTCGCCTTATCCCAGGCTGGAATCTTGAACACCCAGAACGAACCGCCCTGGGCCACGGGCTTGGTCAGCTCGGCCATGTCGCCGCCCCACAGCGGCACCGCGCCGCCATAGCCGACGGTGACGCCGATGTATTGCTCGCCATCCTGCTCCCAGGTAATGGGCGGGGAGACGATCCCGCTGCCCGTCTGGAATTTCCACAGTTCCTGGCCAGTCTTGGCATCGAAGGCCTTGAAGAAGCCGTCGCCGGTGCCGGTGAACACCAGGTTGCCCTTGGTGGCCAGCACGCCGGCCCACAGTGGCAAGGGTTCCTTGTGCTCCCAGACGACCTTGCCGGTGGTGGGGTTCATCGCCCGCAGGGTGCCGACGTGATCGTCGTACATGCGCTTGATGCGAAAGCCCATGCCCAGGTAGGCCGAGCCTTTCTTGTAGTTCACTTCCTCGGTCCAGTATTCCTCCTTCCACTGGTTGCCGGGCACGTAGAACAGACCGGTGTCCTGGCTGTAGGCCATGGGGTTCCAGTTCTTGCCCCCGAGGAACGGCGGCGAGACTTCCACCGGCTTGCCCTTGGTTTCGCCGGGCAGGGGCTTGGCCGGGCGCTGGCCGGGGTTTTCCACCGGGCGTCCGGTCTTGAGGTCGATGTGGCTGGCCCAGGTGATGTTGTCGACGAAGGGGAAGGCGTTCTGCAGCTTGCCGTTGTTGCGGTCCACCACGTAGAAGAAACCGTTGCGGTCGGCGTGGGCGGTGGCCTTGGTCACCTTGCCGTCCTTGTCCTTGTAGTCGAACAGCACCAACTCGTTGTTGCCGGAGAAGTCCCAGGCGTCGTTGGGCGTGTGCTGGTAGAACCACTTCACCTCGCCGGTGCTCGGGTCGACCCCCACCTGGCCGGAAGTGTAGAGGCTGTCGTAGTCGTGGGGGTTGCCGTCCTTGGCCGTGCGCGCCCAGGTGTTCCAGGGGCCGGGGTTGCCCGCGCCGACGATGATGGTGTTGGTCTCGGGGTCGAAGCTCGCGCTCTGCCACGGCGCGCCGCCCCCGTGGCTCCAGGCTTCGACCTTGCCGGTCTCGGTGGTCTTGTCGTCGGGCCAGGACGGCGCCTTGACGTCGCCGGTGGAGGTGCTGTCCTTGCCGTTGAGGCGGCCCATGTGGCCTTCGACGAAGGGGCGCATCCAGACTTCTTCACCGGTGTCCGGGTCGCGGGCGAACAACTGGCCGACCACGCCGAACTCGTCGCCGGAACTGCCGTGGATCAACAGCACCTTGCCGCTGGTCTTGTCCTTGATCAGCACTGGCGCGCCGGTCATGGTGTAGCCGCCGGCGTGGTCGCCGAACTTCTTGTTCCAGACCACCTTGCCGGTGTTTTTATCCAGGGCGACGACCCGGGCGTCGAGCGTGCCGAAGTAGATCTTGTCGCCATAGATGGCCGCGCCGCGGTTGACCACGTCGCAGCACGGGCGAATGTTGTCCGGCAGCCGGTGGTTGTAGGTCCACAGGCGCTTGCCCGTCTTGGCGTCGAGGGCGAAGACCCGCGAGTACGAGCCGGTGACGTAGACCACGCCGTCGCTGACGATGGCTTGGGATTCCTGGCCGCGCTGCTTCTCGTCGCCGAAGGAGTAGGACCAGGCCGGGGTCAGCTTGAACACGTTCTTGTCGTTGACCTGGGCCAGCGGGCTCCAGCGCTGGGCGTTGGTGCCCATGCCGTATTGCAGCACGTCCTGGGTGGTCAGGTGGTCGTTGGCGATGTCTTCCCAGGTCACGCCCGGGGTGGTCGCGCCAGCGTGGGCGAGTGTGCCCAGCGTCAGGCTGCCGGCCAGCATCAGGGCCTGCACGGCAGCGGCCAGGGGCGAGAAGGGGGGCAGTGTTCTTATTGTCATGGTAGCGATTCCCAGTGAGGTTTTGGCCTGACTAGGGTCGTCGTGCCGATGCCTGGCCGATACGGAAAAAGTCCCGCCCTTGCCGGGAAGACTTCCCGAACCGGGTGTCTTTGCGACTTGCGTCGGATGGCTTGCTACCAAGGAACTAGACCCCGGCCACCAAAGCAGCATTCGGCGGGGGGCGGGGGCTTTCTAAGATGACGGCACGGCCTCTGCAGAGAGGTCTTGCGTGCAATCCAGAGGGCATAACAATGACAACAAAACGCAACGCCATCATCGCTAGTGCATTGCTGATGGGGCTGATCGGCGCAGGCTCGGCATGGGCCCATGGCAACGTAGTGCCCCAGGCAGTGGAAACCAAGGGACTGACCGCGGTCAAGGACACCAACCTGCCGCTCGATGCCGACGGCTGGGCCTCCCAGAACCCCTACCGCAACTCCCCCGAACGCGACAAGGCGGTGGAAATCGGTGCGTCGGCGTACAACCAGAACTGTGCCGCCTGCCATGGCCTGGAGGCCAAGTCCGGCGGTATCGCCCCGGACCTGCGCATGCTCGACGCCGCCGAGGCCGGGGACGAATGGTTCGTCGAACGGGTGCGCCACGGTGCCGTCCGCGATGGCCGGGTCTACATGCCGAAAATGGCCGACTACCTGAGCCAGGAGGCCTTGTGGGCGGTGCGCACGTACCTGGACAGCGTGCACGTCGAGGAGTGACCGGCATGCGCCTGTTCGCGTGGGTGATGTGCAGCCTGTTGCTGTGGGGCCAGGCGGTGCAGGCGCAGGTACGCAGCTACGACCAGATGATCGCCGCCGGTGAGTTGAAAGTGGCGGTCTACAAGGACTTCGCCCCTTACAGCTTCGAAGACGAGGGCCAGCCCAGGGGCGTCGACGTCGAGCTGGCGCAGGCCCTGGCCAAGGCGCTGGGCGTGCGCTTGCAACTGATCTGGGCGCCGCCCGGGGAGAAGCTCGATGACGACCTGCGCGACTACATCTGGCGCAGCAGTCCGCTGCACGACCGGCAATTGGCCGACTTGATGATGCGTGTCCCGTACGATCACGACTACGTGCAAAAGCGCAACGATGTCGGCGAGCTGGAAAATGCCCAGGTGGTGATGTTCGGGCCTTACCAGCAGGAGTGCTGGCAGGTGGCGTATGACCGGCGCCGGTTGGATTCGGTGGGCAGTGTCGCGGTGTTCCAGCAGCACCCCATTGGCGTCGAAGTCGACAGCGTTCCATCGTTCTACCTGACCTCGGTGTTCAACGGCCTGCTCAGTGCCAAGACCCACCACTACCCCGGTGTCAGCCAGGCCTTCAAGGCCATGCGGGCCGGGGAGGTCGATGCGGTCATGGCCATGCGCGGGGAAGTCGATTGGCAGGTGCACCAGGCCGCCGACCCGCAACTGGCGCTGGCGGAAAACGCCTACCCGAACATGGGCAAGCAGCGCTGGGAAATCGGCATGGCGGTGCATGAAAGCAACCGTCAGTTGGCCTATGCGGTGGAAGAAGCGCTGGAAGGTTTGATCCGCGACGGCAGCGTCAAGGCCGTCTACGCCCATTACGGCCTGCGGTATGACGTGCCGGAGATGTACCAATAGGAGCGCAGGGATGAAATGGCTCGTGTGTTGCCTGTTGGGTTGCGGCCTGCCGATGATGGGCCTGGCGGCCGTCGAGCCGGGGAAAGATCCGGTGCCGTCGGTGATGTGGGCGTTCTATCACAAGCAACTGTTGAACGATTCGCCGTTCGTGTTCGACGAGCGGGTCCGGCTGTTGGCCCCGCCGTTTGCCGAAGACGCGCGCCAGGTGCCGCTGGAAATCGATGCCCGGGCCCTCGGCGCGGACGTGGTGCGGGTACTGGCCTGGGCTGAACTGAACCCGTTGCCGAGAATCGTCGACTTCCAACCGGGTGCGCAGGTGCGACCCTGGCTGTCGATCCGCATTCGGATCGAACAGGCCACGCCCTTGCGCGCCGCCGTGCAGACCCGCGATGGCCTGTGGCACGTCGGCTCGACGCTGATCGACGCGGCCGGCGGCGGCTGCACCGCGCCCAGCGTGGTTCGGACCCAGCCCGGTTGGGAAGAACACCTGGGCGAAGTGCTCGGGGCCCGCTACCCCCGGGGCGACAGCAGTCGCCTGCGGTTGCAGGTCGCCCACCCGATGGACAACGGCCTGGTGAGCGGCATCCCCGAGTTCTACCTCAACCAGGCCCAACTGCTGGGCGCCAACGGCGAGGTGCTGGCGCGCCTGGAGCTGTTCCCGGCCGTCAGCGAAAACCCCAACCTGGGCTTCGATCTCCAAGGCACGGGCCGCACCCGACTGTTGCTGCGTGACAACAGCGGCAACGCCTTCGAAGCGGCGATCCCCTGACCACAAGGAGTGCGCCATGCGCTGGTTGTTGCTGATCTTCATGGGCCTGTACGGGCCGGCCTGGGCCGCTGCGGACTATGGCCTAAAGCCCCGGCAGATCGCCGCGGACACCTGGCTGCTGGAAGGCAGCACCGAGAACTTCGCCAAGGCCAACGGCGGCAACATCGTCAACAGCGCGTTCATCGTCACCGACGCCGGTGTGGTGGTGATCGACACCGGGCCGTCGAAGCGCTACGGCGAGGCCCTGCGCCAAGCCATCGCGGCGACGACCGACAAGCCGGTCATCCAGGTGCTGCTGACCCACCACCACCCCGACCATGTGCTGGGCAACCAGGCCTTCGCCGACGTGCCCATCGGCGCGCTGGCAGGCACCACGCAGTTGCTGCGCGAGCAGGGCGATGCGCTGGCGGAGAACATGTATCGGCTGGTGGGCGACTGGATGCGCGGCACCGAAGTGGTGTTGCCGACCGACGTGCTCGCGCCCGGCCCTCGGCCCGTGGGCAACCATTCGTTGCGGCTGCTGCAACTGGCCGGGCACACCGGGGCCGACCTGGCGATCTTCGATGAAACCACGGGCGTGCTGTTCGCCGGCGACCTGGTGTTCTACGAACGCGCCCTGACCACCCCCAACAGCCCCGGGCTCGATGTCTGGCTCCAGGACCTGGACACCCTGCAGGCCTTGCCCTGGAAGCTGATCGTGCCCGGCCACGGCCCGGTGGCGAGCGACAGCGGGCCCTTCGTGCAGATGCGCGATTACCTCGGCTGGCTCGACCACCTGATGCGCGAAGGCGCCGCGCGGGGCGACGACATGGCCGAGATGATCCGCCGTCCCATTCCCGAACGCTTTTCCGGCATCAGCCTGAGTCGATACGAGTTGATTCGCAGTGTCAGCCACCTGTATCCGCGGTATGAGCGGGCGGGGATGAAGCGGGTGGATGCCAAGCCTCAGTGATCCAGGTTGGTTGACGCTTTTGTGGCGAGGGGATTTATCCCCGTTGGGCTGCGCAGCAGCCCCCAAAAATCCCGGGTGATTGGGAGGGGGCCGCTTCGCGCGCCAGCGGGGATAAATCCCCTCGCCACAGGGAATGTGGGGCCGCCCGCCATGTGTACCAAGGAACTAGAAAACTCAACACAGCGGGCAATTGTTGGCAGGGGCGCCGGGCCCAAGAATCTGCGCCAGACCGGGAAAATTTCCCGGGTATAACAATAATCGCAGAGGTAGCCGTCATGACTCATCCCGCACGTCGCCAACCCTTCGCCGTGAGCTTGCTGCTCAGTGCCATGCTGCTGTCCGGTTCGGCCTTGGCCGCCGTGACCGACCAGGAAATCCTCCAGGACCCGAAGAACCCGCAGCAAGTCGTGACCAACGGCCTGGGCGTCCAGGGTCAGCGCTACAGCCCGCTCGCGACCCTCAACACCGACAACGTCAAGGACCTGCGCCCGGTCTGGGCCTTCTCCTTCGGCGGTGAAAAACAGCGCGGCCAGCAGGCGCAGCCGATGATCAAGGACGGGGTGATGTACCTCACCGGGTCCTACTCGCGGGTGTTCGCCGTGGATGCGCGCACCGGCAAGAAACTCTGGCAGTACGACGCACGCCTGCCCGACGACATCCGGCCTTGCTGCGACGTGATCAACCGTGGCGTGGCGTTGTATGGCGACCTGGTGTTCTTCGGCACCCTCGACGCGAAGCTGGTGGCCCTGAACAAGGACACCGGCAAGGTGGTGTGGAGCAAGAAGGTCGCCGACCACAAGGAAGGCTATTCCATCAGTGCCGCGCCGCTGGTGATCAACGGCAAGCTGATCACGGGCGTGGCCGGTGGCGAGTTCGGCGTGGTGGGCCAGATCAGCGCCTTTGACCCCAAGAATGGCGAGCTGCTGTGGACCCGGCCGACCGTGGAAGGCCACATGGGCTACGTCTACAAGGACGGCAAGGCGATCGAGAACGGCATCTCCGGCGGCGAGGCCGGCAAGACCTGGCCGGGCGATCTCTGGAAGACCGGTGGTGCGGCCCCCTGGCTGGGCGGCTACTACGATCCGGAAACCAACCTGCTGTTGTTCGGCACCGGCAACCCGGCACCGTGGAACTCCCACCTGCGTCCTGGCGACAACCTCTATTCCTCGTCGCGCCTGGCCCTGAACCCGGACGACGGCAGCATCAAGTGGCACTTCCAGAGCACGCCACACGATGGCTGGGACTACGACGGCGTCAATGAGTTGATCTCGTTCAACTACAAGGAAGGCGGCAAGGACATCAAGGCGGCGGCCACTGCCGACCGCAACGGTTTCTTCTACGTGCTCGACCGCACCAACGGCAAGTTCATCCGTGGCTTCCCGTTTGTCGACAAGATCACCTGGGCCAGCGGCCTCGACAAGGATGGGCGACCGATCTACAACGAAGCCAGCCGTCCGGGCGCGCCGGGCAGCGAGGCCAAGGGCAGTTCGGTGTTCGTCGCGCCGGCGTTCCTCGGGGCGAAGAACTGGATGCCGATGGCCTACAACCAGGACACCGGTTTGTTCTATGTGCCTTCCAACGAGTGGGGCATGGACATCTGGAACGAAGGCATCGCCTACAAGAAAGGCGCGGCGTTCCTCGGCGCCGGGTTCACCATCAAGCCGCTGAACGAAGACTACATCGGCGTGTTGCGGGCCATTGACCCCAAGACCGGCAAGGAAGTCTGGCGCCACAAGAACTTCGCGCCGCTGTGGGGCGGGGTACTGACCACCAAGGGCAACCTGGTGTTCACCGGCACGCCTGAAGGCTTCCTCCAGGCATTCAACGCCAAGACCGGCGAGAAGGTCTGGGAATTCCAGACCGGTTCCGGCGTGTTGGGCTCGCCGATCACCTGGGAAATGGACGGCGAGCAGTACGTCTCCGTGGTCTCGGGTTGGGGCGGCGCGGTGCCGCTGTGGGGCGGCGAAGTCGCCAAGCGCGTGAAGGACTTCAACCAGGGCGGCATGCTCTGGACCTTCAAGTTGCCGAAGGACCTGGTGGCCAAGCGCTGATCTGAAATAATGCCGGGCGTTGCCTTTGTGGCGACTGCCCTGTGGGAGCAAGGCTTGCCCGCGATGCAGTCGCCTCGGTTTCCTGGGAGACCGCATCGCCTGCATCGCGAGCAAGCTTTGCTCCCACAGACGTTTCGCCAAATATCCTCGTCCCGATGCTTCAAACCTACGACCAAATAACGAGAGTCCCCCCTGCCAATGACGCATTCGTCGGCCAGGCGGGGCTCTCTACCATCGGCCTATCGCCTGTCCCGTGACAGGCATCGACCAGGCAGAGGCCCATCATGATCTACGCACAACCCGGAACCCCAGGCGCCGTCGTTTCCTTCAAGCCACGCTACGGCAATTTCATCGGCGGCGAATTCGTCGCGCCCGTCAACGGCGAATATTTCACCAACACCTCGCCCGTCAACGGCGAAGTCATCGGCGAATTCCCGCGCTCCAGCGCCGCCGACATCGACAAGGCCCTGGACGCCGCCCACGCCGCCGCCGACGCCTGGGGTAAGACCTCGGTCCAGGACCGCTCCCTGGTGCTGCTGAAGATCGCCGACCGTATCGAGCAGCACCTGGAAGTCCTCGCCATCAGCGAGACCTGGGACAACGGCAAGGCCGTGCGCGAAACCCTCAATGCCGACGTCCCACTGTCGGCTGACCATTTCCGTTACTTCGCGGGCTGCATTCGCGCCCAGGAGGGCGGGGCCGCCGAGATCAACGAACTGACCACGGCCTATCATTTCCATGAACCGCTGGGCGTGGTCGGGCAGATCATCCCGTGGAACTTCCCGCTGCTGATGGCCGCCTGGAAACTCGCCCCGGCCCTGGCCGCCGGCAACTGCATCGTTCTCAAGCCGGCGGAGCAGACGCCGCTGTCGATCACGGTGTTCGTCGAGCTGATCGCCGACTTGCTGCCGCCCGGCGTACTGAACATCGTCCACGGTTTCGGTCGCGAAGCCGGGGAAGCCCTGGCCACCAGCAAGCGCATCGCCAAGATCGCCTTCACCGGTTCCACCCCGGTCGGCTCGCACATCATGAAGTGCGCCGCCGAGAACATCATCCCGTCCACCGTGGAACTGGGCGGCAAGTCGCCGAACATCTTCTTCGAAGACATCATGCAGGCCGAGCCGGCCTTCATCGAGAAAGCCGCCGAAGGCCTGGTGCTGGCGTTCTTCAACCAGGGCGAAGTCTGCACCTGCCCATCCCGGGCGCTGGTGCAGGAATCGATCTACGCGCCGTTCATGGCCGAGGTGATGAAGAAGATCGCCAAGATCAAGCGCGGCAACCCCCTGGATACCGAGACGATGGTCGGCGCCCAGGCGTCGCAGCAGCAATACGACAAGATCCTCTCGTACCTGGACATCGCCCGTGAAGAGGGCGCCGAACTGCTGACCGGCGGCGCCGCCGAGCGCCTGGAAGGCGATTTGTCCAGCGGCTACTACATCCAGCCGACCCTGCTCAAGGGCCACAACAAGATGCGCGTGTTCCAGGAAGAAATCTTCGGCCCGGTGGTCGGCGTGACCACCTTCAAGGACGAAGCCGAAGCCCTGGCCATCGCCAACGACACCGAGTTCGGCCTCGGCGCCGGCCTGTGGACCCGCGACATCAACCGCGCCTACCGCATGGGCCGGGCCATCAAGGCCGGCCGTGTGTGGACCAACTGCTACCACCTGTACCCGGCGCACGCCGCGTTCGGTGGCTACAAGAAGTCCGGCGTGGGTCGTGAAACCCACAAGATGATGCTCGACCACTACCAGCAGACCAAGAACCTGCTGGTGAGCTACGACGTCAATCCACTGGGGTTCTTCTGACCCGATAACACAGCACAAAACCCTGTGAGAGCAAGTCTTACTGTGGGAGCAAAGCTTGCTCGCGATGAGTCGCCTCGACCTGACCAGAGACCGAGTCGCTTGTATCGCGGGCAAGCCTTGCTCCCACAGTAAGACTTGCTCTCACAATGGTTTTGTAGCTCTCCTGAATTGCTACCAACGCACCCCGCCCACCGCTTCGAAAGTAGCATTCGAACCCCGGGCGCCCCGTGCATTAATGACCTTGCCGGAATCGTCCGGTACAAGAAGAGGAAAGACCCATGTGGACTAAACCCGCTTACACCGACCTGCGTATTGGCTTTGAAGTGACGATGTACTTCGCCAACCGATGAGTGCCGGCCCGGCCTGGGGCGTCCAGGCCGGGCTACCCATTGGTCTGATTGCATTCACGGCGGGATGCTTTAGGCTCAGAGTATCCCCGGACAATAACAACAGGCTTACCAATGAGCCACGCCCCTGCAAAGATGAGTCTCAGCCCGCTGCGCAAGTTCGTTTCCCCTGAAATCATGTTCGGCGCCGGATGCCGTCACAATGTCGGCAATTACGCCAAAACCTTCGGTGCGCGCAAGGTCCTGATCGTGACCGATCCCGGCGTGATCGCCGCCGGCTGGGTCGCCGATGTCGAGGCCAGCCTCCAGGCCCAGGCCATCGACTATGCCCTCTACAGCGCCGTCTCGCCCAACCCTCGGGTCGAGGAAGTGATGCTCGGCGCCGAGTTGTATCGGGAGAACCACTGCGACGTCATCGTCGCGGTCGGTGGCGGCAGCCCGATGGACTGCGGCAAGGCCATCGGCATCGTTGTCGCCCATGGCCGCAGCATCCTCGAGTTCGAGGGCGTCGATACCCTCCATGTGCCCAGCCCGCCGTTGATCCTGATTCCCACCACGGCCGGGACCTCGGCCGATGTGTCGCAGTTCGTGATCATCTCCAACCAGCAAGAGCGCATGAAGTTTTCCATCGTCAGCAAGGCGGCGGTGCCGGACGTGTCGCTGATCGATCCAGAAACCACCCTGAGCATGGACCCGTTCCTGTCGGCCTGTACCGGCATCGATGCGCTGGTGCACGCCATTGAGGCGTTCGTGTCCACCGGTCACGGGCCGCTGACCGATCCCCATGCGCTGGAAGCGATGCGCCTGATCAACACCAACCTGGTGCCGATGATCGCCAACCCGGCGGACGTCGCCCTGCGGGAAAAGATCATGCTCGGCAGCATGCAGGCCGGGCTGGCGTTCTCCAACGCGATCCTCGGCGCGGTCCACGCGATGTCCCATAGCCTGGGCGGTTTCCTCGACTTGCCCCACGGGCTGTGCAACGCGGTGCTGGTGGAGCATGTCGTGGCGTTCAACTACACCTCGGCGCCGGAGCGCTTCAAGGTGATCGCCGAGACACTGGGCATCGATTGCCGCGGGCTCAACCACCGGCAGATCCGCACCCGCCTGGTGGAGCACCTGATCGCCCTCAAGCGCACCATCGGTTTTCACGAAACCCTGGGCCTGCACGGCGTGAGCACCTCGGACATCCCGTTCCTGTCGCAACATGCGATGCACGACCCCTGCATCCTCACCAACCCTCGGGAGTCGAGCCAACGGGATGTCGAGGTCGTCTATGGCGAAGCCCTCTGACGAGCAGCAAAAGGCCCTGGCCGGCTTGCTCGGGTTGGGCAATCACTCCACGCGCAAGAGCCATTACCCGGAGCTGGCGGCGCGTCTCGAAGAGCTGGAGTTGGCCCGGCAACGCCTGCAGCAGCTCAATGACCAACTGGAGCAGCGGGTGGCCGAGCGCACCGATGCGCTGCTGGAAGCCAACCACAACCTGCAACAGCAGATCGCCCAGCGCGAGTTGGTCGAGCAGCAGTTGCGCGACGCCCGGGACGCGGCCCAGGCCGCCAACCGCAGCAAGGACAAATACCTGGCCGCCGCCAGCCATGACCTGTTGCAACCGCTCAACGCCGCGCGCCTGCTGATCGCCACGCTGCGCGAACGGCAACTGCCCGGCACCGAGCGCGTGCTGGTGGAGCGCACGCACCAGGCCCTGGAAGGCGCCGAAGACCTGCTCACCGACCTGCTGGACATCTCCCGGCTGGACCAGGCCGCCGTCAGGCCCGACCTGGCGCCGTATCGGCTGGATGAGCTGCTCGCGCCACTGGCCTCGGAGTTCCAGTCGGTGGCCGGGGCGGCGGGGCTGGAGCTGCGGGTGCGGTTTCCCGATGAAGCGGTGACGACCGACCTGCGGTTGTTGACCCGGATCCTGCGCAACCTGCTCAGCAATGCCTGTCGCTACACCGACCAGGGCGGCATTCTCCTGGCGGCCCGGCGCCGGGGAGGGCGGCTGAGCCTGGAGGTCTGGGACACCGGGCGCGGCATTGCCGCCGATTGCCTGGAGTCGATTTTCCTCGAGTTCAACCAACTGGATGTCGGCCGGGCGGCGGATCGCAAGGGCGTTGGCCTGGGCCTGGCGATCGTCGAACGCATCGCCCATATCCTCGGCTACCGGGTCCAGGTCCGTTCGCGACCGGGACGAGGCTCGGTGTTCAGCATCGAGGTGCCGCTCTGCACTGAGAAACCGCTGCCTGCCACCCAGCTGCCTGCCCAGGCGATGACCGGCAATCCGCTGCCGGGGCGTCGGCTGTTGGTGATCGACAACGAACTGAGCATCCTGCAAAGCATGGCCGCGCTGCTCGGCCAGTGGGGCTGCGAAGTGTTGACCGCCACCGACGCAGCGGGCGCCCTCGACGTGTTGCAAGGCCAGGCGCCGGAGCTGATCCTGGCGGACTTCCACCTCGATCACGGGGTGGTGGGCTGTGACGTGGTCAGGCAGCTGCGCGAGCATTTCCGCCAGGCAATCCCGGCCGTGATCATCACCGCCGACCGCAGCGACCAGTGCCGCCGGGCCCTGCGCAAACTGGAGGCGCCGCTGCTCAACAAACCGGTCAAGCCCGGCAAGTTGCGGGCGGTATTGAGCCAGTTGCTCGGCTAGCGGGCGCCAGGGCCCTTGTCTTCGCGGGCGAGTGGTCCCACATGGCAACGGATGTTTCCAGATAAGCCACGGTGGGCCGATGCCGTCGTGATGACGGAGGCTCGGAAGCCACCTTTATCCGGGTTCGTTTACCCAGTGTTTTTGTCGGGAATGTAAAAAGACGCTTCGGTCTGGTTATTTCATTATGTAAACTCCCCCCGCTGCGACAATCGGGCACGGCCACGCCTGGCCCGAACACAACCGTTTTGCAGTGTCCCTCACTCAGCTGAAGCCAAGACCTACAAGAAGTCAGCGCCGGAGAGACATAAACGTGAGGCCGACGATTGCTCGGTCCTGTAGGTCCATCCTCCAGTCCTATCGAACCTGTCACGCTGGCGCCGCCGGCGATGGACGCGATTTATCCTTGATCAGGGCTGGGGGGCGGAATGGCGTTCCATCCTAGGGATACACACATGTTGAAGAAAACACACACGGCGCTACTGGGCCTGGCGATGGCGATGGGTCTTGCGACCACGCACGCCGCCGAGGCAAAAAAAGTGGACGTCCTGCTCATCGGTGGGGGCATCATGAGCTCGACGCTCGGCGTCTGGCTCAATGAGCTGGAGCCGGGCTGGACCATGGAAATGGTCGAGCGCCTTGACGGTGTTGCCGAAGAGAGTTCCAACGGCTGGAACAACGCCGGTACCGGTCACTCCGCGCTGGCGGAGCTGAACTACACGCCGGAAGACAAGAACGGCAAGGTCGATATCTCCAAGGCCATCGAAATCAACGAAGCCTTCCAGATCTCCCGCCAGTTCTGGTCTTGGCAGGTCAAGAACGGCGTGCTGAAGAACCCGCGCTCGTTCATCAACTCCACGCCGCACATGAGCTTCCTGTGGGGCGACGACAACATCGCGTTCCTGAAGAAGCGCTACGAAGCGCTCCAGGCCAGCCCGCTGTTCGCCGGCATGCAGTATTCCGAAGACCCCGCGCAGATCGGCAAGTGGGTGCCGCTGATGATGCAAGGGCGTGACCCGAGCCAGAAAGTCGCGGCGACCTGGAGCCCCCTGGGCACCGACGTGAACTTCGGCGAAATCACCCGCCAGTTCGCGGCCTACCTGCAGACCAAGCCGAACTTCTCGCTGAAACTGTCCAGCGAAGTGGAAGACATCACGCGCAACGAAGACGGCACCTGGCGCGTGTCGTACAAGAACCTGAAGGACGGGACCGAAACCGAGACCGACGCCAAGTTCGTGTTCATCGGTGCCGGTGGCGGTGCCTTGCACCTGCTGCAGAAGTCCGACATTCCGGAAGCCCGTGAGTATGCCGGTTTCCCGGTGGGCGGCTCGTTCCTGGTGACCGAGAACCCGACCGTGGCCCAACTGCACCTGGCCAAGGCCTACGGCAAGGCTTCGGTCGGCGCGCCGCCGATGTCGGTGCCGCACCTGGACACCCGCGTGCTGGATGGCAAGCGCGTGATCCTGTTTGGCCCATTCGCGACGTTCTCCACCAAGTTCCTGAAGAACGGTTCGTATTTCGACCTGCTGACCAGCACCACCACCCACAACGTGTGGCCGATGACCAAGGTCGGTATCGAACAGTACCCGCTGGTCGAGTACCTGGCCGGCCAACTGATGCTGTCGGATGAAGATCGCTTCAACGCCCTGAAGGAATACTTCCCGGAGGCCAAGCAGGAAGACTGGCGCCTGTGGCAAGCCGGCCAGCGCGTGCAGATCATCAAGCGTGACGAAGAGAAGGGCGGCGTGCTGAAACTCGGCACCGAAGTGGTCGCGTCCCAGGACGGCAGCATCGCCGGCCTGCTGGGTGCTTCCCCAGGCGCCTCGACCGCTGCGCCGATCATGCTGACCGTGCTGGAGAAGGTCTTCAAGGATAAGGTCGCGAGCCCGGCCTGGCAGGAAAAGCTGCACCAGATCGTGCCGAGCTACGGCACCAAGCTCAACGACAGCCCTGAGCGCGTAGCCCAGGAGTGGGCGTACACCAGCGAAGTCCTGCAACTGGACACGCCACCGGTGATCGGCAAGCCCGGTGCCCCGGCTCCGGCCCAGCCAGCGGCTGCCCGCGAAGCCAACCCGGCGGCTGACATGGCGCTGTAAACCTGGCGTTGCCGGGTGAGGTACAGGAACGCCGCTCATTGAGCGGCGTTTTTTTATGGCCTGCGATAAAGCTGCTGCAGCGCATCCGCAAGAATGACTCGCGGCACCCGCGGGCGCGAGCCTGCTCGCGAAGACGCCGGGCCCCGCGCGATCAGTCGCCGGTGACCCCGTGGAAGCGCTGGTCGAAGTCGTCCGCCAACTGCGCCAGCGTGATGCTGCCCAACCGCTTGAGCAACAACGCCTGGGCTTCATCGAACGCTTCGGTAAGCGCCGCATTCACCGCCTGCTCGACCAGGCACTGCGGGTGGTCGGTGGACAGGCCGATGGAAAAGATCGAGGAGCTGCCCAAGGCTTGATGGATGTCCAGCAGGGTCATTTCCGACAAGGGCTTGCTCAGGGCCCAGCCACCTCGGTGGCCTTTCTCCGACGTGACGTAACCCTGTTCCTTGAGCAGGGCCATGGTCCGGCGCACCACCACCGGGTTGGTCCCCAGCATCTGGGCGAGGGTGTCGGACGTGACGGATTGCTGGTGGCGGTCCATGTGGATCAGCACATGGAGCATACGGGACAGGCGGGTGTCGGTTCTCATGATCGGCAAGGCGTTCGGTGGTCGGGACGAGCGAAAGTATCGCCTGTAATCGCAAAAGTTACGAGATCGTTGACACTGGCTTTTCAAGGAACTTACGATGTGTCGAGACTTTCATCCGGCCACTCACCCAGGAGGATCGACCATGCTCTACGACGTCATCATCGCAGGCGGCAGCTACGCCGGCCTGTCCGCGGCGCTGCAATTGGCGCGGGCCCGGCGCAACGTCCTGGTCATCGACGCGGGTCAGCGGCGCAACCGCTTCGCGGCCAGCTCCCATGGTTTTCTCGGGCAGGATGGCCGCGCGCCCGGAGACATAGCCGAGGACGCCCGGCGCCAGCTCATGGCCTATCCCACCGTGCAATGGCTGGCGAGCATGGCAATCGCTGCCCGCCAGGGGACCGGCGGGTTCACCGTGGACACCGCCGACGGCAACCGCCATAGGGCCCGGCGCCTGTTACTGGCCACTGGCGTAATCGATGATTTGCCACCGGTGGAAGGGCTGGCGGAGCGCTGGGGCAAAAGCGTCTTCCATTGCCCCTATTGCCACGGTTATGAGCTGGAGCAAGGGCCGATCGGGGTGCTGGCCACGTCGCAAATGTCCCTGCATCACGCCTTGATGCTTCCAGACTGGGGGCCGACCACCTTTTTCACCCAGGGCGTGTTCGAACCCGACCCCGAGCAGCGGGCCAGCCTGGCGCGGCGGGGGGTGACGCTGGAGGCGGAGCGTGTCATGCGCATCGAGGGCGAGCGGGCCGACGTTGTGCTGGCGGACGGACGCGCGGTGCGCATCGACGGTTTGTTCGTCCTGCCGCAGACCCGGGTGTCCAGCCCATTGGCGGCGTCCCTGGGGTGTGCCTTCGAAGAAGGGCCGCTCGGGGCTTTCATCCAGAGCGACGCGATGACCCGGGAAACCCGGATGCCAGGTGTCTTTGCTTGTGGGGACGCGGCGATGCCGTTCGGCTCGGTCGCGCTGGCCGTCGGTGACGGCGTGCGCGCCGGGTCCGGGGTGCACCGCTCGTTGATATTCGCCGAGGATTGAGGGGGAGGGCCGCAGGACGGCCCGGCCGGTTCACTGGGTGCCGAACAGCGCTGTCCAGTAGATGCCCGCATCGCTTTTCGGGTCGGTGGCGTAACCGGCGCCCAGCTCGCGGAATTGCGGGTTCATCAGGTTGGCGCAGTGCCCCGGGCTGGCGAGCCAACCGTCCACCACCTTGAGGGCGGTGTCCTGCCCGGCGGCGATGTTCTCGCCGATCAACTGGCCCAGGTAACCGGCGAGCTCGGCACGGTCGCCGGGCATGCGGTTGTCACGGTCCTTGTGGTCGAAAAAATTGTTGTTGGCCATGGCGCGGGTGTGGGTCACGGCGGCCAGGGCCAGGGTCGCGTTCCAGCTCAGCGGCGTGGTGGCGGCAAAGGTCTCGGTACCGCAGCGGCGCGGCTGGGCCCGGGCGCTGTTGATCAGCTTCAGCAGTTTCTGGCCTTCGGCCTGCCAGTCGCCAAGGCGAGCGGACAGGAGAGGGCGTGCCACCACGATCCGCCATTCGCGGTCCATGCGACTGACGCCGATGTCGACGAATTGTGGGTCCAGCACCACTTGGCAGAAGCTTTCCTGGATGGCCTTCATCGCGCCTTGCGCATCCCGTGGGCCGGACAGGCTGATGGCCTGCACATTGACCATCGGGTAAGCCGTGCGTGCCAGCGCTTGCTGCAGGTCGCCGATGCCATTGGCCGACAGGATCAGCCGCGAGTCCATCGCCAGCGGCGGCAACTCCAGCGAAGCCTGGCCGGAGCAGCTTTGGGACTGGCTGCGGTAAAGGTTGATGGACTCGACCAGTTGCGTCTCCTCGGTGGCCGTGGCGCTGGCGGCGAACACCAGCCCCAGTGACAGCACGACGAGACGCATGACGGATGAAATGGCACGCATGTAAATCTCCCTTGAGCGGACGGCGCCTATGATGCGCAATTTTTGCCCCGCTGGGGCAACGGTATTCACGCTCTCTTGAAATTCCCTGATCGGTGCCGCGCGGCACCGTTCGGGACAATCCTCAAGTACTGGGATCAATTTTCAGGCAAATAAGTCCATTACCGGCGTTCCAAGGTGCAAATCCGTCGATCTTCAGCTCATCCAGTTGCCGCCGTCGACGTTGTAGGTCTGTGCCACCACGTATTCGCTGTCCGCCGAGGCGAGGAAAATCGCCATGCCCGTCAGGTCCTGGGCGGTGCCCATCCGGCCATAAGGAACCTGCTGGCCGACCTGGCGTTTCTTTTCCCCCAGTGGCAGGTTTTCATGGCGGGCAAACAGCGCGTCCACGCCGTCCCAGTGCTCTCCATCCACCACGCCGGGGGCGATGGCGTTGACGTTGATCCGGTGCTTGATCAGGTCCAGGCCGGCAGACTGGGTCAGGCTGATCACCGCGGCCTTGGTGGCGCAATAGACGCCCACCAGGGCTTCGCCACGGCGTCCGGCCTGGCTCGCCATGTTGATGATGCGACCGCCCTGGCCCTGGCGAATCATCTGCCGGGCCGCCGCCTGGAGGGTGAACAGCGTGCCGGCGACATTGATCGAGAACAGCCGCTCATAGCTCTCCCGCGTGATCTCGACGATGGGGGCCAGGTCGAACAGCGCCGCGTTGTTGACCAGGATGTCCAGCTTGCCGGCCCGGGCGACCACCGCCGCCATGGCCGCGTCGATCGACGCCTGGTCGGTCACGTCGAGCCTGACCGCGTAGGCGCCGTCGCCCAGCTCGGTGGCGGTGGCCCGGGCCCGCTCCAGGTCGATATCGGCAATCGCCACCGTGGCGCCTTCGTCGATATAGGCCTGGGCGAATGCCTTGCCGATGCCGCGGGCGGCACCGGTGACCAGGGCGCTTTTTCCTTGCAGTCGTTTCATGGGAGGGTCCTGTGTTCGGTTGCGCAAAAGGGGATGGGGTCGCCATGGAGGCGGCAGTTCGATTACAGCAGCGACCCCAAACTCGGACAAACGCGGCGGGCATCCTCGGGTGATACTTTTTTAACGCAGGTCGCCGGGGTTAAAAAAGTATCGGTGGGTGGTCAAGTGGCGGTTGGCGAGACGCGGGTCGTCCGGCGTAAAGTGCCGTCATGACGCTAGACGAGACGCGACATGCCTGATCACCAAACGCCCCTGTTCGAGCAGCGGCCGGCCGAGCTGGAGGTCATCCTGCCCGAGCCCGAGCACAGTTTTCGCTGGTACGAGCACGACTATCCGTATGCCCTGGCGCGCTGGAACCATCATCCCGAGTTCGAGATTCACCTCATTCGCCAAGGCAGCGGGAAATTGCTGGCGGGGGACTACATCGGGCCTTTCGGTCCCGGCCATGTGGCCATGATCGGCCCCGATCTACCCCACGACTGGATGGGCGACCTGGCGCCTGGCGAATACCTGCCCGGGCGCGACGTGGTCGTGCAGTTCGACGGCGCCGCCTGGCTGGCCCTGCGCCGGACCTTGCCCGAGCTGGGGAACCTGCGGGGGTTGTTCGAGCGCGCCCGTCGTGGCCTGGCCTTCAGTGGCGACACCGCATCGCGCGCCGCGCACCTGATCGAAGCCATTGGCCCGGCCCGGGGCCTGGCGCGCCTGGCGCTGTTTCTCCAACTGCTCGAAACCCTGGGCCAGGCCCCCGAGGCCGAGGTCCTGAGCCTGGCGAGCCCGTGCTACGCGCCGACCCTGGATGCCCGCAGTTGCGAACGCATCCACAAGGCTTTCGAATACCTGCACGCCGAGCTCACCGGGGATTTGCGCCTGTCGGAGATCGCCCGGCAACTGAACATGAGCGAACCCGGCTTCTCGCGTTTCTTCAAGCGCATCACCGGGCATGGCTTTGTCGACCTGATGCGCAAGTTGCGGGTCCAGCGCGCCTGCCGGTTGCTGTTGCACAGCGAACTGCCGGTGACCGAGATCTGTTTCGAGGTGGGGTACAACAACCTTTCCAATTTCAACCGGCACTTTCGCATCGAGATGAACCAGACGCCCAGCGAGTATCGCCGGGGCGAGTGGGCGCGATCGACACGGGAGCGCGTGGACGGCTGATGCCTTATGCCTGGTAAACCTTCTTCAGCAACCGCAGCGACTGGCGTGTCCCAGAATGATGTACACCACCAATCCCTTGCGGGAGCGAGCCTGCTCGCGAAGGCG
This sequence comes from Pseudomonas citrullilanati, assembly GCF_030580855.1. Classification (GTDB taxonomy): domain Bacteria; phylum Pseudomonadota; class Gammaproteobacteria; order Pseudomonadales; family Pseudomonadaceae; genus Aquipseudomonas; species Aquipseudomonas citrulli. Next base: position 116,462 of record NZ_JAUQOP010000008.1, on the reverse strand, counting down.
GCCTGTCAATGACGAAGACGCTGACTGATCCACCGCAATCGCGAGCAGGCTCACTCCCACAGGCCATAGCGGCGTTGAAACTCGGTGGGCGGATCAACCCTGCGGTGGGCTCAGCGCCGTCCCAGCAACAACCCCACCACCAGCCCGAACCCGGCGGAGATGGCCACGGTTTGCCATGGGTGGCCGCCGATGTAGGTTTCGGTGGCGTCGACCATGGGACGGGTGCGTTCCCGTGCGCTGGCGAGGGAGTCCAGGGCCTGTTGCAGTTTCTGGGAGATCTGCCCGCGCAGGTTCTCCGCGTCTTCGCCGACCAGCGCGGCGCTGTTCTTGAGCAGCTTTTCCGATTCTTCGATCAACGCCTTCAGCTCGCTGAACGCCTGGTCCTTGATTTGCTCGCCGTTCGCTTGCACGGTGCTTTTACGCGCCATGGTGTGTCTCCTTGTGAATGATGGCAGTGAACTATGGAGTGCCGCGCAGGCTTAAAAGTTGCGCCGTGGATGGGCCCAACCGGTTGATTCCGAAAACCTGGTTAAGGCGGTTCGCCGCAAGGTGTAAGATGTCGCCTATTTACGCAACAGGTAATTCCCATGAGCTTCAATCTGGCTGACAGGCCCCTGGCCGAGCGCGCTGCGCTGGAAGACGAAAAATCCCGACTCTTTGAACTGTGGCAAAATAACCTGGGCAAGGCCAAGGGCGATGCTGCCCGGTTGTTCGGCGAGCGTTCCAAGCGCAAGGGCAAATGGGCCGAGTGGGTGCGCGCCGAACTGGACGGTATGTCGCCGCCGGAATACGCCAACATGGTGCGCAGTGAAGTCAATCGCCTGATGGCGGCCAACAAGTAACCTCACGCGAACGCGGCGACAATGGCCTCGCGGACCTTGATCACGGCCGGATCCATCGGCAGGTGGGTTCGCCAGCCCAGTTCAATGGGGTAGCGGGGCAGGGCCAGGGGGCAGGGCAGCAATGCCAGGCCGCTGAGGTCGGCGATGGCCCGGGCGGCGTGGGTCGGGATGGTCGCCACGGCCTGGCTGCCCTTGAGCAGGAAGGGCAGCGCGGCAAAATGGGTGGTCGAGGCACACACCCGGCGGCTCAGGCCGAGCCCGGCCAACCCTTCGTCGGTGATGCCGATAAATCCCCCGGAAGACACCAGCAGGTGCTCGCGGGCCACGAACGCTTCCAGGCTCAGGGCCTGCGGGCTATCCGCCAGGCTGGCCGGGTCCACCAGGCAAGCGTAGTCACCTTCCCCCAGCACCTGGCGGCTGAGCAGCCGCTGGGCAAAACCGCCCGCCGTGATCGCCAGGTCGAGGTGGCGCTCCATCAGCGCCAGGCCGACGATCTGGCTATGGGTCTGGCGAAAGATCAGCCGCAGGCCCGGTGCGCGCTGCGCCACTTCCTCCACCAGGCGTCTTCCGTAGGCAATCTCGAAATCGTCGGACATCCCGACGATGACCGAACGGCCCTGGTAATGGCCGGCTTGCGGGTCGACCATCGCCAGGCTCTGGCGGCATTTGTCCAACGCTTCGCTGATCACCGGTTTCAATTGGTTGGCCCGCAAGGTCGGCGCCAGGCCCCGTCCTGTTCGTACGAACAATTGATCGTCGTACACGCTTCGCAGCCTGCGCAGCGCGGCGCTGATGGCCGACTGGGTCACCCCCAGGCGCAGCGCGGCGCGGCTGGCGCTGGATTCGTCATGCAGCGCTTCGAAGGTCTTGAGCAGGTTGAGGTCGATCTCGGCGATATTCATAGGGCTCATATCATTTAGCAGCGTACGGGGCTTTATTCATGATCGGTCGACGCCCGAGAATCGGCAACACTTGTTGACGACGGAGTTGAACACCATGCCCAAATCCATTGTGGCGGCCCTGCAAATCGGTTCATTGCCTGGCGGCAAGGGGGACACCCTGGCGCAGATCCTTTCCTATGAAGCGGCGATTCGCGAGGCGGGCGCACGCCTGGTGGTGATGCCGGAGGCGTTGCTGGGCGGCTATCCCAAGGGCGAGGGCTTCGGCACTCAGCTGGGTTATCGCCTGCCGGAAGGGCGCGAAGCGTTCGCCCGCTACTTCGCCAATGCCATCGACGTGCCCGGGGCGGAAACCGAGGCGCTGGCGGGACTGTCGGCGCGCACGGGCGCCAGCCTGGTGCTGGGGGTGATCGAACGCTCCGGCAATACCTTGTACTGCACGGCGCTGTATTTCGAACCCGAGGCAGGCCTGGTGGCCCAGCATCGCAAGCTGATGCCGACGGGCACCGAGCGCTTGATCTGGGGCAAGGGCGATGGCTCGACGCTGCCGGTGATCGACAGCCAGGTCGGTCGCGTGGGGGCGGCGGTGTGCTGGGAAAACATGATGCCGCTGCTGCGCACCGCGATGTACGCCAAAGGCGTGGACGTCTGGTGTGCGCCGACGGTGGACGAGCGCGAGATGTGGCAGGTGACCATGCGTCATATCGCCCACGAAGGACGCTGTTTCGTGGTCAGTGCCTGCCAGGTGCAGGACTCGCCGCAGGCGTTGGGCATCGAGGTGGCGAACTGGCCTGCCGAGCGGCCGCTGATCGCTGGCGGCAGCGTGATCGTCGGGCCCATGGGCGATGTGTTGGCCGGGCCCTTGAAGGGCTGCGCTGGCTTGCTCAGCGCTGAAATCGACACCGATGAATTGGTGCGCGCCCGGTACGACTACGATGTGGTCGGGCACTACGCCCGGCCGGACATCTTCGAGCTGGTGGTGGATGAACGGCCCAAACCGGGTGTGCGCTTCACCCACTGAATCACCAGGTGGCCGTGGAACCGCGCAAGTCGAGGGTACCGCGGTCGACGAAGCGCACGGTGCCGAACACTCCGCCGGCGAGCTTGCCCCTGAGCACATAGGGCAGGTTGTCCAGGCGCTGGGTCTGGCTCAGGCCCAGGGTCTGGCGCAGTACGGAAAACGCCGAGATGCTCACCGGCACGCTCACGATCGTTTCGGAAAACCGTGGGAGGGAGCCGCTCTGGTCGCTGACTCCCGAGGCCAGGGCCCGACCGTTGACCTCCAGGTCCAGCGCCACGCCGTTGTAGTCGATCGTGGTTTCGTTGGGGTTCTGCACCCGCAGCTTCACGGCAAAGCGCATCTCCAGCTCCTGGCTGGGAAGAGGCTCGATGCCCACCACGTTGATGTTCACCGGGTCGCGCTGCGGGAAAAGGGCACAGGCGCTCAGGCTGAGCAGCATCAGTAGGGCGGACAAGCCGAGGATCTTGCGCATGGTCAACTCTCGCGATGGCTATCAGGGGGAAGCACTACCGTAGTGAATGGGACAGGTAGCTGATCATGAAAATGCTGGGCTCCTGTCAATTTCTGACACCAGCCTCTGCTAATCTGCGGCAATTTATTTCCGGCGGATCCTCCATCGTGTCGCGTACTACCCGGCTGCTCACTTTGCTGCAAGTCTTGCGGGGCAAGCGTTGCCCGGTTACCGCCGCGACACTGGCCGTCGAGCTGAAGGTGTCCGAGCGCACCTTGTACCGCGACATTGCCGAGCTGACGGCCCTTGGCGCGCCGATCCAGGGCGAGGCGGGCATCGGTTATGTCTTGCGCAGTGGCCTGTTCTTGCCGCCGTTGATGTTCACCGCCGATGAAATCGAGGCCATCGTGTTGGGGCTGCGCTACGTGGACCAGCGTGGCGACGACGTGCTGGGCAAGGCCGCCGCCGACGCGCTGGCGAAAGTGGCCGCGGTGCTGGCCCCCGACGTGCGCGACGCCTTGCGCAATCCCACGGTGCTGCCGGGGCCGCCGGGCTACGGCTATCCGCAGAACACCGTGGAATTGAACGTGTATCGCCAGGCCATTCGCGCCCAATCCAAGCTGCACATCGATTACGCCGACGTCAACAAGACCCCCAGCCAACGGCTGATCTGGCCTCTGGCCCTGGGCTTTTTCAACGAAGCACGGGTGGTGGTGGCCTGGTGCGAATTGCGTGGCGCCTACCGGACCTTCCGCACCGACCGGATTGCCTCGGCCACCGCACAGGGCGAGCGCTATCCGGGCCGCCGCAGCGACCTGTTGCGCGCCTGGTTCGCGCTGATGCAACTGGATGAAACCGGGCGGTTCACTCCTGACAAAAACTGACACAACGCTGTTTTAGGATGAGGCCAGATCGATAAAACAAGGAGCCTTGCCAATGTCCAACCCCGTCTCTACCCTGGCCCCGGCCATCGCCGGCTACATTGCGGCCGCCAATGCCCGTGACAGCTCGGCGGCGACGCGTTTCTTCGCCGAAGACGCCAGCGTGTTCGATGAGGGCCACCACCGCCTCGGTGCCCAGGCCATCGCCCAATGGATGGAAGACACCGCCCAGCGTTACCAACCGCGGGTGGAGGTGCTCAACGTGCAGCAGCGCACCGGCAAGGTGCTGGTGCAGAACCTGATCTCCGGCACGTTCCCCGGCAGCCCGCTGGAGTTACGCTACACCTTCCGCCTTGATGCGCAAGGCAAGATCAGCCGGCTGGATATCTCGATCTAGCAGCTACCGGCGTTTGCGGTAGCCGTGCAACCCAGCACCAACAGGCCCCTCGCCACGGGGGGCTGCGTTGTTCATGAGGCCAGCGTGATCGCTGGCTCATCAACATGGCATACTCCCCACCTTCGTTTTCCGGACCTGGGCCGTATGACTTTCGACTCCCCCTTGAATGCCTGGCAGCACGCCATCGAACACCACGGCTTCGTCCAGGACGAGGCCCAGGAATTGGCGATCATGACCCTGGAGCAATGCCACCAGGCGTTGGGCGAGGGTCGCAAGTCGATCAAGGGCGTCTACCTCTGGGGCCCGGTGGGCCGTGGCAAGACCTGGCTGATGGACCGTTTCCATGAAAGCCTCAAAGTGCCGGCGCGCCGTCAGCACTTCCATCACTTCATGGCCTGGGTGCACCAGCGCTCGTTCCAACTGACCGGCACGCCGGACCCCTTGCAGGCCCTGGCCCGGGAATTGAGTGCCGAAGTGCGGGTGCTGTGCTTCGACGAGTTATTCGTCTCTGACATTGGCGATGCGATGATTCTCGGGCGGCTGTTCCAGGTGATGTTCGATCTAGGCATGGTGGTGGTGAGCACGTCCAACCTGCCGCCGGAAGAGCTCTATGCCAACGGACACAACCGTGACCGCTTCCTGCCGACCATTACCGCGATCAAGCAACACATGCAAGTGGTGCCGGTGAATGGATGGCAAGACCATCGCCAGCACCCGGGCGCGGTGCAGCAGCGCTACTGGGTACGTAACCCCGGGCAACCCGACCCGCTGGCCGCGGTCTTCGATCAGTTGGCCGCCGGGCAAGCCGTCGCCGCCGGGCCGATCGAAGTCGGCCATCGCCTGCTCGAACCGGTCCGGGCGAGCGACACGGTGCTCTGGAGCCGTTACGCCGACCTGTGTGAACAACCGTTCTCGGCGGTGGATTTCATGGCTTTGTGCGACCGCTTCGGCGTTATCCTGCTCGGCGACGTGCCGTGCCTGAGCGCCGAGCAGCGCGAAGGGCGCATCGCCCGTGGCACCGAGGACGGTGTCGAGCGGGTCGAGGCCGGTGACCGCGAACTGCCGCAATTGTCCGTCCATGACGACGGCGTGCGGCGCTTCATCGCCCTGGTGGACGAGTGCTATGACCGCAAGGTGCCGCTGTACCTGTGCGCCGAGGTGCCGATGGAGGGGTTGTACACCGAGGGCTACCTGCAGTTTCCGTTCCGGCGCACCCTCAGTCGCCTCCAGGAAATGCAGATGCAACGTTTTGGCCAGCCCGCCTGACCTGGATCCTGCCAGCGGGCTGCCAACCGTTTTCGATCACTTCTGGACGATTTCAGCCGCCGGTGCCTTGGGTTTTGGCTTGATCAGGCTGAAATCGATCAGGCCCTTGTGCTGGCCTTCGTAGGGATTGCCGATCATCAGCGGGCGCGCCTTGAACTGATCGCTGACCAGGCTCTTGCTGTGGTCCAGCTCGTCGAAGCTCAGGCCCGCCAGGTCGGCCCAGGTGTGGATCAGCTGAGAACTGCTGTAGGGCCGCGACAGGTCGCCGGCAAAGTTCCAATCATGGCTTTCGCGCCACTTGGGCGAGGCCCAGGCCATGAACGGGATGGTGTACATCGGCGCGGTGGGCTTGGCTTCGTTGCGACCCAGGGTGTCATGGCCCTGGGAATCGAAGACGTCCTCGCCGTGGTCCGACAGGTACAGCAGGAAGCCGTTGGGATCGCTCTTGGCGTAGTCCTTGATCAGGCTGGACACCACGAAGTCGTTGTACAGCACCGCGTTGTCGTAGCTGTTGTAGGTCGGCAACTGGTCGTCGCGTACACCGGCCGGCACGCCCTGGCGGTCGGTGAACTTGTCGAACGTTGGCGGATACCGGTACTGGTAGCTCATGTGGGTGCCGAGCAGGTGCACCACGATCAGCTTGCGCGGGGCGCTGTCGGCCAGGGCCTTGTTGAAGGGCTCGATCACGTCGCCGTCATACTGGGCGGCGTTCTGGTTGCGGTTGTTGTTGAGGTACACCTGCTCGTCGGCCTGCTGGGAAAAGGTCGTGAGCATGGTGTTGCGCTTGGTCATGGTCTGCTGGTTGGTGATCCAGAAGGTCTTGTAGCCGGCCTGCTTCATCATGCTCACCAGCGACGGCGTGCTCAGGTACAGGTCCGGGTTCTGCTCGTCGGCGAAGGTCAGCACCTGCTGCAACGCTTCGATGGTATAGGGGCGCGGGGTGATGACGTTGTCGAACACCGAGAGCTGGTCCTTGAGCTTGTCCAGTTCCGGGGTGGTTTCCCGCGGGTAGCCGTAGAGGCTCATGCGCTGGCGGTTGGTGGATTCACCGATCACCAGCACCAGGGTTGCCGGCTGGTTGGCCATGGCGTCCTTGAGGTTGTTCAGGGGCGCGATCTTGCTGGCGCTGTGCAACATGCCCTGCATGTTTTCCAGCTGTTCGCCATAGCGACGGTACGCCACGACCATCTGCCACGGCACGGCGGGCTCGATGCGGTCTTCGAATTTCTCCAGGCCACCGGCGAAGCTGCCGGTGCGCTGGGTCTGCTTGATCAGCGGATAGCCGACCACGGCTACCACGATGGCCGCCGCCGCGACCATGGCTTGCCCACGTGGCAAGTGCACCGGGCGCAGGCGGGTCCAGAGCAGGTAGCCGACGACGGTATGGGCGAGGAACGCCGGCACCATCCACCAGGCAAAGTACTGGGTCATGTATTCGCCGGCTTCGGCCACGTTCGATTCGAACATGATGAAGATGACGCTCTGGGAAAATTCCTGCTGGTAAATGAAGAAATACCCCAGGCTCGCCATGGAGCAAGCCCACAGCACGATCCCGATCAGTGCCGCGAGCAGGCGGGTGCGGTTGGGGAAGAGCAGCATGGGCGCCAGCCACAGGGCGCTCATCACGAAGGCCTGGCGAAACCCGGTGAAGCCGGACGTGTCGCTGAGCAGGATGAGCAGCTGGGTAATGCCCGAAAAATACCAGAAGAACAGGAACAGCCAGCCAAGCCCGGCCCAGTCGAAACCTTTCGCAGTCGTTGTGCTGCGTTTGAACACACTCATCAAGCGCTCCAGCCTGTTATCGACGAGCCTGCCGGTACCGGATTGGTGACCGCAGCGCCCGCCGAGCAACCCTAAAGGCGGGAAGTATCGCGAGCCGCTTGTGAAAACTTCGTGAGTTTTTTGCTTATAAAATGCTGACTTGGGCGCAGGCACACAGGAATTCGATGGGGGCGCCAAACCCGGCCCAGCACAAATCCCCTGTGGGAGCGGGCCTGCCCGCGAAGGCGTCGGGCCCAGGCGACATCAATGCAAGCTGACCTACCGCTTTCGCGAGCAAGCTCGCTCCCACACTGGATGTCGGTTGCTCACAAACCTGCGGCCCACCGCAAATCCCCTGTGGGAGCGGGCTTGCCCGCGAAGGCGGCGGTACAGGGGACATCGAGGCAAGCTGACCCACCGCCATCGCGAGCAAGCTCGCTCCCACACGGGATCTCGGTTGCTTACAAACCTGCGGCCCAGCACAAATCCCCTGTGGGAGCGGGCCTGCCCGCGAAGGCGTCGGCCCAGGCGGCATCGATGTAAGCTGACCCACCGCCATCGCGAGCAAGCTCGCTCCCACACGGGATGTCGGTTGCTCACAAACCTGCGGCCCACCGCAAATCCCCCTGTGGGAGCGGGCCTGCCCGCGAAGGCGTCGGCCCAGGCGACATCAATGCAAGCTGACCTACCGCTTTCGCGAGCAAGCTCGCTCCCACACTGGATGTCGGTTGCTCACAAACCTGCGGCCCACCGCAAATCCCCTGTGGGAGCGGGCTTGCCCGCGAAGGCGGCGGCACAGGCGATATCGATGCAAGCTGGCCCACCGCCATCGCGAGCAGGCTCGCTCCCACAGTGGATCTCGGTTGTTCACAAACCTGCGGCCCAGCACAAATCCCCCTGTGGGAGCGGGCTTGCCCGCGAAGGCGTCGGCCCAGGCGACATCAATGCAAACTGACCCACCGCCATCTTGAGCAGGCCCAGCGGATTCAGGTCATGGGGTCAGCAGGCGGATGGGGTTGCCGGCGGCCCAGGCCAGGAGGTCTTCGATCATCAGGGAGTAGAAGCGCTGGTAGTTCTGTCGGGTGACGTAGCCCACGTGCGGGGTGGCCAGTACGTTGTCCAGGCGGCGGAAGGGGTGGTCGGCGGGCAGGGGTTCTTGGGCGAAGACGTCGAGGGCGGCACCAGCCAGGCGCTTGTGTCGGAGGGCCTCGATCAGCGCGGCCTCATCGACGATCGGCCCACGGGCGGTATTGACCAGCAGCGCCGAGGGCTTCATCCAATCCAGGGCCTGCGCATCCACCAGGCCGCGGCTGCGCTCGCTGAGCACCAGGTGGATCGACAGGACGTCGGCCTGTTCGAACAACGCCTGCTTGCTCACATAGGTCACGCCCGCTTCGGCGGCGCGTTCCGCCGTGAGGTGTTGGCTCCAGGCAATCACCCGCATGCCGAACACCTGGCCGAACTGCGCCACCCGCGTGCCGATGCTGCCCAGGCCAAGGATCCCCAGGGTCTTGCCATGCAGATCGCCACCCAGGCCTTGCTGCCACGCGCCGGCGCGCAGGGCATTGGCTTCCTGTACCAGGTTGCGGGTCAGCGCCATGATCAGCGTCCAGGTCAGTTCGGGCGCGGCGTGCTTGTAGCTTTCCGTGCCACACACCTGGATGCCCAGCGCGGCGGCGGCTTCGAGGTCGAGGGCGGCGTTGCGCATGCCGCCGGTGAGCAACAGCTTGAGACGGGGCAGGCGTCGCAGCAGGGCTTCGTCGAAGAGGGTGCGCTCGCGCATCACGCAGATCACCTCGAAGGGCTGAAAGCGCTCGGCCAGGGTGTCGCGGTCGGCCGGGTAATCGTGGAGGAAGGTCACCTGGCCCACCTCGTCCAACAGCGACCAGTCGACCACGTCCCGGGCCACGTCTTGCCAATCGTCGATGACTGCTATCTGCACCGTCATGGAACACCTCGTCAGGGAATGGGTTTGTCCAGCCAGCCGAGCAAGGCCTGGTGGAAGCGCGCCGGCTCTTCCATCTGCGGCGCGTGCCCCAGGTTGGGGAACTCCACCAGGGTCGAGCGTGGAATCAGTTGCGCGACCTGCTTGCCCAGCACCTCATAGCGGCCCAGCCGGGCCTTCACCGCGGGCGGCGCGATGTCGCTGCCGATGGCCGTGGTGTCGGCGGTGCCGATCAGCAGCAGGGTCGGGACGCTCAGGTCCTTGAACTCGTAATAGACCGGCTGGGTGAAGATCATGTCGTAGATCAGCGCCGAGTTCCACGCCACTTGCGCGTGCCCGGGGCCCTTGTTCAAGCCGGCGAGCATGTCTACCCAGCGATCGAATTCAGGCTTCCAGCGGCCATCGTAATAAGTCTTGCGTTCGTACTCGCGGATGCCCTCGGCGCTGAGCTTGAGCTCGCGCTGGTACCACTGGTCGACGCTGCGGTAGGGCACGCCGAGGGCCTTCCAGTCTTCCAGGCCAATGGGGTTGACCAGCGCCAGGCGCTCGACCTGCTCGGGAAACTGCAAGGCATAGCGGGTGGCGAGCATGCCGCCGGTGGAGTGGCCCAGCACGCTGGCTTTCTGCACGCCGAGGGTCTTGAGCAGGGTCTGGGTGTTGCTCGCCAGCTGCTGGAAACTGTATTGGTAATGGTCGGGTTTGCTCGACGTGCAGAAGCCGATCTGGTCCGGCGCGATCACCCGGTAGCCGTGCTCGCTGAGGGCCTTGATCGAGTCGCCCCAGGTGGCGGCGCAGAAGTTCTTGCCGTGCATCAGCACCACCGTGTGGCCATTGACCTTGCCTTGGGCGGGCACGTCCATGTAGCCCATCTGCAAGGATTGGCCCTGGGACTGGAAGGCGAAGTGCTTGAGCGTATAGGGGTATTCGAACCCCTCCAGCTGCGCGCCGTAGGCGGGGCCTTCCGGCGGATTGGCCGCCTGGGCGAGCCCAGGCAGCGCGACGGTCAGCAGCAGGCTTGGCAGCCAGCGGGTGGGGGAACGCGGCATGGTCAATCTCCTTGGGGGCCAGCGCCGATCCTGGGGCGGCCCGATTATGGCGACATTAACCACAGGCAACCGAACCGTCCGAACGTTCCCCTGCGCCCTTATTGGGCCGGGTAGTCCGCCACCACGGTTTGCGTCCCGTCCTTCTTCAGGCCGATCACCTGATAGGCATCGCCCATGCCGTCCATTTCCATGCCGGGCGACCCCATGGGCATGCCGGGCGCGGCGACCCCGAGCAAATCATCACGCTTGCTCAGCGCCAGCACCTGGTCGGCCGGGACATGGCCCTCGACGAATTTGCCGTTGATCTCGGCGGTGTGGCAGGAGCGCAGGTTGGGCGCCACGCTCAGGCGTTGCTTGACCGAACTCATGTCGGCCTCGACGTGGTCGTTGACCTTGAAGCCGTTGTCTTGCAGGTGCGAGATCCACTTTTTGCAGCAACCACAATTGGCATCGCGGTGCACGTCGATGGTTATCGGTTCGGCGGCCTGGGCCAGGGTGGTCAGGAGCAAGGCGCTCAAGGCGAGCAGGTGCAGGGGCTTGGCCATGGGAGGGCTCTCATGTCGAACGAATGGCGGGAGGATAGCAGAGTAGCAAGGGGCAGCTGACAGGGGGCTGAGGGGCGGATGACAGAATTGTCAGCTTGGCGGGACGGGGAGGGTAGAAAGCCCTGGCGGGCATGAGCCCTTTGCGAAGCAAACCCAGTGGGAGCAGGCGCCCACTGGGTTCAACCGGGTAGACGCGCCTGTCAGCGCACCTTGAACCGGCCCATGATCGCATTCACCCGGCTGTTCGCATCCAGCAGTTGGCGGGTGTTGTTTTCGCTGGCCAGGCCGCTTTCCACCAGTTCCTCCACCATGTGGCGGATCTGCACCATGCTGCGGTTGATTTCCTCGGTCACCGCGCTTTGCTGTTCGGCGGCGGTGGCGATCTGGGTGCTCAGGCTGTTGATCTGGCTGACGGAGCCGGCCATTTCGTCCAGGCCGGAGTTGACCCGGGAGGTCGCATCGGCGGCCGACTGGCAACTGGCCTGGGTGTTTTCCATCGCCTGCACCGACGAACTCACGCCCTGGGTCAACCGGGTCAGCATTTCGTTGATCTCCGAGGTGCTGGCCTGGGTGCGGGCGGCGAGGGCGCGGACCTCGTCGGCCACCACCGCGAAGCCACGACCCTGCTCGCCGGCCCGGGCGGCCTCGATGGCCGCGTTCAGGGCCAGCAGGTTGGTCTGCCCGGCAATGGCGCCGATCACGCCGAGGATCTCGGTGATGCGCTGGGCGTCCTGCTGCATGCTCTCGACCTTGCGGGTCGCGCTGGACACTTCGTCGATCAGCGCCACGACGCTGTTGGACGCCTCGCCGACCACCACGCGGGAGCGATCGGCGTGCTCGTTGGCGCGCTGGGTGAAGGCGGCGGTCTCGGCGGCATTCTGTGCCACGCTGTCGGCCGTGGAGCTCATCTGGGTGATGGCGGTCACGGTCTGGTCGGTTTCCGAGGCGTGGCGCATCAGGATCTCGCTGGTATGGGCCGAGGTCCGTTGCAGGTTTTCCAGGCTCGAAGCCATGGCACCGGTGGCCTGGGTGACTTCGCCAATCATGTTCTGCAGGTAGGCGATGAAGCCGTTGACCGAGTGGCCGATGGCGCCCAGTTCATCTTCGGCGCGGATGGTGATGCGCCGGGTCAGGTCGGCATCGCCCGTGGACAAGGCGTCGATGTTGCCCTTGAGGATCTTCATGCGGTGGGTCAGTTGACGGATCGCGTACAACTGCATCAGCACCAGCAGGATCACCATCGGGATCTGCAGCAGGCTCAGGGTGTTCAACACGTCGTCGCGCTGGGCGGTGATCAGGCGGGTGGGCAATGCCGTCGCCAGGAACCACGGCGAACCTTCGATGGGGCGCATGAAAAAGGTGCTGGCCTCGCCGTTGTTGTCGAACTCGACCCGTTGCAGCGGCTGGTCACGATGGGCCAGGCCGGCCTGGACCTGGGCGGCGAATGGCGAGCTGGCGGCCAGTTCGCTGATGTTCTTCAGGACAATCGGCCCGTTGATACGCGTGCTGTTGCTGATGATCTTGCCGTCGCCTTCGACGATCAACATCTCGGCGCTCAGGTCGGCTTCCTTGCGCGCCACCAGGTCGTTGAAGAAGCCCAGGGTCACGTCGATGGTCGACACGCCGTAGGGCACGCCGTTCTTCTGGATGGCCATGGCGCAGTTGGTGCGCGGCTCGGCGCTGGCGTCGTCCTTGTAGGCCGCGGCCCAGGCACATTTGCCCGGTGGCGTGGCCATGCCGCCCTTGTGCCAGGGTTGCTCGTAGTAGTTCGGCGCGGCGTCGCTGTTCCAGAAGGTGTTGACCATCAGCTTGCCGGAGGCATCGCGGTGCCAGAACGTACTGAACTTGCTGCGCCCCTCGGCGCGCTGGTTCGGCAGCGGCCAGATCCCGCCGCCGAACACTTTCAGTTCGCCGTACTGGTCCACCAGCCCTGGCAGGACCTTGTCGATGGCATCGCTGTCGAGCAATGGAATGGTCTGGGTGATGCTGCGTTGCTGGGCCTGCACCTTGTTCAGTTCGCCCTGGATCTGCCCGGCGACTTCGCCAATGCGGTTGAGGACCACCTGTTCTTCGGTATGGCGCAACTTGGGCGCGACCAGGTAACTGATGCCCACGACCGTCAGGATGGACAGCACCAGGATGAATAGAACCAGGAACAGCGTGTAGCGAGCCTGAATCGTTCGGAATGCGGGCATGGGGGTGGTTCCTTGCACGGAGGCGTCTTTCTAGGACAATTGGTATGAACGTACCAGTTTGTATCGGCTGGCTGGTGCCAAGCTTGAATACCGCGCATCGGCGGGGCGGTGGGCCTGCGGGCAATGATCGCCACCGGTGGCATAGGCGAAGAGGCAGGTGGGGCTGTACCATGGGCCGCCCGTGCGCTGCCCATCGTCGCTCGATGCGGTGCCGGCCCGGCAGGCCCGGGCTACAGAACGGAAACATTCAGGAAATTGGCAATGACTCATTCACAACGCTTGAAATACTCGATTCTGATCGTCGTCGTGGTCCTGGCGATCATGCTGGGCCTGTCCTGGATGCAGGGCAAGGGCATGATCAGCGAGCAGCTGTTTCAGTACATCGCCATTGCCGTGGCGGTCATCGTGGTGGTGATCAACGGCGTGATGCGGCGCAAGGTCAAGCCCTGAGGCCAGGCGTCATTCGCCTGCCTCGATCACGGCCATGGCCTTGGGGTGCAGGCAATAGCTCTTGTCGGGATTGAGGACGATCACCCCCTCGCTGCACAGGCGCTTCAAGACCTCGCGCACGCTGAGGAAGGACAACGGAATGTCCAGCCCCAGCAATTGGCTGTGTACGCCCCGCACGCCCAGGCCTTGATTCTCGTCGGCCGCCTTGAGCAGCGCATCGATCACCTTGAGGCGAATCAGGCTGGTCCTGAGCCCGAAGCTCTTGAGCAGGCGCCGGATCTGTTCATTGCCGGCTCGCTCGGCGGGCCGGGCGAAGACGGGAGGGTGGGCGCCCAGCGAGACGCCGGTCGCTCGTGGCTTGCCCTCCATGGGCAGTTGCGCGTTACGCATGCAGAAACTCCTTACCAGCCTGTTCAGAAAAGGTCACGGATACTCTCCTGTAATAGGACGAACGAGGGCGGGCAATCATGAAGGTCGGGATGTGAAAAAATTGCCCAGGTTTCGTCAACGCTTGTGATCGGGCGCCGGTCGGGCGATTAATTTTTTTTCATCCGGTTCGTTTTCAGGGGAGGCACATTGCGCTGCAACGGGCGGTATGTGGGTGTTCCAGGCGGGCCGCCGGTGATCGTCGCGATTGCCGGTAGCCGCCTGGGTTTCTGAAGCAGGAATCTGGAGTGAACGTGAGAATGTCCGGGCAGTTATCGAGGATGGCCCTCGCGGGCGCGGTGATGGGCGTGGCCCTGGGGCTCAGCCCGGTGGTCGATGCGCAGGATGACCTGGCGCAGGCCAGCGCCGAGATCCGCCGTACCCAGTTTGGCGTGCCGCATATTCGCGCCCAGGATGAGCGGGGCCTGGGCTACGGCATCGGCTATGCGTACGCCCAGGACAATCTCTGCCTGCTGGCGAACGAGATCGTCACCGTCAATGCCCAGCGCTCGCGCTATTTCGGGCCCGAACAGCTCACGCTGGAGCAGCGGGAGAACCGCGTCAGCGATGTGTTCTTCAGTTGGCTCAACACGCCGCAGGCGGTGTCCGGCTTCTGGCAGGCCCAGACGCCGCCGGTCCAGCAACGGATCGAAGGCTACGTGGCGGGCTACAACCGGGCGCTGGCCGAACGCAAGGCCAAGGGCCTGCCCGAGCAGTGCGCCAGCGAGTGGGTACGGCCGATCACGGCGCTGGATCTGGTCAAGTTGACCCGGCGCTTGTTGGTGGAAGGCGGTGTCGGCCAGTTCGCCGAGGCCCTGGCCGGTGCACAGCCACCCCAGGCCACGGCACTCGAAGGTTCGGCCGCCAACGGTTTCGCCGGGGCCGCGGCGCGGCAGCAGCGCTTCGCCCTGGAACGCGGCAGCAATGCGCTGGCCATCGGCAGCGAGCGCTCGTTCAACGGTCGCGGCATGCTGCTGGCCAACCCGCATTTCCCCTGGATGGGCGGCATGCGTTTCTACCAGATGCACCTGACCATTCCCGGCAAGCTGGATGTGATGGGCGCGGCGCTGCCAGGCCTGCCGGTGATCAATATCGGCTTCAGCCAGCACCTGGCCTGGACCCACACCGTCGACACCTCCAAGCATTTCACCCTGTACCGCCTGCAACTCGACCCGAAGGACCCGACCCGCTACCTGATCGACGGGCAGTCGGTGCCGATGAGCCAGCAAACGGTCACGGTGGACGTCAAGCAGCCCGACGGCCAGGTGCGGACGGTGTCCCGGGTGGTCTACGCCTCGCAGTTTGGTCCGATCGTCCAATGGCCGGGCCGGCTGGATTGGGACAACCGCTTCGCCTTCAGCCTGCGGGACGCCAACCTGGACAATGATCGCGTGCTGGAGCAGTGGCGCGCCATGAACCAGGCGGTCACGCTCAAGGACCTGCAGGACGCCGTGCACCGGATCCAGGGCATCCCCTGGGTCAACACCCTGGCGGTGGACGACCAGGGGGAGAGCCTCTACATGAACCTGTCGGTGGTGCCGAACGTCGATGCCGCCAAGCTGGCGCGGTGCAGCGATCCCCGGGCCGGGCTGCAGCTGATCGTGCTGGACGGTTCGCGCAGTGAGTGTGCCTGGGACGTCGATCCGAAGGCCGCGCAGCCGGGTATCTATGCCGCTGATCGATTGCCGCAGCTGCTGCGGCGCGACTACGTGCAGAACTCCAACGATTCGGCCTGGATGGTCAACCCCGCGCAGCCACTGTCCGGCTACTCGCCGCTGATCAGCCAACAGGGCCAGCCGCTGGGCCTGCGGTCGCGGTTCGCCCTGGATCGCCTGGGCGCCCTGGCCAAGCAAGGCCCGGTGAAGGTGCAGGACCTGCAGCGCATGGTCATGGACGATCGGGTCTACCTGGCCGACCAGGTCGTGCCGGACTTGCTTGGCGCGTGCGCCGCCGAGGCCGGGGCGGGCGCGGCGGCATTGGCCGAGGCCTGCGCCAGCCTCAAGGCCTGGGACCGCACCGCCGGACTGCATAGCGGGCTGGGCTTCGTCCACTTTCAGCAGATCATGGCGCGGGTGCAGGCGATGCCTGACGCGTGGCGCGTCGCGTTCGATCCGAAAGACCCGCAACACACGCCGCGAGGCCTGGCAGTCGAGCGGCCGCCGGTGCTCAAGGCCGTGCGCGAAGCCATGCTCGCTTCGGTGGAAGCGGTGAAAGCGGCGCACTGGTCCAGGGATCACCAGTGGCAAGACATTCAAGTCGCCAGCAGCGGCGACCGGCAGACACCGATCCACGGCGGGCCGGGAGAGCTGGGCATCTACAACGCCATCCAGAGCGTGCCGGCGGCGAATGGCAAGCGCGAAGTGGTCAGCGGCACCAGCTACCTGCAAGTGGTGACGTTCGACGGCAAGGGCCCCCAGGCCCAGGGATTGCTGGCATTCTCCCTGTCCAGCGACCCGGCATCGCCGTACTCGGCCGACCAGACCCGGGCGTTTTCGCAGAAACAATGGAGCGTGCTGCCGTTCACCGAGCAACAGATCAAGGCCGATCCGCATTACCAGGCCCTGATCATTCGCGAGCGTGACGAGACAGGCCGGGTGGCCACGCACTAGTTCGCGAGCAAACTCGCTCCCACACTGGGCCGGTGTCGTGGTCACGACACCTGGGCCCACCCGCAGTGTCAATCGGGTGCCTTACGGCGCCGCGAAGGGCGGGGTCAACGCGTTGACCGCCTGCCTGGCCTTCGAAACGGCGGGACGCGGCATACGGGTCAACGCCACGGCGCCCGGCGGCACCGAGGCACCGCCGCGGTTGATTCCACGAAACGGCGCCGAGCAGAGCCCGGAGGAAAAAGTCTGGTACCAGCAGATCGTCGACCAGACCCTGGACAGCAGCTTGATGAAACGCTACGGCACCCTGGACGAACAGGCGGCGGCGATCCTGTTCCTGGCCTGCGATGAAGCCTCGTACATCACCGGCGTCACGTTGCCGGTGGGCGGTGGCGACCTGGGTTGAAAGCCGGTTCGGCCTATGCCTCAAGTCCTGAGGGCTGAGGCCTTTGAGCCGTCGTGTTACCCATACACCGTGACCCGATTGCGCCCGGTCTCCTTGGACGTGTACAACGCGTGGTCCGACCAGGCGATCAGGTCCGCATGGCTGTTGGCGGGCTGGCTGAGGTCGGCGACGCCGAGGCTGATGGTGAAGCGGATGCTCTGGTCGCCGTGCAGCACCTCCAGGCCTTCGATCGCCTTGCGCAGGCGCTCGGCAAACACTTGGGCGCCGGCCTTGTCGGTGTCGGACAGCACCACGCCGAATTCTTCGCCGCCGTAGCGCCCGGCCGCATCTGAGTCGCGCACGTGTTCGCGCAGGACCCGGGCGACCTGCTCGATCACCTTGTCGCCGGCCTGGTGACCGTAGGTGTCGTTGACCCGCTTGAAATGATCGATGTCGAACATCACCAGGCTCAGCGCGTTGCCATAGCGCAGGTGCCTGGCGTAGGCGGCCTTGAGGTTTTCCTCCCAGTGGCCGCGGTTGTACAGGCCGGTCAGGCGGTCGATGCTGGAGAGCTGCTGCAGTTGGGCATTGGCGGCCTGCAGTTGATGGCGATTGGTGGCGACGTCGGTGACGTCGTAGATCACCAGGCAGATGTGGTTGATCTTGCTGTCGGGGGAGTGCAGTGGCAGCAGCGTGGTGTTCTGGTACATGAACTCTTCTTCGCCGGTGATCGGCTGGTAGTTCATGAAGCGCACCAGGTACGGGCGCTGTTCCCAGATGGTGAACGCCGGCGTGCCCAGGGTGGCGACACTTTCCACCTTGCGGCTGAACCATTGCCGGTCGACTTCCGGAAACAGGCTGAAGAAGTGCTGGTTCTGGGCATCCTTGGGCTGTATGCCGGAACGGTTCTCCATGAAGGTGTTCCAGACCTGCACGCGGTAGTCGCGGTCGAGCACCACCACCCCGACGTCAATGCTCTGGACGACGGCCAACAACCAGTGGAATTCGTTCAGATCGATAGAATCGTTCATGGCTCAGTTCATCAAGTAGGCGAGTTTGTGGGTCAACCGGGGGATGGAATCCTCGGTGAACAGCAGCAACAGGTCGAAGCGGATATCGTGGCCCTCCAGGCTGTAGCTGATTTCCACGGCCAGGGTCTTTTTCCAGCGCTTGCGGTTGACCCGGATCAGCTCGTCGATGGCCGCGTGCTGGCCAAGAATCTGCGGGTGGCCCTGGGAAAAGCCCACGTCGACCTGTTCGGCGATGCTGCTCAGGCAGGCGCCGATCAGCACGCTGGAGAGGTCCAGCAGCATTTCCAGGTCGGAATAATCGGCACTTTCGCGCTGCATCAGCTGGGCGATGTCGGTGATCTCCGAGTCGTGGAACATCAGCAGCGCCTCGCCGGCAATGCCACCGCCGATGAAACCCTGGCAGATCGCGGTCAGTTGCTGGGAGTTGCTGGCATCGGCCAGGGCCATGTGCAGTTCGCCGACTTCGAGGATGTTCACGTTGGGTACCGGCAATTGCACGAACACTCCGAGCACCCTGGCGATGAGGGCGGCGGCGCGGCCGATGGCGACGTTGACCGTCTCGCGGAATGCATCGTGGAAACTGATCGCCGTGTTCGCTACCGCGCGCGGCGGCGGCAACTGCCCGGGTTTCGCCAGGAGCCCCAGCTTGCCCAGGGTGCGGCGCAATTCGGCTTCGTCGAAGGGTTTTTTCAGGAACGCCAGCGCGCCCAGTTCGTGCACGCGGCGCACCGCTTCTTCCTGGACGTCACCGGAGATCACGATGACCTGGGCCTTGAGGCCCTCATCGCGCAGGGCACCCAGGACCTGGTAGCCGTCCATTTCCGGCATGGTCAGGTCGAGCAGCACCACCTGTCCCAAGCCCTGGCGGATAGCCTCCATGGCCTGGCGGCCATTGGTTGCTTCGGTGATGGAAACCGGCCAATCCGCCGGCAGTGCCCGCAGTACCTGCTTGCGGGCCATGTTGGAGTCATCGCATACCACTAGGGGAATCACTGACACAGGAGACGCTCGCCAAGGGTTGGACATCAGGGAAAATCCTATGGGCATCATGCCACAGGCTTAACTGTTCCGACCGCGCTCGCGTTCACGAATTCAGCAAAGTTGCATCCTTGCCTGGGACGGGCCAGGCCTGCCGTCAGGGGGTGGGGGCCGATCAATCGATAACCCCGCCATCGCCTTTGAGCACCAACAGGTGATAGACGCCGTCCTCTGCCTCGATCCCGTGGGTGTCATGGGTGAAGCCGGGAAAGGACCGGTCGAAGGCTTCCAGCGCTTTCAGGTAGGCCAGCAGCGGTCCGTCCGCCGGGCCGGCATTTTCGCCCGGCATCAGTAGGGGAATCCCTGGTGGGTACGGCACGATCCCGGTGGCGGCGATGCGTCCGGCGGCGTGCTCCAGGGTGACCTTCTCGATGTCGTTGCGCACCAGTTTCTCGTAGGCCTCGACCGGGCTGTACTGGGCTTGGGGCAGCATGCCGAACGCCTGGGCCATGGAGGCGGTGGTCTTGTGTTTCTTCATGGCGGCGAAGATCTCATCGGCCAGGTCCTTGAGGCCCATGCCGGCGTAGCGCTGCTGGTTGGCGGCCAGCAGGTCCGGCAGGCACAGCTCCAGTTCGAGGTTTTCGTCATAGTCGCGCTTGAAGTCGAGCAGGGCGTTGACCAGGGTGCCCCATTTGCCTTTGGTGATGCCGATGGAGAACAGGAACAGGATGGTGAAATCGGTGGTTTTCTCCACCACGATGCCCTGGGTCCCGAGGTAGGCGGTGACGACGCAGGCCGGTATGCCGAAATCCTGCAGCTGGCCGTCATCACCCATGCCCGGGCTCAGCACCGACACCTTGATCGGGTCGAGCATGCAGTAGCCGTCCTCGATGTCGCCGAAGCCGTGCCAGACTTCGTTCGGGTGCAGCACCCAACAGTCCGGGTCGGTCCGCAGCATCGCCGGGTCGGCGGCATGGAACGGCACTTGGGCGCCGTCCACCCGCACCGATGGCGGCTGCCAGCAGGTGAAGAACCACTCGTCCTTGCCCTGCATCTCATTGTGCATGCGCGACAGGACCTGGCGGAACGCGACGGCTTCCTCGATGGATTCGCTGGTGAGGATCCGCCCGTTCGGCGCTTCCATCATGGCCGAACTGACGTCGCAGGACGCCATGATCGCGTAGTTGGGCGAGGTCGAGGCGTGCATCATGAACGACTCGTTGAAACGTCCGTGCTCGATCGGGTTGCGACCATTGCGCACGTGGATCATCGAGGCCTGGGACAGGGCGGCCAGCAGCTTGTGCGTCGACTGGGTGGCGAACACGGTCGGCTTGGAATCATCGTGGTCGTCGGGGCTGCCGTGCATGGCGAAGCGCTCGCGATACAGCGGGTTGAAACGCGCATAGCCGTACCAGGCTTCATCGAAATGCAGGCGGTCGACGCTCTGCCCGAGCAGTTCTTCGACGCGGGTGACGTTGTAGGTCAGGCCGTCGTAGGTGGAGTTGGTGATGATCGCGTGCACCGGCGTCGGGTCGATGCCGGCCTTGACCATCGGGTTGTTCGCGATGGCCGCCTTGACCCCTTCGGCACTCAGCGTCTGCGGCAGGATCGGGCCGATGATGCCGTAGCGGTTGCGGGTCGGCACCAGGTAGGTGGGCAGGGCGCCGGACAGGGTCATCGCATGCTCGGCGGACTTGTGGCAGTTGCGGTCGCAAAGGGCGATCTGGTTGCGTGTGACGCTGGCCATCAGGATCACCCGGTTGGACATCGACGAACCGTTGGTGACGTAGTAGGTGCGGTGGGCACCGAACACCTTGGCGGCGTAGCGCTCGCCCTGGCCGATGGGGCCGCTGTGGTCCAGCAGCGACCCCAGCTCGCCGACCGAGATGGACAGGTCCGAACGCAGCAGGTTTTCCCCGAAGAACTCGTAGAACGCTCGCCCGGCGGTACTTTTCAGGAACGCCGTGCCGCCGGCATGCCCGGGCGTGTGCCAGGAATACTCGTAGGACCGGGCGAACTTGACCAGGGCACCGAACATCGGTGGCAGGGCCGCCTTGCGGTAGCGTTCGATGGCCGCCAGGATCCGCCCGCTGAGGAACCGGCTGGTGTCCTCCGGCAGCCAGATGAAGTCGTCGGCGTGCTGCATCACCACCAGCGGGATGCTGGACGCGGTGCTGCGATCGCTGATCAGGAACACCGGTACCCGGGTATTGCGTTCGCGCAGGTTGGTCAGCAGCTTGATGCACTCCTCGTGGCTTTCGCTGGTGTCCATTTCCCAACTGAGCAGGACGCATTGGATGGCCGGGTCGGAATTGAGGATCGATGTCGCATCGGCCAGGGACTCCGACACCAGCACGCTGATGGCGCGCTGCTCGACGTCGCTGATCAACTGGTTCAGGGCACGGCCGAACACCGTGCGCTTGTCCGGCGGGCTGCTGACCAGCAGGGTGAGCATCCCGAGGGTGTGGGTACTTTCCGTCATGATTGAGCCTCCAGGATGCCTTTGTTCAGATGGTTCACCGGTACGGGGTCACCCACCAGGTGCTGCGCGCTGACGGTTTGCGTCGGAACGCTGTTGTTGAGGGCTTCAAGGCGAATGAGCCGGTTGTTGACGAAGCCGAACAGGGTGTAGCCGAAGATGGTCGCCACGCCGCCGAGCATCAGCGCCTGCTCGCCTGAGCTGTACAGCGCGAGGTAGCTGTAGGCGGCCGCGACCCAGGCAATGATGTTGGTGACCAGGGCCTTGCCAGGCGGCACGTTGGAAACCTTCTGCAAGGTCATCAGGGCCGCCATGGACAGGATGTAGGGCACCAGGTTGGTGACCACCGCGAGGTTGACGAGGGTGTCGAACTGCTTGCTCAGGTCCGGGCTGATGGTCAGCAGCCCCAGGGCCGTCTGCGCGGCGAGCAACACCAGCATGCCGACGATCGGCGT
Source organism: Pseudomonas citrullilanati (assembly GCF_030580855.1). Lineage (GTDB taxonomy): Bacteria > Pseudomonadota > Gammaproteobacteria > Pseudomonadales > Pseudomonadaceae > Aquipseudomonas > Aquipseudomonas citrulli. The sequence goes on along the minus strand of NZ_JAUQOP010000008.1, from coordinate 94,403 downwards.
ACCGGCCTTGTTGGCCTTGGCGAAGATCGCCAGGAAATACCCGGTGTCCGCCGAGCTCTTGTAGACCTGGGCAATGGTGAACTGCCAACCAAGCAGCGAGCCGACGCACGCCAGCACCATCAGCCCCATCACGACGTTGCCCACCATTGGGTTGAACATCTTGGCGAACGCCAACCCAAATGGCGCCGTGGACGCCGCCAGTTCGGCGTTGTCGACGATGCCCGCGATCACGTTGGTGGACACGATATAGAGCACGGCCGCCCCCAGGGTCCCGCCCAGCACGGCGATCGGCACGTTCCTTTCGGGGTTTTCCACCGCATCGGTGTTGGCGCAGGCCGACTCCAGCCCGAGGAACGCCCACAAGGTGATCGCCACCGACGCGCCGGCCGCTTCGTACCAGCTCTTGTCGTGGGGGTTCCAACCGGCGGCGTAGACACTGCTGTCGAACCAGAACCAACCGATGGTCGAGACCAGCACCACCGGCGCGATCACCCCCCACACGGTGACGGCGCCGATCCGCCCGGTGATCCGCGCACCGCCGAAGTTGGCGAAGGTGGTGATCCACAGCAGCGCAATGGTCGCCAGCCCCACTTGCAATGAGTCGAGCTTGAGCTGGAACAGCTCCTGGATGTAGCCGACGGCGGTGATGCTGATCGCCACGTTGGCAATCAACAGCGACAGGCCGTAGGTGTAGTTGGTGATGTAGTTGCCGGCCTTGCCGAAGGTGTATTCGGCATAGCCCCCCATGCCGCCTGTCTTGCGACTGAGCATCCCACAGCGGGCGAACGCGTAGGCCAGCGCCAGGGAACCGGTGGCGGTGACGAGCCATGACAGGATGGAAATGGCGCCCACTTCGGCCAGTTTGGTCGGTAACAGCACAATGCCCGAGCCCAGCATGTTGACGGCGGTCAATAGGGTCAACTGCGCCACCGTCATTTTCTTAGCGACTGACATTCCATGCCTCACTCGATCCCGGAGTAAAGGTTTAGCTATAGCTAATTATCCGGATGTCGCAATGTTCTCGGCGTTGGCACGGTGTTACTTGGCTACCGTGCTGCACACTCAAGAGGCAGGCCTGAGCCATTCGGTAGCACCTCGCGGCCAAATAGAATCCGTCCTCTGTTCCCTGCCAGCGATGAGCTTTTCAAGCAAATCAGTCATTTACCTAGAGGGGTGGGTAGATTGGCACGCATTCTGCTTTTTTGAATCCATGGATAATTGGATACAAAAATACAGAGGGTGCCGCCATGCAATTCGCTCCGACGTTCGCCGAGCGTCCACCGATGACCGCCGAGGAAGAGGCGTACAACTTCCTGTTGGAAGCCATTTGCGGCGGGCGCTTTCGCAAGGGTGACCGGTTGATCGCCGAGGACATCGCCAGCGAGATCGGCATGAGCCGGATGCCGGTGCGCGAGGCGTTTCGCCGCCTCGATGCCCAGGGCCTGGTGACGCTGCGGCCCAATCGCGGGGCGGTCGTCAGTGGCCTGGACATCGACGAACTGCAGGAAGTCTTCGAAATGCGCAGCGCCCTCGAAGGCCTGGCGATGCGTGTCGCGGTCGGGCGCATTGGGCCCCGGCAACTGGCGGCCCTGGAGCGCCTGCTGGATGAAATGGATGACTACCGCGACGAAAGCGCCGAGTGGGTCAGCCGGCATCGCGCGTTCCATGAATACCTGTGCAGCCTCAGCGGTCGCCCTCGATTGCTGAAGCAGATCAGTGCCCTCTACGCGCTGGTGGAGGCGCCCATGCGCCTGTGGCTGCAGCATGTCGACAAGCCCTTGAGCGCGCGCCAGGAACACGCGGTGATCCTGGAGGCGATCCGCGCCGGCGATGCAGAAAAGGCCGAGGCGGTCGTGCGTGCGCACATCGAAGGCACAGTTCCTGAACTGATCCGTTTCCTGCAATCGAAAAAATAACCAGAGCAGGCCCGAGCCTGCCGTGTTTTGACGCTGAGTACTGCCCGTTACCCACCGAACTGGAGTGTCTGGTCATGCATAAGCCTCGCCTGTTGATCGCCGCAATATCCTTGGGATTCTGTACTCAGTGGGCGCAGGCCGCCCCGGTTGTGCCGGAGCGTTTGCTCCAGGTCGACAAACTGGTCTATTGCTCCGGTATGGATTCACCGCCGCTGGTGGCCTTCGATGAGGCGCAGAAGCCCAGGGGGCTGACGGTCGACCTGGGCCTGGAAATCGCCAAGCGCCTGGGGAACAAGAAGGTGGAATGGCGGGTGATTCCGTTCTCCGGGTTGCTCCCGGCGCTGTTGGCCAAGCAATGCGACATGATCGTCGACCAGCTGTTCGACAAGCCCGAGCGCCGCGAAGTCATCGACATCGTCAACTACATGTACTCCAGCCAGGCGGTGGTGGTGCCCAAGGGCAACCCGAAGGGCATCAAGACGCTGGCGGACCTGTCCACCCGCAAGGTCGCGGTACTCAATGGCTCTACCATCAAGACCCTGCTCGACGCCGAGAACGAGACGCTCGCCAAGGCCGGCAAGCCGCCGATGAAGCTGGTGGTCTACAACACCGACACCGATGCGTTCCAGGCGCTGCGCATCAGCCAGGTCGATGCCTACGGCACCACCGTGGAAACCGCCGGTTACTACGCCGCCATGGCCCCCGACCTGTTCGAGGAGGGTGTCCCGGCCTTCAGCCGGATCCTCACCGGCCTCGGCATCCGCAAGGACGACCCGCAATTGAGCGCCGCGGTGCAGCAGGTGATCAACGACATGCGCAGCGACGGCAGCTACCGCCAATTGCTCGATCATTGGCACGTCGCCAGTGACACACTCGATTGAGGGAAGGCGTCGATGAATTTCAATTGGGATGTGTTCTGGCAGTATCTGCTGCAGCCCAGTGGGGTCTACCTCACCGGGCTCTGGCTGACCTGCGTGATCAGCGTGCTGGCGATGCTGCTGGGCTGCGTGCTCGGGTTGGCGGCAGCGCTGCTGCGGTTGTCGAAGAACCCGTTGCTGCACATGCCGGTGCGCTTCTACGTGTGGCTGATGCGTGGCACGCCATTGCTGGTGCAGATCGTCTTTCTCTACACCGCACTGGCCGCCGGCGGGGTCTTCCGTTTCGAAGACATCGAGCTGTTCGGCCTGGTGATCCCCGGCAATATCCAGGCCGCGATCATTGCTCTGGGCCTCAATGAAGGCGCCTACATGGCCGAGATCATCCGGGCCGGCATCGGTGCGGTCGACAAGGGCCAGTATGAGGCCGGGCGTTCACTGGGCATGACGTTCGCCAAGCTGATGCGCCGGGTCATCCTGCCCCAGGCGTTCCGGGTCATCGTTCCGCCGCTGGGCAACGAGTTCAACGTGATGCTCAAGAACACCACGCTGGTCAGCGTGATCGGTGTGCAAGAGCTGCTGCTCAGTACCCAGATGGTGACTTCCGCGACGTTCCGGGTGTTCGAGTTGTACCTGGTGGTGGCGATTTATTTCCTGTTGCTGACGACCCTCTGGGGCTTCTTCCAGCGCTGGCTGGAGGCCCGTTTCGGTCAATCCGACCGACCGTCGTCACCGCCACCCGCCGCGACCCGGATGTTCGGGCGCAGCAGCCTGAAATTGCTGAGGGAACGTTAACCATGGCGCACAAGAGCGAAGAACTGATCATCGAGGCGCTGGACGTGCACAAGTCCTTCGGCGACCTACAGATTCTCAAGGGCATCTCCCTGCAGGTGCGACGTGGCGAGGTGGTGGTGCTGATCGGGGCGTCCGGCTCCGGCAAGACCACCTTCATCCGTTGCATCAACCTGCTGGAAGACATCCAGGCCGGACGCATCCGCGTCAACGGCCGGGCCATGGGCTACCGCGAGCGTGCCGATGGCAGCCTGGTGCGGGATTCGGAACGCAACATCGCCCGCCAGCGCCGGGACATCGGCATGGTGTTCCAGCGCTTCAACCTGTTCCCCCACATGACCGCCCTGGAGAACATCATCGAAGCGCCGATCCAGGTGCTCGGCACGCCACGCGGCGCGGCCCTGGAGCAGGCCCGCGGCCTGCTGGAACGGGTCGGCCTGGCGGACAAGGCCGACCACTACCCGTCGATGCTCTCCGGCGGCCAACAGCAGCGCGTGGCGATCGCCCGGGCCTTGGCGATGAAGCCCCAGGCGATGCTGTTCGATGAGCCCACCAGTGCCCTCGACCCGGAAACCGTGGGCGAAGTCCTGGAGGTGATGAAGGAGCTGGCGGAGGAGGGCATGACCATGGTGGTGGTTACCCACGAAATGGGCTTTGCCCGCGAAGTGGCCGACCGCGTGGTGGTGCTGGATCAGGGCGAACTGATCGAGCAGGGACCGCCCGAGCAGATCTTCAGCCATCCCAGCCATCCGCGTACCCGGGCTTTTCTCAGTCGCGTGCTTTGACTCATTTCGTTGGTGAAGAGATTTTGTCATGTTGAAATTTTCGGCTCATGAATACCCTTACCCCTCGCAACGCCAGAGCGTCTTTGCCCGTCGCGGCATGGTGGCGGCCTCCCAGCCCCTGGCCGCCCAGGCCGGTATCGAGATCTTGCAGAAGGGCGGCAACGCCATCGATGCGGCCATCGCCACGGCGGCGGCGCTGACGGTGGTCGAGCCCACCGGCTGCGGCCTTGGCGGCGACGCCTTCGCCCTGGTCTGGTGCAAGGGGCAACTGCACGGCCTCAATGGCAACGGCCACGCGCCGGCGGCCCTGGATATCGACGCGGTCAAGGCCGCCGGCCATGGGCAGATGCCGCTCTATGGCTGGACGCCGGTGACCGTGCCGGGGTGTCCGTCGGCCTGGGCCGAGCTGTCGCAGCGCTTCGGCAAGTTGCCCTTTGCCGAGTTGCTGCAACCGGCGATCAGCCTGGCGCGGGACGGCTTTGCGCTGTCGCCGGTGGTTGCCCGGCAATGGCAAGCGGCCCTGGACGAGTTCACGCCCCATCGCGACTCCGTGCTGGAGGCGTGGTTCGAAACCTTCCTGATTGACGGCCGGGCGCCTCGGGCCGGGGAGGTGTTCTGCAACCCGGCCCAGGCCCGCACCCTGGAAGAACTTGCCGCCAGCCGCTGCGAAAGCTTCTATCGCGGAGCCCTGGCCGAGCGCCTGGACGCCCATTCGCGCGCCAGCGGCGGCTATTTGCGCAGCGCCGACCTCAAGGATTATCGCGCCCAGTGGGTCGAGCCGATCCACGTCAACTATCGGGGCGTGGATGTCTGGGAGATCCCGCCGAGCGGGCAAGGCCTCGTGGCCTTGATGGCGCTGAAGTTGCTCGAAGGTTTTCGCTTCGATCACCGTGACAGCCAGCAGACCTGGCATCGCCAGCTCGAAGCGATGAAGTTGGCCTACAGCGACGGCCTGCACTACATCACCGACCCCTTGCACATGCGCGTGGCCGTGGCCGACCTGCTCAGCGACGACTACAGCGCCCGGCGCCGCCAGGAGATTGGCGAGCAGGCCCAGCCCCCCACGCCTGGCGACCCCCACGCCAGCGGCACGGTGTACCTGGCGACCGCCGACGCGCAAGGCAACATGGTCTCGTTCATCCAGAGCAACTACCACGGCTTCGGCTCCGGCGTGGTGCTGCCCGACAGTGGCATCGCCCTGCAGAATCGCGGGCAGGAATTCAGCCTCGATCCGGCCCACGCCAACAGCCTGGCGCCGGGCAAGAAAACCTTCCACACCATCATCCCCGGTTTTCTCACCCAAAACGGCCAGGCCCTTGGGCCCTTTGGCGTGATGGGCGGCTACATGCAGCCCCAGGGGCACGTGCAAATGGTCATGAACTTGGTGGATTTCGGCTTGAATCCCCAGGCTGCCCTGGACGCACCACGCTGGCAATGGCTGGGCGGGATGAACGTCGGCATCGAGCACGGCGCGTCGCCGGACCTGGTCAACGCCCTGGCCCGGCGCGGGCACCAGGTGCAGGTCAGCAGCGACCTGACCCACTACGGTCGCGGCCAGATCATCCTCCGCGACCCGGTCAGTGGCGTGCTGTGTGGCGGGACCGAGCCACGGGCGGATTCGCACATTGCGGTATGGTGATCCAGGCCGCGACCGGATCTGGCAGGGCCAGCCGGTTCAGCGCACGCGCTCGCGGCTCTGCACCGCCAGGTCCAGCGCCTTTTGCATGTCCAACCGTGCCGAACGGCCAACGTCCCGGTCGTTGAGCTGGTAACGGCGCTCCGACGGCAGGATGGGCGCGGTGAGGTCCTCCGCATCCATCCTTTCGAAGTCGTGATTGTCGCCGATGGTCATGGCGCTGCGACGCAGCAGCATGCGCAATTGCTCGGGTTGCAGCTGCGGGTTGATGGACAGCATCGCCGCCAGCAGGCCGGCGACCATCGGCGTGGCGTAGGAGGTGCCGCAATGCACGGCGCCGGTCTCGCCGGCGCGGCTGGTCGAGGCGTGGGCACAGGCGGCCGCCGTGATGTCGACGCGCATGTCGATGTTCGAGGAGCTGCGCTTGACCGCATAGCCGGGGTCATCCACGGCGACGTCGGCGCGCTCGCTGCGTTGGTGCCCGCCGACTACCAACAGTTGTTCGGTGATGAAGGAGGACGGCAGGCGATACTCATCGGTGCCCGAGAACGAGGCGCCATTGCCAGCGGAGTTCACCACGACCACATCGGGGTGTTCCTTGCGCAGCCAGAGGAAAAACTCTTCCAGCAGTTCCTCGTAGCCGCCCATGGCGATGCCCGAGCGCAGCAGGGAGTCCACCTCATCGCCCTTGACGTCCTTGGCGCCGACGCGGTGGATGCCCCAGCTCCAGTTGAGCACGCGCACGCCGTCTTCCACCAGGTTGACCGAGGCGGCGATGTTGGCAGTGATGCCAGCATCGGAATCGCGTTCGACGATGACCTCGAAGCCTCCGCTGGCCTTGTCCAGGCCGCGCAGCAAACCGCTGTTGCCGCCGTCGTTCCAGCCCGCCGCGAGAATCCCGGCGACGGTGGTGCCGTGGTTGTCCGGCTTGTCCGCGTCGCGGGCATACACGCAGGTGCGTGGCAGCGTGCAAGGCCCGAGGTAATCGGCGAAATCGGCGGTATCGAAATCGACGTTCCGTTCGATCAGGCCGATGCGCACCGGTTGCACGGGGACGGGCGCCTGGCGCCCGGGGATGCGCCGCCGGTAGTAGTTCACCGCATCGAGGAAGCGGTTGGCGGCCCATTCGTCCGAGTCCGGGGACGGCTTGCGCGGTTCCTCGGTACGGGCGGGCGCCTGTTCGCTCTCTTCGGCCGCGGACTCCTCGACCACCACCGCATCGACACTGGTCTCGCTGCCCAGGCGCAGCACCAGCGCATCACGCTGGACCAGGTCCTTGGCTGGCAGGCGGAGCTGGTACAGGTTCAGCGGGGCGATGCTGCCAACCACCTGCGCCCCGTACTTGCGGGCAAGGCGCTCGGCTTCCTGGCGGCCGTCGTGATCTTCTTCGATCAACAGGCTGACCAGGTCGACGTAGGTGGACAGTCCGTCCATATTGTCCGCCACTTCACCGGGCCCTGCGGCCAGCACATGGCTGTTGCGCAGGCTCAACCAGGCGGCGTTGCTCTGGCGCGACCCGTCCCGCAGCCATAGCGGGCCGCTCTGGTAGCGAGCGCTGGCCAGGCTGAGCCGCAAGGTGTTCCCGTCGCGCCGGACAGCGTCCGCCGGCAGCGCCTTGGCGCCCAATTGCAGCGTCGGCACCGCCTCGCCCAGACCGCGCACGGCCAAGCACCACTCCTGGTGCTGGCTGTCCAGCAGATCGCCGCAACGCTTGAGACCCTCCAGGCGCAACGGTTCCTGTGCAGCGATCGCGGGATGGGTTGCCAACGCAAGCAGGGCGGCGAGGGCGGCGGAACGCAGGGACATGGGGTGGTTTCCTCGGGAAGGGGCCTGATTGCTCCGACTGCCGGATCGACCGTTACGTTCCAGGGCGTGCGCGCGCCGAAACTCCTCCGCTCGCTTGGTTGTCCATCGACTATCACGCCGCTGCCGCGTATTTCTCAAGGATCGAAAAATGTTGATCGCGTGTCTTGGATGGGGTTCGTTGATCTGGAAGCCAGACGCCTTGCCGCTCGCCAGTGAATGGTTCATGGACGGTCCCACGCTGCCTATCGAGTTTTCGAGGGTCGGCGACGGTGGAGAGCTCGCCACCGTGGTTTGTGCGAATGCGCCCCTATGCAAGGTTCTCTGGGCTGTCTTGGATGCTCAGACATTGGAAGACGCTTGTGCGGCGCTACGCAGGCGCGAGCAGATCCCCGAAGACCGGCGGGATGGCATCGGGGTATTGCGCACCTCGAAGATGGCGGTCGGCACGATCGCTGAATGGGCCCGCGCCCGGCAATTGGATGCCGTTATATGGACAGCCCTGCCACCGCGCTTCAACGGCATGGAAGGCCAGGTTCCTTCTGCCGACGAAGCCATCGCCTACCTTGCCAACCTGACTGGCGAGGCCCGTGATCATGCCCGTGAGTACATACGGATGACCCCCGAACAGATCGATACGCCGTACCGTCGCGAGTTGGTCAGAAGGTTAGGTTGGCACTGATGCCCCCTTCGCGAGCAGGCTCGCTCCCACACGGGATGGGTGATGGGCTCAGAACCTGAAATGACCCCGGATCAAATTGTGGGAGTGAGCCTACTCGCGATAGCGGTCTGGCGGGGCCGGTGATGTTAAGGGTGCCGGTGTCATCGCGCCGACGGCGGCTGGACGGCTTGCCTGACGCCTGGCGCAATTCAACGAGGTCAAATGGCAGAACTGGCCGGATGACCTCTAGGTCATCCCCCGGGTCACCGTCTCGGCATGCTGCCGGGCCAGGCCCTGGAGGTCCGGCGCATAGGGGCTGAACGAGCCAAATACCTCCTTGAACAGCGCGCCGGCGATCAACGGGCCCAACACGGAAAACGCGTAGAGGGTCGGGTCGCCGGGGCGAACTTCACCGCGCTGTTGCGCTTCGCCAATGACGCCTGTCAGCAACTTCAGCAGGTGGGCCACGACGTTGTCGTGCCAGATCGTCGCGAGGTCGGGGAAGGTCCGGCTTTCGCCGATCACCAGCCGGGCGAGGGCCGGGACGCGGCGGTCGCCCAGGCGTCCGGCAGCGGCATCGAGCATCAGGGGCACCCGTTCGCGCAGCGTTCCTTGATCGCCTGCCGATGCTTGCTCGATGCCTTGCAGGTTGATTGCGACAGCGTGCTGCACCACGGCACGAAACAGGTCTTCCTTGGTGTCGAAGTAGCGATAAAGCGTGCCCTTGACTACGCCAGCGCGCTGCGCCACGTCGCCCAGCTTGGCCGCCGCGAAGCCACATTCGGCAAACACATCCAGCGCCGCCTCGATGATCTCGGCGGGGCGAGCGTCCTTGCGCCGGCTCCATTTGGGTTTGCTCTGGGTAACGTCCATTGCCTGGCCTGACTGTTTCAAACCGGCAGTATAAAGCCGCGCTCACTGAAATAGCGGCTCAGCGTCGCGGGATCGGCATGGGGGTCGGCCAGCGCCACGTAGGTGTCCGGGCGCAACAGGTACGCCGCGTCCCTGGCCAAGCCGGCCTTGCGGTGCCCAGGCTGCCAGGCGAAGACATGCAGCGGCAGGCCGTGCGCCTTGCACCCATCCACCAGCTCTGCCTTGGCTTCACCGTAGACATGAACCTGCCACTGGATGGCCCGCAGGGGCTCGTAGTTGTCCGACCCGGGCACCGGCACCCATGGCAGCCGGTCACCGGCCTGGACTTCACCGGCCTTGCCCTCGCTCAACGGGCTCTCGTGGTAGTTGAGCGTGGTCTGCGAGATCATGCGGAACAAATACTCGCGCACGTTTTCGCTCTTGTAGGCGACGCTCGCGAAGACCGGTGCGATGCGGGTTCGCACGAAATCGGCAAACCCGCCTTGCGCGGTCGCGAAGGTGAACAGTTTGTCCGTGGTCTCGACCAGCTTGCGGGCAAAGGCCTGGCGTTCGACCGGGTAGCTGTCGAGCAAGGCATCGCCGGCCTTGCCCTTCAAGACGGCCGCCAGTTTCCACGCCAGGTTGATCGCATCCAGGATCCCCGTGTTCATGCCTTGGCCACCCGCCGGGCTGTGGACGTGGGCGGCGTCTCCGAGCAGGAACGACCGGCCATGCCGGAACCGGTCGGTGACGCGATGATGGACGCGATAGGTCGAGAACCAGTTGACTGCGCTGACCTTGATGCCCAGGCCATCGATCGCCTCGTGGCCGACGTCCGCAAACGTCAGGGTGTGTGCCGGCTCGGTACGTTCGTCCAGGGCGGTGCCGATCAGGCGGTAGCGATCCGCCTCGCCGTAGGACAGCACGAGCACGAACTCGGACTTGTCGAACGCCACATGCGCCTCCCCAGCGGGCTCGACGCCGCTGGCGGTGACATCGGCGACATAGAAAAGCTGCTTGTAGGTCCCGCCTTCGAAGCCACTGCCGATCCCGTGACGCACGAGGGAGCGGGCACCGTCGCATCCGGCCAGGTAAGCCGCCGTGAACGTTTCCTCCTGCCCATCGGCATGGCGCAAGCGGGCCGTGACCTGGTCTGCTGCGTCCTCGAAAGACGCCAGTTCAGTCTGGCGCTCGACCTCGATGCCCAGTGACTGGAGACGCTCGATCAGCAGCCGCTCATGGCGATCCTGGGGGTAGATCAGGACAAACGGGTAGGGCGAAATCGCCTCGCCCGCATCGATCAACGGGATCCGCGCCTTGCGATTGCCCCGGGCCCACATGTTCATGGCGGGCGTCTTGTAGCCGGCGTCCACGACCGCTTCGGCCATGTCGAGCTGGCGGTAGAACTCCAACGTACGTGCCTGCAGCGCCATGGCACGGGATGTTTCGCCCGGGCCACTGCTCTTGTCCACGATCCTTACGGCAACGCCTTGCTGGTGGAGCCAGAGCGCCAGCGTCAATCCGGTAGGGCCGGCTCCGACAATCAGGACCTGAGTCTGTGGCATGGGCTGGGCCTCGCGAATACTAAATGACTTTTGGGTCATTAGTATTCTTGAAGGCTTGGGATGTCAACGATTCGATTGGGGGAAGTGTCGCTACAGGGACGGTCGTTGCAGCTTGACCCATTCTTGCACCGTCGGACGCTGCCACTGGCGCCGCGCGTAATCCTCCAATCGAGTCGGTACCGTGTCGCCATTGAGTATCAACCGGTTAAGCATCAATGCGAGATCGACATCGGCGATCGACCACTCACCGAAGAGACAGTCAGGACTGTCGGCCAGCAGCTGTTGAGCGACCTCGATCAACTTTTGCGTGGCCGCTTGCGCCGAGGCAGACAAAGGCCCGTACTTGACGCCGTAGAACACCACCAGGGTCGAGCGCTCCTGGCGGATGGGGAGCAAATCACTGCGCAGCCACGCCTGGACTTGCCTCGCCTTGGCACGCATCCGTGGCTGTCGTGGGTAAACCGGTACCTGGGGGAATACGTCTTCCAGGTACTCGGTGATTGCCGATGATTCCGACAACGCAAAGTCGCCATGGACGAGGCTGGGGACTCTCTGGGTCTGGGAAAGACGGGCATAGTCGCCCGACTGGTTTTCCAGCTTGTCCAGGTTCACGGTGACCATCTCGAACTCGATGCCCTTTTCCCGAAGGGCCACGAAGCAGGACAGCGCGTAGGGGCTGGTGAATTGCGCGTCGACGTAGAGGCGCAGGCTGGGGGCGTTCATAGCGTTATCTCCATAGGCAGGAAGGACCACGCTAGGGGAGGTGGTGGTTCAAGTAAAATTCATGTTTTTCATGGGGGCATTCCTGGCGGGAATGGGGAAATGCCGTCTTCAGCGGGGGACTTCTGTTCTCAACCAGCATTTGCCGCCATCGGCCCGAGAAGTTCGCCTGATGGAAACCTATTTCGCCACAGTCAGTTTCTCGGAGAGGCCCATCTCGCTAACGCGTCACGGTATTGCGGATATACCGAGCCGGCGATGCCCCCAATGTCTTGCGAAACATGCTGATGAACGAACTGACCGATTCGTACCCCAGGGCCTCGGCGGTGCGTTGCACGGACTCGCCTTCGGCCAGGCTTTGCAAGGCCACGATGATTTGCCATTGCTTGCGCCATTGGCCAAATGTCAGCCCGGTTTCATGCTTGACCAGGCGTGCCAGGGATCGCTCGCTCATGGCGACCTGGCGGGCCCATTGGGCCATGGTGCAACGATTCGCCGGGTCCTGGGCCAGGCCGCGGGCGATGAAGCGCAGTTGCGTCGAGGCGGGAAGCGGCAGGTACAACTGTTCCGAGGGGGCCAGTTCCAGTTGTTCAAGAAGCACGCTCGCCAACCGCGCGTGGCGACTGGTTGGCGGGTAGTCCTGGGGCTGGGCGCTCAGGTGCAGGATCATTTCCAGGACCAGCGGGGAAAGCACCAGCGTGCAGCACTTCTGCGGTAGCGCAGCGGCGCCGGGCTCGATGAACAGATAGCCGATCTTGCCGTTGGCGGTCACCCGGTTGCTGTGGGCGACGCCACCCGGAATCCACACGCCGAACCCCGATGGCACCATCCAGACACCATCCTCCACGGTGCATACGATGCCCCCGTGATAAGCCACCACCAGTTGGCCTTTGCGGTGGCTGTGCACGGGGAACTCGGTGTCGTGGCGCTGGCTCCCGAGCATCAGCGCGACGGCAGGCTGTTGGAAACGGTCCAGTTCGAATTGATCCACCGCAGAGAGATTCGCCTCGCCCATGCCGTTGCACTCGGATTGTCTGAAATTGATCATAAGTTGGCAGCATACTCAATATCGGCAGCACCGTGCAGCTCCTAACATCGTCATCGAGGCGATCGAGGTGATTGCCGACTGCGAGATACGACCGATGCTGAGTGAAGTCACGATTGCCCACCTCTACCTGCCGCCCTTGTTGCTCTATGTTGGCGTTGCAGCCCTGGTGTACGGGTTGCTGGCGCGCGTGCTGCGGCGCTGGCTGGATTGGGCCTGGCACCCGGAGCTGGCGCGCTTTTTCGTGTCGCTGATTGTGCTCTCGGTCCTGGTCCTGAAGGGGTGAGGGCAGCGGCATGACCATCGAACAATTCCTCAAGACCCTCGTCACCCTGGTTCTCGGCCTGATCGCCGTGGTGTTCTGCACGCAGTTGTGGCGCGCCTACGAGCTGGCCCCCTGGACGCGGGACGGGCGTGTGAGCGCCCACGTTATCCGCATTGCCCCGCAGGTGTCCGGCCAGGTCGAACAACTGCTGGTGGGGGACAACCAGTGGGTCGCCAAAGGGGACTTGCTGTATCAGATCGACCGCAGCGCCTACCTGCTTGCCCAACAACAGCGAACGGCCGAGCTGGCCGAGGCACGCAGTGTCTTCGAGCAGCGCAGCGCCCAGTTCAAGCGGCGCAGCCAGTTGGGCGAGGCCATCGCCCGGGAGGAAATCGACAACGCGGCGCGGGACCTGGCGGTGGCCCGTTCGCGCCTGGATGCCGCCCAGAGCCAATTGGCCCAGGCGCGGCTCGACCTGGATCGCACGACTGTTCGTTCACCGGTCGACGGGTACGTGACCCAGTTGCGGTTGCAGCCGGGCGACTACGCTTCGGCGGGCGAGACCAATATCTTCGTGGTCGATAGCCATAGTTTCTGGGTCACCGGTTACTTCGAAGAGACCAAGCTGTCCAGCATCCGGGTGGGCGCCACGGCGTCGATCAAGCTGATGGGGTTTGCCGCGTTGCTCGAAGGGCATGTCGCAAGCATTGGCCGGGGCATTGCCGATGGCAACGAACTGCGCAGCAACGACGGCTTGCCTCAGGTGGCTCCGACATTCAGCTGGATACGCCTGGCCCAGCGCGTGCCGGTGCGCATCGAACTGGACAAGGTCCCGCCGGACGTGGAACTGGCGGCTGGGATGACCGCCAGCATCGAGGTCTCCGAGGCAGGGGCGGCACCACGCTGGAGGCTGGTGCAATGGCTCCAGGCGTTCCTCTGATGACCCGGGCGTTGGGAAGGCTCGGTGCACTGGCCGGGTCATGGAGCCCCCACGTCGCGGGCTACGTGCTGCGCAGCCTTGCGGCGGCCGCGCTGGCACTGTGGCTGGGTTTCCAACTGCACCTGGAGGCGCCGTTCTCGGCGGCTTCGACGGTGTTGTTGCTGATCCACCCGCTCCAGGGCGCGGTGGTGGGCAAGGGGTTGCACCGGGTGTTGGGGACCGTGGTGGGGCTGGCCGTCGCCTTGCTCCTGACCGGCTTGTTCGCCCAGAAAATGCTGCTGTTCATTGTCGGGATCGGGGTATGGCTCGGCCTCTGTGTCGGCGCCATGACCGTGCTTCGGCACTACCACGCCACGGCGGCAGTCGTCGCCGGCTACACCGTTTGCCTGGCCCTGGGCCCGGCCATCGTCGCGCCGCAACTGGGTTTCGATCACATCGTGGCGCGGTGCACGGCGGTGGTACTTGGGGTATTGAGCCTGAACCTGGTGGCCACGCTGTTCAGCCGCAAGACCGTCGAGCCCAAGCTGAACCTGGCCCTCCAGGACCTCTGTTGCCGCACCCTGCGGTTGCTGTCGGCACGGTTCAACGATGCGCACGGCGCGGAGCCGGCGATTGCACCGCGCACACTCGCCCTCGACATCAGCAAGGTGGACGAGCTGCTCGGGATCGGGCGAGGCGAGTCGTTCCTGATCCGTTCCAGGCTCGCGTCCTTGCAGGCAGGGCTGGCGTACCTGCACGCCGTGGTCCTGGACGAGCGCGCAACCGATGGGATTGCTTGGCCTGCCTTTGCCCAAGCCGGCTCGGACCTGCAGCAGTTGGCCGGGGCAATGCCTGGCTTCTCCAGGACGGCTGAACGTCTCCAGGAAGTGCGCCGCCGTCTCGCGCAAGCGCCTGGAGGCGGCGTAAGCCAGCAGCGCTTGCAGGAACAGTTGGCCGACTTGGTCAGCGCCTTGCTGAGCTTCGCCAGCCTGGAACAGGGGACCCAGGCACCCGCTCGGCCGGTGGCATTCCACCGACACTATGCCGACGCGCTGCGCAACGGCCTGCGCGCGTTGTTGGCCACGCTGGCAACGGCGGCTTTCTGGTACCTGACGGCCTGGGACCAAGGGCCCACGTTGCTGGCGGTACTGGGGCCGTGCTGCACGTTGCTGGCCACCAGCCCAGCGCCCGTCCAGGGCCTGGCGCGCTTTTTCGAGGGAACCCTCTACGGGATAGTAGCGGCAGCGGGGTGCAAGTTCCTGGTGCTGCCACACCTCAGTGGGTTCGCCTTGCTCACGGTGGTGCTGATGGCTTTCTGGGCCGTGGGGATTCATGCCACGACCCGCCCGCGCCATGCCCTGCAAGGCATCGCCTACCTGATTGCCTTCAATACGCTGGTCGGCACGGGCGCGGCGGCCCGGTACGACTTCGCCGATTTCGCCAACCAGGCCCTCGCCTGGCTCGTGGCGCTTGCCCTGTGCCTGTTGGTCTTCCAACTACTGCCCGGAAAACCCGAGCGCCACCCGCACGCGTTGAGCAAGGCGATTCACCAGGACACCCGGCGATTGCTTCGCCATGGGCGTCGCATGAACCCTCTGAAGTGGCAGGCCAGGCAGCAGCACCGGTGGGTTGCCTTGCAAGCGCTGCTGGGTGCCGATCACCCGCAGGTGACGCGGGCCGGCTCGGTGTCCCTGCAACTGAGCCGACAGTGGCTCTGGCTGCAACACAAGGCCCGCGACCTGGCACCCGGATCATCGCTTGGCCAATGCGCGCGGCAGGGCGAGCGGCGAATTGCCCGGCACGCCTCCCAGCCGGCGCTCGGCGCGGCCCAGGCCCGTCGGACATCTCGCGCTCTGGCCCGGCTCGGCGCCCATGAACTGGCGGCGGGCTACCTGGAGCTGGCAAGCCTGCTGGAAGAGTACGCACGCGTCACGACGGCGGATACCCGCACAAGCTTTCGCTAACCAACCGAGGTGAACTGAAATGAAACCACTGCTGATCTGGACGCTGTTCGGCTTATTCGTGGCTGCCCCCTGGGTCGCCCAGGCATCGGATGGCGCTGATGCGCTGGAACGCCGGCAACAGGCTTCCAGGCAAGCGCCGACATACCTGAGTGGACACCCGGCGGGTGGCCATGGCACCAAGGCCGGCGCGCCCGCAGCCGGGAAGGGAAAAGCGGCTTCGTCCAGCTGACCATGGCGCAAACGTCGGCAAAGCATGCGGACAACGGGCCTTGGTTTTTCTGCATACGAACTATATGCTAAGCATATACGAAACGTATTTAGGAGAAGCCATTGGGCATTGTGAACATCGACGACGAACTGCATGACCAACTGCGGCGGGCCACCAAGGTGTCCTGCCGCTCCATCAACGCGCAGGCGGCTTTCTGGATCAAGGTCGGCCTGCTGTGCGAAATGAATCCCGATCTGACTTTCAATGAGGTCATGCGTCGCGAGCTCGACAGCGTGGGCGTGCGTGCCCAGCCGCTGGTGGTGGGTTGAGCATGATCAAGAGTCCGGAGCAGGTTGCCCTGCTGGCAGAGTCTGGCCGACTCCTGGCCTCGGTGTTCGAATTGTTGGACAAGACCCCACTGGCGGGGATGTCGACCCTTCAAGTCGATGCCAGGGTGGAGCGGTTCATCGTCGACGATCTCAAGGCCCGACCGGCGAGCAAGGGCCAGTATGGTTTTGGGTTCGTGCTCAATTGCTCGGTGAACGAGGAGGTCTGCCACGGGGTGCCGTCACCTTCCAGGATTTTGCGCGAGGGCGATATCGTCAATTTCGACATCACCCTGGAAAAGAACGGCTATATCGCCGACTCCAGCAAGACTTACCTGATCGGCAATGTCAGCGCCACTGCCCGGCGCCTGGTCCGGGTTACGTACGAGGCGATGTGGCAAGGTATCCGCACCGTACGACCGGGCGCGCGCCTGGGGGATGTGGGGGCGGCCATCGAGCGCCATGCCAGGGAAAATGGGTACTGCGTGGTGCGTGAATACTGCGGCCATGGAATCGGCCAGCAGATGCACGAGGAGCCCCAGGTCTTGCATTTCGGCAAGCCCGGCACCGGCCTGGTGCTGCGCGAGGGGATGGTGTTCACCATCGAACCGATGCTCAACCAGGGCGCCCGCCATGTCAGGACCCAGGCTGATGGCTGGACGGTCGTGACCCAGGACGGGACGCTCTCGGCGCAATTCGAGCACACCGTTGCGGTGACGTCATCGGGAGTCTCGGTGCTGACGCTGCGTGCGGATGAATCGGACAGGGTCTGAAGGGGCCCGGATAGGCACCGCAGATCGGGCGGGCTGATGCCTAGGCTCTGTCTGAAATGTGTCTGCACTCGCCCATACTGCGTTGAAACGGGGTTCGGAATGCTCATGTACTCCAGTACACTGCGCTTCCTCGCCCCGTTTCGCCTTGTCTGGCCTTCGAGCAGACACATTTCAGACAGAGCCTAGCGAACCGGCAGCAGCGCCCCGAACGCAACGAAAAACCCACCGCAAATGCGATTGAAGCGCCGGCCCATGCGTGCCAGCCATGGCCGGACCCGGTTCGCCGCGCTCGCCACGCCGAACTCCACGGTGAATTCGACGAATGCGTAGGTCAGCGCCATGATCGCCGCCTGCAGGAGCAGGTTGCGCTGGGCGTCGATGAAAGGCGTGATGAAGGCGGTGAACAGCAGCAGCGCCTTGGGATTGGAGACCGCCGACAGCAGCCCCTGGCGAAACAGCGACCAGTCGGCGGATGGCGTCGCCCCATCGACTGCGAGGGTCATCGCCTCCGAGCGCCAAAGCCCCAATCCGAGCCAGATCAGGTAGAGCCCGCCGATGATCTTCAGTGCGGTCAGCCAGTGCAGCGACGCTTGGAGCAGGGCGCCAAGGCCCAGGACGCACAAGGCAATGACGACGGCGAAGCCGAGGACACCGCCGGTGATGGTGAACAGGGTCTTGCGGTGGCCATGGATCGCCCCGTGGGTCAACACCAGCAGGGCGTTGGGGCCCGGCACCAGGGCGATGCCGCAACAGGTCAACAGGTAGAACAGCCAGGCGTCGAGGGACATGGGGGCTCCGGGGCGTGATCACTGGGGCTGATGTTGGCGCGAGAAGGCCTGGACGAAAAGCGCATATTGTGGCACTCAGGTATTCGATTATCGAATGCAGGGATTTCCACCATGACCCCCAGGGATCTTCAGATCGATTGGCTCAAGTGCTTCGTCGCCGCCGTCGATACCGGCTCGCTGTCGAGCGCCGCCCTCGAGATCAATAAGTCGCAGTCGGCCGTCAGCATGCAGCTCAAGAAACTCGAGTCGGCCCTTGGTCGCCAGGTCTTGAGCCGCGGCCCGCGACACTTCCAGCTCACCAGCGACGGCGAAGCGCTGCTCGGCTATGCCCGGCGCATGCTGGCCTTGCACGCGGAAACACTGGGGGCGTTCTGGGGCGAGCAGTTGAGCGGGCGGATCCGCCTCGGGGTGGCGGAGGACTATGCCGGGCCCTACCTGACACCGGTGTTGAAACGGTTTTCGGCGCGCTACGCCAGCGTCGATATCGAGTTGACCTGCGAACAATCCACCGCGCTCATTCCCCGGGTGGCCAGCGGCGAGCTGGACCTGGCCCTGGTCTCGCGCGACAGCCCGCGGCGCGGCGCCTTCCTGTTCCATGAACCGATGGTCTGGGTCGGCTCGCCGCAATTCGAACTCTGGCGCCGCGACCCGCTGCCCATCGCGGTCTACGACGAAGAGAGCCTGGCCCGCCGCACCGCGGTCGAAACACTGGCCCGGCAAGGACGCCGCTACAAGGTCGTGTACAACAGTTCGAGCCTGGCCGGGCAGATCGCCGCGGTGGAAAGCGGGGTGGCGGTGGCGGTGCTGACCCGCTGCTGCACCCCGGCCAATTTGCAGGTGCTGGGCCAGGAACATGGCCTGGGCGCCCTGGAGTCCATGAGCGTGGCGGTCTATCGCAGCCGCGCCTCGCAAGGATCCATCGCCGTGGACGGGCTGCGCAGCTTTTTGATCAAGACCCTGGGCTCGCCCGCGCAGGTTTAGCTGGCAAACGATTCACCCGGCAGCGCTCGCCAAAGTGTAACGCCCAGTCACGCGATTTCTGCGGCTATAAGCGTCATCCCGGCACGGTAATCAAATATTACGAGCACGAGCGACGCAGCCCCTGTAAATTCGCGAAACGACTGGCAAAACTATTTCTGATGGCCAGGGTCATTCAATTCGCACCGGCCGTCCCTGGTTACCGGTCCCCCTACGTTGAGGAGCAACGCATACATGGCAGCACTGCAGAACACCACCCTCGAGGCGATCAAAGACAAACAGGCACAGCTGCTGGGCGAATGGACCAATGGGTTGGAAACCAGCGGTGCGACCCGTAACCTCAAGAACCAGGACCTGCAACAACAGACCAGCGAATTCCTGCAACTGGTGATCAGCGGCCTGCAGAACAACAACGGCAGCAACATCAATGCGCCGGGCTGGGAGTCCACCCGCCAGTTCCTGGAGAAACTGTCCCACAGCCGCGCCCAGCTCGGACACGATTCCCAGCAAACCGCCAGTTTCATCTTCGCCCTCAAGGGGCCGCTGTTTGCCCTGCTGCAAACGCATTACCGCGAGCAACCGGCGTTGCTCGCCGAACAACTCTGGGAGATCTCCGAGCTGTTCGACGCGTTCGGCCTGCACACCATCCGCACCTTCCAGAAATCCCGCGAGGCGGTGATCAAGCGTCAGCAGGAAGAACTGCTGGAACTGTCCACCCCGGTCGTCAAGCTGTGGGACGGCGTGCTGGCGCTGCCGATGATCGGCACCCTCGATTCGCAACGCACCCAGGTCGTGATGGAATCGCTGCTGCAGCGTATCGTCGACACCGGTTCGGAAATCGCCATCATCGACATCACCGGCGTACCGACCGTCGACACCCTGGTGGCCCAGCACCTGCTCAAAACCGTGACCGCCATCCGCCTGATGGGCGCCGACTGCATCATCAGCGGCGTGCGCCCGCAAATCGCCCAGACCATCGTGCACCTGGGCCTCGACCTGCAAGGCGTGGTGACCAAGGCCAACCTGGCCGATGCGCTCAAGCTGGCCCTGACGCGCCTGGGCGTCAGCCTCGGCAAGACGGCCTGAGCCGATGGAACGTATCCCGATTCTACAGATGGGCGAGTTCCTGCTCGTCACCATTCAGGTCGACATGCATGACCAACTGGCCCTGACCCTGCAGGACGACCTGTCCGAGCGCATCAGCAAGACATCGGCGCGCGGGGTGTTGATCGACATTTCCGCATTGGACATGGTCGATTCGTTCATCGGCCGGATGATCGCGACCATCTCCGGCCTGTCGAAGATCATGGACGCCGAAACCATGCTGGTCGGCATGCAACCGGCGGTGGCGATCACCTTGGTCGAGCTCGGCCTGACGCTGCCCGGCGTCAGCACCGCGCTGAACGTCGAGCGCGGAATGAAACTGCTGCAGGAACGAGTACGCCACCAATGACCGTGCGCAGCAGCGGCACTCAACCGATCAACATCGAGCAGGATGTGGTGCTCGCCCGGCAAACGGCGCGCAAGCTGGCCACCGAATGCGGCATGCGCCTGATCGACCTGACCAAACTGGTGACCGCCGTCAGCGAGCTGGCGCGCAATACCATGGTCTATGGCGGTGGCGGCGACATGGACTGGGAGATCCTCGACGAGGGCGGCCGTGTCGGCCTGCGCTTGGTCTTTCGCGACGAAGGGCCGGGCATTGCCGACATCAAGCTGGCGATGACCGACGGCTGGACCTCGGGCGGTGGCCTGGGGCTGGGGCTGACCGGTGCCAAGCGCCTGGTCGATGAGTTCGAGCTCGACACCGAGCCTGGCAAGGGCACCCGCATCACGATCACCCGATGGACATGACGATCGCCGGGTCGCTGACCCAGGTGCTGCTGATCGAAGACATCAGCCAGATCGGCTATGCCCGGCGCACCACGCAAAGGCTCGCCGAGCTGCACGGCTTCGATGAGACCGATGCCGGACGTGTGGCGCTGGTCACCACCGAGCTGGCCAGCAACGTGCTCAAGCACGCCACCCGCGGCGAGCTCCATGTGCGCGTGCTTGCGTGTCCCGGCGGGTTTGGCATCGAGCTGCTCGCGGTGGACCGCGCCCAGGGCTTTGACCTGGATGCCTGCCTGACCGATGGGTTTTCCACGGGGGGTACCCAGGGTATCGGCCTTGGCGCCGTGGCGCGCCAGGCCGAAGTGTTCGATGTCTACGCCGATGCCCGTGGCGCGGTGTTGCTGGCGCGTCTGTACCCGCGCGGCAACCGCCAGGCGGACCTGCGCTACGGCGTCAGCCAGCACTCGCTCAACGATGATCCGGCCTGTGGCGACACCTGGCACCTGGCGTACAACGGCAGCAGCGTCAGCGCGCTGGTGATCGACGGCCTCGGCCACGGTGAGGACGCCGAACGCGCGGCCAAGGCGGGGGAGCGGACATTCGCCCGCGGCCCCTTCGCCACGCCGGTGCTGTTGATGGAAGACATGCACCGCGACATGATCGGCACGCGCGGCGGCGCGGCGGCCATCGCCCAGTTCAATGCGCCGCGCGATGGCCTGACCTTCACCGGCGTTGGCAATATTGGCGCCACCCTGGTCACCGCGGACAAGTCGCGGGGCCTGGCGTCGAACCCGGGCATCGTCGGCGGCCAATACCGCAAAGCCCAGCCCTTTGACTATGCTCACGTAAACGGACACCTATTGATCATGTACAGCGACGGTTTGCAGTCCCGTTGGAATCTTCAAGACTACCCCGGCCTGGTGCACCGCCATCCCGCCGTGATAGCCACGGTCCTGCATCGTGACTTCTGCCGTGGACGGGACGATGTGACGGTGCTGGTCGTTGCCTTGGAGGCCGCCCATGGCTGAGTCGCCTACCCTGAACCCGGCCGAACAGGCCGCGCTGATCGCCCAGTTGCAAAGCGAGACCGCCGCCTTGCGCGAGGAACTCGATGAAACCAACCAGGGCGTGCTGGCGCTCTACGCCGAACTCGACACCCAGGCCGAGCAACTGCGCCAGGCCTCGGACTTGAAAAGCCGCTTCCTGTCGTACATGAGCCACGAGTTCCGCACGCCGCTGGGCTCGATCCTGAGCATCAACAGCTTGCTCGCCGACGAACTCGACGGCCCCCTCAGCCTCGAGCAGCACAAGCAGGTGGCGTTCGTCAGCAGCGCCGCCCGCGAACTCAGCGACATGGTCGATGACTTGCTCGACCTGGCGAAAATCGAAGCCGGGCGGATCAGCATTTCCCCGGCGTGGTTCGACATGTTCGACCTGTTCTCGGCCTTGCGAGGCATGTTCCGGCCCATCGTCGACGCGTCGGCGGTGGACCTGATCTTCGAAGAACCAGTCGGCCTTCCGCGCCTGTACACCGACGACAAGAAGCTCGCGCAGATCCTGCGCAACTTCATTTCCAACTCGCTGAAGTTCACCACCCGTGGTGAAGTGCGGGTCTCGGCGCGTCTCGAGGGGCAGGATCGGGTGCGCTTCGCCGTCAGCGACACCGGCATCGGGATCGCGCCGGAGCTGCACGGTGCCTTGTTCGAAGACTTCTCCCAGGTCGACTCGCCGTTGCAGAAACGCCTGCGGGGTACCGGCCTCGGCCTGTCGTTGTGCAAACGCTTCGCCGAATTGCTCGGTGGCGAGGTCGGGATGGACAGTACCCCGGGGATCGGTTCGAACTTCTTCGTGATCATTCCACTGGCGCTCGCCCTGGAGAACGCCGATGAATCGTGACACTCGTCTACTGATCGTCGACGACAACATTGCCACCCGCTACGCCTTGCGCCGGCGCCTGGAGCGCCATGGC
This sequence comes from Pseudomonas citrullilanati, assembly GCF_030580855.1. GTDB lineage: Bacteria > Pseudomonadota > Gammaproteobacteria > Pseudomonadales > Pseudomonadaceae > Aquipseudomonas > Aquipseudomonas citrulli. Next base: position 71,730 of record NZ_JAUQOP010000008.1, on the reverse strand, counting down.
TACAAGGTGCTGGAGGCCGGCACCGGCAGCGAGGGCCTGGCGCAGATCGACAGCGAGCCGCTGGATGCGCTCATCCTCGATGTCAACCTGCCGGACATGAGCGGCTTCGACATCGTGCGCATCCTGCGCGCCGACCCGCGTACCGCGCTGCTGCCGGTGATCCATGTCTCCGCCGCGTCGATCCAGACCGGCGACATCATCACCGGCCTCAACGCCGGCGCCGACGCCTACCTGATCCACCCGGTGGACCCGGACGTGCTGCTGGCGACCCTGCGCACCTTGCTGCGGGTGCGCGACACCGAGAACGCGCTGCGCGAGAGCGAGGCCCGGTTCCGCGAGATCTTCGTCAACGTCTCGGCGCCGATCGCCGTGCTCGATGCCCAACTGAAAGTGCACGAGTGCAATCATGCCTTCGCGCAGATGATCCAGGACAACCACGCCGAGGACACCCTCAGCGAATGCTTCGACGACGGCCAGGATGCGATCCTCGACGAGCTGCGCCGCCGGCTGGTGGACGGCGAGCGCTGGAAAGGCACCTTGAACCTGCGGGTGCAGGGCGAGATTCGCGAAACCGAGTGGCAGCTTTCACCGTACCGCACGCCCCAGCTGAGCCTGGTGTTCATCGAGGACGTCACCGAGCACCGCCACCGCGAGCGTTCCCACCTGGCGCGGCTGGACGACACCACCACGCAACTGGCCAAGGAAGTCGCCGAGCGGGTGCGCGCCGAAACGCAGTTGCTGCAAGTGCAGAAGATGGACGCCCTGGGCAAGCTCACCGGCGGCATCGCCCATGACTTCAACAACCTGTTGACCGGCATCATTACCAGCCTCGAATTGATCCAGAAACGCATGGCCGATGCGCGCCCGGACAAGGTCCAGTTCTACGCCGAAGCGGCCTTGAGTTCGGCGATGAGCGCGGCGTCCCTCACGCATCGCCTGCTGGCTTTCGCACGCCAGCAGCCCCTCGATACGCGTCCGGTGGACATCAACGAGCAGGCGCGCTCACTGGAAGAATTGCTGGTGCGCACCATTGGCGAACGCATCAACCTCAAGCTTGAACTGACCACCAAGCCGGCCGTTGCGCTGGTCGATCCGGTGCAGCTGGAAAGCGCGGTGCTGAACCTGGTGATCAACGCCAGGGACGCATTGCCCAATGGCGGCAACATCTGGGTCAAGACCTATGCGGCCTATTCCCATGGCGATCCGAACCTGGCCGATGGCCCGTATGTGGCGTTGTCGGTGCGCGACGACGGCATCGGCATCGAGCACAGTGTGATCGACAAGGTCTTCGACCCGTTCTTCACCACCAAGCCGCTGGGGCAGGGCACCGGCCTGGGTCTGTCGATGATCTACGGTTTCGCCCGCCAGTCCGGCGGCGATGCGCACATCCGCAGCGTGCTGCGGCGCGGGACTGAAGTGACGATCATGCTGCCGGCCAGCAATGGTCCGATGCAGACGGGTGCCGCGACGCTGGTGGTGGACGCACAGGGTTCCGGCGAGCATGTGCTGATTGTCGAAGACATGCCGGCGGTGCGCCTGTTCGTGACCGAAGTGCTGGAGGACGCGGGCTATCGCTGCACCCAGGCGGCGGACATCGAAACCGCCCTGGAGCGTCTGCAGAACGATCCGACGATTCACTTGCTGCTGACCGACGTCGGCCTGCCGCGCATGAGCGGCCGGGAGCTGGCGGATGCGGCGCGAAGCTGGCGTAAAGACTTGCCGATCCTGTTCATGACCGGCTATGCCGAGACGGCGATCAACCGCCAGGTGTTCCTGGGCAGCGGCATGGACATGCTGGTCAAGCCCTTCCAGGTCAACGAACTGCTTGAAAAGGTTCGCCGCGCCCTGGATTTCCAACCTGGCTAGGGCCGCAGGCCAACGCACCACGGGCGTGTCGCGGCAGCCGGGACGTTTGCGAAAGACCTGTTCAGGTTTGCGCCAATCGGTCGATACCCTGGCAGGTACCTCGTGCATAACAGCCGGTGCCGACGTCCGGGGCTTGTCACCCAGACAATCGCCCGATCGTTTTCCCGTGGAATTGGCATGTCCCCAAAAAACTCCCTGTTCGTGCTGCTGTTGCTGTTCGCTTGCCCTGGCGGATGGGCGGCTGCCGCCAAGCTCGATGTCGAGATCCATGAGGCCTCGGGCACGCCATTGACCGACGCCGTCGTTACCTTGCAAGGCCCCCTCGGCGGACCGCCGGCCAAACTGGCCGCGAGCATGGACCAGCGCAACCAGCAGTTTGCGCCCCACGTGCTGGCGGTGCACACCGGCAGCCTGATCAAGTTTCCCAATAGCGACAACATCCGCCATCAGGTCTATTCGTTTTCCCCGGCCAAACGCTTCGAGTTGCGTCTGTACGAGGGCACTCCCTCTGAACCGGTGTTGTTCGACAAGCCGGGCGTGGTGGTCCTGGGCTGCAACATCCACGACCGGATGCTCGGCTACGTGTTCGTCACCGACGATCCCCTGTTTGCCGTCAGTGACGAGCAGGGCCGCGTATCGCTGGGCGATCTGGCGATGGGTGAATACCGGGTGACCCTGTGGCACCCCCAGCTCAAGGGCATGCTGGCGGTCGATGGCGGTTCGTTGAAGATCCCCGCGAGCGGGCTCAAGCACACCTACACGCTGGCGCTGGAACCGTTACCCGAGCAGACCGCACCCGCCAGCAGTGCGTTCGGCGATGCCTTCAAGCGAGCCGCCCGTGAAACTGCGCAATAGTTTCCAGGCACAAGTCGCCGCAGTGATGATCCTGTTGTCGCTGCTGGTGATCGGCTTGCTGTATTTCAGCGTCAACGCGGCGACGAGTACGGCGGTGCGCAGCCAGGCCGACGGGCAACTGGACGTCGGCACGCGGATCTTCGAGCGGCTGCTGGAAGCGCAGGGACGGCGCCTGGCCGATGGCGTGCAGTTACTGGCGGCCGACTTCGGCTTTCGCGAAGCGGTGGCCAGCCGCGACGCTGCCACCATCCGCTCGGTGCTGATCAACCACGGCAAGCGGATCAACGCCAGCGACATGATCCTGCTGAGCATGGACGGCACCGTACTCGCCAGTACCCTCGACCACATGCCCGCAGGCTCGCCGTTCCAGTACGACGGCGCGCTGCGCCTGGCCCAGCGTGCACGCCAGTCCATGGTCATCGTGCCGCTGCAGGGCAAGCCGCATTTGCTGGTGGAAACCCCCGTGCTCACGCCGTTGCCCGTCGCCAGGGTGGTGATGGGGTTCAGCATGGACAAGGCCTTCGCCAATGAACTGCGCTCGCTCACCAACCTGGAGGTTTCGTTTCTTGCCGTCGATCAACAGCAGCCGGGGGAACTGGTCAGCACTCAACCCGACGCGTTGCACGGGTCGATTTCCAGCCTGATGCTCGGATCCTCCCTGCGCGGCGAGGCCATGCTGACGGAGCACCTGAATCACAATTACCTCAGCCAGCTCCTGACGCTGGCCGACGGCTCGGGCGGATACAACGGGCAGGTGATCGCCCTGTTGCAAAGCCCCCTCGACGTGGCCATGCAGGCCTTCGCTCCGCTGGATGAAAAGATCCTGGCGATCACCCTGGTTGCGCTGATCGCCTCGCTGGTCGGCGCCTTGCTCCTGGCGCGCGGGGTGTCGCGGCCGGTGAAATCGCTGGCCTTGGCGGCGGAACGCATCGGCCAGGGCGATTACCAGACCCCGGTGATATTGCAACGAGAGGACGAGCTCGGCCTGCTGGCCAACGCCGTCAACACCATGCAAAGGGGCATTGCCGAACGTGAGCAACAATTGGCTCACAACGCCCTGCATGACCCCGTCACCGATTTGCCCAACCGGGCACTGGCCATGGAGCGCCTGGGCAGCGCGATTGCGGCAAGACGGCCGATGACCCTGATCTTCATGGGCCTCGATAACCTGCGCGCGATCAATGAAACGGTCGATCCCGAGACCGTCGACCGGTTGCTTCGCCAGACCGGCCAACGCATCCAGGCGCTGTTGAGCCCGGGTGACACCGTGGCGCATCTGATCGCCGAGGAATTCCTGCTCCTGCTCGATGGGATGGACAGTGATGCGGCGGTGGCGGTCGCCGACCAGTTGCAGCAGTTCCTGCTCAAGCCCCAGCGCATCAACGGACATGACCTGGCGCTGGACTGCAGGCTCGGGATCGCGGCCTATCCGGCCGATGGAGAGAGTGCCCAGAGCCTGCTGGAGCGCGCCTCGATCGCGATGAAAGACGCGGCGCAGATGCCGGGTCATTTGCAGGTCTACCAGCACGGGCGTGACTTGGCGCATCGGCGCCAGATCACCTTGATTCGCGACCTGCGCCACGCGGCGGACAACGGCGAGCTGCTCTTGCATTACCAACCCAAGCTGAACCTTCTCAACCAGCATGTCCGCCAGGCCGAAGCGCTGTTGCGCTGGCACCATCCGCAACTGGGCCCGATCTCTCCCGGCGAGTTCATCCCGTTGGCGGAGCGCACCGCAAGCATCCAGACGCTGACCCAGTGGGTGATCAACGAGGGCATGCGTCAGCTCTCGGAGTGGAATGACCGTGGCCTGCGCCTGGAGCTGTCGTTGAACATCTCCGCCGAAGACCTCATCAGCGATGACTTGCCCAAGCGGGTCGTGGCGTTGTTGCGCACCCACCGGCTGCCGGCCGAGCAATTGGTTTTCGAGGTCACTGAAAGCGCGGTCATGCGCGAGCCCGAGCGGGCCTTGAAGAACCTTCACCTGTTGCGCGATTGCGGCATCAGCCTGTCGGTGGATGACTTCGGCACGGGCTATTCTTCCCTGGCGCACCTCAAGCGGCTGCCGGTGCAGGAGTTGAAAATCGACCAGTCGTTTGTCCGCGACCTGGACGAGGCCAGTGAAGACGCAGTGATTGTCCGCTCGACGATCGAAATGAGCCATAACCTGGGGCTCAAGGTGGTGGCCGAGGGCGTCGAATACGCCCACAGCCTGAGCCTGCTCGAACGTTGGCATTGCGATACCGCCCAGGGTTACCTGATCAGCCGGCCGCTGACCGCCGCGGCGTTCGAGGCCTGGGTGGCGCTGCCCCTGAATTTCCGTACAGCGCTGGTTCATTGAAGATGATGGCTTCCCGTTTTTTCCTGTCGATCGGCTGCTGCATGGCCTTGGCCTTCCAACCTGTGTATGCCGATGCCGGGCGTCTGATCGCCACGGGCGGCGCCAGCAGCCTGGAAGGCGCGGCGGGCGGCGGGATCACGCCCTGGGCGATGCTTACCGGCTACGGTGAGCAGGGGGAGTGGGGCGCTACCGCGTTCGCGACGTCGGTCAAATTGCCGGACTACCGGCTGGATGTCGCCGGGTTGGCCGTGGCCTATGACAACCGGGTCGAACTGTCCTTCGCCCGCCAGCGCTTCGACCTGGGGTCGCTGGTGAACAAGCTGAGCCTGCCCGAAGACAGCCTGGGCCAGGACATCTACGCCATGAAGGTGCGCCTGTTCGGTGACGTGATCTATGACGCCTTGCCGCAGGTTTCCCTAGGCCTGGAATACAAGCACCAGAACAATTTCCTCATCCCCGGCCTGGTGGGCGCCCGGCGCGACAGCGACACCGAAGGTTACCTGGCGGCGAGCCGCTTATTCATGGGCGCCGCGTTCGGCTACAACCTGCTGGTCAACGGCGGCCTGCGCTACAGCCGCGCCAATGAACTGGGGTTGCTGGGTTTTGGCGGCGATCGTCGCGACACCCGCAGTGTGTTGAAGGAAGGCTCGCTGGCGGTGTTGCTCAATCCACGCTGGGCGTTGGGCGCCGAATATCGGCAGAAGCCGGACAACCTGTCCTTCAGCGGGGAGAGCGACTGGTCCGATCTGTTCGTGGGTTACTTCCCCAACAAGCATGTTTCCATGGTGCTGGCCTACGCGCGGCTGGGTGAAATCGCGACCCTCGACAGTCAGAATGGCCTGTATCTCTCTATCCAGGGGAGTTTCTGATGCGAGTCCTCCTGCCGATCCTCATCGTGCTCCTGGGGGCCTGCGCGCAGCCCTTGCCCAAGGACGACAGCCTCTACCGCGACCTGGGCGGCCAGCCGGGGATTACCGCGATCGTCGAGGGCATGCTGCTGCACATTGCCCGTGATGAGCGCATCGTGGAGCGCTTTCGCAAGATTGATATCCAGCGCTTGCGTGACAAGCTGATCGAGCAGTTTTGCGTGGAAGCGGGCGGTCCCTGCACCTACACCGGCGACACCATGGCCGAGAGTCACAAGGGGCAGCGCATCAGCCGCAGCGATTTCAACGCCCTGGTGGAGGACTTGATCGCCGCCATGGATGACCAGCGCGTGCCGGTGCCGGTGCAGAATCGCCTGATCAAGCGGCTGGCGCCGATGCGCGGCGACGTCATCGAAAAGTGAGGGGCGCCGTCCGGGCATCGGGCCCCGACACAGGCAAGCGCCCATTCGATCTTTTGATGGCCGGGTGCATGGGCAGCCCGCCCGGCAACCGCTATAGTGCGCGCTCTACGCCGCTCAGGCACTGACACGGCAGTCACAGGAACCTCTCCACATGTCCCATGGCGAAATCGCAACCCGCCCTGAAATCACCCACTTCCCACTTTCCCCCAGCGTCGAACAGGCGCGCCAGCTGATACCGCCCGCCGAAGCACGGCTGGCGCAGCGCAAGCACGTGGTGCTCAAGCCGTTCATGATCGTCCAGGGGCTGGTCTGCGGATATTTCCTGATCAAATGGGTGGCCCAGGGGCACTACATCGGCGGCCCGATTCTCGCGGGATTGCTGTGGTGTGTAACCTGGGTCTTCAGCCTGCCGCTGGCGTTGTTCTGGCGCAAGGAAAGCCGCGAACTCAAGCGCGTTCAAGATAACGTCGGTATCGTGCTGCACAAGGCATGCACGGACTTTCTCGCCGAGCAGGCCCTGGGGCACTACCGCTGGATCTCCCGTGGGCAGGACATGCTCGGGCTGTTTCCGGAAACCGCCGTGCTCTATCTGTATTCGCAAGAGTCCGGCTACCAGCATGCGCTGATCGATGCGGCGCGGGTGGTTCGCCAAGTGCGGGTGGATGAGAAAGTCCAGACCGTGCACACCTCCAACACCCACACCACCCACAGCGAGCGACAGGTCCGCAACACCTACTTGGGCGGCGAGATCGGCAAGGGCACTTCCAGCTCCACCACCCATACCTCCAGTACGACGCACCACAGCTACACCTTGCAGATCCAGTTCCAGATCGGCTCCGGTACGCCTGGCTGGACCACCTGGTCGTTTGGCAATGACTGGCAGGAAGCGGAAAACTGGCGGTTGCAGATCGCGCAGGCGGCGGGGTTGCAAGTGGCCTGAGTGGGGCAGAGCTACAAGGATGCCGTCCTCAACCCGCTCACCACGATGCGCAGCGCTGGCCTTGAATCAAGGCCGTGAAAACAACAACTTCAGGCCCGCGCTACCAAATACCCATGCCAGGGTGCCTTCGATCCATCGCCGCGCCTTGCGATAACCCTGGGTCATCGCAGCCGTGGAGAAAACGATCGCATAGCCGCAGAAAATGGTAATGCTCAATACCCCACAGCCCGCCAGGATGATCGCCACCGTTGCGGGCGTTGCCTGCGGTCCCAGCCCCAGTGTCATCGTCGCCATCCACCCCAGCAGCGCCTTCGGGTTTGTCAGGTGCATCAGCAAGCCGCGTCGATAGAGGCCAAGGCCCGATACGGTGGGTGCTGCCGCCAGCTCCTTTTTCAGGCGCTCATCAGGCGTCAGGGCGGAGCGCCCGGCCTTGAAGGCCAGGAACAGCAGGTAAAGCCCGCCAGCGATCTTGAGGGCGAAGAGTGCTTGTGCGTACTGGGCCAGGATGGCCGACACGCCGGTGGCCGCCATCGATCCCCAGAAAAACGAACCACTGATGACGCCAGCGGCGAGCATCAGCGCAGGCTGCCTGCCCTGATGCATCGCCACGCCCATGATGCGCATGTTGCTCGGGCCGGGGCTGGCCGCGCCGACAATGTAGACGGTGAAGACCAGTAGAAGGTGGTGCCAATCAACTGACATGGGCAATTCCTTGAGCGCCGTGTGTCAGGCAGCTTAGGCGCTCACACGGCAATCGTCACGTCTTGAATCGCAGCACCAGGTTGTTCAGGTTCACCGCCAGGTGCGACAGCTCGTTGCTGGCAATGAGCGTTTGACGGGTTCCCTCGCTGCTTTGCGTGGCCAGGTCGCGAATGCTGACCAGGCTTCGATCGACGTCCCGTGCCACATGGGCCTGCTGCTCGGACGCCGTCGCGATCTGCAGGTTGCGCTCATTGATCTCCAGGACGGCATGGGTGATTTGTTGCAGGGATTGCCCGGCGTCTTCCGCGGTTTTCCGGGTGCTGTGCACCTCCTGGGTGCTTTTTTGCATCGACTCGACCGTGGCAGAGGAGCCTGCCTGTATCGCCGAGATCATCTGTTCGATTTCCTGGGTCGACGTTTGCGTACGATGTGCCAAGGCGCGGACTTCGTCGGCCACCACGGCGAAACCTCGACCTTGTTCGCCGGCCCGTGCCGCTTCGATGGCGGCATTGAGGGCCAAAAGATTGGTCTGCTCGGCAATGCCCCGGATGACGCTCAGCACTTTGCTGATGTCCTGGGCCTGGCCGGCCAGCGCCAGGACTTGCGCCGAGGAACCCTCCACCAGGCTCGTCAGGTTGCGCATGGCTGTCAGGGTTTCGGCGACGCGTTCATTGCCCAGGTCTGCCGACAGGCTCGATTGCTGGGCGGCCTGGGAAGTGGACGTCGCGTTGCGCGCCACTTCTTCAACGGCTGCGCTCATCTCGTTGACGGCCGTCGCGGCTTGCTCGATCTCGCTGTTCTGCTGTTGCAAGGTACGGTCGGCGTCTTCGGTGATGGAGGTCATCTCGACGGCGGCCGTGCTCAGTTGAGTCGACGCCCCGGCGATTTCCAGGACCGTGCGCCGCAGCTTCTGCGACATGACGTTGAGCGCCTGCATCAGGCGGGACGCCTCATCCTGTCCGGTCACTTCCAACTGCCGGGTCAGATCGCCTTCGGCGATGTCTTCGGCCAGCTTCAGCGAGGTATTGATCGGATCGACGATGCTGCGGGTCAAGGCGATCGCGAGGAAGACCGTGAGCAGCAGCGCGACGACCACGACAATCATCAGGATGTTGACGCTGTGGTTATACACGGCGGTGGCGATGGCGCCCGACTTCTCGGTCTCTCGTTTATTCAGCTCGCGCATGGCCGTGAGCTTTTCCTGGTAAGCGCTGGCGCGGTTTGCCTGTTCCGAGTTGGCGAAGGCCACGGCCTTGTCATGCTCGGTCGTGTCCATCGTAATGACTTGCTTCAGCCCGTCGATGTAGGTGTTCATCGCGTTGTGCGCGTCATCGAGCTGCGCGCGGTCCTTGTCGCTGGTAATCAGGTTCTGCCGATAGAATTCGCTGCGCGACTGCAGGGTTTCCATGGCTTCTCGTACTTTGGCTTGCGACGCGCTCTTGACCGAGGGGTCGGTGCTGGCCAGCATCCGGATGCTCTCGAGGCGGGCGTGCAGGAGCGCGATCTGAATGTCATCGACCGTTTGAATGCTGGGCAGTGATTTTTCTTCTATGTCTTGTTCCGCGGCGCGCAGATGGTCGATCTGGACATAGGAGAACCCTCCCAGCCCGATCAACAGCAGCGTAATGGCACCGAAGCAGAATGCAGCTCTGCGCGCGATATTGAGGGATCTCAGGTTCATGCTTGGCTCCAGTGGCGTGCCACGTACGCCGGGTGGGAGCTGGCTCTTTGCCAGCCACTACAGGGTTGGTCAGATCCGATGAAAATTCTGTGAGCTGCGCGTGGTTTTTTTGAGAAGAGTGATTAAAAGCTGCGCATGGCTTCCAGGTCCGCAAGCGCCATTGGGCCCACCCGTCTGCAGGCCACTGGAGGGAAGGTAGTGCGCTCGACGGGCATACCTGCCAACCGGCTGACTTCATCCATCGCGAGCAGGCTCGCTTCCACAGCGGATCTCGGCTGCTCACAAACCTGCGGTCAACCACAAATCCCCGTGGGAGCGGGCCTGCCCGCGAAGGCGTCGGCAGCCGCTGCGGGTGAGCTGGCCATCGCAGGCCAGCGCTGCGGATTCAGAGGGGGCGAGGGCACAAATGGTGGCTGGCAATGGTCCTACCCAAGAGGAACAAGAACCGCAGCGCAAGTAACCCGCTCATCCATGGAGAGGCATCATGCACGACACCTTCGATCTTTCCCGCTTCGTCGAGGCCCAGCGCCCGGTGTTCGATCGAGTCCTGGACGAACTGCGCGCCGGACGCAAGACCAGCCACTGGATGTGGTTCATATTCCCGCAGATCCAGGGGCTGGGCCGCAGCGAAATGGCAGAACGCTTCGCCATCTCCGGTGCCGCCGAGGCCGAGGCGTACCTGCGGCACGACCTGCTCGGGCCGCGCCTGGAAGCGTGCGTGGAAATGCTCATGCAACACCGCGACAAGAGCGCCAGGCAGATATTCGGCTCGCCGGATGATCTCAAGCTGCGTTCCTGCCTGACATTGTTCGCCAGTGTCCGGCCCGAAACTCCGTCGTATCGACAGGCGCTCGATCAGTTCTATTCCGGGGAGCTCGATACCAAGACCTTGAGTCTCCTGGAGCCCGGGACGTGAACACGATTCAATGCTGATCGCATCGCGATGACTACTGCCCACGCTCCGCAGTCTCCCGCGTATCGATACTGACGACGACCGATAAACCCGGCCGCAAACGCCGGGCTTCGGGCTGGTCGGGGTCGACACTGATACGCACGGGGATGCGTTGCGCAATCTTGACGAAGTTGCCGGTTGCATTGTCCGACTGCAGCAGGGCGAATTCGGAGCCGGTGGCCGGTGAGATTCGCTGTACATGCCCGCGCAGCTTCAAGTGGTTGAGCGCATCGACGGTAAACGTCACCGGCTGGCCGATCCGTACCTTGTCCATCTGGGTTTCCTTCATGTTGGCGATCACCCACAAGGTGTCGGGCACCAGGGCCATCAATTGTGCGCCGGAATTGACATAGGCCCCCAGGCGCACGCCGATCTGTCCCAATTGGCCGTCGCGCGGCGCGGTGATCCGGGTGTTGTCCAGATCGATTCGCGCCAGCTCCAGGGCCGCCTTGGCGTTCTCGACCGACGCCTCCAGCGAGGCGCGATTGACAATCACTGTCTGTAGATCCTGGCGGGCGATTTCCAGCGCGGCCTTGGCCTGGGCGAGGGCGGCCGCAGCCCGGGCATCCGCGGCGCGGGTGACGTCCAGTTCGCTGCGGGACACCGAGCCATCGCTGATCAGCTTCTCGTTGCGCTGCAGGTCGGCGCGGCTCTTGCTCGCTTGCGCCTGGTTATCGGCAATGGCCGCCTGGCGCTGGAGGATGGTCGCCTCGGCGCTCTTGCGTTGTTGCAGGTTGTTGGCCAACGCCGCCTTCTGTTGCTCCAGTTGCGCCTCGGCCTGATGCAGGCGCTGCTTGTAGATGCGGTCGTCCAGGCGCACCAGCAGGTCACCGGCCTTGACGAACTGGAAGTCCTGCACCGGCACTTCGAACACATAACCGCTCAGTTGCGGGCCGATGATCGTCACCTGCCCACGCACCAGGGCGTTCTCGGTGCTTTCGATCGCGCTGCTGAACGGCGGCAACTGCCAGGCGTAGAGCACCACCAGCACGCCAACGATGGCGACGCTGCCAAAGATCAGGAAGGACAGCACGCGCCGGCGCAACGAGCGTTGTCCACTGGCCGCGCTGGCAGGCGGGGTGACCCCTTCGGGGGTTTCGGCGATGGCGGTGGTCGTGGTCGTCGTCGGTTGGGTCATTGCGCTGGGGTACCACGGCTAGGGTCGAGGGTTGCAACCGCACTGGCCGTGCGGGTGGTGTGCCACAGCCACAGGCTGCGGAAGAAAATCCAGATCATGGTCAATACGGCAATGCTGCCGATCAGCATGAAGACATCGTTATAGGCCAGGATGTTCGCCTCGCGGGTCGCCGCGTTAGCCAACAGCCGGTTGCCTATCGACGTGCGCAGGGCAGGGTCACTGATGACCCCGGCGTAGGACGCCGCACCGCCCTGCACCCGGCTCAGTACCTGCGGGTTGAGCAAAGTCAACTGCTCGACCAGGTAGCTGGAATGGAATTTCTCCCGGACGATCTGGAAGGTACCCAGCAACGCGGCACCCATCAGGCCCCCCAGGTTGTTGCAGATGCCGAACATCACCGAAAAGCTGACCAGGTTGCGCGGGTTGGTGACGATGTGGCTGATACCCAGTGCCAAGGTCGGGCCGAGGAAGAAGGTTCCGCCAAAGGCGAGCAGGAACTGGCTGACGTACATCTGGGCCGGGCGCGTCAGGTTGCTCGACGAGCTGTCCATGAACGAGCCGGTGGCCATCAGCGCCAGCGAGATGAACAGCGGCAGTACCAGGTGCTGCGAATTGATCGTCAGGGCGCTGACCGCCAGTCCCGACACCGCGCCCAACAGCATCACCAGGTAAAGGCCGCGCATCTGCTCGCTGCCCAGGTTCAGCGCCTGCAGAAACCCCACGGCGCCGGTGGATTGTTCAGCGGTCACCATGCGGATGAGGATCACACAGAACGCCAGGCGCAAGGCCACGCCGCTGCCCAGCCAACGCGTCATCAGCAGCGGGTTGCTGCGGTTATGCTCGATGGCAACGCCCGTGACCATCAGGACAATCGAGGCGGCGAGGGCGACGCCGATCCACGGCGTTTCAAGCCACCAGTCGATGCGTCCCAGCGACAGCACCGCGCAAAGCAGGGCGACGCCGCTGGACATGATCACGAAGGTCAGGAAGTCCAGCGGCTCGAACGTCTTGAAACGGTCGCCGGGCGGCAACTTGAGCAGCAGCACGCAGCCCAGCGCCGTCAGCGCCAGGCCCAGCTCGAACAGGTACAGGCCGCGCCATTCGGCGATCTGCAACAGGTCCTCGGAGAAGATCCGGGCCAGCGGCAACGCCAATTGTGACGCCCCCAGCCCAAGTACCAACGCTTTCAGGCGCCACTTGGCCGGGAAAGCCTGGATCATGTAGTACAAGCCCAGGGAACTCAGCGCCGCACCCACCATGCCATGGGCGGCGCGCACGGCGATGGCCGAATTGAGGTCGTTGACGAACAAGTGAGCGAACGTCACCAGGGCGTACAGCATCAGGAAAATTTCAGTGAAGGCGCGCAGGCCGAACTCCTGGCGAAACTTCACCAGCAGCAGGTTCATCGACACATTGGTCATCACGTAGGCGGCGGGAAGCCAGGCCATCTCGGCGGTAGTCGCGCCCAACGCCCCTTGCAGAAACTGCAGGTTGGCGGTGACCAGGGCATTGCCCAGGCCGCCGGTGATCGCCACCAGCAGGCCCACCAGGCCGAAGGCCAGGCGTTTGAGGGGCGGGTGCAGTGGCGTCGACGGCGAGCCCGGCATCGAAGGCTTTTCATGGGGCAACCACTGGCGGGGAGCGTATTTATCCATTCATGGTGGTGTGTAGTCGGTGCGTTAGCCGTGCGGTCGCATGGCAATCAGGATGCCTATGCATGCTCGGATGCGACCGGTGGCGAGGAGTTCATCAGGGGCGTGATGTTTTTGAAGATGGCGGAAAAAATGGTTGCTTATCAAGCCTCCAAGTGACGCTCAGCGAACCGGGCCAAGGCTAGCTTAGCATTGGCTGAACGCTGGGTTTTCTCGTGGGCCGTGGCCGTCGATACATTTCTGACAAGAATGTCAGGAAGCGGTCAGTCTCCAGACACCTTTGCTGTCTAGACTCTGTAGGTTGCCCCCGTTCCCACAAAGGAATTACTTGATGCGTCTGCTCATTATCGAGGACGAAGAAAAGACGTTCTCCTACGTCCATCGGGGTCTGAGCGAGCTTGGCTACATCGTCGATGTCGCGACCAATGGCATCGATGGCCTGCACTATGCGCTGGAAATGGATTACGACGTGGTGATCCTCGATGTCATGCTGCCAGGCAAGGACGGCTACGGCGTGTTGCAGGGCCTGCGCCTGCACAAGAAAACTCCGGTGATCATGTTATCGGCCAGGGGCACGGTGGATGATCGGGTCCGGGGGCTGCGAGAGGGCGCCGATGACTACCTGGCCAAACCGTTTTCCTTTGCCGAACTGGTCGCGCGCATCCAGGCCCTGATCCGACGCCGCGCCGACGACACCGCCGATCCGACGCACCTGCGCATCGACGACCTGGAAGTCGACCTGCAAGCACGCAAGGTGACTCGCGGCGGGGTGCGCCTGGACCTCACAGCCAAGGAGTTCTGCTTGTTGAGCCTGCTGGCACGGCACCAGGGGGAAATTCTTTCCAAGTTGATGATTGCCGAACAGGTCTGGGACATGAATTTCGACAGCGACGCCAACGTGGTCGAAGTTGCGATCAAGCGCGTGCGCGCCAAGGTTGACGCGCCGTATCCGCGCAAGCTGCTGCACACCGTCCGCGGCATGGGCTACGTGTTGGAGAGTCGTGAAGTCAACGACAGGCAGGCCGGTGCGCTGTGATGAAAAGATCGATAGCCAAGCGGCTCGCCCTGATGTTTGCCCTCGCGGTCACGCTCATCACCGCTGTCAGCGCGACGCTGTTGCGCTGTTCCTTGAAGCAATCGCTCGCAGACCAGATGCAGAACGAGCTGATCCTGCGCCATTCCGTGCTCGATCCGGTGCTTGCAAAATATGATTCGCCGCAATTCTGGGTCGGCTTGCGCCAGAAGCTCGACGGCCTGACACCGGCGGACGAGCGGGTGCGTTATTGGGTCCTGGTTGACGACCCCGCGTACAGCTATGGCGGGGCGATGCCGGACGGCCAGGATTGGTCCAAGCGCCCAGATGGTTTTTCCACCATCGAAGTACCTGACCGGGACCGGCCCATGATGCTGATGGTCGAGACCATCGCGGCCATGGGCAGCCGGCCGGAGTTGCGCTTTATCGTCGGGCTCGATTCGACGCCGTTCATGAAGACCCTGGACAATTTCACCAAGACCTTGGTCCTGACATCGGCGCTGGGCGTCGTGCTGGTCGCGCTGCTGGGCTACTGGATCGCGCGTTTTGGTCTGGGGCCGGTCAGGCGCCTGAGCCGTCAGGCCAACAGCCTGCCACCGGGGGATTCCAAGCAGCGATTGGACACCGAAGCGCTGCCCGGCGAGCTGCAAGAACTGGCCGTGTCGTTCAATGGCGCCCTGGCTCGCCAGGAAGCGGCCTGGGTTCAGCTCGAAGGGTTCAACGCCAATGTTGCCCATGAGCTGCGAACGCCGCTGACCAACCTGATCGGCCAGACCCAGGTCGCGTTGGCTCATGGGCGAGACGTGAACGAGCTTCAGGATCTCTTGCAGTCCAACCTCGAAGAGCTGGAGCGGATGGGGACCATCGTCAACGACATGCTGTTCCTGGCGGGAGCCGAAAGCGGGCAGCGAGCAACCGAGCTGAGTGATGTCTCGCTGAACGAAGAGGCGTCGAAGACGGTGGAATACCTGGAGCCCGTCCTGCACGAGAAGCAGCTGAGCGTAGTGATCCAGGGCGACATGCGGGTGTGCATCGACCGACGTCTTTTCCACCGTTCCCTGGCCAATCTGATACAGAACGCGGCGCGTTACGCAGTGCCGGCTAGCACGATAACCATCAGCCTGGTCAGCCACGGCATGCAAGCCGAAGTGAGCGTGTCCAATGCCGGCGAGCCGATTGACAACGTACACCTGGAGCGCTTGTTCCAGCGCTTCTATCGAGCCGACGCCGCCCGGGCGCAAAGTGATGCGCACCATGGCCTGGGGCTGTCTATCGTACGGGCGGTGGCCTCCATGCACGGTGGCCAGGTGTTCGCCCACAGTAAGGACGGCCTCAATACCTTCGGTTTTTCCCTGACCAGCCAGGCGGCGCGCTAGCCGCCACACCGTCGGCTTGCGTTGTTGCATAGAGCGCAAGCCGGCGCTTCCCCAGCACCGGCGTTTGACATGTTCCTGTCAGTCGGCAGTCACCTTGACGTCAGTGTCCTGCTCCTAGAGTGCCTATCACCATCTCGGTAAAGGCAGTCGTGGAGTCTCATCATGAATATCCAGAGTTTATCGATCGCCAGTCTGCTGGCCGTCATCACTTTGAGCGGTTCATCCCTGTTTGCCAAAGAACAAGTGCAACCCCCGGCCTACGAGTACGGCATGCCGCTGGACGTCGCCCGGGCCATTCGTATCGAGGCGCCGCAATCGTCCGTGTGCGAAGTGGTACCGGCAAAGATGACCTACGTGGATAAGCACGGCGAAATCCGCCAGGTCAGCTTTCTGCAATTGGCTGACGCATGTGCCAACCAGTAATCGCCGGCCGTGCCGGTTCACCTGCAAATAGAGAGCACTCAACCATGTGGAATACAACAACAAGCTTTTGTGCATTGGACGTCGAGAACCGCACCGGTGCGCTGCTGAGACTGACTCGGGCGCTGGTCGCCGGCGTCGCGTTGCTCAGCGCCGTGGGCATCGAGGCTTCGGCCCGGGTGGCCCCGAAACCCGACTGGTCGACCGACGACATTCCGCCCCAGAACGGCAGGATCGTCCTGATTACCGGCGGCACGAGTGGCATGGGTTATGAGGATGCGCTAGCACTGGCGCGTGCCGGCGCCGAAGTGATTATCGCGGCGCGCAATCCAGAACGCGGAGCCGAGGCCATCACCCGTATCCAACAGGCGGTGCCGGACGCCAAGGTGCAATTCGAGGCCGTGGACCTGGCCAATCTTTCATCCGTGCGCGGCTTGGCCCAGCGCCTCAACCAGAAACTGCCGCGCCTCGACGTGTTGATCAACAATGCCGCCATCATGGCGCCGCCAGAACGCGGCCTCTCGGCAGACGGTTATGAACTCCAGTTGGCGACCAATTACCTGGGGCATTTCGCATTGACCGGCTTGCTGGTGCCGCTCTTGCGCCAAAGCGAGGACGCCCGTGTGGTGAGTCTTTCAAGCATTGCGGCGGGGCGCGGTACGGTCAATTTTGCTGACCTCCAGTTCGAACACAAGTACGACCCTTATGCAGCCTACGCGCAATCGAAACTGGCCATCCTGCATTGGGCCTTTGCGTTGCAACGGCGCAGTGACGCCGAAAAGTGGGGGATTCGCAGCGTTGCCGCGCATCCAGGTGTAGCGGTCACCGAGCTGATTGCCCGCGGTCCGGGCCTCGACAGCGAGTTTGGCCAGCGCTGGGCAAAGGACCGCGACGTGTACCACTCGGCAGCGCAAGGGGCGTTGCCCACGTTATACGCCGCCACCGCGCCACAGGCCGTCGGCGGTGCCTATTACGGCCCGACCGGAGACGAGGAAAAACGCGGGCCGCTGGGCTTCGCCAAGACGCCCGCCGCGGCGACCGGAGCGGCGGATGCCGAGCGGCTCTGGTCCGTCTCTGAACAGCTGACCGGCGTCACTTACCCCTGATGCAACTGTGGGCATCCGGTTCGCCCGGTGCCCATCCTCTGGCCTGTTACCGTTCTCCTGGAGTTCCCATGCGCATGCCTTCTTATCTGCACCGGCTGAGCCTTGCCGTTAACGCCCGCGACACAGAGCTGCTTCCGGCGCTGTGCGGGTTCTTGCTGTTCCTGTGCCTTTTTACCGGTTACTTCATGCTGCGTCCGATCCGCGAGTCGATGGGCATCGCGGCGGGCGTGGAGAACCTGCAATGGCTGTTCACCGCGACCTTCGTCGCCATGCTGGTGGCCGTTCCTTTATTCGCCTGGCTCAGTGCCAAGGTACCGCGCTTGCGCCTCATCGACTGGGTGTACGGCTTCTTCGGGTTCAACCTGTTGATGTTCGTCGAGATGTTCCAGTTCCAGCCGGACAGCATCGGGCTGGCCAGGGTCTTCTACGTCTGGATCTCGGTCTATAACCTGTTCGTTGTATCCGTGGCCTGGAGCTTGATGGCCGACGTATTCGACAGCGAGCAGGCCAAGCGTCTATTTGCCTTTATCGCGGCGGGTGCCAGCATCGGCGGCCTGCTGGGGCCAGCCCTGAGTGCGCTGCTCATCGAGCCCGTCGGTGCGTCAGGCATCATGCTACTGGCGGCCTTGTTGCTCGGTGTGACGCTGGTCTTGAAGCGGGCATTGATGAAATGGCGCGAAACGGGCGGGGCTGGCCGCCCTGGCGCCGCGCCAACGCAAAGTCCCCGCCAGCCCTTGCAGGGCAACCCGTTCAGTGGCTTGACGGCGGTGTTCCAGTCGCCTTACCTGCTGGGGATAGCCGGGTTCGTGGTGCTGTTGGCGACGGTCAGCACCTTTCTCTATTTCGAGCAGGCGCGCCTGGTGGCCGAGCTCTACCCGGACCGCGCTTCCCAAGTTCGCATCTTTGGCACCATCGACATCATTGTCCAGGCGGGCGCGCTGCTGTCCCAGCTGTTCATCACCGGTCGTATCGCGCCGAAGCTGGGAATCCGCGCGTTGTTGGCCATCGTGCCGTTGCTCATGTGCATCGGCTTCGTCGGTCTGGCATTGGCGCCCGGATTCGCCTTGCTTGCGACATTGATGATCATTCGGCGCATCGGCGAGTACGCGTTCGTCAGGCCGGGTAGGGAAATGCTCTTTGCGCCATTGGACGCCGAGAGTAAATACAAGGCCAAGAACGTCATCGACACCGTGGTGTATCGCGCTGGCGACGCCATGAGTGGCTGGGCCAAGAGCCTTCTCGACATGCTGGGGCAGGGCGCCGGCGTGGCCGCGATGGTAGGCGCGTGTTGCGCGTTGCTGTGGGGGTATCTGGGCTGGCAACTGGGCCGGCAGGCGGACACCGCCGCTTCGCGGGAGCTACGACTGGCCATTATCTCGGCCAGGGCCTGAAGATTTCTATTGTCCATCGCGTCCTTACGGTTAATTGGAGGGTGATACGGATGACGCTAAAAAGCAGGGTACTGACAGTAGGTGCGGTTGTTGCCTTTTCGGTTTTCTCTACAGCCATCGCGAGCACGGAAAATCCGTTTGTCGGCACCTGGCGCGTGATCAGCGCCACGGTCGAGCACCAGGGCAGTCGCTCGGATGCCTATGGGCCCAATCCTCATGGCTGGCTCGTTTTCACACCAGAGTTGACGTTTATTGAAGTGCTCACTGACCCACGTGTGCCGGCGTTTCGCTCCAACGTGCGTGGCGAAGGCACCGATGAGGAAAACCGCGCGGCCATGGCCGGTAGCATCGGTTTCTTCGGACGATATACCGTCAACCAGAAGGGAGAGTTCACGGGAAATACCGTTGAAGGGTCTACTTTTCCAAACTGGGTGGGCGCTGTGCGTACCCAGGATGACTTGCAACTGAAAGTCGATGGCGATCGGATGGTGGAAAATTTCCGGCGCCCCGATGGGACGCAGGTTCACATCATCTTTGAGCGTGTCAGGGCCATCCAGTGAGGGTTAAGTACGTTCGACTGCTGCAAGAGGTGCGCTTGCGTGGTGTTATCACGCCTTCAGAAAGGCCGGCACTTCACGATGGCCCAGATGCTCGCGGATCAACCGGCGCAGGGCCAACTGCGGTTCCCGACACGGTAAGGCGGCGCTATTGCGTGGAGCTTCATGTTTTTCACCTGGTGGTACGATAAATGACTGGGCGTTCAGCGATCTTGTTGAGCGCGACTACCGGGAGGAAAGGCATATAAGAGACCCCGCGGCCGACCGCGCCAGTTCATCCTCGAAGACGCCATCCAGGTCGGGCAACATCTGTTCCACGAGCACGGTTATGAGAACGTCAGCGTCGCCTCGCTAACCGAAGCGATCGGGATCACTGCGCCGAGCTTCTATGCGGCCTTCGGCAGCAAGGGTGCTTTTTTCAACGATGCGTTGAGGCATTACTCCGCGACCGTTGTGCCCCTCGACACCTTTTTGATCCCAGACAAGTCACCACAGACGGTACTGAAGGACATGCTTAGGGCTGCGGCGCATGCATACGCCGCTCATCCGAACCGCCGAGGTTGTTTTATTCTGGAGCACGCGAAGGCCGGAGCCACTGAGTCGGGAATAGCCGCTAAGAAAATCGCAGACGAGAATCGTGCAAAAGTGATGGCGTTTCTAGAAGCATCCGGCATCTCCGCTGCTAGCCACGTCGTAGACTATGTCTCCGTGACCATGCTCGGCCTGTCGGCTGCGGCGAAGGAGGGCTGGGAGGCGGAGAGGCTGATTGCAGTTGTGGAGACCGCCGCGGTAGGCCTAGGCCAAATAATAGGCAGCCCTGAAGAATCTTCCTGAAACTCCTGGCACGTGGCTTTAACGCCTCAAATCATGACGGCGGCCTCGCTGGCGTCGTCAGGCTGGTGCCTGGTTTCTCTCTGCACCCGCACGCCTTGCCGATCACATTGAACGCCGCGAAGCGCCAGCCCTCCAATGAATGTCAGAAGGAGGAACCCGCATGCAACCTAAAACTGAAGGTCTGGAAGAGCACGGCCCAAGCGGCGTGCCTTACTTGAACGATCCAGAAAAGCCTACTTCACCGCCTTTGAACGATGCAGACGACACTGATGGAGCCGAGGCTGAGGAAGAAATCCAGGACGACGCAGAATCCGTTTAGATATGAGGAATAAGGCAATGGACAACTACCACCTGAGCCCAACCGCAGATGGATGGGAACTCAAGAAAGCCGGCGCGGAGCGTGCGTCCAAGCGAGCGGCCACCAAGCAGGCGTTGGTCAGCTCACTGTCCGACTTCTTTAACGGTAAAACAGCGTCGGTGAAAATCCACAAGACCGACGGCACCGTCGAAGAAGAACGCACTTATCCGCGTTCTGCAGACCCCAAGCGCTCAAAGGGGTGAATTCTGTCACTGCTGCAGACCTTGGAATTGAGGTGGGCGACCTGAACAGCCATGGGCTGTATAAGTGGCTTCTGGCGAGCTTTTTGATCGGTAAGAGAATTCGCTCGTCGGTTGCGGTCGAGGCGTACAGGAACTTGGTTGATCGGCATGGCCTCGATACACCAGCCAAACTTGCGCAATGCTCGCACCGTGACTTGGTCAGACTGCTTGGCCAGGCCGGTTATGCCCGATATGACGAGTCCACCGCGAGGCGGCTGCATGCACTTGGGGTCGGTTTGGATGGTGAGCTAAACGCTCGATCGAAAGCGCTGCAGAGCGGGACGATGGAATTCGCTGAGTTTGATCGATGGCTTCTCAGCTTCAACGGCATAGGGCCAAAGACGCTGGAAATCTTCAAGCGTGAGGTTGTTCCAGGCGAGAGGTGAGGCAGGAGAGTTGGGCAGTCATTCTCATAAACATCTTGTTTAACAAGTGGGCGATGTCATATGTTCATAAGTCGATCAAGGGCCCGAGAATGCTGACTCAATGGTCTCTAAATCAGTGCGACTGTTCATCGATTAGTGTTCATAGACCTAGCTCTCCCCCGGTCATTAGTCTCGTCGCCCCGACCTTTATCCGTCCATCCAGTGATGGTGGAGGTATGTTCGACGGCGGCACGGGGTGCGCTTGCGTGGTGTTTCGTGACCGAATATGTCATATAGCCGCTATTGGATTTTGTTGCAGCGTCACCGCTGCATATTATTAGCGGTCATTCGCCTGCTCGGCGGGACACGGAAGGCCATTGCATGAGATCTGGATAGATGCTGGGAGCTATCAAAAATTGTCTAGGCCTGGCGTGGGAAGCGCTTGTGGTTGGAGGGAGAGCTGCGTGGAGGGTGCTGTCCACACGGCATCAGAGAAGTAACGTTGATCCTTTCTTTGAGCCGTTGACCCCCATCATTGTCACGGACGGCCGATCGGCTCGGTATGAGCGCGAGTTGCTACATGCCCTGGAAAACTCCGATGTTCTGAACATCGCGCTCACAGGTAGCTATGGCGCGGGTAAGAGCAGCGTGCTGAAGACATTCTTCAGCAACCATCCACAGTTCAACCACACCTATGTGTCCCTCGCGACCTTCAGCAAACCCACCTTGGGTTTGACTCCTCAGCCTAGTGGCCAACCTCCCGACCCTGACTCCGCACCTGAGGGCCCGGCTGTTACCGGGGGCAAGCACTCACTTGGGGATGTCGATCTGGTCAATCGCATTGAAGAGACCATCGTCCAGCAACTGCTCTACGCGGTGCCCGCAGCGAAAGTGCCCAAGACTCGACTGAAACGGATAGCCCAGGCCTCAAACTTCAGTATTAGCATGCGCACCCTGGGGTTCACTTTGCTTGCCGTCTGCGCCTTGAGGCTCTATGTACCCAAGCTTGCGATGATAAAAACCGTGTCGCTTGAATGGCTGATCAAGGGCTTAATGGTTCTTCCCGAGTCTGCAGCGCTGGCTGGAGTGGCGATTGGTGCAATCTATCTGTTGTATGCCGGGTTGAGGTTCATGTCCCTGTTTACCATCGATGGGCTGACCCTCAAGGGAGGCAAGCTTGAAGCGACTCACCATGGCTCGGTGCTTCATAAGAACGTCGATGAAATCATCTACTGCTTCGAGCGCAGTGATATCAACGTGGTGGTCATTGAAGACCTGGATCGCTTCGACATCCAGGACATTTTCTTCAGGCTGCGAGAGATCAACTTCATCATCCAGCGATCACCCCAGGTCAAGCGTCCTGTCCATTTCGTCTACGCCATCCGTGATGAGCTGTTCACGGTCACGGACAAGACAAAATTCTTCGACCTCATTATCCCCATCATCCCTGTGATCAACTCCGAGAACTCCAGGGAAAAGCTGGTCGAGCTCATGAAGGCCCGCCAGGTGGCCGGCAAACCGCTCGATGAAGGGTTGAATCTCAAACTCATCGAGACGGTGTGCTACTACATCGACGAAATGAGGCTGATCAAGAACATCGTCAACGAGTATGACGTCTACGCGAACGTACTGGCTAAGGACGGTCTGGAGCTGGATCCCAACAAGCTGTTTGCGATGGTTGCGATCCGAAATCTGCACCCCAATGCCTATGCGGACTTGGTCAAGCGGCGGGGCACGATCTATGGCGTCATTGATGGCTACGCAAAGTGGGTAAAAGCCGAAACCGACTTACTCGAAAGGGCAGCTCAAGCGCTAGAGGATCAGCGTGCGGCACGTGAAAACGAGGTGGCCGATAGCGTGGAGCATCTACGTGTGTCCGTCTGGTTTGAGATTTTGAAACTCGGGGACAAACCCACTGCAAACCACGTGCGGCTAGATGGCGGGTCTACGTTCACGCTACTGGACTTTGTATCGGATCCTGTATTCGCCCAGGTAGTAGCATGTCGAAGCGTGCAACCAATTGTGATTTCACACTGGCAAGATAACGGTCAAGCTGTCCTATCTAAAAAGGCTTTGCAAGAGGCACGTTACGATGAGCGCCTGCAACGCTTTCAGACGTCGCTCGATGAGTTGGATGAGCAACTTGAAACGAATCGAAGCAAAGTGCTACGCCTCAAAACGGCAGGTTTTCGGCAGATCGTTTCCCTAGGGTACGGCGCAGAGCTTGCCAAACGCCTAAAAGGGCTAGAACTCATAACTTTCCTCGTTCATCGCGGTTTCTTCGACACGGATTATGTCGATTACCTCGGATATTTCTACGAGGGATCACTCACCCAATCGGATAAGAACCTCATCATGGGGCTTGTCAGGGGGGAGGAGTACGACGTGACCACTCCAATACATAATCCGGAGCTTGTGATCAGGAAGTTGGATCTGGATTCGGTAGATGGCGGGCGCGGCATTATGGTCGATCTTATTCATGAGCTTTTGCAGTCGCGTAAGGATGAGGTGGTTGCCAGAAGGGACAAACTTCGCTTGATCCTCCGAAGCGGTAATGATTACAAGGAGCGTTTCGCCGAGGCGGTAGCACCGATTGTTCCTGGGACGTACGGTTCTGCGCTTATGAGAGCAATGTATGGCGCAGATCGCGATCTCATTTCGTTACTGCTCAGCCATGATCGATTCAAAACATCCACCCTGCGGCAGCAATTCCTCATTGCTCTTCTGGATGCGCTGACGCCTAAGGAGATGCAGACCCTCGACGATAAGTCAGGCCGGTTGAGGAAGGCTGTCAATGAGCTGCGTGATGCTTCGGTTCTTTCGGCGAAGCTTGCGAGTAGTCAAAACGGATGGAGGTGGGTCAGGGAGTTGCCAGCGCAATTCTCCAACCTTGATGCGAGTGCCTCGTCTGGAGATTTGCGGCAAATGGTGGAGTGGGGTTGTCTGGCCCTTAATCTCAAAATGCTGCAATTGCTCTGCCAGATACTGGATCCGGGAAATCAGAGCGTTAGGGTAACGTACCATCGGCTTAGCAAGCTGGAAATCACTGGCCTGGACAGCCTGATCGAGGAAAACCCGGACGGTTTCGTGGCGCAGCTCGTGAGCCAGGAAGGACCGCTCGAAGAGACACCGGAATCGCTCGTGGCCTTGTTCGGACTTTGCCAGAGTGAAGCCTACACACTGCAGGTATTGCTCGAGCAGACGACCTGCAGTTTGACTGACCTTGACGCGGTACCTACCTCGTTATGGGCGCAAATCATGACGGCGGGACGTGTTCGGCCTGTGGGGAATGCTGCTTGGGCGTACTTCAATCGCGCCCTGGTAGCAGATAAAGAATCCGAAGATTTCGTCGATTTGGGCGAGTCGGCGCTGGATAATTTCGCGGAGTTTCTCAAGCACAACGCTCAAGACTTGGCTGAAGAGTTGTGGCAGGACGCCAGTCGCAACGTTGGCTTGCAGACTTTCCTCGTTCGCACGTCGCAAGTTGAGAATGCAACCCTGCGAACGCTTTTCTCGAAGGTGGTGTTGAGCCCTAGCGTTGTCATGGACACCGCGGCGCCTCGCAATCGGTGGGCGATGTTCGCCAATGGTGACCTGGTCGAGTACAGGGAGGAAATTCGGGCGTTCATTGCCGATCACGCTTTCTCTTACCTAGGGGCTTATCTCATCCGCCGGTGGGGCGTCGCCCGTGAACAGATGGACATGTCGGCGTTGCCGGTGTCGGTGGCCCTTGAACTGACCAACGCACAGGTGTGCTCGACTGCTGAGAGCATCAAGATATGGTCGGGCATTCCTTACGACGCCTATGACACGTGCGACGGTGCCGTTGAAGCATTGGCTAGAGCGTGTGATCGCGCGACCCGAGATGGATTGCGATTCCCGGAGGCCTACCTCCCGACGCTGCTGAAGTTGCTCCCGGACGGGGCGCTCTCTAGAGAGCAAAGGATCAACATGCTGATCCATGCTCTCTCGATGGGCTGCAGTTGGCCAGAAACAGCTGGAGTATTGCCGCTCGTGGGCGAGGAGTATCAGGCGTTACTCAACAAACGGCGCGTGAACCTGCCGACTCATGATGTAGATCGCCGACTGATCGATACCCTCGCTGCAAGAGGTTTTGTGGGGGCTATTAAACCCGAGGCCAAGTGCATCGTGGTCTGGAGCAAGCGTAACTGAATCTTCAACGGGCTTATCCGCCTGCGCATCTCGGCCTATCTATGAAACTTAGGATTGTCTATGGCAACTGCAGCGAGCGATTCATAAGTCGCCCTATCAGGCATGCTTGGTTGCACTGATGCCATTTCGATGGCGCGCATCTTCATAAAATGGTGGGTGAGGTGTAGGATCGGGCTCTATGCGGCAGTTACCTGCATTTCTCCTCGACGTGCAGGGCTTTTGACGCCTGCGCGCATTACTTCTGGCAGCCGGAAGCCAAGCAGCACGACCTTTTTCGATTACCTCGTTGAAATGAACTCCAAGCAAGGAATGCAGCAACATGCCAACCGGCAGCGCGATTATTATTGGAGTCAATCCGAGAGAAGCAAATCTCAAGCGAAAAGTGCGAGAGCATTTGCACCAGCTAGGTTTCACGAGAACTCAGGAAGGGGCCTTGTGTCCGCCTGGAAATGGTAAGGAAGCTATCCGTGCCTTGCATAGTGCCCAACGCGAAGAACGGCTCAGCGCCAGCGAACGCTTTATTGCGCGCAGCACTGCCAAACTGATGTCATATTTTGCAAGTGGCTGCGAGGTTGTACCGGAAAAAATTTCCCCGGCGCTTGAACGTGTGTCGTCCGGAACGTGGCAAAGTGACCTCTTTCGGCTGGCGTCACTGTCCTGGTCCGTCCCTGTTTCCAACGGCTTTGGCAGGCGCTTGCGTTACCTTGTCTGGGACCAGGCGAATGGCAAACTGATGGGGTTGATTGCCATCGGTGATCCGGTTTTCAACCTTGGCGTCAGAGATAAATTCATTGGTTGGGGCACCGCGGACAGGGCTGCCCGGCTGGTCAACTTGATGGATGCCTATGTCCTGGGAGCGATCCCACCTTACAACGCCTTATTGGGCGGTAAGCTGGTAGCTTGCCTGCTTCGCAGCCGGGATATTTATGATGATTTTGCCACCGCCTACGGCGGTTCTACGGGCATAATCTCGCAAACCGAAAAAAATGCGCGTTTGCTAGCCGTCGTGACGACCTCATCGATGGGACGCTCCGCGGTCTATAACCGATTGACGCTGGATGGTACGCAGTACCTCAAGTCCATTGGCTTTACCGGTGGCTGGGGACATTTCCATATACCCGACTGGTTGTTTATTGAACTTCGCGACTATCTCCGTGAGCTCGACCATCAGTATGCCGACCAACACGCCTTCGGCCAGGGGCCAAATTGGCGATTGCGCACCACGCGTGCGGCCCTGAAGGCACTGGGCTTCAAGGACGACCTGATGCGCCACGGCATCCAGCGCGAAGTCTTCATCTGTCAATTGGCCGGCAACGCCGCAAAGCTCCTCCATGGCGGCAGTGGAAAACCGGACACCCAATCGCTGTTGTCGGTTGGTGAAATCGGTGAATTAGCGCTCAATCGTTGGATGATTCCGCGTTCAAGGAACAGACCCGAGTTTCGCGGTTGGAACCCGGTGGATCTCATTCACTTGTACGGCAGTCAGGCGTGCCATTTTCCAGCAACGAGCCGCGGAGCCACTGAGTCGCGCAGCATTGTCGGTTTACGCGGTTAACTGCGAAGGAGATGAGCGATGGATTGCGCTATAGATCCGGTCATGAATAAACCGGTTACCGCCGATACGGCGTTACGCACTGGCTATTACATTTGTTCCTACTGCCGCAAGCGGGTCGGGCTACGTTCGGGGCCATCGCGAAAAAACTACTTCGCCCATTGGCGCGGCGTGTCCTCCAGTTCCTGCGCCTATTTCATGTCGGGGCCAGTAAGCCATGTCAATCATGACAAGGTTCAACCATCGCTGACGCGGCAGATGGAGTTAAGGCTGCTGATAAAAAAAGGCCAGAACGCCGGGGCATGGTGGATTGAATTGGTCCTGCCCCCCTGTCGAGCGTGTCATGCCTTCGTCAAGCTTGATGTCGGTGGCAGGGTACAAAAGCTCGATATGCGCGGGATGGACTCAGGCTTCAGGGTCATGGCCGAACCCACGGCGAATGACTACAGGATCATGTCTTTCGAAGGCAAGCCGGACCCCTCGTTCGTCGCGGGAGTTGCGCAGACGTGCCCGGGTTTACCAGCGTCGGGTGCGGCCGCTTTCACTGCCATTGGTCGAGGCACCGAAAGCGGATTTCCGCGCGCCCAAGCACTAAATCGCTGCGAAACCTACGCCCTGTTATGGTCGGCACCGGTGACACGGGAAT
The DNA here is from genome assembly GCF_030580855.1 of Pseudomonas citrullilanati. Classification (GTDB taxonomy): domain Bacteria; phylum Pseudomonadota; class Gammaproteobacteria; order Pseudomonadales; family Pseudomonadaceae; genus Aquipseudomonas; species Aquipseudomonas citrulli. The sequence goes on along the minus strand of NZ_JAUQOP010000008.1, from coordinate 44,262 downwards.
TCCCTGAGGAACTGTTGGTGGACAGGCTCAAGCCGCGGCAGGGCTGGAATTTGGCGTTGGTCACCGTGCCGGAAGCCCCCTCAGACGCCTGCATCAGTTGGCTGGAAGCCTTCACCCAACTGAGCTTGATGCCGGCGGCGCCCGCGATCACCACCATTTGGCCGTTTCTAAGCCGCAACGCGAGCATCAATACGGTTGAATACATCGAGTCCGACGCGGTCATCCTGGCCGCTCATAGGATGCCGGGTGGCCCGCAGGATAGCGGACCAACCTTGCAAGCCGTCAATCAGCGTGATCGCATTTCTGCAACAGCCCCCGATCGATCACCCGCGCTATTCACCGTGATACGCGCTGGAAGCGATGAATTCAGGGTCGGCAAGAGCGGCCATCCGGATGTCGACAAGTTTTTTTCCAAGAGCACGTCGCTGGGGCGAAGCTTTAAACACGCTACTGTGGACCTAGTCTTCATTGACGAGCGTGGCGAACGTATCGTTGCCTCATTACACCGCAGGCAAAGCCAATCCTATGTGGTGGCCACGCGGGCGGGGGAACTGCACTTTGACTCCCTCACAATGCCGAGAGGGGCCAAAGGCAGGCTGAAGGTTGTCTCACCCAGTGGGCATAAGGAATACCACCGACTGACGTCTAGCGAAGTGTCGGCTGACCACGCACCACATGAATGCCAGATGCCGCCGGCAATGAATAGTCTGCTCAAACAATACCTCACCGACCCGCTATACCAGTTGTATTTGGATTTTGGCGGGTTGGGCCGCTTGGCCATCGGTGCTACACAGCCGCTGGCCAACCCCGCACCTGCTTTGATGTCGCTTGGGCGGTCCTTGCGCTTGCGTCTGCAGAGCTTTCTATCCCAACTGCACGTCGGTGGGGTAACGGCATTCTCTGGCAGTGATCAGGCACTGGTCAGCGCGTTTGGCGCATCAGTGCCTAGGCTAGAGTTGCTCCCTCACTACCGTCAACTGGCGGCTGCTGTGCGCGCCTGTGGATTTGATATTCGTTATTCAGGGAATGGGGTCTCGCGATGAGCTACCTGTACAGCAAAGAGGCACGAGGGCGGATTTCGGCATTCGGGGTCACGATAATTACCGAATTCGTCGAAGAGGTACCCCATGCCTTTCGCAAGTCGTTCTTCGATCGTCAAGCCTCGATCCCTGGGTTTAGGCGCGGATCCCCGCCAGAATTTAAGGAGAAACAACGACGGTTGATCGGGCATCTGGTGCATCCCCAGCCAGGCCAGAAAGGGGAGGCCGACTGGCAAGCTTTCGCTAGCCTGTGGGTGGCGTGGGCAAAGAGCCGCTTGGACAGCGCATTTCCCGCAGCAGACAAGTCACCCCAATCGGCGGACACAGGCGCTGGTTTCTTCAAACGATTAGCCGAGTTGTACCCGGACGCCCCTCGGGAAACGGTCGAGCGGCTGGCCGCGTACAGCGGTTTCGCCGAAAACCCGGCGATGTTGGCAGCCCTGAACAGCTTTCATCCCGCGTCCACCCTGGCCAGAGATCGGATGATCGATGGCTTGCCGGGGCGTTTGGATAAAATCGAGGGTTATTTTGAGCTGGCCGAAGCGGCGGCTGAGGAGACCGCTGAGCGCATCGACCAGTTGGAAGCGACTGCCACTGCAACGACCGAAGCGGTTAAGCAACTGACGGGCAGCTTCGTTGGTGTTGGCAATGACGTCGAAGCATTGCGTACTGCACTGCACAGTGTCACTGACCGCTTGCAACAACTGAGCGAACTGGTTCATTCAATGACCGGGGCGCAGCAAGAGATATCGCAAGCGTTAGCGCACTCAGTGCTCCACGGCGAGCACATGTCGACTGCGCTGGACTCCCTCGCTGTTCAGGTCGCCGACCTGATGGCTGAACGCCCGCAGGTTCTGGCGATCGAGGAAGCACTGACCACCCTCGGTGAGCGCATTCCCGACTGGGAGGCCACGGTAGCCACCATAGCGGCGTTGCGCGAACGCCTCGACGACCATGATTTGCGGGTTGCCAAACCACGTGACGAGACCAGTGGCCAGGCACGCGTCCGCTTGATCGAGAACGAAGCAAGCGGTCCGTTCGTTGAGGTCGGCTCTGTGGACGTTGCCTGGAAGGTCATCGCCAACAACCTTCAGGCATGCGGTGTAGTGAAGAACGATGCCAATAGTTACGCACGGCATATCCTGGCAGCAGTCATCTCCGGCCAGTTGATTCAGTTCAAAGGATCAACTGCGGACTTAATTGCTGATGCCGTGGCAGCGGCCGTAGGGGGGATGATTTTCCATGAGTGGCGGGTTCCCGTCGGCCTCCTGTCAGAGGATGCCGCGACCGACTGCCTCGAAGTCGTGATCGAGTCGTCTGGATGTCTGTTGCTCAAGGGGGCCAACCGCTCTGCGTTTGAGGTGTATGGCAGTGTCATCCGCGATCTTGTGGCGCGTCGTCAGTTCACCCTGACGGTCGATACGCGCCTGGTTCTTATTGCTTCTTGGACTCACGGCCCAGCAGTATTTCCAGACGGCGGTACGTTGTCTGAACTCGGGCCCGTGTTTGATACGGATGAATTCGCTATGCGGGGGGTATCCGCCCAGGTACCGCTGATGCAGTTTGGCCAACGGGTTGTGGATGACTGGAAAGCCCTACACGGCTCTGCTGAGACCACACTGTTGGCTCTACCGAGCACGTTGAGGGAGCGCCTTGCACAGGTGGATTTTGTCCCAGGGAATCTTTGGCTGCGAGTCGCTGACCGGGCATACGCCCAATTGCGACTCCTATCATCAGGCCCTTCGGAGCGAGCGCTTCATGCGGTGCTGAAGCAGTGGGCATTGCCATGGGCGCAATCCCTCGGGGGACCGGTCGAGGCACTAACGCGCAGCGCCACCGAGCTCATGAGTGAAATCGACGTGCAAGCGGTCCATGCGGAGCGTGTTGAGTGAAGTGGCTAGGGTGCGATCGCGATGCCGCTCGGAAAACTCTGGCAACCGGCTTGGGCTGTAGGAGTGACGGTGAAGGATTGAGGATCGCGGCCGTAGCGGAGTGTCTTCGGGCCGCATCCTATCTGTGTTCTGCCCCTAGTACGGATCGGGAAGCTTGGGTGCCGGCGACCACGCTCAGTTTGACGAGTCTGGTTCGCCGGCGTTTGCGCCCCTTGTGGCCGACTCTCGACGATGAGCAATCCGCTGAACCGGGCGTCAAAGCGATTCTGGAGAACCTGGGAGAGCTAGGGGATCTGGTGCGACTCGACGGCGGACGTTGGCTAACCCCCCCGCCACAGGCGATCAGAACCGGAGGCCCGCTGGCCGTGATCACTGGCGGTGGGCCTGCACAAACTTTTCCCTGGTCAATCACGATGCGTGGGGCAGGGAGGCTCAGGCTGATCGACATCGATGCCTGCGCTGGACGCATAGACCTCTGGGAACCACAGGAATGGATTGGCGCGCCGCTCGAAGGATTGCAGGAGTGGTCGATCCAGTTGTTGACAAGTGCCAAGGCGCAACTGACACCTGCGACTAGTGAGCTAGCGGACGTTTCAATAAGGGCTAGTGGCAAATGGATCGCACTGCCTGTTTGCGCGACCGCAGAAGGTCTCTTCCTTGCCAGATGCCGCACAGGTCCACGGTTTGAATACTTTGTGGTACAGGTGTCGCGAGGGCATCTTCGGCAAATGACGGGACTGCGACGGGAAGAGGCGAGGCGCTTGCAGTTTCACCTCGACGCACAAGCCGGCTATCCCATGAAAGTTCAAGCGCATGTGTCGCAATCACAGGTTCGACTGCGCCTGAATCGTCATTTGCCGCGGGAAGAGGCACGAGCGCTGCTGCTGGGCTGGCAAATATCGTCGCCTGGCGGTGCAGGGACGACCGAATATGTGATACCGCGTGAGATGTTTCCGCTGCTGCGTCAAGCACTTGCCGGGTTGCGCGTGGACCTGACAGAACGCCCGATTGCAGAGGGAAGACAATAATGGGGGGATTTCAATGAATGAAGCATCGGGTGTTCACGAGACAGCGAAAAGTTTGGCCGATAGCCTTCGACAATACATCGAAGCCCAATACCATATTCGTGATGAAGGGCTCGTCAGAGAGCGTCATGCTCTGCTGCTGCGCTCTGAAACTATTGTCCAGACACCTTATGTGGAAGCGACGGCAGTCTACAAAATAGGCGATCCGTTCGATCAACTCGTCATTCCGAGGATTGCTTCCGATACGCTCACCCAGTTGTCGCTCATGGGGCTCGGGCTTTACCCTCGTCCATACGAGCACCAATCGCAAGCGCTCACGGCTTTTTTAGGTGCCGAGGCCGCGGACCTGGTTGTTGCAACGGGTACCGGCTCTGGCAAAACCGAAAGTTTTCTTATGCCAATCATTGGTCAATTGGCGATTGAGGGCCAGGAGCGCCCCCAGTCAGCACAGTTGCCCGGCTGTCGGGCGCTGTTGCTCTACCCCATGAACGCCTTGGTCAATGACCAGTTGGCGCGGATCCGACGCCTCATAGGAAATACTGAGGCATCGTCGATCTTGACTCAAAACCGCTCCCAGCCGATCCGTTTCGGTAGCTATACCGGGCGCACCCCGTACCCGGGAGAGCGCTCCAAAGAGCGCGACGAGCGCTTCATAGAGCCACTGTTTGAAGAGTTTTATAATAAAGTGGCCGTGAAGCCTGCCGTGAAAGACGAGTTGGTCAAGATCGGGCGATGGCCGAGCAAGGACTTGGAGGGGTTCTACGGCGCCGCATCCATTGAAACCAAGACCTATGCATCAGGGAAGAAGAAGGGCGGCAACTTCACCAGAAAGCATTGGGCAGGCCGGCTTGAGACCCAGTCCACTGATCGCGAAATGATGACTCGCCATGAAATGCAAGCGCGTTGTCCCGAGCTATTGATCACCAACTATTCCATGCTCGAATACATGCTCATGCGACCTATCGAGCGCAATATCTTTGATCAGACGAAGGCCTGGCTCAAAGCGGACCCGCGCAACGAGTTTATCCTCGTTCTGGACGAAGCGCATATGTACAGGGGAGCCGGTGGAGCCGAGGTGGCTTTGTTGATCCGACGTCTTTGCGCGCGGCTCGACATTCCACGAGAGCGCATGCGATGCATCATGACCAGTGCGAGTCTCGGACCCGCAGCCACCGCTTCGGTTGATGGCGAGCGTTTTGCGCGAGACTTGACGGGCTTGGCCGACGCATCGCCACGACGCGTCAGGGTTATCCAGGGGACACCGGAGCAACGTTGCGTATCACAGGCAGCGCCAGCAGCACATCTTGAGGCGCTGGCAGATTTTAATCTGGACGATTTTCAGCGTTCGGCCGAGGACTTAAATGCGGCAACTGAAGCTGCGGCGCAACTCGCCCATCGGCTCGGCTGGAGCCAACCACCGTGCGGGGATCATGCTGCGTTTCGAAACTGGCTGTTCGAACATCTCTCCGGATTCGAACCGCTAGAAAACTTGATCACCGAGGTATCAGGGCGTGCGGTTCGACTAGACGATCTGAGTGATCGGCTGTTTGGCAGATACCCTGCGGTCGATGCGGAAAAAGCCACGGACACGCTTTTAGCACTGGGTAGCTACGCACAGCGGAGCACGGATGGGCGGGTGTTGCTCCCAACGCGCCTGCACCTCTTCCATCGCGGATTGCCTGGCCTGTTCGCCTGCGTGAACCCTGTCTGCTCCAAGCGCTTAGGCCATCATCACGGTCCCACTATCTTAGGCCGTCTGTATACGAAACCTTTAACCCAGTGTGGCTGCGAAGCCAATGGCCGCGTGTATGAACTGCTCACACATCGTGACTGCGGAGCCGCTTTTTTACGTGGTTTTGTAAACGAGGACCAAGACTTCGTTTGGCATCAGCCCAGTGGGCCGTTATCCGACGGTTCGGTATCCACGCTGATGCCGATAGAGTTGTGTGTAGAGAACGCGATCCATCCTCGCAGTCGACATATCGAGAAATGGCTACATATGGCCAGTGGCAGGCTCTCTGATGAACAGCCGAGCGATGAAGCCGGGTTCCGGAAGGTCCGTGTACCGGACAAGGCGGCGGATGCAGGCAATCTCACCTTTGATCACTGTCCGGTCTGTACGCGTAAGATCAAAAACGCCAAAGATGCTCCATCGAAAATCATGGATCACCTCACCAAGGGGGAGGCGCCGTTCACTGCGCTCGTCCGGACGCAAATGGCGAAACAATCCGCCAGTCGAGCCAAAGATAAACGGCATCCGAACGCAGGGCGCAAGGTGTTGATTTTCTCAGATGGTCGGCAAAAGGCCGCTCGGCTAGCACGTGATATTCCACGTGATATCGAACTCGACGTGTTTCGACAGGCTGTCGCACTGGCTTGTCACAAACTAATGGATCTGGAAAAACCCGCCAAGCCCACAGCCTTACTATATTTAGCCTTCCTTTCCGTATTGACGGAGCACGACCTGCCGATGTTCGATGGCGGTGATTCGAGAAGAGTCGAGAGCGCACGTAAATTATTTGATGACAATTATGATTCCGACCTAGTGGAAGCCATTGAAGCGAATTTTACGCCACAGGAAATCCCGGCGCGCTACCAGATTGCCCTACTAAAACTCCTTTGTGGCAACTATTACTCACTAACGGGGACAATGGTCGGCTTCGTTGAGCCAACCCCTCTGAAATTGCGAAAACTCAGCCAACACTTGTCGAAGACCGGGCTCGCCATCAGCGAAGCGAACGTCCGTGAATTGGCGGTAGGGTGGATTGACTCGATGCTGCAGGAGTATGCGTTCGACAAATCCATTGAGTCGGTCTATCGCTGGAAGGCAGCCGGTTATGCGAATTCGGCCTGGGGCAGCAACGGTCAGTTTGGAAAATCATTGAAGGAGCGCCTAACCAATCATTTCGGTTGGTCAAGTGAGGCAGTACAGCGCGTTGAAGCGATCTTCCGAGACCAATTGGCGGAAGAGTTCGAGGGCGCCTGGTTCCTGGTGCCTGACTCCTTAGCCGTTGTCGTCGACTTAGCCCACTGTTGGGCGCAATGCACTGACTGCACTGTGCTGATGCCTTTCGCCTTGGAAGGCAAAGTTTGTCTGGCATGCGGCAGCGACGCAGCATCGTCTCTCGATCCAAAGAACAGCGAATATGTCACGGCTCGTAAAAACTTCTGGCGGCTTCCAGTAGCTAGGGCGCTAACGCCCGGAGCAGAGCTGTCCAACATGAGCGTCGAGGAACATACCGCACAATTGTCGAACCGTGACCGTAGCAGGGTGCACGCGACCACAGAGCTCTATGAGATGCGGTTCCAAGACGTGCTAATTGAGGATCGAGACCGCCCGATCGACGTACTCAGTTGCACAACGACCATGGAGGTAGGCGTCGACATCGGCTCGCTGGTGGCAGTAGCGCTGCGAAATGTCCCTCCACAGCGTGAAAACTACCAACAGCGCGCTGGTCGGGCAGGGCGGCGCGGTTCGTCGGTCTCTACCGTTGTCACCTACTCACAGAATGGTCCGCATGACAGCCACTACTTCTTAAACCCTGAAAGTATCGTGGCAGGTCCACCTCGGACACCGGAGGTCAAGATCGATAATGCGAAAATCGCCCGTCGGCATCTCCACGCTTACCTAATCCAGACTTTTTTCCATGAAATCATGGCGCAATGCACCGGTGCGTTGACTGAAAAAAATTCATCGTTGCTCAAAGCACTAGGGCCTACTGAGGATTTCTTCTGCAGCACCGAGCAAACCGGTCCCACTCTGAATAGCTTCGAAGCTTGGGTGGCTCGTCGGGTCCTGGCCAGTGACGGCGATCTGAGCGAGTCCATTGTCGCATGGCTACCGCCGGGATTGGATACCCGCGGACTTTCATTGATGGAATGGCTGGCTGATACCAGTAAGGGCTTGCTTGAGGAACTCAAGAAGCTGAGCATAACCGTCGAGGTGACTACGAGGCATGAAGGTCTCGCTGAACAAGGTATCCAGAATGGCGAGGATCCTCCACCGAGTACGGAACAGGCAGAACTTCTGGAGTTTTTGTTCTTTCACGGGTTGCTCCCGAGCTACGCGTTCCCGACCAGTCTTTGCAGTTTTCTCGTGGAAAAGTTGAGCAAAAACACCCGAGAACGTTGGGAAGTGCGGACGGTGCAACGCCCGCAACAGTCGATCATCAAAGCCCTGAGCGAGTACGCACCGGGGCGCCTCATCGTTATTGACAAGAAAACCTATCGCTCTGGCGGTGTCTTTGCAGATCTACCAGCGGGTGTCGTAAATCGTGCAGGCCCTCTCTTCGAAAACAAAAAACCGCACACACACTGTAAAGCCTGCTCGTTTGTACGTGATCCCAATCGTTCAGGCAAAGAACAGATGAACTGTCCCGTCTGCGGCCAACAATTGGTGACAGAACAGATGATTGTGCCGGAGGTGTTCGGCCCGGAGAGCGCCGCGGATTTGCCGGAAAATGACCGCGAGCAGGAAATCACCTACGCGACGATGGCGCAGTTGCCGCAACCTGTTGATCCGGAGATTTTCCGCTTTTCCGCCTGTGGTCCGTATGCAAGCTATACTTATGCCATCGACCGCACGCTCGTCACCGTCAACCGAGGTAAGGAAGGCACCGGGGAAGGGGGCTTTTCAGTGTGCATGGAATGCGGCCATGCCTCAGTCTTTGATCAGGAGGCGAACGCGGGGCCACATGACCGCCCCTACAAGCAACTAGGTCCAAAAGGAACACCTCCGAAGTGCTCTGGGCAGTTCGCACGCGTGTTGCTGGGCCATCACTTCGACACGGACCTTCTACTGTTGCGCCTCAAAATCGCGGAGCCTATCGTGACCGACACGGTAAACGGGGTGGTGTTGCATATTCTCGAAGATGCCTTGCATTCACTTGCAGAGGCGCTGCGGCTTGCGGCCAGTCGGCATCGGCAACTGGATCTGGACCCTGCCGAGTTCGGTTCTGGCTTTAGGATTGAGCCTGCGCTGCAGGATGACGCCCGTATCCTGGACCTATTTTTGTACGACACGTTGTCAGGGGGCGCAGGGTACGCAGAGATTGCAGCGCGGCACATGGAAGAGATTTTAGACTCCACTATTAATCTGTTGGAAAACTGCACATGTGAGGCCTCCTGCACAGAATGCCTCAACCACTTCCATAACCAACACCTTCGGCACCGTCTTGATCGGCATTTGGGTGCGATGCTCTTGCGTTACGCGGTACGAGGAGAGATTCCAGCCTGTTCATCGGCCACCGACCAGTTGCTAAAACTGGCTCAGCTTCGTGCCAGCCTTGAATTAGCGGGATATGCCTGTAGGGTTGGCCCGATTTCGTCTGCGCCTTTGCTGGTTGAACAACGTGGTAAAACGGTTGCGGTGGGTTGCTACCCAGGGCTTATTGATAACATTAAGCAGCAGCAACCCAGCGTCAGCACAGCAGGAATTCACGCGGTAATCGGCCTCAACGAGTACCTGCTACGATCAGACCTCGCGAACGCCCAGTTGAAAGTTCAAGCGCTTTTCAAAACGTAGTTTAGGAAACATAGGCACCTGCTCAGTCAGGCTCGGTGCGTGACTGACGGTAGCGTTTTGTGAGAGCTCACCTGCGGCGGCAAGTCTGACATAAGCTTGGCAGTTGGGCTTGCTTGGGTAGCCCGCAGATTTATTTCAGTCAGTGATAAATCAGGGCACGCTCACTCCTTCCTCTCTGGGCGCTATTATCCGTAATGGTGGCATCCTCCCACTCTTTTGTATCCAAAGGCCAGATTTGACGAGTCTTGACGATTTCATAAACCCTACCGCTAACCAGCATTTCGTTTCACGATCCGAGCAACGGCAGAACTCCTGCTCGAAAGATACAAAGTCAAAAAAGGCTGAGATCTATCGATTCTCTATTGTTGATAGCAAAAAACCAATAATCCGCTTGGAAGGAAAGACTCAGATCTGGAGAAATCTTGGATTTCAGGATCTATTTACTTTCATGCGAACAGGCGAGAAGGACCGGTTGAATTTTGAGCGCTTGTTCGAACGTCACGAAGCTCCCTATCCTGAGCATGTGTCCAGTTTACTTGCTATGATCAACGAAGTTAGAGGTCGCCTGGGTAAACAACCTAAAATACATTTGAAGGATTTAGAAGGCTTCGACTTCGAGAAGTTTCTCGGTCATGTCAAGTTTATTTATACCTATAAAACAATGAACTGGTTGCGAAACCCTTATAAAATCAAGGAGGTGTTAAAGCGGTTCGATAACTTCTTAGATCACTCCCTCGATAAACCTGGCGCCCATTCGCTGTATCTGGCGCTGGCCAAAAAAAACTCATCTGAAGAAGCGTATATCTGCAAGACTTACGGCGTTTCGTCGAAGGAGTATCAGCAGTGGATTAGACTGTTGCTACTGTTTCTCTACGTTGACAGATATGACGATGAGTCCCAGTTGGATGGATTTATAAATGAATTTTTTATAGCTCCAGAGTTCTCCACAACTATATTCGTCGCTGTGTTCGATGAGCGCTGTGCGCTACTCACGGATACTGGGGTGGTTAAAGACTCGGGAAATGGCCCCCTCACCTATATGAATGTATCCAAAAACTGTATTGTCGCGCTTGAGCACGCGTTTGTTGATGTCACATTGGACCGGGTGATAAGGGAGTATGGTTTTGATGAAAGCGTACGAGAACAAATTAGGGCGAGGATTGCCACTGGGGTGAACGCGGTCCTCACGGTAAATAGCTACGAACTTCTTGGCGGATACAACAATATTTGCGTTAAAGCCGCTGCGCTAGAAGTATTTTGCGCAACACCAGATGTCCACGGCGTGCAGGTACTAAAATCCGAGCAGGAAAGAAAATAGACCACTGCTTGGGGGCGATATGCAGTTCATAGAGCGCTGCGTAGTGAGCGTTGCTGGCCGCGAGCGAGCCAGGGAGCTGCCAGCTAAGTTGCCGCCCGCCTAGCGCGGCGCGTTGCAAGCCACCGCTTGGATGGCTCCACCTGATCGACCTTATCCTGGTGTATCAGGAATAAGAGGAATACCGTCGTATGCAGTCAGCCTATACCGCGTCGTGGCACTAGCCCGCCACGTCAGTCCGTTTATAGCGCTACGGTAAATGGCGATCCAGATGCTCAATTCGCCGTTACGATGGTTACGTATACTTTGACGCCTGATCCCGAACTGCACAAAGGCAAAAGCCCGGTCAAAAACCGGGCTTTGCAAATCCCCTCAAGGGGAGATAAAACTCAAGTGCCTCAGGGGCTACCGATCAAACTCTACGAGCGGTTGGCGCACATGTCAACGCTTCGCGTCTGATACGAAGTAGTCAGGAGACATGTACCGTAATGTGTAGTCATCAGAGCTGACGCAGCCCTGTCTAGCGCTCTAGGCAGATTACCATGCCGTAATTTGTAGTCGATATGAAGAGTGCTAAGCTGATTTATCGGGTGTTTCTCAAAGGTGCCATTACTGACTCTACGTCCAAACCGTTCACAAAGCAGTTGTGTGCTTGGATGAGCCAGTTCAATGGTCAGAAACAGCCGGTCAAGGACGTTCGACAACGCGCGGATCGACAGCGGGCGGCCACGATCCGAGATGAACAAATAGCGATATAGCAATTTCATCGGTTTGCCGTCGCGCAAAGGGCGCCGGTCGCTCTGGATATAGCGCTCGTATACCTCATACAACTGTGCGGAGATACCTACGGTCCGCCCATGTGTTTTGAGCGCAGGCTCTTCAACGCGCGGATCGCGGGGATCATGTTCTCGATCATTGATGCTGACATAGGCGTGCTGAGACCCTTTATTGATATCCGTGGAGTAGAGCTTCAGAAGCTCTCCGCGACGGATGCCGGTCTCCAAGAGCAATTCGATCATTAGCCAATTACGCAGTTGCAAACGCTCCGGGAACGGATTCTCCACAGCGCCAGGGCGAATCAGTGTGCGAACGATCTGTAGTTGCATATCTGTCAGGCTGCGGTAACGAGTGCGATCGGGACGAGCATTGATGATATGGCTCTCAAAGCGCCGCTCAATGACGTCGGCAACATCGGCAAATACCACGTTGATGTCGGCCTGTGTGGCTGAATTCTGACGGGCGCGCGGGATGTAACGGGTGACGCACCAAGACAGGTATTTCTTCAGCAGGCGCAGGTACTGATCACGTGTTCGTGAACTGATCTGCTGAAAAAGCACCGTTTCAGCTCTGCCGATTCGGGCGATCAGATTATCGGCATGACGGCCACTTTGGAGCCAAATAGCGTAACCGTCCAGCAAAGCCAGAATCGCCTCAAAGTGGCAGGCCAAGATGGCCTCATCGATATCCAGATCTCGGCTTTTGGCGTAGGCGTAGAAAGCCTGAATCGCGCGCAGGTGCGCCACAGCCGTGTTGTAAGCGCGGTGCCTGAGTTTGAGTTGGACGTAGATGAACGGAATGAGTATGGGCAAAGGCGTCGCATCACCAGCTTGTACAAGCAGCGGTAGTCGTTGACCTGAAGCGAACCTGCACTGAATCAGTTTCATCGACAGCCACCTCGTTCAAGGAATCGTCATGAACACTATGGACATGGCCCGTTGAAAGAGTAGGCGTCGAAAACGAATTGGTCGAATCAGTGGCTTAGGAGGCTCATGAACATTTCCAACATGGCCTGTCGTTTAACATAATATACATTATGCGTAACAAAGTATTTCGTGTTGCGCTGTCTTCCACACGAAATTCCGCAGGCTGCATTAGCTATTCGGCCGAGAATTCAATCTCTCCTGGGCTATGGGCATCTCGACGTGCGCTCCGCATCGCTTCCTCGAATTCCGCGATTATCCGGTTTCGGTTATCGGTGACCAGTTTCTTGACCATGGCTGAATAAGGTTTCGATGGCGCTGACCGTGCTTTCAACTCCTCGAATATGGTTTTGGCGTCCTTGCGCAGATATTCGAAGAATGGCTCCCCCGGGACCAGTGTGGCGGCAGTCTTGAGTGCGTTTTCAGCCTTCAACAGTTGGTTTTGAATCTCCAGCATCAGCTCGGTGCGTGCCTCTACCAGGTTCACTCGGTTCAGGCCAAAGATTTGATAGGTGGCAAGCCCGTAAGGGTCCCAGTTGTTCCCCACCTTCAGCGGAGCAATCAGGCTCAAGCCTCGCTCAACTATCCAGTGCAAATGCTTGTTCGGGTCTTGTCGCGTGGGGTCTATGAGACAGGCGTCCTCGGCGCTCAGGTCATCGCCTTTGGTCATGGCTCGCTGCCCGAGGATCGGAAAGGCGTCATATTTCCCGAGCTTGTATGTACCCTCCTTCACCTTTTGCTTATAGGGTTGCTCGGCAGTGAAAGTATGAATCTCATGGTACTCACTGCTATTACAGTGAATGCAGCTGGGCAGTAGATTGCTCCAGTCGGATGCCAGCCACCAGTAGCCGGTATGGCCAGGATGATCGATCACCCGGTTTTTCGGTCTGAAATGCTCGACCTGGACGGGGCCCACCGCTTTGTAACTGGACTCGCAATAAGCACATTTCTTGTGGAAGAGCTTGTTCAGCGCTCGCTTCACGTCCTTTGCCCCGTAAGCCGTGAAGTTGAATTTTTTGACCTTTGGCTTTTTCCCTGCCTTCCCCTTGCTCACTGTCTTCGAGGGGGCCGGTGGGATGGCGCGTGCCGCATAAAAAGCTTCAGCGCGCTTTCGCTCCCTGGCTGCCGGGCCGTCTGATTCAGCCAGTGATGCCGGCTCGTCTACAGCCTTGCGGTCGATCTGGATCATTGTCCAATCCCTCCGGCATCACGCAGGCTTTCCAGGATCAGATTGATCGACTCTTCGCGCACTTCAGCCCGGTCGAGCCGGTTGGAGCGGAACTGTTCGACAATATGTCGCCGCAACGCTTCGTTCACGACCTGTCGCTCCGGGGTATCGCCGATCATCGAGAACGCGCCCAACCGTTCGGAAAACTGCGCTTGTGCCTCGACACTACGAGGCTCCGACAGCAACAACTGGTCAATGCGCCGCAGCGTTTCAGGTTCGGCCGTGCTGGCGAGGCCGAAGTATTCGGACGTCAGCAGCTGCTCGGCGCGCATGGCGCTGACGTCCGGCAACCCGCCCATTTCCACGATGCTCCGCTGCTCATCGCGAATCAGTACATGCACTTCTCCCTCCAACATCCCTCTCAGGCAAAGTGGATCGTGGGTGGTGAAAATGAACTGAACTTGCGGCATGGCGCGACGCAAAGCGCCGACCACCTGCATTTTCCAGCGCGGGTGAAGGTGGATTTCGATTTCGTCGATCAGCACGATGCCTCGTGAGCTCTCCAGGTCGCCCCAGCGCTTCACCATGTTGCGGATAATGTCCAACGCCATGGCGAACAAGGAACGATAACCATCGCTCAATCTCGGCAACGGTATGGCTTCGCCATTCTTGCTGATCAACAGCCCGGAATGGTCAGTGCGGATGATTTCATCCTCGTCCGCCAGATTGAGAATTTCCCGCAGTGCGCGAGCTACCGTCGGAAAGATTTTCTCGTCAAGTGATTCGAGCCAATCGGCCGAATGTGGCAGCGTTCGCTGGTTGTTGAACAACGAAACGATGCTCGAAACCCGTTTGATGTTCTTGTGGTTCTTCGGTTGCTCACTGAACAGTCGATGGGCGCCATAGCCAAGCACCAGTGCGCTCTCGAAAGACTCGTCACGGATCTCGCCACCCCGCAGTATATGCACCTGATTGCAGCTACCATCGTCAAATTCGATCCGGATACTGGCCTGGGCCGCGCCTCTGCTGTCGGAGGCTGACTGCCACATCTGGTCTGTGCGCTCTTGTGGCTTTCGAAGAAAAGCATCGAAGTTTGCCTTGACCTGGCTTCGCAAATCCCTCCCCATGGTGCCCAGGGCGATGGCCTGGAGCAGCGAGCTTTTACCTACCGCATTTTCTCCCAGCAACACGGTCGCCGGCGCGATGCCGCGCTCGGCCACGGACCGACTGGAAAGATCCAGGGTGAACCGGCTGAACCCCTTGAAATTTTTGACCTGGATCGAACGGATACGGGCGAACTTGGTCGTTTGAACTTCGCCCACCGCTTCAACGAGATCCGAACGTAAAATACTCCGGCGCCCGTGCCCGCGCTTGAGCTGATCGGTGAATTGGCGCCAGTTCGGCGGGCTGCATACGTCGATGAATCTAGCCAGTTCAGCGCAAAACTCGGCCTCATGTAGCCGTGTATCGCTCTCTGAGGTTGTTCGCAAGGCGTCAACCATCCAGATCCTGGCTGCTCCGACATGGGCACGGCGATCATTCAGTTGGCTCTCTACGTCGGCCAGGATTTCCTTGTAGTCCCTGCCGCGCAGCTTTTCGAGAAAGATCATCCACTCAGAAAAAATAGCGGCGCGTCGTCCCACCAATTCGCTTCGATTCAGTTTTAGAACGTCGACAGTTTCCTTGCCTCGGTCGTTTCTGCCTACGCAGAACCCTTCAACGTTAAATGCCAGGTGCTCGAAAGGGTCGTCGCTTGAGGGGTCGATCAGAACTGGACGCTCTTGATCGGCCAGCGCCAGTGGCGTGAATGGCGCGACACGTTCGTACTGCGTGGGGAACTGCGAACTCTTGTAGCGTGCGCAAACGGGGCAAGCCAATACCAGATTGGCCCATTCATAGGCGTACCAGGCGTAGTGGTCAGGGCTCGGAGTGCCCGAGTAACCCATTCGATCCTTGGCGTTGAGTATCGGGCGATGATGGTGAACTTCGAACTCGAAAGGACCGATGTCTTTCTCGCAATAGCCGCACTTCTCCTGGAAAGCCGCGAGCAATGCCGACTTTACTTCCCGGGAACTCCATTTGCGCCGGTTCAACTTTGGGCGACGGGTCAACCGCGATGCGGCTGGCATTTCGAAGTGCTCTCGCAAGAGCGACATCTCGCCGAGCAAAGCCTCGGCAGCAAGCGAACTAGGTGTACTGCCGGGATCACGCCATACGAATCGCAAAGTCAGTTCCTTTAACTTGTAACTTGGCAGGCACAGAGGTCAACCAGCCATCCAGTGAGTCTTGAAGAATGGCTCCGGGCAGCGACCTCTGCTCGCGCTGCCGAGTGGAATCTATCACGTCCAATGAACACAATGAGGGAAAGAAGGAGAGTTCTCCCCTCCTTTCCCAGCGGCAGCTTCAGATCTGTGCCTGACCACCGTCCACGAATAATTCCGCTCCATTTACAAAGCTCGAGTCGTCGCTTGCCAGGAACACGGCCGCGTTGGCAATCTCGATGGGCTCACCTACTCGCCCCAGCGGTACCTGCGAGGCCAGATAGTCGAGCAGGCCTTGCTGCTGCGCCGAATCCGGGCCGGCCAAGTCGACGAGGCCTGGAGTACGGGTCGCACCCGGACTGAGGGTATTGACCCTGACTGCGCGATCCTTCAGATCCAGAATCCAGCTGCGGGCAAAGGCTCGCACAGCGGCCTTGGAGGCAGAGTAGACGCTGAACGCCGCCGTACCGGAGCTGCCGGCCGTCGAGCCCGTGAGGATGATGGAGGCGTTCCGCGCCAGCAATGGCAGCGCTTTCTGAACAGTAAACAGCACGCCTTTCACGTTGCGGTCGAAGGTATCGTCATAGTGGGCCTCGGTGATTTCACCCAAAGGCAGCATGGAGCCGCCGCCAGCGTTGGCGAACAGCACGTCGAGTCGCCCATGGGCCTGTTGGATGCGGTCATACAGGGCATCGAGCTGGTCGAGTCGGGTGGAGTCGACGGCTATACCCGTGGCATTGCCAACGGTCTCCACGGCCTTGTCCAGTTCCGCTTGTCGACGACCGGTGATGTAGACGTGGGCGCCCTCCTCGGCAAAACGTTTAGCGGTGGCCAGGCCGATGCCGGTAGTACCGCCAGTGACCAATGCGATTTTGCCTTCCAGTTTCTTGCTCATGATTGTTTCTCCCGTTGGGATGTGATGGGGTGTGGAAGAAGCGTATCGACCGATGCAAAATTTCAAAATAGAATCATTTGAAATTCATCATTGCAGAAATGAAATGCCAAGAATTCCGGATTTCGAAGGGCTGGCGATGTTTGCCAAAGTGGCGGAAGAAGGCTCTTACGCTGCAGCCGCCAGGGCCATGGGCGTGTCGGTGCCCACGGTGTCACGCGCGGTGGCGCGCCTTGAGGAGCGGCTAGGGGGGCGCTTGCTCAATCGGACGTCACGTCAACTCTCGATCACGGAGTTTGGCCAGCGCATGGTTGAGCAGGCGAGCACGTTGTATCGCCAGGCTGAAGAAATCGAGAGCGAAGCCCTCGAGCTTTCCGTGCAGCCACGGGGATCGGTTCGGCTGGCCGTGCCCATGTCGTTCGGCTTGCGGTGGGTCGCACCGCTGCTTCCAGCGCTAATGACGCGCTATCCGGAACTGGAACTCGACCTGCACTTGTCGGATTCGACCGTCGACCTGATAGCGGAGGGTTTCGATGCGGCATTGCGTATCGCCGCCCTCCCCGACTCTTCCTTGGTAGCGCGAAGGATCTGTTCGGTAACCCAATACCTGGTAGCGGCTCCGTCGTATCTGAACCAGCATGGCCATCCCGCTCATCCACGAGATCTGGCTGACCACGCATGCATGAGCTACGCCTATCGAGCCAGAAGCCAGGTATGGCGCTTCGTCCATGGTGATGGCCGCGAACACGATGTAACCCCTCGCGGCCCACTACGCGTCACCAACTCAGATGCGCTGGTCGCGCCCTTGCTGGCAGGGATGGCGTTGGCCGAGCTTCCGGAATTCATCGCCGCCGAGTATCTGGCGGATGGGCGTCTGGAACACGTCCTGCCGGAGTGGCACATGACACATGGCGGCCTGTATTTCATGACGCCTTCCGCACGCTCACGGCCGAGGAAGGTTCAAGCCCTTTCTGATTTTTTTGCCGAACACCTTTCAGAGCCGGCCTGGCAGCTGTAGGTGGTTTTTTTGCCAGTTCTTGAAGGAGCGCAACACCCTCAACCCCGCCGGCCATCCTGACGCAACGCATCAAGATGCTGTTGTGCATGGGCAGCCTGGCAATACGCGCTCAGGATTTCACCGATCTGGTCGCAATCGAGCTTACGGCCGTCACGCATCAAGCCAGCGGACTGGATACGGATCTGCGGCCGGGGCTTTTTCAAGGCCAGCGCCTGGTTGCCGAACAACTGCCGCGCGGCGCGATGAACAGGCAGTGGCGCATCGGCACGCAGGGTCAGTGTTTGCACCGTCAGCCAGCCTTGTTCACTGACGGAGATGTCGGCAATGTCGACCAGGTCGACCGGTGTGCTCAAGGTGTCTGCGAAAAGTTGACGACGGGTCAGGCGCATGAAGGCGTGTTGCCCAGCGTTGCGGTGTTGCCAGGTGAGCAACACAAAGAGCAACGCCATCGCGGCGGCGCACCCGGCCAGGCCGGTGGAACCATCGCGCAGGGCGAAGCCCAGCAAGCCCAGGGCGATCAGCAAGAACAATGGGCCGAGCAGCTTGAAGCGACGCGAATTGGTGAATTCGGTCTGCTCGGGCACGCCTTGGATCACCTGCTCGAGCTCCGTGATGGAGCGTTCACGTTCAGCCTCGCGGGAGGCGGCGTACTGTTGGCTGAGCGAGCTGGAAAGATCCGACAGCGGATCGGAGGGCTGGGACATTGGTCATTCTCCTTATAAGGTCTTGTGCCTGACATCGTTGGCATCAGGCTGTGGTGAGGGGCTTGCCGTGAGTTGACTGAACCACTGGCAGTCGTGCTCGGTGGGTGTACGGGTGGCTTGGGCCAGCAGCGAGGCGTCCAGCGCCACGCCCAGTTGCCGCAGGCGCAAGGCCGTTGGCGGATGGGTATCGAAGGGGTGTGCGATCGCGTGCTGCAGCACCGTGTCGCTCAAGCGCAGCGGGGTGTGGCGCAGGTGCTCGGCCAGGGCCTGGATCAGATTGGCGTGGCGTCGTTCGGCAAGCAGCGTGTCGATTTCACCGTCCAGGGCGATAACGCGTAACAGCGCCTGGCAGAACAACCGCTCGCCGGCGATTTTGCTCCCCACCCGATCCGCCACCAGCTCCTGTGCCCGTCCCCAGTGGTGCACGGCCACTTGGAAGTGGTGCAAAAAGCGCTGGGTCATCCAGATCGCCGGACGCTCGATCCAGGCCGGGTCGGCATCTGCTGCACTGATAAACGAAAAATGCAGGCACATCAGGTTGAAATACGCGCCGATTTCGCTGCCTCGCTCGGTGTCGCGGCTGCTGAAATGGCCCAGTTCGTGGCCGATGATCGACGCGGTTTCGACCTGGCTCATGGTCGTGAGATAGGTCAACGGCAGATAAAGCGTGCGGCCCCTGAGCACATCGCCGGCAGGCTGAAGCACTACGTCGACGCTGGTAACGAAAAACGACTGGTCGATGCCGATGACAATATGGTCGGGCATCGGCGCGCCCGTGTCGGCGGCCAATAGTTCAATCCACGCCCATAAGGCCGGGGCCTTGTCGCGCCCCATGGCTTGCCCCAGAAAGGCCGACGATGGGCTGTCCAGGGCGTGCCATTGCTGGCGCAGCCGCTCGATCAACATAAGGCCGATCCAGAGCACGGCGATCACCGGCACCGCCACCAGCAACATGAACCAGCCGCCCGCCTTGAAATGGCTCCAGCCCCAGCTCAGTTCATACAGCAGGCTCAGCGCCAACGCGCCGACCAGCAAGGCGGTGTACGCCACCAGCCAGCGCCCCAAGGCACGCCAGCAGGGAAACAGACGGTCGTAGAGAAAGTCCCTGGCGCTCAGCGCGCGCCAGGCATCCACGCGCAGCTTGAGCCAGGTTGCAGGTCCCGCCACCAACGCGGCGAAGGCGAGCCAGTAGGCCAAGGCTGCCAGTGCCTGGCGCAGGCGGATCCAGGCATGGTCGCTGTCGACCTTGTCCACCTGGCTCTGGAAATGCGTGCGCCGACCTTCGGGCGAAATCACCTGCTTGCGTTCGTCCCGCGATAATTGCTGGACCCACGCGTCGCTGGGGCTGGCCAGCCATTGGCGCATGATCTGCGCTTCGCGCAGCACATCATCGGCCCGCCAGCCCTGCACACTGGCCCAGCCCATCAAAACCAGCGGCAGCAACAGCATCGTCAGCGGCCATGACCATCGCCTGAATCGGCCCATGACTCAGTTGGCCTGCAGATAATCGGTCAGGAATGCCTGTGCATTGCCTTGACTGGACAGGGACTCGTCATAGCCGACGTTCAGCGCCTGCGCTTCGCCGGGCAGGTACAGCTCGCCCCAGCCTTGTTGCAGCACCAGCACCACGAATTTCTTGCCGTCCACGGTGGTGGAATAGCGGGTGTCCTTGGCGGTCTTTTCCACGGCCATCTTCTGGATCTTCATGTTCCAGTCATGGTCGATGCCTTCCACCTGCACCAGCGCCTGGTTGTCACTGCGGGCACCCATGCGCAGGGTCCAGACCTTCACACCGCCCTCGCCTGCATACGCCTGCACTTTTTCCGCGACTTCCGGGCGACTTTCAGCATGGGCGATCCCCACGAACACGGTCAGCACCAGGCCCAGCAGGGCCGCCCACTTGCGGTAGAACATCATCATCGGCTTCCTCGACAGTCCAAAGCCGACCATTGAAATCAACCCACAGTGATCTGCCAAGCCGCCAGGCCGCCGCGCACAACAATAAGGCCGCGACTCACAACAACTGATGACGCCGCCCGATGGCGGTATCATGCGACGCTGTCTCCCAGCCCTGACGGACGCTTTTTCGATGAACCGCCGGAACCCGTACCTCGACACGCAATTCTGTTTCGATCATCCAGAGGCCTTGGACCAGGCCGGCGTATTCGACGACAGCGCACGGCAGGTCATGGGCAGCGCCATCGGCCACTACCGCGCTCGTACCCTGCGGCCGTACTTGCAGTATTTCGACTGCGACTTGCAGTTCCCCGAGCCGTTGAGCATCCATAAGGTCTTGCCCGACAGCGTGTGCATCGTGCAGGTACTGGATGGACAGTGGCAGCATCGGGTGGACGGTGTGCTGAATGAATACACCCCCGGCGCACCGCACGTGCTGGGCCTGAGTGAAAGCATGGAAGCCATGGACCGGATGCCGGCGGGTAGCCGCGCACGCATGGCCGGGCTGCGCATCAGCGGCGATTATCTGCGCGAAGTGGCCGAAGAGGATCCGTCATTGCGGCCCCTGTCCTCCCTGCTCGGCGATGGCATGCATTTTTCAGAGTTGCAGGGCTGTCGCGCCGTCGGACGCTTGTTCGAGCGGCTTTACCATTCGCCCTATCACGGCGCGTTGGAACGGCTGAACCAGGAAAGCCTGTGCCTGGCCGTGCTGGTCGAACTGGCCACCCACCTGGCGCCCGCGCCGGACAAGCCCGTGGCGACCCTGCGCAGCCATTCGGATCTGGCGCACGAAGCACGCTTTCAGCTCGACACCCAGCTCCTGAACCCGCCAGGCACCCAGGCATTGGCGCGGGAACTGGGCGTGGGAGAAACCACCCTGAGACGCGCCTTCAGCCGGGTCTACGGCCAGTCGATGCTCGACTACGTGCGCCAGCAACGCCTGGAGCTGGCGCGCACGCTCCTGCGCCAGCGCAAATGGCACGTGGCGCAGATTGCCCACCGCCTGGGGTATGCCAACCCCGCCAACTTCAGCCATGCCTACAAGGCCTACTTCGGTCACCCACCCGGGGCTGAAGCCGAAAAGCCTTGATACTCAGACTGAGGCGTCAGTGATTTACGTATTGACATATCGATAAATCTCGATATTCTCGGCACATGGAATTACTCGAAATATTCAAAGCCCTCTCGAACCCTACTCGCCTCCAGATCCTGAAAGGCTTGAAGGACCCCGCGAAGAACTTCCCGCCGCAGGATGAAGGCGACGTTCACACGGTGGGTGTCTGCGTCAGCAGCATCCAGGAAGGCATTGGCCTGTCCCAGTCCACGGTGTCCGGTTACCTGGCGACGCTGCAACGGGTCGGCCTGGTCGAAGTCAGGCGCATCGGCCAGTGGACTTACTACAAACGCAATGAAGCGACCATCAGTGCCCTCTCCGAGCTGATCGGGAAAGAGCTGTAGGTTTTTTTTGCCCCAGGATATCGAAATATCCCGATATCTAACTTTATCGATGCGAGGATTTTTCCAATGAAAGCGATGATGCTCACCTCATTTGGCGGCCCGGAATCGTTCGAACTCCGCGAGGTGCCCAAGCCCGTGCCGGGCGCCGGGCAAGTCCTGGTCCGGGTCTACGCCACATCCATCAACCCCCTGGATTACCAGGTTCGACGTGGCGACTATCCCGACCTGGTGCCGTTGCCGACGATCACCGGGCATGACGTCTCCGGCGTCGTCGAAAGCGTTGGCCCGGGCGTCACGGTATTCGCGCCGGGAGACGAAGTCTGGTACACCCCGCAGATATTCGACGGCCCTGGCAGCTATGCCGAGTACCACGTCGCCGCCGAAAGCATCATCGGCAGGAAGCCACCGACGCTGAGCCATCTTGAAGCGGCAAGCCTGACTCTGGTTGGCGGGACGGCGTGGGAAGCGTTGGTGGTTCGCGCCGGCCTGCGGGTCGGCGAAAGCATCCTCATCCACGGTGGCGCGGGCGGCGTGGGTCACGTGGCGATCCAATTGGCAAAAGCCATCGGGGCCCGGGTGTTCACCACCGTGCGCCAAGCCAATGCCGAGTTCGCCCGGTCCATGGGCGCCGATGTGATCATCGACTACGAGAAAGAGGATTACGTCGACGCCATCCACCGCCAGACGGATGGCCACGGCGTCGATGTGGTGTTCGACACCATTGGCGGCGACACGCTGTCACGCAGCCCCGATGCACTGGCCCAACTGGGTCGCGTGGTCTCGATCGTGGACATTGCCCGGCCGCAGAACCTCATCCAGGCCTGGGGCAAGAACGCCAGCTATCACTTCGTTTTCACCCGGCAGAACCGCGGCAAGCTCGATGAGTTGAGCGCCTTGATCGCTCGCGGCCAACTGCGGCCCCACGTCGGTGCGGTCTATTCGCTCGCCGACCTCGCGCTCGCCCACGCCCGACTGGAGAGCCCGAACAACGGCCTGCAGGGCAAGATCGCGATTGCCGTCGAGCCGTCGCTGATCGCCTGAGCACGCACCCCTTAACCGCTGGATCACATGGGATGAACGCCATGATTTATGAAATCGCCCTGCTCCCCGTACACAAGGATCGCATCGACCCGTTCAGGCGCGCATTCGCCGAAGTGGCCCCCCTGCTTAGCCGAGCAAAGGGCTACGGCGGCCATATGCTCGCCCAAGGGATCGAACACCCTGAACAGTTCAACCTGATCGTGCGCTGGGCTTCGCTGGAAGATCACACGCCGGGGTTCGAAGCGAGCGAGGACCACCGGCTGTTCATGATGGGCCTGGAGCCATACTTTTGCGCAGAGCCCACGGTCTACCACATCGAGGGAGCAGCGTTCAGGGTTGGCGAACAGGATGCTCTTTTCTCCGGCGCCTGCGTCAGCGCGCACTGAGCGCTGTACCGATTGAATGAGGCAGGCCCGCTCCCACACCCGGGAGCACTCGGAAAAATGGACGTTTCCGGGACGGGCCCGGCCTTGGATCTGGCGAAAAAGCACTTACAATCCTCCTCCCCCCCAATCGGACCTCTCCCATGCAGCGTCTTCTACCCCTGGCTCTACTGTTCCTGACCGGCCAGGCCATGGCGTATCCGGCCCTCCCGGACACCGAGCTCTACACCCAGAAAACCCACGATTGCCAGGATGTCGACCTCGCCACCTGGCATCACCCGGCCCGCACCGTGCTGGAGAAAAGCGGCATCAAGCTGGAGCGTGTCCAATTGTGCAACGGCGGGCGCTATCCCATCTTTATCGGTGAAGTCCCCTACGACCCCCAGGGTCAGACCAAGGACTTCTTCCTGCCGTTGTATGAGCAACTGCGAAAGGCCAACGGCAAATGGCCCTACGTGCTGGTCGCCAGCAACTACGGCGAGATGGTGTATGTCAGCTATCCGCAGAGCGACGCGATCTCCCTGGCTTATGAGAACTTCGACGCGCCCTGAAGGGTCTGCCGGGCGAGCCGTTCCACCCCTGCCCTCGCCTGCCGGATCGCCATAGCTTTAACCGCTGGATCATCACAAAAACGCCAACATAATGGCGCCGATTTTGAGAAAATTTACAACCAATCCGAAGGTGACGTTTTTCCGACGGAAGGCTGTGCTGGCCCATTGCTGGAGGTTCGGAGGAAGGCTCATCATCCGCTTGTCAGTGCTACTCGCCCAGGTCCCTCGCGGGCCCGTGCAAGGTGCATCAATCGCATCGTTTCGATGGGAGCAACATCAGGATGATGACCGTGTACGTTATGGTTATGACCATCTGCACTGGCGTGGAAGGCTGCGTGGAAGAGCGCAGGCACGAGCCGACCTACGCCACTAAAGCGATGTGCATGGAAACGGCCAGCCACATGGCTGCGCGCAAGGGCGTGAAGCTAAAATGCCGCAGCGAACGATCGTGGGCGCCGAGCACGGCGCCAGGCGCGAATGGCCTGGAGCGCGTGGTCTCGACCGACGTCAAGGGACAGCCCTGATCGCCCTCAGTGGCAGGGTATTTCCAAGTCCAGCAGCGCCGCGCCCAAGGCCTTCCCGTGGGCATCGAGCGCGAGCGAGCGGGTCACCCCGCCCCGCAGGATCCCGGGCAAGACAAAATTGAGCGCCTTCACGCCAGGCAGTTCATAGCGGCGGATCATCGGTCCTCGCGGGTCCAGCAGTCCTGCAAAATGTTCGGCAACGCGCTCCACCGTCAGCCACTCACACAGGCGCGGGTAGTCTTCGGCGTTGAACGCGATCACCGAGATATTGGACGTGTCGCCCTTGTCCCCCGTGCGGGAGTGGGCCAGGTCACGCAGTTTGAGGCGACTCATTGCAGGTCCTCCGAATGAATCTTCACGCTGACAGCGTCGCGCGGCAGTAGCAGCGAGGCCACCGCCACCACCTGGCGCACCGATTTGCTCGCCCCGCCACCGCCGTAAGGACCATTGGTGTAGAGGGTTTCCACTTCGTTGCCGATGCGCACGGCCTCGGCGCGGTCGGTGCAACGGGCCGCGACCCGCAGGCGCACTTCCCAAGGTTCGCCACCCGCTCGCGAACCCAATTCGCAACCGTGCAGGGCATCCACGCCGATCAACTCGGCGCGGATCTCTTCATAGGCCACGCCGGTCAGTTTCAAGCGCTCCAGTACCACTTCCCGGGCCAATCGGCCCCGCGCCAAGGCCCCCGGGCCGCCGTAGGAGATCTGGCCTTCGCCGATCCAGCCATCGAGGTAACCTACCGAGACCTTGAGAGCGACGGGCCGCGCCTGGCCATCGGCGCCGTGGACCTCGACCTGGTCCGGCCCTGGAACGGTAAACGACACGCCAGAGAAGTCGGCGCTGACATCGGGCGTAAGGTACGCGGCAGGATCATGCACTTCGTAGATCAATTGCTCGGTGCAAGTCGCCGGGTCGATGCGCCCGCCGGAGCCCGCGACCTTGCTGATCACCGCCCGGCCCGTCGCGTCCACTTCAGCGAGAGGAAAGCCCAGGCGCGCCAGGTCCGGTACGTCCTTGAACCCCGGATCGGCAAAATAGCCGCCGCTGAGCTGCCCCGCGCATTCGAGCAGGTGCCCGACCAAGGTGCCGCGACCCAACCGCGTCCAATCGTCCGCCGCCCAGCCGAATTCGAACATCTGCGGTGCGAGGAACAGCGACGGGTCCGCCACCCGCCCGGTGATCACCACATCGGCATCGGCCTGCAGCGCTTCGATGATGCCGTCCACACCCAGGTACGCATTGGCCGACACCAGGCGCTCGCCCAACGAAGCCAAGGTCTGACCGTTGTCCAGGGTCTGCTCTGGATCGCCCAACACGGTCGCCAGGACGTCGTCGCCGGTCACCGCGATCACCTTCAGGGCCGGCAGGCCCAGTTGCCGGGCGATGTGCCGGACTTCCCGGGCCGCGCCCAACGGATTGGCCGCGCCCATGTTGGTGATCACACGCAAGCGGCGCGCCCCAGCGCCACGACCGACGAAGGGCAAGACCCGGCGCATCCGTTCGCCCAGCAATGGATCGAAGCCGGCCTGCGGGTCGAGCAAGCGCGCCTGTTGGGCCAGGGCGATCGTGCGCTCGGCCAGGCATTCGAACACCAGGTAATCCAGGTCGCCATGTTGCGCCAGTTCGATCGCCGGCTCGATGCGGTCGCCGGAGTAACCGGCGCCGGAGCCAATGCGCAGGGTTTTCATTCAGAAGACTCCAATGAGCAGCGCCGTCACGGTCATCAGCACCGAGGCGGCGAACAGAAAGGGAATGGTGAAGCGTTGGTGATCGGCCAATTCGATCTTGCACAGGCCCACCAGCAGGAACGTGGCCGGGGTCAACGGGCTGACCGGGAAGCCGGTGGTGTGCACACCCAGCAACGAGGCCTGGGCGACTTGCAGCGGATCGACACCCAGGGCGCGTCCGACTTCGGCCACCACCGGCATCACGCCGAAATAGAAGGAGTCAGGGTCGAACAACAGGCTCAGGGGCATGGAGATGAAGCCCACGACCATCGGGATCAGCTTGCCGTGCCCGGCGGGAATCTGCGCCACCGCCACCTCGGCCATGGCCTTGAGCATGCCACTGCCCTGCATGATCCCGGTGAACACGCCGGCGGCCAGGAGAATGCTCGCCATCGTCAGGGCGGTTTTCGCATGGGCGTCGATGCGGGCGCGCTGGGCATCGACGTTCGGGTAGTTGATGCACAACGCCAGGACCGTGCCGAGCATGAACATCACCACCGGATCGACCACCCCGGCGATCATCACGCCCATCACCACCACGGTCAGTATCAGGTTGAGCCAGAACAGGCGCGGCTTGCGCAGGGCGAGCTCGGCCTCGGTCAGCACCCGTTGCGGTATCACCTCGACCGTTGCCCCGGCGCCCAGCCCCAGGCGTTTTTCTTCCCGCCGGCCCAGGCACCAGGCACAGGCGAACACGAAGGCCAGGCCGACGAGTTGCACGGGAATCAGCGGCTGGAACAGATCCGCCACGGGTACGTGCAAGGCCGCCGATGAACGCAGGACCGGGCCGGTCCAGGGCAGGAAGTTGACCCCGGCGGCCATGGCCGTGACGCAGGCGAGGATGCGCTTGTCCATGCCCAGGCGCGTATACAGCGGCAGCATGGCCGGAATGGTCACCAGGAAGGTCACCGCGCCGGAACCGTCCAGGTGAACCAGCAATGCCAGCAGCGCGGTGCCCATGACGATGCGCGTCGGCCGGGTGCCCACGCGCTTGAGGATGCGGTCGATGATCGGGTCGAGCATGCCGGCGTCGGTCATGACGCCAAAGAACAGAATCGCGAACACGAACATCCCGACCACCGGGGCGACGTTCTTGATGCCGGTGATGATGAATCCGCTGGTTTGCAGGCCGAAACCACCGATCAGCGCGGCGATGATCGGCAACGCGATCAAGGCGACCAGGGGCGACAGGCGTTTACTCATCACGCAGATGAGCAGGCAGAGAATGGTAACGACACCAAGGAGGGCGAGCATAGGTTGGTCCTGTTCGGCATGTCTGTTCGCGGTGGCGATGAAATGCGCTGTTGTTGTTTTGCTTGAGTATTGGAATGGCCGGTATCCTTGTAAATTGAAATGTTCGGCGCCATGCATTCGGAAAAACAAAATGAAAAACTCGATCCAGCACATCCGTGCCTTCCTGGCGGTGGCGCAAACTGGCAGTTTTGCCAAGGCTGCCGCCGCGCTGAACCTCTCGCCCTCTGCGTTGACCGTGCAGATCCAACAGTTGGAAGACTGGCTCGGCGTCACGCTGCTCGAACGCAGCCCGCGTCACGTGAGCCTGACCAGCGCCGGGCAAAACAATCGACTACCGATGGAGAAGCTGCTGCTGGACCTGGACAACATCGTCAATGCGTCCCGGGACCTGGCGGCGCTGCGCCGGGGCGTCGTCACCCTCGCCGCCCTGCCCTCGCTGTGCGCGGGTGCGCTAGCGCCGCTGTTGAAACGGTTCCGAGAACAGTTTCCGGGGATCGAAGTCCGTTTGCAGGACGTGGTGGCGCGCCGCATCGACAGCCTGGTGCGCGACGGCGAGGTGGACTTCGGCCTCGGCGTGCGCGCCCGGACGAGCCATGGGTTGGCATTTGAAACGGTGTGGGAGGATCGGCTGTGCCTGTTCATTCCCGCCGGTCATCGGCTGGCCCGGCGACGCACGATCAAGCCAGACGAGTTGACCACACAACCGATCATTCTCACCGGCCGCGACAGCAGCGTTCGCGAACGGGTGGAGCAATTGTTCGCCGAGGCCAACCTCGCGCTCATGCCGGGGCTGGAGGCCAACTACATGTCGACGGTCCTGGCGCTGGTGCGCCAGGGCTTGGGCGTCAGCCTGTTGCCGGAATCGGCGGATGACGGCCGGGAGGGCCTGGTCAGGATCCCCGTGGATCATCCGGACGTCACCCGCCAGATCGGCCTGATCACCCGTACGGGCCAGGCGATGTCGCCCGCCGCCGAGCAGTTCATCGCGATGTCCAGGGTCTTTTTCCGCGACTACCCCTGAGCGCGGGCTGACCCTTGCCTCGCACGACCTACCAGAGGGTCGTCGTGTAGCTGACGATCAGGCGGTTTTCATCCAGGTCGTTGCCGAAGTTCGATCGCACCGACGCGTTGCGCCATTTCAGTCCCAGGCCCTTCAATGTCCCATCCTGCACGACATAGGCGATGTCGGTGTTGCGTTCCCACTCCTTGCCTTCGCCCGGCGCGGCCCGTTGCACGTGGTCGCCGGACAGGTAGCGACTCATGAACGTCAGGCCCGGGATACCCAGGGCGGCAAAGTTGTAGTCGTAGCGAGCCTGCCACGAACGTTCGTCGATGTTGGCAAAGTCGCCGATCTGGACGAAGTTGACCAGGTACGGATCGCTGCGACTGATGTAGGGAAACGGATCGTCGCCGCTCATGCGCTGGTAGCCCAGGCCCAGTGCGTGGCCGGCGAAACCGTAGGTGAACAAGGCGCCGAAAGCCTGGTTGTCGAGATCGCGGAAATGGCCATCCTCGGTACTGCGCGAATAACGTACGTCACTCTTGAGGGAGTGACCACTCCCCAGGTCCAGGGTGTGCACGAACCCCAGGAAGTGCTGCTGGTAGACGTCTTGCAACTGGCCATAGCGGTATTGCGTCGTCAGGTTCGGCAGCCATTGGTAGTCCGCCCCGGCGAACTGGAACCTGTCGCTGTTGCCGCCGATGCGGTTGGCAGTCATGTCCTGGTAATCGGTGGAGTCGACGAAATTGATCTGTGTAAGTTGCCCGCCAGTCAGCTTCAACCGATCGATTTCCTGCACGCTGGCCAGGGCTCCCTTGAAGGTCCCCGGCAGCAGCCTCGTGTCGTTGGAGCTCACCACCGGGTCCCTGACCTGCAACGTCCCCAGCTTCAAGGTGCTGTTGGACACGCGCACCTTGGCGGTCAGGCCCCATTCGCCATAACGGTCTTGCGAGCCACCGGACAAATCCGCCGGCAATAGATTGGTGCCCGCCGTACCGCCGCCGGAGTCGAGCTTGAAACCGGCCATGCCCAAGGCATCCAGGCCGAAGCCCACGGTGCCTGCGGTGTAGCCCGATTCCAGACGCAACAGAAAGCCTTGCGCCCATTCTTCAGCCTTGTCCCGTGCACCTGCCTGGCGGAAATCCCGATTGAAGTAAAAGTTGCGCGCTTCCAGGCTGCCTTTGCTGTCGGTGATGAAATCGGCGTGGGCGCAGGGCGCTCCGGCCAGGCTCAAGCCCAGTAGCGTACCGACCGGTTTGCAGAACCGAGGGAGGGAGGTGAACTGTCGCATGGAGGCTCCTTTTGCGGACGCGAACGAACCCGTTCGGGGCATCGCGCTGGCGTCCGATGTTGTTATTGTGAAGGCGCTGTCGTGGGGAACGGACGCAGTGACCGGCGTCGTGGGGCGGATTCTTCGCGTCGCGCTTGGAGGGCGTCAAACGGGAAAAAAGCCGGATCGGACATAAGAAAATTTGATGCCCTGCCCGGCCGGTTCTGGAGTAACAATTGCAATCAATAAGAACAACGAGTGCCAAGAGAGCCCGCCCAATGAACCTCAAATTCCTCGAAACCTTCGTCTGGGTCGCCCGGCTGCAAAGCTTCAGCCTCACCGCCGAGAAGATGTTCAGTACCCAGGCGGCGATCTCCAGCCGGATCGCGTCCTTGGAGGAAGAACTGGGCCTGCGCCTGTTCGTGCGGGACTCCCGAGGGGTGTCGCTGACGCCCGAGGGTGTGAAGGTGCTCGACTATGCCGAGCAGATGCTCGAGGTCCAGCGTGCCTTGAAACAATCGCTGGACGCGCGCAGTCCGCAACAAGGCCTGGTGCGCATCGGGGTGATGGACACGGTGATCCACACGTGGCTCAGCCCCTTGATGTCGATGCTGATGCAGGCCTTCCCCGCCGTGGAAATCGAAATCACCGCCGATGCCGCGCGCAACCTGTGCGATCAGTTGCAAAAGGGTTACCTGGACATCGTGTTCCAGACCGACCTGGTCCGCCATGAAAGCGTGCGCAACCTCGAATTGGCGCACTATCCCATGCACTGGGTGGCCGCCAGCCACTCGATCTACGCCCGGTCGTATGCGTCGCTGGTGGAAATGGCAGGCGAGCGCATCATCACCTTCGTCAAACACTCGCGGCCGCACCAGGATGTGCTCAACCTGTTGTACGCCCACGGCGTCGGCACACCGCGCGTCAGTTGCGTCAACTCGGTGTCGGCCATGACCCGGCTGATTCGCGACGGCTTCGGCATCGGCGCCTTGCCGGCGGCCCTGGTGGCCAAGCCGCTGGCCAGCGGCGAATTGATGATCCTGGAGCCCGGCACGGCCCTGCCTCAGCTTGACGTCGTCGCCTCCTGGCGCGCCGGGGTGGGGCTGGAGCTGATCGAGACCATCGTCCAGATGAGCCGCCAGGTGGTCAGCCAATACGCCATTGATGTCGGCCCGCAGCGCATGGTCGCGGCACCGGGGCTGGAGGGTCATAACGTTTAGTTATCCGTGGGTACCACTATTCCTTGTTGGACGCCTTCGTCCGGGCACTCTAAAAAAGGGGGCACGCCCCTTTTGGAGAAACCGCGATGAGTCAATCCGCCCTGTCCTACGAACAGCTTCGCCAGCGCGAGCCGCTCGTCCTGCGCCAGAGCATCGCCGCCGGCCAGTACCACGGCCATACCAGTGGCTTGGGTCAGGGGCGAGTGCAAGCCAATATCGTGATCCTGCCCGGCGATTGGGCCAACGAGTTCCTGCGCTATTGCACACTCAATCGCCAGGCTTGCCCGGTCCTCGATGTAACGGAGCCCGGCGACCCGTTCTTTCGCCACCTCGGCGCGGCCATCGACATTCGTCACGAAGTGCCTCGCTACCGGGTTTATCGCCACGGCGAACTGAGCGAAGAGCCACTGGACATCGAACACCTGTGGCGGGATGACCTGGTCGCTTTCGCCCTGGGCTGCTCGTTCTCGTTCGAACAACCCCTGCTCGACGCCGGCATCCGCCTGCGGCACATCGACTTGGGCCGCAACGTCGCGATGTACCGGACCCACATCGACACCCGCCCCACCGCCCGCCTCTCTGGCAAAATGGTCGTGTCCATGCGCCCGATGAAAGCTGCCGACGCGATCCAGGCCATCCGGATCACCGGGCGTATGCCCAATGTCCATGGCGCCCCGGTGCACATCGGCGACCCGTCGCTGATCGGCATCCATGCCCTCGACGTACCGGACTATGGTGACGCCGTGCCGGTCGAAGCCGACGAGCTCCCGGTATTTTGGGCCTGCGGCGTGACGCCCCAATCGGTGGTCCAGGCCTCGCGCCCACCGTTGTGCATCACCCACGCACCCGGCTGCATGCTGGTGACGGACTTGTGGAACCGCGACGTGTAGCCTCCGGCGAGGCCATTTTCAACCTGACAGGGACCAACGATGCACAACTCCCAGCGATCGATCCAAGCGTACATCAGGGCCAAGGATGGCAATCGCCCGCACCTGTTGGAGCAAGCATTCGCTACGGATGCGGTGCTCGACATGATCGTGCGCACCGGTTCCATTTCGTTTCCCGCCCATGTCGAAGGCCGGGCCGCCATTGGCGACGTGTTGGTCAGTCGCTTCGGCCAGGCCTTCGAGAATATCTACACCTTCTGCCTGGGGCCTCCACCGGCAGCGGATGCCCAGGCGTTCCAGTGCCCATGGCTGGTGGCGATGTCGGACAAGGCCAGCGGCGAGGCCCGGGTCGGCTGTGGCGCGTATGACTGGCAGTTCAATCCCCGGTCGGGGCTTGCCGAGCGCCTGGTCATCACGCTCGAGCACATGAAAACCCTGCCATCCGCCGACCTGCCGTCGGTCATGGCCTGGGTTTCACGGCTGGAGTATCCCTGGTGTGCCGTTGAAGCCGCCTTGGGCGACGTACCGGGCCTGGGCGAGCTCGAAGACGTGATCCGTTACCTGGCCAATGCGGAACACCTGCGCCGTGGGCGACGGCCATGACCCTTCCAAGGAACCGCCTCCCGTGAACATCAAGTTTCTTGAAACCTTCGTCTGGGTCGCGCGCCTGAAGAGTTTTCGCCTGACGGCGGAAAAACTGTTCACCACCCAGGCTTCCGTCTCCAGCCGCATCGCCGCCCTGGAAGATGAGATGGGCGTGCGCCTGTTCGTGCGTGACGCCAAGGGCGTGTCGCTGACCTCCGAAGGCCAGCGGGTGCTGGAATACGCCGAGCGCATCATGGACACGATGCAAAGCATGAAGGCGGTGATCCAGGACCCGCGCCAGGTGCGCGGGCGGATTCGCATCGGCGCCATGGACACGGTCATTCATACCTGGCTCAGCCCCCTGGTGACCCGCCTGATGGACGCTTACCCGGCGCTGGAGATCGAACTCTCGGCCGACACCGCGAGCAACCTCTGCTCGCAACTGGAGAAGGGTTACCAGGACATCATCTTCCAGACCGACATCCTACGCCTGGACAGCGTGCGCAACGCGCTGCTGGCGCGCTATCCGATGCACTGGCTGGTGCGCACCGGCTCGGCCTATGACCGAGCCTACGCGTCGCTGGAGGACCTGTCCCAGGAACGCATCGTGACCTTTTCGCGCAACTCCCGGCCGCACCAGGACATCCTCAACCTGCTGCACTCGGCCAATATCGTCTCGCCGCGCATCAACTGCGTGAACTCGGTGTCGGCGATCACCCGCCTGGTTCGCGACGGCTTCGGCATCGGCGCCATGCCGGCGGCACTGGTGCTGGGCGAGCTGGCCCAGGGCACGCTGAAACGGGTGGATGGCGTGCCCTTGCCGTCAGTGATGGACATCGTCGCCAGCTGGCGAACGGGCGCGGGCATGGAACGGGTGGAAGACATCGTCGGCCTGACCCGGGACGTGGTGGCCGAGTTCGTTGCCGGGTTGCCGGCCGAATACCAACTGGACGCCGGCTGATCCTGCGGGAGCGTGCCTGCTCGCGAAGGGGCCGCCCCACCCGACGTCACCCCTGGCAGCCTGGCTGTCAGTGAATTGCAACATCCCGGACTTAATCTGGACCCAGCGCACGGCGGCGACTCGCTGGATGTGCCCGTCTGCCCGCTCGCAATGGTCCAGGGAGTCCGCCATGAAAATCAGTGTATTCGGAAGTGGTTACGTAGGCTTGGTGCAGGCCGCCGTCCTGGCCGAGGTCGGTCACGACGTGGTGTGCATGGACGTCGACGAGCAAAAGGTCGACCAATTGCGCCAAGGCCAGGTGAGCATCTTCGAGCCCGGCCTGGCGGCGCTAGTGCGCGAGGGGCTGGAGGCCGGACGCCTGCATTTCACCGGCGACGAGGCGCTGGCCGTGCAGCATGGCCAGGTGCTGTTCATTGCCGTGGGCACGCCTTCGCGGGACGATGGCTCGGCCGACCTGAGCCAGGTCATGGCCGTTGGCGAGGCCGTTGCCCGGTACCGGGAGCAGCCGCTCATCGTGGTGGAAAAATCCACCGTGCCGGTGGGCACCGGTGACCTCTTGCGGGCCCACATCGACAAGTGCCTGCTCAAGGCCGGGCGCTTGCTGCAGTTCGATATCGTGTCCAACCCGGAATTTCTCAAGGAAGGCTCGGCGGTGGCCGATTGCCGACGGCCGGACCGCATCGTGATCGGCTGCGAACGCGATGAAGTGCGCGCCACCATGCGCGACCTGTACGCCCCGTTCAATCGCAACCACGACCGGGTGCTGTTCATGGACCTGCGCAGCGCCGAGCTGACCAAATACGCCGCCAACGGCATGCTGGCGACCAAGATCAGCTTCATCAACCAGATCGCGGAGCTGGCCGAGCACCTGGGGGCCGACATCGAATCGGTGCGCCTGGGCATCGGCGCCGACTCGCGCATCGGCTATCACTTCATCTACCCGGGCTGCGGCTACGGCGGCTCGTGCTTCCCCAAGGACATGCGAGCGCTGATCCACAGCGCCGAGCAGGTCCATTGCTCCAGCGACCTGCTGCAAGCGGTGGAATCGATCAACCGGCGGCAGAAACACAAGCTGTTCGAACGCATCACTGCCTTCTACAAGGGCGACTTGCGCGGCAAGACCTTCGCGCTGTGGGGCCTGGCCTTCAAGCCCAACACCGACGACATGCGCGACGCGCCGAGCCGCACCCTGCTCGAATCCCTCTGGGCGGCCGGTGCCAGCGTCCGCGCGTTTGACCCCGAAGCCATGCAACAGACCCAGTTGCTCTACCCCAACGAATCGAAGCTGATGTTGATGGGCACGCCGGAATCGGTGTTGCCGGGCGCCGACGCACTGGTCATTTGCACCGAATGGCAGGCCTTCAAGGCACCGGATTTCAACCTGATCCAACAGCGGCTCAAGGCCCCGGTGATTTTCGACGGCCGCAACCTGTACGACCCCGAACGCATGGCGGACAAAGGCTTCACCTACTTCCCGATGGGACGCGGCCAATCCCTCGACTTGCCCATCGCCGAGCAGACTTGGTTCCAGGCCTCGAAGAGTGCTTGAAAGGGCTTACCTCAAAATTAATGAACTCAACCTTCATTAATATGAATTTGTAAGCGTGAGTGACGAACGGCACACTGGTGACCGTTCCTCCCCCAACTGTTGGAACACTTAAAGGGCTTTCAGGGATTCCCCCGTAAGCCCCTTTTTTTGCTCGCTTTTTGGATCGGTTCTTAATGTTCTCTCGCTGGTTCCCCGCTGCTATCAATACCCGTCCCACTGAATGGAGCCGTGCCGCCCTCGGCATGGCCTTGGGAACGATGTTCAGTGTCTGGCTCTGTGGCCAGGTGTTCGGCCTGGACGTGGCGCAACACCTGATCGGCCCGCTGGGGGCTTCGGCGGTGCTGCTGTTCGCGGTGTCCTCGGGCGCCCTCGCCCAACCCTGGTCGATCGTTGGCGGTTACCTGTGCGCCTCGGTGGTGGCCCTGCTGGTGGCCCACGTGCTGGGCCGCACCTTGGGCAGCGCCTGCCTGGCCGCGGGCATGGCGCTGGTGCTGATGTGCTGGTTACGCTGCCTGCATCCTCCGGCGGGCGCCGTGGCGGCGACGCTGGTGTTGGCGGATCCGTCGATCATGGCCCTGGGTTGGCAAGCCATCGGGGCGACGATGCTGGCCGGTGGTGGCCTGCTGACCTTTGCCCTGGCCTACAACAACTTGACCCGCGTGCGCTATCCGAAGCGCGCCAGTGAGCCAGTGGCCGTCATCCCGGCCGACCATCCGCCCGTGGATCGACAAGCCATTACCGCCCAGGACCTGAAAATGGCCCTGGCGGAAATGGAAGCGTTCTTCGACGTTACCCCCGAAGATCTCGAGCAATTGGTGCATGCCAGCGAGCGCCATGCCAAGCGCCGCAGCATCACGGAGGTGCTCTCGGGTCGCGGATGATCCTGTGGCTGCTATAAATATGCAGACAGGACCTGCACGTATGCCGGTTGTGCTGTGCAAATTTGCACTGGTACGATCCGTTCGCATACGCGCCTAAGAAAAATGCAAAAGACAATAAAAGCAGGGAGTTAGCGATGACAGCTCAGGTTTCATCACAGGCCAGCGGAACCGTCCCAGCCCAGGTTGGCGACGTGTTGATGGAGGTTCGCAACCACATCGGCCACTTGACCCTGAACCGCCCTTCCGGCCTCAATGCGCTTACCCTGGGCATGGTGCGCAGCTTGCAGCAACAGCTCGACCACTGGGCCGTCGACCCACGGATTCACGCCGTGGTCCTGCGGGGCGCCGGCGACAAGGCCTTCTGCGCCGGCGGCGACATCCGCTCGCTGTACGACAGCCACATGCAGGGCGACACCCTGCACGCAGACTTCTTCGTCGAGGAATACGCCCTCGACCTGACGATCCACCACTACCGCAAGCCGATCCTGGCCCTCATGGACGGCTTCGTGCTGGGCGGCGGCATGGGCCTGGTGCAAGGCGCCGACCTGCGGGTCGTGACCGAACGCAGCCGCCTGGGCATGCCGGAAGTCGGCATCGGTTACTTCCCGGACGTCGGCGGCAGTTATTTTCTGCCACGCATTCCCGGTGAGCTTGGCATCTACCTGGGGGTCAGCGGCACCCAGATCCGAGCCGCCGATGCCTTGTATTGCGGTTTGGCCGACTGGTACCTGGACAGCGGCAAGCTCGCGCAGCTCGACGAGCGCCTCGATCGGCTGGAATGGCGCGACACGCCATTGAAGGACCTGCAGAGCCTGCTGGCGAAGCTCGGCGTGCAGCAACTCCCGGCACCGCCCCTGGCTGACCTGCGCCCGGCCATCGATCACTTCTTCGCCCTGCCCGACGTGCCGAGCATGGTCGAGCAGTTGCGCCAGGTCACGGTTGCCAACAGCCACGAGTGGGCCACCCAGACCGCCGACCTGCTGGACACCCGTTCCCCCCTGGCCATGGCCGTGACCCTGGAAATGCTGCGACGCGGTCGCCACCTGAGCCTGGAAAACTGTTTTGCCCTGGAGCTGCACCTGGACCGCCAGTGGTTCGAACGCGGCGACCTGATTGAAGGCGTGCGCGCCTTGCTGATCGACAAAGACAAGAACCCGCGCTGGAACCCCCCTACGTTGCAGGCGCTGGACGCCGCGCACGTGGCCAGTTTCTTCGACGGCTTCGACGACCACGGGAACTGAACCATGCACGACCTCGAATTGACCGAAGAACAAGTGATGATCCGCGACATGGCCCGGGACTTCGCCCGCGGTGAAATCGCCCCCCATGCCCAGGCCTGGGAAAAAGCCGGGTGGATCGACGACGGCCTGGTGGCGAAGATGGGCGAATTGGGCCTGTTGGGCATGGTGGTGCCGGAAGAATGGGGTGGCACCTATGTCGACTACGTCGCCTACGCCCTGGCGGTGGAAGAAATCTCCGCCGGCGATGGCGCCACCGGGGCGTTGATGAGCATTCACAACTCGGTGGGCTGTGGCCCGGTCCTGAACTTCGGCACCGAGGCCCAGAAACAGACCTGGCTGGCCGATCTCGCCAGCGGCCAGGCCATCGGCTGCTTCTGCCTGACCGAACCCCAGGCCGGCTCCGAAGCCCACAACCTGCGCACCCGCGCCGAGTTGCGCGACGGCCAGTGGATCATCAACGGCGCCAAGCAGTTCGTCAGCAATGGCAAGCGGGCGAAACTGGCGATCGTCTTCGCCGTGACAGACCCGGAGCTGGGCAAAAAAGGCATCTCGGCCTTCCTGGTGCCCACCGACACACCGGGCTTCATCGTGGACCGCACCGAACACAAGATGGGCATCCGCGCCTCGGACACCTGCGCGGTCACCCTGAGCCACTGCGCGATTCCCGAAGCCAACCTGCTGGGCGCACGGGGCAAGGGCCTGGCCATCGCCCTTTCCAACCTCGAAGGCGGCCGCATCGGCATCGCCGCGCAAGCCCTGGGCATCGCCCGGGCCGCGTTCGAGGCGGCGCTTGCCTATTCGCGGGACCGGGTGCAGTTCGACAAGCCGATCGGCGAACACCAGAGCATCGCCAACCTGCTGGCCGACATGCACACCCGCCTGAACGCCGCCCGCTTGCTCATCCTCCACGCCGCCCGATTGCGCAGCGCCGGCCAACCCTGCCTGTCGGAAGCCTCCCAGGCCAAGCTGTTCGCCTCCGAAATCGCCGAAAAAGTCTGCTCCTCGGCCATCCAGATCCATGGCGGGTACGGGTATCTCGAAGACTATCCGGTGGAGCGCTACTACCGCGATGCGCGGATCACCCAGATCTACGAAGGATCGAGCGAGATCCAACGCATGGTCATTGCCCGCGAGCTGAAACACTACCTGGTGTGAAGGCTGGAAAAGCTTCGCGGGCAAGCCCGCTCCCACAGGGTTGGGGTGTGTACGCAAATAGTGCCTACACCCCAAATCCACTGTGGGAGCGGGCCTGCCCGCGAAAGCGTCAGCGGGAACGCCGCATTACTTGTCCTGGAACTCCGCCGTCCGCTTGGCCACGAACGCCGCCATGCCTTCCTTCTGGTCCTGCGTGGCAAACGCCGCATGAAAGACCCGGCGCTCGAACCGCACACCTTCGGACAGGCTCACTTCAAAGGCACGGTTGACGCTTTCCTTGACCATCATGCTGATGGGCACCGACTTGGACGCGATCAACGCCGCCGTCTTCAGCGCATCATCCAGCAACTCATCGGCCGGCACGATTCGCGCCACGATGCCGCAACGCTCGGCTTCCACCGCATCGATAAAACGCCCGGTCAGGCACATTTCCATGGCCTTGGCCTTGCCTACCGCCCGGGTCAGGCGCTGGGTGCCGCCCATGCCTGGCAGGACGCCGAGGTTGATTTCCGGCTGGCCGAACTTGGCTCCGTCGCCGGCCAGGATGAAGTCGCACATCAGCGCCAGTTCGCAACCGCCGCCCAGGGCAAAGCCATTGACCGCCGCAATGATCGGCTTGCGCCGGTTCGCCACCCGGTCGCTGTCGCTGAACAAGTCATCCAGGTAGATCTGCGGGTAGGTCAGTTCGGCCATTTCCTTGATGTCGGCACCGGCGGCAAAGGCTTTCTTCGAGCCGGTCAACACGATGCAGCCGATCTTCGGATCCGCCTCCAGGCTGTCCAGCGCCTGGTTCAGCTCGCTGACGATCTGGGCATTCAGGGCGTTCAACGCCTGGGGACGGTTGAGGGTGATCAGGCCGACGCGGTCCTTGATCTCCAATAGAATCGTTTCGTAGCTCATGCAGGACTCCTGTTCAAAGATTGCGCGAAATGACCATGCGCTGGATGTCGCTGGTGCCTTCGTAGATCTGGCAGACCCGCACGTCGCGGTAGATGCGCTCCAGCGGGAAGTCGTTGAGGTAACCGTAACCGCCGAGGGTTTGCAATGCCATCGAGCAGACTTTTTCGGCCATTTCCGAGGCGAACAGTTTGGCCATGGACGCTTGCACCAGCGCCGGCTGGCCGTTGTCCCGCAGCGCGGCGGCGTAATGCACCATCTGCCGGGCAACGGCGATCTGGGTGGCCATGTCCGCCAGGCGGAACGCCACGGCCTGGTGCTCGATGAGGGCCTTGCCGAAGCTTTCCCGCTCCCGCGCATAATCCCGGGCCGCTTCGAACGCCGCGCGGGCCATGCCCACCGATTGCGCGGCGATGCCCACGCGACCCCCTTCCAGGTTGGCCAGGGCGATCCGGTAGCCTTCGCCCTCCTCCCCCAGCCGATTGGCCACCGGCACCTTCACGTCCTCAAACAGAATCTGGCAGGTGTCCGACGCGTGCTGGCCGAGCTTGTCCTCGACCCGCGCCACGGTGTAGCCCGGCGAATCGGTCGGCACGATGAACGCGCTGATGCCGCGTTTGCCGGCGCTCGGGTCGGTCACCGCAAAGACGATCACCACCCCGGCGTTCTGCCCGGAGGTGATGAACTGCTTGCAGCCGTTGAGCACGTAATGATCCCCTTCCAGCCGCGCCCGGGTCTTCAGGCTGCTGGCGTCCGAACCGGCCTGGGGTTCGGTCAGGGCGAACGCCCCGAGCATCGCACCGCTGGCCAGCGGCGTGAGGAACCGGGCCTTCTGCTCATCGTTGCCGAACGTCAGGATCGGCACGCAGCCCACCGAGTTGTGCACGCTCATGATGGTCGAGCACGCCCCGTCGCCGGCGGCGATTTCTTCCAGGGCCATGGCGTAGGCCAGGTAACCGGTGTCGCAGCCGCCCCACTGTTCCGGCACGAGCATGCCGAAGAAGCCCAACTCGGCCATTTCACCGATGGCTTCCTTGGGGAAGCGGTGCTCGCGGTCCCATTCGGCCGCGAACGGTTTCAAGCGTTCCTGGGCGAACTGCCGGGCGGCATCGCCAATTTGTGTCTGTTCTTCAGTCGGAAGCATGGTGGTTCCTTAATACAGGCATTCGACAGCCATGGCCGTGGCTTCGCCGCCGCCGATGCAGATGGCCGCGACGCCGCGCTTGAGGCCCTTCTGGCGCAAGGCCGAGAGCAGCGTCACCAGGATCCGCGCACCCGACGCGCCGATCGGATGGCCCAATGCGCAGGCGCCACCGTGGACGTTGACCTTGTCGTGGGGGATTTCCAGTTTTTCCATGGTTACCAGGCCGACCACGGCAAACGCTTCGTTGACCTCGAACAGGTCGATGTCGTCCACCGACCAGCCAGTCTTCTTCAGCAGTTTCTGCACCGCGCCAATGGGAGCGGTCGGGAACAGGCTCGGGGTGTCGGCGAATGCCGCATGGCCGTGGATCACCGCCAGGGGCTTCAAGCCGCGCTGCGTCGCCTGGCTCTGGCGCATCAGCACCAGCGCGGCGGCACCGTCGGAAATCGAGCTGGCATTGGCTGCCGTCACCGTACCGCCGTCGCGGAACGCCGGTTTGAGCGAGGGGATCTTGTCGATTCGCGCCTTGGGCGGCTGCTCGTCATGGCGCACCGTCACGTGTTCTTTGCCGACCATGACCTGCAGCGGCACGATCTCGGCATCGAAGCTGCCGTCCTTGATCGCCTGCTGGGCCCGGGTGGTGGAGGCAATGGCGAAGGCATCCTGGGCTTCGCGGCTGAAACCATTGGCCTCGGCGCAATCTTCGGCGAAGGTGCCCATCAGGCGACCCTTGTCGTAGGCGTCTTCCAGGCCGTCGAAAAACATATGGTCGAGCACCTTGCCGTGGCCCATGCGGTAACCGCTGCGGGCGCGATCGAGCAGGTACGGCGCATTGGACATGCTCTCCATGCCACCGGCCACGACCACCTCGGCGCTGTCGGCCATGAGCATGTCATGGGCCAGGATCGTCGCTTCCATGCCCGAGCCGCACATCTTGTTGAGGGTGGTGCAGCGGGTCGACTTGTCGAGCCCGGCCCCCAGCGCGGCCTGGCGCGCCGGGGCCTGGCCGAGACCGGCCGCCAGCACGCAGCCGAACAGCACTTCTTCAACCGAGTCGGGCGCGATACCGGCGCGTTCCACCGCGGCCTTGATGGCCGCCGCGCCCAGTTGCGGGGCGCTGAGGCTCTTGAGTTCGCCCTGGAAACCGCCCATGGGGGTGCGGACGGCGCTGACGATGACAATCGGATCGTTGGACATGACGAGTGCTCCTTATTTGGCGGCCATGCGCAAGGCGCCGTCGAGACGGATCACCTCACCGTTGAGCATGCTGTTTTCAATGATATGCCGGACCAGCGCCGCGTACTCGGCGGGCTTGCCCAGGCGCGGCGGGAACGGCACGCCGGCGGCCAGGGAATCGCGGACTTCCGCGGTCATGCCGGCCATCATCGGGGTTTCGAAAATGCCGGGGGCGATGGTCATCACGCGGATACCGAAGCGGGCCAGCTCGCGGGCGGCCGGCAGCGTCAGGCTGGCAATGGCGCCCTTGGACGCCGAATAGGCCGCCTGGCCGATCTGGCCGTCGAATGCCGCCACCGAGGCGGTGTTGATGATCACCCCGCGCTCGCCGTCGGCGTTCGCCTCGGTTTCGGCGATGGCCGCGGCGGCCAGGCGCAGCAGGTTGAAGCTGCCGATCAGGTTGACGTTGATCACCTGGCTGAAACTGGCCAGGCCATGGGGGCCGTTCTTGCCAAGGATCTTCTCGCCGCGCACGATGCCGGCGCAGTTCACCAGCCCATTAAGCCCACCGAAGGCATCGACCGTGGCCTCGACCGCGGCTTGCGCCGCCGCCTCGTCGCTGATGTCCGCCACGGCGCTGCGGCAACCGAGTTTCTGCGCCTGGGCCGCCACGGCCTCGGCATTGAGGTCCACCAGCATCACCTGGGCGCCGGCCTTGACCAGCATCTCGCCCGTGGCCGCACCCAGGCCGGACGCGCCGCCGCTGACGAGGAAAATCTTGTTGTCGATCTGCATCATGGTTTCCTTGGATTCAAGCTGAAACGTTCTGCGCCGCGGCTTCTTGGGCCTTGGCGATTTCCTGGTTGCGCAAGATAAAGCGCTGCAACTTGCCGCTTGGGGTTTTCGGCAAATCGCTGACAAATTCGATTTCACGGGGATAGGCGTGCGCCGCCAGGCGATTGCGTACATGTTGGCGCAGTTCCTCGGCCAGCTCTGGCGCGGCGCGGTACTGCCCGCTGAGCACCACGAACGCCTTCACCAGTTCGGTCCGCTCCAGGTCGGGCTTGCCGATCACAGCGGCCTCGACCACCGCCGGGTGCTCGATCAGGGCGCTTTCCACATCGAACGGGCCGACGCGGTAGCCGGAGGTGGTGATCACGTCGTCACTG
The DNA here is from genome assembly GCF_030580855.1 of Pseudomonas citrullilanati. GTDB lineage: Bacteria > Pseudomonadota > Gammaproteobacteria > Pseudomonadales > Pseudomonadaceae > Aquipseudomonas > Aquipseudomonas citrulli. The sequence goes on along the minus strand of NZ_JAUQOP010000008.1, from coordinate 1,694 downwards.
CGGCCGACGAAACTGATGCTGCCGTCAGGGTTCAGCTCGACGGTGTCGCCGCTCAGGTAATAGTTGCCGACGAAAGCCTTGGTCGGGCCACCCTGGTAACCGGCGAACCAGCACATGGGTGACTGGCTGCGGTCCACCGCGAGGATACCCGGCTGGCCGACGCCCAGTTCCTGGTGATGCTCATCCAGCACCACGATCCGGTGGCCCGGCGAGGCGAAGCCCGCGGCCCCCAGGTGCACCGGATGTTCCAGCCCGTGATGGTTGCACAGCACCATGCCCAGTTCGGTCTGGCCGTAATGGTCGTGAATGACCACGCCCAGGTTGTCGGAGAACCAGCGGATCACTTCCGGGTTCAACGGCTCGCCCGCGCTGCTGACGATGCGCAGCTTGCCCTTGATCGACCGGGCGAACTGCTCGCCCCCGGCGATCAGCAGGCGGTAGGCCGTGGGTGAACCGGTGAGGTTGGTGATGCCGTACTTGTTGATCACCCGGCAGGTGCTGTCCAGGGTGAATGGGCCGTCGTAGAAGGTAATCGGATGCCCCATCGCCAGGGGCCCGGTCACGCCGAAATAGATGCCGTAGGCCCAGCCTGGATCGGCGAGGTTCCAGAACGCGTCTTCCGGGCGCAGGTCCACGGCGTCGCGGGTGTAGCTCTGGAACGCGACGATGGCCTTGAGCGGCACCGACAGGGCCTTCGCCGGGCCGGTGGTGCCGGAGGTGAACATCAGCAGGAACGGGTCCTCGCCGGTGAGCATCAGCGGTTCGCACTGGTTGGAACGGTTCGCCACTTCGGCCCAGAAACTGTAGTCGCCACGCACGATGCCCTGGCCTTTTTCGCCGCCGACCGTGACCACGACGGGGCAATCCGCGACCTCCTCGAGCTTGGGCCGGTTGACCGCATCGGTGACGATCAGCCGCGCGCCGGAACTGCCGACTCGATGCTCGATGGCCTTGGGCCCGAACGCCGTGAACAACGGTTGGTACACCGCCCCGATGCGCCAGGTGGCGAGGACCACGATCAACAGCTCGGCGGTGCGCGGCAGCAGGCCGGCGACCCTGTCGCCCTTGCCTACCCCCTGGGCCCGCAGGAAGTTGGCGAAGCGCGCGGCGTTGTCTTGCAGGTCGCGGAACGTCCAGGTCGCCTCGCTGCCATCGCGTCCTTCCCAGAACAACGCGATGTGTCCCGGCAACGCATGCCGGTCGCAACATTCGACACAGGCGTTGAGCGCCTCCAGCGAGCCGTGCAGTGCGGCGTTGACGGTGTCCAGGTAATCGAACTGGGAGATGGCCGACGAGTAATCGCGCATGAGCAGAATCCCTCTGTACTTTTTATTGGTTGGGGGAGCCATAGACAGCAGGGAAATACTCGCGCCGATGGGCGTGGGCGGCAATGGTCAAAGCCATCAAGTTGCTTGACTGGTTTGGCCATGGTGCGGGGTGGGAGAGTGGCGACGTCTTCGCGAGCAGGGATTCGAGGTCAATCCACAGTGTGGGAGCGAGCCTGCTCGCGAAAGCGGTAATGCAGCTTGCATTGAGGTTGGATGTGCCGCCGCCTTCGCGGGCAAGCTGAACTGGCCTAATGATTTTGGACACTTCAATCGGGCGCTATGATGGCGCCCAAATCTGAGGTGTTTGGCTATGCGTAAATCTTATTCGAGTGAGTTCAAACTCAAGGCTGCCAGCATGGTGCTGGA
>NZ_JAUQOP010000089.1 GCF_030580855.1 Pseudomonas citrullilanati | reverse complement strand
TTGTGGCGAGGGGATTTATCCCCGCTGGGCTGCGATATAGGTAGTCCGTTCCTTGCTCTTCCATACTGATGTTCGCTGGAATTCGGTTGTCGGCGAGGAAGGAACATGCACCTGCGGGCTACGAATAGGGCTGCAACGCATCTCGATGATTACTGCTTCACCTTCGAGCCCAGCAGGTGCGCTTGCGCCCTCTAACGAACACTCAGGGAAAGCCGGCCACGGCTCTCTATATCGCCTTCGCTGGACGCAAGCATGCATGTTCCTGCATGTACTTTAGCGTCTGTGGAGGTGTGTCATGCAAACGCTGTTGTCTCAAGAATTCACTGCTTATATCGGAATTGATTGGGCCGATACCAAACATGACGTTTGCCTGCAGGTTGCTGGGCAGGCCCAGCGGTCCTTCTCGGTGATCCGACACACCCCCGAAGCCATCGATCAATGGGCTCATACGCTGTACCAGTGCTATGGCGGCCCTATCGCCATTGCCGTGGAATTGGACAAAGGACCGTTGATCGCGGCTCTGCAAAAATATGATTTCTTTTGTTTGTTCCCGATTAACCCCGCCACTTTGGCCAAGCAGCGTAAAGCCTTCGTCCCCAGCGGTGCGAAGGATGATCCGAGCGATGCCCAGTGGGCACTTGAGCTATTGCTCAAGCATCCAGACAGATTTCCCCAGCAGGAGAAGCAAAGTCCTGCCCTACGCTCTCTGGCTAGCTTGACCGAACATCGGCGAACCTTGGTTGATGAGCGAGTAAGAATCAGCAATCGGTTGGTCTGCACGCTCAAGCAGTACTATCCGTTGGCCCTGGAGTTGTTCCACGACCACGACACGTTAGTGTTTTGTGATTTCCTGGAGCGCTGGTCGACGTTGGAAGCACTTAAACGTGCTCGGCCTACCAGCGTTTTGAAGTTTCTTAACGCGCATAATGTTCGCCATGCAGAACTCAATCAGGAGCGTCTGGCCTTGATCCTCAAGGCCACGCCACTGACAGAGGATCCAGGGATTGTTAACCCTTCAGCGCTGTATGTACGGATCCTGGCATCGCAGTTGAGCGGGATGTTGGTGGCGATCAAGCAGTTTGATGCGGCGATCGAAGAAACGGCCAATACCCTGGCCGATTACAGCCTCTTCAAATCCTTGCCTGGGGCCGGGCAACAGCTTGCACCACGGCTGATGGTGGCTTTTGGTGAGCAACGTGAGCGTTTCAAGAATGCTGGTGCTGTGCAGCGATATGCCGGGATTGCTCCGGTTACCGAGCGCAGTGGCAAGAAGAGAATCGTCCGCTGGCGCTATCAATGTTCAACCTTTTTGCGCCAGACGTTTGTGGAGTGGGCTGCCCACAGCATCAATCAATCGGCATGGGCAGGGGCATACTATCGCCAGCAGAAGACCAAAGGCTGCTCTCATCAAGCAGCCCTGAGGTCACTGGCTTTTAAATGGATCAGGATCGTTTACCGGTGCTGGAAGACTAGAACTCCATACGACGAAAGCGTCTATCTACAAGCCTTGACCTGCCACGACTCGCCTTTGACGAGGGCATCGCAAGCAACAAAGGTATGTTGACGGAAGAGCTCAGGGCGTGAAGCAGCCC
>NZ_JAUQOP010000088.1 GCF_030580855.1 Pseudomonas citrullilanati | reverse complement strand
GTGGCGAGGGAGTGGCCGCCGCGTCTTCGACGCTGCGCTGTCGCGCAGCAAACAAGTGTCCGACTTAAGATTGAGGTGCGCGCGGGGACAGAGACCGCAGTTATCACTGGTGTGCCAGCACCCGAGAGGGAGAGTGGTCCGCACGGTATCGGCGTGGAGTCGTTGTAGGCACAGCAAGCTGTGACCACGTATGAGAGAGTGAATCCGTTCGCCACCGTGCTCCCCGCGCGCCGTTCAATCCTGCGAGGAATTGTCATGGCGCGCAAGAAGCAGCAGAAACGATTTGAAGTGATTCACCCCCATTGTGCGGGTATCGATATTGGCAGCCGTGAGCACTGGGTTGGCGTCAATCCCGATCAAAGCGATAAGCCGGTTCGCAGCTTTTCAACCTTTACCGAGGATTTGGTGAAACTGGCCGAGTGGCTGGAATCGCTGAAAATCAAGGTCGTGGCGATGGAAGCCACAGGCGTTTATTGGATACCTTTGTTCGAGCTTCTGGATTCGAGAGGTTTCGAGGTCTATCTGGTCAATTCCCGCGCTACACGTCAGATAACGGGTCGTAAATCTGATGTTCTAGATTGCCAGTGGATTTGGCAACTCATGACTCACGGCTTACTCAGGGGCGCTTTCCGTCCCGCTGATGATATTTGCTCGATGCGTTCGTTGGTTCGCCAACGTGCCATGAAGGTGCGCGACCAAGCCAAGACCATCAATCGCATGCAAAAAGCCCTGACCCAGATGAACATCCAGTTGGCCAATGTCATCAGCAATATCGCCGGCGTGACAGGCATGAAAATTATCAAGGCCATCATCGGTGGTGAGCGTGATCCTCAAGTGCTAGCCAACTTTCGAGACGGTCGCATCAAGGCCGATCATCAGACCATCACTCGTAGTCTGCACGGTAATTGGCGAATCGAGCATTTGCATGCCTTGGCTCAGGAAGTAGCCGCCCATGATTTTCTGGAAAAACAAATTGCCGAGTGTGATCAGGCCATCGTTCAGGCACTGGGTCGACTCCCGGTGCTGACCGATAAACCCGTGCAACCCACCAAGCCACTGCGCAGCCCTCATCGCTCGGCAGATGAACAAGCCTGCCTGCATCAGGCCCTGGTGAAAATCATGGGCGTGGATTTGACTGCGATTCCCACCATAGGAATTGAATCTGCCTTGGTTCTGGCGAGTGAAGTCGGACCTGATTTGTCGCGTTTTCCGACTGAACAACATTTCAGTTCCTGGCTGGGGGTAGCGCCTCCCACTCGAATATCAGGGGGCAAGTTGCTACCGGGTCAAGTCCCGAAGATCTTTAACCGGGCGGCACAAGCGCTCAAGCAGGCCGCTTCCAGCGCCCGCAACGACAAAAGCTTCATCGGCGCCAGTCACCGCGCCCGGCTGGCCCGCATGGATACGTCCTGCGCGATCAAGGCCACCGCCCATCAATTAGCACGATTGATCTACGCCATGCTCATCAAAGGACAGCCTTATGTGGAGAAAGGTATGGAGGAGTTTGAGGCACAAAGTCGTAATCGCCAGCTCAGAGCCTTGCAACGCAAAGCTACTAAGCTGGGAATGAGGTTGATCGATGCTGCTTAAAAAGCATTAAAAACAATGGGTTGTAATTTGTTTGATGAGAGCTTGCTCCCGCTGGG
>NZ_JAUQOP010000087.1 GCF_030580855.1 Pseudomonas citrullilanati | reverse complement strand
TGTAAGCGCTCCATGAACCCCACATTCCAAGCGCTTATCTGATCCCTGATGCTGTGCTCCTGATTCTGCCAGGAGCCCGTTTGCCATGATGCGACCCGATGCAAAAGTCGAAAAAGTCTATCTCTACCCCAAGCCCGTCGACTTTCGAAAATCTATCGACGGCCTCGCTGCGTTAGTCGAGCTGGATATCAAGGTCGCGGTCTTTGACCCAGTGCTTTTTGTCTTCCTCAACAAGCCGCGCAACCGCGTGAAAATCTTGTACTGGGAACGCAACGGCTTCTGCCTCTGGCTCAAGCGCCTGGAGTCCGAGCGTTTTAAAACATCGCCCGACGTGACGGACGAAGCAATTGTTCTGACCGTCCAGGAACTCAATTGGATGCTCGACGGTTTCGACCTCTGGCGTAATCGTCCTCATCAGGTTTTGACGCCACGATTCGTGGCCTGATTCGGTATAATCCCGGGCATGAATTCAGTGCCCGAAAACCTTCCTGACGATCTTCACCTACTCAAGCAAATGCTTGCGAAAATGCAGTCGCGGGTCGGTTTTCTTGAAGAGGAAAACGCGCTGCTGCGCCAGCGCTTGTTCGGACGAAAGTCCGAGCAGACAGCTGATCCTGCTACGCCCCAGCTAGCCCTTTTCAATGAAGCAGAAAGCATCGCCGACGTTGCCGACGAAGACACGGAAGAAGAGGTCGTCGCACCCGCCAGGCGCCGTGGCAAGCGCAAGCCGCTGCCCACTGACCTTCCGCGCATCGAGGTCATCCACGAACTGCCCGAACATGAGCTGACTTGCACCTGCGGCTGCCGCAAACATGCCATCGGTGAAGAAGTCAGCGAACAGCTTGAAATCGTCCCGATGCAGATTCGCGTCATCAAGCATGTTCGCAAGGTGTATGGCTGCCGCGACTGCGAGTCAGCGCCCGTAACGGCGGACAAGCCTGCCCAGGTGATAGAGAAGAGCATGGCTAGCCCGAGTGTACTGGCCATGCTGCTCACCACCAAATACGTAGACGGCCTACCGCTTCATCGCTTCGAAAAAGTCTTGGGGCGCCACGGTATCGATATTCCGCGCCAAACCTTGGCACGCTGGGTGATTCAATGCAGCGAGCACTTCCAAGCGCTGCTGAATCTGATGCGCGAAAGCCTGTTGGGCGGTCGGATCATCCACTGTGATGAAACACGTGTGCAGGTGTTGAAAGAGTCTGGCCGTGAGCCCAGTAGCCAATCCTGGATGTGGGTACAAACCGGCGGCCCACCTGATCGGCCAGTGATCCTTTTCGACTACGCCACCAGCCGAGCGCAGGAGGTGCCGACGCGCCTGCTGGATGGCTATCGAGGCTATGTCATGACCGACGACTACGCCGGTTACAACGCGCTGGCTGCACAGGACGGCGTGGAGCGGTTGGGCTGCTGGGCGCACGCACGCCGCAAGTTCGTCGAAGCGCAGAAAGTGCAGCCCAAGGGTAAAACCGGGCGCGCAGACATCGCCCTGAATTTAATCAACAAGCTGTATGGCATCGAGCGCGACCTTAAGGACGGCAGCGATGAAGATCGTAAGGCTGCCCGCATGGAGCGCAGCCTGCCATTGCTGGCTCAGCTGAAAAGCTGGGTAGAGAAAACGCAACCTCAAGTCACGACGCAGAATGCTTTGGGCAAGGCCATCGGTTACTTGGCCAGCAACTGGAGCAAATTGGAACGCTACGTCGAGCACGGCTATTTGCCGATGGACAACAACGCGGCCGAGCGTGCGATCCGCCCATTTGTCATTGGGAGAAAGAACTGGTTGTTCAGTGACACGCCCAAAGGTGCCACTGCCAGCGCACAACTTTACAGCCTAGTCGAGACAGCCAAAGCCAACGGCCAAGAGCCCTATGCGTGGCTACGCCACGCACTGGAACGCCTGCCGCTGGCGTGCTCAGTGGAAGACTACGAAGCGCTGCTACCGTGGAATTGCACGCCTCGAATATATAGCTGAGTGCTCTGCCCATCATTGGTTAGGTGGGGTTCATGGAGCGCTTAC
>NZ_JAUQOP010000086.1 GCF_030580855.1 Pseudomonas citrullilanati | reverse complement strand
GTGGATCAGTTTGCAGTGATGCTGACTGTGCCGCCGTCATCGCGAGCAGGCTCGCTCCCACAAGGGAAGCTAAGCTCCCACAAGGGAGTCCTCCACGGGATCTCGCTCAATCTCGATTCACTGGCTGGGCGACTCGATCTCAAGCATTGGCATGGGTCAGCCCGGTCAAGGTGTCCGCAATGGCCTTCGTGCGTTGTGCCGTGCCTTCGGTGGCCCGGCTGGAGTCTTCCAGGGCATCGAGCATCTCGCGCAAGGCGCTCACAGCGACGGACTGGTCTTCGATCTGCTGGGCGACGCCTTGGATCTCCGTCGAGAGCAGATCGATGTCGACGCCAATTTCCGCGGCATTCTTGCGGGTAATTTCCGCAAGCTTGCGGACCTCATCGGCCACCACCGCAAACCCTCTGCCCATCTCACCGGCCCGCGCGGCTTCGATGGCGGCGTTGAGCGCCAACAGGTTGGTCTGTCCGGCGATCTGCTGGATGACCTGTACGATCGATTGAATACGCAAGCTCGAACTGGCGAGCGCACGTGCGCCGACCACCGCTTCACCCGCTTGCGTGGCCAACTGCTCGACGGTCGTGCCGGCCTGCTCGGCGACGTTGTGTTGCCGGTCGATAGTGCCCGCCAGGTCATCCATCGACAGGTGCAGCTCGCCGGAGTAATGCTTGATCTGCGTCGCCATCTGCGCCTGTTGCTGGCTGGCCTGCGCCAATACCTGGCCCAGGTCCGTCAGGCCGTCGAACACCGGCAGGATCGTCGGGTCCAGGCCACGGGTGTCCAGGGCGCTGCTGAAGTCGTTCAGCTTGAATGCCTTGATCTGCTTGACCACGACATGGTTCAGCCCGGCCAATTTCTTGATCTGGCGGCGCAGGAAAAACGCCTTGAACTCGCCATAGTGGGCGATGAAGTTGTCGACGTACTCATCGGCAAAACCAGCGCCCTTGGTGGCCTTGAAGAAGAAAATCGCCGTGAGCGTCTGGTTAAGGTTCAGGCCGAGGATTTCACCAAATGTCGAGAAACCGGCCAAAGGCACAGCGCCGAAAATACCGGCCATGCTGCCCAGGTCGCTGCTGTTATTGAGCCGGCGCAGGATACAGTCGTTGAGAATAGCCGCCACCGGCTGGCCGCCTTTGCCCTTGAGGAATTTCTCGTAGTCGCGGCGGGTCGCCTCGCGCAGGGGCGTACGCTTGACCATCACCAGCTCTTCGCCGGGCGCCACGTCGCAAAACAGCTGGATGAGCTGCTGTTGATGGTCGATGCGCGCAATGGAACGCACGAACAGTTCTTCGCCCACGCGAATGGCAAATGAATAATCGGCCAGCTTCTTCTCCAGCGCCACGGCACTGCATTCGAATGCCTCGCACAGCGCCTGGACCATGCTCTTGATGTTCCCACGGCTGTCGATGACCTGGTCGATGGTGCGGTCTTCGACCGACGCGGTCAGCACGCTGAACGTCAGCCCGGCGGGTTGGAAGTTCTGGCTCTTGAACACCCCGAAGCGCACATCCGCCGCGGTTTTCAGAAAGACAATCTGCGCATGATTCTGGTAACTGCGCTGCCCATCACTGATCAGGGTCTTCTTGAAATCAGCCTTGCCACCGGCCGAACCGCCGACGAACAGGCAGGGGAAGCGTCCCGATTCATACAGCGCTTCCATGAAGAACGATTCGGAGGCCGAAAGACCATCGAACACCACGTAGGCCAAGGTATCGCGATGATCGATGGGCGTGCTCACCTGCGCCTGCTGGATATTATTCACCAACCGGGTGATTCGCTCGCGCATGGCCAAGCGCTTGCCGCCACCGCGGATGTCCTCGCACTCCAGCGGCACCATCACCACCTCGGCCGAAACGATCACGCTGGCGTCAAACAACTGCAGCACGACCCGATCCCAGGTCTCGCCGGTCTGGCAATACAGCGCGCTGGCGCTGTTGCACAACTCACCCGAGGTGGTGCACAGGCTGATGGCGCTGTGGGCAAAGCGCTTCTTGACCTTGGCGGCGACCTGGTCGATGTCCAGGTGCGGGGAGACGAATCCGACGACCACTACTGGGCTGATACGTATGTTGGCCAGCGCCTGGTCAAGTTCACCCGAAGTGCAGGCCACGCTGACCGTCCCTTGAGTGCGACTGCGGGCTTTGTTGAAGAGGTTCGGTAGGTTCATGGCTGGACTCGATTGAGCGCGACGTGATGCTGACGAGGGATGCGTGGGGAGTCCTTTCGCTGTAGCAGCCACGGCGGGGGGCTTGTATGGGCGTGAGCTTGTGCTACTTGCGGGGAGGGGCCATAGGGGCTTTTGGTTGGGGTTTGCTCCGCCTGTTGGTTAGCGACTTTCGTAGGGGGGGCGGGGCAGGCGCAGAGGGTGATCCCTGATCGGCGATCTTCCAGGCATTGGCAGACCTGTGGGAGCGAGCCTGCTCGCGATCGCGGTGGATCAGTTTGCAGTGATGCTGATTGTGCCGCCGTCATCGCGAGCAGGCTCGCTCCCACAAGGGAAGCTAAGCTCCCACAAGGGAGTCCTCCACGGGATCTCGCTCAATCTCGATTCACTGGCTGGGCGACTCGATCTCAAGCATTGGCAT
>NZ_JAUQOP010000085.1 GCF_030580855.1 Pseudomonas citrullilanati | reverse complement strand
GAAGTGAAACGATGCATCGCCGATGGTAGTGTGGGGTTTCCCCATGTGAGAGTAGGTCATCGTCAAGATTAAATTCCGAAACCCCAATTGCGAAAGCAGTTGGGGTTTTGTTTTGCCCGCAGGAAAGGCATTTCGTGTTTCTATGCAACCGTCTTTCGCATGGCTATCATGCGGGCCTCATTGTCAGGGCGCAGTCCGCATGCTCACGTTGCTAAAACTTCTGAAGGACGGTCGCTTTCATTCGGGGCAGGCGCTGGGTGTTGCGCTGGGTATCAGTCGTAGTGCTGTCTGGAAACAACTGCAGCACCTGGAGGCAGAGTTGGGCCTGTCGGTTCATAAGGTTCGAGGCAGGGGATACCAGTTGGCCAAGCCGCTGACGCTCCTGGATGCTGCACAAATCAGGGCAAAGGGCCTCGACGAGTGGCCTGTCCATGTATTCGATTCCATCGACTCCACCAATGCCGAGGCACTACGTTTCATTGAGCGCGGGTCCGAGGCGCCGTTCCTGATCCTCGCTGAGCGGCAGATAGCGGGTCGCGGTCGTCGCGGTCGCAAGTGGGTCAGTCCGTTTGCTGAAAACCTCTATCACAGTCTGGTAATGCGCATTGATGGTGGCATGCGTCAGATCGAAGGGCTCAGCCTCGTCGTCGGGCTTGCGGTCATGCACACATTGCGTGACATGGGAATTGTGGAAGCAGCGTTGAAATGGCCTAACGATGTCCTGGTGGGTGACAAGAAAATCGCTGGCATCCTGCTTGAGTTGGTCGGAGATCCGGCGGATGTTTGCCATGTTGTCCTGGGTGTAGGAATCAACGTGAATATGCAGTCGACTGATGAAGTCGATCAACAATGGACGTCCATGAGTCTGGAGTCAGGCCGGGATTTTGATCGGAATGAGCTGGTGGCTCGATTGGGCGCGAAACTTCAGCAGTATCTCAAGCGCCATCACGAGGCGGGTTTTGCTGCGATCCAGTCGGAGTGGGAGAGGTATCACTTGTGGCAGGGGCGCGCGGTATCGCTCATTGCTGGAGTCAATCGAATCGATGGCGTGGTCATGGGAATCGATCACCAGGGTGCGCTGCGTTTGAAGGTGGATGGTGTGGAAAAAACATTTAGCGGCGGTGAGCTCAGCTTGAGGTTGCGTGATGATTCTTGAGCTTGATTGCGGCAATAGCTTTATCAAGTGGCGCGTCCTTCGTGCCGATGCGGTAACGCCTGTCGACGGTGGTGTTGTCAGCTCGGATAACGATCTATTGGTGAGCCTGGATGCCGAAAAATTCCAACTGAAAAAATGCCGGCTTGTGAGCGTTCGTACGTCAGATGAGACTGATTCGCTGGTTGCCCGTTTGGTGGCTGCATTTGGCGTATCCGTGGTTCGTGCCGTGCCCACTCGTGAAATGGCGGGCGTGAAGAATGGCTATGAAGATTTTGAACGGTTGGGACTCGATCGATGGCTGGCCTTGCTCGGTGGATACCATCTTGCTGCAGGCGCATGCTTGGTGCTTGATTTCGGTACGGCAATCACGGCCGATTTCGTGGCGGCAGATGGCGCGCACCTCGGAGGGTTCATCTGCCCTGGCATGCCGTTGATGCGTAACCAACTGCGTACCCACACTCGACGCATTCGCTATGACGACACGGCCGCCGAACGAGCCCATGAAAGCCTCGCTCCGGGTCGTGCGACGGTCGAAGCCGTGGAGCGTGGTTGCATGCTGATGCTCAGGGGATTTGTCCTCACCCAGCTTGAACTGGCCCGACAGTATTGGGGGCAGGACTTCGTGGTGTTCCTCACTGGGGGGGACGCCAATCTTGTTTCCGGCGTTGTCCCTGATGCCAGGGTGGTGCCTGACCTGGTTTTTGTCGGGTTGGCGATGGCCTGCCCTTTGTCCTGAGGTTTCTATGCGCTGGCTGTTTCTGTTATTGCTGGTTTTGAATGTCTTCTACTACGTCTGGCATCAGCAGGAGGCCCCGCTCCGCGCCAAGGATGTCACGCCGTTGAGTTTGTATCGCGGCTCCCAGCAAGATATCCATCTCTTGAGTGAAACGGCGGATGCGTTAGCCAGGCGTGAGTCTGGAAGCGCTGGGGAGACGCAAAGGACTACATGCGTTTACCTGGGTGGTTTGGTGCGTCCTGAAATGGCCAGGCAGTTGGAGCAGCGGCTGGCAGCTGCGGGTGTCGTGGCTCGCCCTGTTGCGTTAGGGGTGCAAAACTCTCCTGAAAATACGGGTTCCTGGGTTCAGGTTTCGCCAGACAGCGCTGCGAAGGTGAGTGAAACACTGGTGCAAAACCTTTCTAAAGAATTCAATGAGTTAAAACATAAAATAATGCCTTGCGAGGGGGTTGCACCCGCTGGGTAGTTTGCATAGAATGGCGCCCGCTTCGCAGTGAAGACCTTTAACGGTCAGCCCGGCGAAGCGTAGTCAACGCAGCTAACCTCAGGTTTTTAATGAGAAAATGCTTGACAGAAGGCTGGCATGATATAGAATGCCGGCTCGCTTAGGAGGGGTTCCCGAGCGGCCAAAGGGATCAGACTGTAAATCTGACGTCTACGACTTCGAAGGTTCGAATCCTTCCCCCTCCACCAGTTTCTAGCGTGAGCTGCAGGCTCCGCGGGTATAGTTTAGTGGTAGAACCTCAGCCTTCCAAGCTGATGATGCGGGTTCGATTCCCGCTACCCGCTCCAAACTTGCAGGTTATGCAAAGTGTTTCGCTCTTGTAGCTCAGTTGGTAGAGCACACCCTTGGTAAGGGTGAGGTCAGCGGTTCAAATCCGCTCAAGAGCTCCATCTAACAAGGCAGATATGAAAATATCTGCCTTTGTTTTAATGGCTTGTGTGACTCGCTAAATTTCTTCTCCTAAGGGTGATTTCGATGGCTAAGGAAAAGTTCGAACGTAATAAGCCGCACGTCAACGTGGGTACCATTGGTCACGTCGACCACGGTAAAACCACTCTGACCGCTGCTCTGACCCGTGTCTGCTCCGAAGTTTTCGGTTCGGCTCGTGTTGACTTCGACAAGATCGACAGCGCCCCGGAAGAGAAAGCTCGTGGTATCACCATCA
>NZ_JAUQOP010000084.1 GCF_030580855.1 Pseudomonas citrullilanati | reverse complement strand
TCACGGTCCTGGCGCCTCCCGCAAGGCCGGGAGGGGCGTCGGAAGACGGTTATATCGTCTTGCCGTTGCCCTTGTTCAACATGCCCGAAACGATCCGGATGTTCCGTGCCGATGGCCAATAGAGGCTGACCGCTAATTCTGATTAGTTGGAGAAAGATCATGTCGAACTCACTGGAAAGTTTGTTGGATCGTATGCAGGGAGGCTCCATCACCAACGAGTGGGGCGCGATCGTCGCCTTCGGCCGAGAGCAGCTCAATCGCCTGCTGGAAGTGCAATATTTGACGTGGCTGCATGATGGGCGTTTTATCCCGCCAATCAATGGGGTGGCGTACATCGATGATCGAACGGAATCGATGACGTTGGACGGTGTGCTACTGGGTAAGCCAGTGCTGTCATTCGAATCGGCATCGCTGAACGAATCCAAGGTTACGCTGACCATGAACCTGGTGGGTGGAACCTATACGGCCAAGAGTCACCCTGTAGGCGGCGGAGCGGTCCGCTTGCTGTCCAGCTTCCGTATTACCGAAGCGATGGGCTACAAGATTCAGATGAAACTCAGCCTGAACCAGATTGAAGGGGAAGTGGATCAGCGGGGCCGGGTGACGTTGGATGTGGCCAGCGACGTGTCGATGACATGCAACCTGGGAGGAATGCTCGGGGTCGACAAGCATGTGGCGGCCTTGATTCAAAGCCGCTTAGCTGTGCTGCCCCAGGACCAGCGTATTTTTGAACTGGGGTTGTTCGATTTCAGTGGTTATAACCCTTTGAGTCCAACGGCGTTTTACATTCGGACGCAAAGAGCCCCAGCGTCCGATGACCCAGCTGATGGTGCCGTACTGCTGTTCATCCGTCTGAAAATCAATGATAAAAACGGCGACGGGATTCCCATTGAGGGCAGTGGCTTCCCCTATCTGATTCCGGACGACAAGGTAGGGGGGCGCCCCCTTTATTCCGCCTCACTGGTGTTGAACAGCGAATGGACGGAGTTGCTCGATGAAGTGCAACTCGATGTGTTGAAGAATCTGCTTTTCCCTGGCGATAACATCTTCATTGAAAGTGTGGATGGGCGGCATACACCCCATGATCTACTGGTGTTGGGCAATATTGGACCGACCTCCGAAACGGTAACGGTCGAGCCGACATTCATCAGTCTGAAAAGTGGTGGCCTGCCGCAGACATTTGTTGCGCGAAAAAGTGACGGATCGAGCGTTAACGCCCAATGGACTGCCAGTAATCCCCTGAATCCGTTTTCGGTGGGCACCATTACGCCTGTGGGTGGGGTTTATACGGCGCCAGACAAGACACGAATGGGCAAGGAGCAGCAGCCCATTGTGGTCACTGCGCAATACACGATAGACGGGAAATCCCGGCAAAGTTCAGCGCTGGTGCTCGGCGTTTTCGAAAGCATGAGCATTTCACCGCGGGTTTGCCTGCGTGGCGTTGGCAGTAATCCAATGCCTGTCGAGTTAACCGTGACGACCCTGGGAAATGGGATTTTGCGCTGGCCCACGCTTTTGCCGAGTGAAGGGACACTCGAGGTCGTTGATAACAACCACGCGATTTATACGCCGCCCGTTACTCAGACTGACCCATTGGCCATACAGAGAATCGTCGTGACCGATCAGCAGAGTAGCGAGACGATTGAAGCGACCGTTGTGCTGCTGAAGGCCTCGCACCTGCTGCCGGTCGATCCGCCTTATGTCGCGGCGGTCACGGCTGGCGAGCCGATCCAGCTGTACGCCGATCTGGAACCCGATGATGAGGTCCGGTGGGTGGTTATCGGTGAGGGGGACGTGGATGAAAATGGCGTATTCACACCGCCGACCCAACCCACGTCCCGAGTGAGTGTAGTGAGATGTTCCTATCTGGTGAACGGAACGGTCAGGGCAAGCGGTCTTAGCGTTATCCAGCTCTCCGAGCAAATACAACAGGAACCGCATTGGTTAACGCCACTCAAGGAATTTTCAATCGCTGTCAATAACGGTCTGGACAGCTGTTTCAGCAATGGCTTTCAGCAAATCCCCGTCATTGTCACTATCGCAACCAATTCAGTTACAGTGGGTGGGGTGGAGCAATACATTCCGGTGAGTGATGCCGAATTGGCTACGCTTCGGCTGGTCGATAAAGTATCCGGCGTTCCGGTCCCCTTCATACCGGTAGGCCAGGAAGGCATTGAATATGGCAAGGACATTCCATGGGCTGTCAGTAAAATAAGAAATCGCTTCAGGTTTTATTCGGCCACCGCAGCGCGAACCTATCCGCTGGCGCCACCGGCGCCTAAAAATAATGGTGTGCGTTATCGTGAACTCTATATCCATCTTTCACACGGGGGGAGCGCGACCTTTTATGCGCAATTCGATTCGCCTTACGGCGTTCTTAGCTCGACGGATGAAAAGTCTGAAAATTATGAAGTTACGGTACAGGGTATCCCACCGTCGGTTCCGCCAATATCTCACTATGAGTTCAAGCGTGAGCGCAGGGATGCCGATCCCACAGGGCATGATGAACCGCCCAGTCAAGCGAATCCGGAGTGGGATTATTTCAGCTATTATCGCTCGTCCCTTGATTACTGGTTTTTAAGCTATTTGCGGCGGGGCATAGATCCGGTCCTCTTTACCACCTTGTCCATCGAAAAAAACATCTCGACCATACAGTGGGAAAGCGAATTGGTTGATGAGACGTTCTTCAGCTACACCGGTTATGCCTTCAAACCTACTAATTTTGAGAATAGCGATAGTCCAGATCCCGAAGGATTGTCTTTTGATCCTTACTTGTGGGGACTGATGCGGTTTTATCAAAAGCAGTTAAAAACCTCGTTTGATAAGGGCGGGCCGGCGGCCGGTGAGTTGCTGATCAGTTTGCATCGAACGGACGATATGCAATATTGGTATGATGGCCGGGCGAACGGAGACACTCGTAAGTTTTACCGCCAGCAACTGGATCCTGATATTAATATTGTATTGCTTGACGAAGATGGAAATCGGCATTCGCTGGCAATAGGGTTCGAATCACCGTCGAAAGAAGACAGTCGTAATACATTGGTCGTCAGGCGAAGATGACAAGTGGGCGATGTTGTGCCTGTCCTGTCAAGGCAGTATGGGCATTCAATATGGCTTCACCACGCCCCAGGTTTTTCCTTGTTGTTATAAGTATTTGGAAATGACCGACAAGTGTATCTTATGAGGAAGACAGAACATGACCACTTCCAGCGTCGTGCACTCCCAAGCGTTCAGTTTCATGAGTTATCTGCAAGGCGGCGTCGACCCCCGCACCGGCCAATACACCGTGTCCATCGATTTGCCCGAGGTGCAGAGCAACTGGCTGTGCGGCCCGGCGTTCCCTTTGAACCTGACCTTCAATCCGATCAATACCGTGGACTCCG
>NZ_JAUQOP010000083.1 GCF_030580855.1 Pseudomonas citrullilanati | reverse complement strand
CAAGGGCAAGTGCGCAAAAGTGGCCTTGGTGGCGTGTATGCGGGTATTGCTGGTCCGGCTCAACGCGATGGTGCGCGACGGCACGCCGTGGCGGGATCAAACCGCTTGAGGCCCCGGAGGGGGCCATCTGAGGCCGCGATAGCACCCAAAAGACGACCGCGGGTCGGGTGGGGGTGAAAGACAGTTGGCTCCCACAGGGGATGGGGCTGGATCAATGCAGGGCCAGGTCCTGGTCCCTGAGCGTATCGAACAGCGCCTGCGCCGCCGCAGACAGTTCATGGCCGGGCTTGGTCAGCACGCCGATGGCCCGCTCGATCACCGGGTCGCCCAGGGTGATGCAGCGGGCGCCCAGTTCATGCATCTGCCCGACACAAAGCGCCGGTACCGCACTGACTCCCAGGCCACTGGCGACCATCCGGCCAACCGTCGCCAGTTGATGACTCTCGAACTCCACCGGCAGTTTCATGCCACGGGCCTGCAAGTGCTCCTCCAACATCACCCGGACCGTGGAAGGTCGCTGCAAGGTAATGAATGGCTGTTCGAGCAAGGTCTTCCACTGGACTTCGCGGTGCTGGGCCAGCGCTGAATCCCGGGGCACCACGGCGACGAAGCGATCGAGATACAACGGCGTGAACGCCAGCGACGAACCCTGCAGCGGCTCGAACGCCACGCCCAGTTCGACATGCCGGTCGCGGACCATCTCCAGCACCTGTTCGTTGATCACGTCGTTGACCGTGACATTGACATTCGGGTAGCGGGCGCGGAAGGTCTTGAGGATCGGTGGCAACAGGTTGCCGGCGAACGAGGGCATCGCCGCCAGCGTCACCCGGCCCCGTTGCAGGGTGAAGCGCTGGCGCATTTCATCCTCGGCATTGTCCCAGTCCGCCACCAGCCGGCGGGCCAGGGGCAGCAGCGACTCACCTTCGGGCGTCAGGGCGACGTTGCGGGTATTGCGGCTGAACAGGCGCCCGCCCAGGCCTTCTTCCAGGGCCTTGATGGTCAGGCTCAGGGCCGACTGGGACAGGTGCAGGCGCTCGCCCGCCACGGCGAAGCTCAGGCTCTGGGCCACGGCGAGGAAGGCACGGATCTGCTTGAGGGTCATGGTCGCTACGCTCCCAGCGGCAAGGGGTCAGCTTCAAGCTGCAAGCGGATACCCGCCATTGTTGAGCTTTATCAATCAATCAAACCTAAAAATCAACTTAACAAATATATGACTTGGCGCAACACTGCAGTTCATTGCGACCCCATCAAGAATAAAAGAGGTGTCTATGGCAGGTTTCGACAAACGCGTGAGCTCTTATGAGCAAGCCCTGGAAGGCTTGAAGGACGGCATGACCGTCATCGCCGGCGGCTTCGGCCTCTGCGGCATCCCGGAGAACCTGATCGCCGAGATCAAGCGCAAGGGCATCCGCGACCTCACCGTGGTCTCCAACAACTGTGGCGTCGACGGTTTCGGCCTCGGCGTGCTGCTGGAAGACCGGCAGATCCGCAAGGTGATTGCCTCCTACGTGGGCGAAAACGCCCTCTTCGAGCAGCAACTGCTCAGCGGCGAAATCGAAGTCCAGCTCACCCCCCAAGGCACCCTCGCGGAAAAAATGCGCGCCGGTGGCGCGGGCATCCCGGCCTTCTTCACCGCCACCGGCGTCGGCACGCCCGTGGCCGAAGGCAAGGAAGTGCGCGAGTTCCATGGTCGCCAATACCTGATGGAAGAATCCATCACCGGCGACTTCGCCATCGTCAAGGGCTGGAAGGCCGACCATTTCGGCAACGTGGTCTACCGCCACACCGCCCAGAACTTCAACCCCCTGGCGGCCACCGCCGGCAAGATCACCGTGGTGGAGGTCGAGGAAATCGTCGAGCCCGGCGAGCTGGACCCGACGCAGATCCATACCCCAGGCATCTACGTCGACCGGATCATTTGCGGCACGTTCGAGAAGCGCATCGAACAGCGCACCGTGCGCAAGTGATCCCCTGCCCTCCGGCCCGAATGAAGGAATAACGACATGGCACTTTCCCGCGAACAAATGGCTCAACGCGTCGCCCGCGAAATGCAGGACGGCTACTACGTGAACCTGGGCATTGGCATTCCCACCCTGGTCGCCAACTACATCCCCGAAGGCATGGAAGTCATGCTGCAATCGGAAAACGGCCTGCTCGGCATGGGCGCGTTCCCCACCGAAGCCGAAGTCGACGCCGACATGATCAACGCCGGCAAACAGACCGTCACCGCACGCATCGGCGCGTCGATCTTCTCTTCGGCCGAATCGTTTGCGATGATCCGCGGCGGCCACATCGACCTGACCGTGCTCGGCGCGTTCGAGGTGGACGTCGAAGGCAACATCGCCTCGTGGATGATCCCCGGCAAGCTGGTCAAGGGCATGGGCGGCGCGATGGACCTGGTGGCCGGTGCCGAGAACATCATCGTCACCATGACCCATGCGTCCAAGGACGGCGAGTCGAAGCTGCTGCCCCGTTGCAGCCTGCCGCTGACCGGCGCCGGCTGCATCAAGCGCGTACTGACCGACTTGGCCTACCTGGAAATCCAGGACGGCGCCTTTATCCTGAAGGAACGCGCCCCGGGCGTCAGCGTCGAGGAAATCGTCGCCAAGACCGCCGGCAAGCTGATCGTGCCGGACCATGTGCCTGAAATGCAGTTCGCTGCCCAGTGAGGAGAGATTCGATGCAAGAAGTCGTGATTGTCGCCGCCACCCGTACCGCCATTGGCAGTTTCCAGGGTTCGCTGGCTTCCATTCCTGCGCCTGAACTCGGCGCAGCGGTGATTCGTCGCCTGCTGGAGCAGACCGGCCTGTCCGGCGAGCAGGTGGACGAGGTGATCCTCGGCCAGGTGCTGACCGCCGGTTCCGGGCAGAACCCGGCCCGCCAGGCGTCGATCCTCGCCGGCCTGCCCCACGCGGTGCCGGCCCTGACCTTGAATAAAGTCTGTGGCTCGGGGCTCAAGGCGCTGCACCTCGGCGCCCAGGCGATCCGCTGTGGCGACGCCGAGGTCATCATCGCCGGCGGCATGGAGAACATGAGCCTGGCGCCCTACGTGCTGCCGGCCGCCCGCACCGGCCTGCGCATGGGCCACGCGAAGATGATCGACAGCATGATCACCGATGGCTTGTGGGATGCCTTCAATGACTACCACATGGGCATCACTGCCGAGAACCTGGTGGACAAGTACGGCATCAGCCGCGAAGAGCAGGACGCCTTTGCCGCCGCGTCCCAACAGAAGGCCGTCGCGGCCATCGAGGCTGGGCGGTTTGCCGATGAGATCACGCCGATCCTGATTCCCCAGCGCAAGGGCGACCCAGTGGCCTTCGCCACCGACGAACAGCCCCGTGCCGGTACGACCGCCGAATCCTTGGGCAAGCTCAAGCCGGCGTTCAAAAAGGATGGCAGCGTCACCGCCGGCAATGCGTCGTCGCTCAACGACGGCGCCGCGGCGGTGATCCTGATGAGCGCGGAAAAAGCCAAGGCCCTGGGCCTGCCGGTACTGGCGAAGATCAGCGCCTATGCCAATGCTGGCGTCGACCCGGCCATCATGGGCATCGGCCCGGTCTCGGCCACCCGTCGCTGCCTGGACAAGGCCGGCTGGTCGCTGGAGCAGCTGGACCTGATCGAAGCCAACGAAGCCTTCGCGGCCCAATCGCTGGCGGTGGCCCGGGAGCTGGAATGGGACCTGGCCAAGGTCAACGTCAACGGCGGCGCCATCGCCCTGGGCCACCCGATCGGTGCGTCCGGGTGCCGGGTGCTGGTGTCGCTGCTGCATGAAATGATCAAGCGCGACGCCAAGAAAGGCCTCGCGACCTTGTGCATCGGCGGCGGCCAGGGCGTGGCCCTGGCGCTGGAGCGGGCCTAGTCATAACGGGTTCAACAGTGGCTGCGCGGACCCCTGTGGGAGCTGAGCTTGCTCGCGATGGCGGTGGGTCAGCTTGTATTGATGCTGGATGTGCCAATGCCATCGCGGGCAAGCCTTGCTCCCACATGACTGTTTGGGTGTTCTTAAACCATCGCTCACCACAAATCCCTGTGGGAGCTGAGCTTGCTCGCGATGG
>NZ_JAUQOP010000082.1 GCF_030580855.1 Pseudomonas citrullilanati | reverse complement strand
GGTCAGCAAATTGCTTGGGTGTTATATGGTCAAGCCTCACGGGCAATTAGTACAGGTTAGCTCAACGCCTCACAGCGCTTACACACCCTGCCTATCAACGTCGTAGTCTTCGACGGCCCTTCAGGGAGCTCAAGGCTCCAGTGAGATCTCATCTTGAGGCAAGTTTCCCGCTTAGATGCTTTCAGCGGTTATCTTTTCCGAACATAGCTACCCGGCAATGCCACTGGCGTGACAACCGGAACACCAGAGGTTCGTCCACTCCGGTCCTCTCGTACTAGGAGCAGCCCCTCTCAAATCTCAAACGTCCACGGCAGATAGGGACCGAACTGTCTCACGACGTTCTAAACCCAGCTCGCGTACCACTTTAAATGGCGAACAGCCATACCCTTGGGACCGGCTTCAGCCCCAGGATGTGATGAGCCGACATCGAGGTGCCAAACACCGCCGTCGATATGAACTCTTGGGCGGTATCAGCCTGTTATCCCCGGAGTACCTTTTATCCGTTGAGCGATGGCCCTTCCATACAGAACCACCGGATCACTAAGACCTACTTTCGTACCTGCTCGACGTGTCTGTCTCGCAGTCAAGCGCGCTTTTGCCTTTATACTCTACGACCGATTTCCGACCGGTCTGAGCGCACCTTCGTACTCCTCCGTTACTCTTTAGGAGGAGACCGCCCCAGTCAAACTACCCACCATACACTGTCCTCGATCCGGATAACGGACCTGAGTTAGAACCTCAAAGTTGCCAGGGTGGTATTTCAAGGATGGCTCCACGCAGACTGGCGTCCACGCTTCAAAGCCTCCCACCTATCCTACACAAGCAAATTCAAAGTCCAGTGCAAAGCTATAGTAAAGGTTCACGGGGTCTTTCCGTCTAGCCGCGGATACACTGCATCTTCACAGCGATTTCAATTTCACTGAGTCTCGGGTGGAGACAGCGCCGCCATCGTTACGCCATTCGTGCAGGTCGGAACTTACCCGACAAGGAATTTCGCTACCTTAGGACCGTTATAGTTACGGCCGCCGTTTACCGGGGCTTCGATCAAGAGCTTCGCGTTAGCTAACCCCATCAATTAACCTTCCGGCACCGGGCAGGCGTCACACCCTATACGTCCACTTTCGTGTTTGCAGAGTGCTGTGTTTTTAATAAACAGTCGCAGCGGCCTGGTATCTTCGACCGGCGTGGGCTTACGCAGCAAGTGCTTCACCCTCACCGGCGCACCTTCTCCCGAAGTTACGGTGCCATTTTGCCTAGTTCCTTCACCCGAGTTCTCTCAAGCGCCTTGGTATTCTCTACCCAACCACCTGTGTCGGTTTGGGGTACGGTTCCTGGTTACCTGAAGCTTAGAAGCTTTTCTTGGAAGCATGGCATCAACCACTTCGTCACCCAAAGGGTAACTCGTCATCAGCTCTCGGCCTTGAAACCCCGGATTTACCTAAGATTTCAGCCTACCACCTTAAACTTGGACAACCAACGCCAAGCTGGCCTAGCCTTCTCCGTCCCTCCATCGCAATAACCAGAAGTACAGGAATATTAACCTGTTTTCCATCGACTACGCTTTTCAGCCTCGCCTTAGGGACCGACTAACCCTGCGTCGATTAACGTTGCGCAGGAAACCTTGGTCTTTCGGCGTGGGTGTTTTTCACACCCATTGTCGTTACTCATGTCAGCATTCGCACTTCTGATACCTCCAGCAAGCTTCTCAACTCACCTTCACAGGCTTACAGAACGCTCCTCTACCGCATCACTTGCGTGATACCCGTAGCTTCGGTGTATGGTTTGAGCCCCGTTACATCTTCCGCGCAGGCCGACTCGACTAGTGAGCTATTACGCTTTCTTTAAAGGGTGGCTGCTTCTAAGCCAACCTCCTAGCTGTCTAAGCCTTCCCACATCGTTTCCCACTTAACCATAACTTTGGGACCTTAGCTGACGGTCTGGGTTGTTTCCCTTTTCACGACGGACGTTAGCACCCGCCGTGTGTCTCCCATGCTCGGCACTTGTAGGTATTCGGAGTTTGCATCGGTTTGGTAAGTCGGGATGACCCCCTAGCCGAAACAGTGCTCTACCCCCTACAGTGATACATGAGGCGCTACCTAAATAGCTTTCGAGGAGAACCAGCTATCTCCGAGCTTGATTAGCCTTTCACTCCGATCCACAGGTCATCCGCTAACTTTTCAACGGTAGTCGGTTCGGTCCTCCAGTCAGTGTTACCTAACCTTCAACCTGCCCATGGATAGATCGCCCGGTTTCGGGTCTATTCCCAGCGACTAGACGCCCTATTAAGACTCGCTTTCGCTACGCCTCCCCTATTCGGTTAAGCTCGCCACTGAAAATAAGTCGCTGACCCATTATACAAAAGGTACGCAGTCACCCAACAAAGTGGGCTCCCACTGCTTGTACGCATACGGTTTCAGGATCTATTTCACTCCCCTCTCCGGGGTTCTTTTCGCCTTTCCCTCACGGTACTGGTTCACTATCGGTCAGTCAGTAGTATTTAGCCTTGGAGGATGGTCCCCCCATATTCAGACAAAGTTTCTCGTGCTCCGTCCTACTCGATTTCACTTCTAAGATCCTTTCGCGTACAGGGCTATCACCCACTATGGCCGCACTTTCCAGAGCGTTCCGCTAAAATCAAAGAAGCTTAAGGGCTAGTCCCCGTTCGCTCGCCACTACTAAGGGAATCTCGGTTGATTTCTTTTCCTCAGGGTACTTAGATGTTTCAGTTCCCCTGGTTCGCCTCTTGCACCTATGTATTCAGTGCAAGATAACCATCTTGTGATGGCTGGGTTCCCCCATTCAGACACCTCCGGATCACAGTCTGTTTGCCGACTCCCCGAAGCTTTTCGCAGGCTACCACGTCTTTCATCGCCTCTGACTGCCAAGGCATCCACCGTATGCGCTTCTTCACTTGACCATATAACCCCAAGCAATCTGGTTATACTGTGAAGACGACATTCGCCGAAAATTCGCGTGTTCGCTTTCGCGAGACACTCACAAATTTTACCTTAGCCTGAACAACACCAGTGAAAGTGCCATCCAGTCTATCTTTCTATCACATACCCAAATTTTTAAAGAACGATCCGGTCAAAAGACCAGAAATCAACATTCACCATCGCGTCGATGGAATGCTCATTTCTAAGCTTTCATACAGCAGAAGCAGTTTATGGTGGAGCCAAGCGGGATCGAACCGCTGACCTCCTGCGTGCAAGGCAGGCGCTCTCCCAGCTGAGCTATGGCCCCATACAAAATTGGTGGGTCTGGGCAGATTCGAACTGCCGACCTCACCCTTATCAGGGGTGCGCTCTAACCAACTGAGCTACAGACCCAATTTCGAGCTTGTAACTGTTAGCGTGCGCTATCAGCTTGGAGCTTAAAGCTGCTTCTATCGTCTTCTTCAATGAATCAAGCAATTCGTGTGGGAGCTCATGGAGCCGCTGCTGTCGTCGATTAAGGAGGTGATCCAGCCGCAGGTTCCCCTACGGCTACCTTGTTACGACTTCACCCCAGTCATGAATCACACCGTGGTAACCGTCCCCCCGAAGGTTAGACTAGCTACTTCTGGTGCAACCCACTCCCATGGTGTGACGGGCGGTGTGTACAAGGCCCGGGAACGTATTCACCGCGACATTCTGATTCGCGATTACTAGCGATTCCGACTTCACGCAGTCGAGTTGCAGACTGCGATCCGGACTACGATCGGTTTTGTGGGATTAGCTCCACCTCGCGGCTTGGCAACCCTCTGTACCGACCATTGTAGCACGTGTGTAGCCCAGGCCGTAAGGGCCATGATGACTTGACGTCATCCCCACCTTCCTCCGGTTTGTCACCGGCAGTCTCCTTAGAGTGCCCACCATAATGTGCTGGTAACTAAGGACAAGGGTTGCGCTCGTTACGGGACTTAACCCAACATCTCACGACACGAGCTGACGACAGCCATGCAGCACCTGTCTCAATGCTCCCGAAGGCACCAATCCATCTCTGGAAAGTTCATTGGATGTCAAGGCCTGGTAAGGTTCTTCGCGTTGCTTCGAATTAAACCACATGCTCCACCGCTTGTGCGGGCCCCCGTCAATTCATTTGAGTTTTAACCTTGCGGCCGTACTCCCCAGGCGGTCAACTTAATGCGTTAGCTGCGCCACTAAGAGCTCAAGGCTCCCAACGGCTAGTTGACATCGTTTACGGCGTGGACTACCAGGGTATCTAATCCTGTTTGCTCCCCACGCTTTCGCACCTCAGTGTCAGTATCAGTCCAGGTGGTCGCCTTCGCCACTGGTGTTCCTTCCTATATCTACGCATTTCACCGCTACACAGGAAATTCCACCACCCTCTACCATACTCTAGCTCGACAGTTTTGAATGCAGTTCCCAGGTTGAGCCCGGGGCTTTCACATCCAACTTAACGAACCACCTACGCGCGCTTTACGCCCAGTAATTCCGATTAACGCTTGCACCCTCTGTATTACCGCGGCTGCTGGCACAGAGTTAGCCGGTGCTTATTCTGTCGGTAACGTCAAAATTGCAGAGTATTAATCTACAACCCTTCCTCCCAACTTAAAGTGCTTTACAATCCGAAGACCTTCTTCACACACGCGGCATGGCTGGATCAGGCTTTCGCCCATTGTCCAATATTCCCCACTGCTGCCTCCCGTAGGAGTCTGGACCGTGTCTCAGTTCCAGTGTGACTGATCATCCTCTCAGACCAGTTACGGATCGTCGCCTTGGTGAGCCATTACCTCACCAACTAGCTAATCCGACCTAGGCTCATCTGATAGCGCAAGGCCCGAAGGTCCCCTGCTTTCTCCCGTAGGACGTATGCGGTATTAGCGTTCGTTTCCGAACGTTATCCCCCACTACCAGGCAGATTCCTAGGCATTACTCACCCGTCCGCCGCTCTCAAGAGGTGCAAGCACCTCTCTACCGCTCGACTTGCATGTGTTAGGCCTGCCGCCAGCGTTCAATCTGAGCCATGATCAAACTCTTCAGTTCAAACATCTTTGGGTTTTGAGAAAACCCTAAACTTGGCTCAGCAATCGTTGGTTACATCTTTGATTTCTCGCGGAGTAACTTGTGATGCTGATAATCTGTTGACTAGCAGTCTGACTCCACAAGCACCCACACGAATTGCTTGATTCAGTTGTTAAAGAGC
>NZ_JAUQOP010000081.1 GCF_030580855.1 Pseudomonas citrullilanati | reverse complement strand
CGCACCTGGACCCCCCCCAACCCGGCCCGTTTTTGGGGGGGGGGTTTTAACCCCGGGGGGGGGGGGGCCCCCCCCCCCGGGGAAAAAACCCCCTCGCC
This sequence comes from Pseudomonas citrullilanati, assembly GCF_030580855.1. Classification (GTDB taxonomy): domain Bacteria; phylum Pseudomonadota; class Gammaproteobacteria; order Pseudomonadales; family Pseudomonadaceae; genus Aquipseudomonas; species Aquipseudomonas citrulli. The sequence continues at coordinate 5,749 of NZ_JAUQOP010000081.1, read as the reverse complement.
ACAATCATTGCGTCAATTCGCGCATCCGCTGTAGCACCGCATTCAACCCATTGCTGCGCGACGGCGACAGCTGCCGCGACAACCCCAGCTGATTGAACCAGTCTGGCAGATCAACCTGCCGCAACTCTTCAGCGGACAACCCATTGACCCGCGCCAGCAACAACGCCACCAATCCACGGATCAACCGTGCATCGCTGTTGGCGGAAAACTGCCAGTGCCCATCGTGCAAGCGTCCCACCAGCCACACCTGGCTCTCGCAGCCGTGCACGAGGTTGGCGTCGCACTTGTCGGTGTCGCCCAGCGGCGGCAGGCGGTCGCCCCATTGCATCAGCAGCCGCGCACGTTGTTCCCAACCGGAGGCGTCTTGAAAGGTGTGCAGCGCCAGGGCGGCATCGGCTGGCAGGTTCATCGCAACATCTCCAGGGCCTGGTCCAGGGCTTCGAAGAAGCGCTCGAGGTCGGCGGAGTCGTTGTACAGCGCCAGCGACACCCGGATCGCGCCCGAGAGGTGCAGGTGCCTGAACAGCGGCATGGCGCAGTGGTGCCCGGCGCGTACGGCGATGCCTTGCTCGGTCAGCAGGTGGGCCAGGTCGGCGTTGTGGATGCCGTCGACTACAAAACTGACCAAGGCCAGGCGCGGATTGCCCAGCAGGCGAATGCCGTTGCGCGCCTGCAAGCCGTGGAGCAGGTAGGCATGCAGCGCCGCTTCATGGTCGATGACCGCTTGCGTGTCGAGACCGGCCAGGTAATCCAGGGTTGCCCCCAACCCGATCACGCTGGCAATCGGCGGCGTGCCGGCTTCGAAGCCCAGCGGCGCCGGACGGAAGCTGGCGCTGTGGTAATCGGCCTGTTGCACCATTTCGCCACCGAACTGCCAATGGCGCAGGTTGCCAAGGGCTTCGGTACGGCCAAACAGAACGCCCAGGCCGTCGGGGCCATAGAGTTTGTGGCTGGAAAACACGTAGAAGTCGCAGCCTAGCGCCTCCACGTCATGGCGGCCATGGACCACGCCTTGGGCGCCGTCGACCACCGTCAGCGCGCCTTGGGCCTTGGCCAGCGCCAGCAGCGCCGACACCGGCTGCCAGGCCCCCAGCACATTGGACAACTGGCTCACCGCCAGCAAGCGCGTACGCGGGCCGATCAGTTCGGCGGCGGCGCCAGGATCGATCACGCCGTCGGCATCCAGTGGCAACACCACCAGGCTCAACGAACGGCGCTCGGCCAGTTGCTGCCAGGGCAGCAGGTTGGCGTGGTGTTCCAGGGCGCTGATGACAATTTCATCGCCCGGGTTGAATAAATGTTCCAGCCCGTAGGCCAGTAGATTCAACGCAGAGGTCGCACCGTGGGTGAAGACCACCTGCCCGCAGTTTCCGCCATTGAGCCATTGCGAGACCTTGCGGCGACTGTCTTCGAAGGCCTGGGTGGCATGGGCGCCCGGCCAATGTTGCGCACGGTGCACGTTGGCCGCGCCGTTGGCGTAGTAATGCGTCAGGGCGTCGAGCAAGGCTTGGGGTTTTTGCGTGGTGGCGGCGTTGTCCAGGTAGGTCTGGCCTTGCCGTTGCAGGGCGGCGATGGCCGGGAAGTCGGCACGCCAGGGGGATTGGATCAACATGCTTTCGGGCCCTGCTGGGTTACGCCGGACCCTGTGAGGGCGGGCTTTTTTGGTGGGAGCAAAGCTTGCTCGCGATGGCAGCGACACGGTTTACGGTGAGACCGCGTCATCGTTCACCGCGAGCAAGCTTTGCTCCCACAAAAAAGCTTGCTCCCACAGGTGAGGGTGTGAAGCGGCTTAGTTGTGGGCGTGCAGAGCTTCGTTCAGCTCGATGGCCGATTTATGGGTCTTGCACTCTACCGCGCCGGTTTCGGAGTTGCGGCGGAACAGCAGGTCGGGTTGGCCGGCCAGGTCGCGGGCCTTGACCACTTTGACCAGTTGGTTGTTCTCGTCCAGCAGGGCGACCTTGGTGCCGGCGGTCACGTACAGGCCCGACTCCACGGTGTTGCGATCGCCCAGCGGAATGCCGATGCCGGCGTTGGCGCCGATCAGGCAGCCTTCGCCCACCTTGATCACGATGTTGCCGCCGCCCGACAGGGTGCCCATGGTCGAGCAACCGCCGCCCAGGTCCGAGCCCTTGCCGACGAACACGCCTGCCGATACGCGGCCTTCGATCATGCCCGGGCCTTCGGTGCCGGCGTTGAAGTTGACGAAGCCTTCGTGCATCACGGTGGTGCCTTCGCCCACGTAGGCGCCCAGGCGCAGACGCGCGGCGTCGGCGATGCGCACGCCGGCCGGGACCACGTAGTCAGTCATTTTCGGGAACTTGTCCACCGAGAACACTTCCAGCAACTCGCCGCGCAGGCGGGCTTCGAGCTGGTGCTCGGCCAGTTCGGCCAGGTCGATTGCGCCCTGGCTGGTCCAGGCCACGTTCGGCAGCAGCGGGAAGATGCCGGCCAGGTTCAGGCCATGGGGCTTGACCAGGCGATGGGACAGCAGGTGCAGCTTGAGGTAGGCCTCAGGGGTGGAGCTCAACTGGGCATCTTCGGCCAGCAGGGTGGCGACCAGTGGCTTGTGGCTTTCGGCCAGGCGAGTCAGCAGCTTGGCTTGCGCGGCATCGACATTGCGCAGTGCTTCAGCCAACTGCGAAGCCTGGGCCGTGGTGAAAGTGATGGCCTGGTTGCCCTCGCTGTAGCCGAGAATCGGGGCGATGGCGGCAACGATCTCAGCCGATGGCTTGAGCAGCGGCTGGGCGTAGAACACCTCCAGCCAGGCGCCGTCACGGTTTTGGGTGCCGACGCCAAAGGCCAGGCTGAACAGGGAAGTGGACATGAAATTACCTCTACAAAATGGACTGGGCAGGTTACTTGAGCGCTGCCGCGTAAATATCTGGCTTGAAGCCAATCAGGGTTCGGTCACCGAGATCGAGCACGGGGCGCTTGATCATCGAGGGTTGGGCGAGCATCAGCTCGATGGCTTTCGACTGGTCGAGATCGGCTTTGCGTTCGTCGTCGAGCTTGCGAAAGGTCGTACCGGCCCGGTTCAACACCACTTGCCAGCCATGCTCGTTGCACCATTGGGCCAGGTGCTCACGGTCGATGCCGGCGCTCTTGTAGTCGTGGAAGTCGTAGCGCACAGCGTGTTCATCCAGCCAGGTGCGCGCCTTTTTCATCGTGTCACAGGCTTTGATGCCGAAAAGGTGCAACGTTTTGCTTGAATCGGTCAAGGAACTGCCCCCTTTGCAGGTGCTGGGAATAAAAGGTGACGGATTATGCCATGACCGGACGGTTTCGCGGCGGCCCGGATCGGCATGCGCCCAAACCGTGGGCGGGCCTGTGGGAGCAAAGCTTGCTCGCGATACTGGCGACACGGTTCAACTGCAAGACTGCGCCATCGTTCATCGCGAGCAAGCTTAACTCCCACAGGCTCATTCAACAGGGCGGGCTGCGACATAGGTGTAACGGCCAGGTTAATCCTAGGCGGTTAATATGGCACTTCAACGGCAAGCTGTTGCCGGATGTGTGTCGCTGTAAATGGAACCCCGCTATGCAAAGCGCTTATACCGTCCTGATCCTGCTGACACTGGTAGGCGTTTCCCGCCTCATCGGGCGGTTGATTCCCCTGCCGTTGCCACTGGTGCAGATTGGCGCGGGGGCCGTGTTGGCCTGGCCGTCCCTGGGCCTGCACGTGGCCCTCGATCCCGAGTTGTTCCTGTTCCTGTTCTTGCCCCCGCTGCTGTTCTCCGATGGCTGGCGGATGCCCAAGCGCGAGTTGTGGCGCTTGCGCGGGCCGATCCTGACGCTGGCGGTGGGGTTGGTGCTGTTCACGGTGGTGGGGGCTGGTTATTTCATTCACTGGCTGTTGCCCAGTATCCCGCTGCCGGTGGCCTTCGCCCTGGCCGCCGTGCTGTCGCCCACGGATGCCGTGGCGGTGTCGGCCATCGCCCGCGACCGCTTGCCCGCGCCGCTGATGCACATGCTCCAGGGCGAAGCCTTGATGAACGATGCGTCGGGCCTGGTGACGTTCAAGTTCGCCCTGGCGGCGGCCATCACGGGCGTCTTTTCCCTGGCCGGTGCGAGCCTGGCGTTCGTCCTGGTGGCGATCGGCGGCCTGTTGGTGGGCGTGGCCTTGAGCTGGCTGATGGGGCGCCTGCGCACCTGGATGATCGCCCGCGGCTGGGATGACCCGGCCACCCACGTGGTGTTCATGTTGCTGCTGCCCTTCGCCGCCTACGTGGTGGCTGAGCGACTGGGCGCCTCGGGGATCCTCTCGGCGGTGGCGGCCGGGATGATGCAGAGTTGGCTCGACCTGCTGCCGCGCCAGACCGGCACGCGGCTGCTCAACCGCAGTGTCTGGTCGCTGCTGGAATTTGCCTTCAACGGCCTGATCTTCCTGCTGCTGGGCCTGCAACTGCCCGACATCATCAAGGCCGTCACCCGCCTTGAGCCCAGCCTGTGGCCGACGCTGTTCTACCGCTGCCTGGACGTGGTGGCGATTTTCCTGGTGCTGCTGGTGCTGCGGTTCATCTGGGTACAGAGCATCTGGCGTGTGTCCGGGCTGTTGCGTCGCTGGCGCGGCAAGGGTGAATTGACGCTGGTGCCGACGGCGCGTTCCTGCTGGCTGTTGACGTTCGGTGGCGTCCGGGGGGCGGTGACCCTGGCGGGCGTGTTGTCGGTGCCGATGCTGTTGGGCGCCGGCGAAGCGTTCCCCGAGCGGGACTTGCTGATCTTCATCGCCGCCGGAGTCATCCTGTTGTCGTTGATTGCAGCCTGCATCGCCTTGCCGGTGTTGCTGCGAGGCATCGAGAAAAGCCCCGACGACCGACGCCGCAATGAAGTGCGCGATGCCTGGCGCAGGACCGCCGAAGCGGCGATCCATGCGCTGGAACTGGAAGACCCGGCCGACGCGACCGTTGCGCCGGACGCGGCCCAGGCGGCGATGGCGACGGAGGTCAAGGCACGGTTGATGTCCGAGTACCGCCATCAACTCGACATCTTCAACGACTCTGCCGAAGCCCAGGCGTTGGCGTTCGAAATGGACCTGTTGGAGCGGCGGTTGCGCTTGAAGGCTTATCGGGCGCAGCGTCTGGAATTGTATCGCCTGAGCCGTCATCACCAGATTGGCGATGATGTGTTGCGTGAGGTGCTGGGGGAGCTGGATTTGGCGGAGGCGAATTTGGGGTTGGGGAAGTAGCAGCCATGGCGCAAAGCTAAGTGTGGCGAGGGAGTGGTGGCCTGCCAGACGCACGCCAATGCGATGCTCAGCGACCTGGCGTTTGACCTGGACGGCTCGCGGCGGCATGTGGCATTGGGGGTGGTGCAGATGATCGAGCTGGGGGCGTTGCTGGCGAACAAGGCTTTGGATCGGGTAGAGCTTCGGACTTGATGCAATAAGTGTCGGCCTCATCGCGAGCAAGCTTTGCTCCCACAGGATCTGGTGTCGATCACAGGTTGTGTGGGCCACACAACTCCACGTGGGAGCAAAGCCTGCTCGCGATAAATCGAAAGGCAAAATACAAAAGTACCAGTGACGCACTGAACCTGTGGCGAGGGGATTTATCCCCGTTGGGCTGCAAAGCAGCCCCAAAGCAGGCAACTCAATTGTCCTGGCACACCGAGTTGCCGGCTTTTAGGGCTGCTTCACGCCCTGAGCTCTTCCGTCAACATACCTTTGTTGCTTGCGATGCCCTCGTCAAAGGCGAGTCGTGGCAGGTCAAGGCTTGTAGATAGACGCTTTCGTCGTATGGAGTTCTAGTCTT
>NZ_JAUQOP010000080.1 GCF_030580855.1 Pseudomonas citrullilanati | reverse complement strand
GGTGCGCGACGGCACGCCGTGGCGGGATCAAACCGCTTGAGGCCCCGGAGGGGGCCATTTGAGCCCGCAATAGCACCCAAAAGACGACCGCGGGTCGGGTGGGGGTGAAAGACAGTTGGCTCCCACAATTGATCGCGGTGATTTCAAGTCCAGAGCCCACCCCCAATCTCCTGTGGGAGCGAGCTTGCTCGCGATAGCGGTCTGGCTGAGCCGATGATGTTGAATGTGCCGGCGTTATCGCGGGCAAGCCCGCTCCCACAATTGATCTCGGTGATTTCAAATCCAGAGCCCCACCCCCAATCCCCTGTGGGAGCGAGCTTGCTCGCGATAGCGGTCTGGCTGAGCCGATGATGTTGAATGTGCCGGCGTTATCGCGGGCAAGCCCGCTCCCACAATTGATCTCGGTGATTTCAAGTCCAGAGCCCACCTCCAACCCCCGGTGGCCGCTACAACAACGTAGCCCGGCAATCGAGCACCAACCGTGCGCCGCCATATTCACTGTTGCCCACTTCCAGCGTGAACCCGTGCAAGCTGACGATCGCGGCGACGATCGACAGGCCCAGGCCGAATCCGCCGTGCTGGCTGCTGCCTTCGGCGCGATAGAAACGGCGGAACACGGCTTTGCGTTCGGCCTCGGGAATGCCGGGGCCGGAGTCGAGGACTTCGATGCGCGTGCTGTCGCCCTGGTCGACGCCGCGCAGGGTCACGGTGCCACCCGGCGGGGTGAACTTGATCGAATTGCTCAGCAGGTTCGACACCGCCTCGAACAACAGGGCGCGGTCGCCGTTGAGCAGCGGCAGCGCATCCGGCACTTCCAAGGTGAAGACCAGCTCGCCTTCCTCGGCCAGTGGCAAGTAGAAGTCGTGCAATTCCTGCAGCAGCTGCAACGGATCGAGGCGCACGAAACCGGAGCGGCGTTGCTGGTCCTCCAGCTCGGAAATCCGCAGCAAACCACGAAACCGTGCCATCAACGTGTCGGTCTCGGCGATCACCTGGTCCATCTGCAAGGCTTCGTCCGAGCCATCCGGGGCCTGCTGCTGGATGCGGTAGAGCTGCGCGCGCAAGCGGGTCAACGGTGTGCGCAGGTCATGGGCGATGTTGTCGCACACCCCCTTGACCTCGTTCATCAGGCGTTCGATGCGATCGAGCATGGCGTTGACGATCGCCGCCAGCATGTCCAGCTCGTCGCGCCGGCTCGACAGGGGCAGGCGGTGGGTCAGGTCGCCAGCGACGATGGCCTCGGCACTGGCCTGCAACCTGCGGATGCGTTGCAGCGGCCGGCGCCGCAGCAGGTGCCAGCCGGCAATGCCCGGCAGGATGGTCAGCGAGACGCCCCAGAACAGGGCATGCAGGATGATGCGCGTGACGGCGAACAGCGAGCCGTTGTCCCGCGCCAGGATCAGCCAGCGTCCGTCCTGCACGCGGGTCGCCACCGCGTCGCAGCTGTCGGAAGGCACGCTCGGGTCGTCGGAGTCGACGCAGCCGCCGAGCATGTGGATCTTGCCGTCCAGCGGCAGGTCGGCGGGGACCCGCATGATCGGCCCGCTCAAATGCCGCAGTTGCGGATCGAACAGCCCGTAGGCATCGACGCCGCGCTCGTCCAGCGTCAGGCTGGCCATCAGCGCATCCTCCAGCTGATCGCCATGGATCCGGGCGAACAGGTGCTGGCGCTGCATCAGCGAATGCTTGGCCAGATTGTCGAGGTAGCCAAACACTTCGTAGTACATCACCCCCATCAGGATCGCGCTCCAGAGCACGAACAGCGCGCTGTACAGCGCCAGCAGGCGACTGCTGGAGGAGCGCCAGCCCTTAGCGGGGTTCAGCAATGACATAGCCGGAACCCCGCACCGTGCGAATCAGCGGTTCCAGGCCCGGCGGGTCGATTTTCTTGCGCAGGCGACCGATGTGGACGTCGATCAGGTTGGTGCCGGGGTCGAAGTGGTAGCCCCAGACTTCCTCGAAGATCATCATGCGCGACAGGATCTGCCCGCAGTTGCGCATCAGGAACTCCAGCAGCTTGTATTCGGTGGGCAACAGGCTGAGCAACTGCCCGTTGCGGCTGGCCTCGCGGCTGATCAGGTTCAGTTCCAGGTCCGCCACCCGCAGCACGGTTTCCGGTTCGCGGGTGCCGTTGTTGCGCCGCAGCAGCACCTCGACCCGGGCGGCCATCTCGTCGGTGGCGAACGGCTTGGTCAGGTAGTCGTCGCCGCCGGCCCGCAGGCCCCGCACTCGCTCATCGACGTCGGAAAGGGCGCTGATCATCAGGATCGGCGTGGCCACGCCCATGGTGCGCAGGGTGGTGACGATCACCAGGCCGTCGAGCTCGGGCAGCATGCGGTCGAGGGTGATCAGGTCATAGTCGCCGCTCACCGCCCGTTCCAGGCCTTCGCGGCCATTGTCGACCCAGTCGACGTCCAGGCCGTTGCGGGTCAGTTCGGCGACGATTTCACGGGCGGTCACGGCGTCGTCTTCGATGGTCAGGATGCGATTCATGGGCGGTACCGGTTGGGAAGTTCGCGCGATTGCGCAGCATTCTGCCAAAGAAAACCTGTCGGCTTTCTGAAAAAAAGTTCATGAGCCCGACACGCGGATTCCCTGGCCTGGATCAACACTTGGTCACAAATAATCCCTAACATAAATTTCGCGCGCATTATCCTGTGGCGTCCGTTGCCCTGTCTTGGCGCACTGCCGCGAGCGGGTACCGACGTGAACCGGTGGATGGTGTACCGCAAGGAGCCTAGACCTCACTGAACCTTCAAGGAAGAGCTGCATGATGCAACCTCAAGACCTTCTACGCCGAACATTCGACATCCAGCCATTGGCCCGGGCCGACATGACGGTGCGCCTGGACGGACGGGCCGTCAACGCCGCCGAGGGCGAAACCGTCCTCACGGTGATCCAGTCCCTGGGCCAGCGCCAGGTGGCCCGCAACGACCACGACCAACTCAGCGGTGCCTATTGCGGCATGGGCGTGTGCCAATGCTGCCTGGTCAAGATCGACGGACGCCACAAGCGCCGCGCCTGCCAGACCCTGGTGCGCCCGGGCATGCAGATCGAGACCCGGGCCAACCGCATCACCGAATCGGAGGCGCCATGAGCCTGGATCCAGTGATTGTCGGCGGGGGGCCGGCGGGCATGGCGGCGGCCATCGAACTGGCCCGCCATGGAGTGCGCAGCACCTTGCTCGAAGAGGCGCCGCGCCTCGGTGGCGTGGTCTATCGCGGGCCGTTGCGCGAGGGCGTGGCGCTGGATTACCTGGGGTCGCGCTACCGTGAAGCCCTGGAGAAACTCCACGGGGAATTTCAACAATATGCGCACCTGATCGATGTGCACGTGGGCAACCGGGTCATCGGCGCCGAGGGCTTTCGCGCATTGATGGTCCTCGACGCCGACGAACGCTTGCGCGAAGTGGCCTATTCGCACCTGGTCCTGGCGGCCGGTTGCCATGAACGCAGCGTGCCGTTTCCTGGCTGGACGCTGCCGGGCGTGATGCTGCTCGGCGGCTTGCAATTGCAGATCAAGAGCGGGGTGGTCAAGCCGCCGAGCCCGGTGGTGATCGCCGGGACGGGGCCGTTGCTGCCGCTGGTGGCCTGCCAGTTGCACGCGGCGGGGGTGGCGGTGGCCGGAGTCTACGAGGCCTGTGCCTTCGGCCGGATCGCCAAGGAAAGCCTGGCCCTGCTGAACAAGCCACAACTGTTCCTCGACGGCCTGGGCATGCTCGGCTACCTCAAGCTCAACCGCATCCCCATGCGCTATGGCTGGGGCGTGGTGGAAGCCCACGGCGAAGGCGAGCTGGGCTGCGTGACCGTTGCACCGTACTCCGACTCCTGGGCACCGGACCTGACGCGCGCCGAACAGGTGCCGGCCCAGACGCTGGCGGTCGGCTACGGCTTTATCCCGCGCACCCAGTTGAGCCAGCAGATGGGCCTGGAGCACGGTTTCAGCGAGGACGGCTACCTGCGGGCGGTGGCCGATCCCTGGCAACAAAGCAGCGAGGCGCACATCCACCTGGCCGGCGACATGGGTGGGATTCGCGGTGGTGAAGCGGCCATGCTCGGCGGGCGCATCGCCGCGCTGTCGATCCTGTTGCAACGCAACGTGCTGGATTCGGCCACGGCTCTCGGGCAGCGCGAACGCTACCAGGCGCAGCTCGATCGCATCATCCGCTTTCGCGCCGCCGTGGACCGCTACACCCAGCGTGGCGCCGGGCAAACCACCTTGCCGGCGGCCGATACGGTGATCTGCCGCTGCGAGCACGCCACCCGCGCCGACATCGACCGCGCCCTGGAGCAAGGCGTGCAAGACATGGCCAGCCTGAAGATGCGCACCCGGGTGAGCATGGGCGACTGCCAGGGCCGGATGTGCGTGGGCTACTGCAGCGACCGCCTGCGCGAAGCCACCGGCCGCGCCGACGTGGGCTGGCTGCGTCCCCGATTCCCCATCGATCCGATCCCTTTTTCCGCATTCAAGGATGTTGGCACGGAGAGCCGCCATGATTAAGCAACCAGACCTCAAGGACTATGACGTGGTCATCGCCGGTGGCGGTGTGATCGGGGCTTCGTGCGCCTATCAACTGTCCAAGCGCAAGCACCTGAAGATCGCCCTGATCGACGCCAAGCGTCCCGGCAACGCCACCCGCGCGTCGGCGGGCGGCCTGTGGGCCATCGGTGAGTCGGTGGGCCTGGGCTGCGGGGTGATCTTCTTTCGCATGATGTCGGCCAATCGCAAGCGCCAGGCCCAGGGCGCCGCCGTGGCGGTGGACGCCAGCACCCCGCACATCCTGCCGCCATCGTTCTTCGATTTCGCCTTGCAGTCCAACGCGCTGTACCCGCAGTTGCACCGCGAGCTGATGGAGAACCATGGCATGGATTTCAAGTTCGAGGAGACCGGGCTCAAGTTCGTGATCTATGACGACGAAGACCGCTCGTACGCCGAGCACATCGTCGCCTGCATCCCGCACCTGGCGGACCAGGTGCGCTGGCTCGACCAGGCCGCCCTGCGCGAGGCCGAGCCGAGTGTCAGCCATGCAGCCCAGGGGGCGCTGGAGTTTCTCTGCGATCACCAGGTCAGCCCGTTCCGCCTGGCCGACGCCTATACCGAAGGCGCACGGCAGAACGGTGTCGATCTGTTCTTCAACACCAATGTCACCGAGGTGCTGCGCAGCGGCACGCGGGTCACCGGGGTGAAGACCGCCGAGGCGGGTACCTTCCACTGCCGGACCCTGATCAACGCGGCCGGCGCCTGGGCGGCAGACCTGAGCGAGCAGGCCACGGGCGTGCGGATTCCGGTCAAGCCGGTCAAGGGGCAGATCCTGTTGACCGAGCGTATGCCGAAGATCCTCAACGGCTGCCTGACCACCAGCGACTGCTACGTGGCGCAGAAGGACAACGGCGAAATCCTCATCGGCAGCACCACCGAAGACAAAGGCTACGACGTGACCACCACCTACCCGGAAATCGAAGGGCTGGTGCAAGGCGCGGTGCGCTGCATCCCGCAACTGGCCGACGTCAACCTGAAACGAACCTGGGCCGGCCTGCGCCCGGGCTCCCCCGATGAACTGCCGATCCTGGGGCCGATGGGCGGGATCGAGGGCTACCTCAACGCCTGCGGCCACTTCCGCACCGGCATCCTGACCTCGGCCATCACCGGGGTGTTGCTGGACAAACTGGTGAACCAGGAACCGTTGCCAATGGACATCACCCCCTTCCTGGCGGACCGCTTCGAAGTCCCGGCGCAGGCCGTGGAACCCAAGGAAGCGGCCCTGGCTTGATAGAGCGGGGGTAAAGCAAACCTGTGGCTAATCACCCATCAGGCGGTCAGCCAGTCCCCCTGTGGGAACGAGCCCGCTCGCGATGGCGGTGTGCCTGAAACGGTGATGTCGGCTGTGCCGGCGCCTTCGCGAGCAGGCTCGCTCCCACAGGGGGTTGGGGTTGGGCTCGGGACCTGGAGTCAGCCCGGAGCAAACTGTGGGAGCCAACTGTCTTTCACCCCCACCCGACCCGCGGTCGTCTTTTGGGTGCTATCGCGGCCTCAGATGGCCCCCTCCGGGGCCTCAAGCGGTTTGATCCCGCCACGGCGTGCCGTCGCGCACCATCGCGTTGAGCCGGACCAGCAATACCCGCATACACGCCACCAGGGCCACTTTTGCGCACTTGCCCTTGGCGCGCAGCCTGGCATAGCGGGCTTTGAAATCAGCGTTGTAGCGGACCATCACCAACGCACACATATAGGCTGCGCGGCGCAATCTTCTGCGCCCACCGTAGATATGGCGTTTGCCGGTTTTCACGCCGCTGTCATTATTGAACGGCGCCACCCCAGCCAACGCAGCCACCTGCGCGCGGTTGAGGTCGCCCAATTCAGGCAGATAGCAAAACAGGCTGGCAATCGTTACAGGCCCCAAGCCCTTTACGGCACGCAG
>NZ_JAUQOP010000007.1 GCF_030580855.1 Pseudomonas citrullilanati | reverse complement strand
CCCCCCCCCCCCGCCCCCCCCCCCCCCCCCCCCCCCCCGCCCCCCGCCCCCCCCCCCCCCCCCCCCCCCCCCCCCCCCCCCCCCACAGGCGTTTCAGGGGTTGCATCGAGGCCTGGCATCACGTTTTTTTCAAGTTCGATCCCTCACAATCCCCCCGAATTAAATTTTATTCATTCACCTCTCCGGCAGCGCGGGCGTGTAGCGCTGTTGTCGCCCATACTCCTAAAATGCGACGGTTTTTCAAGGCCGTTGCAATACGGCACCTTCAACTCCATCGAGTCTACTCGCGTGAAAATCCGTCTTTCGATCCTCAGCCTGTTCTTCGCTTTCACAGGCACCTTCATCACGCACAATGCCAGCGCGCAGGAAACGATCGCCGCCCCACGGGACACCACCAAGCTGCAAGTCGCCTCGGGCAGCGCGCTGCTGCTGGATTTGCAGACGGACAAGGTGGTCTATTCGAACAATCCGGACGTGGTGGTTCCCATCGCGTCGGTGACCAAGTTGATGACCGGCCTGATCGTGCTGGATGCCAAGCAGAACCTCGACGAGTACATCTCCATCACCATCGCCAACACCCCGGAAATGAAAGGGGTGTTTTCCCGGGTCAAGCTCAACAGCGAACTGTCGCGCCGGGACGTCCTGCTGATCGCCCTGATGTCATCGGAAAACCGCGCCGCCGCCAGCCTTGCCCATCATTACCCGGGCGGCTATGCGGCATTCATCGCCGCCATGAACGCCAAGGCCAAGGCGCTGGGCATGACCAGCACCCATTACGTCGAGCCTACCGGCCTGTCGATCCACAACGTTTCCACGGCGCGTGACCTGACCAAGTTGCTGATCGCCGCGCGCAAATACCCGTTGCTGAGTGAACTGAGCACCACCAAGGAAAAGACCGTTACGTTCCGCAAACCCGTGTATAGCCTGGGTTTCCGCAACACCGACCACCTGGTCCACAAGGCCAATTGGGACATTCAGTTGACCAAGACGGGCTTCACCAACGAAGCCGGCCACTGCCTGGTGCTGGTGACGAAGATGGGTAACCGGCCGATGGCGCTGGTGATCCTCGACGCGTTCGGCAAGTACACGCACTTCGCCGATGCCAGTCGGATTCGCAGCTGGGTGGAAACCGGCAAAAGCGCGAGCGTGCCGGCGGTAGCGCTTCAGTACAAGGCCGCCAAGAACCTCAAGAGCCGCCAGACCGGGGTGGTGGAAGCGTCCAAGTAATCACTTGGACGAAAGGGGGGGGGGCGCTCGCTCCCGCAGGCTGCGCAGTGGCGCTCGATCCTGAGCGCCTCGCCCTCCAAGGGACCAGGCCCCTCGTCCCGGTGATCGATCTCAGGGTTTCAAGTCGCCCAGCGGGTCATAGGCCCGGGACTCCTTCTTCTCCTGCTTTTCCTTGTCCAGCGGCGCCTTGGCCGGCCCGACCGGATCGACCTGCGGATCATCAAGATCCGGCGAATCCGGGTCGAAGCCCAAATCATCACCAGACGAGTGATCTGACGAATGTGGCCCGGTAGGTGTTTTCGTCTGTGCCATGGTTGCCTCCTCGAATCATGGCCGGGAAAACCCCGGCCCTGACGGTAAGAGCCTCAGGCGCGTCGGGTCGTGCCCGCCAAGTGACGAACGGGGCAACCATCACTTCGCGGCATTCAGCGCCTGGGTGGCTCTTGCGGCGGCTTGCTCCTGCCCTGCCCCGGCCAATTCCTGCGCGGCCTTCAACCAACGCTGTGGGTCGACGTTGGCCGGGAGCTGCGTCGGCCGTTGCATCAACACTGCCCAACTGCCTGCACCTTGATAATCGGATTCGAAGGCGTTGAAGCTCATCGATTCGCGACGATTCATGCCCGAGCGCAACAGGACGGTCTGCTTCTGGCGGTTGTAGCCGGCCAGGATTGCGTACCGTGGCTCGGGCCAGAACGGCGTCCCGCCGTTGTAGCGCACCAGGACCGGATAGCCCGCGGCGACCTGCTCCAGCAACGCGGGCAACTGTGCACCCAGTGGATACACCACCAATCCGTACTCCCGCGCCAGGGTGGGCATGCTGCGCTGCAAATCGGCTTCGCCGCCAGGCAGGTGCAAGGGCTTCTCCAGCAATCCCGGTGTGATCACCGTGCCTTGGAACGTCAACAAGGCCGCCAGTGATTGTGGCGCCCCCTGGTACATCTCGCCTCGGTAGAACGGCACGCTGTTGAGTTCCACCCGCTCGGGCAAGCGCTGGATCCGTGGCGACACATCGCTCGCGCAACCGGCCAGGGTCGCCAGGACCGCCGCCAGGACCAGTGATCGAAAAGAGGGAATGACCGGCAACATGAGGACTCTCTTGTTCAGGCACCCGGCATTCGGACCGGGCTTGGGCTGTCGATCATAAAGCGCCCATAGGCCTGGGTATAGCGTTAAACAGCAGTTCCAGGGGCTGGATAGAACCAACCGGTCCGCTTCCGTCGCCACCGATCGACTGCCTGAAACACTGCATCGACTAGACTGTCCATTGAACTGAGTGCGTTGTCCCGGAATGGGATACAAGGAGGCACAGATGAGCCTGACGACGACAATTCTGATGCTTATATTTGGTTGGCTGAGCGTAGCCACGGCCATGCTGTGGGGTGTGCTGCGAATCGCTCGACGCCATCATCCCGCGCCGTCCGCCCAAGCGAAAAAACCCGCAGGACCCGCCCGGCGCCACGCTGCGGCACATTGACGTCCACTTTTGCCAACCTGAAAAAAACCGCCCGGACCTGAGCCCGGGCGGCTTGCGTGTGCCTGGAATCAGGCGTTGTCAGCCAGCGCCTTCTGCTTGGCGCGTCGGGAGAGCATGTTCAACACCTCGATCGCGGCCGAGAACGCCATCGCGGCATAGATGTAGCCCTTGGGCACGTGGGCGCCGAAGCCTTCGGCAATCAGCGTCATGCCGATCATGATCAGGAAGCCCAGGGCCAGCATGACCACCGTCGGGTTGTCGTTGATGAACTTGGCGAGCGGTTCAGCCGCCAGCAACATCACCAGCACCGAGACCACGACGGCGATGATCATGATCGGCAGGTGCTCGGTCATGCCCACGGCGGTGATGATGCTGTCGATGGAAAACACCAGGTCCAACATCAGGATCTGACCGATCGCGGCGGCGAAACCCAGGGTCACGCCGGAGGTGGCGGTCTTCGGGTCATGGGGCGCCGGGTCCATGCTGTGGTGGATTTCGGTGGTGGCTTTCCACAGCAGGAACAGCCCGCCGGCGATCAGGATCATGTCTTTCCAGGAGAACGCCTGGCCAAGGATCTCGATGACCGGTTCGGTCAGTTGCACAATGAAGGCGATGGTGCTCAGCAAGCCCAGGCGCAGGATCAGCGCCATGCCGATACCGATCCGCCGCGCCTTGGCACGATGCTGCTGGGGCAACTTGTTGGTCAGGATCGAAATGAAGATCAGGTTATCGATGCCGAGCACGATTTCCATCACGACCAAGGTTGCCAGGGCGATCCACGCGGTGGGGCTGGCGGCGAGCTGTAGAAGATAATCCATGGGTCAGTCCTGGCGGGTAGGGGCTTAAAGGGTCTTGGTCGAGGTTTCCGAAGCTTCGGTGTCGTCCGCTGGCTTCTTGCCAGGGTTGATCAACCCACCACTGGCTTCGCTGAGGGCCTGCTCGGCGGCCTTGTAGGTGTCATCGATGGCCTGCTTGGCCGTTTCCGCGGCCTGGCCCATCAACTGCTGGGCGCTTTTTTCGGCTTGCTCGCACCCCACCAGCGTCATTGAAACGGTGACCAACATTGCAGCGAGTCCCAGGGTTTTATAGCGCATGAATGAATGCCTCTTCAGAAATGACAAAGCGCACGAAAGGTGGCCCTCCAATGGCAAGGCATTCTAAAGACGGGAATACTTCAGGAAAATTCGTATTTTTAGCGGTTATACTTCGTTTTTTACGAACTGTGTGAGGCCATGCTCAATTACCGGCAACTGCATTATTTCTGGGTCGTGGCCAAAACCGGCAGCATCGTGCGCGCCTGCGAACAGCTGAACCTGACTCCGCAAACCATCAGCGGCCAGATCGCCCTGTTCGAACAGACCTACAACCTCAAGTTGTTTCGTCGCGTCGGGCGCCAATTGGAACTGACCGAGGCCGGCCGCCAGACGCTGCCCTACGCCGAACACATGTTCCAGATTGGCGGGGAGCTGGAGTTGATGCTGCGGGCCCAGCCCAACGAGCAACAGACCCTGTTTCGGGTCGGGGTGGCCGACGTGGTGCCCAAGTCCATCGTCTATCGGCTGCTGGCACCGACCATGGAGCTGGAGGAAGCGCTGCGCATCACCTGTCGCGAGGACAAGCTGGAGCGATTGCTGGCGGACCTGGCGATCCAGCGCCTGGACCTGGTGATCTCCGACAGCCCGATGCCGACCCACCTGGACATCAAGGGCTACAGCCAGAAGTTGGGCGAATGCGGCATCAGTTTCTTCGCTACCGCCGCGCTGACCGAACGCTATGGACAGGATTTTCCCCATGGCCTGCATGACGCCCCGCTGCTGATTCCCGGCCCGGAAACCGTGGTGCGCAGCCGCCTGCAACGCTGGTTCGCCGAACAGCAGATCCAGCCGCGGATCGTTGGTGAGTTCGATGACAGCGCATTGATGCAGGCCTTCGGCCAATCAGGCAGCGGGATCTTCATTGGCCCGAGCGTGATCGCCGAAGAGGTGAAGCGCCAATACGGCGTGGAGGTGATTGGCCAGACCGACGCAGTCAGCGAATCCTTCTACGCCATTTCGGTGGAACGCAAAGTCAGCCACCCGGGCATCGTCGCGATTGCCGAGGGCGCGCGCCGCGAGCTGTTCAGCGCCTAGTGGAACACGCTGGGCGGGGCTTGAAGGTCATCAGCGCCATCGCCAGCAGAATCGAGACCAGGATGAACCCGGCCGCGGCAAACCCCACCTTGCCCAGGCCGAGGGTATCGATGACGCGTCCGCCGATCATCGCTCCCAGGCCAATTCCCAGGTTGGCACCGGCGATGTTCAACGAAGCGGCGAACGCCGGCGCTTGCGGGGCCGCCTTCATCAACCGGACATGGCTGACCAGGAACAGCGCCGCCTGGGTCACGCCCCAGATGCCCATGGCCGCCGCCAGCCCGAGGGTCGAATGAATGCTCGGCACCAGCGCCACCATGCCGCCAATCATGAACAGGCAAAACACCATCGACGCGATCAACGGATGCCGGTCCACCGCGCGACCGCCCAGGGAGTTGCCCACCAGCCCCACCGCGCCGAAGCCCATCAGGCACCAGCCCACCAGGGTGCCGTCGAAACCGGCCAGGCGTTCGAGGATGTCCGCCAGGTACGTGTAGGCGGTGAACATGCCGCTGAAGACCAGGATCGACAACAGCACGTGGCCCTGCATCAAGGGGCTGCGCAGGATCTTGAATTGCGAGCGGAAGCTCACCTGCTGCTGGTGCAGGTTGGTTCTGGGCAAGTAGATGAACAGCAGCAACGCCTTGGCGAAGGCAATCACCGCCAGGATCGCGAAGGCACTGCGCCAGCCGAACGCATCGGCCACCAACGTGCCCACCGGAATGCCGAACACCGTGGCGCAGACGATACCGAAGCCGATCCGGGCGATGGCGCGTCCGGCGTGTTCCGGCCCGACGATGTCCACCGCCGTTTCGCTGGCCAGCGCCCAGAACACCGGCAGGCCCAGGGCAGGCAGCAACCGGGCGATGGCCATTACCCAGATGTTGGGGGCGAACGTCGCCAGCAGATTGGCCAGGCCGAACATCACCAGCACGCTGATGAACAGTTTGCGCCGCTCGACGCGAGCGAACCAGGCCGTCAGGAACGGTCCGAACGCCGCCACGGTAAACGCGAACAACGTCACCAGCAGCCCGGCCTGGGGAATGCTCACCTGCAGGTCTCGGGCGATGGAAGGCAACAGGCCAACGATGACGAACTCCGTGGTCAGCACGGTGAACCCGGCGGCCGACAACAGGAAAATCGGTAACAACATGCAAAACTCCAGCGAAACGACGACACCAGCGTCAGCCCGAGGGCTCGCTGGCGGATAAGGAAAGTGAGAAGGACACAGCCTAACAGAATGCGCCCGGGAGCAAAACGCAGTTGGGCCACGCAGTGACGGATCGTCACAGGTCCGTCAGATTTTTCAGCGGGCTGTGATAAAGTCCGCGGCCTGCAAACGCCGTCGTTCTCCCGGTCCGCTCATGTGGCCTGCCCGCTTGTTGCCCTGATGCATCGACCGTCGCACACAATAAAATCAGAGATGCCGCTATGACTGCTTCGTCCCCGTCCTTTTTCCAACGTCTCACGCGCACCAGCCTGGTGACGCAAATCATCATCGGCCTGGTCGCCGGTATTGTCCTGGCATGGCTGGCGCCCGAGCTGGCGAAATCCACCGCCTTCATTGGCAAGGTCTTCGTCTCCGCGCTCAAGGCCGTGGCACCGATCCTGGTGTTCGTGCTGGTCATGGCGTCGATCGCCAACCATAAGCACGGCCAGGAAACCCATATCCGGCCGATCCTGTTCCTCTACCTGCTTGGCACGTTCGCCGCGGCTGTGGTCGCGGTGGTGGCCAGCACACTGTTTCCGTCCAGCCTGGTGCTGTCGACCCAGGACGTTGCCGTCACGGCACCCGGCGGCATTGCCGAAGTGCTGCAGAGCCTGCTGCTCAGCGTGGTGGACAACCCGGTCCGGGCACTGATGGACGGTAACTTCATCGGCATCCTGGCCTGGGCCATCGGCATGGGCGTCGCCATTCGCCATGCCGGCGAAACCACGCGCACGGCGCTCGATGACCTGTCCAACGGCGTCACGGTGATTGTGCGGGTGGTGATTCGCTTCGCCCCACTGGGGATTTTCGGCCTGGTGGCCTCGACCCTGGCCACGTCCGGCTTCAGCGCCCTGCTCGGCTACCTGCACCTGCTGACCGTGCTGATCGGCTGCATGCTGTTCGTGGCCCTGGTGGTCAACCCGCTCATCGTGTTCTGGAAGCTGCGTCGCAATCCGTTCCCGCTGGTGTTCACCTGCCTGCGCGAGAGCGGCATCACCGCGTTCTTCACCCGCAGTTCGGCGGCGAACATCCCGGTGAACCTGGAGCTGAGCAAGCGCCTGGGCCTGCACGAGGACACCTATTCGGTGTCGATTCCGTTGGGCGCGACCATCAACATGGCCGGCGCCGCCATCACCATCACCGTGCTGGCCCTGGCGGCCGTGCACACCCTGGGGATCGCGGTGGATGTACCGACCGCCGTACTGTTGAGCGTCGTCGCGGCCATCTGCGCCTGCGGCGCATCCGGCGTGGCGGGCGGCTCGCTGCTGCTGATTCCGCTGGCGTGCAGCCTGTTCGGCATTCCCAGCGAAATCGCCATGCAAGTGGTCGCGGTGGGGTTCATCATCGGCGTGCTGCAGGATTCGGCGGAAACGGCGCTGAACTCGTCCACGGATGTGCTGTTCACGGCGGCCGCCTGCCTGGGCGAGGAAGAGAAGCTCGCCCGCTCGGCGTAGGGCTTGCGGTAGCGTGGCTGCCATTTTCGCGAGCAGGCTCGCTCCCACATTGGATCGCTGTGTCCTATGGGCGCGAGCCTGCTCGCGAAACGCCGAGGCATCCACCCGCGAGGTAACGGGCCCGCACAAAAAAGCCCGGAACGGCTCACACCGTTCCGGGCTTTTTCATGGCCGAGGGGGTTAGAACGCGCCCATGTAGTCGCGCTTGCCCACTTCCACGCCGTTATGGCGCAGCAAGGCGTAGGCGGTGGTGACGTGGAAGAAGAACTGCGGCAGGCCGTAGGTCAGCAGGTAGTTCTGGCCGCTGAAGCGCTTCTCCTTCGGGGTGCCCGGGCGCGTGACGATCTCGATGCCTTCCTTGCCGTCGACCTGCGCAGGGCTGATGCCGTCGATGAACGCCAGGACCTTGGCGATCAGGGCTTGCAGCTCGGCGAACGTGGTTTCGCTGTCGTCATACTTCGGCACTTCGATCTCGGCCAGGCGCGCGGAGACACCCTTGGCGAAATCCACCGCGATCTGCACCTGGCGCACCAGGGGAAACATGTCCGGGTACAGGCGGGCTTGCAGGAAAGCCTCGGGGGCGATGTTCTTCGCGGTGGCGTGAGCTTCAGCCTTGTTCAGGACGTCGCTCAGGGCGTTGAGCATCTGCTTGAAAACCGGGATGGAAGCGGCGTACAGGGAAATGGTCATGGCGATCTCTTGCAGGTGGCGGGGATGGGCAAAACAAACGGATGCGATTATAGCCACGACGTGTTGCATCGCTTGTCTTTTATTGCGCAAGGATTAGGCTAGGCGGCTTCCACAGCATAGGGAACGCGCGATGAGCATCGAAGAACAACACCAGGCTGAAGAACCACGGCTCAATAGCACGGAAATCCGCATCCTCGGTGCGCTGGTCGAAAAACAGGCCACCAACCCCGAGACCTACCCGCTGACCCTCAATGCCCTGGTCCTGGCCTGCAACCAGAAGACCAGCCGCGAACCGGTGATGAACCTCAACCCTGGCCAGGTCGGCCAGAGCCTGCGGGCGCTGGAAGGACGCGGCTTTACCAGACTGGTCATGGGCAGCCGCGCCGACCGTTGGGAGCATCGCATCGACAAGGCCCTGGAGCTGGTTCCGGCCCAGGTGATCCTGATGGGCCTGCTGTTCCTGCGTGGCCCGCAAACGGTCAATGAACTGCTGACCCGCAGCGGGCGCATGCACGACTTCGAGGACGCCGAACAAGTGGTGCACCAACTGGAGCGCCTGATTGCCCGCGGCCTGGCACTGCTGGTGCCGCGCCAGGCCGGCCAGCGCGAAGACCGCTATGTGCACGCCATGGGCGACCCGGCGGACATCGAGGCGATCCTCGCCGCCCGCCACCAACCCGGCGAACGTCAGGCTGCCGGCGGCGTGTCGCTGGAGCGCATCGAAGAACTCGAGGCGCGGATCGCCGCCCTGGAAGAGCGCCTGGCGCGACTGGAGTGATCAGGACCGGGCGAAAGCCACGGCCTTTTCGAACTGCTCCAGGCTGGGCCGCACGCCGGTGTACAGCACGAACTGCTCCAGGGCCTGGATCGCGATCACTTCCAGGCCGGTGATGACCCGCTTGCCTTCGGCCCGGGCGCGCACGATCAGCGGCGTTTCCGGGGGAATCGCCACCACATCGAACACGGTTTCGGCGGCGGCGATGGCCTCGGGAGCGAACGCCAACTGGTCGGCTTCCGGGCCACCGGTCATGCCGATCGGCGTGACATTGACCAGCATCTGCGGCCGCAGGTCACCCAGTTCCGCCTGCCATTCATAGCCCAGGGATTCGGCCAGCGCCCTGCCGGCGGTTTCATTGCGGGCCACGATCAGCCCCTTGCGGTAGCCACCGTCGCGCAAGGCGCTGGCCACGGCCTTGGCCATGCCGCCGCTGCCGCGCAGGGCGAAGGTCGAATCCTTCGGCACTGCATGGGTCTGCAGCAACTGCGCAACGGCGATGTAGTCGGTGTTATAGGCTTTCAAATGGCCATTGGTGTTGACGATGGTGTTGATGGACTGGATCGCCGCGGCGGAAGGATCCAACTCATCGACCAGGGCGATGCAGGCTTCCTTGAACGGCATCGACACCCCACACCCACGAATACCCAGCGCGCGAATCCCACCCACCGCGCCCGGCAGGTCCTGGCTGGTGAACGCCTTGTAGTAGAAATTCAGGCCCAGTTGTTCATAGAGATGATTATGGAAGCGCAGGCCGAAGTTTCCGGGCCGCCCCGACAGGGACATGCACAACTGGGTGTCTTTGTTGGGACTGATCTGCATGCGGTTCTCCTTGCATTCACTTTCAGACAGACGGGATCGCCGCCCCGGCCGACCTTACACAATATTTACCCAAGGGCGTTGCGAATCCTGAGAAAATCGCGGTCATAGCAAGTAACCCCGCGACCCTAATCGGGTCTGCTACAGA
Source organism: Pseudomonas citrullilanati (assembly GCF_030580855.1). GTDB lineage: Bacteria > Pseudomonadota > Gammaproteobacteria > Pseudomonadales > Pseudomonadaceae > Aquipseudomonas > Aquipseudomonas citrulli. Next base: position 134,259 of record NZ_JAUQOP010000007.1, on the reverse strand, counting down.
CCACAGGCGACGGGGCCGGAACGAGGAACAGCCATGAAACGTAAACTTCCCATCATCGCCCTGCTCGTGGGGGCACTCGCGGTCACCGGCCAGGCTTCCGCCCATGGCCACGGTGGTTGGGAGGGGCCCGCCGTGTTTGGCGCAATCGTCGGTTCGGCCATCGTTGGCTCAGCCATCATCAACCGCGATCGGCCGGTGTATGTGCAGCAACAACCGGTCTACGTCCAGCCGCAGCCGGTCTATGTGCAACAGCCACCACCGGTCTACTACCAGCCGCAACCGGTGTATGTGGAGCAACCGATCTACTATCGCCCAGCGCCGGTGTATTACGGGCCACCACGTGGCTATTACTACGGCCCTCCCCGTGGTCATTACGGCCGCTGGTAATCCACTGCCATGACACATAAAAACCAGCCTGTGATCGAGCGTCACAGGCTGGTTTTTCCAATCAAGGGCCAGGAAAAGATGTCGACTGGACCGCGGCTTTCGCGAGCAGGCTCGCTCCCACATTAGGTCCGGGGCGGTCCGGGGTTGGTGTACCGCCGCAAATCCCCGTGGGAGCGAGCCTGCTCGCGAAGGCGGTGGGCCAGAGAATGTCGACTGACCTGCCGTCAGCGCGAGCAGCCTCGCTCCACCGTCGGTGTTGCTTGGCGTCAGACGTGCTCGCTGCTTTTCAGCCGCACTGGCGGCTGTTCGATGGAAGAGTGGGCGGGCTCGGCCACCACGGGGATTTCGTTGCCGTCACAGTCGTGCAGCTTGCCGTCGCTGAAGTAATCACCTTCGCGCAGCGCCGCCAGGTCCTGGTAGCGCAGCACCCTTTCGGTGCCGGCGGCGAAGACCGACTGCTGGTCGGAGTTGCCCGTGGTGAAGTGGTTGAACGCCAGGTTCAACACGATCGCCATGATGGCCGAGGAGCTGATGCCCGAATGGAAGATGGTCGCGAACCAGCTAGGGAAATGATCGTAGAAATTCGGGGCGGCGATGGGGATCATGCCGAAGCCGATTGAGGTGGCGACGATGATCAGGTTGACGTTGTTGCGGTAGTCGACCTTCGACAGCGTGCGGATACCACTGGCCGCCACGGTGCCGAACAGCACGATGCCGGCACCGCCGAGCACCGAGGTCGGCACTGCGGCGATCACCCGGCCCATGAACGGCAGCAGGCCAAGCACCACCAGGAACACCCCGCCGGTGGCGACGACGAAACGGCTCTTGATCCCGGTCACCGCCACCAGCCCGACGTTCTGGGCGAAGGCACTCTGGGTGAAGGAGCCGAAAATCGGCGCGATCATGCTCGACAGCATGTCGGCCCGCAAGCCATTGCCCAGGCGCCGAGAGTCGACCTTGGTGTCGATGATCTCACCCACCGCCAGGATATCGGCGGAGGTTTCCACCAGGGTCACCATGATCACGATGCACATCGACAGGATCGCGGCGATGTGAAAGGTCGGCATGCCGAAGTGAAACGGCGTCGGGAAGCCGAACATCGGGCCCTGGCTGACCGATGAAAAATCCGCCATGCCGAGGAACACCGCGATGACGGTACCGATGACCATCGCCAGCAGAATCGACAGGCGCGAGATGGTTGCACTGCCCATCTTGCTCAGCAGCAACACCAGCACCAGGGTCACCGCCGCCAGGCCGATGTTGGCCATGCTGCCGAAGTCGGCGGCGTGGCTGTTGCCCCCCATTGCCCAGCGCGCGGCCACTGGCATCAGGGTCAGGCCGATGGTGGTGATCACGATGCCGGTGACCAGCGGCGGGAAGAACCGGGTGATGCGCGAGAACACCGGGGTAATCAGCAAACCGATCAGCGATGCGGCGACCACCGCGCCGAGGATGGCCTGGAAGCCGCCCTCCCCGCCGGTGCCGACAATCGCCACCATGGTCGCGACGCCGGAGAACGATACGCCTTGCACCAGGGGCAACTGGCAACCGAAGAATGGCAGGCCGAGGGTCTGCAACAGCGTCGCCAGGCCCCCCGCGAACAACGACGCGGCAATCAGCAGACCGATGTCCGCCGGTGACAGCCCGGCCGCCTGGCCGATGATCAACGGCACGGCGACGATGCCACCGTACATGGTCAACACATGTTGCAGGCCGTAGGCCATATTCGCGCCGACGCCAAGGTTTTCATCCTCGGGCCGTGGAAGTGAAACATGGGGCGTTTTCATGGTTCGGGGGTTCCCTGTTTTTTGTTATGCGCACACTGTATTCAAAACTCGGAACAAATGTCCATAGAGTTGTATACAACTTGCAAGTCGCATCATGAACAGGAAGTCACCCCGATAACCGGGTAACCCCCGCTCCCGGTTTCAGAGAAGCCCCAGCACGGCCGGGCGCAGGATCTCCCTGGGCGGCAGTCGCAGGTCGAATGCCTGCTCCAACAGCGCCATCAATTCATCGGCATCGTCGATCACCCGTCGCTCGCTCTCCTGCCCTATCCGGTGCACGGCGTAGCTGTTGCCGTTCAGCGTCTTGCGAAAGCCGTCACCGGTGCGGGCCACCATCAGGCGCCCCATGAACGGCGAGTCCGGGTGACTGCACACGTACCAGTTGCCGACGGTGTAGTCGATGTCTTCCTGGCGTTGCAGGTCGAACAGGTACATCGGGCGCCATTCGTCGCCAACCTTGGCACGCAACAGGTAGCCGTCCTCGTGGGTATCGATGCGATACGGCTCATGGGGAGTGGATTGGCTGTCCCGGCTGTCCAGCAGCAGCGGCGCCGTGGGGACCATGCCGCCAAAGCCGACATCAGTGATGTAGCGCACGCCGTCGAACGTCACCAGGCTCAGGCGATGGGTCCGCGCCGGCCAGGCCCCTTCGGGGGCATTCATCACCACCCGTCCGGTGATGCCTCGGGCGTCGAAGCCCAATGCCTGTAGCAGGGCCAGGAACAGTTGGTTGAGTTCATAGCAATAACCACCCCGGCCCTGCTCGAAGACCTTTCGCTCAACCGACTCGAGGTCGATGGCCACCGGCTGGCGCAGCAGCGTCGACAGGGTTTCGAAGGGGAATTCGGCGGTGTGGCGGTTTTGAAGTCGACCCAGTGCTTCGAGCGTCGGCGCCGGTGGCGCGTCGAAACCCAGGCGCCGCAGGTAGCGGGCCGTATCGCTCAGTTGTGCATGGCTCATGGCGGTGTCCTTCCCCGGTCTGGCGCAGCGCCACCGGCAGCGCGCTGCTGATGGCCCCAGGTATAAGGCATTCCCCGCCGGGTGACAACGCTACCGTCGTTTGCGCGACGCCAATCGGATCCAGGTGGGCGCGTGATCGCTGGGGTGTTCCTGGTTCCGCACCCAGGCGTCCACGCCCGCCTCGCTCAGGTAAGGGCTGGCCACCGGGTTGAGCAGCAAATGGTCGATGCGCAGCCCGGAGTTTTTCTGCCAGTGCTGGCGGAAATAGTCCCAGAAGGTGTAGATCCGCTCGTCCGGATACAGGTGGCGCAACGAGTCGGTCCAGCCCTGGTCCAGCAGGCGCTGGTAGCACTCGCGGCTTTCAGGTTGCAACAGCGCATCCTTGAGCCAGGAGCGCGGGTTGTAGATGTCCATGTCGGTGGGTACGACGTTGTAGTCACCGGCCAGCACCACCGGATGATCGCTGGCCTGGAGCGCCCGGGCGTAGTCGATCAGCCGCTCGAACCAGGCCAGCTTGTACTCGAACTTCGGCCCCGGCTGCGGGTTGCCATTGGGCAAGTAAAGACACCCCACCAGCACGCCATGCACCGCCGCTTCCAGGTAGCGGCTGTGGCTGTCGCCCTCGCCACCGGGCAGGCCGCGGCGGCTCTCCAGCGGCTGCGCATCACGGGCGAGGATCGCCACGCCGTTCCACGACGCCTGGCCGTGCCAGATCGACCCATAGCCCACCGATTCGATCTCCGCCGCCGGGAAATCCTTGTCGAGCGCCTTGAGCTCCTGCAAGCAGACGATGTCCGGCTTCTCTCGTTCGAGCCATTCCAGCAGGTTGGGCAGCCGGGCCCGGATGCCGTTGATATTGAAGGTCGCGATACGCAGGTTTTTCATGGGCCACCACTCGAAATACCGGGACACTGGCTGTGACCGACGACAAGCCCCGGTGGTTGCAACGAATACTCAGGAACCGGTCCTGGGCAACGACTGGCGGTCCTGCAGCAGGTCGGCGAACGCCTGCTTGTCGATCGGACGGCTGAGGAAGTAGCCCTGGACCTCATGGCATTGATCCGAACCCAACGAACCCAGCTGGGCCAGGGTTTCCACGCCTTCGGCGGTCACGGTCAGGCCCATGGCCTTGCCCAGGTTGATGATCGCCTGCACCACCGCCCGGTCATTGCTGCTGTTGCTCATGGACGCGATGAAGCGCTTATCGATCTTGATACCGTCGAACGGGTACGTGCGCAGATAACCCAGGGACGAATAGCCGGTGCCGAAATCGTCCATGTTCAAGCGCACACCCAGTTCCTTCAGGGCGTTCATGGTGTGCAACGCGCCGTCCACGTCGTTGAGCATCACGTTTTCGGTGATTTCGAGCTCCAGGCGACTGGCTGGCAGACGGGTCTCGATCAACACCCGACGCACGTCTTCCACCACATCGCTGCGCTCGAACTGCGCTGGCGACAGGTTGACCGAGACCATCAGCTCACCCGGCCAGCTCAGCGCGGTTTCACAGGCTTCGCGCAGCACCCAGTGGGACAACGGGACGATCAGGTCGGTCTGCTCGGCCAACGGAATGAAGGCGTCGGGGCCCAGTAACCCCTGGATCGGGTGCTGCCAGCGCACCAACGCCTCGACGGCGACAATGTCACGCCCGTCGACGGTGTAGCGCGGCTGGAAGTGCAAGACGAATTCATGATTGCGCACGGCCTGGCGCAGGTCGTTTTCCAGTTGCCGCCGGTGCTGGATCTGGTCGTTCATCTGCGAGGCGAAATAGCACCAGGTTCGCTTGCCTTCGGACTTGGCCTGGTACAAGGCGATGTCGGCGCAACGGATCAGTTCACCGGGGACGTAGCCCTGGCGCCGGCTCACGGCGATGCCGATGCTGGCACCGATGTGCAGCGCATGGGTTTCGTAATGGATCGGCTGCTGCAAACTGGCGATCAAGCGCTCGCAGAAACGGTCGATCTCGGCGGTGTGCTCCATGCCGCTGAGGACCACCACGAACTCATCCCCGCCGAGGCGCGCCACCAGGTCCTGTTCACGGGTGCAGTCGCGCAAGCGTTGGGCCACTTCCAGCAGCACCGCGTCACCGGCCGGATGGCCGAGGGAGTCGTTGATCGGCTTGAAGTTGTCCAGGTCCACCATGAGCAGCGTCAGCGGCGCAGAGTGCTCCTTGGCCAGCAGCGCGTCGTCCAGGTGGCGTGCCAGTTTGTTGCGGTTCGGCAAGCCCGTCAGCGCATCGTGCAGCGACAGATGCTGGACCTGGGCATGGGCCGCCACTTCATCGGTGATATCGCTGGCCGTACCGCGATAGCCCACGACTGCCGCCTTGTCGACGATCGGTCGCGCCGACACCCGGCAGAAACGCAATTGTCCGGAATGATCGCGGTAGGAACAACGCAGGTTGCTGGAACTCTGCTCCTGGGTGAGGCTGCCCAGCCACAGGGCAATCGGCGTGGTGTCGCAGTACAGCAGTTGTTCGATGTCCTGCCCCAGCCATTGCCGGTCGGAAAACCCGGTGACGGTATTGAAGCGTGCGGACAAATAGGTGATATGCCCTTGGCCGTCGATTTCCCAGATCCAGTCGGAGGCCGCCTCCGCCACCGCGCGAAAGCGTTCTTCGCTGGCCTCCAGGGCCTGCGTCGAGCGTTCCAGGCTGTCGTAGCTGGCGTCCACCTGCCGTGCCGTGCGCAGGGCATAGCGGAAAAAATACCCGGTCAGCAGCGCCAGGATCAGCAACGCGCCGCCCAAGGGCGGCAACAGTGACCACAGCAGTTGCTGGCCGGGTCGCTCCAGCCGGGAGACCAGGCTGTAGCCCGTGCTGTCCAGCGGCACGGCGGGCTGGCCCGGCGCCAGTTCCGCATCCTTGACCAAGTGCAGGTCGGTCAGGCCGTAGCTCTTGCCCAGGGCACGCAGCTTGACGTGGGTCAGTTGGTCGACGAACAACAGCACCGACGTGCCCTTGGGGTCGACCCGGGGCCGCTCGTCATTGGGCAGGATCACCGAGGCGGTGACAATGGCCGGCCAGCCTTCGAACAGGGTGTAGTGGACCGCTGGCGCGGTCAGGTCGGCCTGGGCCTGCAACTGGTCCACCAGCGGTTCCAGCGGCATGTCCATGTAGGTAGTTGCCTCGGCCGGCAGGTTCTGCCCGCGCACCACGGCATACTTGGTGCGCTCGCGGTCGATGACGAACACGCCTTCGTAGCCATCGTTGGTGAACAGGGTCTTGCCCATGTTCTGGTCGGCATAGGCCCATTGCACGTCGACCTCGCCGTTGAGGTGTTCGTAGGCCGTGGTCCAGTAGGTGTAGCTGGTGATGTAGTTCTTCGACGCGGTGATCCGGTTTTCGACCGCCCGCTCGGTGTAGAAGAGGGTCTTGCGCACGTCTTCGACATCGAGTTTCCGGGCGATATTGAACAGCGCCGCCACGGCCACCAGCACACCCACGACGAAAAGCCCGCCGACCACCAGCACCAGGCGCCGGGTGATCGGGGTGTGACGGGGGGTCTGGGAAAGTGTAGTGGCTGCAAAATCCATGGCCTGCTCCTGTCCTGTCGACGCCGGCTTCGGTGTGAAGAAGCGGAGTGTCTGAGCAATGGACCTTGGCCAGGCCCCGATGATTCCAACCAATCTCAGCGATCCGAGCGCTCCAGCGCATCGAGGCCGCCTTCCATGGACAAGGCCGCCACGCGGTTGCGGCCGTTGTGCTTGGCTTGATAGAGCGCCGCATCGGCCCGCTGGATGAACACTTCGATGCTGTCCAGGCTGCTGGGGACGAAGCAATAGCAGCCCAGGCTCACCGTCAGGTACCCGGTGGGGGAACCGGAATGGGTGATGTGCTTGTCGATCACCCGGCAACGGATCTGTTCGGCCAGCGCCAGGGCGCCTTGCAGGTTGGTATCGGGCAGCAGCACCCCGAATTCCTCGCCGCCATAACGCACCGCGAGGTCGGCCTTGCGATGGCAGCAGTCCTTGAGCACCTTCGCTACTTCCGCCAGGCAGTGATCCCCAGCGACATGCCCGTAGGTATCGTTGTAGCGCTTGAAGAAGTCGATATCGACCATGATCAGGCTCAGAGGGCTGCGCTGGCGGGCACCGCGGCCGAATTCGACGTCCAGGGCCCGTTCGAACAGCCGGCGGTTCGCCAGCCCGGTCAGGCTGTCGTGGGTGGCGATCATCTCCAGGGTTTTCTGGGCCTTGCGCAGGTCCGCCTCGACCCGCTCGCTGTTGCGCACCTGGCGCACGAAGACCCAGCCGAACAGGCAGATGCCCACGACCACCAGGGCCACGATCAGGCTGGATTGGAAAGCCCTGTCGTGCCAGCCGGCCAGGATCGCGTCTTCGGACATCGCGGCGGTGACCACCAGCGGATAGCTGCGCAGATGATCGTGCCCATAGAGCCTGACGACCCCGTCGACAGCGGAGCGAATGGTCACATCGCCAGCCATCACGCCCGGCAGGTCATGGTTGAACAGATGCTCCTCGGTCAGCGGCCGGCCGATCCGCGCCTCATCGAAGGGCCGCCGGGCCAGCAGCGTCCCGTCGGACAACGCCAGGGCCATCTCGCCTTTGTCGTCCAGGCTGAAGCTTTGGAAGAACTGCTCGAAATAGGACATCTTGATGCCGGCCATCAGCACGCCCTGGAACTCACCGTTCTCGTCATTCAGGCGCCGGGAAACCGGAATGATCCACTCGCCGTTCTGCCGACTGCGGATCGCCGGCCCGATATGGGCGATCAGCGAGGCGTTCTGCTGGTGGAAAAGGAAGTACTCCCGGTCCGCCACCCCTGCACCCCTCTGCAGATTGTCGAAGGAGGTCACGACCCAGTGGCCGTGCTTGTCGAACAGGAACAGGCCGTGCAACTGCTCGAGGGATTGCACCCGTCGAGCGAAGTTCTTTTGCAGGCGCGGTTGCTGGTCCGGGCCGAATCCGTCGATCTGGATCCAGTCCGCCAGGCTGTCCAGGACCACGTCGGCCTGCAAGAAGGTGTCCTGGGCCTGCTGGGCCATGGCCCGGGTGAGGTTGGCCGAGGCGATGCGGGCCGTTGCCAGGTCGTGGCGGCGGGACTGCTCCACCTGCAAGTACAGCAAACCACACAGGCACAGGCACACCGTCGCGATGAAAATGACTGCGGCCTTGAGCAGGGGTAGGCGTTTGAGGGCACCGCCGGGGGGATGGAACGGGTCGATAATGGGGACTGGCAAGCGAATTCCTGAGGGGGGCAAACCCCGAGCAGTTCGCTCAAAGCCCCCAATATCCGTGAGCTTATCCTACCGCTTGAGGGGCGGCAATTTGCCTTTATTGGCCAGCCGATAGGTGGCCGGATGGATCCAAAATTCGCTCGTTGGCCTCTACTCAAGCCGTCCGCGGGAAACGCCGTTGATCTCGCTTGACTGCCAGGCATCTGCCCGGCTACTAGTGGCGCCAATCGCCTTCGACAGCCCAGTGCCCTCGCCGACCATGAATACACCGCCCCCGATCGCCGATGCTCCTTTGTCCCGCCCTCGCACCGTCGGCCTGCGTGAGGCTTTCTGGTTCTGGCTCAAGCTGGGTTTCATCAGCTTCGGCGGCCCCGCCGGACAAATCTCGATCATGCACCAGGAACTGGTGGAGCGCCGGCGCTGGATCTCCGAGCGCCGTTTCCTGCACGCGCTCAACTACTGCATGGTGTTGCCCGGGCCGGAAGCCCAGCAACTGGCGACCTACCTGGGCTGGCTGATGCATCGCAGCTGGGGTGGCGTCATCGCCGGGGTGCTGTTCGTGCTGCCCTCGCTGTTTATCCTCATCACCTTGTCGTGGTTGTACATCGCCTTGGGCGAAGTGCCGGTGGTGGCGGGCATCTTCTATGGAATCAAGCCGGCCGTGACGGCCATCGTGGTGCACGCCGCCCACCGGATTGGCGCCCGCGCATTGAAGAACAGTTGGCTGTGGGCAATCGCCGCCGCCTCGTTCGCCGCCATCTTCGCCTTCGACGTGCCGTTCCCGTTGATCGTGCTGGGCGCCGCCGCCATCGGCTACCTGGGCGGTCGCTGGGTGCCTGGGAAATTCAGCCTGGGCGGCCAGGAGGCCCGGCACGAATCCTTCGGCCCGGCGCTGATCGACGACGACACCCCGACCCCGGAACACGCCCGGTTCAGCGGCTTGAAGCTCGCTCGGCTGGCGCTCATCGGCGCGTTGCTGTGGAGCTTGCCGATGGGCCTGCTCACCGCGCTATACGGTTGGGACGGCACCTTGACGCAAATGGCCTGGTTCTTCACCAAGGCCGCGTTGCTGACCTTCGGCGGCGCCTATGCGGTCTTGCCCTACGTGTATCAGGGCGCCGTCGGCCACTTCGGCTGGCTGACGCCGACCCAGATGATCGACGGCCTGGCCCTGGGCGAAACCACCCCCGGCCCGTTGATCATGGTGGTGGCGTTCGTCGGCTTCGTCGGCGGCTACGTGATGCAAGTGTTCGGCCCTGACCAAGCCTTCCTCGCCGGTGCGGTGGCCGCCGCGCTGGTGACCTGGTTTACCTTCCTGCCCTCGTTCCTGTTCATCCTGGCGGGCGGCCCCCTGGTGGAATCCACCCACAACGCGCTGACCTTCACCGCACCGCTCACCGCAATCACCGCCGCCGTGGTCGGCGTGATCCTCAACCTCGCCTGCTTCTTCGGCTACCACGCGCTGTGGCCCCACGGCTTCTCCGGAACACTGGACTGGCCGTCGGCAATCCTCGCCAGCGCCGCGGCCGTGGCGCTGTTCCGCTACAAGCGCGGGGTGATCCAGGTATTGCTGGCGTGCGGGCTGACGGGGTTGGTGGTGCATTTGTTGCGTTAGGTGCGTGGGCGAAATCCATCAAACGGCAGATGCCAAGACCAGGCGCCACCGCGGCAGCGCTTGTATCAAGGCCTCATGACACAGCGCAAGGCAAACGCCATGCCCCTTCAGCTAAGCTCAACCCATCATCACGACAGGGACTATCGACATGAGCAAGGCAGACGAGTTGGCCGCCAAACTGAGGCAGGCCCAGCGGACACAGGCCGACAACGACCACTGCGCCGACCTGGCCATCGAACATTGGCCTGCCCAGGTCAACGAGCTGTACCGCCAGATCGAAACCTGGCTGGCCCCGGTCTGCGAGGCCGGGCTGGACATTCGGCGTAACCCCACCCATGTATTCGAAAGTCATTTCAGCGGGTCGACGTACAGCTATGCGATCGATCAACTGGTCATCGAAGGCAATGGCCGGCGCCTGACTTTCGACCCCGTCGCCCGCTTTACCCCAGGCGGAGCCGGACGCGTCGACATCCACCTGCACGGCCAGGAAAGCTACCTGCTGCGCACCCTGGGCGAGCACGGTGAATCGATTTGGCACATCAACACCGTGCCTCAAGGGCTGCAATCGCGCCTGGACCCCATTGCCGTGGACGAAGAAGCGTTGCTCTCGGTAGTGGAAAAAGGCCTGGGGCTCTAACGCAAATGGGCGACCTTCACAGGTCGCCCATTTGCGTTAACGGAACCGGTCAGCCGGCGGAGGGATTGACCGCGGCGACGAGCCCATCGGGCAGGATGTCGATCGACAGCGGCGTCGCGCCGGTCCTGGGCCTGCCCATGAGCTGGTTCAAGGCGTTGTCGATCTCGTCCGCCGCGCCCTGGGCATGATGGGCATTCGCCCAGGTCCAGTAGCGCTCGGACAGCAGCCCGCCTACCGCCTGTGCGCACAATTCGTCGCTGCTGATACCCATTTTCCCCGCGGCAGCGATCACGGCCATAAGGGCTTGTTCCAACTGGGAAATACGCTCGGTGGTCACAACGCAAACTCGAAGATCACGAGTTCGAAGTCTATCAGCATATCAATATGCCACCAACCGCAGGCGCTCAACGGTCGTCTTCGACGCTGTCGAGACGGACTGGCGGCTTGCTGACAACGTCTGCCGCCCTGGAGAAACTCATCAGGAGCGGCATCCTGTCCGCCAGTCAGGTACGACAGGTCAGTCATTGGCGATCAAAGGCTGTTCACGCTGGGTCCAACCCAGGCCTCTCGGCCCTTGCGCCGAGGGTAATCCGCTTGCCAACTTGCTCCCTCACCTCCAGGGCCTGCCCATCCCGTTGCTTGCCCTGGCGTGCCTGACCGACCAGGTGCGGAATCAACCCGCCCTCCGGCAAGTGCTGCCAGAAGCGCCCGGGCATGTGCTGCCGCAGCGCCTGGGGGTTGAGCCGCGCCGGGTTGAAGATGTGTCGGTAGTAGGTGCGCCACAACTCGGCGCCGGGATCGTCGGCGTGGCGCGCCCATTGCCGCCACTGCTCGGGGCACTGGCGCCTGTAGTCCAATGACTGGCCGTCGAAGCGGATGCCATCGCGGGGTGTTGCGATCAGCCAGCGTTGACGGCCCAGGCGTTCGGCAAAATGACCGCTGGCGCTTTCGAGGATGTCATGAGCGGGCTCATGGAAAGACACCAGATCCAGTTGCAGTCGTTCAGCCAATGCCGGCGGCAGGGGAACGAAGCGCACGAAGGCGTGCAAATGGTGGGCTTCGCGGCTGACCTGCTTGATTCGACGTTGCAGTTCACTGCCCAGGCGATCGCCGGCGAGCATGGCGGTGCGGTCGCCATGGGCGACGCGCCAGAGCACTTCATACAGCAGGTTCCAGCGTTGCTCGCCAAGGTACCGGCCGGCCTGTTCGAGTTGCGTCAACAAGGCCGCGGGCACCCGCGTGCGAAACGGCCCCGGGCCTGGCGGCAGTGGCGTCGGCAAGGCCAGCAGGTCAGTGATGGGCCCCTGGGCCCAGGTCACGTCACTGGGGTCGATGCCGTGGCCGAGCAGCGTCCGGGCCTGGTCGCGCCAGGTCGAGAAGTCGTCGTCGCAATCCAGCGCGATCATCCCCACAGCCCCATCTGCACCGGCCGTTGGGGATCGCGCAGGCGCGCGCGCAGCAGGCCGCTGCGCACCTGCGCTTCAACAGGACGGTAATCGCTGGTGATGATGAACGGCCGGGCCTTTTCCAGCACGCAACGCAGTTGCACCAGGTCGTCATAGCGGACCCGCCGCTCGCGCCGCAGCGCCACCAGCCGTTGCACGCTGCGCAGGCCGATCCCCGGAATACGCGCCAGCAATGCCGGCTCGGCGCGGTTGACGTCAAGCGGGAAGACCTCGCGGTTGGCCAGCGCCCAAGCCAGCTTGGGGTCGATGTCCAGGTCCAGGTTGCGGGTTTCGCTCAACAGTTCACCGGCCTTGTAGCCGTAGCCGCGCATGAGAAAGTCGGCCTGGTAAAGCCTGTGTTCACGCAGCAACGGCGGCGCCGCCAATGGCACGCTGGCGGGGCTGTCGGGGATCGGGCTGAATGCCGAATAATAGACCCGGCGCAAACCGTAGCCCTGGTAGAGCGATTCGGCGTTCTGCAGGATCGCGTGGTCATCGGTGGCATCGGCGCCGACGATGACCTGGGTGCTTTGCCCGGCCGGGGCGAAACGTGGCGCCCTCACCTCCCCGGCCACCGCCTGCTGCCCGTCATGGATGGTGCCCATGGCCTGGCGGATGGTGGTCAATTGCTTTTCCGGTGCCAGCCGCTTGAGGCTCACCTCGCTGGACAACTCGATGTTCACGCTCAAGCGATCGGCCAGGCGACCGGCCTCTTCGATCAACAGCGGGTCGGCGTCGGGGATGGTCTTGAGGTGGATATAGCCGCGGAACTGATGTTCCTCGCGCAGCAATCGCGCCACTCGCACCAATTGTTCCATGGTGTAGTCGGCCGAACGAATGATGCCGGAACTCAGGAACAGGCCACTGATACAGTTGCGACGATAGAAATCCAGGGTCAGCCGCACCACCTCCTCCGGCGTGAAGCGTGCCCTCGGCACGTTGCTGGAACGACGATTGACGCAGTACTGGCAGTCATACAGGCAGAAATTGGTCAGCAACACCTTGAGCAGCGAGACGCAGCGCCCATCCGGCGTATAGCTATGACAGATGCCCATGCCATCGGTGGCGCCCAAGCCGTCGCGCCCCCGGGAACTGCGCTTGGGAGCACCACTGCTGGCGCAGGACGCGTCATACTTGGCAGCATCGGCGAGAATGCCGAGCTTGGCGATGAGCTCCATGGAATATTCCCTGATACTGGATATAAACACAGTATTTTGAGAAGCACCGTATTGCAAGGGCCATTGATCGGTTCAATGCACTCGGAAAAGCCCATAGACCCCATCCCATAGGCCGGCTCCGGGCAGATGGGCTATAATCGCCTCAACTTCGCCATTGAGATCAAGCCCCATGGGCACTGTCAGCCTTGAAGCGAAAAAAGCCTACGCGGCCAGGACGCGTCGCTCCAATTACGCGGCCAGCCTGCGCCTGGAAGGCTTCAAAGTGAGCGTTAGCGAAGGCGAACGCAAACTGCCAACGCGGGAAGAGGTCTTGAAGGCCTTCACCCGGACCAGCACCTGATGCCGGACAAATATGGTGTCGGTGAAGACGCCTATTGCTATCCCGGCTCCGCCGTCCTGCGCAACAAACTCGGCATCCGCGACGAATCCACCTTGAGCGAAGCCGAACAACAGCTCTCGGCCATCGCGGCGGACAACGTCGAATTCAACCCTCCTCCCTATGGCCTGGCCTATCTCCAGGGCATCCACCAGGTGCTCTTTTGCGACCTGTATGAATGGGCCGGGCAGCTGCGGACGGTGGGCATGGCCAAGCAGGACACGCGTTTCTGCCAGCCTTCATTCATGGAGGCGGAAGCCGGGAAAATCTTCAAAGACATGGCGGCACAGAACTGGTTCGAGGGCCTGTGCCGCCTAGACCTGATCGGTGCCGTTGCGCAAGCTTATTCAGACATCAATGTGATCCATCCCTTTCGCGAGGGAAATGGCCGCGCCCAACGGATTCTCTTCGAGCACCTCATCATGAACGCCGGTTTTGAGATCAGTTGGTGGGGTATCGAGAAAGAAGAGTGGATCGACGCCAACATCGCGGCCTACTACTGCTCCCTCGGACCCATGCAGCAGGTGTTCGAAAAATGTATCGGCAACCCGCTTCGCCCGTAAGATAGCGGCAGCTGATACAGGCGGTTCCTGCCTTCACCTACTTTCGACCCCAGAACGCCGGCATGAATACGATCAACACATTTCCCTGCAACCCGGAAGGCCGTGACTTTGTCGTGGGCGACGTTCACGGCCACTTCAAACTGCTCAGTGCACTGTTGCAGCGCTCGAAGTTCGACGGTGAACGGGATCGCCTTTTTTCCGTCGGCGACCTGATTGATCGCGGCCCCGACTCCATGGAAGTGCTCGATTGGCTTTCGCGACCCTGGTTTCACACCGTGCGAGGCAATCACGAACAGATGCTCATCGATTGCATCTGCGGCGATGGCGATATACCCCGGCATACCCGAAACGGCGGGGCCTGGCTCTATGAACTGGCGCCACAGCGTCAACAAGAACTCGCCGAGGCCCTCCAGGCGCTGCCCTGGATCATTGAAGTCGAATTACCCGACGGCAAGACCATCGGCATCGTGCACGCCGAAGCCCCGTTGACCCAAAAAGGTGACAACTGGCAGCAAGCCAAACAAGCCTTGTCCGGGCAACTGGGAGAAATCTGCCGCCTGCGCGCGTTGAGCATGGCCCTGTATGCCCGGGAAAAAATCGAAGAGCGAAATCACGATGCGATCAAGGGGATCCATCAGCTCTACGTCGGTCATTCGACCGTGCCGAGCGTCACGCGCCTGGGCAACGTTGTCTATATCGACACCGGCTGCTCATTCGGGGACGGCGCCTTGAGCCTGATCGAGCTCAACAGCGAGACCGTCACCCACATGACCATGAGCCCATGACGCCATGGTTCATCCGTCAGGCCGATAGACTCAACCCTCCCTACCTTGAAATCGCCCCCACCATGTAGTGGTTCAGATCGCGCAGATCCTGAACCCTCCAGGCAAACGGTGGCAGCTTCACCCCGTTCTCTCTTAATGTCCTCGGAATCAAGTCGCCGTTGGGGCGCAATATGATCGACGAGACAATGACGCCCGGATAATCCTTCAGCCTTTTCTGGAAGAAAGACGTAGTCAGGTCAGGCGTGGGCGGATTACTTTTCCTGGCCAAGGGACCTGTGCCCTTGAGATCCGCCCCGTGGCACATGGCGCATCGCTGTGAATAGAGATCCTTCCCATTGGTCGTGTCCGCGAAGGACAGCAACGGGGGAACGAGCGATAACATGCCCAATGCTGCGATGAAGCCTACTTTCATTCTCAACTGTCCTTGTCGTTTCAAATCAGCACGGGATCAAGCACCAATGCCTGGGAACGCTGCGCGGTCGTTGGGATGCGGCTATATTCCACGCCGTGAACTGGAGAACGTCATGCACGAGCAACCTGACCCCCAACGCCTTCACGAGCTGCTGGCCCTGATCGACCAACGTGTCACGCCGGAGGTGGCCACGACGCTTCGCCCACCCGCCGCCCACGCCGATATTACCCGGATCGAACAGATCCTGGGTGCTCCCCTGCCTTCAAGCCTGTCTCAATTGCTGCTCTGGCATGACGGCCAAGCGTGGAACGCTCCCCTGCGGGAAAGCGACAACCGCCGCCTTCTTGCCGCCAGTGAAATAGTTGAAGCACTAGAGTTTTTTCTCGATCCAGATGAGGAGTTCCTGGAACCCTGGGGACGTTATTGGGTGCCGTTCCTGACCAATGACTCGGGCGATTATGTCGTCATCGATGCTTCCCCAACCGGTAGCGGGGAGCTCCTTGAGTATTGGCATGACTGGGAAAATCGAGATGTGTTGCATCACTCGCTGGTTGAGTGGGTGGTTGGGTTTGTTGAGGAGTTGGGGTGATTGAACCAACATTACCGGTCGAAAGTGTAGCTGATTGCTACACGCATCTATACACTAGCTACACGGACGGTTCGACTCATTTACAGCCTGAACACCGGACCTCAACGAAACACCTGAACGGAAGGGCCCACCATGACTGTTACAACTGAAACTATCGAGAGATCGAAACCCGTTCCTATCAACATGAGAGCGGACGAAAAGAAACGAAAGCTGATTGACCTTGCGGCAGCTATGTCCGGTCGCGATCGGACCAGCTTTATCTTGGAAGCTGCTTGTCAGAAAGCAGAGGAAGTCATCCTGGATAAGCGGCTGTTCCTTCTCGACGACGTTGCATTTGACGCATTCGAACAGGCCATGGAAGCGAACCCGCTCCGAGGTAACAAATGCCTACAACAACTTCTCGAAAGGCCCAAGCGGTGGAGCTGAGCGCCCCAGTAAAGCTGAACGATGAACACATCCTGGATCAATTCGATTCGGGCGTGCCATCAATCAACGATTACCTTCAACGGCAAGCCCGCAAAGCCCAATTAGCCAAGCAGGCGGTGGTCTACGTGGTCTGCCAGAAAGGGACACTTGTCGTAATGGGGTACTACACGTTGTCGAACGGATCCATCGCCCGCGAGCATGTCGTACCGAAGAGCCACCAACGCAACTCCCCCAACGTGCACCCTGTGACGCTACTGGGCAGGATGGGAATAACGTTGGAGGCCCAAGGCCAAGGCTTTGCAATCGATCTTTTACAGGACGCAATCGAGCGGGCGATCAGCGCCTCAGAAACCATCGGTTCTTCCGCGATAATCGTGCACCCGCTCAATGAGCGCCTATCGCGCTTCTATACCAAATACGCGGGATTCGCCCCGTGTCCGGAGCTTTCACCTATTACGCTGATGTTGCCGCTCCGTTAACGTTTCGTCATTCAGGCGCCAGGCAACAGCCCTGACGAGTGACGTTGATTCTTTGATAGCGTGCTGCCGCTATGTGCCGCCGCTCTAACTGATCAAGGCAGACAGCTGGATCGTTGAGCGGCATCGTTTTCAGTTCCTCGACGTCCATTTCCCACCAATGGCTTGCCAACATGCGTTCAATTATTTCCGGCGCGTGTCTGTAGCGCACGACCTTGGCAGGGACCCCAGCGACAATGGCGTAAGGTGGCACATCCTCTACAACTACCGCTCGCGTAGCAATCACAGCCCCAGTACCGACGTTGACCCCTTCCATGATCATCGCGTGGCTTCCCATCCAGACATCGTGCCCTACGGTAGCCATATTGGTTCTGGCGATGTAGCTCCTGACGTCCCAGCGCTACGATGCCGGAGATTGCATCAGGGTCTGAAGTGAATGTATGTCAGGCCATTCCGAAATGATGCTGAGTTGTGGCCGCAACGCGGTCCTGCAGGCGCTGGCCGGGCTCATCCAGGTAGGACCCGCGCGCGCCCAAGCCTGCGCCGCCTGTTTTCGGGCGAAGGTCTGGCTCTCTTGATAGACTTGCACTCCATCGCACTTGATGCGGATCTGAGCCGTGTAGCTAACAGACCCATCTGCCAGTTTTCTTGCCCTGATAGTTGCCATATCGAAAGTGGTACGCGTCATTTTGGAGTGGTACGTCGTGCCACCGAGCCCTAAAAAACGCCTGAAAACGCCCGAAATCACGCCCAGAACATGTTGAGTAAAATGCTAGATAAACAGAGCCTTAGCCCAGTAAACTCACGGCCTACGCTGTCTCGACGCTTCAGTATTGCACCCATGATGGATTGGACAGACCCCCACTGCCGCTACTTCCTGCGCATCCTGTCCAAGCACGCCCTGCTCTACACGGAAATGGTCACCACCGGCGCCTTGCTCAACGGTGACCACGAACGTTTCCTGCGCCATCACCCCTCCGAACACCCCCTGGCCCTGCAACTGGGCGGCAGTGTTCCGGCTGACCTGGCCGCTTGCTCGCGCATGGCCCAGGCGCACGGCTACGACGAGGTGAACCTCAATGTTGGCTGCCCCAGCGACCGGGTGCAGAACAATATGATCGGTGCTTGCCTGATGGGGCATCCGGGGTTGGTGGCCGATTGTGTGAAGGCGATGCGTGATGCGGTGTCGATTCCGGTGACGGTGAAGCACCGGATCGGGATCAATGGGCGCGACAGCTACGAACAGTTGTGCGAGTTCGTGGGGACCGTGCATGAGGCCGGCTGTACCAGTTTTACCGTGCATGCACGGATTGCGATCCTGGAGGGCTTGTCGCCGAAGGAGAATCGCGACATCCCTCCGCTGCGCTATGACGTGGTGGCGCGATTGAAGGCGGATTTTCCGCAGTTGGAAATCGTGCTCAACGGCGGGATCAAGTCCCTGGAGGCCTGCCACGAGCATTTGCAGACCTTCGACGGTGTGATGCTGGGCCGCGAGGCGTATCACAACCCTTACCTGCTGGCCGAAGTGGACCAGCAACTGTTCGGCAGTACCGCGCCGGTCATCAGCCGGGCCGAGGCGCTGGCGCAGTTGCGGCCTTATATCGCCGATCACCTGGCGGCCGGTGGCGCGATGCACCACATCACCCGCCATGTGCTGGGGCTGGGCACCGGGTTCCCGGGGGCGCGGCGGTTCCGCCAGTTGTTGTCGGTTGATATTCACAAGACCCAGGACCCGTTGGCATTGCTGGACCAGGCCGGGCAGTTGCTGGAAGGACACTAGCCGTCACTTGCGTTGAACCTGCGCGCGCTTTTGGCATCGTATCTACCGATACCGCCCCGGCCTTTCAAACAGCCGTTTTCAGGTTGTTGCCGCTGGGGCCTTTGGATACCTCTACACGCCCTTGAGTGGCTGCCGGCCCTCGGGTAATGTCAACAGACCCATAGGACAGAGCACGCTCATGACTTCCAAGCTGGAACAACTCAAGCAATTCACCACCGTCGTTGCCGATACCGGCGACTTCGAAGCCATCTCCCGCATCAAACCGGTGGATGCCACCACCAACCCTTCCCTGTTGCTCAAGGCTTCGGCCATGAGCGGTTACGCCGAGTTGCTCAACGCTTGCGTGGCGGATTGCAAGGGCGACGTGGGCCTGGCCAGCGATCGCTTTGGCGTGGCGGTTGGCGGGGAAATCCTGAAGGTGATTCCGGGGCGTATCTCCACGGAAGTGGACGCGCGCCTTTCGTTCGACACCGACGCCATGCTCAAGCGGGCGCATCGCCTGATCGACCTGTACGAAAAAGCCGGCATCGGCCGGGATCGCGTGCTGATCAAGATCGCTTCCACCTGGGAAGGCATTCGCGCCGCCGAGCAGTTGGAGCGCGAAGGCATCCAGTGCAACCTGACCCTGCTGTTCTCCTTCGCCCAGGCCGCCGCCTGCGCAGACGCCGGGGTGTTCCTGATTTCGCCGTTCGTGGGCCGTATCTACGACTGGTACAAGAAAGCCAATGGCAACGACTACACCGGGGCTGATGATCCGGGCGTGCAGTCGGTGACGCGCATCTACAACTACTACAAGGCCAATGACTACAAGACCGTGGTCATGGGCGCGAGCTTCCGTAACCTCAACCAGATCGAACAGCTGGCCGGTTGCGACCGCTTGACCGTGAGCCCGGAACTGCTGGAGAAACTGGCCGCCGACGAAGGCAAGCTGGAACGCAAGCTGGCGCCGGGGCAAGCGGGCGAAGCACGCCTGAACCTCAATGAAGCGCAGTTCCGCTGGTTGTCCAACGAGGACGCCATGGCGACCGAGAAACTGGCCGAAGGCATTCGTCAGTTCGCCCGTGACCAGGAGAAGCTGGAAGCGCTGCTGCAAGCCAAGCTCTGAAGGCCCGGCAGGCCGATGAAAAAAGGGCGAACCTTGATGGGTTCGCCCTTTTTTCATGCTATGCGTAAAGCCTTCGTGAACAGGCTCGCTCCCACAGTGGGCGTGGGCATGCCTTAGCCGCCGGGACGCTCCAGGGCGTTCACCAGGTCATGGAACGCTTCACGATTGGAGTCGTTCAGGCCCATCAGGATCTTGTGGGCTTCGAGCACCTTGATACGCACTTCTTCTTCGGATTGGTCTTGGTCCGGCAGGTCGTCCAGGCATTCCGGGCACGGCACGGGATCGCCGACGATGTTGAAGACCTGGTCGAAGCCCATCGATTGCAGGAGGCGGGTGATGTCGTTGTGGGTGGTGACGACCGTCGGCAACAGGCCGACCTTCTGCCGCGACAGGATCGACAACTTGGCCAGCAGGCCCAGGGTGGTGCTGTCGATGCTGCGGGTTTCGGTCAGGTCGATCACGATGGCGCTGAAGTTCAGCGCCGTGAAGATCCGCTCAATAGTCGCATCCAGCGCCGAACACAGGGTCAGGCGCACTTCACCGACAAACTTCAGGACGAAGGTGCCGTCCTGCTCGGCGAACTGGATTCTACCGGTACTCATCAAAGGTTCCTGCTCAACACTAACAGGGCGATATCATCCGGCATCTCCCCGAGCGTGGCTAATCCAAACACTTGGCGCAAGCCTTCCAGGCTGCCACCCGCCGCACTCACCCGCTCGGGCAAGGCCGCTTCTTTCTCTTTGAGTGTAGGTTCTGTCAAAAGATCCAAAATGCCATCAGACATCAGCGTCAGGCTGAACGCCGGCGGCAGTTCCAGCACGTGGTCCTCGTAGGTGGCCTCGTTGAACAGGCCCACCGGCAGGCCACGCCCTTCCAGGTAACGAACACTGTCTGGCGTATACAACACAGGCAACGGCAGGTGCCCGCCGATGCTATAGGTCAACAAACCAGTCTCCTCGTCGATGACTCCACCGACCATCGTGACGTGTTTGCCCAGCTTACAACTGATCAGGCCCCGGTTGATATGCCCCAGGACCTCTGAAGGCTTGAACTCCGGCAAGGTGCCGTTGCGCTTGGACTCGAACAGCAGGCGCGTGGTCATGAACTTCAACAGCACGGTGACGAATGCCGACGACGCGCCGTGGCCGGAAACGTCCGCCAGGTAGAACGCCACGCGGCGTTCATCGACGCGGAAATAGTCCACGAAATCCCCCGACAGGTACAACGACGGGATGATCTGGTGGGCAAACCGGAAGCCATCGACGGTCCACGGGCTGACCGGCAGCATGTTCATCTGCACCTGGCGACCGGCGTTCTGGTCTTCCTGCAGCAGGTTCAGGCTGGCTTCCAACTCGCGGTTGGCGGTCTCCAGCTTCTCGCGGTAGCGCTGGTTCTCCACCAGCAGGCGCGAACGGTCCAAGGCCCGGCGCACGGAGTGTTCGAGCACCGCCAGGTCTTCAAGGGGCTTGATCAGGTAGTCTGCCGCGCCCAGGCGCAACGCCTCGACCGCATCGTTCATCACGCCCGCGCCCGACACCACGATCACCGGGGTCTGCGAGGAAATCCCGCTGACCTGGCGAATGAGTTCGAGTCCGCCCATCTGCGGCATGCGCAGGTCGCAGATGACCAGGTCGGGCTTGTCTTGCTCGAATACCTGAAGACCCTGTTGGCCATTGCTGGCCTGCAGGACGCTGAAACCACTGTCTTCCAAGTAGGCCGCGAGGCTCGCTCGCACCACTTCGTCATCATCGATTATCAGCAGCGTGGCACTGGTTTTTGGCATGTGGGCAAACGGCGCCAGAATTAGGTTGGCGTAGCGGGCCGGGCCGTCTGGCCTTGCACGCACTACTGGATTCGCTTTCTAGCCTCTCTGTCGCACCGGTTCCAGGTCGTTGCCCTGCACGCGGTTTCATCAGAGGTGCCCTTCTAAGGCGCAGACGGTACTCCCATCCGCCGGGCGTTTCAAGCTCAGGCAGATCGCCGCTTGCGGTCTTTATTTGTCAAAGTACAGAGAGTTATAAGAACCGAGCGAAGCGTAACCCAATGGAAGGTCCAAGCCCTTGAACCCGCCGTAAAAACACGAAAGGCGGCCTGTCGGGGGCCGCCTTGCGCTCAATCAGGCATCGTTATCAGAAATCGTCTTCGACCTGGCCGTCCTTGACCTTGAATTCACGGTTTTGCAGATAGGCGTTGCGAATGAAGACGTATTTGTCGCCGCTCACCAGCTTCTCGGCCGACAGCAGACTGGCACGGGTGTCGACGATGTTCAGGCCGAAGATCGAGTTACGCACCGAGACGTTGTCGATATAGCGATAAGGGCCGGTGTAGCTGTCGACGTACTTGGCCGGCGCATCCCGCAGGGTGCTTGGGCCCAGCAGCGGAAGCACCACGTAGGGACCGCTGCCCACGCCCCAATAGCCCAGGGTCTGGCCGAAATCCTCGTCGCTGCGCTGCAGGCCCATCTGGGTGCCTACGTCGAAGAAGCCCAGCAGGCCGAAGGTGGTGTTGAAGATCAAGCGGGCGGTATCGACCCCGGCGGCGGCCGGCTTGGCCTGCAGCACGTTGTTGGCCAGGTTGCCCACGTCGCCGATGTTGCGAAACATGTTGTGGATGCCGTCTTCCAGGAACTGCGGCGTCATGTACTGATACCCCTGGGCCAGCGGCTTGAGCGCATAAGTATCGAGGGTATCGTTGAAGGTGAAGATCGGACGGTTGATGCTTTCCCAAGGGTCCTCTTCCGTGGCGGCCTGGGCTGCAAACGGAACCAGCAGGACGCTGGCGGACAGACACAGCTGAGCGAGACGATGGCTCCAGCGCATAGGGGAAAACTCCTCGGTTTATTCAGGCAAGGGCGCCGAGCCCAGGCGGTAAGGCCGCTAGTATAAGACGGAAAGCGTGGATAGGCAGCATCGAAAAGAGAAGCCAGCCGTAGGACCTTTCCGCCCCCCAGCGCCTTCACGCCCCTGTCACCGGACTGTCATCGGGCCACGTTAGGCTGCGGGTTATTTCAAGGACGTCCCCATGCCCCGCGCCGAAGCCCTACCCCTCCCTGTTCCCGGCCTGACCGCAGTCCTGTTCGGCCTGAGCGGTTGCCTGGTGGACTTCGGGGCCAGGGTGCGGCACCCCGGGGCCAAGCCGGCCGAGCATGGGCAGCCGACGCCTGGGGCACTGGAAAGCCTGCACCACTTGCAGCAGCTGGGCATTCCCTGCGCCTGGCTCGACGACCTGCCTCCCGCGACCAGCCATGCCCTGGCGGGGAGCCTGCCGGCCTGGATCAAACCGCCGCAACTTCCTGCAACAAATAATCCTTGGCCGGCCCCCCACGCCTGTTGGCAAGCGCTGATGGCGCTGAATGTCCAGCAATTGGATGGTTGCGTGCTGGTCAGTGGCGAACCGGGGTTATTGCAATCGGGGCTCAACGCCGGCTTGTGGACCATCGGCCTGGCATCCTGTGGCTCGCTGTGCGGCCTGGCGCCGGGCGAGTGGCAGGCGCTGGATCAACAGGCGCGGGAGTCACGGCGGGCCAAGGCCACCGTGCAACTGTTCAGCCTGGGCGTGCACTCGGTGATCGACCACTTGGGCGAACTGGACACCTGCCTGGCCGACATCAGCCTGCGCCGACTCAAGGGCGAGAAGCCATGACCGGGATCATGCACGGTGCGTGAGGGTGGATTACTCTTAAGGCAAGCCACGGACTTTTGACGCACCGTCGCGGTCCATGGCTGTGCCTATCAATAAAGGGAGTACGCCAATGCCTGCCCGCCGCGAACTGCAAGCACAACTCGATACCCTGCGCGAGCAATTGGACCAGAACCCGCCGCTGTCCGAGCCGGAGCGCGAGAATCTGCATCAACTGATGGATAAGATCGAGGCTGAGATCCAATTGGAAAACCAGCTCCAGGACAGCAGCCTGGTGGACGGCGTGAACCTTGCCGTGGAACGCTTCGAAGTGGAACATCCCACCATTGCCGGGACGTTGCGCCACATTGTGCAGACGCTGGGTAACATCGGGATCTGAGTCACCCGGACAATAAAAGCCCCGCACCATGGCGGGGCCTTTCATTTCCTGCAACCTGAAACGCAATCCAGTGGCAGCGAGCCTGCTCGCGAAAGCGGTAGCCCATTCAACCCCGGGTTGGCCGGCCCCTCGCTTCGCGAGCAGGCTCGCGCCTATAGTAACTTACTGGCGAACCAGGCGCTGGTTGGGCAGTTGCGTTGCCTCCGTGCTGCGATACGGATTGATATCCAACCCGCCACGGCGCACATACCGCGCGTACACCGTCAATTTCTCCGGCTTGAGCAGGCGCTGCAGGTCGAGAAAGATCCGCTCCACGCATTGCTCATGGAAGTCCGAATGCTGGCGGAAGCTGACCAGGTAGGCCAGCAGGCTCGCATGATCCAGCGCGGCACCGCGATACTCCACCGCCACGCTGCCCCAGTCCGGCTGGCTGGTGACCGGGCAGTTGGACTTGAGCAAGTGGCTGTGCAGGCTTTCCTCGACGATGCGCGAATCGTCGCAACGCAGCAGTTCGGGGCGCGGATGCTCGTAGGAATCGACGCGGATGTCCAGGTCATCGATGCACACACCCGGCAACGCCACGACGCCTTCGCGCTCCACGTCCTGGAGGCTGCGAATGCGTACGCCCACCGGCTTGCCGGCGGCGGCCGACAGGTCCTGGCGAAGGGTCGCTTCCAGGCGCGCGACGTCGTCGAACGGCGTCTGGTTCAGGGAGTTGAGGTACAGCTTGAAGGATTTGGATTCGATGATGTTCGGCGAGTCCGCCGGGATCGCGAATTCACCGATGGCCACCACCGGCTTGCCGGACGGCAACAGCCACGACAGTTCGAAACAGTTCCAGAAATCCACGCCCTTGTAGGGGAGGGTCTCGGCCGTCAGCCCCAGTTCCGCCCATTTCGCGGTGCGCGGGATCGGGAACAGCAGAGACGGCGTGTACGTGGCGATGTATTCGCTGGACTTGCCCAGCGGCGAATGTTCGGCTGCGGGATGCATGGCGGAAACCTGACTGAAGAATCAGGCGATTCTACCAGCCTTTGCCGCCGCCTTTGAGTGCTTACTGACTGACCGTCAGGTCCCCCTTCATTCCCGCCTGGTAATGGCCGGGGATGTTGCAGGCGAATTCCAGGCGCATGGCCTTGCTGAAGGTCCAGGTCAGCTCGGCGGTCTTGCCCGGCTCCACCAACACGCTGTTCGGGTCATCGTGGCGCATGCCAGGCGCGCCGTGATCCATGGCGCCATGGCCCATGTCGTGCTTCATGGCGGTTGGCGTCAACTGGCCACTTTGCTGCATCTTGAGCATTTCCTGCTGGTGCTCGGCGTGCATGGCGGCGTTGCCCAGGTTGAACTCGTGCAACAGCCGACCGTTATTGATGAGCACGAAGCGCACGGTTTCCCCAGCCTTGATCTCCAGCGTGGCGGGATTGAAGGACATGTCCCCCATGACCACCTCGATGCTGCGACCGGCCGCGCTCGCCGGTGCCGGCTGGCCGAAATCGAAATGCCCCGGCGATGCCCATGCCGACGCACCGACCATCAACGCGCAGGCCGCCAGGACCCGGCGACTTCCTCTCAACATGTTTCAAACTCCATTGCGATTCAGGCTGTGGGACACTCTATCTCGCCGCGCCTGCCAACCGGCTGACGGCTTGATTACAACTTTGTCAGGTTGCCCCACGGCCCAACCTGCCACGGTATAACCCCCCTCGCCCCAACCCTGTCTTGAGCTGACCATGAAACTGCTGATCGTCGAAGACCAAACGAAAACCGGCCACTACTTGCGCCAGGGCCTGGGTGAAGCCGGCTTCACGGCCGACCTGGTGGCCGATGGGATCAGCGGCCAGCAGTTGGCCCTGACTGGCGAATACGCCTTGCTGATCCTCGATGTGATGCTGCCCGGCCGCGATGGTTGGCAGATCCTGCAAGCCGTCCGCGGGGCCGGCCTGGATACGCCAGTGTTGTTCCTGACGGCGCGGGACGCGGTACAGGATCGGGTGCACGGCCTGGAGTTGGGCGCCGACGATTACCTGGTCAAGCCGTTTGCCTTTGCCGAGCTGCTGGCGCGGGTCCGTAGCCTGTTGCGCCGTGGCGGCTCCACACCCCAGGAAACCAGCCTGCAACTGGCAGACCTGCGCCTGGACCTGATCCGTCGCCGTGTCGAGCGCGCCGGCCGACGCATCGACCTCACCGCCAAGGAGTTCGCCTTGCTGGAAATGCTTCTGCGCCGCCAGGGCGAAGTGCTGCCCAAGTCGCTGATCGCCTCCCAGGTCTGGGACATGAATTTCGACAGCGACACCAACGTCATCGAAGTGGCGATCCGGCGCCTGCGGCTGAAGATCGACGATGAATTTCCCGACAAACTCATCCACACCGTGCGGGGCATGGGCTACGTGCTTGAAGAGCGTGGCCTGTGAGGGCGCGATGGTCGCTGAGCAGCCGCCTGGCGCTGTTGTTCGCCGGCTGCACCGCCGTGGTCTCGCTGTTCGCCGGGGTGCTGTTCAGCCGCGCCAGCGAGGCGCATTTCATCGAACTGGACCAGCAACTGCTGGAAGGCAAGCTGATCGGCCTGCGCCGCGCCTTGCAGGATCTCGATGCCGCGCAGGCCCAAGGCCGCCTGGAGGATGAACTGAGCCGCCAGGCCGACCTGGCGCTGCGTATCAAGGGCAGCGACGGGGTGCGCTGGTATGACAGCTCGATAAGGATTCCGGCTCGACTGCCGGAGCGTCCCGGCCTGTCGACCGTCAACGAAGCGGACAGTGACTACCGCGTATTGAACGCGCCGCTGTACCCCGATCATGCGGATTCGCCGCAATTGACGCTGCTGCTGGACATCACCCACCACCAGCATTTCCTCCAACGCATGCAACGGCTGATCTGGCTGACCGTCGGCCTGTCGGCCCTGGCCACCGCCCTACTCGGTGCCTGGGCGGCCCGGCGTGCCTTGCGTCCGCTGCGGCGCATGGGGGCCATCACCGCCAGCGTCTCGGCCCATTCCCTCAACGCCCGACTGCCCGAAGCGCAAATGCCCGCCGAGCTGGCGGAACTTGCCCACAGCATCAACGCCATGCTCGGACGCCTCGATGACGCCTTTCAACGGCTCTCGGCGTTCTCCGCCGATATCGCCCACGAGTTGCGCACGCCCCTGTCGAACCTGCTGACCCATACCCAGGTCACCCTCACCCGCGAGCGCTCACTGGAGGATTATCGCGAAGCGCTGCACAGCAACCTCGAAGAGCTGCAATGGATGGCGCAACTGGTCAACGACATGCTGTACCTGGCCAAGGCCGACCATGGCCTGTTGGCGCCGAACCGCGAGCCGCTGGTACTTGCCGAGGAAGTGGACGTGTTGCTGGAGTTTTTCGCGCCCCTGGCCGAAGACGCCGGCGTTCGCTTGAGCCGCGAGGGCGATGGCCATCTCGACGGCGACCGCAACATGTTGCGCCGGGCCCTCTCCAACCTGCTGGATAACGCGCTGCGCTTCACGCCCGAGGGCGGCGAAGTACGAGTACGCATGGTCGAAGGCGCTCAAGGGGTGAGCGTTAGCGTGGAAAACAGCGGCGAGGGGATTGCAGCGCCCTTGCTGCCGCGCCTGTTCGACCGGTTCTACCGCGCCGACCCGGCCCGCCAGGAAGGCAGCAGCGAACACGCAGGGCTCGGGTTGGCTATCACCCACTCGATCATCCGCGCCCATGGCGGGCAGATCCGCTGCGAATCAGCCGATGGCTGGACGCGGTTTGTGATCGAGTTGCCAAAGGAGATTAATTAGAAGGCAGCAGAACCCTGTGGCGAGGGGATTTATCCCCGCTGGGTCGCGAAGCGACCCTAAACTCTGGCACCTGCGTTTGGCTAGCAGGTTGAGTTGTCTGTTTTGGGGCAGCTTCGCAGCCCAGCGGGGATAAATCCCCTCGCCACAGAGTGTCCATTTGACACAAGGCTGCGCGGCCTCAGGAATACCGCAACGCCTGCGCCGGCTCGATCTTCGCGGCACGCCAGGCCGGGTAGACAGTGGCGAGGAAACTCAGGATGAACCCGGCCGAGCAGATCAGTATCACGTCGCCGCGCTGCAGCTCCGAAGGCAGGTTGCTGACGAAGTACACGTCGGAGCTGAAGATGTGCTGGCCGCTGACCCGTTCCAGCCAGCCCACCAGCGCGCTGACGTTCAGTGCCGCAATCACCCCGAGCACGCCGCCGATCAGCGTACCGACGATGCCGATCACCGTGCCCTGGACCATGAAGATCGCCATGATCTGCCGGGGCGTGGCGCCGATGGTGCGCAGGATCGCGATGTCCGCGCCCTTGTCGTTCACCACCATGATCAGGGTGGCGATGATGTTGAACGCCGCCACGGCGACAATCATCAACAGCAGCAGGCCAATCATGGTCTTTTCCATTTTCATGGCACTGAACAGGCTGCCCTGGGTGTGGGTCCAGTCGTCGGCCTTGTAGGCCGTGCCAAGGCTGGCGGCGATGTCACCGGAGACCTTCGGCGCGGCGTACAAATCCTTCACCGCCAGGCGCACGCTTTGTACCTGGTTCGGCTGCCAATGCTGCATCTGCGCGGCGTCGGCCAGGTGGATCAGCGCCATGGAGCCATCCAGCTCGGCGCCGACCTTGAACACACCCACCACATTCAGCCGCTGCATCCGTGGCGTGATGCCGCCGGGGGCAGTGCTCACCTCAGGCACGATCAGGGTCAACTTGTCGCCGACGTTCAGGCGAAAGCGCCGGGCGGTGATTTCCCCGATCACCACGCCAAACTCGCCCGGTTTCAACGCGTCGAGACGCCCCTGGACGATGTGCTGGGCGACGATGGACACCTTGCCTTCCTGGGCGGGATCGACCCCGCTGATCTGGATCGGCTGCATCGAGCCCTTGTAGCTCAGCATGCCTTCGAGCTCGGTGAACGGCACGGCGGCGGTCACCTCGGGATTCTTCAGCGCGGCAGCGGCGACCGGCTGCCAATCGTCGATCGGGTTGACCCCGACGAGGGTGGCGTGAGGCACCATGCCGAGGATGCGCGAGCTCATTTCGCGCTGGAAACCGTTCATCACCGACAGCACCACGATCATTGCCAGCACGCCCAGGGCGAGGCCGATCATCGAGGTCATGGAAATGAACGAGACAAAGCGATTGCGGCGCTTGGCGCGGGTATAGCGCGTGCCGATAAAGATCGATAACGGTCTGAACATTCGCGGGGCACCGTATGGAAATAAAAGACCCGGCACCTGCGTCGGTGCCGGGTTGCGGTCGGTCAGATGGGCGTCAGGCAACCTTCCTGCAAGTGCAGGACGCGGTCCATCTGCCGGGCCAGGTTCATGTCGTGGGTCACCACCAGGAACGCGGTGCGCATCGAGGTGCTCAGTTCCAGCATCAGGTCCTGGATGCCTTGGGCGGTGTGGGAGTCGAGGTTACCGGTCGGCTCGTCGAGCATCACCAGGCCCGGCTTGTTGACCAGTGCCCGGGCGATCGCCACGCGCTGGCGCTCGCCGCCAGACAGTTCGGCCGGCTTGTGCTCCAGACGATGCCCCAGCCCTACCCGCTCCAGCAACGCCGTGGCCCGCTGGCGGGCTTCGGGAATCGCGGTGCGGCCGATCAGCAGCGGCATGCAGACGTTTTCCAGGGCGGTGAATTCGGGCAACAGATGGTGGAACTGATAGACGAAGCCCAGGGCACGGTTGCGCAGCAGGCCCCGGGCCTTTTCGTTCAGCGCCGAGAGCTCCTCGCCCGCCAGCCAGACGCTGCCGGTCGTCGGCGTATCGAGGCCGCCCAACAGGTTGAGCAAGGTACTCTTGCCCGACCCGGAGGTGCCGACGATCGCCACGCGCTCACCGGGATGCAGCTCCAGTTGCAGGCCCGACAACACCACCACGGACTCCGGGCCTTCCTCGTAGGATTTGCCCAGGTTGCGGCAACTCAAGATCGCTTTTTCACTCATGCCCGACTCACTCATAACGTAACGCCTCCGCCGGCTGGGTGCGCGCGGCACGCCAGGCTGGATACAGGGTGGCGAGGAAACTCAGGACCAACGCGGCGCCGCAAACCATCAACACGTCATCGGCCTGCAGTTGCGAAGGCAGGTAGTCGATGAAGTACACGTCGGCGTTGAGAAACTTGTGCCCGATCAGGCCTTCGAGGGCGGCGATCGCGGCGCTGACGTTCAGCGCGGCGAACATGCCGACCAGGGCGCCGGCGACCGTGCCGATCACGCCGATCACGGTGCCCTGGACCATGAAGATCCGCATGATCTGCCCCGGCGTGGCGCCCAGGGTACGCAGGATGGCGATGTCGCCCTTCTTGTCGTTGACCACCATCACCAGCGTGGAAATGATATTGAACGCCGCCACGGCGACGATCAGCAGCAACAGCAGGCCGATCATGGCTTTTTCCATGCGGATCGCCTGGTACAGGTTGCCGTGGGTGCGGGTCCAATCCCGGGCGTAGTAACGATCTTCGCCAAGCTGCTGGGCGATGTTCCAGGCAGCGCGTGGCGCCTGGAACAGATCGTCGAACTTCAACCGCAGGCCCTGGACCTGGTCCGGTTTCCAGCGATGCAGGCGCGCCAGGTCCTGGAGGTTGGTCACCCCCAGGTAACCGTCCAGCTCGCCGGCGCCGACATGGAAGATACCGACCACGGTAAAGCGTTTCATGCGCGGGAACATGCCCCCCGGGGTCACGGTGACTTCCGGCGCGACGAAGGTCAGCTTGTCGCCGATGGCGGCGCCGAGCTTGGCCGCGGCCTTGTCGCCGATGACGATGCCAAAGCTGCCGGGCGCCAGGTCATCGAGCCGGCCCTGCGTCATGAAGTTGTCGATGATCGACACCTGCCGCTCCAGCCCGGGGTCGATGCCGTTGAGCAGCACCTTGGACACCTTGCCATTGTTGGTCAGCAGCCCCTGCATCTGGGTGAACGGCGCGACGGCCAGCACCTGCGGGTTCTGCTTGACCTTGGCGGCCAGGCTCGGCCAGTCGCTGATGGCTTCGCCGGTTTCGAGGGTCGCGTGGGGGACCATGCCCAGCACGCGGGTGCGCATTTCATGGTCGAAGCCGTTCATCACCGACAGCACGACGATCATCACGACCACGCCGAGGGCCAGGCCGATGATGGACGTCAGGGAAATGAACGATACGAAATGGTTGCGACGCTTTGCACGGGTATAACGCGTGCCGATGAATACGAAGAGAGGTCTGAACATGTCGGGGCTTGTTCGGAGGGAAAAGGAACGTCCTTGTGGCGGGGGTCACAAACCAGCTTTACACTCAGACCACCGCCGCTACCATGGGTTCGCCATGTCGACATTAGATGAAGAAGATCGCCGCGAATACTACCGTATCGAGGACATGATCGCACTGGAAATTCGGCCCCTCTCCATTCCTGAAGCTGCTGGCCAGGACGTGTTGCAGGATGCATCTCCATTGTTCAACCTGCTCAGCGAACTGCACCTGAGCGAATTCGAGTCACAGCACCTGCTGCGCCAGATCAGCGAGCGCGAACGCAGCATCGCGGCCTACCTCAAGGCCATGAACCGACGCATCGACCTGCTCAGCCAGGTCATCGCCCTGACCGTGCTGGGCGAGATCGGCGAACCGCAGCCGGTGATCATTTCCGAAGGCGGCATCGATTTCCAATACCCCACCCCCATCGCGGTTGGCGCCCACCTGTCCATCAAGCTGGTGCTGATGCCCCAGGCCCTCGGCCTGCTGTTACGGGCCCGGGTGACCCATTGCGACCCCAAGGGCGACGGCTTTGACGTCGGCACCGAATTCGAACGCCCGACCGACGCCCAGCGGCAGTTGCTGGCCCGCTACATCCTGCAGAAACAGGCGCAAGAACGGCGCCTGGCGCGGGAACTGAACGAATCTGGTATCAATAAGGAAGAACCGTGACCCTCATCTATGGCCACCGCGGCGCCAAGGGCGAAGCACCGGAAAACACCCTGGCCGGCTTCCAGGAATGCCTCAAGCACGGCGTGCGCCGTTGCGAACTGGACCTGCACCTGTCCATGGACGGCGAGCTGATGGTGATCCACGACCCGACCCTCAAGCGCACCACGGATCGCCGGGGCAAGGTGGTGGAGCATTCCGCCGCCGAACTGGTGACCTACGATGCACGCAAGGGTGGCCCGGGCTGGATCAAGCCGTGCCCGATCCCACGCCTGGAAGAGCTGTTCGAGAAATGCGATTTCGAGCATTGGCAGCTGGAGGTCAAGAGCGCCTCGCGCACCCGGGCGGCGGCCACGGTGCTGGGCATTCGCGAAATGGCCCAGCGTTTCGGCTTGCTGGACAAAGTCACCATCACCTCCAGTTCCCGGGAAGTGCTCAAGGCAGCCCTGGAGCTGACCCCGGACATCTCCCGCGGCCTGGTGGCCGAGTACGCCTGGCTCGACCCATTGAAGGTCGCCCAGAGCTACGGTTGTGAAATCCTGGCGCTGAACTGGACCCTGTGCACGCCGGAACGCCTGATCAAGGCGCAACGCCAGGGGCTGCACGTGTCGGTCTGGACCGTCAACGAACCCGCGCTGATGCGCAGGCTCGCCGACTTTGGCGCTGACAGCCTGATTACAGACTTTCCCGGTTTGGCCACTGCCACCCTTGGGAAGGGCTGAAATCGGTCTCCCCGGCCGGCTCAGGCCACCGGCCGGAGCCGCTCAAAAAAGCCGGTTGAGGCCGTCGTAGGCGGCGACCCGATAGGCCTCGGCCATGGTCGGGTAGTTGAACGTGGTGTTGACGAAGTACTTCAGCGTGTTCAATTCGCCCGGCTGGTTCATGATCGCCTGGCCAATGTGCACGATCTCGGAGGCCTGGTAGCCGAAGCAGTGCACGCCGAGCACTTCCAGGGTCTCGCGGTGGAACAGGATCTTCAGCATGCCTTGCGGCTCGCCGGCGATCTGCGCCCGCGCCATGCTCTTGAAGAAGGCCTTGCCCACTTCATACGGCACCTTGGCCTGGGTCAGTTCCTGCTCGTTCTTGCCGATCGAGCTGATTTCCGGAATGGTGTAGATACCGGTCGGCACGTCGTTGACGAAACGCCAGCTGCCGTTGTCGACAATACTGCCAGCGGCCGAACGGCCCTGGTCGTGGGCGGCACTGGCCAGGCTCGGCCAGCCGATCACGTCACCGGCGCCATAGATGTTCGGCACGCAGGTGCGATAGTTCTCGTCGACTTCGATCTGGCCCCGGCTGTTGACCTTCACGCCGATGTTTTCCAGGCCCAGGGTATCGGTGTTGCCGGTCCGGCCGTTGCACCAGAGCAAGGCGTCGGCCTTGATCTTCTTGCCGGACTTGAGGTGCAGGATCACACCGTTGTCGACACCTTCGACGCGGTCGTACTCTTCATTGTGGCGCACGGTGATGTTGTTGTTGCTGAAGTGGTAGCTCAGGGCCTGGGAGATTTCCGAGTCAAGGAAGCTCAGCAACTGGCCACGGTTATCCACCAGTTCCACCAGCACGCCCAGGCCGCTGAAGATCGAAGCGTATTCGCAACCGATCACGCCCGCACCGTAGACGATCAGCTTACGCGGGGTGTGACCCAGGCTCAGGATGGTGTCGCTATCGTAGATACGTGCATGGTTGAAATCGATGTCGGCCGGACGGTAGGGGCGCGAGCCGGTGGCGATGATGATGTGCTTGGCCACCAGTTTCTCGACCACGCCATTGCCGCAGACCACTTCCACCGTCTGTTCGTCGGCAAAGCTGCCGGTGCCGAAGAACACGTCGACGCGGTTGCGAGCGTAATAGCCCGTACGCGAGGCCACCTGCTTGGAGATGACCTTCTCGGCGCTCTTGAGCACGTCCGGGAACGAGAACCAGCGCGGCTCACCGATGGCTCGGAACATCGGATTGGTGTTGAACTGCATGATCTGCCGGACCGAGTGACGCAAGGCCTTGGACGGGATGGTACCCAAGTGGGTGCAGTTGCCGCCGACCTGCCGACGGCTGTCGACCATCGCCACCTTGCGCCCTGCCTTGGCGGCGTTCATTGCCGCGCCTTCCCCCGCCGGGCCGGAACCCAGTACCACCACGTCGTAGTTGTAGACAGCCATGCGTACTCCTCAGAACAGGCCGCGCCGCCACATTGGCGCCGACGGCTAAATCATGCCGGCCAGCGGCATGAAGGAACAATTTGGGGCCGATTCACGCGCCCGGCCCACAGTCTATAGAAGCGTCAACGCCGCGCACATTACCCCTTGGTCGCGTCGTAGGCTAGGGGGCGCTGTCATCATTGGGTTTTTTCCCTGCTGATCCGTTCAAACGCATCATTGGTACGGGTGACAAAACGATTGCCATCGCGCAACACGAAAAATACCCCGATGCCATGCTCCTGGGCATAGTCCCAACCCCGTTCGGGCCCGAGAATCAGCAACAGCGTCGATAGTCCATCGGCCATCAGCGCCGAAGGATGAATCACCGTGACTGACGCCAGGTTATGCAGGACCGGTGCACCGCTGTGCGCATCGAAGGTGTGGGAATAGCGTGCGCCGTCCTGCTCGAAATATCGGCGGTAGTCACCGGATGTTGAAACCCCGTAGCCATTGACCTCGATGACGCGCTCGGCCACCTGCCGGTCGTCCCGGGGTTCTTCCAGGGCGACGCGCCAGGCCGAGCCGTCGGGCTTGCGTCCGACAGCCTTGAGCTCGCCGGTGGCTTCGGCCAGGTAACTGTCGATGCCCAGGGCGTGGAGCCGGGCGGCGATCCGGTCGACCGCGTAGCCGGCGGCGATGCTGTTGAAGTCGACCTCCACCGCGGCGTCCTTGCACAAGCGGTCGCCGTCGATGCGCAAATGACCATGGCCGACGCGCTGGCGAACCCGGGCCAAGGCTTCGGCGCTGGGCACTTTCTCCTCCCGCGACTGCGGACCGAACCCCCACAGGTTCAACAGCGGCTCCACCGTCAGGTCGAAGGCGCCGTCGCTCTGCAAGGACAGCTGCTCGCCGACCCGGATCAACTCCAATACCGCGGCAGGCATTGCCTGGCAGTTATTGGCCGGTAGAGCGTTGAAGTGTTCGATGTCCGAGTCGCTGCGGTAGGTCGAGAACTGCCGGTCCACCTCGGCC
Source organism: Pseudomonas citrullilanati (assembly GCF_030580855.1). GTDB lineage: Bacteria > Pseudomonadota > Gammaproteobacteria > Pseudomonadales > Pseudomonadaceae > Aquipseudomonas > Aquipseudomonas citrulli. Next base: position 99,477 of record NZ_JAUQOP010000007.1, on the reverse strand, counting down.
AGGATGTTTTCCACCTCGGCCTGCACCGTTTTCGCAGTGGGCCCGGCGGAATGTCTGACGTACTGAATCGAATAATGACTGCCCATGGTCGGGCCGTCGAAGCGCTCCAGGGTGTCGCCGTTGCCACAACCCGACAACACGGCAACCACCACAAGCCCAATCCATCGTCCAGTTAACAAATCTTCATCTCCCGTCAAAACCGAGCCGGCCATTATGAACTCCAGCGCACGCAAAAAACCTGTGGGAGCCAATGGAGCCCCTGTGGGAGCAAAGCTTGCTCGCGATGCAGGCGACACGGTTCAACTGCAAGACCGGGTCATCGCTCATCGCGAGCAAGCTTTGCTCCCACAGGCTCCAAGGCTCTCATATTCCCGCAAGGTTCCTGCAAGGCTCTCTCCGGGGCGTCAGCGCTTTCATACAAGATTTGCCAGAGTGAGTAACTACCCATGCCTTCCAACACGAGCAACGGCAAGGCGATTTTTCGCGTTGTCAGCGGCAACTTCCTGGAGATGTTCGACTTCATGGTCTATGGCTTCTACGCCACGGCCATCGCCAAGACGTTCTTTCCGACCGACAGTGCGTTCGCCTCGCTGATGCTGTCCCTGGCGACGTTCGGTGCCGGGTTCCTGATGCGCCCCCTGGGGGCGATTTTCCTCGGCGCGTACATTGACCGCCACGGCCGCCGCAAAGGCCTGATCATCACCCTGGCGATGATGGCCGCCGGCACGATACTGATCGCCTGCGTGCCGGGCTACGCCACCCTGGGCCTGGCCGCGCCCTTGCTGGTGCTGCTGGGCCGCCTGCTGCAAGGCTTCTCCGCCGGGGTCGAACTGGGCGGCGTGTCGGTGTACCTGGCGGAAATCTCCACGCCGGGGCGCAAGGGCTTCTTCGTCAGTTGGCAATCGGCCAGCCAGCAAGCCGCCGTGGTCTTCGCCGGCCTGCTGGGGGTTGGCCTCAATCATTGGCTCAGTCCCCAGGCTATGGGCGAATGGGGCTGGCGCGTGCCGTTCCTGGTGGGTTGCATGATCGTCCCGGCGATTTTCATGATCCGTCGCTCCCTGGAAGAAACCCCTGAGTTCCAGGCAAGAAAACATCGCCCCACCCTGTCGGAAATCATCCGCTCCATCGGTCAGAACTTCGGCATCGTCTTGGCCGGCATGGCGCTGGTGGTGATGACCACGGTGTCGTTCTACCTGATCACCGCCTACACGCCGACCTTCGGCAAGGCCGAGCTGAACCTGTCGGACCTGGACGCGTTGCTGGTCACGGTGTGCATTGGCTTGTCGAACTTCTTCTGGCTACCGGTGATGGGGGCGCTTTCAGACAGGATCGGACGCAAACCGCTGCTGCTCGCCGCCACGATCCTGGCCATCCTGACGGCTTATCCGGCGCTGTCCTGGCTGGTGGCGAACCCCAGCTTCAGCCATTTGCTGATCGTCGAATTGTGGCTGTCGTTCCTGTACGGATCGTACAACGGTGCGATGGTAGTGGCCTTGACGGAAATCATGCCGGTCGACGTGCGCACCACCGGCTTCTCCCTGGCCTACAGCCTGGCGACCGCGACCTTCGGCGGATTCACCCCGGCGGCGTGCACGTACCTGATCCATGTACTGGACAACAAGGCGGCGCCCGGGATCTGGCTCAGCGGCGCGGCGGTGCTGGGGTTGATTGCGACCCTGGTGCTGTTCAGGGGCAATCGGCATGAGCTGCGCACTGCGCGGGCCTCGGTGGCCGGCGGCGCCTGAACGATCGCCATCGCGAGCAAGCTCGCTCCCACAGTCGATCGCGTACACCCTGTGGGAGCGAGCTTGCTCGCGATGAGGCCCGCCCAAACACAGCAAAACCCAGATACAAAAACGCCCCGACAAGTCGGGGCGTTTTCACAAACGGCTAAGGCTTAGCGCGGGAACGCTGGCGGGTTCACACCGGCCATGTCTTCCATCACGCGGACCACCTGGCAGCTATAACCGAATTCGTTGTCGTACCAGACGTACAGGACAACGCGGTTGTCTTGGCTGATAGTGGCCTCGGCATCCACGACACCGGCGTGGCGCGAGCCCACGAAGTCGGTGGACACCACCTCCTGGGAATTGACGAAGTCGATCTGCTTGTGCAGCTCGGAGTGCAGCGCCATGTAGCGCAGGTACTCGTTCATCTCTTCACGGGTAGCGGCTTTCTCGAGGTTCAGGTTGAGAATGGCCATCGACACGTTCGGCGTCGGCACGCGGATCGCGTTGCCGGTCAGCTTGCCGGCCAGTTCAGGCAGGGCCTTGGCGGCGGCGGTGGCCGCACCGGTCTCGGTGATGACCATGTTCAGCGCGGCGCTGCGGCCACGGCGATCGCCCTTGTGGAAGTTGTCGATCAGGTTCTGGTCGTTGGTGTACGAGTGAACGGTTTCGACGTGGCCGTTGACGATGCCGAACTTGTCGTTCACGGCCTTGAGCACCGGCACGATGGCGTTGGTGGTGCAGGAGGCGGCGGAGACGATCTTGTCGTCGGCGGTGATATCGCCGTGGTTGATGCCGTGGACGATGTTCTTCAGCTTGCCCTTGCCAGGTGCGGTCAGGACCACGCGGTCGACACCCGGGCAGGCCAGGTGCTGGCCCAGGCCGTCGGCGTCACGCCATACGCCGGTGTTGTCCACCAGCAGCGCATCCTTGATACCGTACTGGGTGTAGTCCACCTCGGTCGGGTTCTTCGCGTAGATGACCTGGATCAGGTTGCCGTTGGCGGTGATGGTGTTGTTTTCTTCGTCGATGGTGATGGTGCCGTTGAACGAACCATGGACCGAATCGCGACGCAGCAGGCTGGCGCGCTTGGTCAGGTCGTTCTCGGCGCCCTTGCGCACCACGATGGCCCGCAGGCGCAGGCCGTCGCCACCACCGGTTTTTTCGATCAGGATGCGCGCCAGCAGGCGGCCGATGCGACCGAAACCGTACAGCACCACGTCAGTGCCCTTGCGAGCCGAAACGTTCTGCTGGCCAACCACGTCAGCCATCTCTTCACGCACGAACTGCTCGGCGCTGCGGCCATTGCCTTCGTTGCGGAACTTGAACGCCAACTTGCCCAGGTCCACCGAAGCCGCGCCGAGCTTGAGCTCGCTCATGGCCTTGAGCAGGGGGAATGTTTCGTGGACGGAGAGTTCGCTGTCGTCGGAAGAACGGTGGCGAGCAAAGCGGTGGGCCTTGAGGATCGCGATGACAGACTGGTTGATCAGGCTGCGGCCATAGATCGAGCTCACCACGTTGTTATTGCGGTAGAGCTGACCGATGAGAGGGATCATCGCTTCGGCGAGCGCTTCACGATCAATCCATTCACCAAGACACTGGTCGGGCTTCTGAGTCACGGTAACCTTCCACATGTAGGGGCTGAAAAAAGGGGCTACATTATGCCGCCGAGTCCTCGGCGGAGCAATGCGCGCCCGTCGCACCGCGGTTTTCCTGTCTGCCAGGGCAGTCTGCGACTGACAGCAGCCCCCTTCCCCCGCTACACTTGTCGACTTTGTCGCAACGCTGGAGCTCAATCTTCCGTGCCCGTTCTGCGTCTTCCGCTTCTCCCTGCCGCGGCAGGTAAACAGCACTGGGGCAACCTGCCCGGTGCCGCCCTGAGCCTGGCCATCGCCGAGGCTGCCAGCGCTGCCCAGCGCTTTACCCTGCTGCTGACCGCCGACAGCCAAAGTGCCGAGCGGCTGGAACAGGCGCTGGGGTTCTTCGCGCCGGACTTGCCCGTGCTGCATTTCCCGGACTGGGAAACCCTGCCCTACGATCTTTTCTCGCCCCACCAAGACATCATTTCCCAGCGAATCGCCAGCCTCTATCGGCTGCCGGAGCTCAGTCATGGCGTTTTGGTAGTGCCCATCACCACGGCCCTACATCGCCTGGCGCCGACCCAATTCCTGCTCGGCAGCAGCCTGGTGCTGGACATCGGCCAGAAGCTCGACGTCGAGCAGATGCGTACTCGCCTGGAGGCCAGTGGCTATCGCTGCGTCGACACGGTGTACGAGCACGGCGAGTTCGCGGTACGCGGCGCGCTGATCGACCTGTTCCCGATGGGCAGCAAGCTGCCGTATCGCATCGACCTGTTCGACGATGAAATCGAGACCCTGCGCACCTTCGACCCGGAAAACCAGCGCTCCATCGACAAGGTACAGTCGATCCGCCTGCTGCCGGCCAAGGAATTCCCGCTGCAGAAAGAGGCCGTGACGCGCTTCAAGGCACGCTTTCGCGAACGCTTCGACGTGGATTTCCGCCGCTGCCCGATCTTCCAGGACTTGAGCAGCGGGATCACCCCGGCCGGCATCGAGTACTACCTGCCGCTGTTCTTCGAAGAAACCTCGACCCTGTTCGACTACCTGCCCCAGGACACCCAGGTGTTCTCTTTGCCGGGGATCGAACAGGCGGCGGAAAACTTCTGGAACGATGTGCGCAACCGCTACGAAGAGCGCCGCGTCGACCCTTCCCGTCCCCTGTTGCCTCCGGCCGAACTGTTCCTGCCGGTGGAGGACTGCTTCGCCCGTCTCAAGAGCTGGCCGCGCGTGGTGGCGAGCCAGCAGGACGTGGAAACCGGCGTCGGTCGCGAGCGCTTTCCGGCCCGCCCGTTGCCCGACCTGGCGATCGAAGCCAAGGCTTCGCAGCCGCTGGCGGCGCTGGCCGGTTTTCTCGACGGGTTCCCTGGCCGCGTGCTGTTCACCGCCGAGACCGCAGGCCGCCGCGAAGTGCTGCTGGAGCTGCTCGACCGCCTGAAGCTGCGGCCCAAGACCGTCGAGAGCTGGCCGGACTTCGTCGCGAGCCAGGATCGCCTGGCAATCACCATCGCGCCGCTGGATGAAGGCCTGGTCCTCGACGACCCGGCGTTGGCGCTGGTGGCCGAAAGCCCGCTGTTCGGCCAGCGCGTCATGCAGCGTCGACGCCGCGAGAAACGCGCCGACGCCGCCAACGACGCGGTCATCAAGAACCTCACCGAACTGCGCGAGGGCGCGCCGGTGGTCCACATCGACCACGGCGTGGGCCGCTACCTGGGCCTGGCGACGCTGGAAATCGACGGCCAGGCCGCCGAGTTCCTGACCCTCGAATACGCCGAGGGCGCCAAGCTCTACGTCCCCGTGGCGAACCTGCACCTGATCGCGCGCTACACCGGCAGCGACGACGCCCTTGCGCCCTTGCATCGGCTGGGTTCGGAGACCTGGCAGAAAGCCAAGCGCAAGGCCGCCGAACAAGTGCGCGACGTGGCCGCCGAGCTGCTGGACATCTACGCCCGTCGCGCGGCCCGCGAGGGCTATGCCTTCGCCGATCCGAAAGCCGACTACGAAACCTTCAGCGCCGGTTTCCCGTTCGAGGAAACCGTCGACCAGCAGACCACCATCGAAGCCGTGCGCGCCGACATGCTCGCGCCCAAGCCGATGGACCGCCTGGTGTGCGGCGACGTCGGCTTCGGCAAGACCGAAGTGGCGATGCGCGCCGCGTTCATCGCCGTGCACGCCGGCAAGCAGGTGGCGATCCTGGTGCCCACCACCCTGCTCGCCCAGCAGCACTACAACAGTTTCCGCGACCGCTTCGCCGACTGGCCGGTGACCGTGGAAGTGATGAGCCGCTTCAAGTCCGCCAAGGAAGTGAACGCTGCCGTCGCCGACCTGGCCGAAGGCAAGATCGACATCGTCATCGGCACCCACAAGCTGCTGCAGGACGACGTCAAGATCAAGAACCTCGGGCTGGTGATCATCGACGAGGAACACCGCTTCGGGGTGCGCCAGAAAGAGCAGCTCAAGGCCCTGCGCAGCGAGGTCGACATCCTCACCCTGACGGCCACGCCAATCCCGCGCACGCTGAACATGGCGGTGTCGGGCATGCGCGACCTGTCGATCATCGCCACGCCGCCGGCCCGTCGCCTGTCGGTGCGCACCTTCGTCATGGAGCAGAACAAGAGCACGGTCAAGGAAGCCCTGCTCCGCGAGCTGCTGCGTGGCGGCCAGGTCTACTACCTGCACAACGACGTGAAGACCATCGAGAAATGCGCCGCCGACCTGGCCGAACTGGTGCCGGAGGCGCGCATCGGCATCGGCCACGGGCAGATGCGCGAACGCGAGCTCGAACAGGTGATGAGCGACTTCTACCACAAGCGCTTCAACGTATTGATCGCCTCGACCATCATCGAGACCGGCATCGACGTGCCCAGCGCCAACACCATCATCATCGAGCGTGCCGACAAGTTCGGCCTGGCCCAGCTGCACCAGTTGCGCGGCCGGGTCGGGCGCAGCCACCACCAGGCCTACGCCTACCTGTTGACGCCGCCGCGCCAGCAGATCACCCCGGATGCGGAAAAACGCCTGGAGGCCATCGCCAATACCCAGGACCTGGGCGCCGGCTTCGTGCTGGCCACCAACGACCTGGAAATCCGCGGTGCCGGCGAACTGCTGGGCGATGGCCAGAGCGGCCAGATCCAGGCCGTCGGCTTCACCCTGTACATGGAAATGCTCGAACGGGCGGTCAAGTCGATCCGCAAGGGCGAACAGCCGAACCTCGACCAGCCACTGGGCGGCGGCCCGGAAATCAACCTGCGGGTGCCGGCGCTGATCCCCGAGGACTACCTGCCGGATGTCCACGCCCGGCTGATCCTCTACAAGCGCATCGCCTCGGCCAGCGACGAGGAAGGCCTCAAGGACCTGCAAGTGGAGATGATCGACCGCTTCGGCCTGCTGCCGGAACCGACCAAGCACCTGGTCCGCACCACGCTGCTCAAGCTCAAGGCCGAGCAACTGGGCATCAAGAAAGTCGACGGCGGCCCGAATGGCGGGCGCATCGAGTTCGAGGCCCAGACCCCGGTCGATCCGCTGGTGCTGATCAAGCTGATCCAGGGCCAGCCCAAGCGCTACAAGTTCGAAGGCGCCACGACGTTCAAGTTCATGGTGCCCATGGAACGCCCGGAAGAGCGTTTCAATACCGTAGAAGCGCTGTTCGAGCGCCTTACCCCGACCACTGCTTGAAGGACGCCACATGCGCCTGTTTCGCTCACTGACCTTGTTGATGACCCTGGTCGCTCCGCTGGCGTTTGCCGACGACCTGTACCAGGTCGAAATGATCCTGGTGCGGCAGAACGCGGAGCCGGCCATCATCAGCCGCGCCGCGCCGGAAGACTGGGATGCCGGCGCGAAACGCCTGGACGCCGATGCCCAGCGCTCGCCGGCATTGGGCGGCATCGTGGAAAAACTCAATGCCAGCGGCCAATACACGGTGTTGATGCACAAGGCCTGGCAGCAACACGTCGGCGAACAGGGCAGCAAGATCGCCGTCAGCGACGGCGCCGAACAGTTCGGGCAATTTCCCATCGAGGGCACCCTGGAACTGAAACTGGGCCGTTTCACCGACGTCGACGCCGACTTCTGGATCAACCAGATCGACGCCAATGGCCTGGTCACCGCCAGTGAACGCCTGAAACAGCAGAGCCACACCAAGAATGGCCAGTTGAATTTCCTCGACAACGGCCACCTCGGCCTGCTGATCAAGCTCACCTCGCTGACCGCGCCTACACCCCGGCAGTCCCCTGACGTCATCCCGGACTGATCGGCGCGCCTATGCCCTCGCCCCTGAGCAAACCCCTGGCCCCTTCCTGGGTCAATCGATTCAAGGAACAGAGTCTGGAGCGTGGGCGCCGCTATGCGCTGGAAAACCGGGTCAGGATCGTCGAGGCCGGCGACAGCACCATCACCGCCAGTTGCGAAGGCTCCGGCAGCAGCGTCTATCGCCAGACCATTCGCCTCAAGGAGTCGGCCAAAGGCACGTTGATCCTGCTCGAAGCCGCGTGCTCCTGCCCGGTGCGCATCAATTGCAAGCACTGTGCGGCGGTCCTCCTGCAAGTCCAGGAAACCCTGGCCTACCCGGCCGCCGAGAAAGACGCGCAACTGCTGGAAAAACTCCAGTCGGTGCTGGACAACCGCAGCCCCAAGGCACCGCCCCAAGTGCTGGTGGACAACGTGCAACCGCTGCCGCGCCTGTGGCTGGCCAGCATCGAGTTCAGCGCCTTCGAGCCGCGCAACGGCAAGATGCAACGCTACATCCAGCACCGCGCCGCCCTCTCCTTCAGCTACCTGGGCGAGTACGTCAGCGGCCAGCGCAACAGCGACGTGCTGCTGCGCCAGGAAACCCAGACCCTGCGGATAAAGCGCCAGACCGATGTGGAGCAATCCTGCCGCGAGCAGTTGCGAATCCTGGGCTTCAAGGTCGCCACCCGGCAGAGCAAGGCGTTGCCGGAAACCGCCGGCGAGCTGTACGAGATGGTCAACGACAGCGCCTGGCTGACCTTCACCCTCAATGACCTGCCGAAATTGCGCGAACAAGGCTGGGAGTTGCAGATCGACGAGGAATTCGGCTTCGACCTGACCGCCGTGGACGACTGGTATGCCACGGTGGAGGAAACCCCGGAGCGGGACTGGTTCGACCTGGAGCTGGGGATCATCGTCAACGGCGAGCGCCTGAGCCTGCTACCGATCCTGTTGAACCTGATGCGCTCGCACATCGAGCTGTTCAACCCGGAACGCCTGGCCAGGCGTCGCGACGACGAACTGATCCTGGTCAACCTGCCCAACCGCCCGAATTCCGAGTTCGGCCCGCAACAGGTGGCCTTGCCCTATGGTCGATTGAAACCGGTGCTGGCGACCCTGGGCGAGTTCTACCTGCAAGAACCCGGCACCACCAAGCTGCGCCTGAACAGCGCGGACGCCCTGCGCCTGAACCCATTGCAAGACATGCCATTGAGCTGGGAAGGCGGCGAATACGTTCGAGGCCTCGCCCAGCGCCTGAGGGACATCAAGGACTACTCCGCTGCCGCCCCCGAAGGCCTGAACGCCACATTGAGGCCTTACCAGCTCGAAGGCCTGAGCTGGATGCAATCGCTGCGACAACTGGAAGTGGGCGGCATCCTCGCCGACGACATGGGCCTGGGCAAGACCCTGCAGACCCTGGCGCACATCCTCAGCGAAAAAAATGCCGGGCGCCTCGACCGGCCATGCATGGTGGTGATGCCCACCAGCCTGATCCCCAACTGGCTCGACGAAGCGGCCCATTTCACCCCGCAGCTCAAGGTGCTGGCCCTGTACGGCGCCGGGCGCAAGAAACACTTCGGGCGACTGGCCGACTACGACCTGGTCCTCACCACCTATGCGCTGCTGCCCAAGGATGTCGAGCGGCTGGCGGCGCAACCGCTGCACGTGCTGATCCTCGACGAGGCCCAATACATCAAGAACCCCACCAGCAAGGCCGCCCAGGCCGCCCGTGAACTCAACGCCCGGCAACGGCTGTGCCTGTCCGGCACACCGCTGGAAAATCACCTGGGCGAGCTGTGGTCGCTGTTCCACTTCCTGTTGCCGGGATGGCTCGGCGACGTCAAGAGCTTCAACCGCGATTACCGCGCCCCTATTGAAAAACGCGGCAGCGACGCCAGGCTGCAGCACCTCAACGGCCGGATAAAACCCTTCCTGCTGCGCAGGACCAAGGAGCAAGTCGCGACCGAGCTGCCGCCCAAGACCGAGATCATCCACTGGGTGGAACTCAGCGATGCCCAGCGGGACGTCTACGAAACCATGCGCCTGGCCATGGACAAGAAAGTGCGCGACGAAATCACCCGCAAAGGCGTGGCCCGCAGCCAGATCATCATCCTCGAAGCCCTGCTCAAGCTGCGCCAGGTGTGCTGCGACCTGCGCCTGATCAACGACGCCGCCCTCCCTGCCCGGGGCAGTACGTCGGGCAAGCTCGACAGCCTGATGGAGATGCTGGAGGAGCTGTTCGAGGAAGGTCGGCGGGTGCTGCTGTTTTCCCAGTTCACGTCCATGCTCGCGCTGATCGAAGAGGAGCTGAAGAAACGCGGCGTCGACTACGCCATCCTGACCGGCCAGACCCGCGACCGGCGCACCCCCGTGAAGGAATTCCAGAGCGGCAAGCGTCAGATTTTCCTGATCAGCCTGAAGGCCGGTGGCGTAGGCCTGAACCTGACCGAAGCCGACACCGTGATCCATTACGACCCGTGGTGGAACCCGGCCACCGAAAACCAGGCCACCGATCGCGCCTATCGTATCGGCCAGGAAAAACCGGTGTTCGTCTACAAGTTGATTGCCCGGGGCACCGTGGAAGAGAAGATCCAACTGCTGCAAAAGGAAAAATCCGACCTCGCCGCCGGCGTCCTGGACGGACGCGTGGCCGGGGATTGGAAATTGCAGAGCGACGATATCGAGGCGTTGTTCGCACCGCTGCCGGACAAACTGGAGAAACGCTGAGGTCCTCCTCAATGCTTGTGAGAACCGAGCTTGCTCGCAATGGCTGGCTATCAGGCGACATAGCCAAGTGATTGTGTCGGTGAATCAGGTCTTGGGCAGCGGTGCAAACAACGCTTCGATATCGCTCTGCTCAAGCTTCCATCCACCCATTGTGCCACCGTCTAGCACACTGCCAGCCAACGCAGCCTTATCCTGCTGAAGGGCTTGTATCTTCTCTTCCACGGTGCCTTGGGCAATCAGTTTATAGACGAACACAGGGTTGTTTTGCCCAATCCGGTAAGCTCGGTCGGTGGCCTGGTTTTCCACCGCCGGATTCCACCAAGGATCAAAATGAATCACCGTGTCGGCAGCCGTCAGATTGAGCCCTGTACCGCCCGCCTTCAGACTGATCAGGAAAAGCGACACCTTGCCGCTCTGAAAGTCCCTCACCGGGGTGCGGCGATCCGTGGTGGAGCCGGTCAATAACGAATAAGTAAGGCTTCGCTTTTGCAGCTGCTCTTCAATCAAGGCCAACATCGAGGTGAATTGGGAAAACAGTAGAATCCTGCGCCCCTCGCTGAGCAACTCATCGACCATTTCCATCAAGCTGGCCAGCTTGCCGCTGCCGGAACGCAACGCTTTGGCCGTCTGCACCGTATTGAGCAACCTCAGGTCGCAGCAAACCTGACGCAACTTGAGCAACGCATCAAGAATGATGATTTGGCTACGCGCCACGCCGCTGCGGGCGATTTCGTCCCGAACCTTCTTGTCCATGGCTATGCGCACGGTTTCATAGACATCCCGCTGCCCCTCACTGAGTTCGACCCAATGCACTATTTCTGTCTTAGGTGGCAGCTCAGTGGCGACTTGTTCCTTTTTGCGCCGTAGCAAAAACGGTTTTATCCTCGCCGTCAGATGGCGCATTCGCTCGCTATTGCCGTGCTTTTCGATCGGCGTTCGATAGTCCCGATTGAAGCTTTTGCTGTCCCCCAACCAGCCTGGCAGCAGGAAATGAAACAGCGACCAGAGTTCGCCCAAATGATTTTCCAGGGGCGTACCGGACAGGCACAGGCGCTGCCGGGCATTGAGTTCGCGGGCAGCCTGGGCGGCCTTGCTGGCGGGGTTCTTGATGTTCTGGGCTTCATCGAGAATCAGTACACTCCAGGCCCGGGGCTTTAGCACCTCCAGATCCCGTGGCAACAAGGCGTAAGTCGTCAATACCAGATCGTACTGTGCAAGGCTGGCGAAATCTTTTTGCCGGGCTGCGCCATGCAGCGCCACGACGTTGAGCTGCGGTGCAAAGCGCGCGGCTTCGTCAAGCCAGTTGGGAATAAGACTGGTGGGCATGACCGCAAGCGCCGGTAGATCCAGCCGCCCGGCCTCCTTCTCGCAAAGCAGGTGAGCCAACGTCTGCAAGGTTTTACCCAAGCCCATGTCATCGCCCAGGATGCCGCCGACTTCCAGCTCGCGCAGCGTCTGCATCCAGTTGAGCCCTTCGAGCTGATAAGGTCGCAGCGTGGCTTTGAGCCCTGCCGGCGCAAGAACATGTGCGTGAGTCGACTCATGCAATCGCTTGGCGAACGTGCGCAATCGCTCCCCGCCCTGCCAGGTCAATGGCACGCCTTCCAGCACATTCAACCTGGCCGCATCAAAGGCGCTCAGCCGTATCGAGTCACCCCGGTGCTCCTTCATGTACAACTCGCCAAGCGTTGCCATCAACGGCTTGACCCGCCCATACGGCAACGCGACCTTCACGCCAGGACCCGCTGTGAGCTTTCCACCGTTGAGATCAATCAACATCAACTGATCATCACTGCGCCGATCGAGATTGCCCGGATCCATCATCTCGGGGCTTGAGCGAAGCAAGTGAAGCAAGATCGGCAATAGACTGTGCCGTTTGCCATTCACGACAATGCCCAGTTGTAAATCGAACCACTCTCGGCCGGGAGACTCCTCGATATCGGCGTACAACTGCTCCACCGGCTGCAGATCAAAATGAAAGCCCGCTTCGATATCGATCTGCCAATTGGCGGCATGCAGTTGCGGCAGGCCTTTATCCATGAATGCCAACCAGGCCGCGTCATCCGCCATTTGGAACAGCTCACCACCGGTACCTGCCAGCGCAAGGCTTTTGCGACTGGCTTTATTGAAACCTACCTTACGCAGAACGGTGCGAAAGGCTTGCTCGACATCCGGCTTACGCTCAATGCGCAAGATTTCGGTCCCGGACAGGACCAGCAGCTCGCTGGATGCGTTATCGTCCGCCACATGACCATCATAAAGGAAGGTCAATGCCGCGCGATGTTCTGGAACAGGCTTCCAGCTCTGAAACTCGAGCGCACTTCCCAACGTCAACACCGCTCGCGGCTCAACACTGTCGATAATGCGCTCAGTCAGTTCTTTTGGAGGCGGGATTGAGCGGTCAATAGCGTTGATCCGATGACTGAAGAGCACGACATCTCGAACGGGTACCTCCGGAGCACGGCATAAATGGCACGCCAATTTGTCGTCCATTTCATAGGACAACCGGCCAAGCTCCCTGCGCGACAAATCCAGATAATGAAGCGGCTCAAGCAACAGGACGTTATCAAGCACCTGATTGCCATTTCGCCACCGAGGCCGATAATTGCCGTTGGCCTGCTCTTCCCAGACGAACTGCGCATTTTTTTGCGGCCCTGCGCTCAATGGCTGCGGCGGGTCGAAATCCAGGAACAGGCGTGAGGACTGTAATGCCAGCGCCAGCACCTCGGCGCCACTGCGCTCTTGCAACGGGAAACTGTTCTGACTGTGATAATGCTGACTGCTGATAAGCGACTGACCAATCTGCTTGTCGATGTCGGACATGTAATTCGGAAAACGATTCAGCATATCCCTCAGTTGGCCAAACGCTTTCAGATCCTTCAGGGAGCCATCATCGAGCTGGCGCCCCTTGAAGAGCTCCAAAACCCATTGCCCTATGTACGTCTTCTTGAGTTTGTAGAAGATCCGGACATCGGCGTCTTTTTTTCCGGGTAGCGAATCGGCGCCCCGCTCGGGAATACACTTGATCCAGCTTTCAAGTTCAGAACTCAGGCGCTCGCTGGCGGATCCCGCCCTCAATGCTTGCGGATCCGACATTAAATGGAACATGACGGCGGCGCAGTGCTTGCAGCTGTCACCGACCGGGCACGAGCATTCGTAACGAACGTCGTCGTATCCCTGGTAACGAGTGAGCTCGATCACCTGCTGATAGACATTATCGCCGCTGCCCTCGCATTCGGCGTGAATCGACTGCTCGTCTATCCGCAGTATTCGTACTCGCGCTCTGTCGGCGTAGTCGAACCCGCGCTCAAGGGAGCGCGGATGGAAGCATTCGCCCCATTCCGTCTCGAGAAGCGCCTCAATTGACAGGGTCATGGGTACCGCCGAACATTATGCATACCAGTCACGGCCCCCCCTTAATCAATCAGCTGGGCAGCCCTCAGCGCCCCGACCGCCGTCAACCAGCGCGGATCCTGGCGGTACTCGGTGGAGGCAAAGGCGCGGCCGCGCATCCGCGCGATTCGCGCCGACGGCGTGACCTCCAAGCGCTGTGCGGCACTCAGGGCCAACTCCGCGGCAGCCCGATCGTTGCACACCAGGCCCATGTCGCAACCGGCCGTCAAGGCGGCCTCGATGCGACTGGCGGCGTCACCCACCACGTGGGCGCCGGCCATCGACAGGTCATCACTGAAGATCACACCGTCAAAACCCAACTCGCCCCGCAGGATGTCCTGCAGCCAACGCCGGGAAAATCCGGCCGGGTTGGGATCGACCTGTGGATAGATCACATGGGCCGGCATGACCGCCGCGAGTTGCTGGCTGAGCCTGGCGAAGGGCACCAGGTCGTTGGCACGGATCTGTTCGAGGCTGCGTTCGTCGTTGGGTATCGCCACGTGGGAATCCGCCTCGGCCCAACCATGCCCCGGGAAATGCTTGCCGGTGGCGGCCATCCCGGCAGCGCTCATGCCCCGGATGAACGCTGCGGCCAGCAGCGCCGCGCGCTCGGGATCGCCTTCGAAGGAACGACTGCCGACGACCGCGCTGCGCTGGTAGTCGAGGTCCAGCACCGGGGCGAAACTCAGGTCCAGGCCGACGGCCAGCACCTCGGTCGCCATGATCCAGCCACACTGCTCGGCCAGGTATTCGGCGTTCGGGTTGTCGGCGATGGCGCGCATCGCCGGCAATCGCACGAACCCCTGGCGCAGGCGCTGGACGCGCCCGCCTTCCTGATCCACCGCCAACAGGAGATCGGGGCGGATAGCGCGGATCGACGCACTCAACTCACGCACTTGGCGCGGATGCTCGATGTTGCGCGCGAAAATGATCAGGCCGCCCACCTCGGGCTGACGCAACAGGTGGCGATCTTCGGCCGTCAGCCAGGTACCGGCGACGTCCACCATCAACGAGCCTTGCAGGCCAGCAGTCATAGCATTTCCTTGATAAAGATGAACCCGCATGGCAATGCAACCACGCCCCTGGCGCCAGGGTCCAGCCCCGGCAGGTCGCGGTGATGCAATGGGGAATAGGACGGGTTCGAAACGAGAGTCGGCATGGGCGGCTAGCTTAGCGGATGCAGGCCGCCGCGCCCACCCATGCCCTTACGCCTTGGCGAGCGCCGGGGCGGATTTGCTGCGCGGACGCAATTGCGCGGCCGCCATGGCTTCATCGGTCACGCCACTTTCGGCACGCATGCCGGCCGCCAGGAACGGCACCATCAGCCGCATCACCTGCTCGATCGAGGTGTTCACGCCGAAGTCGGTTTCCGCGATGGCCCGCAGTGCCTTGATACCGGACATGCTGAAAGCTGCGGCACCGAGCATGAAGTGCACGCGCCAGAACAGTTCGATCGGCGGGATACGTGGCGCGGCCTCATTGACCAGCAACATGTAGCGGCGGAACACCTTGCCGTACATGTCTTCCAGGTAACGCCGCAGGTGCCCCTGGCTCTGGCTGAAGGCCAGGCCCAGCAGGCGCATGAAGATGGACAGGTCGTTGCCGCTGCGGGGCTGCACGACAAGGGCTTGCTCGACCAGGATTTCCAGCAGTTCCTCCAGGGTCGGCTTGACCTCAGGCTTGGCCTGGCGTCGCTCCAGTTCCCGATCGAGGCTCAGGCAAAAAGGCCCGAGGAACCGCGAGAACACAGCCTGGATCAGGGCCTTCTTCGAACCGAAGTGATAGTTCACCGCTGCCAGGTTGACCCCGGCCTTGCTGGTGATCAGGCGCAACGAGGTTTCGGCGAAACCTTTTTCCGCGAACAACTGCTCGGCAGCATCGAGAATGCGTTCAACGGTTTCCGACTGGGCCATGGCTACTCCGCCTGACAAACACTTGTTTGAAACATACGTTTCAGCCTGTGGCTTGTCAAGCCTGCCGGGGCGTTTTGCGAACGCCCGGTCAGCTATTTAACCACACCTTTTCACGGGCTGTAGCCATGCCGCAGGCGACCGTCCAGCGCCTGGTGGAAAAAGGAGGATTGCCAAGCGCCGTCCACTGTATATAATCCCAGTCACTGTATAAAAAGACAGAGCGATCAATATGCTAAAGCTGACGCCACGCCAAGCAGAGATTCTGGCCTTCATCAAACGCTGCCTCGAAGACAACGGCTACCCCCCGACCCGTGCGGAAATCGCCCAGGAACTGGGGTTCAAGTCGCCCAACGCGGCTGAAGAACACCTCAAGGCGCTGGCCCGCAAAGGTGCGATCGAAATGACCCCGGGCGCCTCCCGCGGCATCCGCATCCCGGGCTTCGAAGCCAAGGCCGACGAAACCACCCTCCCGATCATCGGCCGCGTGGCCGCCGGCGCCCCGATCCTCGCCGAGCAGCATGTCGAGGAATCGTGCAACATCAACCCTTCGTTCTTCCACCCTCGTGCCGACTACCTCCTCCGGGTGCATGGCATGAGCATGAAGGACATCGGCATCTTCGACGGCGACTTGCTGGCCGTCCATACCACTCGCGAAGCCCGTAATGGCCAGATCGTGGTGGCACGCATCGGCGACGAAGTGACCGTCAAGCGCTTCAAGCGCGATGGCAGCAAGGTCTGGTTGATTGCCGAGAACCCCGAGTTCGCGCCTATCGAAGTAAACCTGAAAGATCAGGACCTGGTCATCGAAGGCTTGAGCGTCGGCGTGATTCGCCGCTAAAGGAGGCTTTATGCAATTCCCTCACACCCCGCAGCACACACAACTTCCGCTGTTCGAGGCATTCATGGCCCAACCGCTGGTTCCAGTCCTGAAAGAGGTTATCGAATCGCCCTGGGGCGTCGAGCCCGAGGCTTTCAGCGAACTGTCGTTACGGGGTGCCGCCGGGAATTGCCTGAACCTGCTGGCGCCGATCCTGCGGGAATTGAGCCAGGACCAGGATGCTCGCTGGTTGACGCTGATCGCCCCACCCGCCAGTGTCACCCAGGCCTGGCTGCGGGATGCCGGCCTGAATCGCGAACGGATCCTGCTGCTGCAACCGCGCGGCACCCAAAGCGCGCAACAGTTGACCTGCGAAGCGTTGCGCCTGGGTCGCAGCCATACCGTCGTCAGCTGGATCAATCCGTTGAACGCGACAGCACGGCAGCAATTGATCAGCGCGGCTCGCACCGGAGACGCGCAGAGCCTGAACATTCGATTGGGCTAAGACAAGCGCAGGGCTTCTCCAGGACAGAGAAGCCGGTCAGTACATTGCTTCTAAAAAGCCGACGGACGGGATCAATGAAGAACCCGTGGCCCCTCTTCCTTGTTGAATTCGCCCTCGACCAGGCGCCCTGCCATCTGCACACCCACGCTCAGCATCGCCTTGGCGACCTCGACGTGTTGGCCTTGGAGGAACTCCTTGGCGTCTTCGGAGAAGTTCAGCGTCACCAGGGAACCCTCATCCTCGGCCCTGCGCAGCTCGATGCGGCCATCAGGAAGTTCGACAATTTCTAGAAAGGACGTTGGCATAAAAGTCTGTTCTCCACGAAAGGCGAGGATTATATAGTCATCGGAACCGCTTCGCTCGGGATCTTGACCAAGCGGTGTCGGCGAACGTCATTGGGCCGAGCGGTCACTCAGCACTCGTTCAGGCCCTCGCGAAAGCGTAACGCCAGGCTCTTGAGGTTCTGTCGCCAGCTTTCCAGTTCCTCCCGGCTCAACACTTCTTCAGGCTCCTCCTCGTCCAGGTTGACCGCCACGATCAGTGGCTGGGTCACGTCTCCCTTCGGCTTGCGGGGGGCCCGTGGCGGCTGGAAGAGCGCTGCATGGGCGGCCAACAGCTTCGCCAGCCAGGTTTCCGGGTTATGGGCCAGCTCGACCATTTCGGCCAATTCCGGGATAGCGATGGTTTCCAGCACTTCACGGGTCAACAACAGCTCGGCACGGGATGCATTCGCCTGTGGCAGGCGGTAGAAACCGGCAATTTCATGGCACAACCCCAATAACGCCCCGTAAAGATGGAACAGCACGGACTCACGCCCCGCCTGCAACAGCGCCGGGGCATTCATCGCGCGCCCCTCCTCGGCCCTGGCGAGCGCTTCGAGCGACAGGCCGGCGAAATAAATCTTCTGGTTGGTGCGGGTGTAGAGTTCGTGGGCCATGGCGGCATCCCCCCAGCGAAATAAAAGCGTCACGCAAGGGCGACAGTGTCGTGGATCGACCGAGGGCCCGCAAGCCAAAAACAGGAAGGCCGCATGAAAACCCGAGGGTTATCATGCGGCCTTTCATTTCCTGCAGGCTGGCGGGGGCGACGCCCGTCAAGCCGGCTATCGGTCAGCGCTTGTCTTCAACGGTCCACTTGCCACCGTCGTAGAACGCCTTCCAGCCGGTCGGCTTGCCATCGACTTCGGTCTGCACGTACTGCTCCTTGGTCTTGCGGCTGTAGCGTATGACCGCCGGACGACCCTCCGGGTCCTTCTGCGGGGCTTCGCAGAGGAAATGGTACTTCGGATCGATCTCGTCCTTGTGCGGCACGATCTCCATCACCAACGGCGCGCGGGTCTCACGATTCTTCGGGAACTGGCTGGCCGCCAGGAACAGGCCGGAAGCACCATCGCGCAGGATGTAGGTGTCGTTGACCTTCTCGCACTGGAGCTCAGGCATCTTCACCGGGTCCATCTTCGGTGGCGCCGCGTCGCCGCTCTTGAGCAGTTTGCGGGTGTTCTTGCAGGTCGGGTTGGTGCAGCCGAAGAACTTGCCGAAACGACCGGTCTTGAGCTGCATCTCGCTGCCACACTTGTCGCATTCCAGGCTCGGGCCTTCGTAACCCTTGATGCGATAGCTGCCCTCTTCGATCTCGTAGCCGGCACAGTCCGGGTTGTTGCCGCAGATGTGCAGCTTGCGCTTTTCATCCAGCAGGTAGGCGTCCATCGCCGTGCTGCAGATCGGGCAGCGATGCTTGCCACGCAGCACCAGGGATTCGGACTCGCCCTCGTCGTCCGCGGCGATTTCATCGCCCGGCACCAGGTTGACCGTGGCCTTGCAGCGCTCCTTGGGAGGCAGGCTGTAGCCCGAGCAACCGAGGAACACGCCCGTCGATGCCGTGCGGATCTGCATCGGGCGACCGCAGGTCAGGCACGGGATGTCGGTCATGACCGGCTGGTTCGCACGCATGCCGCTGTCCGGGCTCTCGGCCACCTCGAGTTTTTTCTTGAAGTCGCCATAGAACTCGTCGAGCACGTTTTTCCAGTCGCGCTCGCCTTGGGCCACGTCGTCGAGGTTTTCTTCCATGCCGGCGGTGAAGCCGTAGTCCATCAGGTTCGAGAAACTCTCGGACAGGCGTTCGGTCACGATGTCGCCCATCTTCTCCGAATAGAAGCGACGGTTGTGCAGCGCCACGTAGCCACGGTCCTGGATGGTGGAAATGATCGCCGCATAGGTCGAAGGACGACCGATGCCACGTTTCTCCATCTCCTTGACCAGGCTGGCTTCCGAGTAACGGGCCGGCGGCTTGGTGAAATGCTGCGTCGGATCCAGCTTGACCAGCTTCATCACATCGCCCTGGGCCATGTCCGGCAGGACGTCGTCATCGCCAGGCTTGGTGATTTGCGGCATGACGCGGGTGTAGCCGTCGAACTTCAGGATGCGGCCCTTGGCACGCAGCTCGAAATCGCCGGCAGCGACGCTGACGGTGGTCGACAGGTATTGCGCCGGCAGCATCTGGCAGGCCAGGAACTGGCGCCAGATCAGCTCGTAGAGGCGCTCGGCATCGCGTTCCATGCCCGACAGCTTGCTCGGCTCGGTATTGGCGTCGGACGGACGAATCGCTTCGTGAGCCTCTTGAGCGCCTTCCTTGCTGCTGTAGACGTTCGGTGTGTCCGGCAGGTATTTCTTGCCGAACTCGCTTTCTATATAGGAGCGCGCCATCGCCACGGCATCGGCCGAGAGGTTGGTCGAGTCGGTACGCATGTAGGTGATGTAGCCGGCTTCGTACAAACGCTGGGCCATCATCATGGTTTTCTTCACGCCAAAGCCCAGGCGATTGCTCGCGGCCTGTTGCAGCGTGGACGTGATGAACGGTGCCGACGGCTTGCTGCTGGTCGGCTTGTCCTCGCGCTTGACGATGCTGTAGCTGGAGGCCTTGAGCTTTTCCAGCGCGGCCATGGCCTGGGCTTCGTTGAGCGGCTTGAAGGCCTCGCCTTTCTCGCGGGCCACTTCGAAGCGCACGGTGGCGCCCTTGGTGGTGCCGAGGTCGGCGTGGACTTCCCAATACTCCTCAGGGATGAACGCACGGATCTCCCGCTCGCGCTCGACCACCAGTTTCACCGCGACCGACTGCACGCGCCCGGCCGACAGGCCACGGGCGATCTTGGCCCACAGCAGCGGCGAGACCATGTAGCCCACCACGCGATCGAGGAAGCGCCGCGCCTGCTGGGCGTTGACCCGATGGATGTCCAGCTCGCCCGGCTGGGAGAAGGCTTCCTGGATCGCCTTCTTGGTGATTTCGTTGAACACCACGCGCTTGTAGCGGCTGTCATCCCCACCGATGGCTTCGCGCAGGTGCCAGGCAATGGCTTCCCCTTCGCGGTCCAAGTCCGTCGCGAGATAGATGGTGTCGGCATCCTTGGCGAGCCGACGCAGTTCTTCGATGACCTTTTCCTTGCCCGGGAGGATCTCGTACTTGGCTTTCCAGCCGTGTTCCGGATCGACGCCCATGCGCGAGACCAGCTGCTTGCGCGCCTTTTCCTTCGGCGACAGCGCCGGCGCTTCACCGGCAGCCGCCTTGCCGCGCTTGGCGGCTGGCTCCTTGCTGGCGCTAGCCGAACCGCTGGTGGGCAGGTCTCGGATATGGCCGATACTCGACTTCACCACGTATTGGTTGCCCAGATACTTGTTGATGGTCTTGGCCTTAGCCGGGGATTCCACAATGACCAGCGATTTGCCCATGGATCAGAAAATTCCTGAATGCTAAAAAGTGAAAGGCGGTTGGCGCCTGACGCGGCACCGCTATATATAGTGGCTGCAAGGTGAGGTCAAGCGCAGGGTTGCCCGCAGGTTGGCCTCAAGCCTTGGGAAAAATGCTCTCTTCGGCCTGCACCAAAGCAAAGCGTGGCACCTGTTCGCCGTCAACCTCGACGGACTCCTGGAACATGCTCAAGGGACGCACCCAAAAGCCGTAATCGCCATACAGGGCTTGATAGAAGACCACTTCCTCTTCGGTCTCGGAATGCCGCGCGATGCTGAATACGCGGTACTGCGGACCTTTGTAATGCTGGTAGAGCCCAGGTTGTATCGGCATGCTTCGGCCCTCACTGAAATCTTTTCAAAATAAAAACAAAATCTTTTTTACTGAACCCGAAAAAACAAAAACCGGGGCACTTGGCCCCGGCTCCCATCGACGCAACGCTTAGACGCGTTCGAAGACAGTGGCGATGCCCTGGCCGAGGCCAATGCACATGGTGGACACGCCAAAAGTGCCGCCGTTCTGTTTCATGACGTTCAGCAACGTGCCGGAGATACGTGCACCGGAGCAACCGAACGGATGACCCAGGGCGATCGCGCCGCCGTGCAGGTTAACCTTCTCGTTCATCTTGTCGAGCACTTTCAGATCTTTCAGCACGGGCAATGCCTGTGCGGCGAACGCTTCATTGAGCTCGAAGAAGTCGATATCGGCAATGCTCAGGCCGGCACGCTTCAAGGCTTTCTGCGTGGCCGGTACTGGACCATAGCCCATGATCGCCGGGTCCACACCCGCCACGGCCATCGAACGAATCACCGCCATCGGCTGGATGCCCAGGTCCTGGGCGCGCTGGGCCGACATCACGATCATGCACGAGGCGCCGTCGGTGATCTGCGACGAAGTACCGGCCGTCACGGTGCCGCCCTTCGGGTTGAAGGCCGGCTTGAGGGTCGCCAGGCTTTCCAGGGTGGTTTCCGGACGAATGGTCTCGTCGTAGTCGAACAGCTTCAGGAAGCCGTTCTCGTCGTAGCCCTGCATCGGGATGATTTCGTCCTTGAACTTGCCTTCCACGGTCGCCTTGTGGGCGAGTTGGTGGGAGCGCACGCCGAAGGCGTCCTGCTGCTCACGGGTGATACCGTGCATCTTGCCGAGCATTTCCGCGGTCAGGCCCATCATGCCCGAGGCTTTCGCCGCGTACAGCGACATGTGCGGGTTCGGATCGACGCCGTGCATCATGCTCACGTGGCCCATGTGCTCGACGCCGCCGACGACGAACACATCGCCGTTGCCGGTCATGATCGCCTGGGCGGCGGTGTGCAGCGCGCTCATGGAAGAACCGCACAGACGGCTGACCGTCTGGCCGGCGGCCGTGTGAGGAATCTGGGTCATCAGCGACGCCATGCGGGCGATGTTCCAGCCCTGCTCCAGGGTCTGGTTCACACAACCCCAGATCACGTCCTCGACTTCATTCGGGTCGACCTTGACGTTGCGTTCCAGCAATTTGCTGATCAGGTGCGCCGACATGTCTTCGGCGCGGGTGTTGCGGTGCATGCCGCCCTTGGAGCGGCCCATCGGCGTACGACCGAAGTCGACAATCACGACGTCTCTAGGATTCAAGCTCATAAATGTTCTCTCGCTCTAGTCGTTGGGCGCTTAACCGAAGAAGCTCTGGCCGTTCTTGGCCATGTCACGCAGCTTCGCGGTGGGGTGGTACAGCGCGCCCAGATCAGCGTACTGGTCAGCCAGGGCAACGAACTCGGCCACACCGATCGAATCGATATAGCGCAGCGCACCGCCACGGAATGGAGGGAAACCGATACCGTAGACCAGACCCATGTCGGCTTCGGCGGCGGTTTCGACAATGCCATCTTCCAGGCAACGCACGGTTTCGAGGCACAGCGGAATCATCATCCAGTTGATGATGTCCTCGTCGGTGACTTCGCGCTGCTCGTAGACGATCGGCTTGAGCACTTCCAGTACCGACGGATCGGCTACTTTCTTTTGCTTGCCGCGCTTGTCGGTCTCGTAGGCGTAGAAGCCCTTGCCGTTCTTCTGGCCCAGGCGCTTGGCTTCGTAGAGCACATCGACAGCCGAACGGCGGTCGTCTTTCATGCGGTCCGGGAAGCCCTCGGCCATGACGTCGCGACCGTGGTGACCGGTGTCGATGCCGACCACGTCCATCAGGTACGCCGGGCCCATCGGCCAGCCGAATTTTTCCATGATCTTGTCGATACGCACGAAGTCCACGCCGGCGCTGACCAGCTTGGCGAAACCGCCGAAGTATGGAAACAGCACGCGGTTGACCAAAAAGCCCGGGCAGTCGTTGACGACGATCGGGTTCTTGCCCATTTTCTTGGCGTAGGCCACGGTGGTGGCAATCGCCTGTTCGCTGGACTTCTCGCCACGGATCACTTCCACCAGCGGCATCATGTGCACCGGGTTGAAGAAGTGCATGCCGACGAAGTTTTCCGGACGCTTGAGGGCCTTGGCCAGCAGCGAAATGGAAATGGTCGAGGTGTTGGACGCCAGGATGGTGTCCTCCTTGACCTTGTCTTCGACTTCAGCCAGCACCGCCTGCTTGACCTTCGGGTTCTCGACAACGGCTTCGACCACCAGGTCGACATGGCCGAAATCACCGTAGGACAGGGTCGGACGAATGCCGTTGAGCACTTCGGCCATCTTCGCCGCGGTCATGCGCCCCTTGTCGACGCGGCCCACCAGCAGCTTGGCGGCTTCGGCCAGGCCCTGTTCGATCCCGTGCTCGTTGATGTCCTTCATCAGGATCGGCGTGCCCTTGGACGCCGACTGGTAGGCGATGCCGCCACCCATGATGCCGGCGCCGAGTACGGCGGCCTGCTTCACGTCGCGGGCGATCTCGTCGTAGGCCTTGGCCTTTTTCTTCAATTCCTGGTCATTCAGGAACAGGCCGATCAGGCTGTGTGCAGCCGAAGTCTTGGCCAGCTTGACGAAGCCGGCGGCCTCGACTTCCAGGGCCTTGTCGCGACCGAAGTTCGCAGCCTTCTGGATGGTCTTGATCGCCTCGACCGGTGCCGGGTAGTTCGGACCCGCCTGGCCAGCGACGAAGCCCTTGGCGGTTTCGAAGGCCATCATCTGCTCGATGGCGTTGAGCTTGAGTTTTTCCAGCTTCGGCTGGCGCTTGGCCTTGTAGTCGAACTCGCCGCTGATGGCGCGCTTGATCGTTTCAAGGGCGGCATCCTGGAGCTTGCCAGGTTCGACCACGGCATCCACGGCGCCGACTTTCAGCGCGTCCTCGGCACGGTTTTCCTTGCCGGCGGCAATCCACTCGATGGCGTTGTCGGCACCGATCAGGCGCGGCAGGCGCACGGTGCCGCCGAAGCCCGGGTAGATGCCCAGCTTGACTTCCGGCAGGCCGATCTTGGCCGTGGTGGACATGACGCGGTAGTCCGCCGCCAGGCACATTTCCAGGCCGCCACCGAGGGCGATGCCGTTGATGGCCGCAACGGTCGGGACGTTGAGGTCTTCGAAATCGCTGAAAATACGGTTGGCTTCGAGGTTGCCAGCGATCAGTTCGGCATCGGGCAGCTTGAAGTTGTCGACGAATTCGGTGATGTCGGCGCCGACGATGAACACGTCCTTGCCGCTGCTGACGATCACGCCCTTGATCGAAGCATCTGCCTTGATAGTGTCCACGGCCTGACGCAGTTCATTCAGGGTAAGACGGTTGAACTTGTTGACGGACTCACCCTTGAGATCGAACTTCAGTTCGACGATGCCACTTTCAAGAGCCTTAACCGTGATGGCTTTACCTTCGTAAATCATCAACTGATCTCCACGATATGGAAGCTGAACAGTACACGTTGAACGCTGACCGCAGGTGTGGCATTGACGCTACCGTCGATGCTACGCCAATCCGCCAGGCACACCCGTCAACGCGATAGTCGGGATCTGTAGGAACGTTCTGAAAATACAAACGCTCAATTCATACGCCCGTTTGATTTGGGTACGTCACCTTCACGGAATTTCCGACAATTGTCAATCGCCCTAAACAGAGCGTACCCACGCGACTTTACGGTCATTTTCGTACCGTACGGATCCGCAACACTCGGCCGCATGAACAGCCATTCATAAGATCAATTATTAGAAAAGTCGCCCTAATCCCGGGCAAAGCCGACACAACCAGCTAGGCTGTTGCAGACGTACTGGATTTTGCGCAAGCAAGGGCGCTGCGAATGAACGCCCGGAGATGACTTGGTTACCGGCCTGCCTGGCCAACCCGCCCGATGCAACTGTCGGGCTTTTTTACGCCTCAGGCCAGGGCCTTGAGCGTCTCGGCAATTTGCTGCAAGACACGGGTTTCGCCTTTTTCGCCCCAGTACAGGGCGATCATTTGCCGATCGGCCTCGACCTTGTAGACGTTGGCCGGCAATTTTTCGAAGTGCCCGAGCAACGCCTCGTCCTGGCAGGCCTCCCGCCATTGATTGACCCACACCCCGGGCGCGGCCTGCCAGTAGCTCCAGCAGTCCGGTTGCTTGCCGCGCCGCGGCCGATGGTACTGGGCACACGGGTTTGGCGGCTGCTGGCCGAGCCAATGAGGCCACTCCTGCGGCGCCAGTTGCATGGCCAGGCCAAGGCGGCGTGCCTCCATGCGCAGGGCCATCCGACCACTCTGAACACGGGAGGGTCGCAACCATGCCAGGGGGCTTAACACCACCAACAGGATTGACACCACTATCCAGACCGTCATATTCGTACTCCCGAATTTTGAGGAGCCATTGACCCACGTCGCCGTCAATGCGCTTGAAACCAGCCATACTTACCGTATCGCAATTCTCTGGAGTGCCTTCCATGTACTACGAACACGTTCTGGTCGCCGTCGACCTCACTGAAGAATGCGATCCCGTCGTCAAGCGCGCCCTCGCCCTTTGCGAAGGCCGGGAGACCAAACTGTCGCTGGTGCACATCGTCGAACCGATGGCCATGGCCTTTGGCGGCGACGTCCCCATGGACCTGTCCCAGTTGCAGCAACAGCAATTCGACCAGGCCAAGGAGCGCCTTGATCGGTTGATCGTGAAATACCCGGCACTGAAAAAGGAATTCAGCCACCTGACCTACGGCCAGCCGCGCCAGGAAATCCACCACCTGGCCAAGGAACAGGGTTGCGACCTGATCGTCGTCGGCAGCCATGGCCGCCATGGCCTGGCGCTGCTGCTGGGCTCCACCGCCAACGACGTGCTGCATGGCGCACCGTGCGATGTGCTGGCGGTGCACCTGATCAAGCGCACCTGAGACCTAACCCTGTGGGAGCGAGCTTGCTCGCGATAGCGGTGTGACAGCCAGCATCAATACTGCTGATCCACCGCTATCGCGAGCAACCCCGCTCCCATAGGGAATGATATTTCAAATAAAAATCCCGGCGTTCATTGCTGAAATCCGGGATTTTTTTCAGCAGCGGATCAAGCGTCCAGTTCGGCCCAGCGCTCGACCAGGGCATCCAATTCGGCCTGCAACTGCTCCAGGTGGGCGATCACCTTGGCGGTTTCGGCCGCCGGTCGCTGGTAGAAGCCGGCGTCGGCCATTTCGGCCTCCACCGCTGCGATCTGCTGTTCCTTCGCCTCGATATCGCCTGGCAGGGCTTCCAGCTCACGCTGCAGCTTGTAGCTGAGTTTCTTCTTGGCCGGGGCTGGCGCCGCAGCCGCGGCAACCGGGGCGGGCTCGGCCTTGACCACGGCCGAGTTCAGGTCGGCCTTGCCGGACTTGCTCTCGGTCACGCCCAGCAGACGCGGCGAGCCGCCCTGGCGCAGCCAGTCCTGGTAACCACCGACGTATTCGCGAACCAGGCCTTCGCCTTCGAACACCAGGGTGCTGGTGACCACGTTGTCGAGGAACGCCCGGTCGTGGCTGACCATCAGCACGGTGCCGTTGAAGGTCAGCAACACTTCTTCCAGCAGCTCCAGGGTTTCCACGTCCAGGTCGTTGGTAGGTTCGTCGAGCACCAGCAGGTTCGCCGGCTTGCTGAACAACTTCGCCAGCAGCAGACGGGCACGCTCACCGCCAGACAGTGCCTTGACCGGCGTGCGGGCACGCTGCGGGCTGAACAGGAAGTCGCCGAGGTAGCTCAACACGTGGCGGCTCTGGCCATCGATCTCGATGAAGTCGCGGCCTTCGGCGACGTTGTCGATCACGGTCTTTTCCAGGTCCAGTTGATGGCGCAACTGGTCGAAATAGGCCACGTCGATCTTGGTGCCCTCTTCCACCTTGCCGCTGCTCGGGACCAGGCCACCCAGCATCAGCTTGAGCAGGGTGGTCTTGCCGGTGCCGTTGGCGCCCAGCAGGCCGATGCGGTCGCCACGCTGCAGGACCATGGAGAAATCCTTGACCAGGAACGGACCGCCGGGATGGGCGAAGCTGACGTTCTCCAGCACCATCACCTGCTTGCCGGATTTCTCTGCCGTCTCCAGCTGGATATTGGCCTTGCCGGTACGCTCGCGGCGTTCGCTGCGCTCGACGCGCAGGGCCTTGAGGGCGCGCACGCGGCCTTCGTTACGGGTACGACGGGCCTTGATGCCCTGGCGGATCCAGACTTCTTCCTGGGCCAGGCGCTTGTCGAACAGGGCATTGGCGGTTTCTTCCGCCGCCAGCACCGCTTCCTTGTGCACCAGGAAACTGGCGTAGTCACCATTCCAGTCGATCAGGCCGCCACGGTCCAGCTCAAGGATGCGGGTGGCCAGGTTTTGCAGGAAGGAACGGTCGTGGGTGATGAACAGCACCGCGCCCTGGAAGTCCTTCAGGGCTTCTTCCAGCCAGGCGATGGCGCCGATGTCCAGGTGGTTGGTGGGTTCGTCCAGCAACAGCAGGTCGGGCTCGGACACCAGGGCCTGGGCCAGCAGGACGCGACGACGCCAGCCGCCGGACAATTCGGCGAGGGTCTTGTCAGCGGGCAGCTGCAGGCGACTCAGGGTGCTGTCGACCAATTGTTGCAGGCGCCAGCCGTCACGGGCTTCGAGGTCTTGCTGGACATGCATCAGCTTATCCAGGTCGGCATCGGTGACGATGTTCTGGCTCAAGTGGTGATATTCGGCCAACAGCGCGCCGACACCGTCGAGGCCTTCCGAGACCACGTCGAACACAGTCCGCTCGTCGGCTACCGGCAATTCCTGCGGCAATTCGCCGATCTTCAGGCCCGGCGCGCGCCAGACCGACCCGTCATCGGGCTTCTGATCGCCCTTGACCAGCTTCATCATGCTGGACTTGCCAGTGCCGTTGCGGCCGATGATGCACACCCGCTCACCACGGGCGATCTGCCAGGACACCTTGTCCAACAACGGC
This sequence comes from Pseudomonas citrullilanati, assembly GCF_030580855.1. Classification (GTDB taxonomy): domain Bacteria; phylum Pseudomonadota; class Gammaproteobacteria; order Pseudomonadales; family Pseudomonadaceae; genus Aquipseudomonas; species Aquipseudomonas citrulli. The sequence continues at coordinate 71,545 of NZ_JAUQOP010000007.1, read as the reverse complement.
ATGGCGCCGAAAGCAAGGGACACATCGCTGAATTTGAGCAGGGTCATGAGCTTCTCCAAAAACCGGGCGCGCATTCTACCTGAGAAGCGCCCGGCGAGGGCCGCCAATTTCGTTGCCAAGGCGCTCTTTCGCGGTTATGCCGTGCAAATGTTGCGAACTTATACCGACGGCCCCGCAAAGCTTTCGCCCGTTGCTGGCAAAAGGCTAAGCTACAAGCAGTTACCCCGGGCTCACCCCTGGGCTTGTCATGTTTTTTCTGCCCGGATGTCTCATGCGCAGTCGCCTTCTCAGTGTTTTATCGTGTCTATTCGTGTGTGCCACTGCCGTTCAATCCGCCCAGGCCGTGGATATCTCCACCCAGCGCCAGTACTACGATGAGGCCAAGCGCGCCTTGGCCAAGGGCGATTCCGGTCCCTATTTCCGCTATAGCCAGGCCCTGCGCGACTATCCGCTGGAACCGTATCTGGCTTATGACGAACTAACCGCTCGCCTCAAGAGCGCCAGCAACGCCGAGATCGAGAAGTTCCTCGCCGAACACGGCGACCTGCCCCAGGCCAACTGGATGAAGCTGCGCTGGTTGCGCTGGCTGGCCGAGCGCGGCGACTGGGACACGTTCGTCAAGTACTACGACCCCAAGCTGAACTTCACCGAACTGGACTGCCTCAACGCGCAATACCAGCTCAACCACGGCCTGAAGGCCGAGGGCTACGCCAACACCGAAAAGCTCTGGCTCACCGGCAAATCCCAGCCCGACGCCTGCGACACCTTGTTCGGCCTGTGGGCCGCCCAGGGCCAGTTGACCGAACAGAAGCGCTGGGAGCGCGCCAAGCTCGCCGCCCAGGCGCGCAATTACCCCTTGGCCAACAGCCTGGTCAACGGCCTGACCACCCTCGCCCCCCGTGGCAAGCTGTTGGTGGACGTGGCGCAGAAACCCGAACTGCTCAACCAGCCGTCGCGCTTCCTGCCGGCCGATGAGCCGATGTCCGACATCGTCAGCCTCGGCCTGCGTCGCCTGGCCCGCCAGGACCCGGACAAGGCCATGGCGCTGCTGGACGGCTACGCCAGCACCATGCGCTTTTCCCGGGATGAAAAAGTCGCGATCGCCCGGGAAATCGGCCTGACCCTGGCCAAGCGCTTCGACAGTCGCGCCCTGGACGTCATGACCCAATACGACCCGGAACTGCGGGACGACACCGTTTCCGAATGGCGCCTGCGCCTGCTGCTGCGCCTGGCTCGCTGGGACGACGCCTACCAATTGACGCGCCGCTTGCCCGAGTCGCTGGCCAGCACCAACCGCTGGCGTTACTGGCAAGCTCGCACCCTCGAACTGGCCCAACCGCAAAACCCCGAGGCGCTGGCGCTCTACAAGCACCTGGCCCGTGAGCGGGACTTCTACGGTTTCCTGGCCGCCGACCGCTCCCAGTCGCCATACTCACTGGTCAACAAGCCCCTGGTGATGAGCCAGGCGTTGATCAACAAAGTGCGCAATACGCCGGGCGTACGCCGTGCGCTGGAGTTCCACGCCCGTGGCGACATCGTCGATGGGCGCCGCGAGTGGTATCACGTCAGCCGTCACTTCAACCGCGACGAGATGGTCGCCCAGGCCAAGCTGGCCTACGACCTGAAGTGGTATTTCCCGGCGATCCGCACCATCAGCCAGGCCAAGTACTGGGACGACCTGGACATCCGCTTCCCGATGGCCCACCGCGACACCCTGGTGCGCGAAGCCAAGGTCCGGGGCCTGCATTCGAGCTGGGTGTTCGCGATCACCCGCCAGGAAAGCGCCTTCATGGACGACGCCCGCTCCGGCGTCGGCGCCGCCGGCCTGATGCAATTGATGCCCGGCACGGCCAAGGAAACCGCGCGCAAGTTCAGCATTCCCCTGGCCTCGCCACAGCAAGTGCTGAACCCGGACAAGAACATCCAGCTGGGCGCCGCCTACCTGAGCCAGGTCCACAGCCAGTTCAACGGCAACCGCGTCCTGGCCTCGGCGGCCTACAACGCCGGCCCGGGTCGTGTCCGCCAATGGCTGCGGGGCGCCGACCACTTGAGCTTCGATGTGTGGGTGGAAAGCATCCCCTTCGACGAAACCCGCCAATACGTGCAGAACGTGTTGTCCTACTCGGTGATCTACGGCCAGAAACTCAACTCGCCGCAACCACTGGTGGACTGGCATGAGCGGTACTTCGATGACCAGTGAGTGTTAGCCGACAGCTGCGCCTGAGCAGAAAAATGCCCGCACTGGAAGATGCGGGCATTTTTTTGGCCGGTTGCTGGCCCTTGTTTGGGAACCTGCTCGCGATGGCGGCAGGCCCGCAACATTGACGCCGAATGTCACACCGCTATCGCGAGCAGGCTCGTTCCCACATTGGGTTTCAGTGGGCCACGAGCTTATGCCTCGGGCCCACCCTGCTGATTGAACTGCAACGCCGCCAATCGCGCATACAGCGCATTGCTGGCGACCAGTGCCTGATGAGTACCCACGGCAACGACCTTGCCCTGGTCCATCACCGCGATCCGGTCGGCGTTCTTGACCGTGGCCAGGCGGTGGGCGATGACCAGGGTGGTGCGGTTTTTCATCAGGCTCGGCAAGGCTTGCTGGATCAGGTGTTCGCTCTGGGCATCGAGGGCGCTGGTGGCTTCGTCCAGCAGCAGGATCGGCGCATCCACCAGCAGCGCCCGGGCAATGGCCAGGCGCTGGCGCTGGCCGCCGGACAGCCCGAGGCCGCCGTCGCCCAGGTGGGTCTGGTAGCCGTCGGGCATTTTCTCGATGAAGTCGTGGGCGTGGGCGATCTGCGCCGCTTCGCGGACCTGTTCGGAGGTCGCCTGCGGGTTGCCGTAGCGGATGTTTTCTTCGACCGTGCCGAAAAACAGCGCCGGGCTTTGGGAGACCAGGGCGAAATGGCGGCGCAGGTCCAGGGGATCGAGCTGGGTCAATGGCACGCCGTCGATGAGAATGCGCCCCTGCACCGGATCGTAGAACCGCAGCAACAGGTCATACACCGTCGACTTGCCCGCCCCGGAAGGCCCGACCAGGGCCAGTGTCTCACCGGCCTGGATGGTCAGGTCGAGACCGTCGACCGCATAGCTGTCCGGCCGGGAGGGATAGGAAAAACGCACGCCTTCGAGGCGCAGGTCGCCCCGGACCCGCTCCGGCAACGTCACCAGGCCGGTGCTCGGTGGCTGGATGATGTTCTCCGAGCGCAGCAACTCGGCGATACGCTCCGCGGCCCCCGCCGCCCGTTGCAACTCGCCGATCACTTCGCTCAGCGTCCCGAAGGCACTGCCGACGATCAGGCTGTAGAACACGAAGGCGGCCAGCTCGCCGCCGGAAATCCGCCCGGCAATGACGTCCATGCCACCCACCCACAGCATGACGCCCACCGCTCCCAGGACCAGCACGATCACCAGGGTAATCAGCCACGCCCGCTGGGCGATACGCTTGCGGGCGGTGTCGAAGGCCTGCTCCACGGTCACGCCAAACCGCTGTTCATCCTGGACCTGGTGGTTGTAGGCCTGCACGGTCTTGATCTGGCCGAGGGTTTCGGAGACGTAGCTGCCGACGTCGGCGATGCGGTCTTGGCTGAGCCGCGACAGGCTGCGCACCCGGCGGCCGAACAGCAGGATCGGCGCCAGTACCAGCGGCAGGGCAATTACCACGATGCTGGTCAGCTTGGGGTTGGTGACGAACAACAGCACGATGCCCCCCACCACCATCAAGGCATTGCGCAGGAACAACGACAGCGACGAACCGATCACCGACTGCAGCAAGGTGGTATCGGCGGTCAGGCGCGACTGGATTTCCGAACTGCGGTTGTTTTCGTAGAAGCCGGGGTGCAGGTAGACCAGGTGGTTGAAGACCTGCCGGCGGATGTCGGCCACCACCCGCTCGCCGATCCACGACACCAGGTAGAAACGCGCGAACGTGCCGACCGCCAGCGCCAGTATCAACACCATGAACAGGCCGATGGACTGGTTGAGCAGGTGCGGCGAGCGGGTCATGAACCCCTGGTCCACCAGCAACCGGATGCCTTGCCCCATGGACAAGGTGATGCCGGCGGTGACAATGAGCGCCAACAAGGCGCCAGCGACCTGTTTGCGATACGGCGCGATGAAGCCACTGGCCAGGCGAATGGCGCGGCGATGTTGGGAAGAAAGCATCAGAAACGTCCGATAAAGGGAAAAGAGCCGCCAACGGCACCGAAACGCAACGGAACCAAGTTGAATCAGAATGAGTCCGCTTGAATATGACCGCAACGACTAGCGGCTAGATGTTATCGGTCTAAAGTCTGGCTGGAAACGCGACAGTGTTTCTGGTTGAGTACAGGGGTCGCCATGGACCCACAAGGAGTGTCATGGCTCGGTCACCTGGCGACATTACAGTAGGCACACAACCTGATGAGGAGACAGGCCATGTCCTTGCAATACAGCAGCGACGACAAGATCCAAGTAATCCGCACGCAACCGGACCAGTCCCTGGGCTGTTCGTTCATCGATGCCCAAGGGCGCGAAGTTCCGATCACCGAGGACATGATCCAGAAGGCTTGCAGCGAGCTGGAAAAACGACTGGTCAAGCCTGCCGAACAAAAGTGATACAGCCCGTCTTCGCCTGAACCCGACCCTCGTGTCGGGTTTTTTGTGCCTGCCGATTTTTGCAGACGACTGGGAGCGCGCCGCCTTTAAAGGACACTAGCACCCAGCGCCGTGACGATCTGGTGCAAGACCGGCGACGGCCCGTCGATACGAACCTTCAGGCTGTCGATCTCCCGGCGTGGCGGGTAGTGCTTGCGCAACGCATCGAAGGCACTGCGCTGCTCGCTGGCAGTGCCCACCAGGCTGCGGCGAAAGTCCGCATCGTCGCGGCGCGGGTCGTACACGCCACGGCACAGCGCGGCCAATGCCCACGCCGGGTCGGTGGCGGCGTCCAGGGTGAGGCCGCCGAGCCAGGGCCGAGGCAACAGGTCGCCGAGGCTGACTTCAACCGGCTGTTGCAGGAAATCGCACAAGGCTTCGTAGATCTGCGCGGTGCCGCGCTGGCGACCATCGAGGCTGTAGCCGGCGATGTGCGGGGTGGCGATGACACACAGGTCGGCCAGGTCCACGTCCACGGTCGGCTCCTGCTCCCAGACGTCCAGCACCGCTTGCAGGTCTTCGCGCTCCAGCAGCACCTGGCGCAACGCCGCATTGTCGATCACCGGCCCACGGGCCGCATTGATCAGCCAGGTCCCGGGCTTGAGCCGGTTCAAACGCTCCGCGTCGAAGAGGTGCCAGGTCGGTTGTTCGCCGTCGCGGGTCAGCGGCGTGTGCAGGCTGATGACGTCGCATTGCTCGATGATCTGCTCCAGGCTGACGTAGTCGCCCCCCTCGGCGGCCTGGCGCGGCGGATCGCAGACCTTCACGGCCCAGCCAAGCCCCTTGAGCACCTCGATCAGGCGCCCGCCCACCTGGCCTGCGCCGACCACGCCGAACGTCCGTTGCCCGAGGTCCGCGCCCTCTATTTCAGCCAGGGTCATGAGACTGCCCAGCACGTAATCCACGACACCCCGGGCGTTGCAACCCGGGGCACTGGCCCAGCGGATCCCGGCTTCGGCGAAATAGTCCAGGTCCAAGTGATCGGTGCCGATGGTGCAAGTGCCCACGAAGCGCACCTTGCTGCCTTCCAGCAACGCCCGATTGACCTGGCTGACCGAGCGCACCAGCAATACATCGGCCTGCTCGACCATCGCCCGATCGATACTCCGTCCGGCCACACGGCGGATTTCACCGAAACCATGGAAAAAGGCATCGAGCAGGGGGATGTTTTCGTCGGCGACGATCAGCATGGCAGGGCTCCTTTGGCGGGGTGGGCAGTGTAGGCGTTCCGTTGGACCTGTGCATTAACCGAAGCGAATGATGTTGTGGCGAGGGGATTTATGTGGGAGCAAAGCTTGCTCGCGATGCAAGCACCTCGGTTCCTAGGGAGACCGCATCATCTTCGTCGCGGGCAAGCCTTGCTCCCACAGGTGCTCGGAAATTGAAAAAGCGATTACAAATCCCCAACACAGGTTTTTTCCTGACCAGTGCGTCAAGGCGTAGAATTCGCCGCCTTGCGCTTATTCTTTCGGACGCTTCGCCTGTGAAACCTGTGATCAACACACCGCCCCTCCTCTCCCGCCCTGCCCGGGTCCGCCTGGAGTTCAAGACGCTGCTGGCCCTGGCCGTGCCGATCATGGTGGCGCAACTGGCGACCACTGCCATGGGCTTCGTCGATGCGGTGATGGCCGGCCGCGTCGGCCCCCGGGACCTGGCGGCGGTGGCGCTGGGCAATTCGATCTGGGTGCCGGTGTTCCTGTTGATGACCGGTACGTTGCTGGCCACCACCCCGAAAGTCGCCCAGCGCTTCGGCGCCGGCACATTTCACGAAATCGGCCCGCTGGTGCGCCAGGCCCTGTGGCTGGCGCTGGCGGTGGGGTTGATCGCCACGCTGGCGCTGTTCAGCGCCGAACCGATCCTGCACATCATGAAGGTCGATCCCGAATTGATCGGCCCGTGCATGGAATACCTGCGTGGCATCGGCACCGGCCTGCCGGCGGTGGCGCTGTACCACGTGCTGCGCTGCTTCAGCGACGGCCTGGGACGTACCCGGCCGGCGATGGTGCTGGGGTTGTGCGGGCTGGCCCTGAACATTCCGCTCAACTACATCTTCATCTACGGGCACCTGGGCGTGCCGGCCATGGGCGGCGTCGGTTGCGGCTGGGCCACGGCCATCGTGATGTGGTTCATGGCCCTGGGCATGGCCGGTTGGGCCCGGTGGGCGCCGGCCTACCAGTCGAGCCGCGTGTTCAGCCGTTTCGACTGGCCACAATGGGCCGTCCTCCAGCGCCTGCTGGGAATCGGACTGCCGATTGGCATCGCGGTATTCGCCGAGTCGAGCATTTTCGCGGTGATTGCGCTGTTGATCGGCAGCCTCGGCGCCACGGTGGTGGCCGGGCACCAGATCGCCCTGAACTTCAGTTCCCTGGTGTTCATGATCCCCTATTCCTTGGGCATGGCCGTGACGGTACGGGTCGGCCAGGCACTGGGCCGCGGCCAGCCCCGTGAAGCGCGCTTCGCCGCGGGCGTGGGCATGGGCACCGCGCTGGCGTATGCGTGCCTGTCGGCGAGCCTGATGTTCGCCCTGCGCGGGCCGATCGCCGCGATCTACACCGCCGATCCGGTGGTGATCGAGGTCGCATCGATGCTGATCGTCTACGCGGCGCTGTTCCAGTTTTCCGACGCGATCCAGGTGACAGCGGCGGGCGCGCTGCGCGGCTACCAGGACACGCGGGTGACGATGATCCTGACGTTGTTCGCCTATTGGGGCATCGGCCTGCCCGTGGGCTACGCCCTCGGCCTGACCGACAGGCTCGGCGCGGCCAGCGGCCCGAGCGGCTTGTGGCAGGGCCTGATCGTGGGCTTGAGCTGCGCGGCGCTGATGCTGTCGATCCGCCTGGCCCGCAGTGCGCGCCAGCAGATTCGCCTCAGTCGTTAGGCGAGTTTCTTGCGGATCCAGTAGCGGTAGGTGCCGTCCACTTCGTCTTGGCCCACCAGCTCGTGGTCGAGAAACACACAGAACTTAGGGATGTCGCGGCGCGTCGAGGGATCGGTGGCGATGACTTTCAGCAGCCCGCCGGGCGCCAGGTCGCGGATGTGCTGGTGCAGCATCATCACCGGCTCGGGGCAATTGAGGCCGGTGGCATCCAGCGTGCCGTCGACCGGCGTGTCGTTCATTTCACTCATGTTCTACTCCTGGAACTGGCCGGCATTGTCGCGCAATGTCGGTCCTGAGCAAAGTCTGTGGGGCAGCAAACATGTCGGAGCAAGACTGTGGGAGCAAGGCTTGCCCGCGATGCAGGCACCTCGGTCTCCCTGACCGCGTCATCGTTCATCGCGAGCAAGCTTTGCTCCCACGGGGCTTTTTCGTGTCCAACCGCCGCAGATGGCACGTCACTTCCTCGCGGTCGTGGTACAGCTGCTTGCAACCGATCTCGACTGTGATCCCCCGAGCCTTGAATCCGTCGGCGATACGTTCAAGCAGGCGCTTCACTTCGGTATAGCGCTGTTTCATCGGCAACTTGAGGTTGACCACCGCCTCGCGACAATGCCCCTCGCCGATCCACTCCTCCAGCATCGCTGCGTTGCGCGCCGGTTTCTCGACGATGTCGCAGACCATCCAGTCCACCGGCTGCCTGGGCTTGAAGGTGAAGCCGTCCGCCATCAGGTGCTGCACCAGGCCGGTGTCCATCAGGCTCTCGGCCATCGGCCCGTTGTCGATGGCCGTGACGAGCATGCCCCGGTTGACCAGTTGCCAGGTCCAGCCGCCTGGCGCCGCGCCCAGGTCCACCCCGGTCATGTCGCTGTGCAGGCGCTCGTCCCACTCCTCGCGAGGAATGAAATGGTGCCAGGCCTCTTCGAGCTTGAGGGTCGAACGGCTGGGCGCTTCCCGGGGGAACTTCAGGCGCGGGATGCCCATCGGCCACATCGCCGAATTGTCGGCCGGGGCCAACCCCAGGAACACTTCGCGGCCGCTCTTGAAGGTCAGCAGCAGGCGCGGCTTGTGCGGGTCTTGCACCAGCTTGCCGGCGGCGGCCAACGCCTTGCGCAACGGGCCTTCGAATTTCCTGCAGAAGTTCGACAGTTCCTTGCCATCGTTGGTGTCCAGCACCTCCAGCCACAGGCTGCCACAGGCCGGGAACTGCGCCATGTGCGCCAGGATGACGCTGATGCGGTCGGTTTCCGGCAACTCGATGAAGGTGCCGCGGGCCCATTGGCGCGGGAAAATCAGTTCGGCGAACCGCTGGCCGCGCATCAGCCGTTCGGCGCCGTCCTCTTCGGTGCAGACAAATTCGGCACAGGCGCTGGCCGGCTTGGCCTTGGCGTAGCCGGCCACGTTGAGCCGGGCCGCGTGTTCGGCGATCTCGGAGCAGACCTCGCCCTCGAAGCCGGGCCGGCAGTGCATGAAAAGCGTGTTCATTGAAACTCCGTAGCAAAGCCTGTCACGAAAACCGGCGCATGATAGCGGACTTCGGAACCCCGAACCTGTCCATAGAGTCCAGTGATTAGTCATACGCTCGAAACAGAGCTAGGTTAAAGGCTCTGTCCGTCCCCGTCAGTCCGTAGCCGTGCGGACTCAAAGGAGTGATTTCAATGCCGTCCCTCGATAGCCTGAAGACCCTTAAAACACTGCAAGTCGACGCCAGGACCTACCACTATTTCAGTCTCCCGGACGCTGCCCGCAGCCTGGGCGACCTGGACAAGCTGCCCATGTCCCTGAAAGTGCTGCTGGAGAACCTGCTGCGCTGGGAAGATGAAAAAACCGTCACCGGGGCCGACCTCAAGGCCGTGGCCGGGTGGCTCAAGGACCGGCGCTCCGACCGCGAGATCCAATACCGTCCGGCCCGGGTACTGATGCAAGACTTCACCGGCGTCCCGGCGGTGGTCGACCTGGCCGCCATGCGTGCCGCCGTGGAAAAGGCCGGCGGCGATCCCCAGCGAATCAACCCGCTGTCACCGGTGGACCTGGTGATCGACCACTCGGTGATGGTGGACAAATTCGCCAGCAGCCAGGCGTTCGAGCAGAACGTCGACATCGAAATGCAACGCAACGGCGAACGCTACGCCTTCCTGCGCTGGGGCCAGAGTGCCTTCGACAACTTCAGCGTGGTGCCACCGGGCACTGGCATCTGCCACCAGGTCAACCTCGAGTACCTGGGCCGCACCGTGTGGACTAAAGAAGAAGACGGCCGCACCTATGCCTTTCCCGACACCTTGGTGGGCACCGACTCCCACACCACCATGATCAACGGCCTCGGCGTACTGGGCTGGGGCGTCGGCGGGATCGAAGCGGAAGCGGCCATGCTCGGCCAACCGGTGTCGATGCTCATCCCCGAGGTGATCGGGTTCAAACTCACCGGCAAACTGCGCGAAGGCATCACCGCCACCGACCTGGTGCTGACGGTCACGCAGATGCTGCGCAAGAAAGGCGTGGTGGGCAAATTCGTCGAGTTCTATGGCGACGGTCTTGCCGACCTGCCCCTGGCCGACCGCGCCACCATCGCCAACATGGCCCCGGAATACGGCGCCACCTGCGGTTTCTTCCCAGTGGACGAAGTGACCCTGGATTATCTGCGCCTGTCCGGGCGGCCAGCGGAAACCGTGAAACTGGTGGAGGCCTACTGCAAGGCCCAGGGCCTGTGGCGCTTGCCTGGCCTGGAGCCGGTGTTCACCGACACCCTGGCGCTGGACATGGGCAGCGTCGAGGCCAGCCTCGCCGGTCCGAAGCGCCCTCAGGACCGGGTCTCGCTGCCCAACGTCGGCCAGGCCTTCAGCGACTTCCTCGGCTTGCAGGTCAAGCCCACCAGCAAGGAGGAAGGCCGCCTGGAAAGCGAAGGCGGTGGCGGGGTCGCGGTAGGCAATGCCGACCAGGTCGGCGAAGCCGAGTATGAATACGAAGGCCACACCCATCGGCTGAAGAACGGCGCGGTGGTCATCGCGGCCATCACCTCCTGCACCAACACGTCCAACCCCAGCGTGATGATGGCCGCCGGGTTGCTGGCCAAGAAAGCCGTGGAAAAGGGCCTGACGCGCAAACCCTGGGTCAAGAGTTCCCTGGCGCCCGGCTCCAAGGTGGTCACCGACTACTACAAGGCCGCCGGCCTGACCGAGTACCTGGACCAACTCGGCTTTGCCCTGGTGGGCTACGGTTGCACCACCTGCATCGGCAATTCGGGGCCGCTGCCGGACCCGATCGAGAAAGCCATCCAGAAAGCCGACCTGACCGTCGCGTCGGTGTTGTCGGGCAACCGCAATTTCGAAGGCCGGGTCCATCCCCTGGTGAAGACCAACTGGCTGGCCTCGCCACCGCTGGTGGTGGCCTACGCCCTGGCCGGCACCGTGCGCATCGACATCAGTAGCGAGCCCCTGGGGAACGACCGGGACGGCAAGCCGGTGTACCTGCGCGATATCTGGCCGAGCAGCCAGGAGGTCGCCGACGCCGTGGCCCAGGTCAACACCAGCATGTTCCACAAGGAATACGCCGCCGTGTTTGCCGGTGACGAACAATGGCAGGCCATCGAAGTGCCGCAAGCGGCGACCTACGTCTGGCAGGACGACTCGACCTATATCCAGCACCCACCGTTCTTCGATGGCATTGGCGGGCCGCCACCGGTCATCAAGAACGTCGAAGGCGCCCGGGTCCTGGCGCTGCTCGGCGATTCGGTCACCACCGACCACATCTCCCCGGCCGGCAACATCAAGGCCGACAGCCCGGCCGGTCGCTACCTGCGCGAACAAGGCGTGGAGCCGCGGGACTTCAACTCCTACGGTTCGAGGCGCGGCAATCACCAGGTGATGATGCGCGGCACGTTCGCCAACATCCGCATTCGCAACGAGATGCTCGATGGCGAAGAAGGCGGCAACACGATCTACATCCCCAGCGGCGAAAAAATGCCGATCTACGATGCCGCCATGCTCTACCAGGCCACCGGCACCCCCTTGGTGGTGATCGCCGGCCAGGAGTACGGCACCGGCTCGAGCCGCGACTGGGCGGCCAAAGGTACCAACCTGCTGGGGGTCAAGGCGGTGATCGCCGAAAGCTTCGAGCGTATCCACCGCTCCAACCTGGTGGGCATGGGCGTACTGCCCTTGCAGTTCAAGCTCGACCAGAACCGCAAGAGCCTGAACCTCACCGGCAAGGAAACCCTGGACATCCTCGGGCTGGACGGCGTCGAACTGACCCCGCGGATGAACCTGCCCCTGGTGATCACCCGCGAGGACGGGCGCCAGGAACGGATCGAGGTGCTGTGCCGGATCGACACGCTCAATGAAGTGGAATACTTCAAGGCGGGCGGGATCCTGCATTACGTCCTGCGCCAGCTGATCGCCGGGTAAACACGATCCCGTGGGAACGGGCCTGCCCGCGAATACCATCGGTCCCTCATGAAGGGATGACGGATAAACGGCATTCGCGAGCAGGCTCGCTCCCACCGGTCTGTCCTTGGAAGACGCTATCTATCACCCTCTTTGTCTCAGCCTGCCTATAATCCCTCCCCCACTGACGCTCAAGGAACGGCGTCAGCCAGCGAGTGCCCACGCCTGCCCTTGAGTCGGCGCGGACACCCATTGTGCTCTTTGCGCGACATGGCAGCGTCGTAGACGCGGCGGCCACGTTCGCCCGAAGCTCCACCGCCTAAAAGGATGTTGTATGCCCGCTCTCCCCTGGCCGTACCTGGCCCTTCTCTCACTTGGCTATGCCATGGCCCTGGCCTATGGGCAACTGGCGTGGACGGCCGTCATTACCGTCGCCTTGCTGCTGTTCGCCGGCTATGCCGTTCGCCAGCCATCGATGCCGATCGGCCGGTTTCTCGGGCATGCCCTGTTCCTGGTGATGGCCCTGGCATTGGCGATGCACTGGATGCCCGGCTTTTTCAACGGGCGGGCGATCGCCCCGCAGCGCCTGACCGACGACGCCGCGCGGTTCGCCATGTACCTGAACCAGGACAAACCCTTGATCGGCTTCTGGCTGCTCCTGGCCTGTCCGTGGATCGTCGGCCGACGCTCATTGCGCCTGGCGGTCTACGCCACGGCCCTCGGCCTGGGCTTGAGCGCGGTCCTTGCACTGGGCGGGGCGCTGCTGCTGGGCATGATCCACTGGGCACCGAAATGGCCCGACCAGGCATGGATCTGGCTGGCCAACAATCTTTTACTGGTGACGCTGGTGGAGGAAGCGCTGTTTCGTGGCTACATTCAAGGAGGCCTGGGCCGGCGCTTCAGGCATTTGCCCTACGGCGACAACTTGGCCTTGCTCCTGGCCTCGCTGCTGTTCGGCCTGGTGCACGCCGGCGCCGGTTGGCAATGGGTGCTGTTGTCGGGCCTGGCAGGGATCGGTTATGGCCTGGCCTACCGCTTCGGTGGCCTGGGCGCGGCCATCGCCACGCATTTTCTCCTCAACCTGCTTCATTTCGCCCTATTTACCTACCCGATGCTGGCGTGATAGCGACAGGCAAAAATAACTTCAACTAAAACCTGACGACGCCGACAACCTTTGAAAGCCTTGTGGATCTATACACCATGCGTAATAACCAACCCATTACCCAACGCGAAAGGACCTTCCCGGCCCAGCAACGATTGATTTCCACCACCGACGCCAAAGGCGTGATCACCTACTGCAACGATGCATTCGTCGAGATCAGCGGGTTTTCCAAGGAGGAACTGATTCGTTCACCGCACAACCTGGTACGCCACCCCGACGTTCCTTCAGCCGTGTTCGCCCATATGTGGGGCACCCTGAAACAAGGCTTGCCATGGATGGGCATCGTCAAGAATCGCTGCAAGAGCGGCGACCATTACTGGGTCAACGCCTACGTCACGCCCGTGTTCGAGGGCAACCAGGTGGTCGGCTACGAGTCGGTACGGGTCAAGCCTACCGCTGAACAGATCAGCCGGGCCGAAGCGCTGTATCGACGCATCAACCAGGGCAAGCCGGCGATCCCGCGCAGCGACAAATGGCTGCCGCTGCTGCAGGACTGGCTGCCGTTCATCCTGGTCAGCCAACTGAGCTTCGTCGTGGGCGCGTTCCTCAATTCCCACTGGGGCTTCGCCCTCGCGGCGGTGTTGTCGGTGCCGTTGGGCCTGATGGGGCTGCAATGGCAGCAACGCGGGATCAAGCGCCTGCTGCGCCTGGCCGAACAGACCACGTCCGACCCGTTGATCGCCCAGATGTACACCGACAGCCGCGGCGCCCAGGCACGCCTGGAGATGTCGATCCTCAGTCAGGAAGCACGCCTGAAAACCTGCCTGACCCGATTGCAAGACACCGCCGAGCACCTCAACGACCAGGCTCGCCAGTCCAACACCCTGGCCCACGACAGCTCCAGCGGCCTGGAACGCCAGCGCCTGGAAACCGAACAGGTCGCCACCGCGGTCAACCAGATGGCCGCCACCACCCAGGAGGTCGCCAGCCATGTGCAGCGCACCGCCGACGCGACCCAGGAAGCCAATCGCCTGACCGGGCGCGGGCGCGACATTGCCGGGGAAACCCGCGAGGCCATCGAGCGCCTGTCGGTGGTCGTGGGTGAAACGGGCCAGACCGTGACCCAACTGGCCAAGGACAGCGACGAGATCGGCGGCGTGGTGGACGTGATCAAGGGCATCGCCGACCAGACCAACCTGCTGGCCCTGAACGCCGCCATCGAAGCGGCTCGTGCCGGCGAGATGGGCCGCGGCTTTGCCGTGGTGGCCGACGAAGTGCGACAACTGGCGCAACGCACCAGCGAATCCACCGGGCAGATCCATGCCCTGATCGCCAAGCTCCAGCAGACCGCCACCAACGCCGTGCAAACCATGGACGCCGGCCATCGCCAGGCCGAAGAGGGGGTGGCGCGGGTCATGGAAGCGGACCAGGCACTGGTGGGCATCAGCGAAGCGGTGGCCAACATCACCGACATGACCACCCAGATCGCCGCCGCGACCGAAGAGCAAAGCTCGGTGGCCGAGGAGATCAGCCGCAACATCAGCAATATCTCGGAGCTGGCCGACCAGACCTCGGGGCAGGCCCACAGCTCGGCGCTGCTGAGCGAAGAACTGACCCGCACGGCCAACTCGCAGTATTCGCTGGTGGAGCGGTTCAACCGCTGACTTCAATGGGTCGACCCAAAACCCGGACAGTGAAAGCTTCCGGGTTTTTTATTGCCTGATAGGCCGCTATCGCGAGCAAGCTCGCTCCCACATTGAAATGCATTCCAATGTGGAAGCGAGCAGGCTCGCGATGAGGCCAGGGCAGGCGCTGTCACTCTCGAAGAAGGAATTCCGCCACCCTCGACGCCGCCGCCTCCAGATGCTGCTCATGACTGAACCCCGACGCCTTCAACGGCTTCAAGTCATGGTCCCCGGCCACCAGCCAAAACACTTCGATATTCGGTGACAAGCTGTAGCCCTGCACCGCCTGCCGATTGCCCAGCGCGTCACGCTCACCCTGGACGATCAAGGTCCGGGCCTGCAAGGTCGCCAGGTGCTCGACCCGCGGTTTCTCCGGCTTGCCCGCCGCATAGAAGGGATAACCCAGGCACACCAGCGCATCAGCGCCCAACTCATCGGCCAGCAAACTGGCCATGCGCCCGCCCATGGATTTGCCACCCACGGCCAGCCGTCCAGCGACATAAGGCCGCACCGTGGCGTACACCTCGCGCCAGCATTCCAGCAGTTTCGGCGCCGGGTTGGGTGGGCGCTTGCCACCGTCCTGGCGCCGCTGGGCCATGTAGGGAAACTCGAAGCGCAGCACGTTGACGCCCCGCGCGGCAAGGCGCGCAGCCATTTGTTCCATGAAACCGCTGTCCATCGGTGCACCGGCGCCGTGGGCGAGGATCAGGGTCGGCGGCGTGGTCCCCGTGCCCGGTTGCGCGGCCGTCCACAGCCAGCCGTGTTGCTCCACGCACCGCGCCCATTGATCCCCGTCAATACTGGCCTTGTGCTGTTTGTCCATGCTTGCCTCGCTTTTAGTCTGCCTATAACTCCAGGCGAAGAACGCCGCCCTGCCTTGCGCAGGCGCTCACTTCGGCTGAACCGTGGATGGGGAACCATGAACACTTCTATCAGTACCGCCTACAACTACAAGGTGGTCCGCCAATTCGCCATTATGACGGTGGTGTGGGGCATCGTCGGCATGGGGCTCGGGGTTTTTCTCGCCGCCCAATTGGTCTGGCCGCAGCTCAATTTCGATTTGCCCTGGACCAGCTTCGGCCGCCTGCGCCCGCTGCACACCAACGCGGTGATCTTCGCCTTTGGTGGCTGCGCGTTGTTCGCCAGTTCGTTCTACTCGGTGCAACGCACCTGCCAGACCCAATTGTTTGCGCCGAAAATCGCCGCTTTCTGCTTCTGGGGCTGGCAACTGGTGATCCTGCTGGCGGCCATCAGCCTGCCCCTGGGCTACACCAGTTCCAAGGAATACGCCGAGCTGGAATGGCCCATCGACATCCTGATCACCATTGTCTGGGTCGCCTACGCCATCGTCTTCTTCGGCACCGTGGCCAAGCGCAACACCAAGCACATCTACGTGGGTAACTGGTTCTTCGGCGGGTTCATCCTGACCGTGGCGATCCTGCACATCGTCAACAACCTGGAACTGCCGGTGAGCCTGACCAAGTCCTACTCGGTGTACGCCGGGGCCACGGATGCGATGGTGCAATGGTGGTACGGCCACAACGCCGTGGGCTTCTTCCTCACCGCAGGCTTCCTGGGGATGATGTACTACTTCGTGCCGAAACAGGCCGAGCGCCCGGTGTATTCCTATCGCCTGTCCATCGTTCACTTCTGGGCACTGATCACCCTGTACATCTGGGCAGGTCCCCACCACCTGCACTACACCGCGCTGCCGGACTGGGCGCAATCGCTGGGCATGGTGATGTCGCTGATCCTGCTGGCCCCCAGCTGGGGCGGCATGATCAACGGCATGATGACCCTGTCGGGCGCCTGGCATAAGTTGCGCAGCGACCCGATCCTGCGGTTCCTGGTGGTGTCCCTGGCGTTCTATGGCATGTCGACCTTCGAAGGCCCGATGATGGCCATCAAGACCGTCAACGCCCTCTCCCACTACACCGACTGGACCATCGGCCACGTACACGCCGGCGCGCTCGGCTGGGTGGCGATGATTTCCATCGGCGCGCTGTACCACATGATCCCGAAAGTCTTCGGCCGGCCGCAGATGCACAGCATCGGCCTGATCAACGCGCACTTCTGGCTCGCGACCATCGGCACCGTGCTCTACATCGCCTCGATGTGGGTCAACGGCATCGCCCAGGGCCTGATGTGGCGCGCGGTGAACGAGGACGGCACGCTCACCTATTCCTTCGTCGAGACGCTGGTGGCCAGCCACCCGGGCTTCATCGTACGGCTGGTGGGCGGCGCAGTCTTCCTCACCGGCATGCTGCTGATGGCCTACAACACCTGGCGCACCGTGCGGGCCTACCAGCCTGCCGAAGCCGCCGCTGCCGCGCAGATGGCTTGAGGAGTCCGCCATGAAACACGAAACAATCGAAAAAAACGTCGGCCTGCTGATGCTGCTGATGGTCCTGGCCGTGAGCATCGGCGGCCTGACCCAGATCGTGCCGCTGTTCTTCCAGGACGTGACCAACAAGCCAGTGGACGGCATGAAGCCCTACACCGCCCTGCAACTGGAAGGCCGCGACATCTACATCCGTGAAGGCTGCGTCGGCTGCCATTCGCAGATGATCCGTCCGTTCCGCGCCGAGACCGAGCGCTACGGCCACTACTCGGTGGCCGGCGAAAGCGTCTGGGACCACCCGTTCCTGTGGGGTTCCAAGCGCACCGGGCCGGACCTGGCCCGCGTCGGCACACGCTACTCCGACGACTGGCACCGCGCGCACTTGTACAACCCGCGCAACGTCGTGCCCGAGTCGAAGATGCCCGCCTACCCATGGCTGGTGACCCAGGCCGTGGACAGCAGCCACACCGAGACCAAGCTGCGGGCCATGCGCACCCTCGGCGTGCCATACACCGACGATGACATCACCGGCGCCGTGGCTTCGCTCAAGGGCAAGACCGAGATGGATGCCCTGGTGGCCTACCTGCAAGTGCTCGGCACTGCCATCAAGAGCAAGAGGTGAGCCCCATGTTTCTTGAAATGAGCACTGGAATGATCCGCGGGCTGGGCACGATCGTGGTCTTCGTCGCCTTCATCGGCCTGCTCCTGTGGGCGTTCAGCAGCAAGCGCGGCCCGGAATTCGCCCAGGCACGCCTGTTGCCGTTCGCCGACGAGCCGCCCGCCGACACCGCCAATCCCCAAGACCCTGCAACAAGGAGTACCCGGCCATGACCACCTTCTGGAGTACGTGGATCTGCGTACTGACCCTCGGCAGCCTGATCGGCCTGACCTGGCTGCTGATCGGCACCCGCAAGGGCGAGACCAAGGGCAGCGTCGACCAGACCATGGGCCACAGCTTCGACGGCATCGAGGAGTACGACAACCCGCTGCCGCAATGGTGGTTCCTGTTGTTCGCCGGCACCCTGGTGTTTTCCGTCGGCTACCTGGTCCTGTACCCGGGCCTGGGCAACTGGAAAGGCATCCTGCCCGGCTACGAGGATGGCTGGACCGGTGCCCATGAATGGGAAAAGGAAATGGCCAAGGCCGACGCCAAGTTCGGGCCGATCTTCGCCAAGTTCGCCTCGATGCCCGTGGAAGAAGTCGCCAAGGATCCCCAGGCGCTGAAGATGGGTGGCCGCCTGTTCGCCTCCAACTGCTCGGTCTGCCATGGTTCCGACGCCAAGGGTGCCTTCGGCTTCCCGAACCTGACCGACAACAACTGGCGCTGGGGCGGCGCAGCCGAGACCATCAAGGCCACCATCCTGGGGGGGCGCATGGCGGCGATGCCGGCCTGGGGTGAAGTGCTGGGGGATGCCGGGGTCAAGAATGTCGCGGCGTACGTACGCCACGACCTGGCCGGCCTGCCGCTGCCGGCGGACAGCGGCGCCGACCTGCAAGCCGGCCAGCAGGCCTTCAACACCACCTGCGTCGCCTGCCACGGCGCCACTGGCCAGGGCACCGAAGCCATGGGCGCGCCCAACCTGACGCAACCAGCCGGCTTCATCTACGGCACCAGCCTGGCCCAGTTGCAACAGACCATTCGCCATGGTCGCCAAGGCCATATGCCGGCGCAGAATGAAATGCTCGGCAATGACAAGGTGCAATTGCTGGCCGCCTACGTCTACAGCCTGTCGAAAAACAACGAGCCGTCGAGCGCCCAGCCGCAAACGGTGAGCGCCCAGTAAACCAAGAAACAAAAGCTGCAAGCGACGAGTACCCACTCGAAGCTTGCAGCTCCCCGCCTCCTGCTTCTTTTTGTCGCACCCCTCCCAAGGTCTTTCTTTCGGTTCCTTCGAATCGGGTCTAAGCTTGCCTTTGCGTGCACTGGCGACTGCCGTTTCAGGTCGACCCGACCCGATGTGTTCGACAATCGTTCGACTGAAAAACCCGCAAAGGCAAGGAATACCGGCAGTTGCGAGAATTGCCCGGCCTCCCTCGAACGCAGCGTCTGAACACACCCCGTTACAACCGACCTGAGCCCCTCGCCTCTTTCCTGTGTCGCGACATTTTTCCGAGGGCCGATTTTGTCCCTACACGGAACATGGAAAGGCCGCAGAATCAGCGTCGGAAAGCATTGACCCAGGTCATGGCGCGTTGCAATGACCCCCCGCTTTCTCCATACTTGCGACCGATTTTTATCCTAATAAAACACCCAAACCGTGGAACCTTAGAATGAGCACAGCAATCAGTCCGACTGCTTATAACTATAAGGTAGTCCGCCAGTTCGCCATCATGACGGTGGTCTGGGGGATCCTTGGCATGGGGCTCGGTGTCTTCATCGCCTCGCAACTGGTCTGGCCGGAGTTGAACTTCGATCTGCCATGGACGACATTTGGACGCCTGCGCCCGCTGCACACCAACCTGGTGATCTTCGCCTTCGGTGGTTGTGCGTTGTTTGCCACTTCTTACTACGTCGTGCAGCGAACCTGCCAAACGCGACTGATCTCCGACAGCCTCGCCGCCTTCACCTTCTGGGGTTGGCAAGCGGTCATCGTCGGCGCGATCGTGACCTTGCCCATGGGTTTCACCACCACCAAGGAATACGCGGAACTGGAATGGCCCCTGGCCATCCTGCTGGCCATCGTCTGGGTGACCTACGGTCTGGTGTTCTTCGGCACCATCGTCAAGCGCAAGACCAAGCACATCTATGTCGGCAACTGGTTCTACGGTGCCTTCATCGTCGTGACGGCCATGCTGCACATCGTCAACCACATGTCGCTGCCGGTCAGCCTGTTCAAGTCGTACTCGGCCTACTCGGGCGCGACCGACGCGATGATCCAGTGGTGGTACGGCCACAACGCCGTGGGCTTCTTCCTGACCACCGGTTTCCTGGGGATGATGTACTACTTCGTGCCGAAACAGGCCGAGCGTCCGATCTATTCCTATCGCCTGTCCATCGTCCACTTCTGGGCGCTGATCACCCTGTACATCTGGGCCGGCCCTCACCACCTGCACTACACCGCGCTGCCGGACTGGGCCCAATCCCTGGGCATGGCGATGTCGATCATCCTGCTGGCCCCCAGCTGGGGCGGCATGATCAACGGCATGATGACCCTCTCGGGTGCCTGGCATAAATTGCGCACCGACCCGATCCTGCGGTTCCTGGTGGTGTCCCTGGCGTTCTACGGCATGTCGACCTTCGAAGGCCCGATGATGGCCATCAAGACCGTCAACTCCCTGAGCCACTACACCGACTGGACCATCGGCCACGTACACGCCGGCGCGCTCGGCTGGGTGGCGATGATTTCCATCGGCGCCATCTACCACATGATCCCGAAACTGTTCGGTCGTGCGCAGATGCACAGCACCGGCCTGATCAACGCGCACTTCTGGCTCGCGACCATCGGCACCGTGCTCTACATCGCCTCGATGTGGGTCAACGGCATCACCCAGGGCCTGATGTGGCGTGCAATCAACGACGACGGCACCCTGACCTACTCGTTCGTGGAAGCGCTGCAGGCCAGCCACCCTGGCTACATCGTGCGTGCCCTGGGCGGCGCGTTCTTCGCCAGCGGCATGCTGTTCATGGCCTACAACGTGTACCGCACCGTTCGTGCCTCTGACCCGGCTGAAGCTGAAGCCGCCGCCAAGATCGCCGTAGTTGGAGCTCACTGATGAAGCACGAAGCAGTAGAGAAGAATATCGGCCTGCTGGCCTTCTTCATGGTCATCGCCGTCAGCGTCGGCGGCCTGACCCAGATCGTTCCGCTGTTTTTCCAGGACGTCACCAACAAGCCGGTCGAAGGCATGAAGCCGCGCACCGCCCTTGAACTGGAAGGCCGCGACATCTACATCGCCAACGGCTGTGTCGGCTGCCACTCGCAGATGATCCGTCCGTTCCGCGCCGAGACCGAACGCTACGGCCACTACTCGGTCGCCGGCGAAAGCGTCTGGGACCACCCGTTCCTGTGGGGTTCCAAGCGTACCGGTCCGGACCTGGCCCGCGTTGGCGGCCGCTACTCCGATGACTGGCACCGTGCGCACTTGTACAACCCGCGCAACGTTGTGCCGGAATCGAAGATGCCGGCCTACCCGTTCCTCGTAGAAAACAAGCTCGACGGCAAAGACACTGCGAAAAAAATGGAAGTCCTGCGCACCCTGGGCGTGCCTTACACCGACGAAGACATCGCCGGTGCCAAGGATGCCGTCAAGGGCAAGACTGAAATGGACGCGCTGGTGGCCTATCTGCAAGGCCTGGGCACCATCATCAAAAGCAAACGGTGATTCTTAATGGATATCGGGATGATTCGCGGCCTGGGTACCGTCGTCGTGATGGTGGCTTTCATCGGCCTGGCCCTGTGGGTATTCAGCCCCAAGCGCAAGTCGGAGTTTGACGACGCGACCTTGCTGCCGTTCGCGGATGATCCCGAAGCCATCAAGCACGTCGAGCAAGCTTCTAGGAGTAACAAAGAATGACTACGTTCTGGAGTCTGTACGTCACAGTCCTCAGCCTGGGAACGATCTTCTCCCTGACCTGGCTGCTGCTGTCGACCCGCAAGGGCCAACGCAGCGAAGCCACCGAAGAGACGGTCGGCCACTCCTTCGACGGGATCGAGGAGTACGACAACCCGCTGCCGAAATGGTGGTTCATGCTGTTCGTGGGCACCATCGTGTTCGCCCTCGGCTACCTGGTGCTCTACCCGGGCCTGGGCAACTGGAAAGGCCTGTTGCCCGGCTATAACTACCTGGACACCGAAAAGCAGACCGCTTTCGCCAACGGCCAGACCGGTTGGACGGGCGTTCACGAATGGGAAAAGGAAATGGCTCGCTCGGACGCCAAGTTCGGTCCGATCTTCGCCAAGTTCGCTTCCATGCCGATCGAAGAAGTCGCCAAGGACCCGCAAGCCTTGAAGATGGGTGGCCGCCTGTTCGCCTCCAACTGCTCGGTCTGCCACGGTTCCGACGCCAAGGGTGCCTACGGCTTCCCCAACCTGACCGACGCCGACTGGCGCTGGGGCGGTGAGCCGGAAACCATCAAGACCACCATCATGGGCGGTCGTCACGCCGTCATGCCGGGCTGGGCTGCCGTGGTCGGCGAACAAGGCGTTGCCGACGTGGCTTCCTACCTGGTGACCAGCCTGCACGGTCGCAAGCTGCCGGAAGGCGCCAAGGCCGATCCGGCCAACGGCCAGAAGCTGTTCGCGGCCAACTGCGTGGCCTGCCACGGTCCGGCCGGCAAGGGCACGCCGGCCATGGGTGCGCCTGACCTGACCCACCCTGCCGCGTTCATCTACGGTTCGAGCTTCGCCCAGCTGCAACAGACCATCCGCTACGGTCGCCAGGGCCAGATGCCGGCCCAGGCCGACCTGCAAGGCAACGACAAGGTCCACTTGCTGGCCGCCTATGTCTACAGCCTGTCCCACGGCGAAAAGGCCCCGGCCGCTGACGCCCAGTAAGTTGTGTACCTGAAACACCAGAGGCCCCGTCAATACCCGTTGACGGGGCCTTTTTCATGGCCGGCCCGATGGAAGGCAGCCCTCTGCATTGCGGCCATGCGATTCAAGTAGTAACGTGCCTACATTCGATTCGACGGGGCACGGCCATGTCCATCACCACCATCTCCAGCCGCGAATTCAACCACGACACAAGTGGTGCCAAAAAAGCGACCCGCGAAGGGCCGGTCATCATCACCGACCGTGGCAAGCCGGCCCACGTACTGCTAAGCATTGAGGAGTACCAGAAACTCACCGGCGTCAACGCCAGCATCGTCGAGTTGCTGGTCATGCCCGATGCGCCGGACATCGACTTCGAGACCGAGCGCGCCGTCATCTCTCCTCGAGCGGTAGACCTGTCCTGATGTATCTACTCGACACCCACGTCATCTCGGAACTGCGCAAACCCCAGGCGGACAAGAACGTGCAAGCCTGGGCCCGGAGCGTGGCAGCCCCCAGCCTGTATCTCTCGGCGATCACCGTATTGGAACTGGAAACCGGAGTGCTGCGCTTCGAACGCAAGGATCCGGGCCAGGGCAGCCGCCTGCGTGCCTGGCTGGACAACCATGTCTTGCCGGCCTTTGCCGGCAGGATCCTGACCGTCGACCGCGCCGTGGCATTGCGCTGCGCACGCCTGCACGTGCCTGATCGCAGCAACGAATGCGATGCACTGATTGCCGCCACGGCACTGGTCCATGGCTTGACCGTGGTCACCCGCAACGTCGCGGACTTCGAGGCCAGCGGGGTTGCGCTGCTCAACCCGTGGGTGGCCTGACACGGCGATACAACGCCTGCCCAGGATGATTGACCAAGATTGCCTGATGCGTCGCGAGATGATCCAATGCCCGCTCGCACGGATACGCAAGCCACGATTGCCAAGGAGACAAGGCACAATGGAAGGCCTCACAGCGCTGGACCCCATCGCCCACCGCACGGGCAACGTGCATGTCTGACGCGCTCTGGGCGGCCCGCCTGGGCGATGCACTGAACCACACTTCGATGATGGCCGACATCCTCGGCGGCGTCCTGGAGGTGGCGGCCAACATCGCGATCACCGCCGTCGCCACCGCCGCCGTGGTCGCGGCCACCGGCATCACCGTGGTCACCGGCGGCCTGGGTTGCTTCGTCCTCGGCCTGGTGGTGGGGACCATCGTCGGCCTGGCGATGAGCAAGACCGGGGCCGACAAAGGCTTGAGCCATTTATGCGAGAGCATCGGCAACGCCCTCTTCCCGCCCACGGTGCAGGCCAACATCCTCACCGGTTCCACCGACACCCTCACCAACAACATCCCCGCCGCCCGCGCCGCCGGGGCGATCGAGTCCCATGTCGCCCCGGCCGGCACCGAACTGGAAGCGCCCACGCCTGAAGAAGAACCCAGCTACCTGGACATGGCCGGGGAATTCTTCTCGCAGATGTGGCGCCCCACCGTCGCGGTGCCCGCCCCCGGCGCCGTACCCAAGCCGGAAGACCTGGTCATCTGCACCAAGCATCCACCAATGCCGCCGCAGTTCATGGCCGAAGGGTCGGACAAGGTCACCATCAACGGCCAGCCCGCCGTGCGCAGCGGCGACCGCAGCACCTGCGATGCGACGGTCGTGTCGGCCGGGCTGATTTCGCCCAACGTGACCATTGGCGGCGGCTCGGTGGTGGTGCGCGAGATTCGCAGCGGCAAGACCCCGGGCGTCGGCCTGGCGGTCACCGCGCTGCTGATGCTCAAGGGCGGCAAGGGCAAGTTCTTCAGCAAGCTGCCGTGCATGTTGGTGGGCGGCGCGGTGTCCATGGCCGCCAGCAGCGCGGTGAACGCGGCGGCCAACGCCGCCATGGGTTCGTCGAATCCGGTGCATGCCGCCACGGGGGCCAAGGTCCTGGGCGGTGCCGAAGACCTGGATTTCGTCTTGCCCGGCATCCTGCCGATCGACTGGCAGCGCGTGTACAACAGCCGGGACGAACGCCGCGACACGTTGTTCGGCCCCGGCTGGAGCGTCGCCTATGAAGTCTGCGTCGAGATACTGCCCCACCCGGAGGGCGGCGACACCCTGGTCTACACCGACGAACAGGGTCGGCCCATCGACATGGGCTCGATTCCCTTGGGCGGCGCGGTATTCAGCGCCGGCGAAGGTTTGGCCGTGCGCCGCCATGTGAGCGGGCAATTGCTGATCGAAAGCGACGACGGCCTGTACCGCTTGTTCGAACCCACGCCAGCCAACCCATCGCACTTGCGCCTGAACCAGTTGGGTGACCGCAACGACAACCGCATCCACCTCGACTACGACGACGCCGGACGCCTGGTGCGGCTGCGCGATACGTTTGATCTGGTGCAAGTAGAGCTGATCCGCGAAGGCGAACGCGTCACCCACATCGAACGCCTGTACCCCGACCAATCCCGGGAAGTCCTGGTCAGCTACGCCTACGACGCCTTGGGCAATCTGGCTGAAGTACACGACGCCACCGGCCAGGTGCAACGGCGTTTCCGCTACGACGCCGGGCAACGCATGGTCGAACACCAGTTGCCCGCCGGCCTGCACTGCTTCTACGAATGGGCCCTGATCGACGACCGGGAATGGCGCGTG
The DNA here is from genome assembly GCF_030580855.1 of Pseudomonas citrullilanati. Classification (GTDB taxonomy): domain Bacteria; phylum Pseudomonadota; class Gammaproteobacteria; order Pseudomonadales; family Pseudomonadaceae; genus Aquipseudomonas; species Aquipseudomonas citrulli. The sequence continues at coordinate 46,430 of NZ_JAUQOP010000007.1, read as the reverse complement.
GTGCGGCACTGGACCGACGAAGGCGACGCCTACCAGTTCGACTATGACCTCACAGCCGGCACCACCCGTATCACTGACAGCCTGCAACGGATCAGCATTCGGCAGTGGAACAGCCAGCACCAGATCACCCAATTCAGCGACAACCTCGGCCAGACGTGGCGGTTCGAGTGGAACGATGAACGCCAGTTGCTCAGTGCCACCGATCCACAGGGCGGCCAGTACTCATTCAGCTACGACGAAGCCGGCAACCTGATCAGCGAAACCGACCCGTTGGGCCGCAGCGAATCTACCCTCTGGCTCGAACACTGGGCCCTGCCGCTGGCCGACATCGACGCCGCCGGCAACAGTTGGAGGTACCGCTACGATCAGCGCGGCAACTGCATCGCCGAAACCGATCCGCTGGGGCATGTCACCCGCTACCGCTACGACGCCCACGGCCAGGTCGTGGAAATCATCGATGCCACCGGCAAGAGCAAGAAATTGCGCTGGAACCCGTTCGGGCAATTGGTGGAACACATCGATTGCTCAGGCTACCCGACACGCTTCAGCTACGACGCACGCGGTTACCTGCACACCATCACCGACGCCCTCGGCGAGCGCACCCAGTTCAGCTATGACGCCCAAGGGCGCTTGCTCGGCAGCCAATTGCCGGACGGCCGCACCGAGCACTACCAGCGCGACATCGCCGGCCAGTTGACCGGTTACACCGACCCGGCTGGACATACCACGCTCTACCAACACAACCGCCGCGGTCAGGTCCGCCAGCGCACCGACGCCCAGGGCCGGCAGGTGCAATTTGCCTACGACAGCTTTGGAAGGCTGCAAGCGCTGATCAACGAGAATGGCGAAAGCTACCGGTTTGCCTGGGATGCCGGGGATCGCTTGACCGAACAGCGCAACCTTGATGGCAGCGCCAAGGGCTATACCTACGACGCCCTCAACAACGTAAAACGAGTCGAAACCGTCGCGGCGCCGCGAAGTGGTCATCAGCCCAGTGAAAAGCCCCTTGTTCATCATCTGGAGCGTGATGCCATTGGCCGGCTGACTACCCGAATTACACCGGATGGACAGTCCCGTTACAGCTATAGCCCGTTGAATCAGCTGATCGAAGCCACCGTCATCGATAAGGACGGCAACGAACAACGACTGGGCTTCGCTTATGACGCGCTGGGTTACCTGATCGAGGAGCAGAGTTCAGCAGGCGTTCTGAAGCATCACTACGACGAACTCGGCAACCTGATCCAGACCCAACTGCCCGATGGTCGTTGGATCAACCGCCTGTACTACGGCAGTGGTCATCTGCACCAAATCAACCTCGACGGCCACATCATCAGCGACTTCGAACGCGATCGGCTGCATCGAGAGGTGCTGCGCACCCAAGGCCAAATCAGCACCCGGAGTGAGTATGACCGTAGCGGGCGCTTACGCAGCCGCCACCGTCGGCACACCAGCCAGCTGTCGTTGATGCCTGCCGCAGAGCAGACCCATTTTGAGTTTGATCCTGGCGACCACCTGGTGGGGCGTCTTGAACGCCAGCCACAGGGTCAACAACGCCAATGGCTGCACTACGACGTGACAGGTCGGATTCTGGCAAGCCAGGGCACTCGACAAGGCCAGAATGAAACATTTTCCTTCGACGCCGCCGCCAATCTCCTCGACAGTTCAACCGGTACGGGTGGGCGGGTAACGCACAACCAGCTCAAGAGTTTTCAGGATAAGCACTATCGCTACGATGGTTTTGGTCGAATGATAGAAAAGCGCAGCAGGCGGTATGGCCTGCAGCGCTTCAGTTACGACTCGGATCATCGGCTGGTTGAAGTTCGAACGCACAAATCCGGCGGTGAAAACACTGTCAGGATGCGCTATGACCCGTTGGGCCGGAGGATCGAGAAAACCGAACACGACGACAACGGGCGTCTCATCGCCTGCACGCGTTTCGATTGGGACGGCCTGCAATTACTCAAGGAACATAAGAATAGCCTGACCAGCCTGTACCTCTACATTGGCGACAATCACGAGCCCTTGGCCCGGGTCGACGGCATCGGCGAGCATCAACGCATCCGCTATTACCACAACGACCCCAATGGCCTACCACAGGTCTTGACGGAAAGTGACGGCCACCCGCTGTGGCGTGCTCACTATCAGGTATGGGGCAACACCCTCGATGAAGTCCGTGAGCCGTACTACATCGAAGAACAGAACCTGCGCTTTCAGGGACAATACCTGGACCGGGAAACAGGCCTGCACTACAACACCTTCCGCTTCTATGATCCCGACATAGGCCGTTTTATCACCCCCGACCCGTTGGGCCTGGCCGCAAGCCTGAATCTTTATCGCTACGCACCGAATCCATTTACCTGGATCGACCCGCTGGGGCTCAAAGAGAATGAGATTATCCGCTACATGGGCGAAAGCGAAACGGTCTCATCCAAGGCTGCCAACGGAGGCAAAGGCGGTTTGGTTCCGAATATCAGGGGAGAAAAAGCAGTCTGGGTCAATCAGGACAGTAACCCAGGGTTCAACCCAGGCAATGAAAAGTATCGGGTAGTGGCCACCGTCAATAACGAAGGGGTCAGCATGCTCAATAACCACAAGGACATCTCTACCGTTGACTATAAAGAGACAGGTCTGAAAGATGGCGTGCTGTCCAAGACGAATGAGCCCAAGGCCAGAGGCATCGGTTTCCGATTATTGGATAAATTCAATAAAACCATTACGTCATTCCGGGTCGAGAAGAAAGGCCCGAACGGAAAATGGAAGACCTGCGGATAACACCAGATGGACATATTCGATCTTCTCTCATACAAGCTTGAAAACTTCCTGAACGCCCGGCCCTGTCCGAAGGCGCTGGACGCTGTCTTTTACAAAGAGGAAGAGCCTTCGCTGCTAAGCGTTGTCGCCAGAAAACACAATGGCGCGCCCTTCAGCGTTAGCCGCTGGCATGATTTGTTCTCCGTCAGCGCTTTCGAAAAATCCATGTTGAAAAATGGTTTCACGGAACCCGACTGCTACGCCCTCGTCCTGGTCCTGTCGCGCCTTGGCTATCTGCTGGAAATCGACAACCGCCAGAGAACCAACAAGGAATACTTTATTTTCTTCTACCTGATCCAACTGATCAGCTTGAAGAACAGTACCGAGGATGCGGATGCGCACCTCAGGAACTACGCGCTCAGGTTCCTGCTCTTCGAACTGAGCATTGATGACGAGGCGTATCGTCGGTTCAGCATCGAGGGCAATCAGCTGGTGATGGCGACCGATGGGCTAGGGTCCGTGGCTTTTCTGGATGTGATTGATCGGGTCTACAAAGCGATCAAGGCCGACAGCAGGAAAGAGCATGAACTGCTCAGTACGTTGAAAACATTTCAAACAAACACAGTCAGATTACTCACCGAGCCCGACGATACCGCTTACCGTTTCGCGATCAATGATCGTCACAGCGAACTCATGTACCCCGACGTGTTTCTACGCACGTATGCTCAGGGCCCCCAAACAATATTCGATGCGTTGATCGACGCGGTCAATCCGCTTCAGTCGACGGCAAATCTGTTCGTTTCCAATATGATCGTGATGAATTACGCCTTTCACATCCTGAAAGACACGCCTCGCGAAATCCTGAAACTGAAAAAACACGTCCGTGACGAAACGTTGTTCGGACAATTGCTGGAGGTGATCATCATGCGTCGGATGGCGGTCAGCAAAGCGCTTTTCGAAAAAGTCCCAACGGGTCACGATCTCTCCTCGGTCAAGGATAGGCAAACCACGTTTTACAACATCCTGTACAGCCAGTAGAAGCAACTGATCGAACCAAGCTCATTGCTTGCCAACCCGATGCTGGACAACGTCGACCCGCGCCAGTCGCTACCCCCCACCTGTGGCGAGGGGATTTATCCCCGCTGGGCTGCGTAGCAGCCCCGTAAAAGATGACACTTTCTTCCAGGCAAACCGCACAGCCGGTTTACGACGGCTGCGCCGCCGCACGGGAGCAAGCGCCCTCGCCACGTGATATCAACCTGCCCCATCACCTTCGCGAGCAGGCTCGCTTCCACACGGTTGGCGGTGGTATCCGATGGTTGAGGCTCATCCCGCGCTCACCGACACAAACACTATCAATGCAAGCGCGGCCCACCCTGGCGCGGGCAAGTGTGCCTCGCTAGAGTCGCTCCAGGAACAACACACCCACACTTCATAGAAAAGGATTTCCATGAAAAAACTGGCCTGCTTGAAGCTTCTATCAGCCCTGCTGCTTGGCTGCAGCCTCCCTATTACACATTCACTGGCGGCAGACATACCACCGAGCCATATCGTATTGGCCGCCAGCCCCAAATATCCCTCCAGTGAAAAATCCGAAAGTGGCGCAATCGAATCGGCCGGCGAAACGGCTTCCCGTTCCCGCGGGCTGATCGAGGCCCAGTACGCCAGCATCGCCGAATTCCGTGCGCAGTCGGGGGGCCCGGCCGCGGTGCCTGTCATGGTCAATGGCAACCTGACGAAAACAGGCCACGCCAGCGAGCGTGCCTATATCAAGGCCGTCCTGCAGAATAAATTGAACAATGTCTATGACTATGGCCTGGGCCTTCATGACTACGACTTCAACGTCGACAGTTGCGCCGCTTGCGCGGCCGGCAGTGTCGATGACCTCAAGGAACGGTATTGGGGAAAAGTGCCGAACATGGACTGGTCGGCCAGGGCTTCGGGCCTGACGAAAACCTGGTACGGCAGCCTGGCCTATGCCCGGGATTTTGGCGACATCCACTTGGTCCAGCTACATGGCCAGCCCACCTATTCGGTGAATTTTTCCACCCACGCCGTTTTCAACACCACCGCCTACGAGATCACCGCGTCGCTCGACTGGCTGGAGCGCGATCTGCAGCAGGCGCGTGCCCAAGGCAAAATCATTCTGTTGAACCTGAACCAGCCATTCCATTGGCCGGCCCTGGAAGCCGACATCGCGCGCTTCAAGCGGATGATCGAGGATCATGGCGTCACCGCCGTGTTTTCCAGCGATGGGAAGAGCAAGCACGGGCTTTACCCGCACAACTACCTCTACGGCGACGTGCCGTTGTTCAACAGTGGCTCGGCCGCCCGGAAAACCTGGCTGTACGTCAAGGTCTCCGACGACCGCAGACACCTGACGGTCAATGTCGTCGCCGACAACGATTGGCGCAACCCTGTGGCCACTCATACCATCGCCGTGCGGTAGGTCTTCAAGGGCGCCAATGGGCATGCATTGGCGCCGTTCGCGACGACTGGACGGCTATACTCGACAAGTCAATTGATCTGGATCATGACTTGTTACATCCGCTACACCATTCGACCCTTGCACCCAACGCGACCAAAGGTCGCACCCTTGAGTTAGAGCGACAGGCGTATCATTGCGCCACTGCAACACCCTTTTGTGACCGTGGCCGGCACGTACTGGCCTTGGCACTTTTCCACTGCCGTGGGATGCATCTTGATGAGTAACCAGATTCCGGTACATGACGTCACCCCGCCTGCCAAGGACGCGAACAAAAGCGTCGACCTGTATGCCTCTCGGGAAAAAATCTACACCCGCGCCTTCACCGGCCTGTTCCGCAACCTGCGGATGCTCGGTGGTGCGTTCCTGTTCCTGCTGTATTTCGGCACGGTCTGGCTGAACTGGGGCGGCCACCAGGCCGTCTGGTGGAACCTGCCGGAACGCAAGTTCTTCATCTTTGGCGCCACCTTCTGGCCCCAGGATTTCATCCTGCTGTCCGGGATGTTGATCATCGCGGCCTTTGGCCTGTTTTTCATCACGGTGTACGCCGGCCGAGTCTGGTGTGGGTACACCTGCCCGCAAAGCGTGTGGACCTGGATCTTCATGTGGTGCGAGAAGGTCACCGAAGGCGACCGCAACCAGCGCATCAAGCTCGACAAGGCGCCCATGAGCGCCAACAAGTTCCTGCGCAAGTTCGCCAAGCACAGCCTGTGGCTGCTGATCGGTTTCGTCACCGGCATGACCTTCGTCGGCTACTTCACGCCGATTCGCGAGCTGGTGTTCGAATTCTTCACCGGCCAGGCCGACGGTTGGTCGTACTTCTGGGTCGGCTTCTTCACCCTCGCCACCTACGGCAACGCCGGCTGGCTGCGGGAGCAAGTGTGCATCTACATGTGTCCCTACGCCCGCTTCCAGAGCGTGATGTTCGACAAGGACACCCTGATCGTTTCCTACGACCCGCGTCGTGGCGAAAGCCGTGGCCCGCGCAAGAAAGGCGTCGACTACAAGGCCCTGGGCCTGGGCGACTGCATCGATTGCACCATGTGCGTCCAGGTCTGCCCGACCGGGATCGACATCCGCGACGGCCTGCAGATCGAGTGCATCGGCTGCGCGGCGTGCATCGATGCCTGCGACAACATCATGGACAAGATGGAATACCCACGCGGGCTGATCAGCTACACCACCGAACACAACCTGTCGGGGCAAAAAACCCATAAACTGCGCCCGCGCCTGATCGGTTATGCCCTGGTGTTGCTGGCGATGATCAGCTTGCTGGTGACGGCCTTCTTCATGCGCTCGCTGGTGGGTTTCGACGTCAGCAAGGACCGCGTGCTGTACCGCGAGAACGCCGAGGGCCGGATCGAGAACGTCTACAGCCTGAAGATCATGAACAAGGACCAGCGCGACCACACCTACGTCCTGGAAGCCGCCGGCCTGCCGGACCTGAAGCTGCAAGGCCGCAGGGAAATCAAGGTCGCGGCCGGCGAGATCTTCAGCCAGCCGGTCGAATTGTCCAGCGCACCGGACCAACTGCCATCGAGCACCAACGAGGTGACCTTCATCCTCAAGGATGCCGATGACGAAAGCGTTCACGTCGAAGCCAAGAGCCGATTCATCGGCCCACAAACTCGTTGAGAGAACTGAACATGCCTGCAGCAACCGCCACCAGTCCTTGGTACAAGCACCTTTGGCCGTGGATCATCATCGGGATCCTGACCTGTTCGGTGACGCTGAGCCTGACGATGGTGACCATTGCGGTGAAGAACCCGGACAACCTGGTCAACGACAACTATTACGAAGCCGGCAAGGGCATCAACCGCTCCCTGGAGCGCGAGTTGCTGGCCCAGACCCTGCAACTGCATGCCAACGTGCAACTGGACGACGTCACCGGCGAAGTCAACCTGCGCCTGAGCGGCAACAGCCGCCCCCAGACCCTGGAACTGAGCCTGATTTCCCCGACCCAACCGGAGAAGGACCGTAAGATCGTCCTGACCCGCAACGACAGCGAGCCGGGACGCTACGTGGGCCAGTTGGCGGACAAGATCGACGGCCGGCGCTTTGTCGAATTGCTGGGCATGGAAAACGACAAGACCTGGCGGCTGTTCGAAGAAGAACAGGTCAACCATGACCAGGACATCCTGCTGGGCGATGAACCGCTGCAAGGCGCTGAAGACCTGAAAAAATAAGTGACCGCGCTTCGCGCAAATCGCGAGCAAGCTCGCTCCCACAGTGGATTTGTGTTGTTCACATAACCCCTGTGGGAGCGAGCTTGCTCGCGAAGCGATTTCAAATGCCTAGAAAGCTGCGATATGTGAATACCCATGACCACGCCACAGCCCTGCTACCACTGCGCCCTGCCCGTCCCTCCCGGCAGTCGCTTCACCGCCGTTGTCCTCGGTGAAACCCGTGAGCTGTGCTGCCCGGGTTGCCAGGCGGTGGCCGAGGCGATTGTCGCCGGCGGCCTGGAAAGTTATTACCTGCATCGCAGCGAAGCGTCGGCCAACCCCGAGACCCTGCCGGTGCAATTGACCGACGAGCTGGCGCTGTACGATCGCCCTGATGTACAGCAATCGTTCGTGCGCCATGAGGGCGAGCTGGCCGAAACCACCCTGTTGATGGAAGGCATCAGTTGCGCCGCCTGCGGCTGGTTGATCGAAAAGCAGTTGCGCAGCCTGCCGGCGGTGGCCGAGGCGCGGCTGAACCTGTCCAATCATCGCTTGCAGGTGCGCTGGGCCGACACTCAACTGCCGCTGAGCACGCTGCTCGCCGAATTGCGTCAGATCGGCTACGTCGCCCACCCCTACCAGGCCGACCAGGCCAGCGAGCAACTGGCGGCACAGAACCGCCTGGCCCTGCGCCAACTGGGCGTGGCCGGGCTGCTGTGGTTCCAGGCGATGATGGCGACCATGGCCACCTGGCCGGAATTCAACATCGACCTGAGCCCGGAGATGCACACCATCCTGCGCTGGGTGGCCCTGTTCCTCACCACGCCCATCGTCTTCTACAGCTGCGCGCCGTTCTTCAAGGGCGCCATGCGCGACCTGCGCACCCGCCACCTGACCATGGACGTCTCGGTGTCCCTGGCCATCGGCAGTGCCTACATCGCCGGAATCTGGACGTCGATCACCGGTGTCGGCGAACTGTATTTCGATGCCGTGGGCATGTTCGCCCTGTTCCTGCTGGCCGGCCGCTACCTGGAGCGCCGCGCCCGGGAACGCACCGCCGCAGCCACCGCGCAACTGGTCAACCTGCTGCCGGCCTCATGCCTGCGCCTGGCGGATGACGGCCAGGGCGAACGCATCCTGCTCAGTGAATTGCGCAACGGCGACCGGGTGCTGGTGCATCCCGGGTCGGTATTGCCGGCCGACGGCAGGATCCTCGAAGGCCAGTCCAGTATCGATGAGTCGCTGCTGACCGGCGAATACCTGCCGCAACCGCGCCAGGCGGGCGATGCGGTCACGGCGGGCACGCTCAACGTCGAAGGCGCGTTGACCGTGGAAGTGCTCGCGCTGGGCCAGGACACCCGCCTGTCGGCCATCGTCCGCCTGCTGGAGCGGGCCCAGGCCGAAAAGCCGCGACTGGCGGAGATCGCCGACCGCGCCGCCCAGTGGTTCCTGCTGTTCTCCCTGGTTGCCGCGGCGGCCATCGGCCTGTTGTGGTGGCAGCTGGATGGCTCGCGGGCCTTCTGGATTGTCCTGGCGATGCTGGTGGCCACGTGCCCTTGCGCGCTGTCCCTTGCCACGCCGACCGCCCTCACCGCCGCCACCGGCACCCTGCACAGGCTCGGCCTGCTGCTGACCCGCGGCCATGTGCTGGAGGGCCTGAACCAGATCGACACGGTGATTTTCGACAAGACCGGCACGCTCACTGAAGGTCGCCTGGCGTTGCGCACCATCCGGCCACTGGGCGCCCTCGACAGCGACCAGTGCCTGGCCTTGGCCGCCGCCCTGGAAAACCGCTCCGAGCACCCCATCGCCCGCGCGTTCGGCCGCGCGCCGGTGGCGGCCGAGCACGTGCAGAGCAGCCCCGGGCTGGGCCTCGAAGGCCTGGTGGAAGACCAACGCTTGCGTATCGGCCAGCCCGCGTTCGTCTGCCAGTTGAGCGGCGCGGCAGTCCCGCCAATGCCGGACGAACCCGGGCAGTGGCTGTTGCTGGGCGATGCCAGCGGGCCGTTGGCCTGGCTGGTCCTGGATGACCGCCTGCGCGCCGATGCCCCGGCCTTGCTGGCGGCCTGCCACGCCAGGGGCTGGCGGACCGTGCTGCTGTCGGGCGACAGTTCGCCGATGGTGGCCAGCGTCGCCGCCGAACTGGGCATCGACGAGGCGCGGGGCGGCCTGCGTCCGGATGACAAGCTGGCCGTGTTGCAGCAGTTGCACCAGCAAGGCCGCAAGGTGCTGATGCTCGGCGACGGGGTGAACGACGTGCCGGTGCTGGCGGCGGCGGACATCAGCGTCGCCATGGGCTCGGCCACGGACCTGGCCAAGACCAGCGCCGACGCCGTGCTGCTGTCCAACCGCCTCGACGCCCTTATCCACGCCTTCGCGCTGGCCCGGCGCACGCGCCGGGTGATCCTCGAGAACCTGGTGTGGGCGGCCCTGTACAATGGCCTCATGTTGCCGTTCGCCGCCCTCGGCTGGATTACCCCCGTGTGGGCGGCGGTCGGCATGTCCATCAGTTCGTTGACCGTGGTGTTGAACGCGCTCAGGCTGACCCGCCAGCCCGGCACGCCCGTGTTCGACGCCACGCCCGATACCCGCCCGCTGCCGGCCTGAGCCGCGGGCATGGAGTTCCGAGATGCCAGCTCTCTACGTGATGATCCCGGCCGCACTGCTGATCGTGGCCATCGCCGTGTACATTTTTTTCTGGGCCGTGGACAGCGGCCAGTACGACGACCTCGACGGCCCGGCCCACAGCATTCTGTTCGACGACCAGGACCCTAACCACAAGGCGGCGGTGGACGAGGCCGACGGCCAGCCCCGCGAACCCGACGACAAGGCCCCGCCCCATGCTTGACCTGGCGCCCCTGCTGGTTTCGGCGGTGATCCTTGGCCTGCTGGGCGGTGGCCATTGCCTGGGCATGTGCGGCGGCCTGATGGGCGCCCTGACCTTGGCGATCCCCAAGGAACAGCGCAGCCGGCGCTTCCGGCTCCTGCTGGCCTACAACCTGGGGCGGATCCTCAGCTACGCTTGCGCCGGGCTGTTGATCGGGCTGGCTGGCTGGGCCGTCGCCAACAGCCCGGCGGCGATGGTCATGCGCATCCTGGCGGGCCTGCTGCTGATCGCCATGGGCCTGTACCTGGCAGGCTGGTGGAGCGGCCTGACCCGCATCGAAGGCGTGGGCCGTGGCTTGTGGCGGCATATCCAGCCCGTCGCCAACCGCTTGCTGCCGGTGTCGAGCCTGCCTCGGGCCTTGCTGCTCGGCGCGCTCTGGGGCTGGCTGCCTTGCGGGCTGGTCTACAGCACCCTGTTGTGGTCCGCCAGCCAGGGCAATGCGCTGGACAGCGCCCTGCTGATGCTGGCCTTCGGCCTCGGCACCTGGCCGGTGCTGCTCGCCACCGGCCTGGCCGCCGAGCGCGTCACCGCCCTGCTGCGCAAACGCAGCGTGCGCATGGCCGGTGGGCTGTTGGTGATTGTTTTCGGGATCTGGACACTGCCGGGGCCGCACCAGCATTGGCTCATGGGGCATTGACCGAGTCGCCGCCCATCGCGAGCAAGCTCGCGCCCACATGGAGGGCCCTGCCGCAAGCCTTCTGTGGGAGCGGGCCTGCCCGCGAAGGCGCCAACCGGGCTTGCTACCCCAGTTGCGTTTCGACCCGATCCCGCCCGGCCTGCTTGGCGGCGTACACGCCTGAGTCGGCTCTCAGCAGCAGGGCGTCGGCGCCTTCGCCGGCGCGCCAGGTGGCAATGCCGAAGCTGGCGGTGACGATACCCACGCCGTCGATGGGCGCCGAACGCAGGCCCTCCCACAGCCCCAGGGCCAGGGCATAGGCACTGCCGCTGTCAGTGTCCGGGCATAACACCACGAACTCTTCCCCGCCCAACCGGCAGAACACATCGGTACGTCGCAACCGCTGGGCAATGCGTTGGCAGACCGCCTGCAGCACGCGGTCGCCCACCGCATGGCCGTGCTGGTCGTTGATGCGCTTGAAGTGATCGATGTCGAGCATGATCACCGCCAACCCGCCGGAACCGCGCTCGACCCGGGACATTTCCGACGTCAACCGCTCCTGGAAATAACGGCGATTGCGAATCCCCGTCAGGGCATCGGTCACCGACAGGGCCCGCAGTTCCTCCTCCACCCGCTTGAGATCGGAAATGTCCGAGATATAGCCGTGCCACAGCACCCCGCCGCCAGGCAGCTCCTCGGGCGTGGCCTCGCCCCGGACCCAGCGCAGGCCCCGCTGCGGCAATTGCAGCCGGTACTCTTCACGCCAAGGGCTCAGGGTATCGGCCGAGGCACGGATCGAGGAGCGCACCCGTCCGACGTCCAGGCAATGGATGCGCGAGAAAATCGCCTCGGCATTCTGCACCAGCACGTCCGGCTCCAATTCGTAGATGTCACGGATGCCATCACTGGCGTAGATCACGCTGAAGCGGCCGTTGAAGTCCATCTTGAACTGGTAGATGCCTCCCGGCACATGGGCGCTGAGTTTCTTCAGCAGCAGGTCCCGCGCCGCCAGGGCTTCGTGGACACGCTTGCGTTCGGTGATGTCGATGCAGATCGCCAGGTGCCCGACCCACAGGCCCTGGTCATCGAGCATCGGCGTGGCCAACATGTTCACCGTCAGGTGGCTGCCATCGCGCCGCACCAACGTCCATTCCCGCGCCTGCTGGCCACCCTGTTCGCCGCCTTCGAGCAGCATCGCGTGGCAGGTGGGGATGGGCTTGCCGAAGCGCGCGCCGAGCTGGGCGGCCCGGGCCTGGAGTTCGCGGGGGACGTGCAGGCTTTCCAGGGTCATGCTCTGCAAGACCTCGCTGCTCGAATAGCCAAGCATCTGTTCGGCGCCGGCATTGAACGTGGTGATGACCCCGCGCAGGTCCGTGGCGATGATCGCCACCTCGGTCGCGGCATCCAGCACCCCGCGCAGTTGGCCATGGGTGCCGCGCAGTTCCTGCTCCCTGGCCCGCAGTTCGCGAGTCCGCTGCTCCACCAGCGTCAACGCCCGTTGCCGCTGGCTGACCAGCACGTAGAGCAAGGCGCTGAGCAACAGGCTGAGCAAGCCGCCCAGCACCACCAGGCTTGCCACCGACGAGTGGTTGGTCGCCAGGAACGTCCGGCTGGGCCGCAATTCCACCCGATAATCACGGTCGGCCAGGCGCACCCGGCGGCTCGCCGACAGGTCGCTGTGACCCGCCGGGGTGGGCGATTCGAACAGGGCTTCCTCGCGGTCACCCGCCGACAAGTCGATGACCCGCATCGACAGATTGTCATGACCGGCGCCCGGCAGGCCCTCGCCCGCCAACTGGCGCATGCTGATGGCCGCGACCACATACCCGAACGGTTCGCCAGCCCCCGGCCGGGTGACCGACGCCGCCAGCAACACGCCGCGCGTGAAGGCCGGATCGACGCCAATCAGGTCCAGGGGCTGCGAGACCGCCAGTGCGCCACTCTGATGTGCCCGGTCCAGCGTGGCCCGGCGTACGGGATCGAACAACAGGTCCAGTCCCAATGGCGAACCATAGGATGGCTGGCTTTGCACGTAGAGCACGGGGACATATTCGTCCCGCTCGGCCGCCGGCCGCAGGCCACCGCTGCCGTCCGTCTCACGGATGATGAAGTTGATCGAGCCGTCGGCCTGGGCCTGTTGCTCGAACGCTGGCCGGTCGGCCCGCCGCACCCTGGGCGCCCAGGCGAGGGCTCGGGTACGACGCAACAAGGCGTCGGCATACCCGCGAAACTCATCGTGGGACACCCGTTCGGAGTTGGCGAAGAAACGCCTCAAGCCATCCAGGCGCTGCTCCTGCTCCTGGAAACGCTCCTCGATCCGACTGAAGCGCTCCTCGGCTTGCAGCTCGAAACGCTGGCGCAGTTGCTGGCCGAACAGGTTCATCATCGCCCAGCTCAGCACGCCGGTCAGGAAGGTGCCGGCCAGCAGGACCAGCGTTGCCACGAGCCAGGCCGAGACGTCTTCGCTGATAAAGCCCAGGATCCTGGGGCGCACCTGATGCAAGGCCATAAACACGACTCAAAAAGGACCGGGCAGTCGGTTCAACCCGGCCACAGGCTAAGTTATAGCTATTAGCCATCATTTTGACCAGCCCCAAAATGAGCTGGAAGCCTTGAGCTACAAGGCTTGCGTGGATCCAATCAGCATCGATCAGCGGGCCATGATCTTCCAGGCACGGTGAATCTTGCCATTGCGGGCGAAATCCGGATCGATGGTCTTGGCGGTGATTTCCTCCACCGCATAGCGCTCGGCGAGGTTGTCTTCGAGCTGGAACTTGCGGAAATTGTTGGAGAAATACAGCACGCCCCCCGGCGCCAGGCGCGCCATGGCCAGGTCGAGGAGCTGGACGTGGTCGCGTTGCACGTCGAAGATCCCCTCCATGCGCTTGGAGTTGGAGAACGTCGGCGGGTCGATGAAGATCAGGTCGTACTCGTCACGACTGGCTTCCAGCCAGGCCATCACATCCCCCTGCTCCAGGCGGTTCTTGTCCGAGAAACCGTTGAGCGACAGGTTGCGGCGTGCCCAATCCAGGTAGGTTTTCGACAAGTCGACACTGGTGGTGCTCCGAGCACCGCCCTTGGCCGCGTGAACGCTGGCGGTCGCGGTATAGCAGAACAGGTTGAGGAAGCGCTTGCCGGCGGCTTCCTTCTGGATCCGCAGGCGCATCGGCCGGTGGTCGAGGAACAGCCCGGTGTCCAGGTAGTCGGTGAGGTTGACCAGCAGCTTGACGCCACCTTCGTTGACCTCGGTGAACTTGCCCTGGGCGCTCTGGCGCTCGTACTGCTTGGTGCCGCTCTGGCGCTCGCGGCGCTTGATCACCACGCGGCTCTTGTCGACGTTCAGCGCCTGAGGGATCGCCGCCAGGGCGTCGAACAGCCGGGCCGAGGCCTTTTCCGGGTCGATGGATTTTGGCGCGGCGTATTCCTGCACATGGACCCAATCGTGGTACAGGTCGATGGCCATGGCGTATTCCGGCATGTCGGCATCGTAGACCCGGTAGCAGTCCACGCCTTCACGCTTGGCCCACTTGCCCAGCAACTTGAGGTTCTTTTGCAGGCGATTGGCGAACATCTGCCCGCCTTCGCTCAACCGTGCCTGCTCGACCACCGGGGCCGGCGCCGGCTTGATCGGGTTGCCGTTCTTGTTGTACTGGCGCTCTTGCGGTACTTGCGGGGCCTGATCGTAGGCGGCCTGCTCGCGCTCGGCCTGGCGCTGTTCCGGGGTGCGGCGCTCGCCGGTGACGAACTGGTCCGGCAGCACCTTGATCAGCAACAACTTGCACGGCAACGCGCCGTTCCAGAACGAATATTGCTTGTGGCTGCGGATGCCCATGCGCTTGCCCAGGTCCGGCGCGCCGGTGAACACCGCGGCTTCCCAGTTCAGGCAAGCCTGGCGCAGGCGCTCGCCGAGGTTCTGGTAGAGGTAAAGCAGGCTGGCTTCGTCGCCCAGGCGCTCGCCGTACGGCGGGTTGCAGATCACCAGGCCCTTCTGGTTCTGGTCCGGGCGCGGTTCGAAGGTGGCGACTTCGCCCTGGTAGATCTTGATCCACTCGCTCAGCCCGGCCCGCTCGACGTTGTTGCGGCCCGGCTGGATCAGCCGTGGGTCGGCCTCATAGCCGCGGATCCACAAGGGCGGCTTGGCCAGCCCGGCGGCGGCGCGGGCGGTGGCCTCTTCGTGGAGTTTCTTCCACAGCGCCGGCACATGGCCGAGCCATGCGGTGAACCCCCACTGCTGGCGACGCAGGTTCGGCGCCATGTCGGCGGCGATCATCCCGGCTTCCACCAGGAACGTGCCCACGCCGCACATCGGGTCGGCCAGCGCCCCGCCTTCGGCGGCAATGCGCGGCCAGCCGGCGCGGATCAGGATCGCGGCGGCGAGGTTTTCCTTCAGCGGCGCGGCCCCCTGCTGCAGGCGATAACCGCGCTGGTGCAGGCTGTGACCGGAGAGGTCGAGGGAAAGGATCGCCTCGCCACGGTCCAGGCGCAGGTGAATGCGCAGGTCCGGGTTGAGCTTGTCGATGGACGGCCGCTCGCCCGAGGGGGTACGCAGCTTGTCGACGATGGCGTCCTTGACCTTCAAGGCGCCGAAGTGCGTGTTGTCGATGCCCGAGCCATGCCCGCTGAACTCCACCGCGAGGGTGCCATCGGCCAACATGTGGTCTTGCCAGTCGACGTCCAGCACGCCGTGGTACAGGTCGTCGGCGTTCTTCATCTCGAACCGCTTGAGGACCAGCAACACCCGGTTGGCCAGGCGAGACCACAGGCACAAGCGATAGGCGGTTTCCATGTCGGCCATGCCGCGCACGGCCGAGGTGTGTTCGCGAGCCTCTTCAAGGCCAAGCCCGACGGCTTCCTCGATGAGCAGGCCTTCGAGGCCCTTGGGGCAAGTGAGGAAGAGTTCGAAACGGTCGGACATGGGAATTCCAGCGCCTTTGGCTTAGTGGACCGGGCAACGCATTGCCGGGTCGGGTTCAGTCAGGTGCTTTTCTCAAGAGCACCCGCGTGGCACGAAGGTGTGCCGTCCCACCCCCGCCGCTCAGGTCAAAAGAGCTTGGACGCGGGGGCAGGTGAAAAATTCTGTGAAACAAATTGTGAAAACTCGACCCTTTCGTCGAATAGTACCCGAGTGCAACGGGAGGACATTCTCATCCGGGCCACCACCGCGCCTTTCAGCGCAGGGCTGATCATACAGGGGTCTTGCTCAAAAGCGGACGCTGAACATCAAGTTACTTATCGCCCTAACATCTTTATTGTTACGTGCTTATGACAAAACGATCATTCCATCCATGTGACGCTTTGGTTAGAACTCAACACAGGTTGACGTCGCCACGGCGCCAACACCTTGGCTCGTCACGCCGGCAACGAGCCACCAACGGCAGAATGATTCTGCCCCGGCCTCGACAGGGGCCGACGCTAAAGAAACAGTCAACAAGTGAGGGCAACACCCTATGAGAAGACTTAAGCGTGATCCGTTGGAAAGAGCATTTTTACGCGGTTACCAATATGGCGTTGGTGGTAAATCCCGTGAGCTTTGCCCCTTTACTCTACCGTCGGTACGTCAAGCCTGGATCAACGGCTGGCGAGAAGGACGCGGCGACAACTGGGACGGTATGACCGGCACTGCGGGTATCCATAGACTCAACGAACTTCACGCCGTCGGCTGACACAGGGCTCAACACTCAAGAACTCGACAATCTGATGTGCCAATCGATTTAACCACGCGCGTCCCATCCGGACGGCGGGCTACGGCCCAGGGGCTCCTTCGAGGAGCCCTTTTTATTGCCTGGATTTCATGACCACCAGGAATGCCCGAGGTGTGAACACTGTTGTGGCGAGGGGATTTATCCCCGCTGGGGCGCGAAACGGCCCTAAGAACAGTTAACTCGATAGTCCTGATACACCGAGGTGCTGGTTATAGGGGGGCTGCTACGCAGCCCAGCGGGGATAAATCCCCTCGCCACGAAGGCTAGCCAGTCCCCAGCAGGCTCAGGATCAGCCCAACGCCGCAATCGCATCCACCGACTCACGAATCAACGCCGGCCCCTTGTAGATGAAACCCGAATAGATCTGCACCAGGCTCGCACCGGCGCTGATCTTCTCGGCAGCATGCCGGCCTTCGGTGATCCCGCCCGCGGCGATGATCGGCAAGCGCCCTGCCAGCTCCCCCGCCAGCACTTTCACGGTGTGGGTGCTCTTGTCGCGCACCGGCGCGCCGGACAGCCCGCCGGCCTCGTCACCGTGCTCCAGCCCTTCGACCCCTTCGCGGCCCAGGGTGGTGTTGGTGGCGATCACCGCGTCCATGCCGGTCTCGATCAAGGCCTGGGCCACCTGGACGGTTTCCTCGTCGCTCATGTCCGGGGCGATCTTGATCGCCAGCGGCACATGCCGGCCATGCAGCACCGCCAGTTCGGCGCGGCGGCGGGCCAGGTCGGCCAGCAGTTGCTTGAGCGAATCACCGAACTGCAGGCTGCGCAGCCCCGGGGTGTTCGGCGAGCTGACGTTGACGGTCACGTAGCTGGCGTGGGCGTAGACCTTGTCCAGGCAGATCAGGTAATCGTCGACGGCACGCTCCACCGGCGTGTCGAAGTTCTTGCCGATGTTGATGCCCAGCACGCCCTTGTACTTGGCGGCCGCCACCCGGGCCAGCAGATGATCGACACCCAGGTTGTTGAAACCCATGCGGTTGATGATCGCCTCGGCTTGCGGCAGGCGGAACAGCCGTGGCTTGGGGTTGCCTGGCTGTGGACGTGGGGTGACCGTGCCGATTTCGACGAAGCCGAACCCCAACTGGGCAAACCCGTCGATGGCCGCGCCGTTCTTGTCCAGCCCCGCCGCCAGTCCGACCGGGTTGGGGAATTCCAGGCCCATGACCGACACCGGCAATTTCGCCGGGGCCTTGCACAGCAGCCCATTGAGGCCCAAACGTCCACCCGCGCCGATCAGGTCGAGGGACAGATCGTGGGAAGTTTCCGGGGAAAGTTTGAACAGCAGCTCACGGGCCAGGGTGTACATGGGCGGGTTTGACTCTCTGGGGGGGAAAAAAGTGACGCGATTATACCGGGCAGGAAGGCCAGCGGCGAGGACGCTGGCTCATCGAGGTTTGATCCCGGGCCGATGCAGCATCGCCATGACCTGCGAGCGTTATTTGAAAGTCGAACGCGCGAAAAACCTGCAAAAGATCAATGACGCTGAAATTGCAGCGTCCACTATTTTGCCAAGCAGGATCAGAAACCCATGGAACTCGCCTCGTTAAGTCATTTCACTTCACCTGTATCCGGTCGCGCCGAAACACCAGGCCCGTCAAACGTTGATGACCCACGCCACACCATCATCGACATGACGAGCATAGAGACCCTCAGTGAAGGCATCCCCCACGAGCATAGAACCGAGCTTTCACCGCACGATCTGGAATTCGCAATGCGGGGCGTCGAAGACGCGCTCCATCAAATCATTTCCGAACGACAGCTTGATGCGGGCACCGATACCGAACGGGTCCTGGAATACATCGCAGTGTCGATAGGAGAGTCCACTGACGACGGTCAGTTGACAAAGGCCCTCCTTGGCCTGGGGGACTTCGAATTCTTGAAGCATTCCCTGTCCGCTGACCAACTCATCCAAGGCGCCCAAACCGTCCTGGCCTACCTCAGCGACAAATTGGATAAATTATCTCGCAATGAACTCGAAGGCGATCTGGGGCGCTGGGTCGGCAACCTGACGACTGCCAGCGTACGCACCGGCATGGTGACCGGGGTGCTCACGGTCTTCAGGCAACTGGCCGGCTTCGCCATGGAAAAAAACCTCCAGTCCAACGCAACGTCGCCATTGACCCGCAGCGTGATCGGCGCAATCGCCCTGTCCGTCGGTCCGATAACGAATATGCTCGGCGCCATCAGGGACGAGTGCAACGGTACGGCAAACATCGAGACGCGCATGGCGCGTTTATCCACGCTCCTATTATCGATGGCCGCCCTGGCTGCCGCAGCGACCGTGCCAACCGCCCTGCCCGCATTGGCCTCCCTGGGCTCGCAAATGGCTTTCTATACCTTTGCCCAGGATCTGGTGAGCCTGTTCTGTCCCACTGGCGACAACGCGAAAGCCAATTTGGGCGGTACGGCAATCGCCGGCCTGCTGAACGGTGCGCTTCAGTTCGTATCCTTCACGCTGATGAACTACACCGCGCCACACTCGGGCCCCGGGTATGTCATGGCGCAAGGGAACGCCTCATCAGCGTCCGAGACAGAGGGCCTGGCCGCCCAACTCTCGGCCTGGGTGGAACAACAGGCCAATACCACCGGAGAACCCGGGCCTCAACAGACCGCGGACTCTCTGACCGTGGCGCTGGGCGACGATGTGCTGCGAGGCGTCTACAACGCCTTCGCCGACGTCTCCGGCCAAATACTCATGGGCGAAGCCATGCACGCCATGCAAGCCGAGCCTTCCAAGGACGGTTTCCGGATCAATCCCATCTCATTCCGAATCCCCACTGCCGAGCAAGCCGCCAATCAATTCCTGTCCACCAATGCCATACGGACCTCCGTAGGACAGATCATCGTGGGCGTCGTGGTCGCGGCATCCCGCTATTTTTCGACCCTGCCCATCTCAAAGGAGACGGCTGACCATATCGCCAACCTGTTCGTCGCCGCCGTGGTGTTCGCCGCTCGTCCCGGTACAACCTACGTCAACGCCCGCACCCAACCGGCATGACCCCTTTGCCTCGGCAGACCTGACGCCGACCTGGCGTCGGTCCCCAAACAGAGGCTAGTCGCCGATGCCGAGGGAGCTTGGAAGCGGCCCTGTCTCGGGGCTGCTACGCAGCCCAGCGGGAGCAAGCTCCCTCGCCACGGGATGATTGCCTGTGACGTTGTTCTTGTACCAAAGAGGATCAGGGTTACCACTCACTCTTCTCCCACGCCTCATCCCCCATCGGCTGGAACACTTCACGCATCGCGCCCCTGACGAAGACTTCCATGGCGAACGCCAGGCCGTTGGCCCCGACGATTTCCTTGTACAACTGCGACTTTTCCAGTCCCTCCTCCTTCAATCGATACAAAACCTGCAGGGTGACGGCCTTCAACGCCGTGGCGGTTCGATACATCGGCGTTTCCCCATCCGGCCCGCGCAGGGTGCGGAGAAACCGATGGATCGCCTTCTCCCCTTGTCCTTCCATGGCCAACAGCAGCCGATACACCTGCTCGAATTCAGGGTCCGGTCGTTTGTGCTGATGGGCCGCCAGCAGCCGCGACTCCAGCATCTCGACCGATGAACCGACATCGTGACCGAGGGCGCTGGTGCCCGTCGTGGACTCAATCTTCATGGCGCGGATCGCCAGGGGTGGTGTGCGGGGCGAAGCTGGCGCACGCATCCGACAGGGCCTGCCACGCGGCCTGGTCCAGGACACGCACCGATTCCGGCAAGTCGGCAAGGCTCGCCAACAAGCGGGGCGCCAGTCGCGCCCGGGTGGTTTCAAGGTCGAATTCCAGCACTCGGTCCGCCAGCCGCAGCACGTAGCGGTCCTGCGGGTGATACTCCAGGCTCAGCTCGCCCGCCCAGTGCCTGCCCAGCCGCTCGCGCCATTCATCGGCACGCGGCCGACACGCCAGCGGCAGCACTGCCTGCAATATCGCGCTCGCGTTGCCCACCTGCGCGGCCAGCCAGCGTTCGAGCATCTCGTCCAGCCATTGCGGGCAGCTCAAGGCCTGTGCGAGCAACTCGTTCGCCGCCTGCGCCAGTTGGTGGCGCAATTGCAGCGCCAGGTTGTGCGAGGTCAGCAGGCCTTCCGCCAGGTGCGCGGTGGCACGCAGGATGCCCTCGGCATAGCCCTGTCGAAACGCCTCGGCATGCACCGCGTCGGCGTCGCGCCGGGCCTGTTCGACGCACTCGCGGGCCCGGCGCCGGGCCTCCCGTTGCAGGCGTCGACGACAGCGGGCGGCGGCGACGTCCTCGCGCGCCAGGTGTACGTCTTCGCCAACGGGCAGGTCAGCCAGGGATCGGATCGCGTCGAGCATGTTGCACCGCCAGGAAGAAAAGCGTCGGGGCCGGTTCCGGGACCGGCCATTGCCGGTGCAAGCCCACAACCGGTTCGGAAAATTGCAAGGCCAGGCATTCCAGCAAGCACGGCGGAACCTGCCTGTGCCAACCCCACAATGCATTGAGGCCGGCCGCTTCGACCTCGGCCATCGAGACCGGCCAGCCGTCGATTGGCGGGCCATTGCGCGGGCCCAGGTGGCAGCCGGCGAACCGCCGTGCCGAGGCCGGCAGGTTGCACAACGCCGCGCCCCGCGCCAACGCGGGCAGCAGCCGATAGGCGCCCATCAGCAAGGCAATGGAAGGCAGTCGTCGCCAATGACGAACCCACGGCTTCGCCACGCCAGCCAGTGCCGTCGAAGGCAACGACCGGGGCAGCGCCAGTGCGTCGCGCACCATTCGGTTGAGCACACTGCGGGCCTCGGCGCCGGCGAACTGCGCCGGGACCACCAGGCGCTGCGGGTGCAGATAAGCCAGAGGCTCGGCGAGAATGCGCCGCAGGCATTCAACGTCCGACATCACGCCGCCTCACGCCTGCAAAGTGATAGACCCACGCGGCACCAGCGGCCACCAGCAATCCGCACATCACCCCCAGCAACCACGGCCAGGGCGAGTAGCCCGGGGTGACGGCCCGCGACGGCGCAACATGCTGGGTCGGCGAGCGCCTGGACAGCACCACCGAAATGTTCTCGTAGTCCACCGCCGCGAAACTGTTCTTGAGAAAACGCTTGATGTCGTTGATCAGCAATTGCGCCTCGACGTCGCGTTCGTGCAACACCACCGCCGAGAGATGGACCGGCGCGACCTTGCGCCCGCCTTCGCCGGCATCCAGGTCATAACTGATGTGTACCCGCGCCGACACCACGCCTTCGAGCACGCCCAGCGACTGCTCGACGCGCTGTTCCAACGCCGAATACAACCGAGCTTTTTCCGCGCGAGGCGACGCCACCAGGGCGTCGGCGGGGAACATTTGCGCGACTTGCAGGCGCGGCCTGGAAGGCAGCGAGTAGAGGTTGAGCAGGTCGACGGCGGCGGAAAAGTCCAGCGGATCGATCTTCACCGCGTAACCGGCCTTGCCGGTGTCGACCTTCACCGCCACGATGTTGTTGCGTTGCAGCACCGACAGCACTTCGTTGG
The DNA here is from genome assembly GCF_030580855.1 of Pseudomonas citrullilanati. GTDB lineage: Bacteria > Pseudomonadota > Gammaproteobacteria > Pseudomonadales > Pseudomonadaceae > Aquipseudomonas > Aquipseudomonas citrulli. The sequence continues at coordinate 24,366 of NZ_JAUQOP010000007.1, read as the reverse complement.
CCTGCTGCTGATCCAACCCTTCCAACAGGTTCGGCTGGCGGCAACCCGCCAGCGCCAGGCACAACAGCACCCCGCACAGGGCCGTTTTCATGAGGCACGCAACAAGGTTTCCGCGGTGCCCACGGCCTTGCGCACCAACACGTTGAGCAGGTTGATGTCGACGTTGTACTGCCCGGTCAGCTCCTGCAACCGGGCCAACACGTCAGGGTCGGTGATGTCCGGGCGCCGCAGCAGTTGGTCGATCGCCGCGACGTCTTGCCCGCTGTCGACGACGGACCGGGCATAGCTGTCGATCAGGCGCGACTCCAGCGACACGATCGGCCCTTCCTGGGGGCCTTGCAATTCAACGATGGCCGACCGCTCGACGGCCAATGGGTAAAGACTTTGGATGGGCATACGGTGCACTCATGCAAGGGCCGCCGGGGCGACGGCCAGCCAAAGGAAAAAGCGTCAGCGAGCCGCCTGGATGATCGCCATGTCGATGTCCTTGAAGCCCTTGATCGTGTTGGTCTGGGCGTTGCGAAACACCGTGTACGAGGAAAAGGCGGTCTGGTAGGCCGCCAGCAGCCCGGGGTCCGAGGCGTCTTTCTTGAGTTCTTCAAGCGCCTTGTCCAGGGCCGCCTTGAGGTTCTGGGCGCCGGCCTCGAACGCGGCGGCTTGTTCGCCGAGAAAATCGTCGGGAAATGTGATGGGGAGTCCGATACCTGCCATTCGTCACCTACTCTGTCTGTGTTGAGAAATGCCAGGACGAAGCGCTCGTCTTGACGTAGCCCTGCGGGCCGGTTTGAAACGACTTGCCCTTGAGCGCGTCGTCCTTGAGCTCGACGGTGAAGTGCACGTAGCGATCACCCCACTGCCGGTAGAAGTCGTCGATGTACTGGCGGGCCGCGGCCAATTCGGCATCCTGCAGGTTGCCTTCGACGGCGAACGTGACGCTGCCCTCGTGCTCGGTCCGCTCGAAGGCCAGCGACAGCCGTTGCAAACCGCCCTGGGCCAGGTCGGCCAGCACCCGGTCATCCTGCATCCGCACCACCACGTCGTGGGCATACGGCGCCGCCGCCAACAGCGTTTCGAGCAGTTGCGCCTGCTGGTCAGGCGTGAGCAGATTGCGCTGTGCGCTAAGCACCAGGCGCGGCAGCGACGGGTCCTTGAGGTCGAGGAAATGCCAGGCCAGTTGCGGGTCATGTTCGATCAACAGGCGCTCCAGGCGACGACGTTCCTGATCCAGCATCAGGACTTTGCCGTCAAGGTTGTGGTGGCGTGTCAGCACCTGGCGGCTCCAGCCGGCATCACGCTCGTTGGAGACGAAGACATACACCGACCCATCGCGCCCGCCCAGCACTTGGGGCTGCACACTGGCACCGGCAGTCAGCGCGCGAACATCGGTTTCAGGTGCCGGTGCCGGTCTCGACCCGAAGCCGAGCGCCACCACCAGCGTCGCCAGCGCCAGGCCCGAGGCGAGCCAGCGCGTTCGCGGACTGCGCCACGCCGAGGGGGCGGCTACAGGCCCCGGTGCAGCAGCGTGTTGATGGAAGAGACCCGGCGCCCAGGCCTGGTCTTGAGGACGCAGGGCGATGTGCAGGCCACCGACCTGGACCCGGGTCTGGAAGATTGCGTGGAGCACCTCGACCGAGTCGCCGAGCAAGCGCAACGGCACGCCCTGCGCCGTGGCCTGGTCGGCCAGCACCTCGAAGTTGCGGCCTCCGGTTGGCAGGGGAACGAAGATCGCCTCGGCGGGCACGCTGGCCGAGAGGGCGCGCTCCCCCAACAGCTCCAGCGCCCCGACCACGAACACGGTGGTGCCTTCGCCCAACGCGAACTCGCAACCCTGCAACGGGCCATCGAGTATCCGCAGGACGCAGGGCTGTAGCGTAGGGGCCGTCGGGACTGTCACCGTCCAAACTCCGGGGCAATCGAATGAAGTGCCATGGTAGGCACCCCAAAAACCGCCTTCCTGATCGAAATCTGCCGGTGGCGCCTGGCGGGGGATCAGAATCGGCGGCCTTTCTTTTCACTCGATGTCAGACCCTCGCGAGGCCAAGGTTCATGGCTCCGGCTGGCCCCGGGTGAGCACTTGGTAGCGCTGCCAGACCTTGCGCGCATAGCGCAACCGCGCAGCCTGGCGATGGGGTGAGTTGCCCGCGTTGTAGGCGCCGACCGCGGTCCAGTTGTAGCCATGGCGGGCGATGAATTCGGCCAGCACCGACGCCCCCACCTCCACTGACAGGCACGGCTCGTCCAGCAAGCGTTGCTCGGTGATCCCTTGGCGCTGCAAGCGCGGCAAATGGCTGCTGTTGACCTGCATCAGGCCGATATCGCGGGTGCCGTTGCGGTTGTGGTGGATGGCCCCCGGCTGCTGCCCCGATTCGACCTCGGCAATCGCCTGCAGCAACTCGGGCTCGATGCCATGCAACTGCCCCGCCTTGCTCCAGCACCAGGCCTGGGCGTGCGTCATGCCCAGGCCCAGGCCGAGGCACACCGGCCAGCACAACCAAGGCTTGCGACACCGCGTCATGCCAGGCGCCGCTCGCTGGCCCAAGTCATCTGCTGGTGGATGCTCACCTGCAACAGCTGGGCCCGCACACAACCCGGATCGTGGGCCAGGCACTGCTCGATCAGGCGCGCCGCCACCTCGTGACGCCGCCAGAACCAGTGGTGCCAAGCGTGAAAGTACAGCACGTCGGCCTGGTCGGCCGACAACAGGCAGCGTCGGAACAACACCTCGGCCGCCTGCTCGCAGCCGCGCAAACTGGTGAGCAAGGCCAACCGCGTCAACGCCGGGAGGCTGCCGGGATCCAGCGCCAATGCATTGGAAATCGCCGACTGCGCTTCTTCGATAGCATTCTGTCGATCACCCAGGCCCATCGTCAGCTGTCCCAGCCACACGTCCGCCAGGCCGCACCAGGGCGGCGCGTACCCGCCATCGAGTTTCAAGCATTGCCGGAACGACACCGCTGCATCGCCCAGGCTTTGCACCGTATGTTGCTGTAAGTTGTACAACCCATGGAGGTACGCCACCGCCACCGGATAGGAACCACAGCGATCCGCGACGGGCCGCAGCCCGGGCACCCGCTGGGCCACCAGGCACGTCAATGCACCCAGCGCCTCCCCGGCGTCCTGGGCATCCAGCGTCTGTCCGTGCAACAGGGCCTGGTCACCGCCGCGAATCAACTCGACCGACCAATGCCGGTATTCGCTCGAACCGATAAAACGCCCGCTCAAGCAATAGTCCGGCGACAACCGCTCGGCCAGCACTCGCATATCGCCCACCATCCCGCAGGCCGCGATGACACTGGAAGGAATGAGATGCAGCGCCTCGCCGAAGGCGATCGTCAGCTGGCGGATCATCACATCCTGCAAATCCAGCGCCGCCGTCTCTTCGAGATTGCGAAACGGCATCACCGCCAATGAAGGCGCCACGGTCCTCGCCTGGCCCGGCACATCGAGCTCGACCACCGACGCCGTGAATCGATAACCCTGGCCGTACACCGTGGCAATGAATTCCTTGTCTTCCCTGAACAATTTGCGCAGGGCATAGATGCAACGGGTCAACGACTCTTCCGCGGCATCCATCCGCGGCCAGACATGGTCCAGCAGATAATCCTTACTTATCACCGCCCCTGCCGACGCCAGCAGCAGGCGCAATACCTGTAGTTCCTTGGGTGGCACATGAACTCCCTGTCCATCTCGCGTCAGCGTTCCGTCGCCTTGCAATAACCAGTGGCCAAAAACGAATGACTTCGCCGGTGTTCGATCAGTTGCACTGTCCATACTCTGGGACTTCTCTATAGAAAGTTACTGAAGCGCGGTTGAGCCTGTGGGTGTGACAGGCTCGGGATGATGAGCGCGGATGACTATAGGAAGATCCTTGGGACTATTCCGTAGTATGAATTCCCTAGGCACCTACGAAACAACGACAAAGCCTGTAGGAATTTTTACGATCAAGCAACACCCACTCCAACCAGCATGCTCTGCATCCGAGACAATACATGAGCTTTTTATATAAGAAAGACACAAAGAAACAAATTAAATTGGGCGAACCTATTCTCCTTGGGAACAACCATGACCATATCCACCAGTCGTCTTCAAACACCCCAAATCCCCCCTCTTTCTGTTCATCAGAATTCGACAAACCCTCCTGACCATCAACAGGAAAAATTCTGCAAGAACAAGGAAATCTATCACGATGTATTCAACCGCATCACTGAGCGCTACAAATCCTTCTCCCCAGAGACAGAACTAGGGCATCAACAAACTCCCGGGATTACTGCCGACATCGAAGACATTTCCGTCAAGGACATTATCTCCATACTCGAGTACATCAAGGCAGACGATCAGCAATTGGACATCTGTAAAAACAGCTCTGCTCAAGCGCCCTTCTTTAACAAATTCTACTTAATGTCCAACCCGGAGCAAGGCTGGAATTTGCGCCTGCACGCCTTCAACATCAGGGGAAACAGCCTTGGCGAAGACGACAGCCCTCATTACCACCGCTGGGTGTTAGCGTCAAAGATACTGGCTGGCGGCTACAACAACATTAGATACCTGGAAACCCCTAAAACAGACTCAAGCCTAGAAGACCACACCTATTCAAAATATGAGCTTGCTTCTACGAAATCTCAAACCAGCGCTCAATCACGCCAAGCGACTTACCTATCAGAAGCTGTCATGACGCCTATTGAACGTACGCTGTACGCCCAAGGTGACCTCAAGCATTTCCCAAAGGCTATCCCTCATAGCGTAGAAACCCATCCAGCCGTCATGGGCACAACCATGACGCTCGCTCACACCAGCAACGCACTCTCCGACACGTCCTTTACATTCAAAAAAAGTGGCGGAATGGAGAGCTTTCCTGAAGTAAAGGTAGGCAGCAGGGAAGCGTTCAGTGACATGCTCAGCAGTCAGATAACCCACCTTCAAGTCATGACATTGAGCGAAGATCTCAATTCGTGCTTAAAGGCAAAATTTGAAGCCAACGCAAACCTGACCCCAAGAGAAGCGCTTCACCTACAAGATTGCAAGTACCCCAACTACATAGAGACCTCGCTCTTACCAGCCCTGGCCATCTACCAAATGGAGTCCTTGAACGATATCGAGCACATTGAGTTCAGCAAAGAAGCATCCAACATCATTGACCAGGCATTACTTGACATTGATACCGATTCGCTTAACAAATTAATCGCCAGCAACCAAGGCGACCTATTTGACAATCTACTAACCGTCGAAGTGCACGATACCAAACTTGCAGATGAACTGGAGAGGCGCGCCGCCCTGCTTTAAAGCCGCACCACCACAACACCTGCATTAGCAACCACCGCAAAGACAAGCTCCGATAACGGTTGCTTTATCGAGAGCTTGTCTTGCGCTTTTCCCTCCAGTCGTCCAAACATGCACTAACGATGTTGCTCTCGCAGTACGGGGAACAGTCGTTCAGGCCAACTTCAGCCGCGACACATCCCTACCGACACATTTTATTGAGCCGCGATCACCGATTTAACAATATCGTTTATCGATCGCCACAGCGTTACCTCATCTGAAGACAGCTCTACGTTAAACCCATCACTCATAAGCATGACGATTTCCACGACTTCCATGGAATCGACATTCAGATCTTCGACCAATCTCGAATGTCCGCTTAAATCCCGACAGGCCTTTGAAAAAAAGCTGGACAACAGCCTTATCACCTCTGCTTCAACATGGGCTTCGGTTACTGGCAAACTCATCTATCACCCTCTGCATGATGACTAGAAATTCAGCATCGCCCGCAACATATCCGCAAACTGATTCAAATGCGCCGACAACGTCTTGTTGAAATTGTCATGGTACGAATTGGCGTTCGAATATTTCTGTGTCAACGACTGCAACAAGTTCTTCATGATTTCTTCCTGGGCGTTGAAGCCGGTTTGCCACTGATTGTACTTGGCGGTATCCCAGGTCACGGTGCCGTCGCTCGAAGACAGGCTGTTCTTCATGATGGTCAGCGGGCCGGTGTCGATGACGACGCACCAGGTGCCGTCGGCATTTGGCTTGAGGCAACTGGCGGGCAGGCCCATGGCCTTGCGCCATTTCTCGGCTTCGTCCTTACAGGCGCCGCCCTGCCCTGGTTCGGGGAAAAGCACCGACGCAGGGTTGGGGTGGGTGTATTGGGCGATCAGGTTGTTCAACGCGGCGCGCAACGCACCGGCGTTGAGCTTGACCTCCTTGCCGTCGTTCGCGCCTTCGATCCAGTCCTTCATCTGCGCGGTGATCTGGGCGTTGAAGTCGGCGAAAAAGTCGGAATAGGCGGAGATGATGTGTTCGTAGCCGGCGAGGTAGCCGTTCTTGATCAGGTCGATCAGTTCGAGCAGCTTCTCGAAGAAATCGTCGGAGGAGTTAATCGTGGCATCCAGGGCCTCGGCGATCTCGACAGGCTTGTCCTTGTCCAGGAACGCCTTGAGGTCTTGCAGGATCTCGCCTTGCCGATCTATGAGTGTGCGCCGCTGGGTTTCGTCCACGGCGTTCATGCAGCAGCCGATGGCGGCGGCGCACTGACGCAGTTGCAACGTCCACAATTGCGAGCGCGTGCGCTTGGCATGGACGAATTCGAGAACCTCGGCGAGGTTCATGGCCAACCCACCTTCAGTGGCCAGGTTGTCCATTCGCCTGGAGATCTCCGCCGAACAATCGAGCATGCGATCGAGATGGCGATTCAGATGCTGGAACGCGCGATCCAACGCGTGCGCCGGCTGGAACGTCGAAGGCAGCGCCACGCTCATCTCAGGCGGAACCGGCACGGGGTCGGTACGATCGGCGCTGGTCGACTGCCGGGGTGTCTGTGTGAAACCTTGAATGATCATCGGTGGACTCCTTTAGGCCGTCAGGGCGCGAATGACGTCGGTGCGCGATTGAAAAAGCTGCATCACCAGGTCCATCAACTTCTGCAACAGCGCCGCTTCGGCCGCGTCTTTCTGCGTGATTTCGTCGACCAGGCTCTTCTGGCTGTTCTGCGCGCTTTGCTGCAGCACTTCCCGCTCCCGCGCGGCGTGCTCGGTCAGGCGTACCACGCTCGACACCACCTGGCTGAGGTTCATCGACATGGCGCTGAGGGCGCGGCCGATTTCCAGTTTCTTGTCGATGCTCCGGCTACCCATCTGGCTCAGCCAGCTGGAGGTCTGGTCGATCTTCTGGGCCTTGAGGATTTCACCGTCGAACCAGGCCTGCTCCTGGGGCGTCAGGGTCGAGCCCTTGGGTTGGAAGTCGACGGTGACCGGGCGGCCAAAATCATCGAAGGTGCTGATCTTGCAAGGGGTCTTCGGGTCCCATTCCTCTCGGTTGCGCGCCATCTTGAGGTCGCGCTCGACGTTGCCGGCGTCCAGGGCGTTGCGCCGGTGCAGGTTGATGTCGGCGTGCTTCAACGCCTGCCCGTGAAGGGTCTTGACCAGGGCAAAGCCGGCGACGGCGCCGGATACCACGGCGGCGGTGATGGCGCTGTACAGGGCCGCCTTGCCGGACTCCATGATCGACCTGCCCTGGGCCTTGGCCGCTTCGGCCGCCATGACGGTGAAATGGCCGCGCAACTCGCCGTTGGTGACCCGCGCAATGTTCAGCGCGATGATCGCTGCCACCAGCACGTTCGCGTGCTTTTCCCAGGCACCGGGGTCGAGTGTCAGCTCGCTGCGCATTTTGTCGTCGAGCCTCATCGAGGCGGCCATGAAGGTTTGCCAGTCCGCCTCGGTGAGTGAATAGGCGTCGATGGCATTTTCCAGTTCCGCCGCCGAAAACACCGCGTCGCCCGGGTCCTGGAGGATTTGCCGGGCAATGATCTCGTCGAAGAGCGCCGCCCCGGTAAAAGGTGTGAGCGGGTTCGAATACGGCTTCTGGGCGATGGACTCGCCCCGCTGCACATCGAAAGAAGTGAAATGCCGGATCGTCGGCTCAATCGCGTTCATCGTAGCTCCTTGTCATCCATGGTTTTTCAAACATGCCGGGCCATCTGCAGGCTCACGGCATGGCTGCGTTGCAGGTCGGCGAAGACTTGTTCGATCTGCCGGGCCCGGTACTGCATCGCGTGCCCGTAGTCCTCGACCACTTGCGTGAGGTACCGGCTGATTTCTTCACTGATCGCCATGCGCACCCGCACCTCGGCCAGGTGCACGGCGGCCTGGGCCTGGTGCTTGCCGCTCTGGATCTGCAGCCCGCCTTGCACCGCGACGCCGCCGAATTCGGTCAGCGCCTGGGCGATTTCCAGGTTGGCGGCGTAACGGGCCAGCGTCACCGGGTCGGCGCCGTGGGTAATGAAGCCCCTGAGCTGGGCCAGCGCTTGCGTCAGGGTGTTACCCACCGATGACGCCATCTGCTTCATGACTTGCATCGCGGCGGGCGCCACCTGGCTGGCCACCGAAGCCAGTTTCGACGCAACGGCACTGATCATCGGCCCGATCACTTGCGCGCCCGCCATGGCGACCAGGGCCACCGCCGCCAGGGTCGAGATCACGCCCTGGATCATGCCCGCGACCTGGGCGATGTCCTTGGCCTTTTCCGGATCGACACCGAAATCGATCAATAGCTGGGTGTAGATCTCGGTGAACCGCTTGATGGCTTCCTGCATGACGACGGTCAGCGGTTTCATGGCTTCGGCCATGAACGACTTGCCGGTTTTTTCCTCCACCACCACATCGGCCATCATGACGCCCATGCCAGCCACCCCTACCGCGATCAACGGCAAGGCTCCGGTCATGACGCCAGCCACGATGGTTGCAACCGACACGATCGCCCCGAGGATCTTGCCAAGGCAGCCCATGGTTTTCTGCAATGCCTCGGCCTTGCGCACTTGCTCCAGGTACTTATCCGACTCTCGCTTCATGTGTTCCTGGAGCCTGGCCTGCAATTCCTGGAACAGTTCCTGGCTGAGTTCTTCCTTGTTCTGCGCCGCCTCGCCCAGCAATTCGATGATCTTCAGGCGATTGAGCAATGCCAGCGCGCTGCTGCTGAGGGCCTTTTCATCGGTGTCCTGGGTGGCGCGGCCATTGATGCCGGACACCAGCACTTTCGCGACCACGCCATTCAGGGTGGTGGCCAGGGCATTGGCGACCTCGATCAACTTGAGGTGGGCCACGACCGCTCCGTTGAACGCCTGGGTGTGGCTCGCCAACTCGCCCTTGAGCTGGTCGCGCCGGGCCAGCTCTTCGGCATATTCGGCGGACGCCGGGTCCAACTGCGCCAACCGGGCCTCGCTGTCGGCCAACAAGCCTTGGGCATGCACGACCCGCTCATGCAATTGGTCGAGGTGTTCCTGACTGCTGCCGACCTGTCCTTCGGCCGCCTCCCAGGCCTGGAGGGCCGCGGCGTAGTCGGCCGAGAGTTTTTCCAGCCCTTGCTGCCGCGCACTCGCCATGCTCTGCAGCATCGCCAGGCGATTCTTCAGTTTATTGACGTCGACTTCGCCGATCAGCTCGCTGATCATCGCCATCAACCAGGTGAACAGGTCGCCGCTGGTTGCCTGCCGGTTGCCATCGGGCCGCAGCGGCGGATGCAGCACGGGCTTGCCCAGGCTGGCGGTGGACGGGCCAGCCTGGCCTTCGTAGCGCACCGACATCAGGGCCTCCAGCGCCTGCTGCCCGGCCTCGCGGTACTGGGCGGTCCTGGCGGCCCGGCTGGCCGCGTCGCCGTAGCGCTCGAAGGCCTCGGCGCGACTCAGTGTGGCGCCCAGGTAGCCTGGGCGGGTGATCTCAATCATGTTCAGTCCTCGGAACAGTGCTGTTGCAGGTGCGCCAGGGTGTCGAGATAGACCTTGGCCTGCTCGCGCAGATCGTCTTGGGTGGCGTGTTCGAGCACGTAGTCGAAACACAACCGGGCCTTGCCGACCTTGCCCAGGGCCAGGTGACACTGGCCGGTGTAGAGCATCGGCCGGTAGTCGTCCTTGCCTTGGGCAAAGGCGATCGCATACAAGTCGATCGCCTTCTGGTGGTTCTGCTTGAGCTGGTGCACCGCCGCCAGCCCCATCCAGTAATGGCTGTTGTGGAAGTCGTAGATGCACAGGAAATGAAAGAACTTCTCCGCATCGTCCAGGCGCCCCTGCTCGTAGAACTCGAAGGCGAAGGCATAGAGGCTGGCCATGTGCTCGTCACTGATGCCTTGCACGTCTTTCAACGCCGCGCCGGCGAGCAGCGCATCGACGACGTCCTGGGCCACCTGCTCGTCTTGTTTGTTGTTGCGACTCATCGCCACACTCCTGAAAAAATGCCAGCGTCGCTGACAGGTGCATTGAGCCAAACCGCTGGCGGGGGCGCTGCCAAATTGCGCTCATGCCAGGGTGGAAACACACAAACCTGCTGCCTGGTGAATGCTTTTGTGGCGAGGGAATTTATCCCCGCTGGGGCGCGCAGCGGCCCCGAACCCGGCAACGCGGTAGATCAGGCAGATCGAGTTCACTGCTGTCAGGTCTGCTACGCAGACCAGCGGGGATAAATCCCCTCGCCACAAGGATCGTGCGCGGCTCGGGTATCGGAACTTACGAGCCTCAAGCCTGCTCGACCTGCTCCAGCCAGATCAGCAGCCGCAATACCTGCTCCACTTCCTGCACTTGCAGGAAGCTGTAGCGCTGGTGGGTCTTGAAGATCCGTCGGGCCAGGGCCACGTCGTTGACCACCGGCACGCCGACCTCCTTGGCGTACGCCCGCACGGCCAGGGCACGCTGGTTGGTTTCCATCAGGGAGATGAACGGCAACAGGGTGATTTCCGGGCGGAAGTACACGCCGATGGCGATGTGGGTCGGGTTGGCGATGATCATGCGCGAACTGCGCACGTCGGACTTGACCTGCTCCGACAACAGCTCCAGGTGCAAGTCGCGGCGGCGGCCCTTGATCTGCGGGTTGCCGTCCTGCTCCTTGTGTTCGCGCTTGACCGAATCCTTGTCCATCATCTGGTCTTTCATGAACAGGCCGTACTCGCACAGCGCATCGAGCACGACGATCAACAGGACACACCCCAGGAACGCCAATACCAGCACCAGCAGCAGGCGTCCCCAGATCGCGAACAGGTCCGGAGCCTGGGCAAACAGTTGGGCGAAGAGCAATGGGCGCTGGGTGATCCAGACGATCCACAGCGCCAGGGCGAAGCTGCCCAGGTACAGCAGCGCCTTGACGGTGTCCTTCACCGTGCGCAGGCTGAACAACTTCTTGAAACCGTTGACCGGGTTCAGCGCCCCCAGGTTCAGCTTCAACGCCTCGCTGGCCAGGGCAAAACCGCTTTGCAGCAAGGCCGGCAACGCGCTGGTCAGCACACACACCAGCAGCAACGGCAGCAACGCCTTGAGGCCGACCAGCACCAGCATCGCCGAATAGGCTTGAAGCCCCGCGTCAAAATCGCTGGCGATGATCCGCCGGTAGACCTCCATGATGTCGAACAGCGAGCTGTTGAACACCAGGTAGCTGATACCGCACAGGGTCAGGCAGGTGATGACCAGGTCCTTGGCCTTGAACGTCTGCCCTTTGCGTGCGGCATCCCGGAGCCGCTTGGCGGTGGGTTTTTCAGTCTTCGAGGCGCTGGACGACATGCCCGCCCTCCGCGCCGCCCAGGTAATCGGCCAAGGCCCCGGAGGTCGAACCCATGCGTGCGACTTCGTCGGGCAGGTGCGCGCCGAAATACAGCATCAACACCACCAGCGCCACCAGGCTCTTGACCGTCAGCGACACGGAGAACGCGTTCATCTGCGGCGCATAGCGCGAGAGCAGGCCGAGCAAGGCCTCGCTGACCAGCAAGGCGGCCACCACCGGCGCGCTGATCACCAGGGTCTTGCCCACCAGCAAATCCAGCAGGGCATGGACAGCCGGCAGGTTCATCGCGCAACCACTCGACGGCGCACAAACGCGGTAGCTGTGGGCGACGGTTTCAAGCATCAACAGCATGCCGCCACCTTCGAGGTACACCACCGCGGCGAACAGTTGGAGAAAGTTCGCCAGCTCCGAAGTGTCGACGCCGTTGGCCGGGTCCACCGTGCTGCTGAGCATCGCGCCGCGCTGGTTGTCGATCAGGTTGCCCATGGCATGCAGCACCCAGAACGGCCAGCACAGCAGCCCGCCCAGCAGCACGCCAATGCTCATTTCCCGCAGCAGCGCGCCGAGGAACGCGACGCTGTCGAGGGCCGGCACGGATTCGCCCACAGCGGTCCAGAAGCCCAGCGCAACCAGCACGATCACCGCTTGGCGCGGCACGCCAGTGAGCACGCCGTTGTTGAGGAACGGCAGCATGAAGAAAATCGGCGCCAGGCGCGCCACCCCCAGCAGCGCCGCCGCGAACCCGGCGTACAACTCGAAGAACAAAGTCATCAACCCAGCGCCAGGCGGATGACTTCGCGACTGAAGTCCAGCAGGGTTTCGCCGTACCAGCCCGACAGCAGGAACAGGCACGCGGCGACCGCCAGCAACTTGAACCCGAACGGCAGGGTCTGCTCCTGCAACTGGGTCACGGTCTGGATCAACCCCACCACCAGGCCGACCACCGTGGCGACGATGATCGGCCAGGCCACCATCAGCAGGATCAGGTACAGGGTCTTGTTGCCGGCGTAGACCAGGTCATTCATCGGCGGGCCTATGCCAGCAGGGTCAGGTATTGCTTGACCAGCCCGGTGGACAGCAGCGCCCAGCCATCCAGGGCGACAAACAGCACCAGCTTGATCGGCACCGAGATGATCACCGGGCTCATCATCATCATGCCCAGCGCCAACAGGATGCTGGAGATCACCAGGTCGACGATCACGAACGGCAGGTACAGGTAGAAGCCGATCTTGAAGGCGCCCTTGATTTCGCTCAGCGCATAGGCCGGCAGCAGCGAGAACAACGACGGCGCCAGGTCTTCATCGACGTACCGGTCGATGTCGGCATCGACCTGGCCGGCCTGGGCGCGCTCGAAGAACAGCGCCAGCTCCGGGTCGGTGTACTTGCGCAGGTAATCCTTGTAGCTGCCCAGGCCGTTCTCGGCGAAATTCACCACCGATTCGATATCGGTGAAGGCCACCGCCTCGCTCTTGTAGTAGTCATGGCCCTGCTTCATCACCGGCGTCATGACGAAGATCGCCAGCATCAGCGCGATCGCATTCAGCGCCATGTTCGATGGCACCTGCTGCAACCCCAGGGCGTTGCGCACGATGACGAAGACAATGGAAAACTTCAGGTAGCAGGTGCCCGCCGCCACCAGGAAGGGCAGCAGCGAAGCGAACGCCAACAGCGCGATCAGCGAGACGTCATTCATCGCTGGCGTTCCGATGGACTTCGAGCAGTTCAACGCCCAACTGGCGGTCCAACTGCACCAGTTCACCCCGGGCCACGGGCAGGCCGTTGGCGCGGATCTCGATGCGCTGCGCGGCATCGGCGGCCAACGGGATCAGTTGCCCCTCGATGAACTGCGACAGCCGCCCCAGGTCGATGTCGTGGGTCGCCAGGACAAACTCCAGGCGCACCGCAACCGCGCCCAGGTCGACCGGCCGGGCAGTGGGTGGCGGGGTTCCTGGATCGGCATCGGTATCGCTCGGTTGCATGTGTAAACCCTCTTCGGTCATGGTGAAAACGCCCAGGCTGCGGTGGGCCAGCAAGACCCGCTGGGTGCGTTCGGTGATGCGCAGGACATCGCCCTCGCGCAGTCGCCTCACGCCCCCGGCGCGCAGCTCACTGACGCCCAACTGCAACACCAGGCGCAGCGGCAATGCCTTGAGCCAGGCAGCCGGTTCCTGGGGCTCGACCGTCGCATTCGTGGGTGGCAAACGCGTGATCCACAGCCGCCCGCGACCGGTGTCGAGCCAGGGCAGCTCGTGCTGCGGGCACAGCGCGCTGTCCACGGCCTCGACGTCCGACAGCCGGTGGTAATGCAGCACGTTGACCGCCAGTGGCAAGGGCCGAGGCACCGCCCGGAACAAGGCGACGATGCTCGGCAACGCGCACTCGCGTCCCAGCCACGAGCGCAAGGTCGGCAGCGCCTGGTGCAACCAGTCCCGGGCCAGGATCATCCCCTGCCAATCACCATCGACGCCGTGGGCGCGAAATTGGATAGCCGCGACACGCTCCGGCACCCGCCCCCACCCGGCCGGCTGGCCGGCCCGCCGCCAACGCTCGATCGCTTGCGTGCAGGCGTGTCGCCCGGGATCGACCCGTCGCAGTTTCAAGGCCCTCACGCCGGACGCTCGGACGCTTCGTCCGGGTCGTCATCCGGCGCCTGCCGCGACCCCTGGCGCGGTTGCTCGTCGCCACGCCCGGTCAACCGCCAGGCCGGTTCCGCCGCCAGGGCGAAAGGCTCCTTGAGTTGCTCGAACACCCATGCATGGCTCGGGCTGAGTGTCAGGCCGGCTGCATTCTCCGGCAGCCGGTGGATCGTCACCTGGCCGCTGGCGGCGCCCCTGTTGAACGGTACTTGCAGCAGTTCCCGCGCCGGCCCCGGCAAGGTTGGCGCCTCAACCTCGAGTGGTGGTGGCGGCGCTGCCGGCGGCGCAGGCGTCATTGGCGCGGCGCTGGGCACGACGCGCGCAACCTGCGGGGCCGCTGGCACCACTGGCACCGGCTCATCGCCCTGGGCCGCGGGGGGCTCGGCCGGCACCGACAGGGTCGGTACGCTGGACGAGTCAATGGCCCTCTCCAGCCGTAACGGCATCGGCGCCTGCAGCGACCCATCGAGCACCGCCCCGACCTGCAACAGCGTCTTGGCGATGGGGCTTGCCTCGCGCATCACATCCATCCCAGGTTTCACAGTCGATGGCAGTTCCCGCGAATCGCCATCCTCTCGCCCCAAGGCAGTACCCACCGCGTGCCAGACCTTCCCCCGAGTGCCCTCCGGCAGCGGACGCGAGAAACGCGGCAGCGCCGCCAGAAGGTCCAATACGCCTTGGGGCAAATCCTCCTCCTGCGCCGGGACCCGGGTATCCGGCAGCGTGTCCACCAGGCCTTCGTCATTGAGGTCCAGTGCCGGGACGGGGCGAGCGGGCACGCCGAACACTTCATTCATCGCCCTGCCCCCATCCGCTCTTCCTGCTCCCGCTCTTCCCGGCGCACCTGCATCCGCCGTTGCAGGCGCAATTGCTGCTGGAGCCCACGCTGGTACTGGTCGTGCTTGCGCTGCAACGAACCCAGTCGTTCGCGCTGTGCCTGCAATTGCAGTTCAAGCTGCCGGCATTGCTCGTCGACACGGTCACGCTCGACCCGCAGCAGATCGATCCGTCGACGAATGACCGCCTGGGTGCGCAGCAGCGCCAACAGTTGCCCGTGGTCCAGCACGCAGTCATTCGCCCGATGGCTCGCCAACAGTTGATGCAACGCCGCCG
The DNA here is from genome assembly GCF_030580855.1 of Pseudomonas citrullilanati. Lineage (GTDB taxonomy): Bacteria > Pseudomonadota > Gammaproteobacteria > Pseudomonadales > Pseudomonadaceae > Aquipseudomonas > Aquipseudomonas citrulli. The sequence continues at coordinate 9,083 of NZ_JAUQOP010000007.1, read as the reverse complement.
CCTGTTCCTCGAAGCCGCGACGCTCCTGCAACAGCGGTTGCAATTGGCGTTGGGCCCGCAGCAGCGCCAGTTCGCCGCGTTGTCGGCGCAACTGGCTGAGGACCAGCAAGCGGCGGTGGTCAGGCAAGGATTTCATGCAGGCTCCGCAAGGTTTCGTCCGGCTCGCAACGCTCGTCCGTGGGCTGGCGCAACCATTGATCGAGGGCGTCGCGACGTTGCATCGCCCGGTCGTTGGCCGCGTCCGCACCCGGGCTGTATTCGCCCATGTCGACAAACACTTGCAATTGTTCAAGGCGGGCCAGGGTGTCCCGGGCCACGGCGGCCAACTGCCGGACCGACGGCGGGGTGACTTGCGCCGCCACGCGGCTGACGCTGCGCAACACGTCGATCGCCGGGTAGTGCCCCTTGGCCGCCAAGGCCCGGCTGAGGTAGACGTGGCCGTCAAGGATGGAGCGGATCTCCTCGGCGATCGGGTCCGGTTCGTCATCGCTTTCCAGCAGCACCGTGTACCAGGCGGTGATGCTTCCCGTGGCGGTCACGCCCGGGCGTTCCAGCAAGCGCGGCAAGGCGTCGAACACCGAAGCCGGATAGCCACGCCGCGCCGGCGCTTCACCGGCGGCCAATGCCAGGTCGCGGCGGGCCCGGGCATAACGGGTCAACGAGTCGAGCAGCAACACCACGCACCGGCCCTGGTCGCGAAAATACTCGGCGATGGTCGTCGCCAGCAGCGCCGAGTTGCAGCGATCCACCGAGGAAAAATCCGAAGTGGCGTACACCACCACGCAACGGGAATGCTTCGGCGACTGGCGCAGATGCGCGATGAACTCGGTGACCTCACGTCCGCGCTCGCCGATCAGGCCGATCACAAAGACATCCGCATCGGTGTGCTCGATCAGCATGTCGATCAAGGTGGTCTTGCCGGAACCGGCGGCGGCAAAGATACCGATGCGCTGGCCGACGCCGCAGGTCAGCAAACCGTCGATGACCCGGATGCCCGTGTGCAACGGTTCCGCCACCGGGCGTCGCGCCTGGTACGACGGTGGGTCGGCGTCCACTGCGCAGTCGCGCTGGGCAACCGCTGTCGACGGCGCCAGGCGTTCGACGATAACGCCCTGGGGATCGACCACGCTGCCGAGCAAGGCGTCGCTGCAAGTCAGCTGCAACGTGGCGCCCGTGGGCACCACCAGCGACGCCCGGGACAAGCCTTTCGCCTCGCCCAACAGGCTGAGCAACACCGCGCCGGGCTTGAAGCCGATGACCTGGGCCCGGGCGGCCACCTCGGGCGAACGCCAGTGCCGACGGACCTCGCAGACCTCCCCCACCACCACTTCGTCCAGCGCCGCCTCGATCAGCGGGCCGCTGAGGCGCAGCGGATGGGCGGCGTATCGCTCCAGGCGCAGGTTCATTTGGCAGATCTCCCTACAGCGTCTTGATGACATTGACCGAAACGGTCTCGGCGATTTCGCCGAACGACATGACGTCCAGCTCCCGGAACCGGCCTTCGATCAGTTTCTTGATGTAGCGCCGCACATCCACCGAGCACAGCAGCACCAGGTCCTTGTGGGCGATGTGCACACCGTCCAGGCCGACGCTGAGGCGGTCCATCAGCTCTTCCGATTCGGCCGGCTCAAGGTTGAGGAAGCTGCCGCCGGAGGTTTGCCGGATGCCCCGGCGTATCACTTCCTCGAACTCCGGCGACAACAGCAGCACCCGCAAGTCGTTGCCCTGGGCGAACTTGTTGCTGATGTAGCGGGCCATTGCCCCGCGCACGTGCTCCACCAGCGCCAGCACGTCTTTTTCCCGGGACGCCCAGTGGGCGAGCGACTCGAGGACGAGCTTCATGTTGCGCACGGAGATGCGCTCGCCGATCAGGCGCTGCAGCACTTCGGCGATCTTCTGCACCGTGACGTGGCGATACACTTCCTTGAGCAGGTCGGGGTAGCGGCTTTCCATTTCGTCGAGCAGTTGCTTGGTTTCCTGCACGCCGAAAAACTCGCGGATGTTGCGCGCCAGCAACGTGACCAGGCAGCGGTAGCATTCCTCGTCCGCCGGGCGCAGGTGGTAGCCCAGTTGCTGCACCCGCTCGCGATCGGCCGCGCCGACCCAGACCCCGCCCTGGCGGTTGCTGTCGTTGCCGCGCACCAGAGCAAAGCCCAGGGGCTCAAGCTCGGGTGAATAATCCAGCAGGCGCCAGTGGTCGAAATGAATGTCGAACTGTTCGGCGCGCACCTCGTTGATCAGCACCGCCACTTGATGGGCCGGCAACGCCTCGCTGGCCCGCAGCCGGGGTTCGGGGATGCGCAACCCGTAGTCGACGAAGAACTGGCTGCGAAAGCGCGCGGCCCAACGCTGTTTTTCCAGCGCCGGCAGGCGTGCACCGGGCACCAGCAACATCAACGGGACGGTTTCCGTGGCGATGTTGTCGACATCGTCGAGCAAGCCCGATTCGGCCGGCGCCGCCTCCGGGTCGGCGGGTTCGGCACGCTGCTCGGCCGAACCCTGGCGCCAGGCCTTGCGCTGGCGCATGAACACCACCAGCCCGAGCACGCTGGCGATCGCCAGGAAGGTCGGCAACGGAAAGCCCGGCAGCAGGCCGACGCCCACCGCCAGCACGGCGGTGACGCCAAGGACGAACGGATTGCCCAGCATCTGGCTGAGCATGTTGCGGCCCAGGTTGCTGTCATCACCGTTGACCCGGGTGACGATAAAGCCGGCGCCGATGGCGATCAGCAGCGCGGGAATCTGCGCCACCAGGCCATCGCCGATGGTCAACAAGGTGTAGGTCGACAACGCCATGGACAGGTCCATGCCCAACTGCCCGACGCCGATGGCCATGCCGCCGATGAAGTTGACGAAAATGATGATGATGCCGGCGATGGCGTCGCCCTTGATGAACTTCATCGCCCCGTCGAACGAGCCGTACAACTGGCTCTCGCGCTCCAGCACGCTGCGTTTTTCCCGGGCCTGGGCCGCATCGATGGCACCGGCCTTGAGGTCGCCGTCGATGCTCATCTGCTTGCCCGGCATGCCGTCCAGGGAGAAGCGCGCGGCGACTTCGGCGACCCGCTCCGAGCCCTTGGTGATGACGATGAACTGGACGATGGTGACGATGGAAAAAATCACGAACCCTACCACCAGGCTCTCGCCGATCACGAAGTCACCGAACGAGGCGATGATCTCGCCGGCATCGGCCTGGCTGAGGATCAGGCGACTGGTACTGATCGACAGGGCCAGGCGAAACAGCGTGGTCAGCAACAGCAATGCCGGGAACGTCGAGTAGCTGAGGATGCGCTCGATGTAGAACGAGCCCATGAACACCAGCAGCGAAATGACGATGTTCAGGCCGATCAGCGCGTCCACCAGCACCGTGGGCAAGGGGATGATCAGCATGGCGATGATCATCACCATCAAGGTCAGGATCAGCAGCTCCGGGCGCGCACTGACGTTGCGCAAGAACTTATCGAGCATTCAGGCCAGGCTCCGGGACAGCATCATGGGCAACCGCCGGCGCGGCGTTGCTCGATGCATTCATGGGCATAGGTGACGTCGGCCAGGCGGGTGAACTGTTGCGCCAGGCGCCGGGGCGCCTCGTCATCGGCGAACAACGCGGGCGGCAAGCGCAGGCTGAGCCGGCGCAGGGTTTGCAGCAGCGTCGAGCGTTCCCGGTGGGTGCTGAGCATCACCTGTTCGCCCAACGCCCCGAGCAACAACTGGTCGAGGTCATCGGGATACGTCAGCACGCCGAGCAGGAACACCAGCCAGTCGGCTTCATCGGGGTTGTGCCGACAGACGAGTGCATCGCCGAGCAACGCGCCGATGAACAGTGCATCGGCCGAGCGCAGGTGCTTGAGGTCGTTGACACGGCCCAGCAGCTGGCCGAACTCGGCGTGGGAGCAACTGGGGTCCTGGGCATTGATGTCGGTGAGCAGCGCGGCCTCGATGAAGGCCAACACGTTCATGCGCTGTGCCGGGCCGTACAGGGCGATCCAGTCCTGGTAGGCACTGAGCGGACCGTCGTCGGATTCGAGAAAGTCCCGGTAGCTCTCGCGCAACAGGCCGGCCCGCACCGCCATGCTCGCGCCGAACATCCGCGCCTTGAGGGCCGCGTTGATGCCGGCGTTCATGCGCTTGGGCGAGCCTTGGGCAACCACCGTCTGCAAGAGGGTTTCGAGGCGCTGGCGGGTGCGGGCCTCCAGACTACGGCGGCGCAACAACGCCCGCAGCACCAGGGCCAGGTCACTGTCATCGGGGAACAGTTGCCGCGCCATGTCGAGCAGCCAGGCGACCGGTTTTTCCGCCAACCGCGCCAGGCTCAACACTTGCCGCGCCTTGGGCACGGTATCGTCCTCCAGCACGCGCTCGAAGGTGTCGCTGGGGGTTTCGGACTTGAGCTCGAACAAGCGCCGGCCGCGGAACTGGGTGAGCGCCGCCGACAGCTCGTCGCTGATCTGTACGATGCGCTGCGCCACCGCTGCCGTGGTGCTGTCGTCGGCGCTCGCCTCGGCGTCGACCGGCGGCGTCGGCTGCTCGGCGGCCTTCTCGGCGTTCAGGCGGGCCTGGGCGGCGCGTCCGCCCAGGGAAACCGGCGGCAGGATCATGGTGACGATTGCCGCAAATAAGACCGCCGCAGGCGTTCATGCTGCTCCGGGGTCAGCAACGGCCCGCCCGGTTCGACTGCGGCGGGTTCGAGGGCCTGGTGAATTTCCTGGGGTTGGATCAGGAACACGCGCACGGTGTTGGCCGAGCGGTTCTGGCGATAGCTGAACAACCGGCCGATCCACGGGATCGAGCCCAGCACCGGGACCCGGCCGATCTGCTCGCCGTGGTCATCGCGGGTGAAGCCGCCGACCAGCAGGCTCTTGCCCTGGGGCACCCGTGCCACGGTGCTGATGCGGGTGCGCCCCACCGTCGGCAACGCTCCCTGGTGCTCGTCCTGGCCCGGCCGCTCGACTTCGTTGCCGTCCTCGATGTTGAGCGACATCTCGATCTCGTCCGCCTGGGCGAAGCGCGGCAACACGCTGACCAGGGTGCCGTAGGTCACGTGTTGCAGGTCGACGCTGCGCTCCCCCACCAGCGGCGCATAGAAGGTGCGGTTGTTGTCGAAGATCGCCGGGACGTTTTCCTGGGTCAGGATCACCGGGCGCGACACGACATTGGCGCGCTGGGTGCGCTCCAGTGCCAACACGCGGTTGACGAACGACGCGCCGTCGAGGGTGGTCGCCGAGCCGGCGTTGAGCGAGGCGCTGAAGGTACCGCCGGACTTCACCGCGCCCTGCCAGTGGATGCCCAGTTGCTTGAGTTCGTCCTTGTGCAGGTCGATGATCCACAGCGACAGTTCGACGTGGCGCTTGGGCGTGTCCAGCGCGTTCACCAGGTTCTCGATAAAGCGCACCTGCTCCGGCAGCCCCTTGACCAGCAAGCTGTTGGTGCCTGGGTAGGCCACCACGCGGATGTTGCCGGCGGCCACCTCACGGGCGAGGATGCGCGGCGCCGTCGGGTCCTGTTCCGCCGGCGTGTTCGCCAAGCCTTCCAGGGGAAACACCGGCATCATGCCCCGCGAACGCTGGGCCGGCACCTGGGCCACCGCGGGCTCGACCGGCTGTTGTTCGCCGCGCAGCAACGCCTCGATCACGCTGGCCAAGCCTGGCAGCGTGACCTTGTCATCGCGCAGCTCGTACTGGCGATCGCTGACAAAGGTATTGCGCACCGGGATCACGCCGATCTGCTGCTTGCCCAACAGCAACTCCGAGCGCTGGTTGTCCATCAATTGCGCCGCCTGCAAGACCAGGTCGACGTAGATCGGCGGCCCGGAAACGTGAAAGGTCCGCAGGCCGTCATTGCGCAGCGGGTAGCGGGGGTCGTGCAGCCCGGATTGTTCGAGGAATGCCAGCAGCCTGGCCACCGTCAGGGTCTGCAACGAGGCCATCGAGCTCTTGGTTTCCGAGCCGTCGTACAGGTAGATCGCCTGGCCGTCGCTGTACCAGATCAGGCCCATCTGCGCGCTGATGCGCTCGAACGTCCGCTGTGGCGTGCGCAGGTCGAAGGTGCCGCCAATCCGCTTGGTCGCCGCCACCTTGCTGACGATGACGGGCTTGCCCAACGCGCCGGACAGCTCGCTGAAAAACGTTCGCGCGCTCTGTTCGCGCGCCTCGAAGCTGTAGACATCGGCCCGGGTCACGAGGGGAGCGAGCAGCAGGCACAGGGACAAGGACAACACGCGGCGCTTCATCGCTTCACTTGCCCGGCAGGTAGGTGATGTCAGCCAGGCTGCTGGGGGCGAACCCCACCAGCTCGCGCACTTCCTTGGAGAAATGCGAGGAAGACGCAAAGCCGAACGCCAGTGCGACGTCGGTCAGCGAACCGTTGCCCAGGCTCATGTCCAGCAGCGCCTGGGCCGTGCGCCACCCCCGCAAGGCCGGCTTGGCCGCGCTGCCGAGGGCTTGTCGGCACAGCCGGCGAAAATGCGAGACCGACACCCCGTAGCGCTGCGCCAGGGTGTTGAGCTTTTCGCTGCGGGTGCCCTGCTCCAACAGGAAGCGCACCAGCCCGTAGCTCTCGTGCTGGCGCAACAAGTGAGCGACGGCGTGATAACCGGGGGCGCCGCCCAGGGCCTGTTCGATGTACCAGCGTTCGAGCCGCGCCTGGGCCCGGACCACGTCCTGTGCCACCGGCAACAGGGCCCACGGCGCGGCCTCGGTTTCTTTCGCGGCGAAGGCAGCGCTCATGTCGAAGAACGCCTGCAATTTCACCAGCGACGCCGCGCAGACCGGTCGCACCTGCCACTCGCCGCCGGAACACTGCAACGGCTCGCGCAACACCACCAGCCCCTGCCAACCGCTGGGCAGTGCCTGGCCGTGGCGGCACCCTGCGCTGTGCAGCGCCAGCGTGCCGTGGACGACCCGCAGGTGCAGTATCCGCTCGCGCGGGTCGGCCAATGCCGTGGGGCGCGATGGTGTGTCCTGCATTGGTGGCTCCTGTGCAACGTGGCGAATGGAAGGAGCGACAGGATGGAAGGCGCGGCGCCTGAAATCTTGATGGAAAGGTGATGGGCAACGGGCTGGCATATGCCTTGCACCCTTTTCGTTCATCGGTGCCCAGGCCTCGCCCGGATGAGTGCCACGCGGTTTCAAGGACAAGGGCGCCGTCATCCCGCCGGATGGCGGCGCTGTCATGTGAAGGTGATGTGCGATGAATGAAGTTCCAGCCAATCCCCTGGCCTGGGTCAACGGCAGCGATGCCCCGGAAAAGAGCGCGGTCGATCTCGGCTTCATGGCCCTGAGCGACTGCGCCCCCCTGGTGGTGGCCGCCACCCAGGGTTTCGCCCAGCCCTACGGCCTGACCCTGAACCTCAAGCGCCAGGCCTCCTGGGCCAACCTGCGGGACAAGCTGGTCAGTGGTGAAATCGACGCCGCCCACAGCTTGTACGGCCTGGTCTATGCGGTGCACCTGGGCATCGGTGGCGTCGCGTCGACCGACATGGCGGTGCTGATGGGGCTGAACCAGAACGGCCAGAGCATCAACCTGTCCCATGGCTTGCAGGCCCAGGGCGTGACCAGTCCTGAGGCACTGGAGCGGCACGTGCACCAATCTCGCCCGAAGCTGACTTTCGCCCAGACCTTCCCCACCGGCACCCATGCCATGTGGCTCTATTACTGGCTGGCCGCCCAGGGCATCCATCCGTTGGTCGACGTCGACAGCGTGGTGGTGCCGCCGCCGCAGATGATCGCGCACTTGCAGGCCGGGCGGATCGACGGCTTCTGCGTCGGCGAACCCTGGTGCGCCAGCGCGGTGAAGCAGAACCTGGGGTTCACCCTGGCGACCACCCAGACCATCTGGCCCGATCACCCGGAAAAAGTCCTGGGCTGCACCCGCGCGTTCGTCGAGCAATACCCCAACACGGCCCGGGCGCTGGTGATGGCGATCCTGGAGGCCAGTCGCTTCATCGAGCAAAGCGGCGAGAACCGTCGCAGCACCGCGCAACTGTTGAGCGCGCCGCAATACCTCGACGCCCCGCTGGACTGCATCGAACCGCGGCTGCTGGGCATCTATGCCGACGGCCTGGGCAACAGCTGGCAGGACCCCCACGCCATGCGCTTCCATGGCGGTGGCGAGGTGAACCTGCCGTACCTGTCCGACGGCATGTGGTTCATGACCCAGTTCCGGCGCTGGGGCCTGTTGCGCGAAGACCCGGACTACCTGGGCGTGGCGCGGCAGGTCCAGCAGCTCACGCTGTACCGGGAAGCCTGCGCGGCGCTGGACATCGCGTCCCCGCGCCAGGACATGCGCAGCAGCCAACTGATCGACGGCGTCACCTGGGACGGCACGGACCCGGCCGGCTATGCCAAGCGCTTCAAACTGCACGCCTTGAGCGATGCGGCTCCCCTTATGGCCAGCCGTTGACAGGAGCCACGACCATGCTGCGTATCCTGCTGATCAACGACACCGCGAAAAAAGTCGGGCGCCTCAAGGCCGCCCTGATCGAGGCCGGGTTCGAGGTCATCGATGAGTCCGGCCTGACCATCGACCTGCCCGCGCGCGTCGAAACGGTGCGTCCGGACGTGATCCTGATCGATACCGAGTCACCCGGGCGCGATGTGATGGAACAGGTGGTGCTGGTCAGTCGCGACCAACCGCGACCGATCGTCATGTTCACCGACGAGCACGACCCGGATGTCATGCGCCAGGCGATCAAGTCGGGCGTCAGCGCCTACATCGTCGAAGGCATCCACGCCGCGCGCCTGCAACCGATCCTCGACGTGGCCATGGCCCGCTTCGAAAGCGACCAGGCCCTGCGCGCCCAACTGCTGGCCCGCGACCAGCAACTGGCCGAACGCAAGCGCATCGAACTGGCCAAGGGCATGCTGATGAAGATGAAGGACTGCAACGAAGAACAGGCCTACACCCTGATGCGCCGCCAGGCCATGAGCCGCCAGCAGAAGCTGATCCAGGTGGCGGAGCAGATCATCGCGATGAACGAGCTGCTCGGCTAAAGGGTGGGAGCGGGCTTGCTCGCGAAGGCTGTTCTCCATTCAACATAGATGTCGACCGATCCGCCGTCTTCGCGAGCAAGCCCGCTCCCACAA
>NZ_JAUQOP010000079.1 GCF_030580855.1 Pseudomonas citrullilanati | reverse complement strand
CCGACCGCCCGCGGCTGGTGTTTTGGCCCCGTGCCCCCGGGCCGGGGTACCCCGGCCGGCCGCCCAACGAAGCCCGCGGGCCCCAGCGGGGGCGCGGGCCCCCCCCCACCTTTGCCGGGCAAGTCGAGCGTGCCGACGCCGATTACCTGTTCGTGCTCGAAGACGACGACCGCCAGGTGGTGGGCATCAGTGCCCTGACCGGCGCGGTGGGGCTACGCGAACCCTGGTACAACTACCGGGTCGGGGTGACCGTGAATTCGGCGCCGGAGCTGGGCATCCAGCGGCAGCTGCCGACCCTGTTCCTCAACAACGAGATGACCGGGCAATCGGAAATCTGCTCGTTGTTCCTGCACCCCGAGCAACGTCGCGGCCACAACGGACGCTTGCTGTCCCTGGCGCGATTGCTGTTCGTGGCCGAGTTTTCCCAGTTGTTCGGTGAAAAGCTGATCGCCGAGCTGCGCGGCCATGCCGACGAACACGGCTGCTCGCCGTTCTGGGACAGCCTGGGGCGGCACTTTTTTCGCAAGGACTTCAGCTACGCCGACCAATTGTCCGGCATGGGCAACAAATCGTTCATCGCCGAGTTGATGCCCCGCCAGCCGCTCTACACCTGCCTGCTCACCGAACAGGCCCAGGCGGTGATCGGCAAGGCCCATCCCAACACCGAGCCGGCCATGCGGATTCTCAATGCCGAGGGCTTCAGCCATAAGGGCTACATCGATATTTTCGACGCTGGCCCGGTGATCGAGGCGCCGGTGGCGAAGATCCGCACGGTGCGCGACAGCCAGCCGCTGACCCTGGCCGTGGGCGCACCGGACGACCAGGCGCCGGTGTGGCTGATCCATAACCGGCGCCTGGAAAACTGCCGGGTCACCAGCGCCCGGGCGCACCAGCACGGCCACAGCCTGCTGGTCGACCGCCTCACCGCCAAGCGCCTGCAAGTGCAACCGGGCGATACCGTGCGCGCCGTGGCGCTGCTCAAGCAGGGGCAACAGGCCGTGGCGGCGTAATGTCGTCTCACGTGGGCTGACTATTGCCCGGCCATCGTGCGAGCAGAGCGCCTGGGCTGCAAGCGCCTGACAATGCGCTGGCAGCATGGGCCATGCGCATTCGTCATCATCTTGATACGTGACACGTGATAGCCTTTGGCTCTTTCGGCGTTGACACTTTTGCTCAAGCCGTTCCATGCCAATGGTGGAACTCACATGTCCAGGCTTTCCCATCAAGATTTGCGCCGCAACTTTCGTCAACTGCTGGCTTCCCAGACCTGCTACCACACCGCCTCGGTGTTCGACCCGATGTCGGCACGGATCGCCGCCGACCTGGGCTTCGAAGTCGGCATCCTTGGCGGCTCGGTCGCGTCGTTGCAGGTGCTGGGTGCGCCGGACTTTGCCCTGATCACCCTCAGCGAGTTCGCCGAACAGGCCACCCGCATCGGTCGCGTGGCGCAGCTGCCAGTGATCGCCGACGCCGACCATGGCTACGGCAATGCCCTGAACGTGATGCGCACCATCATCGAGCTGGAACGCGCCGGCGTCGCGGCGCTGACCATCGAGGACACCTTGCTGCCGGCCCAGTTTGGCCGCAAGTCCACCGACCTGATCAGCGTGGCCGAGGGCGTCGGCAAGATACGGGCGGCACTGGAGGCCCGGGTCGATCCGGACATGTCGATCATCGCCAGGACCAATGCCGGGATCCTGCCGGTCCAGGAAATCATCAGCCGGACCCAGCAATACGAACGGGCCGGGGCGGACGGGATTTGCATGGTGGGCGTGCAAGACTTCGATCACCTGGAGAAGATCGCCGAGAACCTGAGCGTGCCGCTGATGCTCGTCACCTACGGCAACCCGCTGTTGCGCGACGACAAGCGCCTGGCCGAACTGGGCGTGCGCATCACCATCGACGGCCACGGCGCCTACTTCGCGGCGATCAAGGCCACCTACGACAGCCTCCGTGAACAACGGCAGATCTTCACCCAGGCGGCGGACCTCAGCGCCACCGAACTGACCCACACCTACACCCAGCCCGAGGAGTACATCCGCTGGGCCGAGGAATACATGAGCGTCAAGGAATAAGCGGACGCCGGCTTTGCCGGACGCGTTCGCGAGCAGGCTCGCTCCCACGGGGGCTTGAATGACAGTGCAATCCGCAGTCACTGCAAAACCTTTGTGGGAGCGAGCCTGCTCGCGAAGGCGTCAGCCGGGTGAAACGGGCCCTTAGCGCCCGCTGCGCAACATTTCCCTGGGCACGTACTTGCCGATCTCGAACTTGCCGATAGCCGCCCGGTGCACTTCGTCCGGACCGTCGGCCAGGCGCAGGGTGCGCTGCATGGCGTACATGTAGGCCAGCGGGAAATCGTTGGACACCCCGGCGCCGCCATGGATCTGGATCGCCCGGTCGATGACCTTCAATGCCACGTTCGGCGCGACCACCTTGATCTGGGCGATTTCACTCTTCGCCACTTTATTGCCCACCGTGTCCATCATGTATGCCGCCTTCAAGGTCAGCAGGCGCGCCATGTCGATCTCCATGCGCGAGTCGGCGATCTTGTCGACGTTACCGCCCAGGCGAGCCAATGGCTGGCCGAACGCGGTGCGGCTGACGGCACGCTTGCACATCAATTCCAAGGCGCGCTCGGCCATGCCGATGGAGCGCATGCAGTGGTGAATCCGGCCCGGGCCAAGACGCCCCTGGGCGATCTCGAAGCCGCGTCCTTCACCCAGCAACACGTTTTCGTACGGCACCCGCACGTTATCGAACAGCACCTCGGCATGGCCGTGGGGCGCATCGTCGTAGCCGAACACCGGCAACGGCCGGACGATCTTCACGCCGGGGGTGTCCACCGGCACCAGGATCATCGAGTGCTGGGCGTGGCGCGGCGCATCGGGGTTGCTCAGGCCCATGAAGACCAGGATCTTGCAACGCGGGTCGCACGCCCCCGACGTCCACCATTTCTTGCCGTTGATCACCCATTGGTCACCGTCGCGCTCGGCGCGGGCGGCCATGTTGGTGGCATCCGAGGACGCGACGTCCGGCTCGGTCATGGCGAAGGCCGAGCGGATTTCGCCGCGCAACAGCGGCTCGAGCCAGCGTTGCTTCTGCTCTTCATTGGCGTAGCGCACTAGCACTTCCATGTTGCCGGTGTCCGGCGCCGAGCAGTTGAAGGGCTCCGGCCCCAGCAACGAACGGCCCATGATCTCGGCCAGCGGCGCGTATTCGAGGTTGGTCAGGTCGGCACCCAGCTCGGACTCGGGCAGAAACAAATTCCACAAGCCTTCGGCCTTGGCCTTGGCCTTGAGCTCTTCCATGATCGCCGTGGGTTGCCAGCGGTCGCCTTCGGCCACTTGCCGCTCGAACACCGCTTCAGCCGGATAGACGTAGGCCTCCATGAACGCCGTGACGCGTTCACGCAGTTCCTGAACCTTGGGGGTATAGGCAAAATCCATGGACAGCACCTTCTTGGCAGAGGTTGATTTCAGATCATGAAATCGATGCTAGTTCAGCTACGAAAATTTACCTAACCTATTCTCGGCGTGTATTAACATTCATCACCGATATATGTTTCACTGATTCGCATCGTTACCCGGCACCGATAACAAGTCCAAGAACCCGCCCGAATACAAGAGTGCAGCGCCATGAATCTGAGCAAGGTCGACCTGAACCTTTTCATCGTCTTCGACGCGATCTACACCGAAGCCAACCTGACCCGCGCCGGCCAGATCGTCGGCATCACTCAGCCCGCCGTGTCCAATGCCCTGGCGCGCTTGCGCGAGACCTTCAACGATCCGCTGTTCGTGCGCACGGCCCAGGGCATGGTGCCCACCCCCATGGCCCAGAACATCATCGGCCCGGTGCGCAACGCGTTGTCGCTGCTGCGGGTGTCGGTACAGGAAAGCCGCATCTTCAACCCCCTGCAGGCCGTCAAGACCTACCGCATCAGCATGACCGACCTCACCGAAGGCGTGATCTTGCCGCCGCTGTTCCAGCGCCTGCGTCGCCTGGCGCCGACCGTGGCCATCGAGAGCTTCCTGTCCAAGCGCCGTGAGACCACCAAGGAACTGGCCGCCGGCCGCCTCGATTTCGCCGTCGATGCACCGCTCAACACCGACCCGCAAGTGCGCCACGTCAAGCTCATGGAAGACCGCTACGTGTGCGCCATGCGCAAGGGCCATCCGCTGGCGGGCAAGGACAAGATCAACCTCGACGATTACCTGTCCCAGACCCACGTGCACATTTCCAGCCGCCGCAACGGCCTCGGCTACGTCGACCTGGCCCTGGGCAAGATGGGCATCCAGCGCAAGATCGCCCTGCGCTCCCAGCATTACCTGATGGCGTCCCAGGTGTTGCAACAGACCGACATGGTCATGACCGTGCCCGAACGTTTCGCCCGCCGTCACGACCTGCACGCCTTCCCGTTGCCGGTCAACGACGTGCCGCCCGTCGAGACCCACCTCTACTGGCATGAAAGCACCGACCAGGACCCGGCCAACCGCTGGATGCGCGAGCAGATGATCGAGTTGTGCCAGCAGGTGACGGCCCATGAGCGGAAGCTGGAAAAAGCCTAGGCATGGCACGGTGGGGGCCAGCCTGCTCGCTCCCACCGGTTTGCTTGGCAGCGCCTTGCTTGACGCGAACGTCAACCTGCCTTTAGCTTAGCGCCAGCCCCTTTCGTTTCGAGCGCTTCCATGAGCAGCCAGACCTACAGCATCTCCGACCTCGCCCGTGAGCTGGATATCACCACCCGGGCCATCCGCTTCTATGAAGAACAAGGCCTGTTGAGCCCGGAGCGTCGGGGCCAGGAACGGATCTATTCGCCACGGGACAAGGTCAGCCTGAAGCTGATCCTGCGGGGCAAGCGCATCGGCTTTTCCCTGGCCGAGTGCCGCGAACTGATCGAACTCTACGACCCCACCAGCGGCAACCAGAAACAGTTGCACAGCATGCTGGCGAAAATCGCCGAGCGCCGGGAACAACTCGAACAGCAATTGCTGGACATCGAACAGATGAAACTGGAACTCGACACCGCCGAGGAACGCTGCATCCAGGCGCTGGAGCAGACGATCAATGGCCAGGACGTCGTCCAATAACGACGCGATTCCAGTGTGGGAGCGGGCTTGCTCGCGAATACGGACTTCTTTCAGCCTGTTTGGCGACTGACACACCGCTTTCGCGAGCAAGCCCGCGCCCACATTGAATTGACGCACCCACTACTACAGGTCAACTCCCATGTCCCTCCCCTCCTTTGTACGCATGATCGAAGTCGGCCCCCGCGATGGCCTGCAGAACGAGGCGCAGCCCATCAGCGTCGCCGACAAGGTGAACCTGGTGGATGCCTTGAGCGCTGCCGGCCTGGGCTACATCGAGGTCGGCAGTTTCGTGTCCCCCAAGTGGGTGCCGCAGATGGCCGGCTCGGCCGAGGTCTTCGCGCAGATCCAGCGCAAGCCCGGCGTGACGTATGGCGCCCTGGCGCCAAACCTGCGGGGCTTCGAAGATGCGCTGGCGGCGGGCGTGAAGGAAGTGGCGGTGTTCGCCGCCGCGTCCGAGGCGTTCTCCCAGCGCAATATCAATTGCTCCATCAAGGACAGCCTGGAGCGCTTCGCACCGATCATGGCGGCCGCGCGGCAGCACGGAGTCAGCGTGCGTGGCTACGTGTCGTGTGTGCTGGGTTGCCCGTACGAAGGCGCGGTCAAGCCCGAGCAAGTCGCGTGGGTCGCCCGTGAGCTGTACGAGATGGGCTGCTATGAAGTGTCCCTGGGCGACACCATCGGCACGGGCACTGCCGGCGCCACCCGCCGGATGTTCGAGGTGGTCGGCGCGCAAGTGCCCCGGGACAAGCTCGCCGGGCATTTCCACGATACCTACGGCCAGGCCATGGCTAACGTGTACGCCAGCCTGCTGGAAGGGATCGCCGTGTTCGACAGCTCCATCGCCGGGTTGGGGGGCTGCCCCTATGCCAAGGGCGCCAGCGGTAACGTCGCCACCGAGGACGTGGTGTACCTGCTCGATGGCCTGGGCATCGAGACCGGTGTCGACCTGGAGGCGTTGATTGCCGCGGGCCGGCAGATCTGCGACGTGCTGGGTCGCCCCACCGGTTCACGCGTCGCCAAGGCGCGCAGTGCACAGTGAGGTGTTACCGCTGGCTTTTGTAACGGTGGCGAAACGAGTAACACGGAAACAATTTGTCAGGTTTGGTCCGACGAAATTTTCACCTGAAAAATACAAATTATTGATTTATAAAAGTTTTTAAAAGTTGGCACGGCACCTGCTATATCTCTGGCATAACAAGAATAAAAAACGCGGCAAGCCCAATAAAAACAAGACGAAACGACTCTGACATAACAAAAACAACACGGCAGAGACGCAGCTAACAGATTTTTTTGGAGAAGATGTGCTTTTCAGGGTGCTTCCAGGAGCAACCCGCAACCGGGCAGAGAACAACAAGACTACCTTCAGGTAGTACCCGAATCGGTTGGATCGCAAGGCGAAAAGGCAGATCAGCGCTCAAAAAAATACGTTTGCTCTTGATCCCGGATGGGGATCGCCAAAAACAGCGGTAAAGGGCCACGGCTGCCAAAAACAACAACAGGCCGCCCCTCAATAATAAAAAAAGAGCACGCGACGACAAATTAAAGGGGAGCTTCGGCTCCCCTTTGTGCTGTCTGGCGTTTGGGTTTTTCTTGTGGGAGCGGGCTTGCTCGCGAAGACGGCGGCATAGCCAACCGTTATGTCGCCCGGCACACCGC
>NZ_JAUQOP010000078.1 GCF_030580855.1 Pseudomonas citrullilanati | reverse complement strand
ACACGTCATGGGCCAGGGAATCGCCGGCCGTGGCAATCATGATCAGCGGGTTGATCGCCAGGCTCCGGCTCGTGATGCCGACCAGCGCCGAGCTGGTGTGGGTGCCGTCGGTGGCGGTGACCACCACCCGGATCGAACTGCGTGGCATCTCGGCGGCGGTGGGTGGGGTATAGAGACCCGTAGCCGTGATACTTCCCTTGGGCACGGTTTCGCCGAGGATATTGCGCACCGACCAGGTCAGGTCATTGCGGCGCGGCTCGGTTTGGAACTGCCATGGAAGGGTATGGGGGATGATCGGTTCCAGATCAGTGATGGTGAAGGCGGTATGTGTTGGGCCGACGTGGCCGAACAAGGCCCAGTCCCTAGGTGTATGAACACTTTCGAGATTTATCGCCTGTCCACCGCGAAACAATAGGCTATTAAGAGTGAATAGATTGATCACCGGAAATTGATTAATGAATCGACTGAAGGCACTTTCAACGACCAAGGAAAACTTATCTTTGTAAGCCTCCACCAGCAACTCATAGTCCTCTTCGGCTCTTAAAGCGGCCAGACTATCCGAAAGTATCACGCTAAAATTTTCCGCCGTCCGTGGCTGTGCATTAAGAACCAAATTTCCGTTTTCAATAATCACGAGTTCAAAATTCAGATTGGCCTTATAAATGAAAGTAGCAGAGCCTGGGATATTAACCTTCGTGCCTCGATACGTTTCAAGAATAACCGACTCTTGCTGTTGCATACCCGCTACAGCCAGACCACAATATGTAAATTTTGATCCAGATAGCTCATAGCCGGGCAGCACGAATGAGAAGTATGACGGTATCGTATCGCCTAGCAGCTCATAAAATTTCAGTTCAAAATCTGCAACTACGATATCGAACAACGGAGTACTTACCCGTCCCCACCACTCCTTCAAACCTCCTTTCATCCCACGAATTCCGTAAAAAACATCATTTT
The DNA here is from genome assembly GCF_030580855.1 of Pseudomonas citrullilanati. Taxonomy (GTDB): domain Bacteria; phylum Pseudomonadota; class Gammaproteobacteria; order Pseudomonadales; family Pseudomonadaceae; genus Aquipseudomonas; species Aquipseudomonas citrulli. The sequence goes on along the minus strand of NZ_JAUQOP010000078.1, from coordinate 5,899 downwards.
GCACTATTTCACTGTACTCAAACTCAACCGGCAATTGGTTCATTGCTCTGAACCCATTAACCATAATTTCATCTTTGATAATACTGTGCGCAAGCAACACCGTAGCCGAATAGCCATCTGGCAATAGATACTTCAGGTCATCATTATCGGTAGGGGGAATTCCATTGTTCGCGCCCTCCATGGCGACAAACACCAATACTGCGCCCTCGCCCTCGTCTTCATTGGCCATCAACCGGGCACCGGCGCCCTGTTTGTTGTGAGTGCGAATAATGAATTTCGAAGGTTTCAAAAACTGATTCGGCTTGAAACCCAACTCATTCAGCACGAACGTTCTCTGCGCTTGCGGCAACCCCCTGAAGCGTGTTTGAAAACGCTCTCCCGCCACCCTTTGCAAGTGATCAGACGGCATATCAATCAACCGATAATTTCGTCCCTCGGAAATGTCCAGCTCCACCCGCCCCGCCGAGGTGACCGAGCCTTCACTTGCTATAAGATTGATATCAAACGTCAATCCCGGACCATCCAGCACGTTCTTCTCGGCAATCCGGGTCAGCGACCATTGCTGGGCGCCGACTTGCTTGGTGAAAGACAGGTGGGTACCACCCACTTCCTTCATCGTTAATTTCGCCGCAGAGGTCTGCAAGTTAGACCCTTTGAAAGAAAGTCGCGGCGCGTCCATTTGATAGTTATGCAGATAATCCTTTTGCGTGGGCGTGGTATTGTCGCGAATTTCTTCGGTAATGGGTTGCATATAATCGCTGGTGGCGAACCGGGTAATGTACTCTTGCGCCAGCACCTTATTGGTCTCACTGCGCCCATAGGCCAGGATCGCCCCCCAGCGCAACGTCCGGGGTTCCGCTTCGAGCCAGTCCAACAGCGTATCTACAGAATTGGTTTCCATGACAGCAATCCTTTGGTTGAGAATGGACTCACCTTTTGAATCCTGATTCTCACGGTTTAGGGGGCAAGCACTTATTGGCCATCGGCACGGAACATCCGGATCGTTTCGGGCATGTTGAACAAGGGCAACGGCAAGACGATATAACCGTCTTCCGACGCCCCTCCCGGCCTTGCGGGAGGCGCCAGGACCGTGATGACCAGAAACTTGTCCGGCCCGGCAGGGTTCAACGTCAGCAAACCGCTGACGGCATCGATCTGCGCCGAGCCGCCGCCCAGCAATACCTGCCATTGCTCGTTCCAATCACCCGGGTTGATCGGGCCGTCCTCCGCCATGATCGACAACTGGAGCTGGTTCTCCGGCAAGTTGGCCGTTTCGTTGATCGCCACCTCTATCACTGGCGCTCGATGCAGCACCAGCGCGCTCGTTGTCTCGCTCAACCCGGTCCGGGGGTTGGTCACCACGATCGTATCGACGGTGGGCGGTGACTTGGCGATCGGTGGCCCCGGCACATAACTGTGGTCCTTGCCGTCGGCTGGGTTCGGCCTCACCACAGCGCCTGAGCCAGGGTCCTGGATAGACCAGGTCAACGCCCCGCCGTCTACGGCGCCGGCCGACACGTCATGGGCCAGGGAATCGCCGGCCGTGGCAATCATGATCAGCGGGTTGATCGCCAGGCTCCGGCTCGTGATGCCGACCAGCGCCGAGCTGGTGTGGGTGCCGTCGGTGGCGGTGACCACCACTCGGATGGAACTGCGTGGCATCTCGGCGGCGGTGGGTGGGGTGTAGAGACCCGTGGCCGTGATACTTCCCTTGGGCACGGTTTCGCCGAGGATATTGCGCACCGACCAGGTCAGGTCATTGCGGCGCGGTTCGGTTTGGAACTGCCATGGAAGGGTATGGGGGATGATCGGTTCCAGATCAGTGATGGTGAAGGCGGTGAGTGTTGGGCCGACGTGGCCAAATGCTGCCAGGTCACCTGGAAAATAAACACTGTCGAACCTTACTGAGTCCCTGCCGCGGAACAATAGACTGTTAAGGGTAAAAACGTTAATTTCCGGCGCAGGGGTGAGAAAATATTGAACGCCTGAACTGAGCAGGCTCACCAACTTCTCTTCCAACTTTGCTTTTACTTGTGGAAAGACTTGCACCACTCGCGGTTGGTCCTGGAAGGTTCCTATGCTGCCCGTAACCTTGATCTGCCCCGGTTGCTCGATGAGTTCGAACACAATCGTCCCAGAAGCGGGGTCAGACCTGAATTGAAATCTCCACACGCACTCCCATTCAGAGCCCAAGTAACGCACTATGGCAAATTCGCTCTTTTTATACCGAACATCACAAAATTGCATTCTCTGCGAATTCCATTCCAGAACCACTCCGCGTGATAAACGTCGAACGCGAAAGGTCGCCACATCTCCCGAACCCTCAGGTTCATGAAAATTGGCATTCAGCGATCTTGAGGTAACAGCAAAATGGTTATCTCCCTCATTAGCAGGGTCTGCATAAAGGGCACTGATTCCGGCAAATCTTCCTCCATAACCGGTCATCTCAGTAAAACCACCGACAACCTCAAATACCGCTCGAAACTCCTCATCCAAATTATTTGTTCGTCTAATTCCTTCCGCAAATATATTTCTTACCAACATATCATTGGACAACAACACTGTAGCCGAATAGCCATCTGGCAATAGATACTTCAGGTCAGCATTATCGGTAGGAGGAATTCCATTGTTCGCGCCCTCCATGGCGACAAACACCAATACCGCGCCCTCGCCCTCGTCTTCATTGGCCATCAGCCGGGCACCGGCTCCCTGCTTATTGTGGGTACGAATTACAAACTTCGCAGGTTTCAAAAACTGATCCGGTTGGAAGCTCAACTCGTTCAACACGAACGTTCTTTGCGCTTGCGGCAACCCCCTGAAGCGTGTTTGAAAACGCTCTCCCGCCACCCTTTGCAAGTGATCAGACGGCATATCAATCAACCGATAATTGCGTCCCTCGGAAATGTCCAGCTCCACCCGCCCCGCCGAGGTGACCGAGCCTTCACTTGCTATAAGATTGATATCAAACGTCAATCCCGGGCCATCCAGCACGTTCTTCTCGGCAATCCGGGTCAGCGACCATTGCTGGGCGCCGACTTGCTTGGTGAAAGACAAGTGGGTACCACCCACTTCCTTCATCGTTAATTTCGCCGCAGAGGTCTGCAAGTTAGACCCTTTGAAAGAAAGTCGCGGCGCGTCCATTTGATAGTTATGCAGATAATCCTTTTGCGTGGGCGTGGTATTGTCGCGAATCTCTTCGGTAATGGGTTGCATATAATCGCTGGTGGCGAACCGGGTAATGTACTCTTGCGCCAGCACCTTATTGGTCTCACTGCGCCCATAGGCCAGGATCGCCCCCCAGCGCAACGTCCGGGGTTCCGCTTCGAGCCAGTCCAACAGCGCATCTACAGAATTGGTTTCCATGCTAGAAGTCCCTCGACTGAGAAGTGGCCCAACGCTGTTGAACCCGCTTTATCTGACCAGCGTCACCATGACGTCCCTAAAAGGTGTAAACGTTTCACCGCCATCAAAACTGACGCGTGCCGTCAGTGAAAACTCTTCACCGTTCTGGAGACTTTCCAAAAACTCTCTTTTGGGCAGTTTCGCCGTAATCTTTTTGTTTCTGAATTCGGCTTCTGTCACTGGCCGGGCATTACGAACCGGATACGAAAGATGGGCCGCGGTGGCTTCCATCGTGAGCAGTTGCCCTTGCGCCATGAACGGCCAGGCATCGAAACCCGGGGATTCGATAACCAGATCCGCGCCACTAAACGGCACCTCGGACAGATGCATCCGACCGCCCGTGATGTGTTCAGAGGTTGTAGCGGGGTAGCGTGTCGCGGGCAACGGCGTGACAAGCAGGTTGAAGTGGACCGAGGGCTCACCCTCCACACTGTAGAACACGGGAAAATAGCGCCCCTGAGCGAGCGTCGACATGTTGGCGGCGATGGCGGTCGCAGGAATGTGGAAACGCCTGCCCGAAACGGGAACCGTTGCGATGTGGCGCCCACCGTTTGGATGTCCTTGCCAATGCACTTCCACGTTGCCCGTTCCGATTTCCGCCGTATCGGGCACATTGACGTAGGCCCCATTGGTCGTCGCCGCCCAGGTGCCATGGTTATCCGCACCCGGGGTAACGTCTTCGATAATCGGCGGCGGCAGATGCAGCGGTTTGCTGATCTCCAGCAGCAACGGTTCTGCCGACCGGGCAACACCGGCTCGGGCATATTGATAAAGCACTTTTACCTGGGCGTTGCTGTTGACTGTCAGCCAGTGCGGCTCGATGTAAAACTCGAAGAGACCGCTGTCCACTGTCGAACGGTCGACCCGCAGCGCCTTGGTGACACTCTTGGCCTTCTCGCTACCGGTCCAATACAACAGCACCCAATCGTTTTCCTGGATATCCAGGTAAAGCGGTTTGACCTGCAAGGTCAGGCCATCCGGGTAGTGACCTGGATTGATCGGGCCCGCGGTATGGCCCTTGACCGAGAGAGAGGGCAACAAAGCGGAGCCGGGGTCGACGATGTCTATCCGCTGCTGCTCGGATTCGCTGGGCTGTGAGGGCTGTTCCGCATACTCAACCCGATAGCTGATATCGGCATGCTCACCCTCGATACTTCGAATCTCGATATAGGGGACGGTGAACGTCAAGGGCTGTTGCAAGTGTTCAGCCCTGATTTGCTTGGATTCCTGGTACACAGGTTCTGGCACGCCCTGAAAGTAGCCTTGCCAACTGAAGATGACCTCATCCCCGACACGCATGGCCTGGTAGGGCGGCACCACAGCGCTGGCGCCCGCCGCCGTGACATCGGAGATTTTTACCGACCGCTCGTGAGATTCCTTTATGTGCGGGACGGGCAGCTTGCCGACGACCTCGCGGAACGCGCCAGGCGCCTGCGGCACTTTATCATCCGAATCAACCGGTTGCCGGGCCGGGGTCTCGGGATGAGGATTCAAGTCCACCATCGGGTTATTCCTTGATTACGCAAATTCAAGAGAACATCAACGATGACACTGTAGGTTTCGTGAGAGAACGCTGTCTACTAACAGAACTGTTAGGTTTCAACGGATCGTTTCGGTGATAGCGTTGTGGCTAGTTTCCCCACATCAGCCACCCCACCATATGGGACAGTAATCATGAACCCCATCAAGGCGATCTTTTTTAGCTTATTGTTGACCGGCAACCTTATATATTCAATTAATGCCTTTTCGCAGAGCAGTACCGTTATAACCAACGACGAAAGTAACGTGACCGAAACGGCTAACCTGCCGCAAGACAGGACCCTCGCCGCCGCCCAACCTGAACAAAGCAAGACAACCGGCACCTTGATTCTCAGGGATCATGAAAATGGAATTTGCAGACTGTTTTTGCCAGGGCCGGGGACGACGGACTACATCTACAACTTCAACACATCTGCCCCACCGTGTCAGAGCTGGAATGACAGAACTCGCTCAATCCAATTGGCCGAAGTACCTTCAGCCACCACCATTCTATTGAGCGACCAGAACAACTGTGATCAGTCCAACTTTGATAATTCCTGGGTATTAATGAGAACAACGAAGAAGCAAACCAACTCAACCATTATAGAAACCGAATACCTTATGGCTTACCAAAAAAAGCAGATCATTGAACCAGGATTACAAATGATTGATTCCCGACTGAAAGCGGCTAATTTCAGGGACAAAATATCCTGCATCAAAGTCACCACATCCGCCCAGCCTCCCGCCCCCTCAGCGACCACCCCTTGATTCTTAATTCATGAGGAACGAACCATGACCACTTCCAGTGCCGTGCATTCCCAAGCGTTCGGTTTCATGAGCTTCGTACAAAGTGGCGTCGACCCCCGCACCGGCCAATACACCGTGTCCATCGATTTGCCCGAGGTGCAGAGCAACTGGCTGTGCGGCCCGGCGTTCCCTTTGAACCTGACCTTCAATCCGATCAATACCGTGGACTCCG
>NZ_JAUQOP010000077.1 GCF_030580855.1 Pseudomonas citrullilanati | reverse complement strand
TCTCGGACCACTCTCCCTCTCGGGTGCTGGCACACCAGTGATAACTGCGGTCTCTGTCCCCGCGCGCACCTCAATCTTAAGTCGGACACTTGTTTGCTGCGCGACAGCGCAGCGTCGAAGACGCGGCGGCCACTCCCTCGCCACAAAAGCGACCATCGACCCGCGCCAAGGTTGCCAGCCCCCGAAACCCCTCCTAAGATCGATGCACGCATGGGTGCAGCGGAGCTGCCCGACACCCCCGACTCAAGGATCCGACATGGCCCGTATACAACGCCCCATCACCACTCCACCCCGAACAGGGCTGACCCGCGAAGACCTCTGGGAAGGCCAGGACCGCGGCCTGATCAAATGCTGGGAAATCGGTCGCGACCGGGCGACGCGGTTTCCCGAGCTGGCCCAGCGCTGCCTGGCCGGCGAGTTACCGGTGCTGGGCTGGAAAGGTGGGGTCAGCCGCAGCCTGAAAAAGAACGAAAAGTTCGGCTGCCTCAAATACCTCGCCCAGTGGCAGGGCCTGCGGGGCGAAGACCTGGACATCGATTTGTCCCAGGAACGCACGCTGACGTGCTCCAGCACCCAGATGAACGTGACCTTCACGCCAGACCGGGCCAAATACGTGAACCAGGAACCCGCCTGACCACCGCCGGGCGACGCCGGAGACCGAGATGAACCTTGCGCCAACCGTCAGTTTCGCAGTGACCCCGCTGCTGCGCATCGCCTACGAAGAACACGGGCCCGCCAGCGGCGAGCCGGTCATCCTGCTGCATGGTTTTCCCTACGACCCCAGGGCATTCGACGAAGTTGCCCCGGCGTTGGCCCATCGCGGCTACCGGGTCCTGGTGCCCTACCTGCGCGGCTACGGCCCGACCCGGTTCAACAACCCGGCCATCATGCGCTCCGGCCAACAAGCGGCGCTGGCCCAGGACCTGCTGGACCTGATGGACGTGTTGGGCATTGCCCGGGCGACCCTGGGCGGCTACGACTGGGGCGGCCGGGCGGCCTGTATCGTCGCGGCGTTGTGGCCGGAGCGCGTGCGCGGCCTGGTGACCGGCGATGGCTACAACCTGCAGGACATTCCCCGCTCGACCCAGCCGCTGCCCCCTGAAACCGAACATCGCCTGTGGTACCAGTATTATTTCCACACCGCGCGGGGCGTCGAAGGGCTGACGAAAAATCGACGCGAGTTGTGTGAACTGCTCTGGCGCCTCTGGTCACCCACCTGGACGCATGGCGCGCAATGCTATCCCCTCAGTGCGCCGTCCTTCGACAACCCGGACTTCGTCGACGTGGTGATTCATTCCTACCGCCACCGCTTCATGTACGCACCGGGGGATCCGACCCTGGAATGGATGGAAGAACGGCTCGCGGAACAGCCCTCGATCGGCGTGCCGAGCATTTCCCTCTGCGGTGCCGACGACGGCGTGGGGCCCGCGCCCGAGCAGGATGAAGACGCGGTACATTTCAGCGCGTTCTACGAGCGTCGAGTGCTGGCCGGGGTGGGCCACAACATTCCCCAGGAAGCCCCCGAGGCCACGCTCAAGGCCTTGCTGGATCTGCTTGAGGGCTGAGCGAAAAACGCTCGCGATACGCCTGGGGCGTCACCCCCATGGCCCGCAGGAAACTGCGGCGCAGGGTTTCTTCGCTGCCGAAGCCGCACTGCATCGCCACCCGCTTGATCGGCACTGCGGTATCGGCGAGCAGGCGACGCGCGGTTTCCACCCGAATCAATTCGACGGCCCGCGCCGGGGTCTGGCCGGTGTCGGCGCGATAGTGCCGCACGAAGCTGCGCTCGCTCATGCCCACTTCGGCGGCCAGGCTCGGCAAGCCCAGGTCACAGGTCAGATGTTCGGCGATCCACGCATGCAATTCATCGAACCGACCGCCGTGTTTTTGCAGCGACAGGGTCACGCTGAACTGCGATTGCCCACCCGGCCGCTTGAGGAACACCACCAGTTGCCGGGCGACTTCCAGGGCCACGGCGCGCCCCAGGTCGTCCTCGACCAGGGCGAGGGCCAGGTCGATGCCAGCCGTGACCCCGGCCGAGGTCCAGACCGGGCCATCGTTGATGAAGATCGGATTGGGTTCGACTTTAAGTTGCGGATGTTGCTCCGCCAGTTGCTCACAGCGGGTCCAGTGGGTGACCACGCGCCGCCCGTCCAGCCAACCGCTGGCGGCCAGCAGGAACGCCCCGGTGCAGACCGACGCCACCCGCCGCGAGCGCGTGCCGTGATCCTTGACCCAGGCCACCAGCGCCGGATCCTTCGCAGCTTCGTACACGCCCCACCCTCCGGCAATCAGCAGCGTGTCGCTGCGCTCGGTCGGCAGCGGATCGGCCATCAGCGCCAACCCGGCCGAGGACATCACCGCACCACCGCCCACGGCGACCACCGTCGGCGCATAAGGCAATGGCTGCCCTTGCTGGCGGGCCAGGTCATTGGCCGAGGCGAACACCTGCAACGGCCCGGTGACATCGAGCACTTGTACGTTGGCGAAGGCCAGGACGTGAACGGTTTTAGGGGCGTCGGGCATATTGGCGTAATTCGTGGGGTGATTGGCGTGTTCGCCAGAGCCTAAAGCCCTAGGCTCTGTTTGAAAAGTCTTGAGACGAAGGTAGGCAAGGCGAAAAGCGGCGAGCAAGCGCATTTACTGGAGTCAATGAGCATTGCGAGCCGGTTTTCAACGCAGCATGACCGAGTGTCAAGGCTTTTCAGGCAGAGCCTAGAGTGAAATCGTCCAGCCCCTCTGGCATTAATCAAGGAGAACGCATCATGACGCTGCACATCGGTTTACTGTTGTTTCCCCAGGTCCAGCAGTTGGACTTGACCGGTCCCTATGACGTGCTGGCCTCGCTTCCGGACGTGAAGGTGCACCTGGTCTGGAAAGACCTGGCGCCGGTCACCTCCAGCACCGGCCTGGTGCTCCTGCCGACGACCACCTTCGATGACTGCCCGAACCTGGACGCGATCTGCGTCCCGGGCGGCACCGGTGTCGGGGCATTGATGGAAGACGAGCAGACCCTGGACTTCATCAGGCAACAGGCCAGCCACGCCCGGTACGTCACGTCGGTGTGCACCGGCTCGCTGGTGCTCGGTGCGGCGGGCTTGCTGCAAGGGAAACGCGCCACCACCCATTGGGCCTATCACAGCTTGCTGCAGAACCTGGGCGCGACCCCGGTCAAGGACCGGGTGGTACGTGACGGCAACCTGATCACCGGCGGCGGCATCACCGCAGGCATCGATTTCGCGTTGACCCTGGCGGCCGAACTGTTCGACCGGCCCACGGCCGAGCTGGTCCAACTGCAACTGGAATATGCCCCGGCCCCGCCGTTCGACGCCGGCAGCCCGGACACGGCACCGGTGCCCATCCTGGAGGAGGCGCACCGGCGCACGGCAGAATCGTTCCGGGTACGTTCACAGATTACCCAGCGCGCCGCAGCACGATTGGCCGTCTCCGCAGAGTGAGCGACGGCGAGCGGAGCGCTCCGCTCGCCGCCGTACCCGGTTCAGTAAGGGCTGGCGGTCGGACGCACGATCAACTCGCTGACGTCCACATCCGCCGGTTGCTCGATGGCATAGGCAATTGCCCGGGCGATGGCTTCGGCGGGGATAGCGATCCGGCGGAACTCGCGCATTTCGGCACGCCCGCCTTCATCGGAAATGCTCTCGGCCAGTTCCGACTCGGTCACGCCCGGCGAAATCACCGTCACCCGCACGTCGCCGCCCACCTCTTGGCGCAAGCCTTCGGAAATGGCTCGCACCGCAAACTTGGTGGCGCAGTACACGGCGGCGGTCGGGCTGACCGCATAGGCCCCGATCGAAGCGATGTTGATGAACTGGCCGCTGCGCTGGCGCTGCATCAGGGGCAGGCCGGCCGCGATGCCGTGGAGCACGCCACGAATGTTCACGTCGATCATGCGGTCCCACTCCTCGACCTTCAGCGCTTCGAGCTTGGAGAGCGGCATGACGCCCGCGTTGTTGATGATCACGTCGACCGTGCCGAAACGCTCGACGGCGAAATCGATCAGGTTCTGGACATCATCGCGGCGAGTCACGTCCACGGCCTTGCAGGTGGCTTGCTGTCCGGCGGCTTCGAGTTCCTGCACCAGCGCCTGCAAGCGGTCGATGCGCCGGGCGCCAAGCACCACACGGGCGCCTCGGGCGGCGAGCAAGCGTGCGGCGGCTTCGCCGATTCCGCTACTCGCACCGGTAATCACCACTACTTTGTTTTGAATATCGGACATGATGGTTTCCTCGTCTGGAAGTGTTGGCTCCCGGCAGGAGCGTTTTGACCCGTCCAGATTAGGCAACCGGCAAGGGTTGGGGTTAGCCGGATCCTCCTTTGCACTTGCACGATCCTGTAGCGATGACAGCAGCCCCTGGCTGCACACTGCACAATCGGTTTTACTAGCGCAGTTCACTCAGGGAGATCGATCAGCATGTCGGTAACGTCCATGCACCTCGCGCCAGACGACGGCGTCAACCAGCGCCGCGCTGAACTGGCGGAATTGATGAAGCGCTTCGCCCCGCAAAACGGTATCTACCCCACCGCCATCGACACGTTGAACATTATTCGCAGCGACCAGCCCACCGATGCCCTGCCCGTGGTGCACAAACCCGGCTTGTGCGTGATCGTCGAGGGGCGCAAGGAAGTGCGGCTGGCGGACGAAATCTATGTGTATGACCCGCTCCACTACCTGGTGGTCTCCGTCACCCTGCCGCTGGCTGGCCAGGTGATCCAGGCCTCTGCTGAGCGTCCGTACCTGTGCGTTCGCCTCGACATCGATCCGGCACAGATCTGTCGCCTGATCGCCGACACCCGCCCTATCGGCGTAGCGCCGCCGAAAACCGGGCGTGGCCTGTTCCTGGACCGCATCGATTCGCCACTGCTCGACGCAATGCTGCGCTTGCTGCGGTTGCTGGACAGCCCGGACGATATCGCAACCCTGGCGCCCCTGGCCCAACAGGAGATTTTCTATCGGCTGCTAAAGGGCTCCCAAGGCCAGCGCCTGCATGAAATCGCCATCCCCGATACCCAGGCCCACCGCATCAGCCGCGCCATCGAATGGCTGAACAGCCATTACGCCGAGCCGCTGAGCATCGACAGCCTCGCGCAAATGATCAATCTCAGCCCTTCGGCCCTGCATCACCGCTTCAAAGCCGTAACCGCCATGAGCCCGCTGCAATATCAAAAACAGCTGCGCTTGCAGGAGGCCCGACGATTGCTGTTGGCAGAAAACAGCGATGTCTCGTCGATTGGTTACAAGATGGGCTATGAGAGCCCATCACAGTTCAGTCGGGAGTACAGCCGCCTGTTCGGAGCCTCGCCAAGCAAGGACATCGCCCGCCTGCGAGCCCAGGCGCTGCAAGCCGACAGCGCTTGAACCTGGCCAGCGGCGGACCTTTTCTACAGGCAAAAAAAACCCGCCGAAGCGGGTTTTTTGAGGACCGATTTGACATCCTGTCTGGCATTCCCTGCCTGGTCCCATCATCCATGACCCCAAGCACTCCCTGTACTCAGTGGATGGACATAGATTAGGCCCGCCACAGTTTTGAAAAAAGGCGAGAAAGCAGCGGCGACGTGTAAGCCATTCGCTATACCATCCTTTCTGGCTTTTTGACGGACGAAAAAAAACCCGCCGAAGCGGGTTTTTCCAAGACCATTACGACTCCCTGTCGATAGCCATCCTTGCAAGGTCGATCGTCCCTGATCCTGAGCACATCCTGTGCTTCAGTGGATGGGGCCAGATTACGCTTCGGATCCAAAGTGCAATAGACGACATAGCTACTATTACGTGTAAGACATTCGCCATAGCCGCTACCCTCCAAACCCTGAGTTGCCTCAAGGGCCGATCTCAAGACTTGCTCAGGAACGCCTCGATATTGGCCATCTGCTCGTCCCAACCGCGGCTGTCCATACGAAAAGCCTTGAGGCGACGCGACTCGGGAATGGCATTGAAGCCCGACTCCACCACCTTCAGTAAAGTGCCGCCGTCCATGTCCTCGAGTTCGAACTGCACCCGTGTCTCGGGCTCCTGGGAATAATCCACCTGTGGCTCGACGGCGTAGGGATGCCAGCGAAACGAGAACACCCGCTCGGGCTCGACCCGTTCCACCGCGACATCCCAGATGAGGTGTTGGTAACCTGGATAAGTGATTTGCCCCTGGGTACGTTCACCCGCCACGAACCGCTTACCCTCGAGCGCCACGCCAAACCATTGGCCAAAGGCTTCGGCGTTGGCCAGGGCTCGCCAGACTTGAGCGCGCGGGACTTTGAGCAGGATCTTTCTTTCAATGCGATCGGATGAATGCATGGGTCACCTCCTGTGTTCAACAGTAGGCTTGTAAGACCACAAGGCCAACCGGAAAGTTGTATCAGGTCGTTCTTTCCAGCCCAGCGTCCCAAGCGATGTAAACTTCCCCCTCCACTCTTTCACACGCTCAAGGAGAGACCTCGATATGCCCCCTCGCCTGCTTCTGGCCCTGACCCCCCTGCTGCTCATCCACCTCGCCCAAGCCCAGGATTGCACCAACGCCATGACTCAAGGCGAGATGAATCAATGCTCGGCCCAGGAGAGCAAAGCGGCCGACAAGACGCTGAATGACCTGTACCAGCAGATCACGGCACGCCTCAAGGACAATCCCGACGCCAAGCAGAGGCTGGTCAAGGCACAACGCGCCTGGATCGCTTTCCGTGACGCCGAATGTGATTTCTCCGCCTCCGGGGTCGAAGGCGGCAGCGTCTATCCCTTGATCTACAACGACTGCCTGACCGCCCAGACCAAGGCCCGAGTCGAAGCCTTCAAGACCTACCTCATGTGCAAGGAAGGAGACTTGAGCTGTCCAGTCCCCGAGGCCTGAACATGCAGGCAGCAAAAAAGGATAGCCTCTACGGGTTATCCTTTTTTTAGCTTGGCCTTTTTTCCAGCGCAAAAACAAAACCCCAACTGCTTTCGCAATTGGGGTTTCGGAATTTAATCTTGACGATGACCTACTCTCACATGGGGAAACCCCACACTACCATCGGCGATGCATCGTTTCACTGCTGAGTTCGGGATGGGATCAGGTGGTTCCAATGCTCTATGGTCGTCAAGAAATTCTTGAGCTAGCGCGCCTTTCGACGTTCCAGCGAATTGGGTATGTGATTCGGTTGTGAGTCGCAAACTTTCGGTTCGTTTCGTCTTCACCACCGCAATCTGGCGCCCGTTCGGGTCAACAAATTGCTTGGGTGTTATATGGTCAAGCCTCACGGGCAATTAGTACAGGTTAGCTCAACGCCTCACAGCGCTTACACACCCTGCCTATCAACGTCGTAGTCTTCGACGGCCCTTCAGGGA
>NZ_JAUQOP010000076.1 GCF_030580855.1 Pseudomonas citrullilanati | reverse complement strand
GAGAGGCGCTTTGGCCTGGCTCATGCTTGTTGTTCGAGGGCGGAAACTCAGTCAACTGTTCGAGCTTTGAGCCAAAGCGGGAAGAGTGGACAGCAGCTTGGCTCCCACACGTGCTTAGGGCACCGCGACCCGTCAGCTTGCTGTCGACCCCTCTCACCTTTGACTTTATCCTGTCTTAAGACACAAGCGAGCCCGCTCGCGATGGCGGGGTGTCTGAAACGGTGATGTCGGCTGTGCCGGCGCCTTCGCGAGCAGGTTCGCTCCCACAGGGGTTTGGGGTGGGGGCGGGAGCGATGTTCAGTCCTCGAACCCGACCTGTTCATGGATTTCATCGACCTTGAGCTCCAACCGGTAGGCCACGGCGATGAACAACGCCTGGCACAGGCACAGCGTGGCGCTCAGCGAGCGGAAGGCGAACGAGCTGCCTTCGTTCACCAGCAGCACCGCGTTGGCCCGCTTGGCCAGGGGCGACAGGTTGCTGTCGGTGATGATCAGCGTCTTGGCCTGGTGGTGTTGGGCGATGCGCAGGCAGTGCTGGGTTTCCTTGCCGTAGGGCGTGAAGCTGATGGCGATGACCAGGTCGTTGGCCCGCACGCTGCGCATCTGCTCGCGGTAGCTGCCCCCCAGGCCGGACACCAGGTGGATGCGCTTGTTGGTGTGTTGCAGGTTGTAGACCAGGTAGTCGGCCACCGCGAACGAACGACGCACGCCCACCACGTAGATGTTGTCGGCGTTGACCACCAGGTCCACGGCTTTTTCGAAGGCCTGGTCGTCCAGCTCCAGCCCCAGGCGCTCGATGCCCGACAGGGTGGCGTTGATGCATTCGCGGGCCAGGTCGCCGCCACTGGCTTTCTGCGACTTGTTGGCGATCATGCTACGGATGCGCTGCTGGTAGTTCTGCACCGGCGTGGTCTTGTGGGTGTACGCCTCGCGGAACAGCGCCTGCATTTCGCTGAACCCGCTGAAGCCGAAGCGCTGGGAAAAGCGCACGATGGCCGAGGGGTGCACTTCGCATTCCCGGGCGATGTCGCTGATGCGGTCGACCATGATCCGGTCGCTCTGCTGGCTCATGTAGCTGGCGATGCGCTTGAGCTGGCGCGGCAGGCTTTCGTACTCCTCGGTAATCAGTTGCAGCAGGCGCTCGGCATTGATCGGAGGGCTCGGGAGCGTGGCGTCTGGCGCGCGCTCGGCAGGCACCGGCAGATCATCGGGGCGGGTCATAGGAAATCCTTCTGGCTTTGTTCTCATAGGGCGGCCGTCACGCACCGGCCCTTCGACAATAGGTTGGCTGGTCGCAGTCTACAGCGTAGGCGCTGGGAAAATCATGGGCAGGGCAACGCGGGTGGCGCTGCTGAAACGATGCACTGCGCCAGGTTCGGTCCGGCCATAGCGTATTGGAAAAAATATTCCACGTAAAAAATTTATAGAATAATTATTGATTGTTGCCCGTTGCTCGTTTTAGTCTGCATCCACCAAGAGCGTTGGCGCCGGTCCCGGCAGCCTGCGCAGGCTGATAAAAATAACAGGAGCCAGCATGGGCCAGACTCGTTTTGCCAGTGGGCGTCAATTGGATGTGATCTGCCTGGGGCGCCTGGGCGTCGACCTCTACGCGCAGCAAGTCGGCGCGCCCCTGGAAGATGTCAGCAGTTTCGCCAAGTACCTGGGTGGCTCATCGGCCAACATCGCCTTCGGCACCGCGCGCCTGGGGCTCAAGTCGGCGATGCTGAGCCGGGTGGGCGACGACCACATGGGGCGCTTTTTGGTGCAATCCCTGGCGCGCGAAGGCTGCGATGTCAGCGCCATCAAGACCGACCCCGAACGCCTGACGGCAATGGTCCTGCTGGGGATCAAGGACCGCGAGACGTTCCCCCTGGTGTTCTACCGCGAGAATTGCGCCGACATGGCGCTACGGGCCGAAGACGTCGACGAGGCTTTCATCGCCTCCAGCAAGGCCCTGCTGATCACCGGCACGCATTTCTCCACCGACGGCGTCTACCAGGCCAGCCTCCGGGCCTTGGACTATGCGCAAAAGCATCAGGTCCAGCGCATCCTCGACATCGATTACCGGCCAGTGCTCTGGGGCCTGACCGGCAAGGCCGATGGGCAGACCCGGTTTGTCGCCGACCAGAGCGTCAGCCAGCATGTGCAAGGCATTCTGCCGCGCTTCGACCTGATCGTCGGCACCGAGGAAGAATTCCTGATTGCCGGCGGCAGCGAGGATTTGCTCACGGCCCTGCGCACCGTGCGCTCGCTGACGGCGGCGACGCTGGTGGTCAAGCTCGGCCCGCAAGGCTGCACGGTGATCCACGGCGCGATCCCGGCCCGGTTGGAGAATGGCGTGCTGTACCCGGGCGTTCGGGTCGAAGTCCTCAACGTGCTGGGCGCCGGCGATGCGTTCATGTCGGGGTTCCTCGCCGGTTGGCTGGAGGACGCCAGTGACGAGCGCTGCTGCCAGTTGGCCAATGCCTGCGGTGGCCTGGTGGTGTCGCGCCATGCCTGCGCCCCGGCGATGCCGACCCGGGCCGAGCTCGACTACCTGTTCAGCAGCCCGGTGCCGATCACCCGGCCGGACCAGGACGTCGTGCTGCAACGCCTGCACCAGGTCAGCGTACCGCGCAAGGCCTGGAAACAGCTGTTCATCTTCGCCTTCGACCACCGCGGGCAATTGGTGGAACTGGCGCAGAAGGGCGGTCGCGACCTGAGCAGCATCGGCGCACTCAAGCAACTGTTCATCCAGGCGGTGGAACGGGTCGAAGCCGACTTGCGACGCCAGGGCGTCGAGGCCGATGTTGGCCTGCTGGCCGACCAGCGGTTTGGCCAGGATTCGCTGAACGCGGCGACCGGGCGCGGTTGGTGGGTCGCGCGGCCGGTGGAGGTCCAGGGTTCGCGCCCGCTGGCTTTCGAGCATGGGCGTTCCATCGGCAGCAACCTGATCACCTGGCCGCAGGAACAGATCATCAAGTGCCTGGTGCAATTCCACCCCGACGACGAACCGCTGCTGCGCCTCGAACAGGAGGCGCAGCTGATGGGGCTGTACCAGGCGTCCCAGGCCAGCGGCCATGAGTTGCTGCTGGAAGTGATCCCGCCGAAGGATCATCCGTCGCCGCACCCGGACGTGCTGTACCGCGCCCTCAAGCGCCTCTACAACCTGGGCATCTACCCGGCGTGGTGGAAGATCGAGGCCCAGGGCGCGCAGGAATGGGAGCAACTCGACGCGCTGATCCAACAGCGCGACCCGTATTGCCGCGGCGTGGTCCTGCTGGGCCTCAACGCCCCGGCCGCGGCGCTGGCCGACGGCTTCCGCCAGGCCAGCCAGAGCCGCACCTGCCGCGGGTTTGCCGTGGGGCGCACGATCTTCCAGGAACCGAGCCGGGCCTGGATGGCGGGCGAGATCGATGATGAAACGCTGATCCGGCAGGTTCAGGACCGGTTCGTGGAGTTGATCGAGGCGTGGCGTGCGGCTCGGGCTTGACGCGGTGCAAGGCTTTTATGGTGCTGTTGTGGCGAGGGGATTTATCCCCGCTGGGTCGCGAGGCGACCCCCTAAGGGTTGAATGCAATTTTCCTGGCACACCCGGTTGCCGGGTTTGGGGCTGCTTCGCAGCCCAGCGGGGATAAATCCCCTCGCCACAGGAAGTATTCCAAACGGTGTTCGATATTCAGCTTGAAAAACAATAAAAGGTGCAGCCATGCCCGCTATTCGAATTGGCATCAACCCGATCTCCTGGAGCAATGACGACCTGCCGTCCCTGGGTGGCGAGACGCCGTTGGACACGGCGCTGAGCGAAGGCCAGTCCATCGGCTACGAAGGGTTCGAGCTCAACGGCAAGTTTCCCAAGGACGCCAAGGGCGTCGGCGATGTGTTGCGTCCCTATGGCCTGGCGCTGGTCTCCGGCTGGTATTCCGGGCGCCTGGCCCGGCGTTCGGCGGCCGAGGAAATCGACGCCATTGCCAGCCATGTCGAGTTGCTGGCACAGAACGGCGCCACGGTGCTGGTGTACGGCGAAGTGGCCGACGCCATCCAGGGCCAGCGTATCCCCTTGGTCGAGCGGCCGCGTTTTCATACCGACGAGGCGTGGCAAGCCTACGCCGACAAGCTCACCGAACTGGCCCGGTTCACCCTGTCCCGGGGTGTGCGCCTGGGGTATCACCACCACATGGGCGCCTATGTCGAGTCGCCCTCGGACATCGACAAGCTGATGGCCCTGACCGGCAGCGAAGTGGGCCTGTTGTTCGATTCGGGCCACTGCTACATGGGCGGCGGCGAACCGTTGCAAGTGCTGCGCAAGCACATCGAGCGCATCTGCCATGTGCATTTCAAGGACGTGCGCAAACCGGTGGTGCAACTGGCCCGCAACCACCTCTGGAGTTTTCCCGACTGCATCATCAACGGCACCTTCACCGTGCCGGGGGATGGCGACATCGATTTCGCCGCCTTGCTGGATGTGCTGCTGGCCGCCGGTTACCAAGGCTGGCTGGTGGTGGAAGCCGAACAGGATCCCGCCGTCGCGCCGAGCTACGCCTACGCCAAGAAAGGCTACGAGACTCTGCGCGCGTTGTTGCAGGAAAGGAGTGTGTCATGAGCCTGTTGATCAAGAGCCACACCAGCGGCCGGACGATGGTCGAGTTGCCTGCCGGCGCGCTGGAATACGTCGGCTTCGCTGCCTATCGCCTGAGCCTGGGCGAAACCCTGGCGGTGGCGGCCGATGACAAGGAATTGTGCCTGGTGCTGCTCAGCGGGCGCATCGGCCTCAAGGGCGAGGCGCCGGGGCAGGGTGCGTTCGACTGGGACAACCTGGGCGATCGCCAGTCGGTGTTCGAGGACAAGTCGCCCTACGCCGCGTACCTGCCGCCCGGCAGCCAGGCCCAGGTCAGCGCCTTGAGCGACGCGCAGGTCGCCGTGTGTGCCGCGCCCGGGGTGGGCGGCGACCACTACGGCCCCCGGCTGATCCGCCCCGACAGCATGAAACGCAGCGTGCGCGGCAAGGGTGCCAACACCCGCTATGTCTGCGACATCCTGCCGGACAGCGAGCCGGCGCATTCGCTGCTGGTGGTGGAAGTGCGCACGCCATCGGGACATTCTTCGAGCTACCCGCCCCACAAGCACGACACCGACGACCTGCCGCACCAGAGCTTCCTGGAGGAAACCTACTACCACCAGCTCAACCCGGCCCAGGGTTTCGTGTTCCAGCGGGTCTACACCGACGACCGCAGCATCGACCAGGCCATGGCCGTGGAAAACCACGACCTGGTGGTGGTGCCCAAGGGTTACCACCCGGTCAGCGTGCCCTACGGGTACGAGTCGTATTACCTGAACGTCATGGCCGGGCCCAAGCGCGTCTGGCAGTTCCATAACGACCCGCAGCACAGTTGGCTGCTGGACCTCTGAATCGCCCCCTTTCCACGGAGAACAGGAACAATGAGCGACGCCCCGGTAGTAGGCCATTACCTCAACGGCCACGTGCAGGACCGCGACAGCACGCGGTTCGGCAATGTCTTCAACCCGGCCACCGGCGCGGTGCAGGCCCGGGTGGCCCTGGCCGAGCCGGGCACCGTCGACGCGGCAGTGGCCTCGGCGCTGGCGGCGTTCCCGGCCTGGTCCGAGCAGTCGTCGTTGCGTCGTTCGCGGGTGATGTTCAAGTTCAAGGAGTTGCTCGATCGCCATCACGACGAGTTGGCGGCGATCATCAGCCGGGAACACGGCAAGGTCTTGTCCGACGCCCATGGCGAAGTCACCCGCGGCATCGAGATCGTCGAGTACGCCTGCGGAGCCCCCAGCCTGCTGAAGACCGATTTCAGCGACAACATCGGCGGCGGCATCGACAACTGGAACCTGCGCCAGCCCCTGGGTGTGTGCGCCGGTATCACACCGTTCAATTTCCCGGTGATGGTGCCGTTGTGGATGATTCCCCTGGCGCTGGTCGCCGGTAACTGCTTCATCCTCAAGCCTTCGGAGCGGGACCCGTCCGCCAGCCTGTTGATGGCTCGCCTGCTGACCGAAGCCGGCTTGCCGGACGGCGTGTTCAACGTCGTCCAGGGCGACAAGGTGGCGGTGGACGCGCTGTTGCAGCACCCGGACATCGAAGCGATTTCCTTTGTCGGTTCCACGCCCATCGCCGAGTACATCCACCGGCAGGGCACGGCGCATGGCAAGCGGGTGCAGGCCCTGGGCGGGGCGAAGAACCACATGATCGTCATGCCCGACGCCGACCTCGACCAGGCGGCGGATGCGTTGATTGGTGCCGCCTACGGCTCGGCCGGTGAACGCTGCATGGCAATTTCCATTGCCGTGGCGGTGGGGGATGTGGGCGACGAACTGATCGCCAAGCTGTTGCCTCGTATTGACCAGTTGAAGATCGGCAACGGCCAGCAACCCGGCACCGACATGGGGCCGTTGGTGACCGCCGAGCACAAGGCCAAGGTGGAAGGTTTCATCGACGCCGGCGTGGCCGAGGGCGCTCGCCTGATCGTCGATGGCCGTGGGTTCAGCGTGCCGGGGGCCGAGCAGGGGTTCTTCGTCGGGGCGACGCTGTTCGACCAGGTCACCACCGAGATGAGCCTCTACCAGCAAGAGATCTTCGGCCCGGTGCTGGGGATCGTCCGCGTACCGGATTTCGCCACCGCAGTGGCCCTGATCAACGCCCACGAGTTCGGCAACGGCGTCTCTTGCTTCACCCGTGACGGCGGCATCGCCCGGGCATTCGCCCGCAGCATCAAGGTCGGCATGGTCGGCATCAACGTGCCGATCCCGGTGCCCATGGCCTGGCATTCGTTCGGTGGCTGGAAGCGCTCGCTGTTTGGCGACCACCATGCCTATGGCGAAGAAGGGCTGCGGTTCTACAGCCGCTACAAGAGCGTGATGCAGCGTTGGCCCGACAGCATTGCCAAGGGCCCTGAATTCAGCATGCCGACTGCCCAATAACCCTGTTTTTTTACGAATGCCGGAGGGATAACAACAATGAACAAGCCCCTGCGTTTCGCCTTGAACCGAATGGTCGCTCCGCGCCTGTCGCTACCGGCCTTCATCGACCTGGCGCTGGCGTTGAAGAGCGACGCCATCGAGATCCGCAACGACCTCAAGGGCGTCGAGATCGAAGACGGCATGCCGCCTGCCCAGGTGCGTGCGCTGTGCGAGGAACGGGGCGTCAAGGTGCTGTCGATCAATGCCCTTTACCCCTTCGATGTGTGGAACGACGAACGCCGTGCCCAAGCCGTGCGGCTGGCGGACTATGCCCGCGAGTGCGGCGCCGAAGGGCTGGTGATGTGCCCGCTCAACGACCGCGCCGACCCGCGCAGCGAAGCCGAACGCGCGGCCGACCTGCACACCGCCCTGGGGGCGCTGGCGCCGATCCTGCGGGCCTTCGGCATCTACGGTTTCATCGAGCCGTTGGGGTTCGAAGAATGTTCGTTGCGACACAAGGGCGTGGCGGTGGCGGCGATTCAGGCAACCGGCGGGCTGGATGTGTTCCGCCTGGTGCACGACACCTTCCATCATCACCTGGCGGGCGAGCAGGTGTTCTTCCCCGAGCTGACCGGCCTGGTGCACATCTCCGGCGTCGAGGACGCCCAATTGCCATTGGCGACGATCCGCGACGGCCACCGGGTGCTGGTGGGCGCGGCCGACATCCTCGGCAACGCCGCGCAGATCGAAGCGCTGCGGGCCGGGGGGTATGAGGGCTACCTGTCGTTCGAGCCGTTTGCCGAAAGTATTCATGAACTGGCCGACATCCGCCAGGCGCTGGGGGCGAGCATGAGCCATTTGCAACGCTGCCAGGCCTGACCTGATTGTCGGCCTGATAAAGAATTCAATGTGGGAGCGGGGGGGGGGGGGGGGGGGGGGGGGGGGGGGGGGGGGGGCGGGGGGGGGGGGGGGGCGGGGGGGGGGGGGGGGGCGGGGCGCCGCGGCGCCGCGGGGGGG
>NZ_JAUQOP010000075.1 GCF_030580855.1 Pseudomonas citrullilanati | reverse complement strand
GAGAGGCGCTTTGGCCTGGCTCATGCTTGTTGTTCGAGGGCGGAAACTCAGTCAACTGTTCGAGCTTTGAGCCAAAGCGGGAAGAGTGGACAGCAGCTTGGCTCCCACACGTGCTTAGGGCACCGCGACCCGTCAGCTTGCTGTCCACCCCTCTCACCTTTGACTTTATCCTGTCTTAAGACACAAGCGAGCCCGCTCGCGAAGCCTGTTTACCCAGCGGCAACCCGCATTTGTGAATCTGAACAATAATCCCCGGTGTCTTTTGTGCGCGAGACCGGCGTCAGCGCTGCGCCCAGCTGGCAGCATGCTGGGCATCGGAACCGGAGAATAATATGAAAATAGTCATCGCCCCCGACTCGTTCAAGGACAGCCTCAGTGCCCAGGGCGTCGCCGATGCCATCGCCGAAGGGTTGGCCCAGGTCTGGCCGGACGCCCACGTGACCCGGTGCCCGATGGCCGACGGCGGGGAGGGGACGGTGGCGGCGGTGCTGGCCGCCTGCAACGGTGAATGGCGCAGCAGCCGGGTCCGGGGGCCCTTGGGCGGCGCTGTCGAAGCGCGCTGGGGCTGGTTGCCAAAGGGCCGCACCGCGATCATCGAGATGGCCGAGGCCAGTGGCCTGCAATTGGTCCCGCCCGGGCAGCGCGATGCCTGTTCCAGCAGCACCTACGGCACCGGCGAGCTGATTCGCGCGGCCCTGGATGAAGGGGCCACGCGGGTGATCCTGGCCATCGGCGGCAGTGCCACCAACGACGGCGGTGCGGGTGCGATGCAGGCCTTGGGCGTGGCGTTGCTGGATGAGCACGGCCAGCCACTGGCGCCCGGTGGCCTGGCCTTGGCCCACCTGTCGCGTATCGACCTCGGTGGACTGGACCCGCGCCTGGCCCGGGTCGATGTCGAGATTGCCGCGGATGTCGACAATCCGCTGTGCGGTCCCCACGGCGCCTCCGCAGTGTTTGGTCCGCAGAAAGGCGCGTCCGTCCAGCAGGTGCAGCAGCTCGACGCGGCCCTGGGGCACTTTGCCGAACAGTGTGCCCGGGCCTTGCACAAGGACGTGCGCGACGAACCGGGCAGCGGCGCCGCCGGAGGGCTGGGGTTCGCCGCCAAGGCGTTCCTCGGTGCGCGGTTTCGCACCGGCGTGGAGGTGGTGGCCCAACTGGTGGGGTTGGCCGCCGCCATCCAGGGCGCCGACCTGGTGATCACCGGCGAAGGCCGTTTCGACGCCCAGACCTTGCGCGGCAAGACCCCCTTCGGCGTGGCCCGCATTGCCCGCGAGCACGGCGTGCCGGTCGTGGTCATCGCCGGCACGCTGGGGGAGGGCTACCCGGCGCTGTATGAGCATGGCGTCGACGCGGCCTTTGCCTTGGCCAGCGGGCCGATGACGCTGCAAGAGGCCTGTGCCGAAGCTCCGCGCCTGTTGAGCGAGCGGGCCCGGGACATCGCGCGGTTGTGGCAGGTGGCAAGCCGCTGATCAAACGTTGGGGCGGGACTGCCGGCCCCCGTTGGGCTGCATCGCGGCCCACGCCCCGACGGCGCGGTGAAATATTTTTTTACATTCCCCTGTAAAAAGCCTCAAGCCCAGCCGATAACGAGTCAAGCGTACACAACATTTGGCCCTACACTGACTGGCATGGATGCTCGACCCCATTGCCCGAGGTCTTTCCATGTCCCTCCGTAGCTTGAATATCGCCCCCCGTGCCTTTCTTGGCTTCGCCTTCATTGCCCTGCTCGTCATTGCCCTGGGCGCCTTCGCCGCCAATCGCATGTCGGTGATCCGCCAGGCTTCGGCGGACATGGAGCAAAACCAGGTACCCAGTGTCGGGTACCTGTCCAACGTGCTGGAAAACGTGCTGCGCATGCGCATCCTGTCGTTCCGCATCCTGGTCAACCGCGAGCCTGCCAGCCTGGCAGAGGCCGAGAACCGCATTGGCGTGCTGGTGGAAAAACTGCACAAGGCCGACGCCGGCTACGCCGCGTTGCCGGCCGGCGCCGAGGAAAAAGAGCTGTACAAGGCCTTTTCCGCGACCCTCGCCAACTACCTGCAAGCCCAGAAGGAAATGCTCGACCTGTCGCGCCAGAACCGGGCCGACGAGTTGCGTACCCTGATCAATACGCGCATCAAGGAAGGCACCGACCTGATGGGCGAGCAGCTCAACAAGCTCATCGCGTTCAACGTGGCCGGTGCCGCGCAAGCGTCGGCCGATGCGGGAGCACACTACGACAGCGCCCTGGCGGGCATCATCATCGTCTCGATCATCGCCGCGCTGGCCACGGTGCTGCTGGCCTTGCTGCTGACCCGCAGCATCGTCGTGCCGCTCAAACGAGCGCTGGAGGCGGCGCGAGTCATCGCCGGGGGTAACCTGACCCAGGTGATCGCGGATGATGGCAAGGACGAACCCGGCCAACTGCTCAGGGCCCTGTCCGACATGCAAGGCAGCTTGCGCAGCACCATCGAGCAAATCGCCGGCTCCGCCACCCAACTGGGCGCCGCCGCCGAGGAGTTGAGCGCGGTGACCCAGGAATCCTCCCGGGGCTTGCAACAGCAAAACAATGAAATCGAACAGGCCGCCACCGCCGTCAACGAGATGACCACCGCCGTGGAGGAAGTCGCCCGCAATGCGGTGTCCACCTCCGAAGCGTCGAACCAATCGACCCAGGCGGCGCGTGAAGGCCGTTCGCGGGTGGTGGAAACCGTCGAGGCCATCCAGACCATGACCCACGATGTGCAAGCCACCGCAGCGATGATCGAAGGCCTGGCCGTTCAAGGCCGCGACATCGGCAAGGTCCTGGACGTGATCCGCGCCATTGCCGAACAGACCAACCTGCTGGCCCTCAACGCGGCCATCGAAGCCGCCCGCGCCGGGGAGGCCGGCCGTGGTTTCGCGGTGGTGGCCGACGAAGTCCGGGCCCTGGCCCACCGCACGGCGCAATCGACCCAGGAAATCGAGAAGATGGTCGCCGGCATCCAGAACGGCACCGGCGAGGCCGTGCAGTCGATGCAGCAGAGCAACCAGCGCACCCAGACCACCCTGGAAATGGCCCGGGCCGCGGGCGTGGCCCTGGAGCAGATCACCCAGTCGATCCACCAGATCAACGAGCGCAACCTGGTCATCGCCAGCGCGTCGGAGGAACAGGCGCAGGTCTCCCGCGAGGTGGATCGCAACCTGGTCAACATCCGCGACCTCGCCACCCAGTCGGCCAGCGGTGCGAAACAGACCAGCGACGCCACCCACGAACTGTCGCGCCTGGCCGTGACCTTGAACGCGATGGTGGCGCGGTTTGTGATTTGAGATAGGGTTGAGGCTGGACCCCGCGCAATCAGGAGAGATACATGCGCTTTTCAGCCTTGACCCAACGCATCACCGGCGATGGCGCCGCCGCCTGGCAGATTCACGATCGGGCGCTGGCCATGCGCGAACAGGGCATGGACGTGCTGCTGTTGTCGGTGGGCGATCCGGACTTCGACACGCCGCGCGCTATCGTCGATGCGGCAGTGGGCAGCCTGCGGGCCGGGGATACGCATTATTCGGACATCCGTGGCCTACACACCCTGCGCAGCCGTATCGCCCGGCGTCATCAGCAACGCTGCGGCCAGCCGGTGGATGCCAGGCATGTCACCGTGCTGCCTGGCGCGCAGTGCGCGGTGTACGCGGTCGCTCAGTGCCTGCTCGACCCTGGCGACGAGGTGATTGTCGCCGAGCCGATGTATGTCACCTACGAAGCGGTGTTCGGCGCCTGCGGGGCCAAGGTAGTGCCGGTGGCGGTGCGCCCGGAGAACGGGTTCCGGGTCGAGCCGGACGACGTGGCGGGCCTGATCACCCCGCGAACCCGGGCGATGCTGCTCAACAGCCCCAACAATCCGTCCGGCGCCAGCCTGCCGCTGGCGACCTGGCGCGGGCTGGCGCAGCTGTGCATCGAGCATGACCTGTGGCTGATCAGCGACGAGGTCTACAGCGACCTGGTCTACGAAGGTGAACACATCAGCCCGGCCAGCCTGCCGGGCATGGCCGGGCGCACCGCGACCATCAACAGCCTGTCCAAGTCCCATGCCATGACCGGTTGGCGCATTGGCTGGGTCATCGGGCCCGAACCCCTGGCCGAGCACCTGGCGAACCTGTCGTTGTGCATGCTGTTCGGCCTGCCGGATTTCGTCCAGCGAGCGGCCCAGGTGGCTTTGGAAGAAGATTTGCCTGAAGTGGCCCACATGCACGCCGAGTATCGCCAGCGTCGCGACCTGGTGTGCGCCATGCTCGACGACTGCCCGGGGCTCAGGCCGGTGCGACCCGATGGCGGCATGTTCGTCATGGTCGACATACGCCAGACCGGCCTCGATGCCCAGGCCTTTGCCGAACACCTGCTGGACGCCCATGGCGTCTCGGTGCTCGCCGGCGAGGCCTTCGGCCCGAGCGCGGCGGGGCATATCCGCATCGGGCTGGTGGTCGACCAGGGGCAACTGGCGCAGGCTTGCCAGCGGATCGCGGCGTGTGCGGCGGGGCTGCTGCAGGCATTGCGGGCCTGAGGCCCGGGTGCGAGCCGCGAGCGCTATCGCGAGCAGGCTCGCTCCCACGAGGGCTTCGTGGTGTGGCATGCGACTGCCCTGAACACCCGACCGTGTGGGAGCGAGCCTGCTCGCGAAGGCATCACCACCATCCCCCCGCGCCGATCAGTGATGACCCGGACGCTTGCGCACCAGCCTCATCACCCCGACAAAGAACACCGGCACGAACACCACCGCCAGGGTCGCGGTGATCATCCCGCCGATCACCCCGGTCCCGATGGCCTGCTGGCTCGCCGAGCTGGCGCCGGTAGCGATGGCCAGGGGCACGACGCCGAGGATGAAGGCCAGGGAGGTCATGATGATCGGTCGCAGGCGCAGGCGGGCGGCCTGCAGCGTGGCGTCGACCAGGTCATGGCCCTG
This sequence comes from Pseudomonas citrullilanati, assembly GCF_030580855.1. Lineage (GTDB taxonomy): Bacteria > Pseudomonadota > Gammaproteobacteria > Pseudomonadales > Pseudomonadaceae > Aquipseudomonas > Aquipseudomonas citrulli. The sequence continues at coordinate 4,279 of NZ_JAUQOP010000075.1, read as the reverse complement.
GTCGTACAGGCTCTTGGCGAACTCGATGATCAGGATCGCATTCTTCGCTGACAGGCCGATGATGGTCACCAGCCCGACCTTGAAGAACACGTCATTGGGCAGCTCGCGCAACGACACCGCCAGCACCGCGCCGAGTACCCCCAGCGGCACCACCAGCAACACCGACGTCGGGATCGACCAGCTTTCGTACAGCGCCGCCAGGCACAGGAACACCACCAGCAACGACAGCCCGAGCAGCAATGGCACCTGGCTGCCGGACAGGCGCTCCTGCAAGGACAGCCCGGTCCATTCCTGCCCCAGGCCCGCCGGCCCCTGGGCCACCAGCCGCTCGATCTCGGCCATGGCCTCGCCCGTGCTGTGGCCGGGCGCCGGTTCGCCGGAAATGCTGATGGCCGGGTAGCCGTTGTAGCGGGTCAATTGTGTCGGGCCCTGGGTCCACTTGGCCTGGACAAAGGCTGACAGCGGCACCATCTTGCCGACGTCGTTGCGCACATGGATCTTCAGCAGGTCGGCGACCTGGGCGCGCCGGTCGCCTTCGGCCTGGACCACCACCCGTTGCATCCGCCCCTGGTTGGGGAAGTCATTGATGTAGGCCGAGCCCACCGCGGTGGACAGCACGTTGCCGATTTCGGCAAAGGAAACCCCCAGGGCGTTGGCCTGCTTGCGATCGACTTCCAGCTGCACCTGCGGCGCTTCGGCCAGGGCGCTTTCGCGTACGTTCATCAGCACCGGGCTTTTCTCGGCGGCGGCGAGCAGTTCGTCACGGGCCTGCATCAATGTGGCATGGCCGAGGCCGCCGCGATCCTGCAAGCGGAACTCGAAGCCACTGGAGGTGCCGAGGCCGTCCACCGGCGGCGGCAGTACGGCGAAGGCCATGGCGTCCTTGATCGCGCCGAAGGCCTGGTTGGCCCGGTCGGCGATGGCGCTGGCCGAATCGTCGCCGCCACGCTCCGACCAGTCCTTGAGGGTGGTGAACGCCAGGGCCGCGTTCTGCCCGCTGCCGGAAAAGCTGAAACCGAGGATCACCGTGCTGTCGCTCACCCCCGGCTCGCCGGCGTTGTGGGCCTCGATCTGTTCCACCACCTGCACGGTGCGGTTCTTGCTCGCGCCGGGGGGCAACTGGATGTCGGTGATGGTGTAGCCCTGGTCCTCCACCGGCAGGAACGAGGAGGGCAGGCGCGTGAACAACAGGCCCATGCCCACCAGCAGCACCGCGTAGATCACCAGGTAGCGGCCGGTGCGCTTGAGCGCATAGGCGACCCAGCCTTGATAACGATCGCCCAACTGGTCGAAGCGACGGTTGAACCAGCCGAAGAAACCGCCCTTGGCGTGGTGCTCGCCCTGGTCGATGGGCTTGAGCAAGGTCGCGCACAGCGCCGGCGTGAGGCTCAGGGCCAGGAACGCCGAGAACAGGATCGAGGTCGCCATGGACAGCGAGAACTGCCGGTAGATCACCCCGACGGATCCGGGCATGAACGCCATGGGGATGAACACCGCCACCAGCACCAGGGTGATGCCGATGATCGCCCCGGTGATCTGCCGCATCGCCTTGCGCGTCGCTTCCTTGGGCGGCAGCCCTTCACTGGCCATGATCCGCTCGACGTTTTCCACCACGACGATGGCGTCGTCCACCAGGATGCCGATCGCCAGGACCATGCCGAACATGGTCAACACGTTGATGGAAAAGCCCAGGGCGAGCATGGTCGCGAAGGTGCCCATCAGCGCCACCGGCACCACCAGCGTCGGGATCAGGGTGTAGCGGATGTTCTGCAGGAACAGGAACATCACGGCGAACACCAGCAGCATGGCCTCGCCGAGGGTGTACACCACTTTGGTGATCGAGACCTTGACGAACGGCGAGGTGTCGTAGGGGATCTTGTACTCGACGCCCGCGGGGAAGTAGCGCGACAGCTCATCCATCTTCGCTCGCACCCGGGTCGCGGTGCTGAGGGCGTTGGCCCCCGGCGACAGCTGTACGCTCACGGCGGTGGACGGCTTGCCGTTGAGCCGCGTGGAGAACTGGTATTCCTGGCTGCCGACTTCCACCCGCGCCACATCGCCAATGCGCACGGTGGAACCATCGGGGTTGGCCTTGAGCACGATGTCGGCGAATTCTTCGGGCGTCGACAACTGCCCCTTGACCAGCACGGTCGCGGTCATTTCCTGGGTGGTGCGCGACGGCAGGTCGCCGATGCTGCCCGCCGAGACCTGGGCGTTCTGCGCCACGATGGCGGCATTCACGTCGGCCGGGGTCAGGTTGAACGCGAGCAGCTTCTGCGGATCGATCCAGACCCGCATCGCCCGCTCGGCGCCATACAGCTGCGCCTTGCCGACACCGTCCAGGCGCTTGATCTCGTTCATCACATTGCGCGCCAGGTAATCGCTGAGCGCCACGTCGTCGAGCTGGCCGTCGTTGGAGGTGAGGGTGATCAGCAGCAGGAAGCCCGCCGACACCTTGTCCACCTGCAAGCCCTGCTGGGTGACGGCCTGGGGCAGGCGCGACTCCACGGCCTTGAGACGGTTCTGCACGTCGACCTGGGCCAGCTCCGGGTGGGTGCCCGGCTGGAACGTCGCGGTGATGGTGGCGCTGCCGAGGCTGCTCTGGGAGCCGAAGTACAACAGGTTGTCGGCACCGTTGAGCTCTTCCTCGATCAGGCTGACCACGCTCTGGTCCACGGTTTGCGCCGAAGCCCCCGGGTACACCGCATAGATTTCGATTTGCGGCGGCGCCACGTCAGGGTATTGCGCCACTGGCAGTTGCGGGATGGCCAGCGCACCGGCCAACAGGATGAACAGCGCCACCACCCAGGCGAACACCGGGCGGTCGATGAAGAACTGCGGCATGGAAAACGTCCTGCTTACTGGCCATGGACCTGGGCGAGTGGAAGAGGGGAGTCGTCGACCCGGACCTTTTCACCGGGGCGGGCGTGCTGCAGGCCCTCGACGACGATGCGGTCGCCCGGCTTCAAGCCATGGGTGACGATCCAGCGGTCATCCTGCGCCGCGCCCAGCGTCACCGCTTGCAGGCTGACGGTCTGCTGGGCATCGAGCAGCATCACCTGGGCGATCCCGGCGCTGTCGCGCAGGATGGCCCGCTGCGGCACGCTGATGCCCTGGCGGTCGACGGCCTGCTCCAGGCGCACGCGCACGAAGCTGCCCGGCAGCAGGTCCAGGTCGGGGTTGGGGAACTCGCTGCGCAGGGTGATCTGGCCGGTGCCCGGGTCGACGCTGATGTCGGCGAACAGCAACTTGCCCGGCAGCGGGTACAGGCTGCCGTCGTCCTGGACCAGCGTGGCCTTGGCCTGGTCCGGCTCGACCTGTTGCAACTGGCCGGCGCGCAGGGCCCGGCGCAGGTCGTTGAGTTCGCGGGTCGACTGGGTGAGGTCGGCGTGGATCGGGTTCAGTTGCTGGATAAGGGCCAGCGGCGTGGTCTCGTTCTGGCCCACCAGCGCGCCCTCGGTCACCAGCGCCCGGCCGATGCGGCCGGCAATCGGTGCGGTCACCGTGGCATAGCCGAGGTTCAGCCGGGCGCGCTCCACGGCGGCCTTGCTGGCGGCAACGTCGGCGGCGGTCTGGCGAGCCGCGGCCCGGGCGTTGTCGTAGTCCTGGCCGCTGATGGCGTTGTCCTCGATCAGGCGCGCGTAGCGCTGCGCTTGCAGGCGGGCCTGGAAGGCGTTGGCCTCGGCCTTGCGCAAGGCTGCTTCGGCGCTGTCCAGGTCGGCCTTGAATGGCGCCGGGTCGATGCGAAACAGCACGTCGCCTTTCTTCACATCGCTGCCTTCGCGATACACCCGCTGCAACACCACGCCGGGCACCCGCGCACGCACTTCGGCGGTGCGTGGCGCGGCAATGCGCCCGCTCAACTCGCTGCTGATGGACAGGGGCCGGGCCTGGATGGTTTCGACGGCCACGCTGGGCAGCGGCGCTTCGTCCGAGGGCGGCGCGGCGCGGTCGCAGGCGCTCAACGACAAGGCCCCGAGCAACAGGCCCAGCGTGGCGAGAGAGTTCTTTGGCATGGTGCATCCCCAATAATGAGCCGTGCCATGCTATGGCGGGTTCGCGGGGGTGTCGGTAAAGCTTTGTAGGGGGTGTGTGAAATTGTGTAAGGGTTTCGCTCGCGGGTGGGTGAGGGCGTATATCCTTGGCAGCTTGATTCTTCGGGTAACTGCAACGACGTCTTCGCGGGCCGGCCCCCCCCCCCCCCCCAAACCGTAAACCCCCTGGGCCCGGGCGCCCCCCCGACAACGGGCCACCACTTCCCCCCCCCTCATCGTAAAAC
>NZ_JAUQOP010000074.1 GCF_030580855.1 Pseudomonas citrullilanati | reverse complement strand
TGGCCTACGTGATCTACACCTCGGGCTCCACCGGCCTGCCCAAGGGCGTGGCGATCGCCCATCGCAACGTGCTGGCGCTGATCGACTGGTCCCGATCGGTCTACAGCCATGACGACATCCAGGGCGTCCTGGCCTCCACCTCGGTGTGCTTCGATTTGTCGGTGTGGGAACTGTTCGTGACCCTGGCCAACGGCGGCTCGCTGATCATCGCCCGCAACGCCCTGGAACTGCCGCAACTGCCGGCCCGCGACCAGGTGCGCCTGATCAACACCGTGCCCTCGGCCATCGCCGCGTTGCAGCGCAGCGGTGAAATCCCGGCCAGCGTGCGGATCATCAACCTGGCCGGTGAGCCGTTGAAGCAAAGCCTGGTGGATGCCTTGTACCTGGGTGGGAGCGAGCCTGCTCGCCATAGCGCCCGACCAGACGCCCCTGAGCCCACTGACACACCGCCATCGCGAGCAGGCTCGCTCCCACAAGCGGAGGGCATCGAGCATGTCTACGACCTCTATGGCCCGTCCGAAGACACCACCTATTCCACCTGGACCCGGCGCACCGCCGGCGGCACGGCGAACATCGGCCGGCCCCTCGCGCACACCGCCAGCTACCTGCTGGACGCCGACCTGCAAGTCGTGCCCCGGGGCGTCTCGGCGGAGTTGTACCTGAGCGGCGCGGGGATCACCCGGGGCTACCTGGGCCGGGCCGCGCTGACGGCCGAGAAGTACGTGCCCAACCCGTTCACCACCACCGGCGAACGCTTGTACCGTACCGGCGACCTCTGCCGTTATCGCGCCGATGGCGTGCTCGAATACCAGGGGCGGATCGACCATCAGGTGAAGATCCGTGGTTTCCGCATCGAGCTGGGGGAAGTCGAGGCGCGGCTGCTGCAACAACCCCAGGTGCGCGAATTGACGGTGCTGGCCCAGGATCGCGAGCACGGCCAGCAGCTGGTGGCGTTCATCGTGCCGAGCGACGCTGCCGTGCTGACCCAGGCCGAGGCCCAGGTGCAGTTGCGCGAAACCCTCAAGGCCGCCCTGGGCGAACACCTGCCGGACTACATGGTGCCGACGTACCTGGTGTTCCTGGAAAACCTGCCGCTGACCCCCAACGGCAAACTCGACCGCAAGGCGCTGCCAGCCCCGGACGGCAGCGAACAGCAGCGTGCGTTCGTGGCGCCGCGCAGTTCGCTGGAAAAAGCCCTGGCGGCGATCTGGCAGGAGGTGCTGAACATCACCGACATCGGCCTGGACGATAACTTCTTCGAGTTGGGCGGCGATTCCATCGTCTCCATGCAGGTGGTCAGCCGTGCGCGGCAAGCCGGGATCACGCTCAACCCCAAGGCGCTGTTCCAGCACCAGACCCTGCGTAGCCTGGCGCTGGTCGCCGGCCAGGGCGACGTGCAAGCGATCGAGCAGGGGCCGGTGAGCGGCGTCGTGCCGTTGACCCCGGTGCAGCATTGGTTCTTCGAGCGTGACATCCCCGAACGCCAGCATTGGAACCAGTCGCTGTTGCTGGTGCCGAGCGAACCCCTCGAGGCGACCGCGCTGGACGCGGCCCTGATTCACCTGGCCGGCCACCACGACGCCTTGCGCCTGCGGTTCACCCAGGTCAACGGCCAGTGGCAGCAGGCCTACGCCGAGCCAGCGCCGGCGAGCCTGTTGTGGCAGCGCCAGGCGACGTCGGTGGAGCAGCTCAATGCGTTGTGCGACGACGCCCAGCGCAGCCTGGGCCTGCAAGACGGGCCGTTGCTGCGGGCGCTGCTGGTGGACATGGCCGACGGCAGCCAGCGCTTGTTGCTGGCGATCCATCACTTGGTGGTGGACGGCGTGTCCTGGCGCGTGTTGTTGGAGGACCTGCAACGTTTCTACGGCCAGCGACAGGCCGGCCAGCCGCTCCAGGCACCGGCGAAAACCACTGCGTACGGGCAGTGGTCGGCCCGCTTGCACGGGCACCTCGACGGCTTCATGGACAGTCTCGACTACTGGCGCGCCCAGGCGAGCGCCGGCGCCGGCAACGGCTTGCCCTGCGACTATCCGCAGTTGTCCCTGGAGGTTCGCGACGAGCGCAAGGTCCAGGTGAGGCTGGACGCCGAACAGACGCGCCAGCTCCTGCAACAGGCCCCCAAGGCCTATCGCACCCAGGTCAACGACCTGTTGCTGACCGCCCTGGCGCGCACGTTGTGCCGCTGGACGGGCGAAGACCGCACGCTGATCCAGCTTGAAGGACATGGTCGCGAAGGCCTGTTCGACGGCGTGGACCTGACCCGCACGGTCGGCTGGTTCACCAGCCTGTTTCCGGTCAGCCTGCGCCCGGCCGCGACGTTGGGCGATTCGCTCAAGTCCATCAAGGAACAATTGCGCGCCGTGCCGGACAAGGGCCTGGGCTACGGCGTGTTGCGCTACCTGGGTGAACCGGCGGTGCGTGCCGAGCTGGCGGCCCTGCCGGCGCCGCGCGTCACCTTCAACTACCTGGGCCAGTTCGACCGCCAGTTCGACGACGGCGCGCTGTTCGTGCCGTCCAGCGAAGGCAGCGGCGCCGCCCAGCATGCCCGGGCGCCGCTGGCGAACTGGCTGACGGTGGAGGGCCAGGTCTATGGCGGTGAACTGTCGTTGAACTGGGGTTTCAGCGAACGGATGTTCAAGCGCCAGACCATCGAAACCCTGGCGGCTGATTATCATGCCGAACTGAGCGCACTGATCGAGCATTGCTGCGGGCTGCACGCACCGCAAGCCACCCCGTCGGACTTCCCCTTGGCACGCATCAGCCAGGCACAACTCGATCGCCTGCCGGTCGACGCCGGGCCACTGGATGATCTCTATCCGCTGTCGCCGATGCAGCAGGGCCTGCTGTTCCACAGCCTGTACGAGCAGGCGGCGGGGGCGTACGTCAACCAGTTGCGAGTGGACGTCCAGGGCCTCGACCCGCAACGTTTCCAAGCGGCCTGGCAAGCCACGCTCCAGGCCCAGGACATCCTGCGCAGCGGCTTCGCCTGGCAGGGCGACCTCGACCGACCGCTGCAGTTCGTCCTGCGTCACGTCGAATTGCCGTTCACCCAGCTTGACTGGCGTGGGCACGAGCGCCTGGCCGACGCCCTGGACGAACGCGCCGACGCCGAGCGCCGACAAGGCTTCGACCTGGCCCGGGCGCCGTTGCTGCGCCTGGTGCTGGTGCAGACCGATGTCGAGCGCTGGCACCTGATCTACACCCATCACCACATCCTGATGGACGGCTGGAGCAACGCCCAATTGCTGGGTGAAGTGCTGCAGCGCTACAGCGGTCGCCAGCCCGTGGCCAGTGGCGGGCGCTATCGCGACTACATCGCCTGGCTGCAACGCCAGGACGCCGACCAGGGCGAGGCGTTCTGGACCGCTCACCTGGCCACGTTGCACGAGCCGACGCGGCTGGCGCGGGTCCTGCCAGCCGATTCGACCGACAGCGGCCGTGGCGATCATTACCTGGTCCTGGATGCCCCGCGTACCCAGGCCCTGGAGCGATTCGCCCGCGAGCAGAAGGTCACCCTCAACACCCTGGTCCAGGCGGCGTGGCTGTTGCTCCTGCAACGCTACACCGGGCAGGCCAGCGTGGCCTTCGGCGCCACCGTGGCCGGGCGTCCGGCGGACCTGCCGGGCATCGAGCAACAGGTCGGCCTGTTCATCAACACCTTGCCGGTGATCGCCGCCCCGCGCCCGGACCAATCGGTCGCGGCCTGGTTGCAAGCCGTGCAGGCGCAGAACCTGAGCCTGCGGGAGTTCCAGCACACGCCGCTGGCAGACATCCAGCGTTGGGCCGGGCAGGGCGGCGAGGCGCTGTTCGACAACATCCTGGTGTTCGAGAACTACCCGATTGCCCAGGCCCTGGAACAAGGTGCCGGGCAGGGGGTGGTGTTCGGCGAGGTCCGTCACCTGGAGCAGACCCATTATCCGCTGAGCGTGGCCGTGACCCTCGGCCAGGCGTTGGCGCTGCACTTGTGTTTTGACCGGATGCATTTCAGCCCGGCGGCCATCGAGGGCATCGGCGCCCAACTGATTCATCTGCTGGAATGCTTCGTCGAGTCGGCGGGGCGTTACCTCGGGGACATTGCCCTGGTCAGCGCCAAAGAGCAGGTCCGGCAACGGGCGGCCAACGCGCCCCAGCCGTATCCGACCGACGTCGCCGTGCACCAGCGTATCGCCCGGTTGGCCGCGTCGAACCCGCAGCGTACGGCGGTGATTTTCGACGGCGAGCGATTCAGCTACGGCGACATCGACCGCCGGGCGAACCAGTTGGCCCATGCCTTGATCGCCCGGGGCGTCGGCCCGGAAAGCCGCGTCGGCGTGGCCTTGCCGCGCAGCGAAGGGGTGATTGTCGCCCTGCTGGCGGTGCTCAAGGCTGGCGCTGCCTACGTGCCGCTGGACACTGGCTACCCCCGGGAGCGCCTGGCCTACCTGATCGAGGATTCGGGGCTGGCGCTGCTGCTCAGCGATTCCCGGGTAGCGGCGCAGTTGCCCCTGGCAGGCGCCGCCCAGGTACTGGCGCTCGACACCCTGGACCTGAGCCGACAACCGCTGGAGGCGCCCGGGGTGCGCATCGATCCGCAAAACCTCGCCTACGTGATCTACACCTCCGGTTCCACCGGCAACCCTAAAGGGGTGAGCGTGGCCCACGGTCCGCTGGCGATGCATTGCCAGGCCATCGGCGAGCGCTATGCCATGCAGGCCAGCGATTGCGAATTCCACTTCATGTCCTTCGCCTTCGACGGCGCCCATGAGCGCTGGCTCACCGCGTTGACCCATGGCGCTTCGCTGCTGATCCGCGACGACAGCCTGTGGACCCCGGAGCAGACCTACGACGCCATGCGCGAGTACGGCGTGACGGTGGTGGCATTCCCGCCGGTGTACCTGCAACAACTGGCCGAACACGCCGAGCGCGAGGGCAATCCGCCGCACGTGCGCATCTACTGCTTCGGCGGCGATGCAGTGGCCAGTGCCAGTTTCGAGCGGGTCAAGCGCGCCCTGGACCCGGACTACATCATCAACGGCTACGGCCCGACCGAAACCGTGGTCACGCCGCTGATCTGGAAGGCCGGCCGCGACATGGCGTGTGGCGCCGCCTACGCGCCCATCGGCAGCCGTATCGGCGACCGCAGTGCCTACGTGCTGGACGCAGACCTGAACCTGCTGCCCCAAGGCCTGGCGGGCGAGCTGTACCTGGGCGGCAGCGGGTTGGCCCGGGGTTACCTGAACCGTCCGGGCCTGACGGCCGAGCGCTTTGTCGCCGACCCGTTCAGCAGCCACGGCGGCTTGCTGTACCGCACCGGCGACCTGGTGCGCCAGCGCGCCGACGGGACCTTCGACTACCTCGATCGCATCGACAACCAAGTGAAGATCCGCGGCTTTCGCATCGAATTGGGCGAAGTCGAAGCCAGCCTGCAAGCCCTGGATGGCGTGCGCGAGGCGGTCGTGGTGGCCCAGGAAGGCACTGCCGGCAGCGGCAAGCGCCTGGTCGCCTACGTGGTCGCCGCCACGCCAGCCCCGCCCAGCGAGGCATTCGCCGAACAACTGCGCGAACAGCTTAAGGCGAGGCTGCCAGCACACATGGTCCCGGCCTACCTGCAGGTGCTCGAACGCCTGCCGCTGACGCCCAACGGCAAGCTCGATCGCAAGAGCCTGCCCAAGCCCGACGTCAGCCAACTACAACAGGCCTACGTGGCGCCGCGCAGCGCGCTGGAGCAGCAATTGGCGTCGCTCTGGCAGGACGTGCTCAAGTTGGAGCGGGTGGGCCTGCGGGACAATTTCTTCGAGTTGGGGGGCGATTCCATCGTCTCGATCCAGGTGGTCAGCCGCGCCCGCCAGGTGGGCATCCACTTCACCCCCAAGGACTTGTTCCAGCACCAGACCGTCGAGGCGCTGGCCGCGGTGGCACACCTGGGCGCGGCCCCGCAGGTCGTCGACCAGGGGCCGGTGACCGGCGAGCTGGCGCTGTTGCCGGTGCAGCGGGTGTTTTTCCAGGAAGCGATCCCGCAGCGCCAGCACTGGAACCAGGCGGTACTGCTCAAGCCGACCGAAGGCCTGGACGCCCGTGCGCTGGAGCAGGCCCTGGACGCGCTGGTGCTGCATCACGACAGCCTGCGCCTGAGCTTCACTGAAGGAGGCGAGGGCTGGCGGGCCCATTATCGGGCCCCGGGCGACCCGTCCGAACGCCTGCTGTGGGTGGCGGACGTGGCCGATGCCGCCGCGCTGGAACGGCTTGCCAACCAGGCGCAACGCAGCCTCGACCTGCAAGCGGGGCCGTTGCTGCGGGCGGTGCTGGCGACCCTCGCCGATGGCAGCCAGCGCTTGCTGCTGGCGATTCATCACTTGGTGGTGGACGGCGTGTCGTGGCGGATCCTGTTGGAAGACCTGCAAGGCGCTTACCGTCAGTTGTCCGCCGGCCAGGCGTGGCAACTGGCGCCGAAGACCACCTCGGCCCAAGCCTGGGCCGAGCGTTTGCAAGGCTATGCCCGCAGTGCTTCGCTCGGGGAAGAACTGGCGTACTGGCAAGCGCACCTGGACGGTGCCGACGGCCAGTTGCCGATGGACAATCCCCAGGGCGGGCGGCAGCAACGCCACGCGCTCACCGTGCGGACCCGACTCGATGCGGCGCTGACCCGCCAACTGCTGCAAGACGCGCCCAAGGCTTATCGCACCCAGGTCAACGATCTGCTGCTGAGCGCATTGGCCAGGGTCATGGTGCGCTGGACCGGCACCGACAGCGCGTTGATCCAGCTCGAAGGCCATGGCCGCGAAGCGGTGTTCGCCGATGTCGACCTGACCCGCACCGTCGGTTGGTTCACCAGCCTGTACCCGGCCCGGTTGACCCCGACGACGGACCTGGGAGCGTCGCTGAAACAGATCAAGGAACAACTGCGCTCGATCCCGAACAAAGGCCTGGGCTTCGGCGCCCTGGCGCACTTGGGGGATGCCACCGCGCAGGCCCGCCTGGCCGAGCTGCCCACGCCGCACCTGACCTTCAACTACCTGGGCCAGTTCGACGCCAGTTTCGACGAAACGCACGGCGCGCTGTTCGTGCCGGCCAGCGAAGGCGCCGGCGACGAGCTGGACCCCGATGCGCCGTTGGCCAACGTCCTTGCCCTCAATGGCCAGGTGTTCGGCGGCGAGTTGAACCTGGGCTGGACGTTCAGTCGCGAGCAGTTCAACGCGGCCACCGTCCAGGCCCTGGCCGACGACTACGCCCGGGAACTGCAAGGGCTGATCGAGCATTGCTGTGACGGCGTCCATGGCGGCGTCACGCCGTCGGACTTCCCGCTGGCTCGCCTGGACCAGCGGCAACTCGACGGCCTGCCGATGGCGCCGGCGCAAATCGCCGACCTTTACCCGTTGTCGCCGATGCAACAGGGCATGCTGTTCCACAGTGTCTACGGCGAGGCCAGCGGCGCCTACATCAACCAACTGCGCCTGGACGTCGAAGGGCTGGACCCGGAACGTTTCCGCCAGGCATGGCAGGCGGCGGTGGACGCCCATGACATCTTGCGCACGCGTTTCGTCTGGCAAGGCGACCTGCCCGACCCGGTGCAGGTGGTCAGCAAACACCTGGCATTGCCTTACAGCCTGCATGACCTGCGTGACGATCCGCGGCGCGATGAAAGCGTGGCGGCCCTGGCCGAGGCGGAACGCCGGCAGCTGGACTTGAACGCGCCGGCGCTGCTGCGGCTGGTGATCGTGCGCCTCGACGCGCAGCGCTATCACCTGATCTACAGCCATCACCACATCCTCATGGACGGCTGGAGCAACTCGCAACTGCTCGGCGAAGTGCTGCAACGCTACTGCGGCCAGGACGTCGCCGTGCCGGGCAGTCGCTACCGCGATTACATCGCCTGGCTGCAACGCCAGGAAGCGGCGGCCAGCGAAGCCTTCTGGACGCCGGCCCTGCGCCGCCTGGAGACGCCGACGCGGCTGGCCGAGGTGCTGGCGAAGCCGGTCACGGAGGCGACGGGGTATGGCGATCACGTGCAATGCCTGGACGAAGCGCTGACCCGGCGCCTGGAGGCTTTTGCCCGCGCCTCGAAAGTCACCGTCAACACGCTGGTGCAGGCCGCCTGGCTGCTGCTGTTGCAGCGCTACACCGGCAAGGACACCGTGGCCTTCGGTGCGACCGTGGCCGGACGTCCGTCGGATCTGCCGGGCATCGAGCAGCAGGTCGGCCTGTTCATCAACACCCTGCCGGTGATCGCCAGCCCACGGGCCGAGCAGACCCTCGACAGCTGGCTGCAAACGGTGCAAGCGCAGAACCTGGCCTTGCGGGAATTCGAGCACACGGCGCTGCTGGACATCCAGCGCTGGGCCGGGCAGGGCGGCGAGGCGCTGTTCGACAGCCTGCTGGTGTTCGAGAACTACCCGGTTGCCCAGGCCCTGGCGCAAGGCGCGCCGGACGGCTTGCGCTTTGGCCCGGCGCTCACCCGCGAGCAGACCAGTTACCCGCTGACGCTGCTGGTGAGCCTGGAGCGGCAACTGTCGGTGCACCTGAGTTACCAGCGGGCGAGCTTCGAACCGGCGGCAGTTACTCGGTTGGCGGCGCACCTGGTGCGACTGTTGGCGCAGATGGTCGATGGTGGCGAACGCCGGCTGGCCGAACTGATGTTGCTCGAAGCCGACGAATACCAGCGCCTGGTCCATGACTGGAATCCGGTCGACGCCCCGTTCGACCCGCCCCTGTGCACCCACCAGTTGATCGCCCGCCAAGCGGCGGCCACCCCGGACGCCCTGGCCGTGACCTTCGCCCACACGCAATTGAGCTACGCCGAACTCGATGGCCGGGCCAACCGCCTGGCCCACAAACTGATCGAGCTGGGCGTCGGCCCGGAAGTGCGGGTCGGCGTGGCGATGCCGCGCTCCGAACACCTGCTGGTCGCCTTGCTCGCGGTGCTCAAGGCCGGCGGCGCCTACGTGCCGCTGGACCCGGATTACCCGGCCGAGCGCGTGGCCTACATGCTCGACGACAGCCGCGCGCGGGTGTTGCTGACCGAGCAGGCGGTGGCGGCGACGTTATCGGTGCCTGAAGCGACTATGGTGCTGATGCTCGATCGCCTCGACCTGGCCGGCTATTCACTGCAGGCGCCGAGCACCGGCGTGACCCCGGACAACCTGGCCTACGTGATCTACACCTCGGGCTCCACCGGCCTGCCCAAGGGCGTGGCGATCGCCCATCGCAACGTGCTGGCGCTGATCGACTGGTCCCGATCGGTCTACAGCCATGACGACATCCAGGGCGT
>NZ_JAUQOP010000073.1 GCF_030580855.1 Pseudomonas citrullilanati | reverse complement strand
GCAACACCCGCGCGCGGCTGTCGTCGAGCATGTAGGCCACGCGCTCGGCCGGGTAATCCGGGTCCAGCGGCACGTAGGCGCCGCCGGCCTTGAGCACCGCGAGCAAGGCGACCAGCAGGTGCTCGGAGCGCGGCATCGCCACGCCGACCCGCACTTCCGGGCCAACGCCCAGCTCGATGAGTTTGTGGGCCAGGCGGTTGGCCCGGCCATCGAGTTCGGCGTAGCTCAATTGTGTGTGGGCGAAGGTCACGGCCAAGGCGTCCGGCATGGCCGCCGCTTGGCGGGCGATCAACTGGTGGGTGCACAGGGGCTGGTCGAACGGGGCGTCGACCGGGTTCCAGTCGTGGACCAGGCGCTGGTATTCGTCGGCTTCGAGCAGCGGCAATTCACCGATGGGCGCGCGGCTGTAGGCCACCATGCCTTGCAGCAATCGCGTCCAGTGGCGCGCCATGCGGGCGATGGTGGCGGCGTCGAACAGGTCATCGGCATAGGTCAGCGCCGCGTGCAGCTTGCCGGCCTTTTCCCAGGTGTCGAGGGTCAGGTCGAATTGCGTGGTGCGGCTCTGCCACGCCAGCATCGACAACCCCAGGCCCGAAGCGGTGCTCAGGCTGGCGATGTCGGCCACTTGCGGCTGATGGTTGTACATCACCTGGAACAACGGCGTATGGCTGAGGCTGCGCTCTACGTTCAGCGCTTCCACCAGTTGCTCGAACGGCAAGTCCTGATGGGCCTGGGCGCCCAATGCCGTGTCCTTGACCGCGCGCAGCAACTCATCGACACGGGTCTGGCCGTCCAGCTCGGTGCGCAACACCTGGGTGTTGACGAAGAAGCCGATCAGCCCTTCGGTCTCGGCCCGGTTGCGGTTGGCGATGGGCACGCCGACGCGAATGTCGGTGTGGCCGGTGTAGCGATGCAACAGCACGTTGAACGCGCCGAGCAAGAGCATGAACAAGGTGATGTTGTGTTGCTGGGCGGTGGCGCGCAATTGCTCGGCCAGGGCCGGCTCCACGTCGAACTCATAGCGAGTGCCGCGGTAGCTGGGCAACGCCGGGCGCGGGTGATCGAGGGGCAACTCCAGCACCGGATGCTCGTCGCCCAACCGTGCCTGCCAATACGCCAGTTGCCGCGCCTGCTCGCCGGCCTCCAGCCAGCGCCGCTGCCAAAGGGCATAGTCGCTGTACTGGATCGGCAGTTCGGCCAGTTGCGGCACGGTGCCGGCCTCGAAGGCGTCGTAGCAGCGAATGAACTCGTCGATCAGCACGTTCATCGACCAACCATCGGAGACGATGTGGTGCAAGGTCAGCAGCAGCACGTGCTCCTGGTCGTCGAGCGCGAGCAGTTCGACCCGCAGCAAGGGCCCCACGGACAGGTCGAACGGCCGCATCGACTGCGCCTCGGCGGCGCGGCGAACCGCTTGCTCGCGCTCGGCGGGCGGCAAGCCACGCAAGTCCTGTCGTTCGATCACCAGGGCGGCGCTGGCCGGCACTTGCACCAGGCTGTCGTCGGCCTGGCGCTGGAACACCGTGCGCAGGGTTTCATGGCGCGCCACCAGGCTGGCGAAGGCCTGTTCCAGCGCCGACAGGTTCAACGCACCCTTGAGCCGTACCGCACCGGGCAGGTTGTAGGCACCGCTCGCCGGCTCCAACTGCCAGAGAAACCACATGCGCCGCTGGGCATAGGACAGGGCCTGGCGATCCTCGGCTTCGACGCCACGAGGGATGGGAAAACCGCTGAACGCCACGCCCTCCTTGTCCAGTGCCGCCAGGAATGTACGGCGCTTTTCCAGGGGCAACCCGATAAACCGGCGAGCAAGTTTCAAGGCGTCTTCAGCATTCATTTCTGGGGTATCCGGAATCAGTGGGCACAAGGCACAGGGGCAAGTCGTCCCTATAAAACGAATGCAGTCCGGAAAAATTAGCGTTTGAGAATGCGTGTCAGAAAGAACATCTCGGCACGATCAGGCAGCTCACCTGTGGCGAGGGGATTTATCCCCGCTGGGGTGCACGGCAGCCTCGGGACTTGGCGCAGGGGTGTGGCAGGCGGTTCGAGTGGGGGGGGGACGCTTCGCGTCCCGACGGGGATAAATCCCCTCGCCACAGATAAATCCCCTCGCCACAGATAAATCCCCCCACCACAGATAAATCCCCTCGCCACAGATAAATCTCCCCGACACAGGTGAATACCCTTGCCGAAGATAAACCCCATCGCCACAAAAGCAGACTTTCAATCGATGGATCAGGCGCTGATGGCCAGCCCATGTCGGCGATGATGCACGCTCAGTTGATCCTTGATCAGCCGCAGCACCCGGGCTTCGTGCTCATGGATAAAGAAGTGCCCGCCGGCCAGCATGTCCACCGAGAAGCTGCCGCAGGTTTCGCGGCTCCAGCCGATCAGTTGTTCGGTGCTGGCCCGGTCGGCGGTGCCGCCGAGCACGTGCACCGGGCAACTGAGCGGCGGGCGCACGCGTGGCTGGTAGCGTCCGCAGAGCAGGAAGTCCGCGCGCAGCACCGGCAGGGTCAGGGCCATCAGTTCTTCGTTGGCCAGCACTTGCTCGCTGGTGCCGTTGAGGGTGCGCAACTGGTCGATCAGTTCGGCGTCGGTTTTCGGCTCGGCGAAACCCCGGTCATAGTCGGCCCGCATGGTCGGTGCCGCCGTGCCCGAGGCGAACAGCGCCACCGGCTCCGGACACCCGAGCTCGCGCAAGGCATGGGCGATTTCGCAGGCCAGCAGCGCACCCAGGCTGTGACCGAACAACGCATAGGGCGCCTGGAGCGTCGGGCGCAGTTCCCGCGCCAACTGCATGGCCAGCGGCCCCATCTCGGTGTGCAGCGGCTCACCGAAACGCGCCCCGCGCCCCGGCAGTTCCACCGGCTGCACGCCCAGCCACTGCGGCAACTTGCGCCGCCAGCGGCTGTACACCATCGCGCTGGCGCCGGAATAAGGCAGGCACAGCAGGGTCAGTTGAGTCACTGCGGTTTTCTCCGATCGGTCGCGTGTAAAGGATGACGAAGCAACATGACAAATAATTAGTCAAACGCGCCGTAGTCGCGCCATCGCCCCCGCTCGATCCTATACTGGCGGCCTCTCGTCCCACGCCGCCCTTGAAGGAGAACGCCATGAGCTGGTCCGCCAGACAGTACGTCACGTTTGAACAGGAACGCACCCGTCCGGCCCGGGACCTGCTGGCCGCCATTGCGAACCCGCAGGCACGCTCGGTGATCGACCTGGGCTGCGGCCCCGGCAATTCCACCGAGCTGTTGGTGGAACGATTCCCCGGCGCAACGGTGCGTGGCCTGGACAGCTCCGGCGACATGATCGAGGCCGCACGCCGCCGCTTGCCCGCGGTGGCCTTCGACACCGCGGACATCGGCCAATGGCACGAACCCGGACCGTTCGATGTGATCTTCGCCAACGCCGTGCTGCAATGGCTGCCCGACCACGCCACGCTGCTGCCCGCCCTGGTGGACAAACTCGCCCCCGGCGGCAGCCTGGCGATCCAGATGCCCGACACCCTGCACCAACCCTCCCACCGCCTGATGCGCGACATCGCCGCGAACGGTCCTTGGGCCAGCCAGTTGGCGGGAGCGGCGGACAGCCGTACCGAGGTCGAAGACGCCAGCACCTATTATTCGATCCTCAAGCCGCATTGCACCCGGGTCGACGTCTGGCGCACGACCTACCACCACCCCTTGGCCGACGGTGCGGCGGGCGTGGTGGAATGGTTCAAGGGCAGTGGCCTGCGGCCGTTTCTCGAACCGCTGGACGAGACGCAACGCGACCAGTACCTGGCGCAGTACCTAACGGCCATCGCCCAGGCCTACCCGGCCCTGGGCGATGGCACGGTGTTGTTGCCGTTTCCTCGCGTCTTCCTGGTGGCGACGCGTTGAGGCAAGGGTCGGCGGCGACCTAAATTCCTGATCCAGGCGCTCGTTATCCGCTAGAAAACCACAAGAGTGAGCGCCGTGGACCTGCAAACCATCCTGGGCAAACTGTTCGCCAATGCCGGCGCCGTCGGTATCGAAGGCGTCTTCCAATTCGTGTTCGGCCCGCACCAGGCGTACTGGTCCGAGGTCAAGGCCAGCAGCCGCACCGAGGCCGGCCGGCACGCCAGCCCTGACGTGACCATCGACGTGGCGCAGGGCGACTTTCTCGCGATCATGGCCGGTACGGCCAATGTCGAAGAGCTGTTCGCCAGCGGGCGCCTGAAGATCGGCGGCAACATGGGCCTGGCGACCTTGCTGCCGCAGATCATCGACCACGCCCGTCATGGCGGTGGCGCCGTGGAAAAAGTCGACATGAACAAGCGCTACCCGACCCCGCCGCGCTTCAGCGAAAAGCTCACCGCCAGCCTCCCGGTCCAGCGCAACGTGGAGCGGCGGCCGCGCAGCGGTCTGTCGGTGCAGGAATTTCGCGCCCGCTACCTGCCCCACGGCGTTCCGCTGGTCATCAGCGATGCGTTGCAGGACTGGCCGTTGTTCCAGCTCAGCCGCGAGGAATCGCTGGTGCATTTTGCGCAGCTGCAAGGCATCACCCGCCACGGCGACTACGTGAAGAAAACCTTCTCCACCGAGCGGGATTTCCGCTCCACCTCCATGGCCGACTTCATCGCCTCCCTCGACAGCCCGGCGACCAAGGGCGCCGACGGTGAGCCGCCAGCGTACATGGGCAACAACATCCTGCCCGCGCAATTGATGGAGCTGATCAACTACCCGCCCTACTTCGATCCGTCGCTGTTCATCCCGCCGCGCATCTGGATCGGCCCCAAGGGCACGCTGACCCCGCTGCACCGCGACGACACCGACAACCTGTTCGCCCAGGTCTGGGGCCGGAAAACCTTCACCCTCGCCGCGCCCCATCACCGCGAAGCCCTCGGCACCTGGTCCACGGCGCCCCAGGGCGGGCTCGACGGTTGCGACTTCAACCCCGACGCGCCGGACTACCAACGCTTCCCCCACGCCCGGGACGTGCCCTTCATGCGGGTGACGCTGGAAGCCGGGGACCTGTTGTTCCTGCCCGAAGGCTGGTTCCACCAGGTGGAATCGGTGTCCACTTCGCTGTCGGTGAACTTCTGGGTGAACTCGGGGCGGGGTTGGTAACTTATGGCCGGGGCGCTGCGGCGTTACTTCAAACGCCGATAGCTTTGCACTGCCGCGCCCAGCACCACGCCCCCGGCCACGATCGCCAGCCAGAAACCGCTGCGCGCGCCAAAGGTGTCCACCAGCCAGCCGGAGCCGGCCGCACCGATCGCCACGCCGATGCTCAGGCCGGTCACCAGCCAGGTCAGGCCTTCGGTCAGCCGGGCCGGCGGCACGAGGCGCTCCACCAGGGCCATGGCGACGATCAGCGTCGGAGCAAAGGACAACCCGGCGACGAACATCGCCACCGACAACCCGGTGATATTGGACGCCAGCAGCAACGGCAATGTCGTCAATCCCGTCCCCGCCCCGCCGTACAAGAACAGCAGCGGCAAGGGCAGTTTTGAACGAAGCGCACCAAAGGCCAACCCCGCCAGGCACGAACCGAAGGCGTACACCGACAACACGATGCTCGCCGCCGCCGGTTGCCCCTGGTGCTGGGCGAACGCCACGCTGACCACGTCCACCACACCGACGATGGTGCCCATGGCCACCATCAACAGCAGCAACAACAGCACGTCCGCCGAAGCGATGATCGAGCCCTGGTGCTGGGCTTGATGCGGGTGCACCGCCGGCTCGGTGCCACGTTGCACGACGAACGCCATCACCCCGAGCGCCAGTGCCAGCACCGACGCCAGCGGCCCCGCCTCCGGAAACGCCACCACGCACAAGCCCACCGACAGGGGCGGCCCGACGATGAAACAGACTTCGTCCAGCACCGACTCCAGCGCATAAGCGGTGCGCAGTTGCGGCTGGCCGCGGTACAACTCGGTCCAGCGCGCCCGCACCATCGCCGACATGCTCGGCATGCAGCCGGCCAGGGCGGCGAACACGAACAGCGTCCACTGGGGCGCCTGCAAGCGCGTGCAGAGCAACAGCAGCGCCAACGCCCCACCACCGATCAACGCCGCGATCGGCAGCACCCGCCCCTGGCCGAAACGGTCCACCAGCCGCGACACTTGCGGCGCGCAAAACGCCGTCGCCAAGGCAAACGTCGCCGCCACCGCACCCGCCAGGCCATAGCCCCCCTGCAACTGCGACAGCATGGTGATCAAGCCGATCCCAGTCATGGAGATCGGCATGCGCGCAACCATGCCGGCCAACACAAAACCCAGGCTGCCGGGGGCGTTGAACAGTTCGCGGTAGGGGTTTGCCATGGGTGAGTGCCTTAACGGGGGGCCTGCAACTTGCCACAAAGGACAACCACGGGGGAAGCGTCGAAATGTGCTGAGAGTGTGAAGACTGTTTTGCCCAAGTGAACTCTCCAGGCCTCATGCCAGTCAGCCTATAAAGCCGTCCAGTGAAGGTGCCCATCCATGCAGATTTCCCTTGCCCAACAAGTCGCCCTCGTCACCGGCGCCAGCTCCGGCATCGGCGCAGGCGCCGCCAGGGCGTTGGCGGACGCCGGCGCCGCCGTGGTGCTCAACTACCACTCCAGCGCCGGCCCGGCCGAAGACCTGGCCCGCGAGATCAACGACAACGGCGGCCGCGCCCTCGCCGTGGGCGCCGATGTCTCCCGGGAGGACGACGTCGAGCGACTGTTCGCTCGCACCCTGGAGGCCTTTGGCACGCTGGATATCCTGGTCGCCAATTCCGGGCTGCAGAAAGACGCGGCCGCCGTCGACATGAGCCTGGAAGACTGGAACACCGTGATCGGCACCAACCTCACCGGCCAGTTCCTCTGCGCCCGCGCCGCCCTGCGCATCTTCACCCGCCAGGGCATTCGCCAGGGCGTGTCCCGCGCGGCCGGCAAGATCATCCACATGAGTTCGGTGCACCAGCGCATTCCCTGGGCCGGCCATGTCAACTACGCGGCCTCCAAGGGCGGTGTCGACCTGCTGATGCAGAGCCTGGCCCAGGAGAGCAGCCACCAGCGCATCCGCATCAACAGCATCGCCCCCGGCGCCATCAGCACGGCCATCAACCGCGACGTCGTCGAGGGCGATCAAGGGCACAAATTACTGGAACTGATTCCTTACGGCCGTGTGGGCGATGTGCAGGACGTCGCCAACGCGGTGGTGTGGCTGGCGTCGGACCTGTCCGATTATGTGGTAGGCACCACGTTGTTCATCGATGGCGGGATGAGCCTTTATCCGGGGTTCCGCGGCAATGGCTGATCATGACGAAGCGCAAAGCCCCATCGAGAACCACGGCATCATCGGCGACATGCGCACCGCCGCACTGGTCAACGACCGAGGCAGCGTGGACTTTTTCTGCTGGCCGGAATTCGACAGCCCATCGATCTTCTGTTCGCTGCTGGACAGCCCGGCGGCGGGTATTTTCCAACTCGCCCCCGACCTGCCGGATGCACGTCGCCAGCAGATTTACCTGCCCGACACCAACGTGCTGCAAACCCGCTGGCTGAGCGACGGCGCCGTGGTGGAAATCACCGACCTGCTGCCCATCGGCGACACCGAGGATGACCTGCCCGTGCTGATGCGCAAGGTGCACATGACCGTGGGCAGCGCGACTTTTCACATGCGTTGCGCGGTGCGCCACGACTACGCCCGGGCCGCCACCCGGGCGCGCCAGGACCACGCCCACGTCTGCTTCGAAGCGCCTGGGCAACCCAGCCTGCGGCTGTGTTCCGACCAGGCCATGCACCTGGACGGCGATGCCGCGGTGGCCGAGTTCAGCCTCGAACAGGGCCAGACCGCCGAGTTCCTGCTGGGCGGCATCGACGACCCGCGGCTTCTGGACGACGTCAGTGGCATCTGCCTGGAACGGACCCTGGCGTATTGGCGCGGCTGGATCGGCCAGTCCAACTATCGCGGGCGCTGGCGGGAAATGGTCAACCGTTCCGCCCTGGCCTTGAAGCTTCTGACCTCGCGTAAACACGGCGCCATCCTCGCCGCCGCCACCTTCGGCCTGCCGGAGACCCGCGGCGGCGAACGCAACTGGGACTACCGCTACACCTGGATCCGTGACGCGTCGTTCACCGTCTATGCGTTCATGCGCCTGGGCTTCGTCGAAGAAGCCAACGCCTACATGCGCTGGTTGCGGGGCCGGGTCAGCGACTGTTGCGACCAGCCGACCAAACTCAACATCCTGTATGGCCTGGACGGCCGGCTGGAGCTGCCGGAAACCGAGTTGACGCATCTGAGCGGCTTCGGCAATGCGCAGCCGGTGCGCATTGGCAACCTCGCCTACCAGCAGGTGCAGTTGGACATCTTCGGCGAGCTGATGGACGCAGTGTACCTGGTCAACAAATACGGCGAGGCCATTTCCCACCAAGGCTGGAAGCACACCGTCGAGGTGATCGACCAGGTGTGCGATGTCTGGCAGGACGAAGACGTCGGCATCTGGGAAATGCGCGGCGAGAAACAGCACTTCCTGCATTCGCGGTTGATGTGCTGGGTGGCTGTCGACCGCGCCATCCGCCTGGCCGAGAAGCGCTCCCTGCCCGCGCCGTTCGCCCGTTGGGATGAAACCCGCCAAGCGATCTACGAAGACATCTGGAACAACTTCTGGAACGACGAACACCAGCATTTCGTCCAGCGCCTGGGCAGCACCGCCCTCGATGGCTCGATGCTGTTGATGCCCCTGGTCCGCTTCGTCAGCGCACGCGACCCGCGCTGGTTGTCCACCCTGGACGCCATCGAAAAAAGCCTGGTGCGCGACGGCATGGTGTACCGCTATCGCAACGACGACAGCCCCATCGACGGCCTCAGCGGCACCGAAGGCTCATTCGCCGCCTGCTCGTTCTGGTATGTCGAGTGCCTCGCCCGCGCCGGCCGTGTGGAAAAAGCCCAGCTGGAATTCGAACAACTGCTGCGCTACGCCAACCCGCTGGGGCTGTATGCCGAAGAATTCGACAGCCACGGCTACCACCTGGGCAACACCCCCCAGGCCCTGACCCACCTGGCGCTGATCAGCGCGGCGAGTTTCCTGGACCGTAAGTTGAGTGGGGAGAAGAATCACTGGCAGCCGTGAGCCGCGTTGTCACGCGCTTGAATGAACACAGGTGGCGAGGGGATTTATCCCCGCTGGGCTGCGAAGCGGCCCCAAAAACTGACTACATGGTGTGCCAGTTTGATTGAGGTGCCGTTGCGGGGCTGCTGCGCAGCCCAACGGGGATAAATCCCCTCGCCACAGATAAATCCGCTCGCCACAGATAAATCCCCTCGCCACAAAAGCCTGTTTCCACAATGTCCCGGTTTAAGCCGTCGGTTCCTTGAGTTCGAGGTTGTCCAGCGCTCGATTGGCCAACAGCGTACCTAATTCAACCAACTGCTGAATCCCCAGCGCAACATGCCGTCGGGAGCCCTCCAGTTCGAACGCCAGGTCGCTGACCATGGCATTGGCCGAGGCCAGGGTTTCGCTGAGGCTGGTCAGCACCGATTCGGTATTGAGACCAGGCACCACCGTGAAAACCTGGCCATCCTGGGTGTCGGGCTTGGCTGGCGGCGTGGGTGACAGATGGATACCCAGCGCGCGGTCGGCCGCTTCGCGGAGTTTTTTCGAATCGAGGGAGGTGTAGGCCGAGAGGTCTTCGGCGCGTGGGGGGTTGGGGGTGATCTTGACCATTGTGACACTCCTGACTTGAGATTGAGCTCACGCACCTCGTGACCAAACGAGGGTGGTGGGCAGTACGCAGGTTGGTCAACCGGGAAGTCAGGCACCCGGCGCACTCGAAAGTGCCCCACGCACAGCCCACCGCAAAGCATACCGGTAAAGCGCCGACATGCCGAGGCTGGCGCGTATGCGCCTGACATTGGACGGGTGACCAAACCCGGTCGCTGATTTTGCAGCGACCGACAAAGCCTATCCCCGGCGTTTCCTAACCGACAACCGCCGCGACTCGTCAGAAAATTCCACCTCACCTGTTTTTCTGTAGGACCAGCCCGTGGCGAGGGAGCTTGCTCCCGCTCGACTGCGCAGCAGGCGCAGAAAGCCTGGGGCCGCCGCGCCACCCAGCGGGAGCAAGCTCTCATCAAACAAATTACAACCCATTGTTTTTAATGCTTTTTAAGCAGCATCGATCAACCTCATTCCCAGCTTAGTAGCTTTGCGTTGCAAGGCTCTGAGCTGGCGATTAC
>NZ_JAUQOP010000072.1 GCF_030580855.1 Pseudomonas citrullilanati | reverse complement strand
AAAAACGGGCGCCCTCCCTGTTTTATCGCGGGGCTAGGAGGGCCCCACTAGCGCCACTGGGGGGGGGAAAAAAAAGATGGGGGGGCGGGGCCCCCCCCCCCCCCCCCACGGTTTGTGTCAGGTTCAGCTGTTGTTGTGATCGATCTTGATCGTAGGGTCGCTGCCGGCGATCAACGAGTTCAGGTTGACGTTCGACCAGTTGTTGCCTTCCAGCTTGATCGTCACGTCCGGCGTCGCCGCGGCGTTGCCGGTGTTGAACTGGCCGGAGCTGCTGACTTGCAGCGACGACACGCCGTCGACCGTGCTGATTTTCAGGAAGTGGTCGATGGTGCTGCCGCTTTCGCCCTGCAACAGATCCCGCAGGTCGATCCGGTCACCGTCGGCGGCCTTGAAGTCCTTGATCACGTCATTACCGGTATCACCGGACTTCCAGACAAAGGTATCGCCGCCCAGGCCACCGATCAGGGTGTCATTGCCCTGGCCGCCAATCAGCGTGTCGTTGCCGGTGCCGCCGAGCAGGATGTCGTTGCCCTTGCCACCGTCGAGCGAGTCGTTGCCGCCCTGGCCGAAGATGATGTCGTTACCGGCACCGCCGAGCAGGGTGTCATTGCCATCGTGGGCACCGGACACATCGAACGCGGTGTAGTGCTCGGTGATGTACTGGTGCACGTTGCTGGTGGTGACTTTGCTGACGTCCACGCCGTTCTGCTGGGCGACGAAGGCCTGGATGGCCTGGTAACCCTCGCCGACCACGCCGTTGAAGCTCACCAGGTCGCCGAACAGGATGTCGTTGCCATCGCCCCCGTTGACCGTGTCGGCACCCGGCAGGGTCGCTTCGGTGTGGCCGATGATCGAGTTGGCCAGGTTGTTCGGGTCGATGTTGGTCTGCGGCGTCTGGTCCGAGTCGTATGGCTTGAGGTCGGCCAGCGTCACGCCCTGGTTCAGGCCGATGGCTTCCACGCCGGACACCTGGCTGAGCAGCGCGAAGGCACTCAGGGAGTTGCTGCTGGTGGCCGAGTCGGTGCTGTTGCCGGTGCCGCTGAGGTAGGACAGTTCATAGGTGCCGTCCCCCTGGGCGTGCAGGGTGCCCAGTTCCTCGCTGCTCCAGTAGCCGCCCCACGACTTCTGCCAGGTTTGCAGCGTGACGTTGCCGCCGCTGTCGACCTGGACGCGGTGCTTGCTGTCCAGGTCGGCGCTGAAGGTCTGCCCAAGCTTGTAGTTGGCGGTGGTGATGAGGCTGTCCAGCTTCACGTCGCCATACAAGGTCGGGTTCGTCTGCTCGCCGGCCTGGTAGAACGTCGGCTGGCCGTCGGTGATGAAGTACGTGAGGTTCTTCGCGCCGGTGTTGGCCATGGCCTCGGTGCTCTTGAACCAGTTGGTCGTGGTCTTGAACACGTCCTCGTAGTTGGTGCCGCCGCCGGACACCATGGAATCGAGCACGTTCTTGAGCAGGGTCAGGGCGTTCGGGTCCTTGAGGTTGACCGAAACGGTCTTGTTCACTTGCCTGTCGAAGTCCGCCAGGAAGATGTTCACCGTACCCGAATTGCTGCCCATGCTCTGCTTGAGCGTATTGAACACCGAGGTCAACGAGTTTTTGGCCGCCGTGATGGACGAGTCGCTCATGCTGCCGGAGCTGTCGACCATGAAGGCAATGTTGTAGTTGACGCCCGGCACCACGGTCAGGCCGCCGATGTCGGCGACGATGATGTCGTTGCCGTCGGTGCCGGTGACGTTGTCGCTGCCAGAGGTCGCGGTGACGGCGTTGTAGGTGGCCGGGTACACGGTGACCGGGATCTGGGCCGTGGTGATCGCCGAGCCTCCCAGGGCCTCGGTGGCTGTCGACGTCACGGTCACGTTGAACTGGCCGTTGTAGTAGGTCGGCGGCGTCAGGGTCAGGCTGCCCAGGTTCCAGCCGGTGATCGAGGCTTCCCCGCTGCTGCCCACGGTCGCGGTGTGGCCGGCGCCGTCGCTCAGCACAGTGCCTTCGGGGATGCCGCCGACTTTCACGCTCAGGCTTTCGGAGCCGTCGGTGTCGGTCAGGGCGGTGGTGATCTTCGACAGGTGCACGCTGGAGCCTTCGGCACCTTCGTTGAGCTTGTAGCCGTCGTAGTAGCCTTCGCCGTTGCTGCCGTGCAGGTCGGAGACGGTCACGCCGGCATTCGCCAGGTCGGTCACGCCGGTGTAGAGCGGCACGCCGGCACTGCTCAAGTCCACGGGTGTGCTGCCGTTGACCGACAGGTTCACGTCATAGCTGCCCGGGCCGCTCTGGTTGTGGTGGTAGATGTCCAGGGTGTAGTAGCCGCTGGTGGTCGGCGTGAACGAACCGTTCAACTGGCCGCCCGCACCCCAAGTGGTAGCCGCGGCGGTTTTGCCGCCGACGGTGACCAGCAGGCTGTCGTCGCCGCTGCCACTGAAGGTATAGGTCTTGCCGGCTTCGAGGTAAATCAGGCCGGACGTCTTCGACGCAGTACCCGGGTTCACGTTGCTGTCGGACTGCACGTTGGTCACGGTGGTGCTGCTGTTCGGCGTACCGGCGGCATCGATCACGGACTTGAGCGTGCCGGACGGCGCGCCGCTGCCATCGGTGCCCAGGCCCGACAGGCCGGTCCAGACTTCCTTGATCAAGCCAGTGGAGGTCACGCCGTTGCCCGCTACGCTGAGCGTCGGTGCATCGGCGACCGGGGTGATGTCGATCTTCACGGTGCCGGTATTGCCCAGCGCCTGGCCGTCGGTGGGCTGGAAGCTGATCTGTGCGTAGTCGGCTTTCTGGTCGCCCACGCCGGTCGGGTTGCCGTTGGCACCGGACTCGTTGGCGTCCGGGGTGAAGCGCAGCTTGCCAGCGTCGATGTCGGCCTTGGTGAAGGTCTGGTTGTTGGCCACGTCCTTCCAGGTGGCGCCGTCCAGGTACTGCAATTTGCCATCGGCGGGCAGGCCGGTGATCTTCACGCCCAGGTTCGCCGCGGCCGTGTCCACGTCGCTGATACCGAACGTCGACCAGCCAAGCACCAGGGACGTGTCCTCGGTACCGGTCACGGCGCCGCCGGTTGCCACTGGCGCATCGTTGACCCCTACGACGTTCACCGTGGTGGTCGCGACGTTGGAGTAGCTGGTGCCGTCCGTCACCGTCACGGTGATGATGCGCGGCACGGTGCTCGGGTCTTCGCTGCTGTTGGTGAAGCTGATGTTCTTGATCTGCTGCATGTAGTCGGCCAGCGTCGCGTTACCCGACAAGGTCAGCGTGACGGTGCCATTGGTGCTGTTGGCGTTGATGCTGATGCCATTGACGCTGTTGCCCAGGTTCAGCGCGTCGCCGGGCTGACGGTTGGTCAGCACGATGGTTGCGCCGGTCAGCATCGTGCTGTCCGGGTCGGTGATCTTCAGGTCGGTGTCGCCAATGGACACGCCCGGGCCGGTAGTGCCTTCGGTGAAGGTCACCTGGTAATCGGCCCCGGTCTTGCCGCTGGAGTTGTTGGCGTCCAGGTCGAGGACCGGCGGTGCGTCGTTGTCGATGATCGACGTGCTGACACTGCCGTTGGTGCCGCTGACACCCAGGTGCTCGAAATTGCCCCCGGTGGCCGAGTCGATCTTGACCACAAAGTTTTCCGTGCCTTCGGTGATCTTGTCGTCCAGCGTTGCCACGTTGAAGGTGGCGCTGGTGGCGTTGGCCGGGATCTTCACGGTGTAGACACCGGTGAAGTCCGAACCGTCGGCGGCGGTGCCGCTGTAGACGATCTTGACCGTCACCTCGGTCTGCGCCGGGTTGGTCAGGCTGACGGTGTAGGTGGCGGTCTGGCCTTCGGTGACCGACGTGCTGCCGGTGATGCTGACGGTGGTGTTGTCGACGGTGTCGGTCACCGCCGTCACGGCCGCGCCAGTGCTCGGCACGAGGTTCTCGAAGTTGCCACCGGTCACCGTCTTGATGGTGGCCGAGACATTGCCGGCGTCCAGATAAACGTCATCTTTTGGCGCGTCGACGGTGACGGTACCGGTCTTGGCACCGGCGGCGATGTTGATCACCGCGCCGTTGCTCAACGTCACGGTCACAGGCGTGCCGGCGGCGTTGGTCAGGGTGGCGGTGTAGACGATCGAGCCGCCTTCGGCCACGGTGCTGGTGGCGCTGAGGCTCAGGCCGGTATTGTCCTGGGTGTCGGTAACTGTGGTGTCCGCAGACTTACCGTCGATAGCCAGTTTTTCGTAGTTACCACCTTTGGCGTCATCGATCTTGACGCTCAGGTTGCTGCCACCGGCGAGGGCATCGTTAGGTGCGACGAAGTTCACGCTACCGGAGCTTGCGCCAACCGGGATGGTGATGGTCTGGCCGTTCGACAAGGTCACTACCAGCGGTGCTTCGGTTACCGGAGCATTGACCGAGGCGGTGTAGACCACGGTGCCACCTTCGGCGACGGACGAGGTGGCAGACAGCTTGACCGTCGAGGTGTCGATGGTGTCGGTGACATCGGTCACGGCTGGCGTGGTGCTTGGCACCAGGTGCTCGAAGTTACCGCCGGTGGCTTTGTCGATGCTGACTTCGACCTTGCCAGCGTCTTTGTAGACGTCATCTTTTGGCGCGTCGACGGTGACGGTACCGGTCTTGGCACCGGCGGCGATGTTGATTACCGCGCCGTTGCTCAATGTGACGGTCACAGGGGTGCCGGCGGCGTTGGTCAGGGTGGCGGTGTAGACGATCGAGCCGCCTTCGGCCACGGTGCTGGTGGCGCTGAGGCTCAGGCCAGTCGTGTCCTGGGTGTCGGTGACGGTGGTATCCGCAGATTTACCGTCGATAGCCAGTTTTTCGTAGTTGCCACCTTTGGCATCGTCAATCTTGACGCTCAGGTTGCTGCCACCGGCGAGTGCGTCGTTTGGAGCAACAAAGTTCACGCTACCGGAGCTGGCGCCAACCGGAATGGTGATGGTCTGGCCGTTCGAGAGGGTCACTACCAGCGGTGCTTCGGTTACCGGAGCATTGACCGACGCGGTGTACACGACGGTGCCGCCTTCGGCGACGGACGAAGTAGCAGACAGCTTGACCGTCGAGGTGTCGATGGTGTCGGTCACGTCGGTGACGGCTGGCGTGGTGCTTGGGACCAGGTGCTCGAAGTTACCACCGGTGGCCTTGTCGATGCTGACTTCGACCTTGCCGGCGTCTTTGTAGACGTCATCTTTCGGAGCGTCGACGGTGACGGTACCGGTCTTGGCACCGGCGGCGATGTTGATCACCGCGCCATTGCTCAACGTGACGGTCACCGGCGTGCCGGCAGCGTTGGTCAAGGTGGCGGTGTAGACGATCGAGCCGCCTTCAGCAACCGAATCAGTCGCGCTCAAGGTCAGGCCGGTGGTGTCCTGGGTATCGGTAACGGTGGTGTCCGCAGACTTACCGTCGATAGCCAGTTTTTCGTAGTTGCCACCTTTGGCGTCATCGATTTTGACGCTCAAGTTGCTGCCGCCAGCGAGGGCATCGTTAGGTGCAACGAAGTTCACGCTACCGGAGCTGGCGCCAACCGGAATGGTGATGGTCTGGCCGTTCGACAAGGTCACTACCAACGGCGCTTCGGTCACTGGAGCGTTGACCGAGGCGGTGTAGACCACGGTGCCGCCTTCGGCGACGGACGAGGTGGCAGACAGCTTGACCGTCGAGGTGTCAATGGTGTCAGTCACGTCGGTGACGGCTGGCGTGGTGCTTGGCACCAGGTGCTCGAAGTTACCGCCGGTAGCCTTGTCGATGCTGACTTCGACCTTGCCGGCGTCTTTGTAGACGTCGTCTTTCGGCGCGTCGACGGTGACGGTACCGGTCTTGGCACCGGCGGCGATGTTGATCACCGCGCCGTTGCTCAACGTCACGGTCACAGGGGTGCCGGCGGCGTTGGTCAGGGTGGCGGTGTAGACGATCGAGCCACCTTCGGCCACGGTGCTGGTGGCACTGAGGCTCAGGCCGGTATTGTCCTGGGTATCGGTAACGGTGGTGTCCGCAGACTTACCGTCGATAGCCAGTTTTTCGTAGTTACCACCTTTGGCGTCATCGATTTTGACGCTCAAGTTGCTGCCACCAGCGAGGGCATCGTTAGGTGCAACGAAGTTCACCGAGGCAGAGCTTGCACCAACCGGGATGGTAATGGTCTGGCCGTTCGACAGGGTCACTACCAACGGCGCTTCGGTCACCGGAGCGTTGACCGAGGCGGTGTAGACCACGGTGCCGCCTTCGGCGACGGACGAGGTGGCAGACAGCTTGACCGTCGAGGTGTCGATGGTGTCGGTGACATCGGTCACGGCTGGCGTGGTGCTTGGGACCAGGTGCTCGAAGTTGCCGCCGGTGGCTTTGTCGATGCTGACTTCAACTTTGCCGGCGTCTTTGTAGACGTCATCTTTTGGCGCGTCGACGGTGACGGTACCGGTCTTGGCACCAGCGGCGATGTTGATTACCGCGCCGTTGCTCAATGTGACGGTCACAGGGGTGCCGGCGGCGTTGGTCAGGGTGGCGGTGTAGACGATCGAGCCACCTTCGGCCACGCTGTTGGTGGCGCTGAGGCTCAGGCCAGTCGTGTCCTGGGTGTCGGTGACCGTGGTGTCGGCGGTTTTGCCGTCGATAGCCAGTTTTTCGTAGTTACCACCTTTGGCGTCGTCAATCTTGACGCTCAAGTTGCTGCCACCAGCGAGGGCGTCGTTAGGCGCAACGAAGTTCACCGAGGCAGAGCTGGCGCCAACCGGGATGGTAATGGTCTGGCCGTTCGACAGGGTCACTACCAACGGCGCTTCGGTTACCGGAGCGTTGACCGAGGCGGTATAGACCACGGTGCCGCCTTCAGCAACGGACGAAGTGGCAGACAGCTTGACTGTCGAGGTGTCGATGGTGTCGGTCACGTCGGTGACGGCTGGCGTGGTGCTTGGCACCAGATGCTCGAAGTTACCACCGGTGGCCTTGTCGATGCTGACTTCAACCTTGCCGGCATCTTTGTAGACGTCGTCTTTAGGCGCATCGACGGTGACAGTGCCAGTAGTCGCACCGGCCGCGATGTTGATCACTGCGCCGTTGCTCAGAGTTACCGTGACTGGAGAACCAGCGGCATTGGTCAGGGTTGCGGTGTAAACGATTGAGCCGCCTTCGGCCACGGTGTCAGTTGCAGAGAGCGTCAGGCCGGTGGTGTCTTGCGTATCGGTAACCGTGGTATCGGCTGTTTTGCCGTCGATAGCCAGTTTTTCGTAGTTGCCACCTTTGGCGTCATCAATCTTGACGCTCAAGTTGCTGCCACCGGCGAGTGCATCGTTTGGAGCAACGAAGTTCACCGAAGCAGAGCTTGCACCGACCGGGATGGTAATGGTCTGGCCGTTCGAAAGGGTCACTACCAGCGGTGCTTCGGTTACCGGAGCATTGACCGACGCGGTGTACACGACGGTGCCGCCTTCAGCGACAGTCGAACTGGCCGTCAGGCTGACGGTCGAGGTATCAACGGTGTCGGTCACGTCGGTGACAGCCGGGGTGGTGCTCGGAACGAGGTTCTCGAAATTGCCGCCGGTGGCCTTGTCGATGCTGACTTCAACCTTGCCGGCGTCTTTGTAGACGTCGTCCTTAGGCGCATCGACGGTGACGGTGCCAGTGGTGGCACCGGCAGCGATGTTGATCACCGCGCCGTTGCTCAGTGTGACGGTCACTGGTGTGCCGGCGGCATTGGTCAGGGTCGCGGTGTAAACAATGGAACCGCCTTCAGCAACCGAATCAGTCGCGCTCAAGGTCAGGCCAGTAGTGTCCTGGACGTCAGTCACTGAGGTTTCAGCTGGAGTTTTATCTGCAACCAGATTTTCGTAGTTGCCGCCCTTGGCGTCATCAATCTTGACGCTCAGGTTGCTGCCACCGGCAAGGGCATCGTTAGGCGCAACGAAGTTCACCGAGGCAGAGCTTGCGCCGACCGGGATGGTAATGGTCTGGCCGTTCGAAAGGGTCACTACCAGCGGTGCTTCGGTTACCGGAGCATTGACCGACGCGGTGTACACGACGGTGCCGCCTTCGGCGACGGACGAAGTAGCAGACAGCTTGACCGTCGAGGTGTCGATGGTGTCGGTGACATCGGTGACGGCTGGCGTGGTGCTCGGAACGAGGTTCTCGAAATTGCCGCCGGTGGCCTTGTCGATGCTGACTTCAACTTTGCCAGCGTCTTTGTAGACGTCGTCCTTAGGCGCATCGACGGTGACAGTGCCAGTGGTGGCACCGGCAGCGATGTTGATCACCGCGCCGTTGCTCAACGTCACGGTCACTGGTGTGCCGGCGGCGTTGGTCAGGGTCGCGGTGTAAACAATCGAACCGCCTTCAGCAACCGAATCGGTCGCGCTCAAGGTCAGGCCGGTGGTGTCTTGGGTATCGGTAACGGTGGTATCGGCGGTTTTGCCGTCGATGGCGAGTTTTTCGTAGTTGCCACCTTGGGCGTCATCGATTTTGACGCTGAGGCTATCGCCACCAGCGAGGGCATCGTTTGGCGCAACGAAGTTCACCGAGGCAGAGCTGGCGCCAACCGGGATGGTAATAGTTTGGCCGTTCGACAGGGTAACGATCAGCGGAGTATCAGTGACTGGCGCATTGACCGAAGCGGTGTACACGACGGTGCCGCCTTCGGCCACGGTCGAACTGGCAGTCAGGCTGACGGTCGAGGTGTCAACGGTGTCGGTCACGTCGGTGACGGCTGGCGTGGTGCTCGGAACGAGGTTCTCGAAGTTGCCACCGGTGGCTTTGTCGATGCTGACTTCAACTTTGCCAGCGTCTTTGTAGACGTCGTCTTTCGGCGCATCGACGGTGACGGTACCGGTGGTTGCACCGGCCGCGATGTTGATCACCGCGCCGTTGCTCAGTGTGACGGTCACTGGTGTGCCGGCGGCGTTGGTCAGGGTCGCGGTGTAAACAATGGAACCGCCTTCGGCAACCGAATCGGTCGCACTCAAGGTCAGGCCGGTGGTGTCTTGCGTATCGGTGACGGTAGTGTCCGCAGACTTACCGTCGATGGCGAGTTTTTCGTAGTTGCCACCTTTGGCGTCATCGATTTTGACGCTCAAGTTGCTGCCACCAGCGAGTGCATCGTTTGGCGCGACGAAGTTCACCGAGGCAGAGCTTGCACCAACCGGGATGGTGATGGTCTGGCCGTTCGACAGGGTCACTACCAACGGCGCTTCGGTCACCGGAGCGTTGACCGAGGCGGTGTAGACCACGGTGCCGCCTTCGGCGACGGTCGAAGACGCTGTGAGTGAAACGGTGCTGGTGTCGATGGTATCGGTGACGTCGGTGACAGCCGGAGTGGTGCTCGGAACGAGGTTCTCGAAGTTACCACCCGTGGCCTTGTCGATGCTGACTTCAACTTTGCCGGCGTCTTTGTAGACGTCGTCTTTCGGCGCGTCGACGGTCACGGTGCCAGTTGTAGCTCCGGCCGCGATATTGATCACCGCGCCGTTGCTTAGAGTCACCGTAACTGGTGAACCTGCAGCGTTGGTCAGGGTTGCGGTGTAAACAATGGAACCGCCTTCGGCCACGGTGTCAGTTGCAGAGAGCGTCAGGCCGGTGGTGTCTTGCGTATCGGTAACAGTGGTATCGGCGGTTTTGCCGTCGATGGCGAGTTTTTCGTAGTTACCACCTTTGGCGTCATCAATCTTGACGCTCAGGTTGCTGCCACCGGCGAGGGCATCGTTAGGTGCGACGAAGTTCACCGAGGCAGAGCTTGCACCGACCGGAATGGTGATGGTCTGGCCGTTCGACAAGGTCACTACCAACGGAGCATCAGTAACCGGAGCGTTGACCGAAGCGGTGTACACGACGGTACCGCCTTCAGCGACAGTCGAAGACGCCGTGAGCGAAACGGTGCTGGTGTCAATGGTATCGGTGACGTCGGTGACAGCCGGAGTGGTGCTCGGAACGAGGTTCTCGAAGTTGCCACCGGTGGCTTTGTCGATGCTGACTTCAACCTTGCCAGCGTCTTTGTAGACGTCGTCTTTCGGCGCGTCGACGGTCACGGTACCGGTGGTTGCACCGGCAGCGATGTTGATCACTGCGCCGTTGCTCAACGTCACGGTCACAGGAGTGCCGGCGGCGTTGGTCAAGGTGGCGGTGTAAACGATCGAGCCGCCTTCGGCCACGGTGTCAGTTGCAGAGAGCGTCAGGCCGGTGGTGTCTTGCGTATCGGTAACGGTGGTATCGGCGGTTTTACCGTCAATAGCCAGTTTTTCGTAGTTGCCGCCCTGGGCATCAT
>NZ_JAUQOP010000071.1 GCF_030580855.1 Pseudomonas citrullilanati | reverse complement strand
TTTGAGGTCCATAGGTTTCAGCTCTCTCCAGGGCATGGTCAGATCCTCGCGAAATCGACCATGCCAGTTAAAAACTGTTACCTATGTGCGTGAACTGATTTGTAACCCATGTGGGTGAGTCATACCGGCAAAGCGTTTTTGGTTACTTTTTGCGCTTTTCAAAAAGTAACCCGCCGTAAGGGCGGAACCGCTAGCCGCCGTCACCGCAGCAACGGATACACACCCCACCCCTCAACCCGGCGTATCAGACTGATTCCCCGGATGCGCCCGCCGAAACCCCAAATGCCCCTCCGCCAACGCCGCCACACGCCGTATCCGAGGATACGCCTGCAGCGAAACGTCAAACCGCTCGGCCGCATACAACTGCGGGATCAGGTACACATCCGCCAACCCCGGCGCCGCACCGAAACAATAGCCGGCATCGCCAATCAACTGCTCCACCGCCGCCAAGCCCTGGCTGATCCAGTGCCCGATCCACTCCTTCACCTGCGCCTCATCGTGCCCCCACTGTCGCAGCTTGTTGAGCACGCTGACATTGTGCAACGGATGAATGTCGCAACCGATCAACGCCGCGACGCCGCGCTCCCGGGCGCGAACCGCGAGGTCCGCGCTGAGCAGCGGCACCTGTGGATAACGCTCCTCCAGGTACTCAATGATCGCGGGCGACTGCACCAGCAGCTCGCCCTCATCGGTACGCAGCGCTGGCACCCGTCCCTGGGGATTGATCGCCAGGTAGGCCGGCTGGCGGTGCTCGCCTCCCGGCGGGGCGATCAGATTGACCGGCACGGCGGTGTAATCCAGCCCCTTCAGCGCCAGGGCAATGCGCACCCGGTACGACGAGGTGGAACGGTAATAGGTATAGAGTTCCATGCTCGTTCCTCAACGCGCCGGCTGGACCGTGCCGCGGCATTCGCCAAAGCCGATGGAGGCGAAACCTTCGCGGCTGCAACGAGCCCGCAAGATGATTTCGTCGCCGTCCTCGAGGAATCGACGCACTTCGCCAGACGCCAGCTCGATCGGTTTCTTCCCGCCCTCGGTGATTTCCAGCAGGCTGCCGAACTGGCCGTTCCCGGGGCCCGACAAGGTGCCCGAGCCGAACAGGTCACCGGCCTGCAACTGGCAACCGTTGACGCTGTGGTGCGCGACCATCTGCGCCACGGTCCAGTACATGTACTGGGTGTTGCTCAAGGTCAGGCGATGCGCTGGCAGGTTCTGCTCGCGCATGGACTCGGTCAGCAGCAGGACTTCCAGTTCGATGTCGAAGGCACCGCCGGCCTGGTCACGCGCGTCCAGCAGGTAAGGCAGCGGTTGCGGATCGCCCTCGGGACGCGCCGGCTGCGGACGGCGGAACGGTTCAAGGGCTTCGGCCGTCACCACCCACGGCGAAATGCTGGTGAGGAAACTCTTCGACAGGAACGGCCCCAGCGGCTGGTATTCCCAGGCCTGGATATCCCGGGCCGACCAATCGTTGAGCAGGCAGAAACCGCCGATGTGCTCGGCGGCGTCGCCGATGGCGATGGGTTCGCCCAGG
Source organism: Pseudomonas citrullilanati (assembly GCF_030580855.1). Taxonomy (GTDB): domain Bacteria; phylum Pseudomonadota; class Gammaproteobacteria; order Pseudomonadales; family Pseudomonadaceae; genus Aquipseudomonas; species Aquipseudomonas citrulli. The sequence continues at coordinate 11,792 of NZ_JAUQOP010000071.1, read as the reverse complement.
GCATTGCCTTTGCCGATCCAGATGCCCAGCTCAAGCTCATAGTCCAGCCGCGCGCACGGGCCGAACGTCGGCTCGGCCTGGCCGGCGGGCAAGGTCTGGCCCTTGGGACGGCGCACCTCGGTGCCGGACGGGCGAATGGTCGAGGCGCGGCCGTGATAGCCGATGGGCACGTACTTGTAGTTGGGCAGCAACGGATTGTCGGGGCGAAACAGCTTGCCGACATTCTGGGCGTGTTCGATCCCGACGTAGAAGTCGGTGTAGTCATTGATCCTGGCCGGCAAGTGCATCTGGCAATCGCCGGCAGGTAGCAACACGCTGGCACCGAGGGCCTCGACGTCGCGACGCGACGGACTGTCCTCGCGCAACAGCTCCAGCAGGCGCTCACGCAGCGCTACCCGGGCACCGCGGCCCAGTTCGAAGAAAGCATTCAATTGGCCGCCGGCCATGGCCTGGACCGCCTCTTTCGCCTTGCCGTCAAACAGGCCCGCCTGCAGCGCCGCTTGCAGATCGAAGACGTGATCGCCGATCGCGACGCCACTGCGCAGGGCGCCGCCGTTGCTGAAAATGCCCAGCGGCAGGTTTTGCAACGGGAAGTCGGCATGGCCGTTGGCGGAGGTGACCCAGCTGCGGGCAGGGGAAGGTTGAGTCATGGGTTATCTCCGGGTCGGGTCGAACGTGACAGGCAGCGAGGCCCAGCACGCATCGTAGTCGGTTTGCAGTTGCGGGCAGTCCAGGGCGAAGCGGCTCGGACGCAGCACTTGGCTGGTCTCGAACATGAAGGCCATGGTGTTGTCGATTTTCGCCGGCTGGAGCTCGGCGTTGATCGCCTTGGTGCAGGTTTCCCCGTCCGGGCCATGGGCGCTCATGCAGCTGTGCAGCGACGCGCCACCAGGCAGGAAGCCTTCGGCCTTGGCATCGTAGGCGCCCTGGATCAGGCCCATGAATTCGTTCATCAGGTTGCGATGGAACCACGGCGGACGGAAGGTCTTCTCCGCCACCATCCAGCGCGGTGGGAAAATCACGAAATCCAGGTTGGCCAGGCCGTGGACGCTGGTGGGCGAGGTCAATACGGTGAAGATCGACGGATCCGGGTGGTCGAAGCTGACGGTGCCAATGGTGTTGAACCGGCGCAGGTCATATTTGTACGGCACGTTGTTGCCGTGCCAGGCGACCACGTCGAGGGGCGAATGATCCAGCTCGCACGCCCACAACTCACCCAGGAATTTCTGCACCAGCGTGGTCGGTTGCGAAAGGTTTTCGTAATGGGCGACCGGCGTCAGGAAGTCCCGTGGGTTGGCCAGGCCATTGCTGCCGATGGGCCCCAGGTCCGGCAGGCGCAGCGGTGCGCCGTGGTTTTCGGCCAGGTAGCCACGGGCCTGCGGGTCAAGCAGTTCGACACGAAACTTCAGGCCCCGGGGCAGCACGGCGATTTCCAGCGGCGCCAGTTCCAGTACCCCCAGTTCGGTGGCGATCCGCAACCGGCCCATTTGCGGCACGATCAGCCACTCGCCGTCCGCATTGAAGAACACCCGCTCCATGGAGCGGTTGGCGCAATAGTGGAAGATGCTGATGCCGGCCGGCTTGTCCGCCGCGGCATTGGCGGCCATGCGCACGAGGCCGTCGAGGAAATCGGTGGGCTCGGTGGGATTGTCCAGTGGGTTCCAGCGCAGCCGATTGGGCGTGACCTCCCCCAGCGGGCCGCCGACCACTTGCCGTTCCAGCCGGGTGAAGGCCGGGTGATTGGCCGATGGCCGGATGCGATACATCCAGGTGCGCCGCGCTTCGCTGCGGGCCATGGTGAACGCGGTGCCGGAGAACAATTCGGCATACAGGCCATAAGGGGCTTTTTGCGGGGAGTTCTGGCCCACCGGCAATGCGCCGGGCAGCGCTTCGCTGGCGAACTCATTGCCGAAGCCTGATTGATAAGCCAGGTCCGACGCTGGGGAATCGAGGTTCATGGAGCCTCCAGGGATGCGGCCTGCGACGATCGGGTGAGTGTGAGGCGCACCGGGTTATTTTTATCGTAATTCAATTACGCATAACGTAATTTGCTCGACGACGACCGTCAAGCTATAAAGACGCCCATTCGCCTCTGGACCCCGCGCCGCCATGGAAACCCCGCTCAACAACGGTAAACAGAAAGTCCGCTCGGCCGAAGTCGGCACCGACATTCTCAAGGCCTTGGCCGAGCTGTCGCCGTCCACCTCACTGTCCCGCCTGGCCGAACACGTGCAGATGCCGGCGAGCAAGGTCCATCGCTACTTGCAGGCGCTGATCGCCAGTGGCTTCGCCGAGCAGAACGCCGCCACCAACCACTACGGCCTGGGCCGCGAAGCGTTGCGCGTCGGCCTGGCCGCGTTGAACGGCATGGACGTGCTGCAAGTCGCCGCCATGCCCCTGGCCGAGTTGCGCGATGATTTGAACGAAACCTGTTTCCTGGCGGTGTGGGGCAACCACGGCGCCACCGTGGTGCGCATCGAACCGGCCGTGCGCGCGGTGACGGTCGTGACCCAACTGGGCTCGGTATTGCCCCTGCTCAGTTCGTCCACCGGGCTGGTGTTCAGCGCCTACCTGCCAGCACGCGAGACGATCGACTTGCGCGAACAGGAGGTGCGCGAAACCGACCGGCACGCCTTGGCGGACGACCAGGCCTACGCCGCCCTGTGCGAGCAGATCCGCCATCGCGGCTTGCACCATGTGCATGGCCTGCTGATGCCTGGCGTGGATGCCTTGTCCGCCCCGGTGTTCAACGCGGTCGGCCAGGTGGCCGCGGTGATGACCATCGTCGGCCCGACCTCGCTGTTCCACGCCGACGAAAACGGCCCGGCGGCGCAACGATTGCTCGCCGCGACCCGGGCCGTGAGTTGGCGCATGGGCTATGAAGCCGAGGGGTCAGCCCAGGAAGTCGGGCAAGATCCTGATCAGTAGATCATTGAGATGAGCAGGCGTCAGGCGCGGATGGAGATGACGCTCTTCGCCGCTGAAGGCGACCAGGTAGATGCCCTGGTGATCGCCCCTGGCGTGATAAGGAATATCGTTGTTGCCCAGGTGAGCCAGCAAGTATTCGACCAGGGGCTCGGATGAAAGCACTGCGCGATCTCCAGGCTCATGGTTGACGAAACTGGTGACAAAGACTTTCTCCAGGTCGACCCCGGGCAGATGGACTTTCAATGCGCCGTGAATGTCTTCGGCGCTCAACGGCATGATCGGCCGCTCGGATACATCCATCCCGGGTTTTTCGGCCAGGCTTGTCACGATGTCCGCGACGATCTTTTCGAACGTGAGCAAATCCAGCGCCTTGACCCGATCTTCGACGGCAAAGGAATAGCGTTTGGTGAAAATATGGGTGATGCCCTGGGTGTAGTGGGGCAGCGTCTGTTTCTGAACGCAGGCCAGTGTTTCATCGAACAAGGTCCTGGACGTTTCAACCTGGGGGTCGGGGTACCCTGCCACGGTATTCAGATAAAGGTTATGCGGGTTGAGGCCCAGCGCTTCCAGTTGTTCGCCCAACAGCACTTGCACGGCAAAATCGACGCGCGTGTTCTTGAGGGCCTGCAGTCTTTGGGAATAAGAAGAAAACATTCGAGTGTTCATGAACATCCTTGTCATCCGATGGCCCGAACGTCCTGTTCGAACCGGCACGGCCGTTATAACCCAGGCGACCTCCTATTTGTAGAACGGCAAATGTAAGAACCCGTAAGCCTTGCGGTGCGATTCAATGAGCCACACAGGCCACTAACCCATCATGCCCATGACCTTGGCCTTCGCCACTGCCTGGGTTCGCCGCTGGACGCCCAACTTGCTGTGTATCCGCCGCGAATGGGTTTTTACCGTGTGCAACGATATGAACAGCCGCTCGGCAATCTGCTGATTCGAATAACCTTGGGCAATCAGCTCCAGCACTTCCAGTTCGCGATGACTGAGCAAGGCGTCCTCGGCAGCCACTGGCGGCTCGGTCGGACCGGCCGACTGCGCCCAGCGCAACAGTTCGGGCTGGCGCAGGCGCAGTTCGCACAACGCTTGTTGGGCGCGCCAACAGGCCACGCGCTGGAGTCCGTCCTGGAGCAGCGCGCGGGCCCGTGGGCGATCGGCGGACAACCAGGCGACCTCTGCCAGCGCCAAGTACAGCTCGGTTTCCAGGCCATGCATTTCGGCGTGGTGGGCCTGGGCGATCATCGCCTCCAGGCGGGCTATCGGCGCCTGCGCCCGCTGCAGATACACCTCGGCCAGCAGCAACAGGTATTCCAGCCGCGGGATCAGCTCCAGGGTCGCGGGGGGCGCGTGCTTGGCCTGGGGCCCACGGAAATGCCGCAGCACGCGGGTCAAGGCTTCGTGGGCCAGCTCCGCCCGTCCTTGTTGCAGCCAGAACTGACAACTGGTTTGCAGCAGCACGCCGCGGTAGACCGTGTCGGGAATGTGCCGCTGCTGCATGATCCGCTCGGCGTCGCGCAGCTGCATGAAGGCTTCGCCATAGTCGCCTTGGTTGGCCGCCAGGCTGGCCTTGCCGAGAAAGCCGTAGAGCACCTGTTTATCCTGGCCGTGCAGGCCGATTTCCAAGCCGGTCTGGAAGTGTTCGGCGGCGCGTTCTTCAAAGCCCATGCGCAGGGCCAGGCGCCCACGTCGCAAGGCAATACGACCCAGCAGCGGGGAAAAATCCTGGCCTGGCCTGTCGAGCCGCGCCTGGACATCGCCCAGCAATTCGTCGGCCCGGTGCGGTGCGCCGCGTTGTTCCAGCACTTGCGCGTGATCCAGTTCCAGCAACCCTTCGAACGCCAGCGAACCCTCGGCCCGGGCCAGGCACAGCGCCTGGCGATTGATCCACTGCGCCGTGGCGAGTTCGCCCTTGAGCAACGCCTGCTGCGTCAGCCCCGACTGGCACAACAAGCGCGAAGCCCAGGCCTGCGGATCCAGGTGCGCCTGGGCCTGGAGGAAGTGTTCGCGGGCCGGGTCACCGTCGCCCGACAGGTGCAGCAACCAGCCCCGCAGGACTTGCCAGCGGGCGACCAGTTGGCGCTGCTGGCAGGCGTGCGGCTGCGGTGCGAACCGGGTCAGTTGTTCGATGCACACCGCGGCCTGGTCGAAACGACCGGCGTACAACAAGGCCGCGGTGACCAATCCCACCGATTGCGGCGTGCCGAGCGTCAGCGCTTCGCCTTGCTGGTCGTGCAGGCTCAGCAACAGCATCACGTTGCGGCCCTGCAAGACATGCTCGAAGCTCAGATGCTGCAGGACACTGACCGCCGTCTCGAACTCCTGCGCCAACATCGCCTGCTCGAACGCCATGGGCCAATCCTGCTCGGCGGCGAACCACTGGCAGGCCCGGCGGTGCCAGGAGCGGCCCTGGGGCCAGGGTTCCTCGCGGACCAATCGGGCCAGGGCCGGAAAAATCTGCAACCAGTCCGAGGACTGTTCCCACGGCTCGATGAAACAGCCCAGGTCCCTCAGCAGCGGCAGGCATTCAGCCCCCACCGTGTCGCCGAACAAATGCTCGCAAAGCCGCGCATTGAAGCGCGGCAGATGGGCCAGCACGCGCCACGCTTGCGCCAGGTCCGGGGTCAGGGTGTTGAACAACTCGTAGTCCAGGTAGTCCAGCAGGGTCCCGGGCCGCCCCGGCGTGGCATGGCTGCGGGCCCATTCGCAACGTTCGAGCAAGCTGATGCGCACCCCGGCACACCAACCGCCACTGCGCTGTATCACCTCTCGCGCCGTCCGGGCCGCCTGGGGGCCGGGCAAATGACGGAGCAGTTGCTGGACATCCCCAGGGCTGAAGACCAGCGCCTGCGCGTCGAACTCGTGCAGTTCATCGTCGAGCAGCAGCCGCGGCCAATTGCAGTGGGGACGACGACGACCGTTCAACCACAGGTGCAAGGCCGGGCTGCTGGTGCTCAACAGGCGATCGAGCAGTTGGTCCAATTCGGGGTTCGGCACCCGGCAATAATCATCCAGGAACAACCAGGTCGGTGCTTGCAGACGCGCGAGATGGCCCAGCAACCCTGCTTCGTCCATCACCGGCAACCCAAGGGTTTGCGCCAGTCGCTCGCACAGCTGCGCCGGGGCCAACGCAACGCCGCCCAGCGGTAGCCAATGCAGCCGGCACTCGGCGGGGGCCTGGAGGAAACACTCGGCGAACAGCGCACTCTTGCCACTCCCGGCCGGCGCGCACAGCAACTTCACCCGCGCCTCGGAGGTCAGCAGCGGCTCGCTCAAGGACCGCCGTGGCACGTGCGTCGAGGACAGGCGAGGGAGCAATCCTGGACGGTCCGGACACGGGGTCATGGCGGTCATGTAAGAGGGCCTTGTTTATTGTTGTTCCATCACCCTAGTCCTGTGTCGCCGACCTTTGGAGAAGTATTCAGCGCGCTGATTGGCGCCCATAAAAAAAAGACCGGCAGATGCGGCTGCCGGTCGTCATGCTTGGTTCAAATCGGGCTCTGTCCCGTGGCCGAAGGGCTACCGGACCCCGGTCGAACGCAGCGCCGCCGGCGTGTAGTCCGCGGCCCGCGCTTCGAAACCGTACTCGTAGCTGTGCTTCTCCTCGTTCTTCATCCCCAGGGCGATGTAGCGCCCGGCGATGATGTCGTAGAGCGCTTCGAGGGTGTAGCCCGGGTTCTGGTGGTCGTAGTAGAACTGGGCATGACCTTCGGCCACCCGCCACAGCTGGCCACGACCGTCGTAGTGGTCCACCAGCGCGGCTTGCCAGCTGTCTTCGTCGATGTACATGTGGCGCTTGGCGTAGATGTGCCGCTCGCTGGGCTTGACGGTGCCGACCACTTCCCAGACCCGGTGCAGCTCGTAGCGCGTCAGGTCCTGGTTGATGTGGCCGGCCTTGATCACATCGTCGTACTTGAGGCTCGGCGAATCGAGCTTGTAGCTGTTGTACGGGATGTACATTTCCTTCTTGCCCACCAGCTTCCAGTCGTAGCGATCCGGGGCGCCGGAAAACAGGTCGAAGTTGTCGGAGGTGCGCAGGCCGTCGGCAGCGGTGCCCGGGCCGTCGTAAGCCACTTGCGGGGCGCGGCGCACGCGACGTTGACCGGCGTTGTAGATCCAGGCCAGGCGCGGTTCCTTCACCTGGTCGAGGGTTTCATGCACCAGCAGCACGTTACCGGCCAGGCGCGCCGGGGCGGTGACCTCCTGCTTGAAATAGGTCAGCACGTTGCTGGCCTTCTCCGGGTCGGCGTCCTTGATCAGGAACGGCACGGCCACTTCTTCTTCGAAGCGGATCGGCGTGAAGCTGCCATTGGTCTGCGGCGTTGCCTGGGTGATGATGCGCCGCAGATTGCCGCCGTGATAGCGGGTGATGTGGTTCCACAGCACTTCCACGCCGTTCTTGGGAATCGGGAACGCGTAGTAGCGGTTGCCGGTGAAGTTGGCCAGGCCGTTACCGTCGTTGATGGCCGTCACGTTCAGCGCACTGCGCTTGGCCGACTCATAGATTTCCGGCGGCAGCGCAACGCTGCGGTGGGTCGGGTAGACCGGAATCCGATAGGTCTCCGGATAGCGCTTGAACATCGCCACCTGGCCTTCGGACAGCTTGTCCTTGTACTTGTCCACGGTCGCGGCGGAGATGGTGAACAGCGGTTTTTCATTGGCGAACGGATCGGCCAAAAAACCTTTGCTGTCCACCGCACCGGCATTCTTGGGGATGCCGCCGGTCCAGGCCGGGATCGAACCATCGGCATTACCGGCCTTTTCCGCACCCAGTGGCGTCAGGCTGGTGCCCAGCTTGTTGGCTTCCTCCGGCGAAACCGCCGCCATCACGTTCGCGGCCAGCAGGCTCAAGGCCAGGGCACCGCATTGCAGGATCATCTTGCGCATTGGGTTTTCCTTGTCAGCCAATCAGAAATTCACGCCGAAGCTCAGCGCGAGGAAATCGCGGTCTTCGAGGACGTTGTAGTCACCGCCGAAAAAGTCCGTGTAGCTCAGGCTCGCGGTGTAGGTGTTGCGGTAGTCGGCATCGACCCCGACGCTGATGGCCTTGGCCCCCTCGTTGAACAATCCGTTGGGACCGTAGCCGGCCACGTCGTGGGACCAGGACACGTTGGGCTTGAAGTTCACCCCGCCGATGACGTTGGAGTAGTCGAGAATCGCCCGGGCGCGGTAGCCCCAGGACGTAGAGGTGACGAAGCCTGCGGTGTCACCGTTGAAGCCATACTGGCCGAAGACCGAATCGCGGCCGTAGCGCAGCTTGTCCCTGGATTCCAGCCCGCCGACATGCACCACCGCCGCCTCGCCCACCAGGGTCAGGCGATCGGCGCCCCAGACCTGATCGATGAAGTGCGTCAGGGTGCTCTGGACCTGGGTGATTTCCTTGCGCCGGTAACCGGTGTTGTCCGCCCCGGGCGTGGTGGCGATGGGCGACGCCGCGCCACCGGCAATCGGGTTGACCAGGGCCAGGGTCAGGTCATTGGTGCTGAGCTGCACCGGCGCATTGGGCCGATAGCTGATTTCACCGGTCCACGCCGTGCCGGTCGGCAGCGTGGTAGAGAAGCTGGCGCCATACAGGCGGATGTCCTCGGGGTATTCGAGGTAGTACTGGCCGCGCCCCAGCATCACGCTCTGGGCCAGGCCCGAACCGCTGCCGGGAGCCAGGCCATTGGCGATCGCCACCATTCCCGGCAGGGCCGCCAGGGTGGAAGCACCGGCCGTGGTGGTGCCGACCGTGGGCGTGCGACTGTGGTAGTTCATGAAGTACAGGCCGTACTCGGTATCGTCGCCGAGCCAGCGCAACGCCGCGCCCCACTGGCCGGAATCACGGGCGTCGCGGTCACCGCCACGGGGAATGATCACCCCTTCCCTCGACACCTGGATCGGCTGGCCGAACGCCGCGGTGAGCGGTTGGAACGGCGCGATCGCCGGGCTGCCCACGGTGTAGCCGCTGGTGCAGCCATCGGCCACCACGTCGTTGCCGAAGAAGGTGCCGCAGTTGTCGACGACCGTCTGGTCCCACTCCAACTGGTAGAAACCTTCGAGGGTGAGCTTGTCGGTCAGGCCCTGGGAGGCGAACAGCATGTTCACCGGAATCAAGCCCTCCTTGATCTCCGCCCCCGGGCGACGGAACGCGGACACGTCGATCGGGTTGATGCTGTTGATGGAGTTGCCGATGAAGGTACTTTCCCCCCAACTGACCACCTGCTTGCCGGCACGCACCGTGCCCGGCAAATCGGCGATGGAGTAGTTGTGGTAGACGAACGCGTCGAGGATCTCCGCCCCCGACGACTTCGCGCCTTCCTTGCGGTTGCTGTCGCTGATGTCCTTGAACTCACGACCTTCGTCCTTGAGTTCGAAGTCGTACCAATACTTGCCACGCACGAACACACCGGTGTCACCGTACTTGAGTTCGAGGTCGTGCAGGCCCTTGAAGATCTTGGAAAACGTCTCGCCTTTCTTGAAGTTCAGCCGCCCGTCATCCCCGGTGGACGACTGCCCGCGGCCGCCGTTGACGGTGCCGACGAAATCCTTGTCCGCATTGCGCATGCCCCAGCTCGCGCCCACGGACAACGAAGAGTCGAACTGACCCTCGATTTCACCAATGTTGAACGAAACGGCCTGCGCCTGGGCACAGCAACCCAAGGCCACCGCGACGGCGAGCGCCTGCGGCTTGAAGATGGCGCGCATTGTTATTGTTGTCATGCGTCTTCCCCGGTGAGTGACAGAGGCTTCACCCTACTGCCGCACGCCAGGGGCGATAAGCGCACCAAGGGGGTATTCGCGCTGTACCCCGAAAGGATTACCCCCCACGCCGGACGGGCCCTGGCACGGGGCATCGACGGACTGGATGACGAGTTATCAGCCAGGCGCATGTTCAAGGGGCATCCGCGACTGTTGCGCGCACTGCAACAGTGCATGTCCGGATCAGGGCTGTTTCCATTCCGCCCGAATCCCTATGCTGGCCGGGCTTGCAGAGCAACGGGCCTGCAAGCGCAAGCCGCCATGGCGTCCCTCACGCCCGGCGCACCGTCATTCGGATGGATTGGCGCATCGGTCCATCTTCCCGTGTGTAACGACGTTGATTTGTAGCTCCTTTGCAACGTCATGTTTAGGCCGCTGCTATTTTGCAGCGGCCTTTTTTATGGGCGATGGAATTCGCTTCGCGTAGAGGCGAGGACAGATCGGGAATGGCATAGGCATCAGGCGACCCAGGGCATACGTCAAGAAAACAAGCGTGGCGACTTCGTGCGCCACCGCAAAGCCTACGGTGTGACCGACGTGGTGCCAGGGTGGTCAGGTGGTTGATTCCCGTGGCGAGGGAGCTTGCTCCTGCTGGGCTGCGTAGCGGTCCCCTTGGGTGAGCGCTGCGCGCTCAAGCGGGAGCCAGCGCCGTCGCCACGGGATCGTTTCGGTGCGTCAGACAGCGTAGCGTTGCAGATTCGCCATCATTTCCTTCAGCGCTTCCAGGTTGTCATTCGGGTGAACGGCATCCTCGAAGTCGCAGATCCGTTGCCAATGAGCGGCGACGTCTTCGGGTGAAAAACCTTTGCGCGGATCGAAGCCGGCACCCAGGCTCCGCTCCCAGCGGACCTTGCCCATCCAACCGCCACCCACTTCGAACAGGCCGGAGGTTTCCTGGCAGGCTTCGCTGGCCAGGTACACCACCAGGGGGCTGACGAGTTCCGGCTTGAGTTGTTCGAAGACCTGCGGCGGGATCAGGCCCTCGGTCATGCGCGTGCCGCCGGTGGGGGCGATGGCGTTGACCAGGATGTTGTTCTTGCGGCCTTCGATGGCCAGGGTGCGCGTCAACCCATAGAGCCCGAGCTTGGCCATGCCGTAGTTGGATTGGCCGAAGTTGCCGTAGATGCCCGAGGTGGAGGCGGTGAAAATCACGCGTCCATAATTCTGCTCCCGCAGGTGCGGCCAGGCAGCACGGGTGACTTTGTAGGCGCCCTCGACGTGGACACGGTAGACCAGGTCCCAATCGGCATCGTCCATTTTGTGGAATGTCTTGTCCCGCAGGATCCCGGCGTTGTTGACCACTACGTCGACCCGGCCGAACGCGTCGAGGGCGTTCTGCACAAGCTTGTCGCCGTCGGTGACCGAATCGTGGTTGGCCTCGGCGATGCCGCCCGCCTCGCGGATTTCAGCCACCACCCGATCCGCCGCCGAGGCGTTGGCCCCTTCCCCCTGTGCCGACCCGCCGAGGTCGTTGACCAGCACCCTCGCACCGTGCCTGGCGAACAACAGCGCATGAGCCCGCCCCAGGCCACCGCCGGCCCCGGTGACGATCACGACTTTATCTTCGAAGCGCACAGACTCATTCATGGCAGAACTCCAGCAGGCCGATAGGACATTGAGACCGAGTGTCCGGTACTCCTCGGCGGGTCACAATGAACTCGGCTGGGAGTGAATAGTGGGCGATAAGGTGGGGGGATGATGCGCAGGGTGGGGCGGGTTGGATTTTACTGGCGGGTCGAGGGCTTTCGCGAGCAGGCTCGCTCCCACAGGGGATCGGTGGTGTACGCCTAGCTTGAACCACCCCAAAACACCTGTGGGAGCGGGCCTGCCCGCGAAAGCGTCGGGTCAGTCGGCATCTTCGTCAACCGACCCACCGCCTTCGCGAGCAAGCCCGCTCCCACAGGGGGTTGGGGATAGCCGCGAGAATCAGTTCGACCGCCAGTCCGCGTTGCTCTTGCTTTGCTTTTGCTTTTGCTTTTGATCTTGATCTGAACGCCCCATTAACCACGCTGGCCGAACGCAGGTCTTGCGCAGTGGGCAACCCGGCATGGATGCCGGGTTAGCCGCGCTGGGCCATGGATGGCCCTTCGCGGCGGGCCCGCGGAGCAAGACCGGAGTGA
>NZ_JAUQOP010000070.1 GCF_030580855.1 Pseudomonas citrullilanati | reverse complement strand
TTTTGGGGCTGCCGTGCAGCCCAACGGGGATAAATCCCCTCGCCACAATGATTCTCTGGGTCTCATGAAGGGTGTTCGGCTTGGGTCCTGTTTATTCGGATATGTCGGACACCCGAAGCTACGCCCTGGGGATCCAGCCGATGCTCGAGCTGAGTCCCTGGACATCGAGCGTGGCGTTGTACAAGGCGCTGGGTGGGGGTTGGCAGCCCCTGTAAGCCCCGACCCCAGCCTCAAGCCAGGCACATTTGTGGCGAGGGGATTTATCCCCGCTGGGCTGCGCAGCGGCCCCAATCAGTAATATCTCGGTATATCCGATCTTTTGAGTGGGCTGGTTTTCGGGCTGCCGTGCAGCCCAACGGGGATAAATCCCCTCGCCACAACTGCCTTCGCTTTGCTCCAATGTGAGTAGCGGAGGGCTACACCGGCTTGCTCTTGAGATTACGCGCATACCACGGCCGTTGCGGCACGCGGCGAAACAGCTGGGAGAGTTTTTTGTCGTCGCTGCCGAAGGTGATGCGCAGCGCCAGCTTCATGGTTTCCGGGTCCATTTCCACCGAGCGTCCCACCTGCAGCCCCGGCGTGGCGCTGCAACCGTGGGTATCCGGCCCCAGCCAGGGGTCGGCGACTTCCACCCAGCGGCCGGCGGCGAACCAGGGTACGCCGTTGACGTCGAGCCGGCTCACTTCGCCAGGGTGGAAACGTTCGTGGGCGCGGAACCAGTCTTCCAGGCGATCGTCGATCCAGCCGTGGAACGACCAGAACACCGGGTTTACATGGGAGGAAAACGGGTCGCCGAGGAAGTCGTTTTCTGCCGCGTACCAGCGCGGGGCGAAGTCGGCCGGGTCGCGGGCGAATGGCACCGGGTGGCCGTTGGACGGGTCCCGGGGCACCGAGGCCCAGCGCATGTGCAGCCAGTCGTGCAGGCCCAGTTCCATCTCCGAACCCAATTGGCCCAGGGTCAGTTTCGACAGATAGCGCGGGTCACGGTACCGCGATTCCCAGACCTGGAAATTGCTGTGGTAGGTCTCGGCGGTCTTGATGTCGCTCACCCATTGGGCGTACTGCTCATCGCCGTCGGCCAGCCAGGTGGGCGGCAAGGCCGTGCCGTCGTGGTTGTCGAAATAGCGGGCGAACCCGAGGCGATCACGTTCCAGTTCCGGTTGCGGCAACGGGAAGCGCGGCCACGAGGGCAACGGCTGGAACGAACGCGCCGTGCCCAGCATGTGCCGGTGCATGAAGAAGAAATCGATGCCCGAGCCATTGCGATCCTTGCGCGGTCCGCGGGCGTCACGCTCCTTGCCCCGGGGGCCGGGTTGCCAGCCAATGCCGCGCAGGGCGTTGCGCTTGTCTTCGTCCAGGGTGTGCCATTTGTCCCGCGTCGCATGCCAGAGTTGATGGAACAACCGGTGCTCCGGCGACACCAGCCAAGCCAGCAACGCCGGGCCCAGCGGCACGCGCTCGCGGGCTTCGGGGAAGGGCTGCTTGACGGCGATGAATCGATTGTCGCGTTCAGGTTGGGCCAGCGGACGGTCCAGCGACCACACGCGTCCGCTGAGGGTGGCGGGACCGGCATTGCCGAAGCCGGCCCAGACCTCGTCCAGGGTCATGATGAATTCATAGCGCGGCACGCCGCTCGCGCCATCGACCAACCGCCAGCTCAGTTGCGTCGAGTCGGTGCCGGCCAGGTCACCCAACACCCGGTAGCGCGGCTCGGCGTCGGCGCGCAGCCGCTCGGCGGTGTCGAGGCAGCCCACCAGGCCCCGGCCCTTGTGGGCGATGTCGAGGAACAGTTGCAGATCGTCGTCCGGCAGACCCGCCAGGCCCGCCTCCTGCCCGGAAAAGCGGATCGTCCAGATCCCCCGCAGCGTGTCCGCCCGACGCTGGCCCGCCACATCCGCCACGTCGAAGGACGCCTCGCCGGGCGTGATCGTCGGATCCGGCCGGGTCAGTTCGCGATGCCCGTAATACACCGCAGGCACAGCGGCACCGGTCAGCGCCAGGCCCGCCATGAACCATCGTCGAGAAATCGTCATTGCCTTACCTGTATCCAGCCCTGGGGGTGGGCGTTATCCAAGCTAGGACGATGGCTGGGCTGACAAATTTATAGGGAACCGAGGCCGCCTTCGCGAGCAAGCCCGCTCCCACCGTGGATCTGGGTACCTCTGCAGAAACAGGCCAACTGCAAGGTCGCCTCGCGAGCAAGCTTGGCTCCCACATTGAAAGTGGAATGCGGTCTGTGGGAGCGAGCCTGCTCGCGATGAGGCCCTCACGAACCGCTAAATTTCCCCGCCGACCGCTCGTTCCCAGCAGATAGCAAAGGCCCCAGACTGAGATCGGCAATGACAACACGACGTTCGAAAAAAGCGCTGTTCACCGGCGTGCCCCTGGCCCTGGCGTTGCTGGTGGGCGGTGGCCTCGCGGCCTGGGACTACGGGTGGCGGGACAACCCCGGCTACCCGGTCAAGGTGATGAAGCAAGCCCGGGAGCTGCACGAGCGCCTGCTCTCCTTCGACAGCCACATCACCGTGCCACTGGATTTCGGCACCGCCGGCCACGAAGCCGACAAGGACGGCAGCGGCCAGTTCGACCTGGTGAAAGCCAATCGCGGCCAGTTGTCCGGCGCGGCGCTGACGATCTTCGGCTGGCCGGAACTGTGGAACGGCCCCAACGCGCCGCACAAGCCCACCGCCGGCTTCGTCGAGGAAGCGCGCCACCAGCAGGAGGTGCGCTACAAGATCATCACCGGCCTGGTCCGCGATTACCCCAACCAGGTTGCCATCGCCTACACCCCGGATGATTTCCGCCGGCTGCACGGCGAAGGCAAGTTCGCGATCTTCATCAGCATGCTCAACGCCTATCCCCTCGGCCACGACCTGAGCCTGCTGGACCTGTGGACGGCACGCGGCATGCGCATGTTCGGCTTCAGCTACATCGGCAACAACGACTGGGCCGATTCCTCGCGCCCGTTGCCCTTCTTCAACGACTCGCCCGACGCCCTCGGCGGCCTGTCGGACATCGGCAAGCAGGCCGTCGCCCGCCTGAACGACTTGGGCGTGATCATCGACGTGTCGCAGATGTCGACCCCGGCCCTGGAGCAAGTCGCGCAACTGAGTCGCACGCCGCTGGTGGCCTCGCACTCTGCCCCTCGGGCGATGGTGGACATCCCGCGCAACCTCAGCGACAAGGAGCTGCAACTGATCAAGCGCAGCGGCGGCGTGGTGCAGATCGTCGGCTTCTCCCAATACCTGCGCCCACTGACGCAAAAGACCCAGGACAAGCTCAACGCCCTGCGCGAACGCTTCGGCCTGCCACCGCTGCCCAACCTGGCCATGGCGCTGATGCCCGGCGACCCGATCATCGCCGCCTGGCCCGAGCAGAAGTTCGGCGAGTACGCCGCCCAGCTCTACGGCATCCTCGAAGAAGAACCCAAGGCCAGCCTCAAGGACCTAGGGGATGCCATCGACTACACCGTGCGCAAGATCGGTATCGACCACGTCGGCATCGCCTCGGACTTCAACGAAGGCGGTGGCGTGAAGGGGTGGGAGAACGTCGGCGACATCCGCAACGTCACCGCCGAACTGTTGACCCGTGGCTACTCCGAAGCCGACATCGGCAAACTCTGGGGCGGTAACTTCCTGCGGGTCTGGGACCAGGTGCAGAAGGCCGCGCGACCGGCCCTGGCCTCCAGCCAGAAGGCCGGCCAGCCATGAACGAGCGCCGCACCTTCCTGAAACAGGCCGGGATCCTGGCCGCCGGCCTGCCCCTGGCCGGCCACCTGCCCGCTGTCGCTGCGGCCGACCCGCTGCCGCCGCTGCCCAAGGACAAATGGGCGCAACTGCGCTCGCTGTTCGACCAGGATCCGGATTATCTGCACTTCGCCAATTTCCTCGTCACCACCCACCCGCGTCCCGTGCGCGAGGCCATCGAACAGCACCGCGCCGCGATCGACAGGAACCCCGGGCTGGCGATGGACTGGGACCTGGGCGTCACCGAAGCCCGCGAGGAGAATGTCCGGACCTGGGCCGGGCGCTACCTGCAAGCGGGGCCTAGGCAGATCGCCCTGACCGGCAGCACCACCCAGGGCCTGGCGATGATCTACGGCGGGGTCCAGGTCAAGCCCGACCAGGAAATCCTCACCACCGTCCACGAACACTACGCCACCCACACCATTCTCGACCTGCGCACCCAACGGGACGGCACCCAGGTGCGCAAGATCAAACTGTTCGAGGACGCCCACCGCGCCAGCCACGATGAAATCCTGGCCGCCATCGACCGGGCCATCCGCCCGCAAACCCGCGTCCTGGGCATGACCTGGGTGCACTCGGGCAGCGGCGTGAAGTTGCCCATCGACAAGATCGGCGCCGTGGTGGACCGGCACAACCAGGGCCGTCGCGATGACGAGCGCATCGTCTATGTGGTGGATGGCGTGCACGGCTTCGGCGTCGAAGACCTGGACTTCCCGGCGATGAACTGCGACTTCTTCATCGCCGGCACCCACAAGTGGATGTTCGGTCCTCGGGGCACGGGGCTGGTGTGCAGCCGCAGCGACCAGCTCAAGTACGTCACGCCGATCATCCCGACGTTTTCCGAAGCCACGGCGTTTTCCACCGTCATGACCCCGGGCGGCTTCCATGCCTTCGAGCACCGCTGGGCGCTGGACGAAGCGTTCAAGCTGCACCTGCAATTGGGCAAGGCCGAGGTGCAGGCGCGCATCCACGCCCTCAACAGTGACTTGAAAGAACAGCTGGTGGCGATGCCGCAGGTTGAACTGGTCACGCCGATGAGCCCGGCGCTGTCGGCCGGTTTTACTTTCTTCCGCGTCAAGGGCCGCGAGAGCGACCAGGTCGCCGGCGACCTGATGAAGCAACGCGTGATCGTCGACGCCGTTCACCGCGATGCCGGGCCGGTGATTCGTACCGCCCCGGGCCTGCTCAACAGCGAAGCCGACATCGATCGCTTCATGACGCTGCTTGGCAAGGCGACCTGACCCTGCGTTTGCTGGACTTTTATCGAGAGGGATCCATGAACGATTTTCCACTGAAGGGCCTGGCGGCATTGGCCTTCGTCGCGCTGCTGCCCAGCGGCGCCCAAGCTTCTCAACCGGGCCAGGTGTTCCGCGATTGCAAGGATTGCCCGGAGATGGTCGTGCTGCCCACCGGCACGTTCCAGATGGGCACTCCGCCAGACGAAGTCGGTCGCGAGCCGGATGAAGGCCCGATGCACCCGGTGACATTCGCCCACCCGGTGGCGATCAGTCGCTTCCAGGTGTTGAAGGGCGAATGGTTCGCTTATTTGCGCGACACCGGCTACACCATGCCCGACGGCGACGATCGCCCCGGCCGTGCCTGCAAGGCCGGCGTCCCGGATTACCAGGGCAGCGACCCGCGCACGCAGTACAGCGACCGCCACCCGGCGGTGTGCATGGATTTCACCGAAGCCACTGCCTACGTGGCCTGGCTGTCGAAAAAAACCGGCAGGCCCTACCGGCTGGCCAGCGAGGCCGTGCGCGAGTACGCGGCGCGCGGGGGCAGCAGCGGGCCGTTCCCCTTCCCGTTCGATGAAGGCAAGGACTACAGCATCGCCCGGCATGCCAACACCTACGGCGCCGCCGACGGCTTCAACTTCACCTCGCCGGCCGGCAGCTTCCCGGCCAACGCCTTCGGCGTGTACGACATGCACGGCAACGTCTATGAATGGACGGCCGATTGCTACAACGACAGCTACACCGGCGCGCCGGACGAC
The DNA here is from genome assembly GCF_030580855.1 of Pseudomonas citrullilanati. Taxonomy (GTDB): domain Bacteria; phylum Pseudomonadota; class Gammaproteobacteria; order Pseudomonadales; family Pseudomonadaceae; genus Aquipseudomonas; species Aquipseudomonas citrulli. The sequence continues at coordinate 8,321 of NZ_JAUQOP010000070.1, read as the reverse complement.
GGCAGCGCGTGGCTCGGCGGCGACTGCAAGGCCCGGCGCATCCGCGGCAACGACTGGGGCGAGGCACCGGTGTTCTCCCGCTCGGGCAACCGCAACGCGGCGTACCCCGATGCGCGGGGTGACTGGCTGGGGTTTCGGGTGGTGCGGGATATGTAGATCGACAAGCGCCAGGCCCCTGTGGCGAGGGGATTTATCCCCGCTGGGCTGCAAAGCAGCCCCAGAGAAAATCAGCGCGTGGTTCTGGCTGACCGGGGCTGCCTGTCGGGGGCTGCGTTGCAGCCCAACGGGGATAAATCCCCTCGCCACATGATCCCCTCGCAACAGGGGGGGTGGCTCATCTGGAACATCGCTAAATTCCCCTTCTCCCCAACCGTTCTAAAGGTGGGCGCGACACAACCGGCGCCCGCCGTCCTCAAGCCCTTGCGATGACTGCCTGCGGGGGCCTTCGCCCGTTCTTCAAGCAGGGAAAATCGCCATGAACCAACCCACACGCGGGGTGATGCACGAGCTGTTCACGTTGCTCAAACCTTTCCGGCTGATTGTCACCGGCGCCATCGCGCTGGGCATGCTCGGCGGTCTCAGCGTCACCGTGCTGCTGGCGACGATCAACCAGGTCCTGCACGCCGACAGCGGCCTCAGCGCCACGGTGGTCGGCGTGTTCGCCGGGTTGTGCCTGCTGGCGCTGACCAGTTCGATTTTCTCGGACATCGGCACCAACTACGTCGGCCAGAAAATCATCGCCACGCTGCGCAAGACCCTGGGGGAAAAAGTGCTCTCGGCGCCCATCGAGCAGATCGAGCGCTACCGCAGCCATCGCCTGATCCCGGTGCTGACCCACGACGTCGACACCATCAGCGACTTCGCCTTCGCGTTCGCTCCGCTGGCCATTTCCCTGACCGTCACCCTCGGCTGCATGGGCTACCTGGCGCTGCTGTCGTGGCCGATGTTCCTGGTCACGGTGGTGGCGATCCTGGTCGGCACGGTCATCCAGTACATCGCCCGGGGCCGGGGCATGCAGGGGTTCCTCGACGCGCGCGAACACGAGGACGAGCTGCAGAAGCACTACAACGCCATCGCCGAGGGCGCCAAGGAACTGCGCATCCACCGCCCACGTCGCCAGCGCATGTTCGTCTCGGGCATAGAGCGCACCGCCGACACGATCTGCGACACCCAGATCCGCTCGGTGAATATCTTCGTGGTCGCCAAGACCCTCGGCTCGATGCTGTTCTTCGTGGTGATCGGCCTGGCCCTGGCCCTGCAATCGCTGTGGCCGAGCGCCGATAAAGCGGTGATGAGCGGTTTCGTGCTGGTGTTGCTGTACATGAAGGGCCCGCTGGAACACTTGATCGGCACGTTGCCGATCGTCAGCCGCGCGCAGATCGCCTTCCGCCGGATCGCCGAGTTGTCGGAGCAATTCTCCTCGCCCGAACCGCACCTGCTGCTCAGCGACCCGGGCAGCCGGAACACCCAGGTAAGCAGTCTGGAACTGAACAACGTGTGCTACAGCTTCCCGGCGGTCGAAGGCGCCGTGCCCTTCCGCCTGGGCCCGGTGAACCTGCGGATCGACCCGGGCGAGATCATTTTCATCGTCGGGGAAAACGGCTGCGGCAAGACCACGCTGATCAAGCTGTTGCTGGGCCTGTACGCGCCGCAACAGGGGGAGATCCGCCTCAACGGCCAGGCGGTGACCGCGCTGGACCGCGACGACTACCGCCAGCTGTTCACGACGATCTTTGCCGACTACTACCTGTTCGACGACGTCGTGCAGGGCGAGACCCACATTCCCGACGACGCCAACCAATACCTGCAGCGCCTGGAGATCGCTCACAAGGTCAGCGTGCGCGACGGCACCTTCACCACCACAGACCTGTCCACCGGCCAACGCAAGCGCCTGGCCCTGGTCAATGCCTGGCTGGAAGAACGCCCGGTGCTGGTGTTCGACGAATGGGCCGCCGACCAGGACCCGACCTTCCGGCGGATTTTCTACACCGAGCTGCTGCCGGACCTCAAGCGCCTGGGCAAGACCATCATCGTGATTTCCCATGACGACCGTTACTTCGACATCGCCGACCAGTTGGTGCGCATGGAAGCCGGCAACGTCGTCACCGAGCTGCAACCCGCCTGACCGTAAAAAAATTCAAAAAAAGACGTTGGGCCTTTCCGGTTTGCGAAAGGCCCAACGTCTTACTAGCAGCTAATAGAAATAGTTCTCAGTAACATTCTTAAGAGAAAAAATAATGCCAGCACCGCTAGGACTGAATCCGCTCACCCAGGCTCTACTGATCCGTCATTCGTTTCGACCCAGCGTCCCGGCCCTTTGCGCGCTGGCCCTGGGCCTGCCGCTGATGGCCCAGGCCCAGAGCCTGCCGATCGACATCCAGGCACAGCCGCTGGGCAGCGCGTTGCAGGAGTTCGGTCGGCAGACCAACCTGCAAGTGCTCTACAACCCGGCCGATGTCAGCGGCCTGCGCAGTACCGCAGTGAGCGGTGAGCTGGAACCGGCGGCCGCCATGGCCCGGTTGCTCCAGGGCACGCCGATCGCCTACAGCGTCCAGGGCAACAGCGTGACGCTGCACAGCCGCGACAATGGCGCGGGCCTGGACCTGGCGCCGATCACCATTTCGGGCAACCAGGAATCGGCATGGGGGCCGGTCGATGGGATCGTCGCGAAAAAGACCGGCACCGGCACCAAGACCGACACGCCGCTCAACGAAGTGCCGCAAACCGTCAACGTCATCACCCAGGACGAGGTCAAGCTGCGCGGCTCGCAGAGCGTCACCGAGGCCTTGCGCTACACCGCCGGCATGACCGGTGGCGGCTTCTCCGACCGGGTGTCGATCTTCGACGAACCGACGTCCCGCGGCTTCATCCCGACGCCGCTGTACCTCGACGGCCTGCACCTGCCCTACGGGGGTGGCAGCACCGGCGGCGCGCTGCAAATCGACCCGTACACCCTGGAACGCATCGAAGTGCTCAAGGGCCCGGCCTCGGTGCTCTACGGCCAGAACCAGCCGGGCGGGATCGTCAACATGGTCAGCAAGCGCCCCACCGCCACGCCGTTGCATGAGGTGACCCTGGGCGCCGGCGACAACGACCGCAAGAAGCTCGGCTTCGACTTCGGTGGCCCGCTGGATGACCAGGGCGAATTCCTCTATCGCCTGACCGGCCTGGTGAACGATTCCGGTTCGGAAATCGACTACGTCGACAAGAACCGCATGCTCCTGGCGCCGAGCCTGACCTGGAACCCGAGCGAGGCCACCAGCATCACCTTCTTCGCCCAGTACCAGAAAGACCATGACACCCCGTCCGCCCAAGGCTTGCCCGCCTCCGGCACGGTGCTGCCGAACCCGAACGGCAAGTACAGCCGCTCGACCTTCTTTGGCGAGCCGGACGTGAACAAGTACAACCGCGAGCAGTTCGTCGTCGGGTACGAAGCGTCCCATGAACTGAATGACGTCTGGACGCTGAAGCAGACGGCGCGCTACGCCCAGGTCGACGACCAGTACGTGGATCCGCTGCACGGCTACGGGTTCATTGCCAACCCGGTCACGGGGGCCAACGACCAGCGCTACATGCGCCGCTACGGGGTGGACTGGTCGCAGACCAACAAGGTCTACAACATCGATACCACCGCCCAGGCCAAATTCCGCACGGGCGAGCTGGACCACACGGTGCTGCTGGGCCTGGACCACTACCATTTCGAGTCGAAATTCCTCGGCCTGTACGATCGCAGCGCCTCGCCCATCGACATGTACAACCCGGTGTACGGCGGCGCGATCAATTTCACCTCGCCTTATCGCTGGGACAATACCGTTCGCCAGACCGGGCTGTATGTCCAGGACCAGCTCAAGTGGGACAAGTGGTTTCTCACCCTGGGCGGCCGCTATGATTTTGCGCAAACCGACAACAAGAGGCCCCTGCAGGGCACCCTCACCCAGACCCGGGACGAGAAATTCAGTGGCCGGGCCGGCTTCGGCTACCTGTTCGACAACGGCCTGACCCCCTATGTGAGCTACTCGGAATCCTTTCTCCCCGTCACCGACACAGGCTTTGGGAACAGCGCGTTCAAACCGACCACGGGCAAGCAGTACGAAGCTGGCATCAAGTACGAGCCGAAGGCCATCGACGGCTTCATCCAGTTGTCGGTGTACGACATCGAGCAAAAGAACGTGGTGACGTCGAATCCATTGACCCCTGGCTTCAGCGACCAGTCCGGTGAAATGCGCTCCCAGGGCATCGAGCTGGAAGGCAAGGTCAACCTCAACAAGAACGTGCGGGTGATCGGTTCGGTGTCGCGCAACGACATCGAGTACACCAAGGACAACGACGGTCGCGAAGGTCGTCACCCCGCCAGCGCCCCGCCCCTGACCGCCTCGGCCTGGGTCGACTACACCTTCACCGGCGCCAGCCCCTTGGCCGGTCTTGGGGCGGGCATCGGCGCACGGTACGTGCGCGAGAGCTACGGCACCGACTACGAAGGCGCATTCAAGGTCCCGTCCTATACGGTCTACGACGCCATGATGTCCTACGACTTCGAGAAATCCCCACTGCACATCAAGGGCGTGAGCGTGCGGATGAACATGGAAAACCTCGAGGACAAGAAGTACGTCGCCAGCTGCCGCAGCAACTGGGACTGCTACTACGGCCAGGGCCGCACCCTGACCACCGACCTGACCTACAACTGGTAGACCCGACGGCCTGCTCGCGAAGCGGTGAGTCAGCTTGCAGGGAGGTTGACTGGGCTGCCGCCTTCGCGAGCAAGCTCGCTCCCACAATGAGGTCGAGGCGCGGCCAAATCCTGCGTCCACCCCGGATGTCTCTGTGGGAGCGGGCTTGCTCGCGAAAGCGGTCAGTCAGCTTGCAGGGAGGTTGACTGGGCTGCCGCCTTCGCGAGCAGGCTCGCTCCCACAATGAGGTCGAGGCGCGGCGAAATCCTGCGTCCGTCCCGGATGTCTCTGTGGGAGCGGGCCTGCTCGCGAAGCGGTGGGTCAGCTTGCAGGGAGGTTGACTGGGCTGCCGCCTTCGCGAGCAGGCTCGCTCCCACAGGAGAGGTCGAGGCGCGGCCAAATCCTGCGTCCGTCCCGGATTTCTCTGTGGGTGCGGGCTTGCCCGCGAAAGCGGTCAGTCAGCTTGCAGGGATGTTGACTGGGCTGCCGTCTTCGCGAGCAGGCTCGCTCCTACAGTGATAGGCAGCGGATACAAATCCTGTATTCGACACTGCCCCCCTGTGGGAGCGAGCCTGCTCGCGATGACGGCGGCACATTCGACATCCATTCACCCGACAGCCCGCTTTCGCGACCAGGCTCGCTCCCACAACTGACCTGCGTTGACGCAAATCAAAACAGCCACACCCACGCCCCCCTAGACTCGCCCCATGCCAGCCTATCCGGGGAACGCCCGCATGCTCGACACCATTCGTTGGGACTCTGACCTGATCCGCCGCTACGACCTGGCGGGACCACGCTATACCTCGTACCCGACGGCGGCGCAATTCGGCAGCCAGGTGGGCACGTTCGACCTGCTCCACGCCCTGCGCGACAGCCGCAAGGCCCTGCGGCCCCTGTCGCTGTACGTGCACGTGCCGTTCTGCGCGAACATCTGCTACTACTGCGCCTGCAACAAGTTCATCACCAAGGACCGCGGCCGGGCCCACGCCTACCTGCAACGCCTGGAACAGGAGATCCAGCTGATCGGCTGCCACCTGGATCCGGCCCAGCGGGTGGAGCAGTTGCACCTGGGCGGTGGCACCCCGACTTTCCTCAGCCACGACGAACTGCGCCAGTTGATGGGCACGCTGCGCAAGCACCTGAACCTGCTGGACGACGATTCCGGCGACTACGGCATCGAAATCGACCCCCGGGAAGCCGACTGGTCGACCATGGGCCTGCTGCGGGAACTGGGTTTCAACCGCGTCAGCGTCGGCCTGCAAGACCTCGACCCGGCCGTGCAACGGGCGGTCAATCGGCTGCAAAGCCTGGACGAAACCCGCGCCGTGATCGAGGCCGCGCGCACCTTGCAGTTCCGCTCAATCAACATCGACTTGATCTACGGCCTGCCCAAGCAGACTCCGGAGAATTTCGCCCACACCGTCGAGGAAGTCATCCGCTTGCAACCGGATCGCCTGTCGGTGTTCAACTACGCCCACCTGCCGGAACGCTTCATGCCTCAACGCCGCATCAACAGCCAGGACCTGCCCAACCCCGAGCAGAAACTGGCGATGCTGCAAGGCACCATCGAACAACTGACCGCCGCCGGCTACCGCTACATCGGCATGGACCATTTCGCCCTGCCCGACGACGACCTGGCGATCGCCCAGGAAGAAGCCACCCTGCAACGCAACTTCCAGGGCTACACCACCCACGGCCACTGCGACTTGATCGGCCTCGGCGTGTCGGCCATCAGCCAGATCGGCGACGTGTACTGCCAGAACACAAGCGACCTGAACCACTACCAGAACACCCTCGCCGACGGTCAACTGGCAACCAGTCGCGGGCTGACCTGCAACGCCGACGACCGTCTGCGGCGTGCGGTGATCCAGCAGTTGATCTGCCATTTCGACCTGGCCTTCGCCGACATCGAACAAGCCTTCGGCATCGATTTTCGCGCCTACTTCGCACCGCTGTGGCCGCCATTGCTCGGCATGGCCGAGGACGGCCTGATCGAACTCGACGACCGCCACATCGCCGTACTGCCCGCCGGTCGCCTGCTGGTGCGCGCCGTGTGCATGGTGTTCGACGCCTATCTGGAACAGCACACACGACAGCGATTTTCCCGGGTGATCTGAGCGCGACAATTTGACGGTGAAACCACGCTGGCCCTCCCCCCTGCGCTGGGGTACCCTTACGGCCTATGTGTGTTTTCCCACAAGGATTTAAGAAATGTCCGAGCCAGTCAAACTGCGCGCCCATAACCAGGCTCATTGCAAGGATTGCAGCCTGGCCCCCCTCTGCCTGCCACTTTCGTTGAATCTGGAGGACATGGACGCGCTGGACGAGATCGTCAAACGGGGCCGCCCGTTGAAGAAAGGTGAATTCCTGTTCCGCCAGGGCGACACCTTCGATTCCGTCTACGCGGTGCGCTCGGGCGCCTTGAAGACCTTCAACCTGAGCGATGGCGGCGAAGAGCAGCTCACCGGGTTCCATTTGCCCAGCGAACTGGTCGGCCTCTCCGGCATGGACACCGAGAGCCATCCGGTTTCAGCCCAGGCGCTGGAGACCACTTCGGTGTGCGAAATCCCGTTCGAGCGCCTCGACGAGCTGGCGATCCAATTGCCGCAACTGCGTCGCCAGCTGATGCGGGTGATGAGCCGGGAAATCCGCGACGATCAGCAGATGATGCTGTTGCTCTCGAAAAAGACCGCCGACGAGCGCATCGCCACGTTCCTGGTGAACCTCTCGGCACGCTTCCGCGCCCGGGGGTTTTCGGCCAACCAGTTCCGCCTGAGCATGTCGCGCAATGAAATCGGCAATTACCTGGGCCTGGCGGTGGAAACCGTGTCCCGGGTGTTTACCCGCTTCCAGCAGAACGAACTGATTGCCGCCGAAGGCAAGGAAATCCACATCCTCGACCCGATCCAGCTCTGCGCCCTGGCCGGCGGCTCGATCGACGGCTGATGCACGAGCGCGGCTGAGGGATTGCCCCGGCCGCGCTATACTGCCGCGTTTGCAGCCCTGCCAGGACACTTCGACGATGGTCTTCGACTCCTTCGACATCAAATCCCTGATCCGCCCCGTGATCGACTTTCCCAAGCCGGGCGTGATCTTTCGCGACATTACCCCGCTGTTCCAGTCCCCGACCGCCCTGCGCCTGGTGATGGACAGCTTCGCCCACCGCTATGTCGAGGCCGAGTTCACGCACATCGGCGCGATGGACGCGCGCGGCTTCCTGATCGGCTCGATCCTGGCCTACCAACTGAACAAACCACTGGTGCTGTTCCGCAAGCAAGGCAAGCTGCCAGCGGATGTGCTGGCCGAGGGTTACCAGACCGAATACGGCGAAGCTTTCCTGGAAGTGCACGCCGACAGCCTGTGCGAAGGGGACTCGGTGGTGATGTTCGATGACCTGATCGCCACCGGCGGCACGCTGATCGCCGCCGCCAACCTGATCCGCCGCATGGGCGCCAAGGTCCACGAAGCGGCGGCCATCATCGACCTGCCGGAACTGCTGGGCTCCCGGCGCCTGGAAGACATGGGCATTCCCACTTTCTGCCTGACGCAGTTCTCGCTGAGCGAAAAGTAACTGGCAAGCTGCAGTCGAACCTGTGGGAGCGGGCTTGCTCGCGAAAGCGGTGGATCATTCACCGAACAGGTTGACTGACACTC
>NZ_JAUQOP010000006.1 GCF_030580855.1 Pseudomonas citrullilanati | reverse complement strand
TGGCTCAGCAATCGTTGGTTACATCTTTGATTTCTCGCGGAGTAACTTGTGATGCTGATAATCTGTTGACTAGCAGTCTGACTCCACAAGCACCCACACGAATTGCTTGATTCAGTTGTTAAAGAGCGGTGGTTGATTCTTTCGTCTCAACCGAGGCGCGCATTCTACAGCGCCTGATGTTGCTGTCAAGCGGTTATTTTAGAAGTTTTTCAAAGTTTCCCTCGGGAAACATCAACAACTTCAACCACTTGCGCCTCCGATCTCTCGTTAGCGGGAGGCGAATTCTACAGCGTTGTTCGCTGCTGTCAACACCTCTTTTTAGCGCTTCCGGACTTCGATGAACTGAAGCCCTGCGCTGCCGAAAATCGTCTAACTCATTGAAACTCAAGGAGTTTTTCGTTTCGACTGCGCCGGAAGTGGGGCGAATTATAGACGTCTGGAATCTGCCGTCAACAGTTAATTTCACTTTCCTATCAATAAGTTAAGTGAAGCCGTAAAGCTCCTGTGGAAGCGCTTCTATATAAGAGGCGTCATCAGAGAATGCCAGCCTGCCGGAGCGCTTCCACTGCAGCATCGTCCATACCCAACACTCGCCGGAGCGCCTCGTGGGTATGCTCCCCCAGCAAAGGCGGCGCGCTGCGGTATTCAACGGGGGTCTTGGACAAACGAATCGGGCTGGCCACTTGGGGCACTTTGCCAGCCAGCGCGTGAGGCAACTCCACTGCCAGCCCCCGGGCCTGTACCTGTGGATCAGCGAATACCTGGGCCAGATCATTGATCGGCCCGCACGGCACCCCGGCCTGTTCCAACTGCGCAACCCATTGCGCCGTGGTCTTGAACACCGTGGCCTGGCGAATCAAGGGGATCAATACCGCCCGGTTCGCCACCCGCAGTTTATTTGTCGCAAACCGCGGATCGTCTGCCCACTGTGGCTGCCCCGCAACTTCAGCGAATTTGCGGAACTGGCCGTCATTACCCACGGTAAGGATGAAGTCGCCATCAGCCGTAGGAAAATCCTGATAAGGCACGATGTTTGGATGAGCATTGCCCAACCGTCTTGGCGCCTGTCCCGTGGTCAGGTAGTTCATTGCCTGGTTGGCCAGACAGGCCACCTGGACGTCGAGCAAGGCCATATCAATGTGCTGTCCGCCGCCCGCCTGATCACGATGGGCGAGCGCCGCTAAAATGGCCACGGTCGAATACAGGCCCGTGAGGATATCGGTCAGCGCAACCCCGACCTTCACCGGCCCAGCACCCTCATCGCCCTCAGGCCGCCCGGTCAGACTCATCAGGCCGCCGAGCCCTTGGATCATGAAGTCATACCCGGCACGCTTGGCATAGGGACCGGTCTGGCCAAACCCGGTGATCGAGCAGTAGATCAATTGCGGATTGATCGCCTTCAGCGAGTCGTAGTCCAGGCCATAAGCCGCCAGCCCGCCCACCTTGAAATTCTCGATCAGGATATCGGACTTGGCCGCGAGCTCGCGCACCAACCGCTGCCCTTCCGGACGCGTGAAGTCGATCGTCACCGACTGCTTGTTACGGTTGGCCGACAGGTAATAAGCCGCCTCGGTCGTATTTTCACCCGCCGAATCCTTCAGGAACGGCGGCCCCCAGGCTCGGGTATCGTCACCATTACCCGGGCGCTCGACCTTGATGACCTCCGCTCCCAGGTCCGCCAGGATCTGTCCGGCCCATGGACCGGCCAATACCCTCGATAAGTCCAGTACCCGCAGATGCGACAGCGCGCCCATGGCCCTTCTCCTATTAATAGAACGCCTGGATGCCGGTCTGCGCGCGACCCAGGATCAGCGCATGAACGTCGTGCGTGCCTTCATAGGTGTTTACGACTTCCAGGTTCACCAGGTGACGGGCGATGCCGAACTCATCGGAAATACCGTTGCCACCCAGCATGTCCCGCGCCATGCGGGCGATATCCAGGGATTTACCGCAGGAATTGCGCTTCATGATCGACGTAATCTCGACCGCTGCCGAACCTTCGTCCTTCATGCGTCCCAGGCGCAGGCAGCCCTGCAAGGCCAGCGTGATCTCCGTCTGCATGTCGGCCAGCTTTTTCTGGATCAACTGATTGGCCGCCAGAGGGCGACCAAACTGCTGGCGATCCAGCGTGTATTGACGAGCGGTATGCCAGCAGAATTCAGCGGCACCCACTGCGCCCCAGGAGATGCCGTAGCGTGCGGAGTTAAGGCAGGTGAACGGCCCCTTCAGACCACGCACGTCCGGGAAGATGTTCTCTTCAGGGACAAACACGTTGTCCATGACGATCTCGCCAGTGATCGACGCACGCAATCCCACCTTGCCATGGATGGCTGGCGCGCTCAGTCCTTTCCAGCCCTTCTCCAGCACGAAGCCACGGATGTCACCCGCATCATCCTTACCCCAGACGACAAACACGTCGGCGATCGGGCTGTTGGTGATCCACATCTTGCTGCCGGTCAGGCTGTAGCCGCCTTCCACCTTGCGTGCACGAGTAATCATTGCGCCCGGATCGGAGCCATGGTTTGGCTCGGTCAGGCCAAAGCAGCCGATCCATTCGCCAGACGCCAGCTTGGGCAAGTACTTCTGCTTCTGCGCCTCGCTGCCAAACTCATTGATTGGAACCATGACCAGGGAGGATTGGACGCTCATCATTGAGCGGTAGCCGGAATCGACGCGCTCTACTTCACGCGCAATCAGGCCGTAGCTGACGTAGTTCAGACCACTGCCGCCGTACTGCTCGGGAATGGTTGCACCCAGGAGACCCACTTCACCCATTTCGCGGAAGATCGCCGGGTCGGTCTTTTCATGACGGAACGCCTCCAGCACGCGCGGCGCCAGCTTCTGCTGGGCAAACTGCTCAGCAGTGTCACGGATCATGCGCTCTTCTTCGGTGAGCTGCTGGTCCAGCAACAAGGGATCGATCCAGTTGAAGCTCGCTTTACCGGCCATGAAAGAGTCCTCGCCAATGAGATGAAAAATCGTGGATTGATCCTAGGCGCGCTTTCCCACAAGGGCAAACGAGGATTACGCATCCTCTTGTGCTAATTTCTCACTCCGTAAATGCCGTACGCCCTATTTACAACGGCAATGTGTGAGGTAGTCGTACATGCGTCGCAAAATCCCCAGCACCGCCGCCCTGATCAGCTTCGAGGCCGCCGCCCGGCATGAGAGCTTCACCAAGGCCGCGCAGGAGCTTTCCCTTACTCAAGGCGCCATCTGTCGACAGATCGCCGGCCTCGAAGATTTTCTCAGCGTCGAGCTTTTCCGACGCTCCCGTCGAGGCGTCAAGCTGACCGAGGCGGGCCTTTCCTACAGCCGTCGAGTGGCCGCTCAATTGGATGCCGTCGAGCGAGATACCCTTTCGGTCATGGGGCACACCGGTGCAAACGTGATCGAACTGGCGGTGGTTCCGACATTCGGCACCCAATGGCTATTGCCCCGCTTGAAGGATTTCCAGCAGCAACACCCCGAGGTCACGGTCAACCTGACGAACCGCACACGGCCCTTCCTCTTTGCGGACACAGAATTCGATGCGGCCATCTATTTCGGCGACGCGGATTGGTCCGGAACCGAATTCCACAAGCTGATGGGCGAAAATCCGATGCCGGTCTGCAGCCCCGCCCTACTGGACGGCGGCAAAGGCCTGACGCCCGAGGCAATCGCCGAACTTCCGCTGCTCCAGCAGACCACTCGTCCTTACGCGTGGCGCCAGTGGTTCAACGCCCAGAACCTGAACATCGCTCGCGACCTGACAGGCCCTCGCTATGAACTATTCTCCATGCTGGCCCAGGCAGCCATGCACGACATGGGTATTGCCCTGATCCCGCCGTTCCTGATCCAACGGGAATTGGCGGAGAAGCGCCTGGTGGTTGCCAACCCCAACGCACTGTCGAGCATCAAGGCTTATTACCTGATGATCCCGGAGCGAAAGGTCGAGTCGGCTTCCCTTCGGGCTTTTCGAGACTGGTTGGTGAGCCAGGCCAGGGATTATCACCTTGAAAAATAGCCATAAAACCATAACCGACTCTGGTAGTAAGCTAATCAAAAGCGCTACAGATATAAGTTTTTGTCGCTTTCAGTCAATCTGTTAGAAATCAGTACGGTAGTCTCGAAAGCGTCTGAATACGTGGCTTTGAGCCATATCGTCATATTCACGAACGTATATGCACCTGAGCCATGATAAAACCTTGGAAAACCCAGGGAAGCCTTCCATGACAAGGGTTTCAGAGGTTCTTCCAGGGTCACTTGCGACATTCGGTCACAGGGTGACTTGTAGTTAATTTTCCGTCACGCGTCATAATCCCTTGAAGGCCTGAATTTTCGCCTGCAAAATGCCGCGCCCCGCCTGAATCAGTGGGGTCGTGCTGATCCGCCGCCCCAGCCGCACCATCCGAAGTGCATGGGTTTACTCAATAAGATCACGCAGGAGATTTGACGTGCACATTGGTGTTCCCCTCGAAACCCAACCGGGTGAAACACGGGTTGCTGCTACCCCGGAAACCATCAAGAAGCTGATCGGCCAAGGTCATAAAGTCACTGTCCAAAGCGGCGCCGGCCTCAAGGCCAGCGTCATCGACAGTGCCTATGAGGCAGCGGGCGCCACCATTGGCAGTGCCAGTGAAGCGTTCGGCGCCGAGCTGATTCTCAAGGTAGTCGCTCCCAGCGACAGCGAGCTGGCATTGATCAAGCGTGGCACCGTCCTGGTGGGCATGCTCAACCCGTTCAACAACGACACCATCGCCAAGCTGGCCGAATGCGGCCTTACCGCGTTCGCCCTCGAGGCCGCGCCGCGCACCTCCCGTGCGCAGAGCCTGGATGTGCTGTCGTCGCAAGCGAACATCGCCGGCTACAAGGCTGTGCTGCTGGCCGCCCACTACTACCCGCGCTTCATGCCGATGCTGATGACGGCGGCGGGCACCGTGAAGGCGGCGCGCGTGCTGATTCTCGGCGCCGGTGTCGCCGGGTTGCAGGCGATTGCCACCGCCAAGCGCCTGGGCGCGGTGATCGAGGCGTCGGATGTACGTCCGGCAGTGAAGGAACAAATCGAATCCCTTGGCGCCAAGTTCGTCGATGTGCCTTATGAAACCGATGAGGAGCGCGAGTGCGCCGTGGGCGTGGGCGGTTATGCCCGGCCGATGCCGGCCAGTTGGATGCAGCGCCAGGCACAAGCCGTGCACGAGCGCGCCAAGCAGGCGGATATCGTCATCACCACCGCGCTGATCCCGGGCCGCAAGGCACCAACCCTGTTGAGCGCCGAAACCGTCGCGCAGATGAAACCCGGCTCGGTGGTCATCGACCTTGCCGCGGCACAAGGCGGCAACTGCCCGCTGACCGTGGCCGATCAAGTCGTGGTCGAGCACGGCGTGACCATCGTCGGCCCGACCAACCTGGCCGGTGAGGTCGCCGCTGACGCCTCGGCGCTGTACGCCCGCAACCTGCTGGACTTCCTGAAGCTGGTCTTCACCAAGGAAGGTCAGTTCGACGTGAACCTGGAAGACGACATCGTCGCCGCGTGCCTGATGTGCCGCGACGGCCAGGTCATCCGCAAAAACGCCTAAGCAGGGATTCAGACAATGGAAGAGCTCATCTCCCCCGGTATCTACAACCTGATCATCTTCGTGCTGGCTATTTATGTCGGCTACCACGTGGTCTGGAACGTCACGCCTGCACTGCACACGCCATTGATGGCAGTGACCAACGCCATTTCGGCCATCGTGATCGTCGGTGCCATGCTCGCCGCCGCGCTGACCATCACCCCCCTGGGCAAGACCATGGGTACCCTCGCCGTGGCCCTGGCCGCCGTGAACGTGTTCGGTGGCTTCCTGGTGACGCGTCGCATGCTTGAGATGTTCAAGAAAAAAGCCCCGAAAGCCGTAAAAGAAGAGGCGCCCAAGTAATGAGCATGAACCTGGTTACGACGCTCTACCTGATCGCGTCGATCTGCTTCATCCAGGCCCTCAAGGGCCTGTCGCACCCGACCACGTCCCGTCGCGGCAACCTGTTCGGCATGCTCGGCATGGCGCTGGCGGTACTCACGACCGTGGGCCTCATCTATAAGTTGGGTGCGGAGCTCGCAACTGCCGGCATCGGTTATGTCATCGTCGGCCTGCTGGTCGGCGGCACGGCCGGTTCAATCATGGCCAAGCGGGTCGAGATGACCAAGATGCCGGAACTGGTCGCCTTCATGCACAGCATGATCGGCCTGGCGGCGGTGTTCATCGCCATCGCCGCTGTCGTCGAGCCGCAGTCCTTGGGCATCGTCAAGCAGTTGGGCGATTCGATTCCGGCCGGCAACCGCCTGGAGCTGTTCCTCGGCGCGGCGATCGGCGCCATCACCTTCTCCGGCTCGGTGATCGCCTTTGGCAAGCTGTCCGGCAAGTACAAGTTCCGCCTGTTCCAGGGCGCACCCGTACAGTTCGGCGGCCAGCACAAGCTCAACCTGATCCTCGGCCTGGCCACGTTGGGCCTGGGCTTGACCTTCATGTTCACCGGCAACCTGGGCGCGTTCGCCCTGATGCTGGCCCTGGCGTTCGTGCTCGGCGTGCTGATCATCATCCCGATCGGCGGCGCCGACATGCCGGTGGTGGTATCGATGCTCAACAGCTATTCGGGCTGGGCCGCGGCAGGCATCGGTTTCTCGCTGAACAACTCGATGCTGATCATCGCCGGTTCCCTGGTGGGTTCGTCGGGCGCGATCCTGTCGTACATCATGTGCAAGGCCATGAATCGCTCGTTCTTCAACGTACTGCTGGGCGGCTTCGGCAACAGCGCCGATGCGGCAGGCCCAGCCGGTTCGCAAGAGGCCCGTCCGGTGAAATCCGGCTCGGCTGACGATGCGACGTTCCTGCTGACCAATGCCGACACGGTCATCATCGTGCCAGGCTATGGCCTGGCGGTGGCGCGCGCCCAACACGCGCTGAAGGAGCTGACCGAGAAGCTGACCCACCACGGCGTGACGGTGAAATACGCGATCCACCCCGTGGCGGGTCGCATGCCTGGGCATATGAACGTACTGCTGGCCGAGGCCGAGGTGCCCTACGATCAGGTGTTCGAGATGGAGGACATCAACTCCGAATTCGGCCAGGCCGACGTGGTGCTGGTGCTGGGCGCCAACGACGTGGTCAACCCGGCGGCGAAGAACGATCCGAAATCGCCAATCGCCGGCATGCCAATCCTCGAGGCGTTCAAGGCCAAGACCATCATCGTCAACAAGCGCTCCATGGCCAGCGGCTACGCCGGCCTGGATAACGAACTGTTCTACCTGGACAAGACCATGATGGTGTTCGGTGACGCCAAGAAGGTCATCGAAGACATGGTCAAAGCGGTGGAGTAAACGTCCCCTGCTTCATCAAAACGCCCCGATTCGTCGGGGCGTTTTGATTTGTATCAAGGCTCGATGTTACCGATCCGGTAATAATGTTTTGCCTGAAACCCCCGTAATAGACGCCTTAAATGCGACTTTTGTAGCGGGTCGGGCATGGCGCGAATTCACTAGACTGCGCACTCCTTGCTTCCAGCCCGAGATAACAGACCATGTACCGTGATCGCATCCGCCTGCCTTCGTTGTTGAATAAAGTGATGAGCGCTGACGAAGCCGCCCTGTTGATCCAGGATGGCATGACCGTCGGCATGAGCGGTTTCACCCGAGCCGGCGAAGCGAAGGCGGTACCTCACGCGCTGGCTGAACGCGCCAGGATCACTCCGCTGCAGATCAGCCTGATGACCGGTGCAAGCCTGGGGAACGACCTCGACAAGGAGCTCACCGAAGCCGGGGTGCTGGCGCGACGCATGCCCTTCCAAGTCGATAGCACCCTGCGCAAGGCGATCAACGCAGGCAAAGTGATGTTCATCGACCAGCATCTTTCGGAGACCGTCGAGCAACTGCGCAATGCCCAGCTAAAGCTACCCGATGTTGCCGTGATCGAGGCGGTCGCCATCACCGAGCAAGGCCACATCGTACCGACCACGTCGGTAGGCAACTCCGCCAGCTTCGCCATCTTTGCCCGGCAAGTGATCGTGGAAATCAACCTGGCCCACAACCCGAACCTGGAAGGGCTGCATGACATCTATATCCCGACCTATCGGCCGACTCGCACACCGATACCGCTGGTGAAGGCCGACGATCGCATCGGCAGCACCGCGATCCCGATCCCGCCGGAGAAGATCGCCGCCATCGTCATTACCCAGCAGGGCGACTCCCCATCGACCGTCACGCCGCCGGACAACGACACCCAGGCCATTGCCGATCACTTGATCGAATTCTTCAAACAGGAAGTTGCGGCGGGGCGCCTGACCAACAAGCTGGGTCCGCTGCAGGCCGGTATCGGCAACATCGCCAACGCGGTGATGTGCGGGTTGATCGACTCTCCATTCCAAGACCTGACCATGTATTCCGAAGTCCTGCAGGACTCGACCTTCGATCTGATCGACGCCGGGAAACTGAGCTTTGCCTCGGGCAGCTCCATTACGCTGTCGAGTCGTCGCAATGCCGATGTGTTCGGAAACCTGGAAAAGTATCAGGACAAACTGGTATTGCGCCCGCAGGAAATTTCCAACCATCCCGAAGTGGTGCGTCGCCTCGGCATTATTGCCATCAACACTGCGCTGGAATTCGACCTGTACGGTAACGTCAACTCTACCCACGTCTGTGGCACGCGGATGATGAACGGCATCGGCGGTTCGGGGGATTTCGCCCGCAACGCGCACCTGTCCATCTTCGTCACCAAATCGATTGCCAAGGGCGGCGCGATTTCCAGTGTCGTGCCGATGGTCAGCCACGTAGACCACACCGAGCATGATGTCGACATCCTGGTAACCGAGATCGGCCTGGCCGACCTGCGCGGCCTTGCGCCGAGGGAGCGTGCGCGCGTGGTCATCGATAAATGCGTGCACCCTTCCTATAAAGAAGCCTTGAACCAGTACTTCGAAGCGGCGTGCAAGCTGGGCGGTCATACACCGCACATCCTTCGTGATGCACTGAGCTGGCACATGAACCTGGAAGAAACCGGTCGCATGTTGGCGGTTTGACACAGTTGGATTCACGTGAGGGCGATTACAGTTTTATGCGTGAAGCGCCACTTGCCTCAAATTTGAATAAAACTGTACTGCTGTACCGGTGATTTCTGACAGCCTTCTCTCACAAAAAGGCTCCGGCTAGCTAAAATTGCACCACTTTAGGGCGAATAGGTACAGTTGCCTCAATATCGACCAGTACACCGCTCTTTAACAGTTAACTGGTCTCTCACAATACAGGTGAACTGTATCTAGAGAGACTGGCCAAACGAGAGGATCATGGGCACCAGTCAAATTACTACCTAATCCCGCCACAAGCGGAAGGATGTCAACCATGGAACGTACACTCAGTTCCGAGCTGTTTTTCGAAGACAACGCTGCAAAAAACAAGGCTTCCCTGCCTCTTCGCGTTATTGCCAACCTGATGCTGTGGCAGCGCCGTATCGCCAGCCGCCATCAACTGGCCCGTCTGGATTCGCGCCTGCTGGCTGACGCCGGTATCAGCGAAGCACAACGCTACGAAGAGTTGAGCAAGCCGTTCTGGCGCTAACTCAGCGTCGCTGGCCCTGACCTTTCGGTCCATCGCCAGCACCGAGATTGAACAAACAAGACCCGTCGTGGGAAACCACGACGGGTCTTGTCGTTTTGGGGCCGTTAAAAAGATCGAAGCCGGCGGGTATAACAGTTTTAAAGAATCACACAATCAACAAGTACAGTTACGCATAGCGTACAAGGTCGGTATCCAAGGCTGTCAGTCGACTCGATCTGTCTTAATATCGGTGCAAACGTAGCGAAGCGAGTCGAGCAAGCGTCTGCTCTTTCAGCTACACGCACCGGCATCACCTCAATGTCCAAGGAGTTTCATCATGACCCGTCTTCGTTTGCTCAGCGCAGTGGCCTTGCTGGCCGTGGCCACCCAGTCCAACGCCAGCAGTTTCATCGTGACGACCGACTCCATCGTCGGCGCGCTCAAGGCCACCTCCGACGCTACGTCCGATGCCACCTCGTCGCTGCGGGACAACAAGATCGTCCAGGCGGCCCGTGACGATGCCGCCAGCTTCGTGGCCAGCGAAGGCGTCATTCGCGGCGTGAAGCTGGAAAGCGCCCTGGATTACATCCGCCAACAGGCCCCCCGGTTGAACGCCACTGACGCGCAGTTGGCCCAGGCCATTCTGGTCATCTGAGGTAACATGAAACATCGGGCTCAGAAGGGGGGATGGATGTTTCAACGCTGGCTCTGGATTGGGGGTTTGCGCTAGCCTTCACGCTCACCCTCTACCGTCGAGCCCCATGCGTTTCTATCCAGATCTGTTCTTCGCAATTGCCTTCGTAGCTTCTTGGTGGTCTGTTCCGGCCCATGCCTTCGATGTGTCCACCCAGCAAGTGGTGGTCAGCGGCTATGCCACGAGCATGGTGACCTCTGCGCCCTTCGACCATAAACTGATTGTCGCCGCTCACGATGACGCGGCGGCGTTTGTCGCCAGCGACGGGCAGTTGCGAGGTGCGCGACTGGAATCGGCCCTGGACTACCTGCGCCGGACCCAACCAAAACTTCACCTCAGCGACCTTGAACTGGCACAAGCAATTCTCGTCCAATAGTCATCCTTATCTTCCGGAGTCGTTCCATGCGTAGCCCGCTGATTGCTGCCGCCCTAGGCCTGCTGGTACTGGCCGATGTGGCCCAGGCACATACCCTGGTAGCCACCAGTAACATCATCGTTCGCGCTTCCCAGCGCACGATCGATTTCACTTCCGACACCACGACGTCGATCCGCGATTCGAAAATCGTCCGCGAGGCCCACGACGATGCCGCCAGTTTCGTCGCCAGCAATGGCGAGATCCGTGGCGCCCATCTCGAGGCCGCCTTCGACACCTTGCGCACCCGCGTGCCGGAAGCGCGTGACGCCAGCGACCAGGTTCTCGCCGAAGCCATCCTCGCATTGTGAGGCGGTTCGCCGCCTGGCTGGCGGCCGGGGTCTTGCTGCTCATGGGCAGCACGGCCCAGGCCGGCCTGCATCTGCACCTTAACGCCGAAGGGCTTGACCCCGCGCAACAGCAGGCCAGCCAGGCATTGCTCGATGAAGCCATGCGAGCGCTTCCGCCGCGCTTCATCGAGCGCCTGGACCGACGCATCGATGTCGGCTGGACCGACCAGATACCCGCCAACGCCTATGGCCAGGCTTCGCTGGTGTCGCAGTTGGACCTCAACCGCAACCTGCTCGACAGCCTCACCGACGGCAGCGCCGCGACACAGAAGACCCACCGCCCCCATGGCACGGTGCGGCGCGAGATGCTCGCCACGGTGCTCCATGAACTGACCCACATCTATGACCGCTCACGCCTATGGCCTGATGCCGAACGCGCGCTGATCCAGCGCTGCACCCGACGCAACGACAGCGCCGGGCTGATCGGCCTTCCAGACGAATGCCGGGGCCAGAACGACCGGCGCTTTACCCTCAGCGATGATCCACGCTTGCTGGACCTCGCCGGCTGGCCACAATACGTCGGCCGCCGCGGCGAACGGGAGCAGCATAACCGCCAGGTCGCCCGCAGCCCGGACCTCTACGAAACGAGCAGCCCCAAGGAATTCGTCGCGGTCAACATGGAGTACTTTCTCCTGGACCCCAGCTACGCCTGCCGACGCCCCGCCTTGTACCGCTACTACCAGGAACATTTCGGCTGGGCCCCCGCCGCCAGGGACACCTGCGCCAAATCGTTCGCCTTCCTCAATGCCGGCAATGACTTCGCCAAGACGCCCCTGGGCAAAGTCGATCCGGAACGGGTCTACGCCATCGATTATCTGTTGGCCGAGGCCAACCAGAACTGGGTCAGCCGCTGGGGTCACAGCATGCTGCGGCTAGTGATCTGCGCACCGGGCCGCCCTCGTGGCCCCGACTGCCGCCTGGATCTGGACCAGCACCTGGTGTTGTCGTATCGCGCTTTCGTGGGCGATGTGCAGTTGTCGAGTTGGGATGGCCTGGTGGGCAAATACCCGTCGCGCTTGTTCGTGCTGCCGCTGGCTCAGGTGATCGATGAATACACCAAGACCGAACTGCGCAGCCTGGCGTCGGTGCCGCTGAACCTGTCGCGCACCGAGATCGAGGAGACCGTCGAGCACGCCGCCGAAATGCATTGGAGCTACGACGGCAACTATTACTTCCTGTCCAACAATTGTGCGGTGGAGAGCCTGAAACTGTTGCGCAGCGGCAGCAACAACAAGCAACTCACCGGGCTGGACAGCATCATGCCCAACGGTTTGCTGGAGGTGCTCAAGGGCCGGGGCCTGGCCGACACCAGCGTGCTGGACGACCCCAAGGAAGCCTTGCGCCTGGGCTACCGCTTCGACTCGTTCCGCGAGCGCTACCAGGCGATGTTCAACGTGCTGAAGAAGTACCTGCCGATCAAGCAAGCCACCGTGGAAGACTGGCTGGCCCTGGATGCCGCGGAGCGTCGTGCCTGGTTCGAGCAGGCCGATCTGCGCACCAGCGCGGCCTTGCTGTTGCTGGAACAGGCCAGTTACCGTCGGCAATTGCTGTTGGCCCAGGACGAGGTCAAGCAGCGCTATCTCGGGGCCCGCGAACTGCAGAACGGCGGCATGGAACGGGCGAACGCCACGCTGCAACAGATCCTCGCCAACAGCGGTTTCCTGAGCCGTCCCGCCGAGTTGTTGGGCAGCAGCGGCTACGGATT
Organism: Pseudomonas citrullilanati; assembly: GCF_030580855.1. Lineage (GTDB taxonomy): Bacteria > Pseudomonadota > Gammaproteobacteria > Pseudomonadales > Pseudomonadaceae > Aquipseudomonas > Aquipseudomonas citrulli. The sequence goes on along the minus strand of NZ_JAUQOP010000006.1, from coordinate 193,531 downwards.
ACCCCAACCGAGTGAGTGGCAGCGCCTGGAATCGGAAAGCAGCCTGCGCCAGAAACAACTTCAGACGCTCACCGGAGACCTGGACAAGGAAGTCCGCGCATTGCTGGAGCCAAGCCGCGCCGCCGAAATCGCGGCGAGCGAGGCCAACGTCAAGGCGATCGGCGAACATCTGCGCAAGCTGCACAAGGCCGGCGGTGGCCTGGAGTTGCCCTGACGGCGTCCTCTCGCCCATAACGACAAGCTTGTGCCAAACAAAAAAGGTTCGGAACCTGGTTCCGAACCTTTTTTGTGTCCGCCGGCCGAGGCCACTCAGCGCGCGTTACGCACGCCTTCCGCCAGCGCAGCACACAAGCTCAACACACCATCGATCGCCTGTTCCGGGGTGTCGGCGCTGGCGATATGGTCGATCAGCGCCGAGCCGACCACCACCCCATCGGCCAACCGTGCGATCGCCGCGGCCTGTTCCGGTGTCCGGATGCCGAAGCCAATGCTGATGGGCAAGTCGGTATGGCGACGCAAGCGGGTCACGGCTTCTTCGACATGCTCCAGGGTGGCGGCGCCAGCACCGGTCACGCCCGCGACCGATACGTAGTAGACGAAGCCCGAACTGCCGTTGAGCACGGTCGGCAGACGCGCGTCGTCGGTGGTGGGCGTCGTCAGTCGGATGAAGTCCAACCCGGCCGCCTGGGCCGGCTCGCACAGTTCGGCATTGTGCTCGGGCGGCATGTCGACCACGATCAGGCCGTCAACGCCGGAGTCCAGCGCTTCGCCAATGAAGCGCTGCACGCCATAGCGATGGATCGGGTTGAAATAGCCCATCAGTACCAACGGCGTCTCGCTGTTGTCCTTGCGGAACTCACGCACCATCTGCAAGGTTTTCGCCAGGTTCTGCCGGGCCCCCAAGGCACGGATATTCGCCAACTGGATCGCCGGGCCGTCGGCCATCGGGTCGGTGAACGGCATGCCCAGCTCGATCACGTCGGCACCGGCCGCCGGCAGGCCCTTGAGGATCGCCAGCGAAGTGTCGTAGTCCGGGTCGCCGGCCGTGACGAACGTCACCAGGGCCGCGCGGTTCGATTGCTTGAGTTCGGCAAAGCGGGTTTGCAGGCGGCTCATCAGTGTTTCTCCTGCTGGGACTGTTCCATGTGGTGCATCACGGTTTGCATGTCTTTGTCGCCGCGGCCGGACAGGTTGACCACCATCAGGTGATCCTTGGGCAGGTTGGGCGCGCGCTTGAACACTTCGGCCAAGGCGTGGGCGCTCTCCAGCGCGGGAATGATCCCTTCCAGGCGGCAGCACTTGTGGAAGGCTTCCAACGCTTCGGCGTCGGTGACCGAGGTGTACTGCACGCGTCCGATGTCATGCAACCAGGCATGTTCCGGACCGATACCCGGATAATCGAGGCCAGCGGAAATCGAATGGGCGTCGATGATCTGGCCGTCGTCGTCCTGCAGCAGGAAGGTGCGGTTGCCGTGCAGCACACCCGGGACGCCGCCGTTCAAGCTCGCGGCATGTTTACCGGTCTCGATGCCATAGCCGGCGGCTTCGACACCGATGATGTCGACACGCTTGTCGTCCAGGAACGGGTGAAACAGGCCCATGGCATTGGAGCCGCCGCCGATGCATGCCACCAGGCTGTCCGGCAGGCGGCCTTCCTGGGCTTGCAACTGATCGCGGGTTTCCTTGCCGATCACCGCCTGGAAGTCGCGCACCATGGCTGGATACGGATGCGGGCCGGCGACAGTACCGATCAGGTAGAACGTGCTGTCGACGTTGGTGACCCAATCGCGCAGCGCTTCGTTCATGGCATCCTTCAGGGTGCCTGTGCCGGCGACCACCGGGATCACTTCGGCGCCCAGCAGCTTCATGCGAAACACGTTGGCCTGCTGGCGTTCGATGTCGGTGGTGCCCATGTAGATCACGCAATCGAGCCCGAACCGCGCGGCCACGGTGGCAGTCGCCACGCCATGCATGCCGGCGCCGGTCTCGGCGATGATGCGTTTTTTACCCATGCGCCGCGCCAGCAAGATCTGGCCGATGCAGTTGTTGATCTTGTGGGCGCCCGTGTGGTTCAGCTCTTCGCGCTTGAGATAGATCTTGGCGCCGCCGCAGTACTCGGTCAGGCGCTCGGCGAAGTAGAGCGGGCTCGGACGTCCGACGTAATCCCGCTGGAAGTAGGCCAACTCTTCAATAAATGCAGGATCTTCCTTCGCAGCCTCGTATTCACGAGCCAGGTCCAGGATCAACGGCATCAAGGTTTCGGCTACATAGCGGCCGCCGAATGCACCGAACAGGCCATTGGCATCAGGGCCACTGCGCAGGTTGAAAGGGGTCGTAGGCTGGGTCATCGGGGCGCTCCAGGCAGAGATGAAGAGAGTCAATGAGGCTCACTCTACCCCTGACATTGGACGCTGAAAACCGATAAGATCGCTGCAACCTGTCAGGAAAACTCACAGATAAGATGAGCCACGATCTCCCCCCGCTCAACGCCTTGCGCGCGTTCGAGGCCACCGCCCGCCTGAACAGCGTAAGCCAGGCGGCGGAACAACTGCATGTGACCCATGGCGCGGTCAGTCGCCAGCTGAAAGTATTGGAAGAACACCTGGGCGTGAGCCTGTTCGTCAAGGACGGGCGCGGCTTGAAACTCACAGATGCAGGTGTACGCCTACGGGACGCCAGTGGCGATGCCTTCGAACGCCTGCGTAACGTGTGCGCCGAGTTGACCCACAGTACGGCGGATGCCCCGTTCGTGTTGGGTTGCTCGGGCAGCCTGCTGGCACGCTGGTTCATCCCCCGCCTGGGCAGGCTCAACGCCGACCTGCCAGACCTGCGCCTGCACCTGTCTGCCGGCGAAGGCGACCTGGACCCCCGGCGACCGGGCCTGGACGCCTTGCTGGTCTTCGCCGAGCCGCCGTGGCCGGCCGACATGCAAGTGTATGAACTGGTGGGCGAACGCATCGGCCCGGTCATGAGCCCGCGCTACGCCGGGTTTGCCCGACTGCAAAGTGCCCCCGCCCGCGCGTTGGTGGACGAACCCTTGCTGCACACCACGTCCCGCCCCCAGGCGTGGCCAACCTGGGCACGGCAAAACGCCCTCGAACCCGGGTCACTGACATTCGGGCAAGGCTTTGAACATTTGTATTATTTGCTGGAGGCCGCTGTCGCCGGACTGGGCGTCGCCATCGCCCCCGAGCCGCTGGTGGCCGAGGACGTGCGCGCCGGTCGGCTGGTCGCGCCGTGGGGTTTCGGTGAAACCCCGGCGCGACTGGCGTTATGGCTACCCAAGCGCGCCGCGGATGGGCGTGCTCGGCAGTTGGCCCAGTGGCTCAGGCACGAGTTGGGCCAAGCGGCTCAGTCGCCGCGCTTGCACAACAAGTAAGCGGCCAGCAGGCCAATGGCGCCCACGGCAACGCCAGCCGTGGTCCACGGGTGTTCCTGCGCGTAGTCGCGAGTGGCGAGCCCGGTTTCGCGGGTTTTCACCTTGACCTCTTCATACGCATCGCTGAGCAGGTGCCGAGAATGTTTCAACGCACTTTCGGCATTCGCCTTGAGCGTCTTGAGGGTCTTGCGCGACTCATCAGAGGCGTCGTCCTTCAAGCTTTCCAACGACTTGAGCAGACTCTCGATCTCCGCTTCCATGCTTTGCAACGAGGCTTTACGTAACGAATTGCTGGCCATGGTGGCTCTCTCCTGCAGTGGTTGAGTGGTTTGAATTGGGACTCCAGCCATTTCTGAAAGTGCAGTAAATCTGAACTTTCCACGGGCAAACGGCGCCACATGTAAGGCGAAAAATCGCTGCTAGGCTGTTAAAGACCCCTACAGGAGAACGTCATGACTGATCATCACACGTACAAGAAAGTCGAGCTGGTGGGCTCGTCTCCCACCAGTATCGAGGACGCCATCAACAACGCCCTGGCCGAGGCCAGCAAAAGCCTCAAGCACTTGGAATGGTTTGAAGTCACGGAAACCCGCGGACACATCGAAAACGGCCGGGCCGCGCACTTCCAAGTGACCATCAAGGTCGGTTTCCGCATCGCCAACAGTTGAAGGCAGTGAACTTGCGCGCTGGCGGAGTGCCATAGGGACTGGCGATGCGCTATTGTCGGCGTATCTCGTATTTCCTATACCTGCCCTATTTGATCCGACCAAGGAGTGCAAGCGATGAAAAAGTTGATGGTGGCCGCGGGTTTGCTGAGCCTTGCGGGTGGCGCATTTGCGGCCGGCAAGCCCTGCGAAGAGCTGAAAAGCGAAATCGCGGCGAAGCTGGATGCCAAGGGCGTGTCAGGCTATTCCCTTGAAATCGTCGAAAAAGACGCAGCGGCTGGCGCCAAAGTCGTCGGCACCTGCGAGGGCGGGACCAAGGTGATTACCTACAAGCGCGGTTAATTTGCCGGGCATGAAAAAGCCGACGCACTGCGTCGGCTTTTTCATGGGCGCGATTCAGCCTTTCATGACCTGCGCCAGCAGCTCATACGAATGCAGGCGATCGGCATGTTCATACAGGTCGCTGGTGAAAATCAGCTCGTCGGCCTGGGTCTGCTCGATCAACACTTCCAGCCTGGCGCGAATCTTCTGCGGGCCGCCGACCATGGCCAAGCCAAGGAAATCGCCCACCGCTTCTTTTTCGTGGGGCAACCAGAGCCCGTTCATGGATTCGACCGGTGGACGCTGCACCAGGCTCTGTCCACGCATCAGCGCCAGGATCCGCTGATACACCGAGGTCGCCAGGTAGTCGGCCCGCTCATCCGTGTCCGCCGCCACCAATGGCACGCCGAGCATCACGTAAGGCTTGTCGAGCACCGCCGACGGCTTGAAGTGATTGCGATAGATACGGATCGCCTCGTGCATGTAGCGCGGTGCGAAATGTGAGGCGAAGGCGTAGGGCAAGCCACGCTCGCCGGCCAATTGCGCGCTGAACAGGCTGGAGCCCAACAGCCACACCGGCACGTTGGTCCCGGTACCCGGCATGGCGATGATGCGTTGCTCCGGCGTGCGCGGGCCGAGATAGCGCATCAGCTCGGCCACGTCGTCAGGGAAATCGTCGGCGCTGCCGGAGCGCTCGCGACGCAGCGCCCGCGCCGTCATCTGGTCGGAACCGGGCGCGCGGCCCAGGCCGAGATCGATTCGACCGGGGTAGAGGCTTTCCAACGTGCCAAACTGTTCAGCGATGATCAATGGCGCATGGTTGGGCAGCATCACCCCACCGGAGCCGACACGAATGGTCGACGTGCCTCCCGCCAGGTAGCCCAGCAGCACCGCCGTCGCGGAACTGGCGATGCCATCCATATTGTGGTGTTCGGCCACCCAGAAGCGGGTGTAGCCGTATTTTTCCACGTGCTGCGCCAAGTCCAGGGAATTGCGCAGGGACTGGGCGGCGTTGCCGTCGGCACGAACGGGCACAAGGTCCAGGGTTGAGAATTTCACTTCGGACAGCTGTTTCATGGGCCGGGATCTCCAACGGCGTTCCGGCTTTTCCTACGGGCGAAAGCCTGCCGTTTCTAAAAGGTGTGTTCCATGCAATGTGGGCATATACCCGAGTTTCAATAGCAGCAATGAAATTTCCTACTAATTTTGTCGGCTAATCGACAGGGTGAACTTTCTGGGCCGGTCTATCCTCACAACCCTGGCAATCAAAAACACAGGCGCGAACCCTCGCGCCGGATCTTGAGGAGGCAGACATGGCTATCATTAAGAAGGCATCGGCTCATTGGGAAGGTGACCTGAAAACCGGTATCGGCTCCATCTCCACCGAAACCGGTGTGCTGCGCGAAGCACCCTATGGCTTCAAGGCCCGTTTCGAAGGCGGCAAGGGCACCAACCCCGAGGAACTGATCGGCGCAGCCCATGCCGGCTGCTTCTCCATGGCGTTTTCCATGATTCTCGGCGAAGCCGGGCTCAAGGCCGATGCCATCGACACCAACGCCGACGTCACCCTGGACCAGGTCGATGGCGGTTTCGCGATCACCGCGGTGAAACTGACGCTCAAGGCCAAGATTCCCGGCGCCAGCCAGCAGCAATTCGAAGAGCTGAGCAACAAGGCCAAGGAAGGTTGCCCGGTCTCCAAGGTGCTGAACGCCAAGATCACCCTGGATGCGACACTGGTGAACTGACAATCCGGAGATCGCAGCCTGGGGGCCGCCTCGGGCCGCGATTTTTTACCCTGTTACCCCGTCAGCAATGTGTGGTCGAATGAAGGTATGCAGTTTCTGCGCACAGGCAGTGCGCGCTGCGATGAGGAATTTCGAGCATGAAACGATTTGCCGTGGTGGTCATCGGTTGCGCCTTCGCCACGTCCGCCTTCGCGGCGCCCAAGCCGTGCGAAGAGCTCAAGGCCGAGATCGAAACCAAGATCCAGGCCCAGGGCGTCACGTCCTACACGCTGGAAATCGTCACCAATGACGAAGTTCACGACAAGAACATGGTGGTGGGGACCTGCGAAAACGGCACGAAGAAAATCATCTACCAGAAGAACGATCGCTAGCCGCCCTACGGAAGGCAACGGGCCTGACGGTCTTCGGCGACGATTTCCCGCTTGGCGTTGTAGAGCCTGGCGCTCGGGCTGTAGGCCAGGTTGCGGGCCTCCAGGCGATAGCGCTGGCCGGCCTCGAAACCGTCGTAGCGCACGGTCAGGTAGCACAGCCGCTCTTGCGGTTCGGACAACATGCCTAACCCGCCACCGCCAAACACTTCGAAGTCGAAGCGCACTTCCAGTTCGTGGCTGCCCGGGGAAACCTGGAAATACCGACCGTCTCGCGAGCGCTGCCCATCGAGGCTTTCCGCCATCAGCACCTTGCCACCCGGCGACGTCGTGGCGAAATCGACCCAGGCCATGTTCGGATCGACCGGGGGGAGCGGGGCCATTGCGCAACCGCCCAAAGCCACGAGCGTCAATATCGGTATGAGAGCACGCATGTTCAGCGTCCTGGAAAATCAGGCCCTGAGCATAGCGCCGATCAGCTTTGCTGGCAGCCTGCTGGCGTACCTTGCCCCACCACCTTGCGCTGTTGATCGTAGAGCTTGGCCCACGGCCGGAACCCGATGCTACCGGCCTGCAATTGGTAGCGCTGGCCGGCGTTGAAGTCCTTGAACTTGACGTTCAACCGGCAATCACGCCACAGCGGCTCGGCATCCGGGCCGATGTTGCCGGGCTCGACGGCGAATTGATAACGCACCGTCAGCTCATGGCTGCCGGGCTGCACTTCGAAATAGCGCTTGTCGAGGGACGTCTTGTCGTCGACCTCCAAGGCTTGCAACGCGGTGTCCTGACGGCTTCCCAGGTCGACCCACGCCTGGGAGGGATCGGGGTCCGGCAGCCCGGCACAACCGGTCAGCAGCAACAGGCCACTCGTCAGCATCAACACGCGCATAGCGAAGCTCCAGGCAAGCGAGATAGTCTTGCGGGCAGACTTTCCCAAGGTGATTCCAATTGATCAGGCCGCGTTCAAGCCATCGGTTACTCGACCGTGTTTTCCGGATTTTGTTTCCAGGCCTCCTGCTTTTGTTACTCAACGGTTGCTCCAGCGTCAGCTACTACGGCCAGCTCGTCGGCGGACAACTGCGCTTGCTGCAAGCCCGTGAGCCGATCGACAAGGTGATCGCCGACCCCACCCGCGACCCACCATTGCGCGCGCACCTGGCCAAGGCCCGCGAGGCTCGCACGTTCGCCAGCGCACACCTGCACCTGCCGGACAACCAGAGCTATCGCCTGTACGCGGACATTGGCCGGCCATTCGTCGTCTGGAATGTCTTCGCCACGCCGGAATTTTCCCTGGCGCCACAGAATCATTGCTTCCCCATCGCCGGCTGCGTGGCCTATCGCGGCTACTACACCCAGGGCGCCGCCCGTGGCGAGGCGGCCTTGCAGCGCTTGCAAGGCATGGATGTCTCGATTGGCGGGGTGGAGGCCTATTCGACCCTGGGCTGGTTCGACGACCCGATCCTGAGTTCGATGATGCACTGGGGCGACGAGCGTCTGGCGACGCTGATTTTCCACGAGCTGGCGCACCAGCGGTTCTACGTAAAGGACGACACGGAATTCAACGAGTCCTTCGCCACCTTCGTCGAACAGGAAGGCACCCGGCAATGGCGTGCCAGCCGTGGATTGGCACCGGACGATGGCAAGCGGATGCTACAACGCGACCAATTCATCCAACTGGTCCTCCACACCCGACAACGCCTGGAAACCCTCTATGCCCAGCCCCTGCCGGCCGAGCAGATGCGCCAGCGCAAGGCACAGGCATTCGAACGCCTGCGCACCGACTACGAACAGTTGCGCGACAGCCAGTGGGCCGGCGACAAACGCTACGATGCCTGGGTCTATGCGCCCTTGAACAATGCGCGCTTGTTGCCATTCGGCCTGTACGACCAATGGGTGCCGGCCTTCGCGGCGCTGTACCGGCAGCAAGGCGGGGACTGGGTGGCGTTCTATGCGGCGGTGGAAAAGCTCGGCAGGCTACCCATCGAAGCGCGCAAGACAGCGTTGAAAGCGCTAGAGGCCCACAGGCCACTAGCGTCCTTTCTTCCAGAGGTAGCCGCCCACCACGATCCCCATCCCACATAACACCGCCACGTAATAAGCCGGCCCCATGGGGTTTTCCTTGAGCAACAGGCTGACGACCATCGGTGTCAGGCCACCGAAAATGGCGTAGGCAACGTTGTAGGAAAACGACAGGCCGCTGAAGCGCACCACCGGCGGGAAAGCCTTGACCATGACGTAGGGAACCGCGCCGATGGTGCCCACCAGCAGCCCGGTGAGGGCATACATCGGGAACAGCCAGTCAGGATGGTCGGCCAGGCTGTGGTAGAAGGTCCAGGCGCTGGCCAGCAGTGCGGCGCAGCCAAACACGAAGACACGGCCTGCGCCGAAGCGATCCGCCAGGGCGCCGGCGAGGATGCAGCCAATACTCAGCATCACGATCGCCACGCTGTTGGCCTGCAACGCGGTGGTCGGCGCGAAGTGGTAGACCGTCTGCAACACAGTCGGCGTCATCAGGATCAGCACGACGATGGCGGCGGACAGCAGCCAGGTCAGCAGCATCGACACGGCAACGGCGCCACGATGGTCGCGCAGCACCGCGCGCAGCGGCACTTCCTCGGCCAGGGCCTTGCGCAACTGCAGTTCGGCGAACACCGGGGTTTCGTGCAGCCAACGGCGCAAGTACACCGAGAACAACCCGAACACGCCTCCCAGCAGGAATGGAATCCGCCAGGCGTAATCCGCCACTTCCACGGGCGTATAGAGGCTGTTGATCGCGGTGGCGACCAGCGAACCCAACAGGATTCCCGCCGTCAGGCCGGACGTCAGGGTGCCGCAGGCATAGCCGATATGGCGCGCCGGTACGTGTTCGGAGACGAATACCCAGGCGCCCGGTACTTCGCCGCCAATGGCCGCGCCCTGGATCACCCGCATCAATAGCAGCAGGATCGGCGCCCACATGCCGATCTGCGCGTAGGTGGGCAGCAGGCCCATGATCAGCGTCGGCACGGCCATCATGAAAATGCTCAGGGTGAACATTTTCTTGCGTCCCAGCAGGTCGCCGAAGTGAGCCATGATGATCCCGCCCAGCGGCCGGGCCAGGTAGCCGGCGGCAAAAATGCCGAAGGTCTGCATCAAGCGCAGCCACTCGGGCATTTCGGCCGGGAAGAATAATTTGCCGACCACGGTGGCGAAGAACACGAAAATGATGAAATCGTAGAACTCCAGCGCACCGCCCAGGGCCGATAGCGACAGGGTCTTGTAGTCGTTGCGGGTCAGTGGACGTGCGGGATGTGCGGGCGTCGCCGTGCTCGAAGGCGCAGTGGTCATGGCAAGGGCTTCTCTTATAGTCGATTCTGCCGCCCGGACGATGAGGGTTGGGGCCTGGGCAGGTTCGGCACCATAGCAAATTGTTCGAAAAAGCACATAGAGGCGCGTAATTGACAGTCGAAAACAGAACCGAGTGGTCGTCTCGACGCCTATCGACCGATATACTCGCAAGCTGCAACACTCTGTAAGGGGTTGCTGTGCGAAAACGTCGTTGGTGGCGTAGGACCAGACTGGACCAGCCGGTTTCGCAGAGTTTCCCTTTGGCACGCCTTTACGAAAAACGTGATGAACGTAGGCTCTTCGGGCTGAATCGTTTTTTACAAGGACGGCTATTCACCTGAAGCACCAGACAGAGTTACGGGTCAGAGGCACCCCCGGCATGATAGAGCTCGAACAAGAAGATCCAATCCCGCAAGGCGACCTGGCCTTGCAAATCACCGCGCTCCCGCGCGAGACCAACGGCTTTGGCGATATTTTCGGCGGCTGGCTGGTGTCCCAGATGGACTTGGCTGGCACCGCCATGGCCAGCAAGGTCGCCGGTGGCCGTGTGGCGACCGTGGCCATCGATCGCATGGCGTTCCTGGTGCCGGTGGCGGTGGGTGCACAGCTGTCGTTCTACACCCAGGCGCTGGAGATCGGCCGCAGTTCGATCCAGATGATGGTCGAAGTCTGGAGCGACGACCCCCTGTCCAGCGAGTGGCGTAAAGTGACCGAGGCGGTCTTTGTCTTCGTCGCCATCGACGGCAGCGGTCGCACCCGCTCGGTACCGCCACGCGCCCGTTAAACGCGAAGGCGGTTTTGCGGTCCATCGAAGCCCCTGTTCCAGAGCGAGATTGCACCATGTCCACGCCCAACGTCGAAGCCGTCAAACTGGATGAACTGAACGCCTGGCGTATTCGCCACGGCCAGGCCGAATTGCTGGTGGCCCAGCAAGGCGCGCATATCCTCAGCTATCAAGTGGACGGCCAGCCGCCGCTGATCTGGCTCAACGACCAAGCGACGTTCAAGACCGGCAAGAGCATCCGCGCCGGCGTACCGGTGTGCTGGCCGTGGTTCGGCAACCTGACGCGCAACCCTGACAGCGTGCAGGCCATGCGCGTGAGCAATGAACCCGCCACGGCCCACGGCCTGGTGCGCGCCATGGATTGGGCATTGAAGGGCATCGAAGCCGAGGGCGACAGCCTCAAGGTGGAGTTCGAGCTGCCCTACCCCGAGAACGGCCTGCCAGGTTGGCCTCATCAGGTAGACCTGACGCTGACCATCGTGATGGACGAACAGTTGCACATCAGCCTGACCAGCCACAACCGCGGCAGCGAAACCGTCAGCCTCAGCCAGGCACTGCACAGCTACTTCGCCGTGAGCGACGTGCGCCACGTCCACGTCGAAGGCGTCGATGGCCTGAGCTATATCGAGACCCTGGATGACTGGAAGACCACCACCCAGGCCGGCGACCTGCACTTTGCCGGCGAAACCGACCGCATCTATCTCGATACGCCGGCAACACTGAGCATCGTCGACGCGCAATGGCAACGCCGGATCGAGCTGACCAGCCGAGGCTCGCGCACGGCAGTGATCTGGAACCCCTGGATCGAACGCGCCAAGGCCTTCAGCGACATGGCCGACGATGGCTGGCAGCGCATGCTGTGCATCGAGACGGCGAACGTGATGGATGACCGGGTGACGTTGCTGCCTGACGCCAGCCATACCCTGGGCGTGAGCATCTGCGGCAAGCCGCTCTAAGCCAAATCACAACCTCCCTGTGGGAGCGAGCAAGCCCGCTCCCACATTTAGATCGGTGCCAGATCTGCGGCTCTTTACAGATCCGCTTCCTTCACCACCCGCACCTTTTCCGCCTCCAAGGCATAGGCAGCGCTGGCCAGGTCGTTGTCGACCTTTTCAATCTTCAGCGTGCCGGTCACCCACAGCGGCGTGTAGATATCGTCCAGCTTCAGGCCCTTGGGGTAGCGCACCAGCACCAGTTGATTGGGTGGCGGTGGCGGGACGTGGATGCAGGCGCCCGGGTAAGGCACCAGGAAGAACAATGTGCTGTGGCCCTTGGCGTCGGTTTCCAACGGCACCGGGTACCCGCCGATGCGAATGCGCTTGTCGTTCATCGACGCCACGGTCTTGGTCGAATACATCACCGCCGGCAACCCCTTGCTCTGCTTCAGGCCACCTTTGTTGGTGAAGGTGCCGTCGGCTTCGGGCGAGTTGTGGTCGATGTCGGGCATGGCTTCGAGGGCTTTCTGGTCCGACTTGGGCATCAATTCGAGCCAGTCGGTTTCTGGCAGCTCGGCAGCATGGGCCAGGCCACTGCCCAGCAAAAGAAGGGTCAACACTAGACGGCGCATGGAAGGGCTCGGCAATGAGGGAAGAGTGAAACGCCGGGCATTCTAGCCCCCTGCGCGCGCCGCGAGCAGGGGGCTTTGTCGCATTTGGATCAGTTTCTTTTGATCAGGCCGTAGATCACCAGCAGCACGATCGCGCCCACCAGGGCACCGAGGAAGCCTGCGCCTTCGCCAGCCTGATAGATGCCCAAGGCCTGGCCGCCATAAGTGGCTGCCAACGAACCGCCGATACCGAGCAGGATGGTCATGATCCAGCCCATGCTGTCATCGCCCGGTTTCAGGAAGCGCGCCAGCAGGCCGACGATCAAGCCGATAAAGATGGTTCCGATGATTCCCATGGCAATTCCCCTTTTGATTGAGCGTCATGCCAAAGCCTAGTCAGACTTTGGCACCTTGCCATGAGAGAATCCGGCCGACGAATGGTTCCACCGATGTTTCAGATTATTGCTCGGCGATCAGCGCCTCGACCTTGATGATCTGCTGGGCCAGGGTGGCCCGGTCGGCACAACGCAGGTTGGCGTGGCCGACCTTGCGCCCGGCCTTGAACGCCTTGCCATAGTGATGCAGGTGGCAGTCGGCGATCGCCAGGACCTTCTCGGTGTCCGGTACCTTGCCGATGAAGTTCAGCATCGCGCTCTCACCGACCTTGGCGGTCGATCCCAGTGGCAGCCCGGCCACCGCCCGCAGGTGGTTTTCGAACTGGCTGCATTCGGCGCCCTCGGTGGTCCAGTGCCCGGAGTTGTGCACACGCGGCGCGATTTCGTTGGCCTTGAGGCCACCGTCCACTTCGAAGAACTCGAAGGCCATCACGCCGACATAGTCGAGCTGCTTGAGCACCCGGCTGGAATAGTCCTCGGCCAGGGCCTGCAGCGGATGATCGGTGCTGGCGACGGACAGCTTGAGGATGCCGTCCTTGTGGGTGTTGTGCACCAGCGGGTAGAAACGGATCTCACCGTCGCGTGCGCGCACGGCGATCAGCGAGACTTCGCCGGTGAACGGCACGAAGCCCTCCAGCAGGCAGCCCACGCTGCCGAGCTCGGCAAACGTACCGGCCACGTCTTCAGGGCTGCGCAGGACTTTCTGGCCCTTGCCGTCATAGCCCAGGGTCCGGGTCTTGAGGACAGCCGGCAGGCCGATGGCAGCCACGGCGGCGTCGAGGTCGGCCTGGGATTGAATGTCGGCGAAAGCCGGCGTGGGAATGCCCAGGTCCTTGAACATGTTCTTTTCGAACCAGCGGTCGCGAGCGATCCGCAGGGCTTCGGCGCTGGGGTAGACCGGGACGAACTGGGACAGGAAGGCGACCGTTTCGGCCGGGACGCTTTCGAATTCGAAGGTCACCAGATCGACTTCATCGGCCAGCTGGCGCAGGTGGTCCTGGTCGCCGTAGTCGGCCCGCAGGTGTTCACCCAGCGCGGCGGCACAGGCGTCTGGCGCCGGGTCCAGGAAAGCGAAGTTCATCCCCAGCGGCGTCCCCGCCAGGGCCAACATGCGACCCAACTGGCCGCCACCGATTACACCGATCTTCATTCGTCAACCACCTCAGGCAATGCGCGGGTCCGGGTTGTCCAGGACGCTGTCTGTCTGCTCAGCACGGAATTTTTTCAGCACGGTATGAAACTGTGGGTGCTTGGCGCCCAGGATGCTCGCCGACAACAGGGCCGCGTTGATCGCGCCGGCCTTGCCGATCGCCAGGGTCGCCACCGGGATGCCGGCCGGCATCTGCACGATCGACAGCAGTGAATCGACGCCCGAGAGCATCGATGACTGGACCGGCACGCCCAGCACCGGCAGGTGGGTCTTGGCCGCGCACATCCCCGGCAAGTGGGCCGCGCCACCGGCACCGGCGATGATCACCTCGATGCCACGGGCCTCGGCTTCTTCGGCGTACTGGAACAGCAGGTCCGGCGTACGGTGGGCGGAAACCACCTTCACCTCGTAGGGGATGCCGAGCTTTTCCAGCATATCGGCGGTGTGGCTAAGGGTGGACCAATCGGACTTGGAGCCCATGATCACGCCAACCAATGCACTCATCAATGTGCCTCTTCTCTCTGGGCGCCCGCGGGCGCGTCAAAAAACAACAAGCCACGCGGGGAAACCGGCGTGGCTTGTTGTACGAATGATGGCCGGGCAAACCGACCGAAGGCCGGGCAGTATACCGAAAACGGTGCGTTAAACGCACTTCCGCCGACCATCTGTCGTTTGGGCCAAAGCGGCGGTTTTATTGACTCCAAGGTCAGCAGAACTACAACACGAGTCCCTGTGGGAGCGAGCTTGCTCGCGATAGCGGTAGGCCAGTCAATGCACTGTGGATGTCAGGCCGCCATCGCGAGCAAGCTCGCTCCCACAAGGGCTCGGTGATCCCCTGATATCCGTGGCATTCCACAAGGGACCTGCGTTGTGCTCAGGATCCGGCTACGCCCTGCGCCACGCCGCCTTCGAGCTTGCGCCACAACAACCGCACGTTGGCCTTGCGCACCAGGGCGCAGCGGTACAGGCGGATTTCCAGCGGTACGTGCCACTGGGCCCCGCCACAGATCACCAGTTCGCCTCGGGCCAGTTCGGCGCGCACGCTCAGGTGCGGTACCCAGGCGATGCCGAGGCCCTCCAGGGCCATGCTTTTCAGGCTGTCGGCCATGGCGGTCTCGTAGACCGTGGTGAAACGCAACGCCCGCTGGCGCAGCAGTTGATTGACCGAACGACCGAGAAACGCCCCGGCGCTGTAGGCCAGCAGCGGCACGCTGGCCTCGCCTTCGAGGTCGAACAGCGGCTGGCCGTCGGCATCCGCCGCGCACACCGGGAGCATCTCGGTCTGCCCCAGGTGCAGCGACGGAAATATCTCCGGGTCCATCTGCATCGCCGAGTCCGGGTCATAGAACGCCAGCATCAGGTCACAGCCACCCTCGCGCAGGGCATGGACGGCGTCACCCACGTTGGTCGCCACCAGGCGCGTGGCGATGTTCATGCCTTCGTTGCGCAACTGCGCGATCCAGCGTGGGAAGAATCCCAGCGCCAGGGAATGCGCGGCGGCGACCTGGATGACTTCGCCCTGGCCACCTTCGAGGTGGTGCAGATGGCGCAGCACTTCACCCAGTTGCTCGACCACCGTACGCGCCGTCACCAGGAACAACTGCCCGGCCGCCGTCAGTTCGATGGGGGTGCGCGAACGATTGACCAGGGTCAGCCCCAGGGCCGCTTCGAGGCTGCGAATCCGTCGGCTGAAGGCCGGCTGCGTCACGAAGCGCCGTTCGGCCGCCTGGGAGAAACTGCGAGTCGCGGCCAGGGCACTGAAGTCCTCGAGCCATTTGCTTTCAAGATTCATCACGTTCTCCCAACACACGCACCAAAACGGGTCACACGCTCGCCAGAACGCCGGCGTCACACCGGCATTATGCCGAATATGCATAGGGCAGTGTTTAACAGCATTGGCCCTAATTTACATGCAAGCCTAGGATTCGAGGCGTTCCGGCTCTGACCGGGTCCTTATCGAGATGATTTCCGTCATGTCCTCCGCTGCATCCTTCCGCACAGAAAAAGACCTGCTTGGCGTACTTGAAGTACCGGCGCAAGCGTACTACGGCATCCAGACCCTGCGAGCGGTGACCAACTTCCGCCTCTCCGGTGTTCCGATCTCGCATTACCCCAAGCTGGTGGTCGGTCTGGCCATGGTCAAACAGGCCGCCGCTGATGCCAACCGCGAATTGGGCCAGCTCAGCGAAGCCAAGCACGCCGCCATCAGCGAAGCCTGTGCACGATTGATCCGCGGTGATTTCCACGAAGAATTCGTGGTGGACATGATCCAGGGCGGCGCCGGCACGTCGACCAACATGAATGCCAACGAAGTCATCGCCAATATCGCGTTGGAGGTCATGGGCCACAACAAGGGCGAATACCAGTACCTGCACCCGAACAACGACGTGAACATGGCGCAGTCCACCAACGACGCCTACCCGACCGCAATCCGCCTCGGCCTGCTGCTGGGTCACGATGCATTGCTCGCCAGCCTCGACAGCCTGATCCAGGCGTTCGCCGCCAAGGGTGAAGAATTCAGCCACGTCCTGAAAATGGGCCGTACGCAACTGCAAGACGCCGTGCCGATGACCCTCGGCCAGGAATTCCGCGCCTTCGCCACCACCCTGGGCGAAGACCTGGCGCGCCTGAAGACCCTGGCACCCGAACTGCTCACCGAAGTGAACCTGGGCGGCACCGCCATCGGTACCGGTATCAACGCCGACCCGCGCTACCAGGCCCTGGCCGTGCAGCGCCTGGCAACCATCAGCGGCCAGCCGCTGGTGCCGGCCGCCGACCTCATCGAAGCCACCTCCGACATGGGCGCCTTCGTGCTGTTCTCCGGCATGCTCAAGCGCACCGCAGTCAAGCTGTCGAAGATCTGCAACGACCTGCGCCTGCTGTCCAGCGGCCCGCGCACCGGCATCAACGAGATCAACCTGCCGGCTCGCCAGCCAGGCAGCTCGATCATGCCCGGCAAGGTCAACCCGGTCATCCCGGAAGCGGTCAACCAGGTGGCGTTCCAGATCATCGGCAACGACCTGGCCCTGACCATGGCAGCCGAAGGCGGCCAACTGCAATTGAACGTGATGGAGCCGCTGATCGCCTTCAAGATCTTCGACTCGATCCGCCTGCTGCAACGGGCCATGGACATGCTGCGCGAGCATTGCATCGTCGGCATCACCGCCAACGAAGCGCGCTGCCGTGAACTGGTCGAGCACTCCATCGGCCTGGTCACCGCGCTGAACCCGTACATCGGCTATGAAAACGCCACCCGCATCGCCCGTGTAGCCCTGGAAACCGGCCGCGGCGTGCTGGAACTGGTGCGTGAAGAAGGCTTGCTCGACGACGCCATGCTCGACGACATCCTGCGCCCGGAAAACATGATTGCTCCGCGTCTGGTCCCGCTGAAGGCGTGATCGACGCGATACCGCTCACCAGGTCGAGGGACTAGACACCTCTCACCTTTTGAGGGCTTGGGGTTCGTCCCCAAGCCCTTTTTTTTAACTGATGGCGAGAAGGGAATAACAGAACCTGTGGGAACGAACCCGCTCGCGATAAACGCCGATGCGCTGCCGCTGTATACCGCGTCGCCAGCCATCGCGAGCAGGCGCGCTCCCACAAGACCTGACCAAACGGCCAGGTGATGCAAAAGGTCCGTTTCGTCGGACGCACCACAACTGTGCAGACGGGCACCGCACTGATAGGTATAGTGCCGCCCCTCTTCGCATGCGCGGTCGTCGATAGCGAGACCCCAAACACATGCGAAACCCGAACTAATAACAAACCCGCGAAATGGACCGGGACGAAACATCGCCTCGCCTGTCGTGCCGTCCGCCGGCCGATGTAACGCGATGTTTCCAAATGGCCAGCATTTGCTTAAACAAAAAACAGCGAGGAATACTCATGCTTGAAGTCATCAACGACTTCCTCTCAGGGAAAGTGCTGATCGTGCTCATTGTCGGGCTCGGTAGCTACTTCACGATCCGCTCGCGTTTCGTCCAGTTCCGTCATTTCTTCCACATGTTCGCGGTATTCCGCGACAGCCTGAAAAGCAGCGCTGGCCAGCTCAGTTCCTTTCAAGCCCTGATGCTCAGCCTGGCCGGTCGCGTCGGCGCGGGCAACATCGCCGGTGTCGGTATCGCCGTGACCCTGGGCGGCCCGGGCGCGGTGTTCTGGATGTGGGTGACCGCCCTGGTCGGCATGTCCAGCAGCTTCTTCGAATGCTCCCTCGGCCAGCTCTACAAGCGCTGTGACTCCGAAGGCCAGTACCGTGGCGGCCCGTCCTATTACATCCAGCACGGCCTGCAAAAGCGCTGGCTGGGCATGATCATGGCGTTCCTGCTGCTGATCACCTTCGGTTTCGCCTTCAACGGCCTGCAAGCCCACGCCGTGACCCACTCGCTGAACAACGCCTTCGGCCTCGACACCACCTACACCGGCCTGGGCCTGGCGGTGCTGCTGGGCCTGGTGTTCATCGGCGGGATCAAGCGCATCGCCAAGGTGGCCGACCTGCTGGTACCGATCAAGACCCTGGTGTACATCGGCGTGACCATCTACGTGATCGTGCTGCAGTTCGACCACGTGCCGGCCATGCTGGCGACCATCGTCAAGAGCGCCTTCGGCCTGGACCAGGCCTTTGGCGGCCTGATTGGCAGCGCCATCGTCATGGGCGTCAAGCGTGGCGTATTCGCCAACGAAGCGGGCCTGGGCAGTGCGCCCAACGTGGCGGCCGTGGCGTCGGTCGAACACCCGGTAGCCCAGGGCGTGGTCCAGGCGTTCAGCGTGTTCCTGGACACCTTCGTGATCTGCACCTGCACTGCGTTGCTGATCCTGCTGTCCGGCTTCTACACCCCGGGTTTCGAAGGCGACGGCATTGCCCTGACCCAGAACTCCCTGGCAGCGGTCGTCGGTGACTGGGGCAAGATGTTCATCTCCGTGGCCCTGGCGTTGTTCGTCTTCACCTCGATCCTCTACAACTACTACTTGGGCGAGAACAACCTGCGCTTCATGCTCGGCGAGAACCGCAAGGCCCTGGTCGCTTATCGCTCGCTGGTCCTGGTCCTGATTTTCTGGGGCGCCATCGAAAACCTCAGCACCGTGTTCGCCTTCGCCGACATCACCATGACGCTGCTGGCGTTCGTGAACCTGATCGCGCTGTTCCTGCTGTTCAAGGTCGGCATGCGTATCCTGCGCGACTACGACAGCCAGCGTTCGGCCGGCATCAAGGTGCCTGTCTTCGACTCCAGCAAGTTCCCGGACCTGGACCTAGACCGCAAGGCCTGGCCGGCCAACCCGTCGGCACCGCAGACCAGCCCGCAAGGCGCCCCTGCGAGCGTGGCCGCAGCGCAACGCTGATCGGCAACCCCGGCTAAAAACCGGGCGCATCCCCTGCGCCCGGCGTGACACAACGCAAGGTCGGCGTCATGCTCGGCCTTATGTTGTGGCAGCCCATTGAAGCTGCCGTTTTCTTCCTCGGAGAACAACCATGAATGCCTCGACCTACCCTGCCGCCCAGCACGTCATGGTGCTCTACACCGGCGGCACCATCGGCATGCAAGCCAGCGCCCACGGCCTGGCGCCCGCATC
This sequence comes from Pseudomonas citrullilanati, assembly GCF_030580855.1. Taxonomy (GTDB): domain Bacteria; phylum Pseudomonadota; class Gammaproteobacteria; order Pseudomonadales; family Pseudomonadaceae; genus Aquipseudomonas; species Aquipseudomonas citrulli. The sequence goes on along the minus strand of NZ_JAUQOP010000006.1, from coordinate 174,283 downwards.
CGGTTTCGAAGCGCGGATGCGCGACTACCTGCACAGCCAACCCGAACTCGTCGTCCCGCAGTGGCGCTTCCGGGAAATGTCACCGCTGATCGACAGCGCCAACATGACGCCGGCCTACTGGCAACAACTGCGCGAAGCGGTGGTCGACGCCGTGGATGTGCAAGGTTGCGACAGCGTCCTGATCCTGCACGGCACCGACACCCTGGCCTACAGCGCCGCGGCGATGAGCTTCCAACTGCTCGGCCTGCACGCCCGCGCCTGCTTCACCGGTTCGATGCTGCCCGCCGGCGTGGCCGACAGCGACGCCTGGGAAAACCTCGGCGGCGCCCTGGTCGCCCTCGGCCAAGGCCTGGCGCCGGGTGTGCACCTGTACTTCCACGGCGAGCTGCTGGCACCGACCCGTTGCGCGAAAGTGCGCAGCTTCGGCCGCCACCCGTTCAAGCGCCTGGAACGCCAGGGCGGCGGTACCAAGGCATCTTCCCTGCCGGCACAGTTGAACTACGACCAGCCCAAGCGCCTGGCGAACGTCGCGGCGCTGCCGTTGTTTCCCGGCATCAGCGCCGAGATCCTCGATGGCCTGCTGGGCAGTGGCATCCAGGGCCTGGTGCTGGAGTGCTATGGCAGCGGCACCGGGCCGAGCGACAACCCGGCTTTCCTCGCCAGCCTCGAGCGGGCGCGGGACAGCGGCGTGGTGGTGGTGGCGGTGACCCAGTGCCATGAAGGTGGCGTCGAGCTGGACGTGTACGAGGCGGGCAGCCGCCTGCGCGGCGTCGGCGTGCTGTCCGGCGGGGGCATGACCCGCGAGGCGGCGTTCGGCAAATTACAGGCGTTGATTGGCGCCGGGCTGCCGGTTGAAGAGGTTCGGCGGCTGGTGGAGCTGGACTTGTGTGGCGAATTGAGCTGACACCCTGCACAACCTGGGGGAGCGAGCTTGCTCACGATAGCGGTAGGACATTCAAATTGATGTTGAAGAGTAGGCAGCCATCGCGAGCCAGCTCGCTCCCACAGGTGCTTCAGTGAGCATCCGATTTTCACCCGGCATGTAACTTGCTCCGTTTCCAGCCTCCCAAAGGCTGGAAACGGACATGCTTCATTCCCACCTCACCACCCTCAACGCCGTCTCCCTGGTGCTCAACGCCTTCAAGCACGACGGGCTGCCCAGTGACGCACTGTTGGCCGGCAGCGGCATCAGCACGGCGGACCTGAGCCGGGCCGATACGCGCATCACCACCAACCAGGAAATGCAGGTCTGCGCCAACGCGGTGGCCCTCAAGCGGGACATCGGCCTGGAACTGGGGCGCGACATGCACGTCTCGTCCTACGGCATGCTCGGCTATGCGCTGCTCACCAGTGCCACCTTAGGTGACGCGTTACGCCTGGCGCTGCACTATCCGGCGCTATTGGGAACACTCTTCGAACTGAACCTGGAGGACGCTGGCGATGACGTCTGGCTCTGCGCCAGCGACTATCGAGAGAACCCGGCACTGGCCGTGTTCAACGCCGAGTTCTGCATGGTGTCGCTGAAAGTCATCTGCAACGACCTGCTCGGCCACCCCCTGCCCTTGCGTGCGGCACGCTTCGAGCATTCGGCACCGGATTACCAGGCACGTTACGGCGCCCACTTCGATTGCCCGGTGCACTTCGACAGCCGCGACAACGGCTTCGCCTTCGACCGCCAATGGCTGGGACAGCCCTTGCCACTGGCCGACCCCATCACCCACCACGCCATGGCCGAACGCTGCCGCCGGCAGAACACCGAATTCACCGGCCGGCAGGCCTGGCTGGCACGGATCCGCCAGTTACTCGGCGCCCAACTGGACGCCGCCCCGGGGCTCGAAAGCCTGGCCGAACAGATGAACTGCTCGGCGCGCACCTTGCGTCGGCACCTCAAGGAACTGGGTTGCAGCTACCAGGAGCTGCTCGACGAACTGCGCTTCGAGCGGGCCAAGCAAATGCTGTGGGAAGATCAACTGCCGATCTACCGGATCGCCGAACTGCTCGGCTTCAGCGAAACCGCCAGCTTCCGCCATGCCTTCGTGCGCTGGAGCGGCGTGGCACCAAGCCAGTTCAGGGCCTGACGCCGCCACACCGCTGTTGGCAAGGGGGCTTGATCCTTTAGGAACAGCGCTGTGGGAGCAAGGCTTGCCCGCGATGATGTCTGCCTGGACACATCCTGCTCCAACATTCCGAGTCGGATCCTTTGCAGCTGTCCTAGCCTTGAGACAAAGGACAGATCAAGGAGGATCACTTATGACGACACTGCCTCACTCCAATCAATTGCGTTTCGGGCGTTATTCGCAGTCTGGGCAAATCTATTTGTTGACCGTGAATACGCGCGACCGCGAACCGTTTTTTGATCGCTTCGATACAGGGCGCTTGGTGGTTGATGCCTTTCGGAAGGCTCAACAAGAACAATTTGCCCACTCGTTAGCCTGGGTGGTGATGCCGGACCATTTTCACTGGCTGATCGAATTGCAGGGTATAGGACTCTCCAAACTGATAGCGCGAACGAAGTCTCGGACCACAGTTGTCTTCAATCGATTAATGCAGCGGGAAGGATCGCTTTGGCAGGATGGGTTCCATGACAGGGCCATTCGCAAAGAGGAGGATTTGCAAACAGTCGCGCGATATATCGTGGCGAATCCGTTGCGGGCCGGTTTAGTGACGAAAATTGGGGACTATCCCTTGTGGGACGCGATATGGGTCTGACTCGATTCAAAGCTGAGTCCACGATGGCCTCATCGCGGGCAAGCCTTGCTCCCACAGGCACTCCAAATGTTGCTTTTTTGAGGGGGCAAGCCAGATCTCCATGGCGCTCCAGATGCTGCTTTTTTGAGGGTGCAAGCCAGATCTCCATGGCACTCCAGATGCTGCTTTTTTGAGGGGGCAAGCCAGATCTCCATGGCACTCCAGATGCTGCTTTTTTGAGGGGGCAAGCCAGATCTCCATGGCGCTCCAGATGCTGCTTTTTTGAGGGGGCAAGCCAGATCTCCATGGCGCTCCAGACGCTGCTCTGTGGGAGCAAGGCTTGCCCGCGATTGCAATATGATTAACGCCGTAAAAACGCCTGATGCAACGCATCTACCGTCTGGAAGTGATACGCCGGGCCCTCGGCGCTGAGTTCTGCATGGCTGCCAAACCCATACCCCACCGCCGCCGCATCCAGACCATTGCGGCGGGCGCCGATCAGGTCGTGCTTGCGGTCGCCGATCATCAGGGTACTGCCCGGGTCCAGGCCTTCTTCGGCCAGCAGGTGGGCGATCAGCTCGACCTTGTCGGTACGGGTGCCGTCCAGCTCACTGCCATAGATCACCTTGAAGTGACGGGCGAAGTCGAAGTGACGGGCGATTTCCCGGGCGAAGACCCAGGGTTTGGAGGTGGCGATGAACAACTGGCGCCCTTGGCCGCCCAAGGTTTCCAGCAGTGGCATCACGCCGTCGAAGACCCGGTTTTCGTACAACCCGGTCACCTTGAACCGTTCGCGATAGAAATTCACCGCCTCCCAGGCCTTCGCTTCGTCGAAGTCATAAAACTGCATGAACGCCTGCAACAGCGGCGGGCCGATGAAATGCTCGAGGCGGGTCAGGTCGGGTTCGTCGATGCCCAGTTTGCTCAAGGCGAACTGGATCGAACGGGTGATGCCCTCGCGGGGATCGGTGAGGGTGCCGTCGAGGTCGAAGAGTACGGTTTGGTAATGCATGAACATTCCTGGGAGTGTCGGGCGATTCAGGCCTGGTCGTAGCCTTCGGCCAGGTGCAGGTCTTTGAGCTTCACGTAGTTCGCCGCGCTGTAGGTGAAGAACGCGCGTTCCTTGTCGGTCAGTGGCCGGGCCTGTTTCACCGGGCTGCCGACGTACAGGAAGCCGCTCTCCAGCCGCTTGCCCGGCGGTACGAGGCTGCCGGCACCGATGATTACATCGTCCTCGACCACGGCGCCATCCATGACGATGCTGCCCATGCCGATCAGCACCCGGCTGCCCACGCTGCAACCATGGAGCATGACTTTGTGGGCGATGGTCACGTCGTCGCCGACCAGCAACGGGAAGCCGTCGGGGTTGAACGGCCCGGCGTGGGTGATGTGCAGCACGCAGCCATCCTGGACGCTGGTGCGGGCACCGATTCGGATGCGGTGCATGTCGCCGCGAATGACGGTCAGCGGCCAGACGGAGCTGTCTTCACCGATCTCGACGTCGCCGATCACCACCGCGGTGCTGTCGACAAAGGCGCCCGGGGCAAGCCGCGGGCGGTGATTCTGGTACGTGCGAAGGGTCACGATAGGCTCTCTCTTATCGGCTGATAGGTGCTGCTAGCTGCGGTGAGCGTCGATTGTAATTAAGATGGCCCCATGTTTCTTCCAGCCAAGGTGCCAACCGTGAGCGTGAACAACCCTCTTTTGCAACCCTATGACCTGCCGCCATTCTCGGCGATCCGAGCCGAGCATGTGCAACCGGCCATCGAGCAGATCCTGGCTGACAACCGCGCCGCCATCGCGCAAATCCTCAAGAGCCAGGGGCAACAGCCGACCTGGACTGGCCTGGTCCTGGCGATGGACGAACTCAACGACCGCCTAAGCGCCGCCTGGAGCCCGGTCAGCCATTTGAACGCCGTGCGTAACAGCCCCGAGCTGCGTGAAGCCTACGAGGCCTGCCTGCCGGCCTTGAGCGCCTATTCCACCGAACTGGGCCAGAACCGCGAATTGTTCCAGGCCTTCGAAGCGCTGGCCAACAGCCCCGAAGCCGCCGGTTTCGATGTGGCGCAAAAAACCATCCTGGAACATTCCCTGCGTGACTTCCGCCTGTCGGGCATCGACCTGCCGCCCGAGCAGCAGAAGCGCTACGCCGAGGTGCAGAGCAAGCTGTCGGAGCTGGGCAGCCGCTTCTCCAACCAGTTGCTCGACGCGACCCAGGCCTGGACCAAGCATGTCACCGATGAAGCCGCCCTCGCCGGCCTCACCGATTCGGCCAAGGCGCAGATGGCGGCAGCGGCCCAGGCCAAGGGCCTGGACGGCTGGCTGATCAACCTGGAATTCCCCAGCTATTACGCGGTGATGACCTACGCCGAAGACCGCGCCCTGCGCGAAGAAGTCTACGCCGCCTACTGCACCCGCGCATCGGACCAAGGCCCGAATGCCGGCCAGAACGACAACGGCCCGGTGATGGAACAGATCCTCGACCTGCGCCAGGAACTGGCCCAACTGCTGGGCTTCGCCAATTTCGCCGAGTTGAGCCTGGCGACAAAGATGGCCGAGTCCAGCGACCAGGTCCTGAGCTTCCTGCGGGACCTGGCCAAGCGCAGCAAGCCGTTCGCGGCCCAGGACCTGGAACAGCTCAAGGCCTTCGCCGCCGAACAGGGCTGCCCCGACCTGCAAAGCTGGGACAGCGGCTTCTATGGCGAAAAACTGCGCCAGCAGCGCTACAGCGTCGCCCAGGAAGCCCTGCGCGCGTACTTCCCGATCGACAAGGTGCTGGGCGGGCTGTTCGCCATCGTGCAACGCCTCTACGGCATCGAGATCGCCGAGCTGAAGGGCTTCGACGCCTGGCACCCGGACGTGCGCCTGTTCGAGATCAAGGAGAATGGCCAGCACGTCGGCCGCTTCTTCTTCGACCTCTATGCCCGCGCCAACAAGCGCGGCGGTGCCTGGATGGATGGCGCCCGCGACCGTCGGCGCACCGCCGGTGGCGCCTTGCAAAGCCCGGTGGCGAACCTGGTGTGCAACTTCACCCCGGCTGACAGCGGCAAGCCGGCGCTGCTGACCCACGACGAAGTCACCACGCTGTTCCACGAGTTCGGCCATGGCCTGCACCACCTGCTGACCCGCGTCGAGCATGCCGGTGTGTCCGGCATCAATGGCGTGGCCTGGGACGCCGTCGAGCTGCCCAGCCAGTTCATGGAGAACTGGTGCTGGGAGCCCGAGGGCCTGGCGCTGATTTCCGGCCACTACGAAACCGGCGAACCACTGCCCCAGGACCTGCTGGAAAAAATGCTCGCGGCGAAAAACTTCCAGTCCGGCCTGATGATGGTTCGCCAACTGGAGTTCTCGCTGTTCGACTTCGAGCTGCACGCCACCCACGGCGACGGCCGCAGCGTGCTGCAAGTGCTCGAAGGCGTACGCGACGAGGTGTCGGTGATGCGACCGCCAGCCTACAACCGCTTCCCCAACAGCTTTGCCCACATCTTCGCCGGCGGGTACGCGGCGGGCTACTACAGCTACAAGTGGGCGGAAGTGCTGTCCGCCGATGCGTTCTCCAAGTTCGAGGAAGAAGGCGTGCTCAACGCCGACATCGGCCGCGCCTTCCGCGAAGCCATCCTCGCCCGGGGCGGTTCCCAGGCGCCGATGGTGCTGTTCGTCGACTTCCGTGGCCGCGAGCCGTCGATTGACGCACTCTTGCGCCATAGCGGCCTGAGCGAGGACGCGGCAGCATGAGCGAGGGGCCTGTGATCACCAAGCGTCGCTTCATTGCCGGGGCGGTCTGCCCGGCCTGCAGTGAACCGGACAAGCTGATGATGTGGAACGAAGACGGCGTGCCCCATCGTGAATGCGTGGCCTGCGGTTATTCCGACACGCTCAACGAACAAGGCCTGTCGGTGCCCAAGGAACTGGGCACCCGCGTCAACACCTCGGCGCCCAAGGCGGCGGATGCCAAGGTCCAGGCGGTGCAGTTCTTCCCCAACCCCAAGCTGAAGAAGAAACCCACGGAGTAATCCGCTGGCCGCAGGCGCGTCATCCGGCGCGCCTGCGATACCTATGTACCGCAAGACGCAAGGCCTTCCCGCGCAGACTGTCCACCACGACAGACTGACAGGAAGGCCCCATGCCCCTTGCCGACAACCCCCTGCTGCAGGCCTACGACCTGCCCCCGTTTGCCCATATCGAAGCCCGGCATTTTGCCCCGGCCCTCGACCGTATCCTCGCCGACAGCCGCGCCCAGGTGGCCCATGTCATCCAGACCCAGGCGGTGTTTCCCACCTGGGATGACCTGGTGCTGGCCATGGACGAGGTCCATGCGCGCTTGAAGACCTTCGGCTACGTGTTGGACCGCCTGACCTCCACCAGGACGGGAAGCGACTGGGCCCAGGCTTCGCTCGACTGCAGCGACCGCTTGCAGGATTTCCAGCGTTCCCTCGATGAACACCCCGGGCTGTTCCAGCTCTACCAGCGCCTGGCGGACAGCCAGATAGCCCAGCACTTCGCCCCGGCCAGGAAAAGAACCCTGGAAAAGATCCTCCGGCGCTTTCGCCTGGGCGGGTCCGGCCACCCATCACAGGCCGAGGTGAAGGACCTGGCGCTGCGTATCCAGGGCGGCCGGTACTTGTTCATGGAACACTTGCAAGAAGCCAACAAGGCCTGGAGCCAGGTCTTTGACGACGAGACGGCGTTGAACGGCCTGCCGGCGGCTTTCAGGCAGCGCATGGCCGACCTGGCGCGCGAGCAAGGGCACAAAGGCTGGCTGCTGACGCTCGACGAAACCTCGTTTCGCACCGTCACCCGCCATGCCGACGACCGGCTGCTGCGCCAACGCGTGTACATCGCCTACAGCACCCGCGCCTCGGACCAGGGCCCCCAGGCCGGGCAGTTCGACAATGGCGAAGTCCTCCGGCAGTTGCTCAGGGACCGCCACCAGTACGCGAGGTTATTGGGCTACGCCAGCTACGCGCACTTGGCGATCGAGCCGGAGCAGGCGCAGTCACCGGAACAGGTCTTGTCGTTCCTGCGGCGACAGCTCGCGCGGCAGAAAAAAACCTGGCCACAGGACACCGAGCAGCTCAAGGCATTTGCCTCGGCGCAGGGCTACGGCGCCTTGCAGCCATGGGATTATCCGTACCTGGCGGAGAAGCTCCGTCGGCAAGCGACGGGCGTGTCGGAGCAGTCCATCAGCGCCTGGTTTACGCTGGCGACCACCTTTGCCCGGATGAGGCAGATCGCGGGGGAGCTGCTCGGCGTGGAGATCATCGAGCGCCCGGAGGTGGCGAGCTGGGACGCCCAGGTGTGCCTGTTCGAAGTCCGCGAGTGGGGCGAAACCATCGGCTACTTTTATTTCGATCCGTTCGAGGACCCAAGCGAGGAAGGTTTCCCCCAGACCACCACCCTGCGCAACCGCCGCATCACCGCCGAGGGCCGGCCTCGGCACCCCATCGCAGTGCTGCATGGCTGGCTGCCGCGTCCTTCAGGTAAGCAACCGGTTTTGCTGGATCACCGGCAACTGCGGATTCTGTTTCACGAACTCGGCCATTGCCTGCACCACATCCTGACCCGCGCGGAGTATCGCGACGTGTCCGGGATCACGGAGCTTTCCCGGGACACGGCGGAGTTTGCCGGGGTGCTGTTCGAGCAATGGTGTTTTTCCATACCCTGCCTGATTCGACTGTCCAGCCATCACCAGACCGGCGCGCCCTTGCCGGAAAACATCGCCGATCAGTTGCTCGATTACCTCGACACCCAGGCCAGTTGGGAACAGGCGGCGTCCCTGCGCGAGGCTTTATTCGACCTGGAACTGCACCGCAACGACGGCGACGGGCGAAGTGCCCAAGAGATTTTCGACCAGGTCAGCGCACAAGTGGGGCATCTGCCCGCCTTCGCAGACGAACGCTGGCCCAATGGCCTGGATTACATGGTCACCGGCTATGCCGCCGGAATCTACGCCTATGCCTGGTCCAGGCAATTGGCCCACACCGTGTTCGAAGTGTTCAGGCGCAACGGGCTGTTCGACCGGCGAACAGGCCGGGCATTGCGCGAGACGCTATTCGGCCCGGGTGATTCTCGACCGCTCGCCGCCTCCATCGCGGCCTTCAGGCAGGCCTGCGATCAGCGCGGCGGCGTGACCGCCTGAGCGTCGAGGTGATGAAGGTTCGTCGTGCTGTTGACCCAGCTCTCCAGGGAACAGAGCGCGAAGACGCTGGTGCTGCAGTCGCCATTGGCCAATGCCGTGCGCAGTTTTTCCACATCGGCCTGCATCATGTAGCGAACGCCATCCTTGAAGTGATGACTGTCCCCGAAGCCGCCCTCGGTCATTTCGTTCAGCGCGTCTTCTTTGCTCCAGCCCTGTACCACCACGCGGTACATGGCCGCCACCAGGCCGGTGCGATCCGAGCCGTGCTTGCAGTGCATCAGCACCGGCCCCTTGGCTTCGGCGGCCTGGATGGCGCGCAGGGCGCGGAGTATGTCGCTGTCGTCGACGTGATTGGTGCGATAGGGCAACCGTACCTGTTCGATGTCGGGGGCGGAGAGCCAGCGCGCATCCGACGTCGGCAGGAACGTGATGACCGTGCCGATCCGCAGCTTCGCCAACAACGGCAGGGCCCCGCTGTCCGGCAAGGAACTGCGGTAGAGCGTGGGCGACATCTGGTACAGGTTGTAGTCCTTTTCCACAGGCTGGGCCCACTCGGCGGGCCGCGTCTGCACGGCATCCGCCGCCTGGGCGGGTATTTCAGCCAGACCGATCAGCAAGGCCAGGCAACACAGTGAACGGGAGCAGAGCTTGAGCATGCACGGACAACCGGAGACAAGAAGGTTCGAGGGTGCACAGTGTCGGCTCGCTCCGGTTAAAAACCCGTAAGCAGGACGTCAAAGTGTTGTGAATTGGGTTTGACGCCAGGGGCGCTTGCGGCCGGACCGCTGAATGGCACTGGTCCGAACGCAAAGCTCGCGATACTGTATGCACATACAGCATCGGAGTATTCCCCATGTCAGCCTCCCTGCCGCCACGTGGCCGTGGCACCGCTGCCAACCCCCACAATCGCTTCGCCCCGAGTCGCTCGGTGGTCGAGGATGACGGCTGGTATCAGGAAGTACCGCCGACCCAAGGCACCGAAGTGCGCTTCGAAACGGCGAAGACCATCATCACCCGCAACACCTCGCCGGACATTCCCTTCGATCGCTCGATCAACCCCTACCGCGGTTGCGAACACGGTTGCATCTATTGCTACGCCCGCCCCAGCCACGCGTATTGGGACATGTCGCCGGGGCTGGATTTCGAAACCCGGTTGATCGCCAAGAGCAACGCCGCCGACGTGCTGGAAGAACAGCTGTCCAAGCGAGGCTATCAATGCGCGCCGATCAACCTGGGCTCCAACACCGACCCCTACCAGCCCATCGAGCGCGAGCAACGCATCACCCGCAGGATCCTGGAAGTGCTGTTGCGCTACCGCCATCCGGTGACCATCGTGACTAAGGGCTCGCTGATCCTGCGCGACCTGGACCTGCTGGCGGAGCTGGCTCGCCAGCGACTGGTGGCGGTGATGATCAGCCTCACCACCCTGGACGATGAGCTCAAGCGCATCCTCGAACCGCGCGCGGCGGCGCCCAAGGCGCGGTTGCGGGCGATCAAGGTCATGCGCGAGGCCGGCATCCCGGTGGGAGTGCTGTGCGCCCCGATGATCCCGATGATCAACGACAGCGAAATCGAGGCGCTACTGGCCCAAGCCCATGCCGCCGGTGCCCAGACGGCTTCCTACGTCATGTTGCGCCTGCCCCTGGAGGTCGCGCCGCTGTTCGAGCAGTGGCTGCAAGCGCATTACCCGCAGCGGGCCGCCCATGTGCTGAGCCTTGTGCGCCAGAGCCGCGGCGGTGAACTGTACGACAGCCAGTTCGGCAACCGCATGCGCGGCGAAGGCCCCTTCGCCGACCTGCTGGCCCAGCGCTTCACCAAGGCGATCAAGCGGCTGGGGCTGGACCGGCGCGAAGGCTACGCGCTGGATTGCGACGCCTTCTGTCCGCCGGGCCGACAAATGTCCTTGATTTGAATACAGTGGAACCGTGGCACAACGTCCGCACGCCCGCGCCTGGGCGCGTCGAGTTGTGATTCATGCCTTGTAATCTACGTCCTAGAGCCATTGATTCAGTTTGAGTTAAGTTTCGACCGCTACCTTGTTCAACGAGTGACTGACGGGTCGGGCCTTCGACCTGGACGTTTTTTAACCAGCCACTGGCGTCAACCGTCAAAGAGGATGAATCATGAGTGACAAGGATAAACAGCCGTTGGCTGCGTCGGCTTCAGCCCAACCCGAGGCGGAGACCGCCGATGCAGCGCTGCAGCATATTGTTGACGGCTTTTTGCATTTCCATCACGAAGTCTTCCCGCAGCAGGAAGAACTCTTCAAGAAACTCGCCACCGCCCAATCCCCCCGGGCGATGTTCATCACCTGCGCCGACTCGCGCATCGTGCCCGAGTTGATCACCCACAGCTCCCCCGGCGACCTGTTCGTCACCCGTAACGTCGGCAACGTCGTTCCGCCCTACGGGCAGATGAACGGCGGCGTTTCCACGGCCATCGAGTACGCGGTGCTGGCCCTCGGCGTGCAGCACATCATCGTATGCGGCCATTCCGATTGCGGCGCCATGCGCGCGGTACTCAACCCGGAAACGCTGGAAAAGATGCCGACCGTCAAGGCCTGGCTGCGCCACGCCGAGGTGGCCAAGACCATGGTCCATGACAACTGCCCCTGCGGCGACGAAAAACAGACCATGCCCATCCTCACCGAAGAGAACGTGATCGCGCAGTTGCAGCACCTGCGAACGCACCCTTCGGTCGCCTCGCGCATGGCCAGCGGCCAGTTGTTCATCCACGGCTGGGTGTACAACATCGAGACCAGCGAGATCAAAGCCTTCGACGCGGACCGAGGTTGTTTCCTGCCGCTCGATGGTAGCCATCCGATCCCGGTCGCGACGCCCAAAGCGCGCTTCTAACCGCTCCTACCATCCTTGCGTGGAACAAAGCCTGCCTGCCATCCAGGCGGTCGGGCCTTGCCATGCCTGAAGAAACTTCGGGAGAGTCGCCATGCGTGCTGCTCAATTAAAAGCTGTCCTGCCACGGGAGCTGCTGGCTTCGGTGGTTGTGTTCCTGGTGGCGCTGCCCTTGTGCATGGGCATTGCCATCGCCTCCGGCCTGCCACCTGCCAAGGGCTTGGTCACCGGCATCGTCGGTGGCCTGGTGGTCGGCTTCCTCGCCGGCTCGAAATTGCAGGTCAGTGGTCCGGCCGCCGGCTTGGCGGTGTTGGTCTTCGAACTGGTGCGCCAACATGGCGTGGCGATGCTCGGGCCGATCCTGCTGCTGGCAGGGTTGCTGCAACTGCTGGCCGGGCGTTTTCGCCTGGGCTGCTGGTTCCGGGTGACGGCGCCGGCGGTGGTCTATGGCATGCTGGCGGGCATTGGCGTGTTGATCGTGTTGTCCCAGGTCCACGTGATGCTCGACGCGGCGCCCAAGCCGTCCGGGCTGGATAACCTGGTGGCCTTCCCCTCGGCGGTGGCCCAGGCGCTGCCGTCCTTCGGCTGGCAGGCCGGCCTGCTCGGCCTGTCGACGATGGCCGTGATGTGGCTGTGGGAAAAGCTGCGCCCCCACAGCCTGCGCTTCATCCCCGGCGCCTTGCTTGGCGTAGGCCTGGCGACCATCGCCAGCCTGCTGTTGGCCCTGCCGGTCAAGCGCGTGGAAGTCCCGGACAACCTCGCCGACGCCATCGACTGGCTGCGTCCGGCGGACCTGCTGAACCTGGCCGATCCGACGCTGCTGATCGCCGCCTTCGCGGTCGCGTTCATCGCCAGCGCCGAAACCCTGCTGTCGGCCGCGGCGGTGGATCGCATGCACAGCGGTGAACGGGCGGACTTCGACCGGGAGCTGTCGGCCCAAGGCATCGGCAACATGCTGTGCGGCCTGCTCGGCGCCTTGCCGATGACGGGCGTGATCGTGCGCAGCTCAGCCAACGTCCAGGCCGGGGCAACCACCCGGATGTCGACGATTTTCCATGGCCTGTGGCTGTTGTTGTTCGTATTGCTGCTGTCCAGCGTGCTGCAAAGCATTCCGGTGGCGAGCCTGGCGGGGGTTCTGGTGTATACCGGCTTCAAACTGGTGGACCTCAAGGCCTTTCGCAACCTGGGCCGTTATGGCCGGATGCCGATGTTCACCTACGCCGCGACGGCACTGGCGATCATCTTCACTGACCTGCTGACCGGCGTGCTGATCGGTTTCGGCCTGACCCTGGCGAAGTTGGCCTGGAAAGCGTCGCGCTTGAAAATCAGCCTGATCGACCTGCCTCAGGACGGTGAGATGGAACTGCGCCTGGTGGGCGCGGCGACCTTCCTCAAGGTCCCGGCGCTGACCCAGGTGCTGGGCACCCTGCCCGAAGGCGTGACGGTGCATGTGCCGCTCAATAACCTGAGCTACATCGACCACTCGTGCCTGGAATTGCTGGAGGAATGGAGCCGGGCCAACGCCAGCAAGGGCTCGAAACTGCTGATCGAATCCCGCGGGCTCAAGCGTCGCTTGGAAGGACGGTTGCGCACGACAGTGGGCGTGGGTGCAGCGGCGTCCTGAGACCTTGGTCCAAGCCTTGTGGGAGCTTTTCCCACAAGGCGAGCGGTCTCACTCTTCGAATTGGATCGGGCAATGCTCTGCCCCCTCAAGCTTCTTCAGCTCTTCCACCACCTGGGGTCGGGCCCGGCGCAAGGTCAGGCTCCGGCCCTGGCTGCGCAGGCGCCGGGCTTCCTGGTGGAGCATTGCCACGCCGGAATAATCGATGAAGTTGATCTGCTGCGCGTCGATGATCACCCGCGGCGCCTGCAGGCGTTGCAGGCGTACCTGGAGGAAATGACTGGCGCCGAAAAAGATCGACCCGCCGACCCGCAAAATCTCCGCTTCCCCTTCGCGAAAGTGCTGCACCCGCGGTTGCGAGGTGCGCTTGAGGTAGAAGAACAGCGAGGCCAGCACACCCGCGTAGATCGCGGTTTGCAGTTCCAGGAGCAGCGTCGCCAGGCAGGTCAGGCCCATGACCACGAATTCGGCGCGGCTCACCCGGTACAGCGCGCGGATGCCGCGGTGATCCACCAGCCCCCAGGCGATCAACAGGATGCTGCCAGCCATGGCCGGGATCGGAATATGGGCGATCAGCGTGGCCCCGGCGACCGCGAACAGCGCCACCCACAAGGCCGAGAACACCCCGGCCAAGGGGGAGCAGGCACCGGCTTCGTAGCTGAGGCCGGAACGCGTGAAGGAACCGGCCGACAAGGATCCGGAGAAAAATCCTCCGACGATGTTGGAAAGCCCTTGCGCCCTCACCTCCTGGTTCGCATCGAGCAACTGCCCGGAACGCACCGACAACGAGCGGGCGATCGACAGGCTGGTGACCAGCCCGAGCATCCCCACCGCGACGGCACCCGGCAGCAGGCGCAAGATCAGCTCCAGGTCCAGCGGCAGCGGCGAGAGCGGCGGCAGGCGCCCGGTAAAGGCGCTGACCAGTGCCACATGCCCGAACATCGCGGGCCACAGCCAGACCACCAGGCTGCTGATCACCAACGTTATCAACAGGCTTGGCCAGCGAGGCAACGCTCGTTTCAGGGTTATCCCCAGCCCCAGCGTGGCCAGCCCCAAGAGCAAGGACGGTTTATCCACAGCACCGATGTGGTTGACCAGCATCAGCAAGCCTTTCAGGGCCGTGGCTTCGTTCGGCAGGTTCAGCCCCAACAGGTTCGGCAACTGCCCCAAGGCGATCACCACCGCCGCCCCCAGCGTGAAGCCCAGTACTACCGAATGGGAGACGAAATTCACCAGCGCGCCGAAACGCAACAGCCCCAGCAGCCATTGGAAAACGCCCGCCAGCACGGTCAGCAACAGGATCAAGGTGACGTAGTCCTGGCTGGCGGGCACGGCCAGGGGACTGATGCTGGCGTACAGGACAATGGAGATCGCTGCCGTAGGACCGCAGATCAAATGCCAGGAGGAGCCCCACAGACAGGCAATCAGCACCGGCACGATCGCCGCGTACAAGCCATATTCAGGCGGAAGGCCGGCGATCAGCGCGTAGGCAATGGATTGTGGCAACGCGAGAATCGCGCCGCTCAGGCCGACGATCAGATCCCGCCCGACGCTGGCGCGGGTCTGTCGGGGGAGCCAGCTCAGGAACGGAAAGAGTGAATGGCGGGTGGGAATTGCCATGGGGCCTCAAGGATCGGATTTGGCGCAAGAGTAGCAGGACGAGGCTCTGTCTCTTCCTGTGGCGAGGGGATTTATCCCCGTTGGGTCGCGAAGCGACCCCAAAAACCGATCGCAACAGGCCTGACATACCGGGGCGCCGCATTAGGGTTGCTCCGCAACCCGGCGGGGATAAATCCCCTCGCCACAACCTTTTGCTCCGCGTGACTTAAGTGCACGCGGAGCACATCGACCATCAGAGCTTGGCCTTCACCGCCGCCAACGCATCCTTGCCGTCCACGGTCTTTACCCCATCCAGCCATTTATCCAGCACGGCCGGGTTGGCCTTGATCCAGGCCTTGGCCGCGTCGGCGTTGCTGACCTTGTTGTTGACCACCTCGGCCATGATGCTGTTTTCCATGTCCTGGGTGAAACTCAGGTTGGTCAGCAACTTGCCAACGTTCGGGCAGGCCTGTGCATAACCCTTGCGGGTCAGCGTGTAGACGCTGCCGGTGTCGCCGAAGTACTTCTCGCCGCCCTTGAGGTAGTGCATTTTCAGTTGCACGTTCATCGGGTGCGGGGTCCAGCCCAGGAAGGTCACGAACTTCTGTTTCTTCACGGCCCGGGAGACCTCCGCCAACATCGCCTGCTCGCTGGACTCCACCAGTTTCCAATCGCCCATGCCGAAATCGTTGGTCTTGATGATTTCCTTCAGGGACAGGTTCGCCGGGGCGCCCGAGCCGATGCCGTAGATCTTCTTGTCGAACTTGTCGGCGAACTTGTTCAGGTCGGCAAAGTTATGCACACCGGCATCCCAGACATAGTCCGGCACCGCCAGGGTGAATTCGGTCCCGTCCAGGTTCTTGGCCAACTGCGTGACATCGCCGGTGGCGACGAATTTGTCGTAGAAGCCCTGTTGCGCCGGCATCCAGTTACCGAGGAATACGTCGACCTGGCCGTCCTTGAGGCCGCCAAACGTGATCGGCACCGCGAGGGTATCGACCTTGGCCTTGTAGCCCATGCCGTCCAGCAAAAAACCGGCGATGGCGTTGGTCGCCGCGATGTCGCTCCAGCCCGGGTCGGCCATCTTCACGGTGTCGCAGCTTTGCTCGGCCCATGCCGACGCACTGCTCAATGCCAACAGCCCGGCGGCCAGTACTGTGGATAACTTTTGCATGTGCTTCCCCTTACGTTATTGGTTTTGGCAGGGTTGTGGATAACGGGCCTTGCGCTCCAGGTCATCAAGGTCGATGTGGTTACGCATGTACTGCTGGCTGGCATCGACCAGCGGCTGGTGATCCCAGCTCTTGAGTTTGCCCAGGGTCAGCGCCTGGGCGACAAACCGGCGGCGTCGCTGGCTGGCGAGCACCTGTTGGTGAATGACAGGGATGTTCCACTTGGCCCGCGCTTCGGCGAGAAAATCGGCGAACAGGCGCTGATGCTCCGGCGACTGGCTGAGATCCTCCAGCTCCTTGGGGTCGTTGTGGACATCGAACAGCAGGCACGGGTCGTCCTCGCTGTAGATGAATTTCCAGGGGCCGCGACGAATCATCATTAACGGGCTGATGGTGCCTTCGGCCATGTATTCACCGAAGACTTCATCATGCCCACCCTGCCCTTGCAGGTGCGGCACCAACGAGCGCCCGTCCAGGGGCAATCCCGGTTCCAGCGTGCCGCCGGCCAGTTCCACCAGAGTGGGCAGCAAGTCAGCGGTGGACACCGCCGCCTTCACCCGCCCGCTGGCAAATTGTCCCGGAGCGCTGATCAACAGCGGCACCCGCGCGGCCATTTCGTACCAATGCATTTTGTACCAGAGGCCTTTTTCCCCAAGCATGTCGCCATGATCGCCGGAGAAGACAATGATGGTATCGTCGAGCAAGCCGGTGTCTTCGAGGGTTTGCAGGAGTTTCCCGACGTTGCTGTCAATGTAGCTGCACGCGCCGAAGTAGGCCCGGCGTGCGTCGCGAATCTTATCCACAGGCAGCGGCTTGCCCCACAAGTCATACACCTTCAGCAGGCGCTGCGAATGCGGGTCCAGCGCCGTCTGCGCCGGGGTAAGCGGCAGTGGGATGTCGTTATCGTCGTACAGGTCCCAGAACGCCTTGGGAATCGTGTACGGGTCGTGGGGATGGGTCATGGACACGGTGAGGCAGAACGGCTGGTCGCCGTCCTCGCGAATGTGGTCGAACAGGTATTGCTGGGCCTTGAACACCACCTCTTCGTCGAAATCCAGCTGGTTGGTGCGCACGCAAGGGCCGGCCTGCAACACCGACGACATGTTGTGGTACCAGCTCGGCCGCACATCCGGCTCGTCCCAGTTCACGGCCCAACCGTAGTCGGCCGGGTAAATGTCGCTGGTCAGCCGTTCTTCGTAGCCATGCAACTGGTCCGGCCCGCAGAAGTGCATCTTGCCAGACAACGCCGTACGGTAGCCGAGACGGCGCAGGTAATGGGCGTACGTGGGCACGTCCGCCGGGAAATCCGCGGCGTTGTCGTAGGCGCCGATCTTGCTGGGCAACTGGCCGCTCACCAGGGTGAAACGCGACGGCGCGCAGAGCGGGCTGTTGCAGTACGCCGCATCGAACACCACGCCCTCGGCGGCCAGGCGCGAAAGGTGGGGCAGCTTGATCGGCGAAGGACCGTAGATCGGCAACATTCGCGCGGCCATCTGATCGGCCATGATGAAAAGAATGTTCTTGCGCTTCATGTATTCCCGGCATTCCATAGTGAGCAGTTATGCGACATTGCTGCGATTGAGCATGTAGCCCCCGGGTTTTCGGGTAAAGCCCACGTAGGATAATGACTAGGATAAGCACAGCTTATGTATGACGCCTTGGGTGACCTGTCCCTGGAACTGTTCCGCGCCTTTGAAGCCGCGGCCCGCCAGCAAAGCTTCACGGCGGCAGCAATTGAACTGGGCACCACGCAGCCAGCCATCAGCCAGCAGATCAAGCGCCTGGAAGAACAACTGGGCACGCGGCTGTTCGATCGCATCTACCGCGGCATCGAGCTGACCGAAGCCGGGTCGATTCTATTCGAGCAGGTCCAGGCCGGTTTGCAGAGCATCGATGCGGGCCTCAGCGCCATCACCGCCCAACACCAGCATGAGGTGTTGCAAGTGGCGACGGACTTCGCCTTCGCCGCTTATTGGCTGATGCCGCGATTGCACCGGTTTCACGCCGCCAATCCACAGATCGACGTCAGCCTGGTCACCGGCGAACGCAACCACGCCATGCTCCGCACCGATATTGACGTTGCCGTACTGTTCGGCGACGGTCGCTTCAAACAGGGCGAAAGTCGCTGGCTTTTCAGCGAAGAAGTCTTTCCGGTATGCAGCCCGCTGCTGCTCAAGGAGCGACCGACGCCTCTGTCGGCGCAAGCCCTGGCGGAATTGCCATTGCTGCACCTGCGCGCCGGCAACGGCAGCAACTGGTTTGACTGGAACGGCGTATTTCGCGAACTGGGCATCACGTCCCCTCCGGCCCCCGGGCAGTTGCGCTTCGACAACTACACGCTGTTGATCCAGGCGGCCATCGGTGGCCAGGGTGTGGCCATCGGCTGGCGGCACCTTGTGGATAACTTACTGGCCCAAGGCCTTTTGTGTCGGCCGATTGCCGAAACCGTGTTGTCGCGATTGGGCTATTACGTGGTCTTGCCCCAGCGCAAACGGCGTGGGGCATTGATCAGGTTGTTCGTCGACTGGTTGATGGAAGAACAGGCCAACAGCGCCGAATCATTGACCGGGCTGCCGCTGCCTTCCATCGCCGTTTGAGTGCACCGCGTCTAGGAGGCGGCGATGAAACTCACGTGCTGGCCGACGTGCAGGTTCAAGCGCAGCTCATCGGCGATACCGACCGCCACCCGGTTCAGCCGCTCCAGGGCGTCGGCCAGGCCCGGTTCCAGGCTGGTGCTGACCTGGCTGAAGTGCTCGATGCTCAAGCCCGGCGCGGCATAGGGCGAGTTGATCAGGGTCCATTGCAAGGTGCTGTTCTGCAGGGCGTCGAGCACTTCTTCGGCAGCGTGGCGTTGCAGGTCGTCCTCGGCCTGCTCCTCGTCGAGCACGGCGAAATCCCCCACCAGGAACAGCCGGGGGATATTCACCGCTTCCATTCCGGCAATCAGTGCGTCCACCGCCAACACTTGTTCGACGGGGCCGGGGATGAGGTTGCGTTCCACTTGCTCGCTGTTCATCGGCAAGCCGGGCGCGTTCAGCAGGCAGATGACGGCGCTGGCGCCAGCTACGCTTTGCTTGACCCGCTCGGGGTCGAACAGATCACCCGGCTTGGTCCTCAGGCCCGGCCGTGGCGCCAGGGCGGTGAGGTCGTCGAGAATGGCGATCACTTCGTGCTGGCGGCGCAGCATTTCAGCCATCAATGCACTGCCGAGGCTGCTCATGGCACCATAGAGCACCACCTTGATCACCGGGGTTTCTGCATTTTTCATGGCTTGTGTTCCTTTTTTGTTCCACGTGTAAGGCCTCTGACCCGCGACAAACGGCTGGGGTTCGGCCTCTTTTCGAGGAGTGACAGATGCAACGCATCAAGGGCTACCACGCCCACGTGTATTTCGACGCCAATACCCTCGACCAGGCGCGGGCGCTGTGCGAGGAAGCGGCGCAGTTGTTTCCGTTGAAAATGGGCCGCGTCCACCAGCGCCCGGTGGGTCCGCATCCGGACTGGAGCTGCCAGTTGTCATTCGATCCGCAGTACATCGGCGTGGTCTTGCCGTGGCTGGCGCTCTACCGCAAGGGCCTGGTGATTTTCCTGCACCCCAATACCGGCGATGAGCTGGCCGACCACACGGACCATGCGATCTGGATGGGGGCCATGCGGCCGCTAGACCTTTCGGTGTTCTAAGTTAATCGAACAGCTATTCCATTCTGATCTGGATCGCTCAGAGAATCAGCTTCAGTTCGCGCGCTTTGTCATCGTTGATGACGCTAATGGAGCCCGGCTTGAAGCCCATGGTTTTAACCAGTGAGTTCATCTCTTTAGCTAGGGCATTTTGCAACGGAGGCAACCACTCTTTGCGGAAACCGTTGATGATAAGTATGCATCTGAAGATACAGGCACCGAGGTCCAATTCTAAAAAGCGGGTGGGTAATATATCGGCCGCTTGCTGGTGGCGCTTCAAACAAGAGGCAAAGGTCAGTTGAACGGAGTTAGTTAGTTTTTGCCGTATTTCTTCGATGTAGCTTTCAAACACCCTTGGGGCACTCGACTTGGCTTCGATCACCCAGACTTCCTCCGTCCCGCTCGGCCCCGGACGTAAGAGCACGAACTCTGCGATCATCAAGCCTTGCCCTAGACTTTTATAAAGCGGACTCTGCTCAATCGGGAAGACATCGCCTATGGCATAAGGCCCAAAACTCATCCCTGACTCAACGAAAGAAATACTCATCCCAGAGTCAACTCCACTTCCTCTTCGTAAAGCCGGATCGACTCATCGATGATCGGGTTGTCGGGCATTCCGGATAGCAAGTCATCGGCCGCCCACTCTTTCTGGATGAAGGACAGGACCGGCACGGACATATGGTTTTTTTGTGCCGCGATATACAACGCCTTCACTACAAAATACGAATGGCTGGCAATAAAAAATTGAATACCGCTGTCTGCCAGAGACACGATGATGCCAATCAGCTGAGAGATGGCGACGGGATGAAGCGCAGACTCAGGCTCGTCAATGAAGACAACTGAGTCCTTTGACAGATAACGATTGCCCAGCAACGTGTCGAGAATGGCAATTTTCTTCACGCCTTCGGCGGTGGCACCAATCGGAAATTTTTGGTTGCCCTTCTTGAACTGCCAGCGGTTGGTCTTGCTATCGAATTCAACTTTGCCGTCGAACATGTTTTCCAAGCTGCCCCTAGCCCTCGCAAAATGCGCATGATTTTTACCTTTGGTCGGAGCCATGCGCAGCGCTTTAGCCAAGTCGTAATAGGTATCGTCGAAGCCGAACTCCTTATCCAAATCACGGCTTTTCAAAATGATATTTTGAAGAGAAAGAACTTCCTTGGGCGGCAGGAAGATGGAATTACTTTCTTGAGGGAGTATGTGATTTTCCAAGGAGGTTATGTTTTTGGTGGTGTCTCTGCCAAAGCTGTAGCGAAACTCCCGGGAATCGAATTTTATTTTACTAATAAGCGGACCATCGGCATTTTTTGCGACCAAATCCCCAATTTTGTCTGCCTGGAAAGTCCAGTAGAGCTTATCAGCCAGTATCTCAGCCGCTGATCGTTGATCATTTCCGCGCTGATACTCCTCAAGCGTTCGCATGCTGCAATACAAGGCTTTGAGCAGAAACGTCTTGCCGCTGCTGTTGGCGCCGATGATCAGGTTGATGTTTGAAAGCTTGCCCCAGCGTATGTGATGCAGCGGGCCGAAATTGTCTAATTCAACACTATTGAGCATTGGCAGAAGCTCCGTTTAAAACTCGCAATTGATGGCAAGCCTACCATTGTGGCTACCCTGGATACAGCGACGAACGAGAGCCCACATGATATTCAGAATTCGCCGATAGGACTGGCCCTTGAAGCTACCAGTCGGACTGTAGATATCTCGTCCCCCTGCGTCAGACCTTTCGGTTGCGAAAGCTGGCTGAAAGCTTGCGCGATTAGGATCGCCTCACTACCGGCAAAAGACCGGTGGCCGACAATGGCTTTCGTAGCCGGTCCGGCCCCTCTACAACAACAATGGTGATTCTGATGTCCGCAACTACCTGTCCCGCCGCGCCCACTCCATTCGTCCGCCCCGAGCCCCGCATCCTGCGCTGACCTGTCCGGTTCGCCTTTGCCCGCCGCGCCACGCCTGGAGTATTTCCTATGCTGACTTTCCTTGGCTTTGCCATGGTCATCACGTTCATGTTCCTGATCATGACCAAGCGCCTGTCCGCGCTGATCGCCCTGATCATCATCCCGATCCTGTTCGCCCTGTTCGGTGGCTTCGCCCCGAAAATCGGCCCGATGATGCTCGAAGGCATCACCAAGCTCGCCCCGACCGGGGTGATGCTGATGTTCGCAATTCTCTATTTTGCCCTGATGATCGACTCCGGCCTGTTCGACCCGGCCGTGCGCAAGATCCTCAAGCTGGTCAAGGGCGACCCGTTGAAAGTTTCGGTCGGCACCGCCGTTCTGGCGCTCGTCGTTTCCCTCGATGGGGACGGCGCGACCACTTACATGATCTGCGTGGCGGCGATGCTGCCGCTGTACAGCCGCATCGGCATGAGCCCCCGGATCATGGCTGGCCTGATCATCCTCGCCGGCGGCGTGATGAACATGACCCCCTGGGGCGGCCCGACGGCCCGTGCGGCCAGTGCGCTGCACGTGGACCCGTCCGACATCTTCGTCCCGATGATTCCGGCGATGGCGTTCGGCGTGGTGGCTATCCTGCTGATTGCCTATATGTACGGCAAACGCGAACGTGCTCGCCTGGGTGAATTGCACCTGGCCGGCGATGAAATCGACCACAGCGAAATCAGCGTTTCCCAGTTCCCGGACGCCCGCCGTCCGAAGCTGATCTGGTTCAACGGCGCGCTGACCCTGGCCCTGATGTGCACCTTGATTGCTGGCCTGTTGCCGCTGCCCGTGCTGTTCATGGTGGCTTTCAGTATCGCGATGATCGTCAACTACCCTTGCCTGCAACAGCAGAAGGATCGCGTCGCGGCCCACGCCGGCAGCGTATTGGCGGTGGTCGGGCTGATCTTCGCCGCCGGTATCTTTACCGGCATCCTGTCCGGGACCGGCATGGTCGACGCCATGTCCAAGAGCCTGCTGGCGGTGATTCCGGACTTCCTCGGCCCGTACCTGGCGGTGATCACCGCCCTGGCGAGCATGCCGTTCACCTTCTTCATGTCGAACGATGCATTTTATTACGGGGTGTTACCAGTTCTTGCCGAAGCGGCCAGCCATTACGGCATCAGCGCCGTGGAAATGGCCCGTGCCTCGATCGTCGGCCAGCCCGTCCACCTGCTGAGCCCGCTGGTTCCGTCCACTTACCTGCTGGTGGCCCTGGCCGGTATCGAATTCGGTGATCACCAGCGCTTCACCCTGAAGTGGGCAGTGCTGGTATGCCTGTGCATAATGGTTGCCGCCTTGCTGATGGGGATCTTTCCGCTGTTCAGCACTCTATAAAAGCATTGCCCCCCGTGCGGCGCCTCCAGGTCACTGGAGGCGCCGCACGGCCTAACACACGCTAAAGGAACTCACATGGAATGGCTGACCAACCCGGAAATCTGGGTTGCCTTCTTTACCCTGACCGCCCTGGAAATCGTCCTGGGCATCGACAACATCATCATGATCTCGATCCTGGTCAGCCGCATGCCCAAGCACATGCAGGCGCGCACCCGGATCTTCGGCCTGGCGCTGGCCATGGTCACGCGGATCCTGTTGCTGCTGTCCATCACGTGGGTGATGCGCCTGACCGCCGATCTGTTCGAAGTGTTCGGCCAGGGTATCTCCGGTCGCGACCTGATCCTGTTCTTCGGTGGCCTGTTCCTGCTGTGGAAAAGCTCCCAGGAGATGTACCACGCGCTGGAAGGCGAAGATGAGTCCAGCGACGAGCCTTCGGGCAAGGGCGGCAACTTCCTCTACACCATCATCCAGATCGCGATCATCGACATCGTGTTCTCCCTGGACTCGGTCATCACCGCGGTCGGCATGGTCTCCCATGTGCCGGTGATGGTGGCGGCAATCATCGTCGCCGTCCTGGTGATGATGCTCGCCTCGGGCACCATCAGCGCGTTCATCGACAAGCACCCGTCGCTGAAGATGCTGGCGCTGTCGTTCCTCCTGGTGGTGGGTACCGTGCTGATCGCCGAGTCGTTCGACGTCCACGTGCCAAAGGGCTACGTGTACTTCGCCATGGCGTTCTCCCTGGCGGTGGAAGCCATCAACATCAAGATGCGCACGGCGATCGCTCGCAAGCGCAGCCAGCAGGACCCGGTGAAACTGCGCAAGGATGTCCCGGGCCAGTAAGGCTGGAAGCAGCGCATGAAGGGGCTTTCGGGCCCCTTTTTCATGCTTGCAAGAAGCAATCATGCCATTGAGCTGGAATGCAGGCCTGTGGGAGCGGGCTTGCTCGCGAAGGCGGCGGACCCGATGGCATTCATGTGACTGACCTACCGCTTTCGCGGGCAAGCCCGCTCCCACAGGATCGTCGTCATCTTGGATGAACGGTTTTTATGACGGTTTTGTTTCAATCGATTCTTTAGCTGTGCAATGCTGGCGCTCGAACCGTTCGCCAACTACAGCTTAAGTACAACAACGAACCATGTGGCATCGTCTATTGGTCCCTTTGGGACGCTGACAGGGGGCTCGTCATGCTGACCCTGCTGAATTTGCTTTCCGCCGTGGCCTTGCTGATCTGGGGCACGCACATCGTCCGTACCGGCATCCTGCGGGTGTACGGTTCGAACCTGCGCCATGTCATCGGCCAGAACATGTCCCGGCGCTCGTTGGCGTTCCTGGCCGGCATCATGGTCACCGCACTGGTGCAGAGCAGCAACGCCACGGCGATGCTCGTCACCTCCTTCGTCGGCCAAGGCCTGATGGCCCTGACGCCGGCCCTGGCCACCATGCTCGGCGCCGATGTCGGCACTGCCTTGATGGCGCGGGTGCTGACCCTGGACCTGTCATGGCTGTCGCCGCTGTTGATCTTCCTCGGGGTGATTTTCTTCCTCTCGCGCAAGCAGACCCGCGCCGGGCAAATGGGCCGGGTGGGGATCGGCCTGGGCCTGATCATCCTCGCCCTGCAACTGATCGTCGAAGCCGCCGCGCCCATCACCCACGCCCAGGGCGTGAAAGTGATCTTCGCCTCGTTGACCGGCGACATCCTGCTCGATGCGCTGGTGGGTGCATTGTTCGCGATGATTTCCTATTCCAGCCTGGCGGCCGTGCTGCTGACCGCGACCCTGGCCGGCGCCGCTGTGATCAGCCTGCCGGTGGCCATCGGTTTGGTGATCGGTGCCAACATCGGCAGCGGCGTCCTCGCATTCCTCAGCACCAGCATGCAGAACACGGCCGGGCGCCAGGTCGCGCTGGGCAGCCTGTTGTACAAGCTGATCGGCCTGCTGTTGATCATTCCGGTCCTCGATCCGCTGGTGGGATGGCTGGACCGCCTGGATTTCAGTCCCCAGGAAACGGTGATTGGCTTCCACCTGCTCTACAACACCGTGCGTTGCCTGGTGCTGCTGCCCAGCGTCGCGCCGATGGCCAGGCTCTGCGCCTGGCTGCTGCCGGAGCGCCCCGAAACCAATGGCACGGCCAAGCCCCGGCACCTGGATCCCACGGCTCTCGCCACGCCAAGCCTGGCCTTGGCGAATGCCGCCCGGGAAACCTTGCGCATCGGCGACCTGATCGAAAACATGCTCGAAGCCATGTTGGACGTGCTGCGTGGCCAGCAGACGGCGGTCACCCAGGACGTACGGCGCATGGGCGATGACGTCGAGGTGCTGTGCGGCGCCATCAAGTTGTACTTGGCGCAGATGCCCCGCGAAGATCTCAGCGAACAGGACAGCCGTCGCTGGGCGGAAATCATCGAGTTGGCGATCAACCTGAAACTGGCCAGCGACCTCATCGAACGCATGCTGCGCAAGGTCCAGCAACAGAAAACCTCGCAACGCCGCTCGTTTTCCGACGTGGGCCTGGAAGAGTTGGCCGGGCTGCACAGCCAACTGCTGGCCAACCTGCGGCTGGGCATGTCGGTGTTTCTCAGCGCGGACCGGGAAAGCGCTCGCCAGTTGTTGCGTGAGAAACGGCGCTTTCGCGCGCAGGAACGGCGAATGGCCCACGCCCACGTGAGCCGCCTGCAACGCAAGGTTTTGCAAAGCCTGGAAACCAGCGCCCTGCACCTGGAGCTGATCGCCGACATGCGCCGCCTGAACTCGCTGTTCTGCGGCAGTGCCTATGTGGTGTTGGAGACTGCCGAGATCGGCGCGCTGTCGGCGGATGAAATCTCGGACATCACCCATTCGCCTTGAACATCTGACGCATTGACCAGTCAGTAGGAGTGGACTGTCAGTCGCCAGGAAGCCGTTTATGCGTGGTCTGTTATTCGCCCTTTTCTTGCTCGGCGCCTTGCCTGCAGTTGCCCTGGACCGGTTTCAGGTCGAGGGCTACGCCTTGCCCAACGGGATGCAATTGCTGCTCAAGCCCGGGAGCGAGCGCGGGCACGTGGCGATTCGCCTGGTGGTCGGCGTGGGCCTGGACGATTTCAGCTGCGCCGATAAGGAGCTGCCACACCTGCTTGAGCATTTGCTGTTCAGCGGCGTCGACGAAACCGGCGAAGGCGGCCTGGAAGAGCGCATGCAGAGCCTGGGCGGCGAGTGGAATGCCTACACCAGCAACGCCGACACCACGTTTGTCATCGAGGCGCCGGCCAGCAACCAGCGCAAGGTCCTGGACCTGCTGTTGGCCCTGTTGACCCGCACCCGCATCGACGACAAGGCCCTTGAAGCGGCCAAGCGCGTGGTGGAGCGGGAGGACGGCGGCCATTACACCCACCTGCAACGCTGGCTCGATCACCAAGACCTGGGACACAAGGCCAGCAACCAATTGGCGGTGGAGCTGGGCCTGCGTTGCGCCGAACGGGCCGAGGTCGAGCACCTGACCCTCGCCCGCCTCGAACAGGTGCGCGAGGCCTGGTACGCACCGAACAACATGACGCTGATCGTGGTCGGCGATCTCGATCGTTTGTTGCCGGCCTACCTGGAACGCACCTTTGGCCAACTCGAACCGGTGGAGCCCAGCGAACATGAGCCGCTGCCGCAGATCCGCTACAGCGCGGTCACCAAGCGCAACCTGATCCGTGGCCTGGTGGGCAATGGCGCCAAGCTTCACTGGCTGTTCCCCGAACCGGTGCTGGACGAACAACATGACGAAACCTTCGACCTGCTCAAGGATTACCTGGACTGGGCGCTCTATCGCCAGCTGCGCCTGGCCCGCAGCCTGTCCTACGGCCCGTGGACGGAGCGCGAAGTGTTCGGCGGCGTGGGTTTCTTCAGCCTCAATGCGGACCTGGCCCGCGAGGACCTGCCACAAGCCGAGGCGGCGCTCGAAGAGCTGCGCCAGAACCTGCTCAAGGATGGCCTGGACCCCACCAGCTTCGTGCGCATCAAGCGCGCCGCCATCGCGCATCAGTCCTGGGCGGTCCAGGGCAACAGCGCCCTGGCCGATTACTACTGGGGCGCCCTGGGCGACTACGAAGACGGCCGCTTCGCCAACCCGGCATTGCGCCTGCAATCGGTGAGCCTGGAGCAGGCCAACCTGGCCCTGCGCGAATTGCTCAAGGACCCTGGCTACCTGCGCATCGAGAAGCCGTTGCTCAGTGATGATGAGTTGGTAGGGGGGGTGGCCGGTTTGCTGGGGTTGCTGCTGCTCGGACTGGTGGCGTGGCAAGTGCGCCGAAGGGCCCGACCGACCGAGGAATGATCCTTTGGCAGCCACAAGAGTGCTCGTCACATCGGTGCCTTGGCGATACCCTGTCAGGGATATTTCCTACGACTTACTGTGAAACCGCCTAATGCAGAGCCTGCCTCGTTTTATCCAGCGCATCCTTGATCTGATGAAGCGCTATCCCGGGGTCATTGCGCTTGGCGGTTTCATCTCCGGGGTTGGCAGCTTCATGCTGGTGGACCGCCAGCAGGGCCTGGCCACCTGGATCGCCATCATGATGCTGGTGAGCTGGCTCTGGCTGATGGTAGAGAACAGCATGACCCGGCTGTTCACGCGGATTTTCAAGCGGGAAATCCCCCAGCCGCTGTTGCGCTATGCGACCCAGATGATCCACCAGGAAAGCCTGTTTTTCGTCCTGCCGTTTTTCTTCATCACCACCACCTGGAACAGCAGCCAGTTGATTTTCACCGGCCTGCTGGCGGCGGCGGCGCTGATCTCGATCACCGATCCGCTGTATTACAAATGGCTGGCGCCGCGGCGCTGGGCGTTCCTGGCGTTGCACACGCTGACGCTGTTCGCCGCCCTCCTCACCGCGTTGCCGGTCATCCTGCACCTGACCACCGACCAGAGTTTCAAGCTGGCGCTGGGCATCGCCATGCTGTTGTCATTCCCGAGCCTGGCGTCGATTTTTCCGATCCGCACGGTGCGCAACGCCCTGGCGATCCTGTGCATCACCCTGGGCATCGGTGCCGCCGGCTGGGTGCTGCGTTCCTGGGTGCCGCCGGCCACGTTGTGGATGACCGAAGTGGCGATCAGTACCCAGGTGGAGGACCGCACGCCAGGCGACAGCCTCAAGGAAGTCAGCGCGGCGCAGATTCGTGGCAACGGCTTGTACGCCTACACCGCCATCAATGCGCCGCGAGGGCTCGATGAACGGATTTATCACGTCTGGCAGTTCAACGGCAAAGAAGTCGATCGCATTGCCCTGGACATCCACGGTGGGCGCAAGGAAGGCTACCGCGCCTGGACCCACAAGCAGAATTTCCCGGACAACCCGGCCGGCAAGTGGCAGGTGCGGGTGCTGACGGAAAATGGCCAGATGATCGGCGTCCTGCGGTTCAACGTGACGGAGTGAGGCCGCCCGATCACGCGGGCGACCGGGCCTGCGCTCAGCCGAAGAACCAGTAGCAGACGCCGATTGCCGACAAGACCCCGGCCAGCTCGGCCAGCAGCGCGCAACCCACCGCATGGCGCGCCCGCTGGATGCCGACGGCGCCGAAATACACGGCCAGCACGTAGAACGTGGTCTCGGTACTGCCCTGGATGGTCGCCGCTATCAGCGCCGGGAAGCTGTCCACCCCGGAGGTCTTCATGGTTTCGATCAGCATCGCCCGGGCGGCGCTGCCGGAGAACGGCTTGACCATGGCGGTCGGCAGGGCATCGACGAAACGCGTGTCCCAGCCCGCCCATTCCACCAGGTGACGAATGCCGTCCAGGCCGAAATCCAAGGCCCCGGACGCTCGCAGCACACCGACCGCGCAGAGCATCGCCACCAGGTACGGCAGCAGGTTCTTGGCCACGTCGAAGCCCTCCTTCGCCCCTTCGACGAAGGCTTCATACACCTTGACCTTGCGCAGCGCCCCCACCACCAGGAACAGGATGATCAGGCCGAACAGCGTCAGGTTGCCGAGGATCGAGGACAAGCCCGCCAACGCCGTGGCCGACAGCGTCGCCAAAAGCGCCATGAAGCCGCCCAGGGCCAGCGCTCCCGGCACCAGGTAAGCCAGCACCACCGGGTCCCACAGGCGCAGGCGCTGCATGAACGCCACCGACAGCAGCCCCGTCAGGGTCGAGCCGGTGGTGGCGATCAGGATCGGCAGGAACACCAGGGTCGGGTCCGGCGCGCCTTGTTGGGCGCGGTACATGAAGATGGTCACCGGCAGCAGCGTCAACGACGAGGCGTTGAGCACCAGGAACAGGATCTGCGCGTTGCTGGCGATGGTCGGGCTGGGGTTGAGGTCTTGCAGGGCGCGCATGGCCTTGAGGCCGATGGGGGTGGCCGCGTTATCGAGGCCCAGGCCGTTGGCGGCGAAGTTAAGGGTAATCAGGCCGATGGCGGGATGGCCGGCCGGCACTTCCGGCATCAGGCGCAGGAACAGCGGCCCCAGGGCCTTGGCCAGCCAATCGACGATGCCGGCTTTCTCGGCGATCCGCAGGAACCCCAGCCACAGGGTCAAGGTGCCGAACAACAGGACCATCACCTCCACCGACAGCTTGGCCATGGCGAAGATGCTCTCCACCATCGCGGCGAAGATCCCGGCGTTGCCGCCAATCAGCCACTGCCCCAGCGCCGACACGGCTGCCACGATAAAGAAGCCAAGCCACAGGCCATTGAGCATCGGTTAATTCCCCCGGAAGATGCCGCGAATGATAGCGGGGCTGGCAGAAACGACAAACCCCGGATTTCTCCGGGGTCTGCGGTAATGGCCACGACCTTTGCCGGGCCCTTCGCGAGCAGGCTCGCTCTCACAGTGAATCGCATGGACCTGTGGAAGCGAGCCTGCTCGCGAAAGGTTGGCAATCCTCAGCGGCTGGAGGTTTCACCCGCCGGCAACGGTTCCTTGCTGCGCCAGTGCGGCAGGGAGTTCCAGTAGCGCTGGCCCTTGGCGTCGTCGTACATGCCTTCCCAGCGGGCGATCACCAGCACGGCCAAGGCATTGCCGATGACGTTCAGCGCGGTGCGGGCCATGTCCATGATGCGGTCGACGCCGGCGATGAAGGCCAGGCCTTCCAGCGGGATGCCCACGCTGCCCAGGGTCGCCAGCAGTACCACGAAGGACACGCCCGGGACGCCGGCGATGCCTTTGGAGGTCACCATCAAGGTCAGCACCAGCAGCAATTGCTGGCTGATGGACAAGTCGATGCCGTACAGCTGCGCGATGAAAATCGCCGCGATGCTCTGGTACAGCGTCGAACCGTCGAGGTTGAACGAATAGCCGGTAGGCACCACGAAGCTGCAGATCGCCTTCGGCGCGCCATAGGCCTCCATCTTCTCGATCACCCGTGGCAGCACGGTTTCGGAACTGGCGGTGGAGTAGGCCAGCACCAGCTCATCCTTGAAGATGCGCATCAGCTTGAGCACCGAGAAGCCGAACAGGCGGGCGATCAAGCCGAGCACCACGAAGGCGAAGAACGCGATGGCGACGTAAACCAGGATCACCAGTTTCGCCAACGGCAGCAGGGAGGCGAAGCCGAAGTTGGCGACGGTCACTGCGATCAGTGCGAAAACGCCGATCGGGGCGTAGTTCATGATCATGTGGGTGACCTTGAACATGCTTTCCGACACGCCCTGGAACATCTTCACCAGCGGCTCGCGCAGGTCCGATTGCAGGCTGGACAGACCCAGGCCGAACAGGACGGAGAAGAAAATGATCGGCAGCATCTCGCCACGCGCCATGGCGGCAAAGATGTTCGAGGGAATCAGGTTGAGGAGGGTCTCGATGAACGCGTGTTCATGCTGGACTTCCGCCGCCGTGGCCTGGTACTTGGAAATATCCACCGTCCCCAGGGTGCTCATGTCGATGCCATGGCCCGGCTGGAAGAAATTGGCCAGCAGGAGGCCGACCACGATGGCGATGGTAGTGACGATCTCGAAGTAGATGATGGTCTTGAGGCCGATACGCCCCAGCTTCTTCGCGTCACCGACCCCGGCGATGCCGACGATCAGCGAGGAAATCACGATCGGGATCACGATCATCTTGATCAGACGGATAAAGATATCGCCCGCCGGTTGCAGCACATTGCTGATCCACCAGGCCTTCTCGGCACTGAAATGGTTGAGCAGAGCGCCCAGTGCAATCCCGAGGACCAGACCGATGAGGATCTGCCAGGCGAGGCTTAGCTTTGCCTTCTTCATATCATTACCCTTGCTTCAGTTGGACTCGGGCAGTGGCATGGACGATGAACATCCGCGCCGCTGCCCCTGTATAAGGTCACCCGGAGCGCGCTAGCGGCTTACTGGCAGGCGAAAAAAGGCGCAACTATTGCGATGCGGGGTAGGCTCGTCTAATGCCGTAAACGCCTACCCTATGCCGAATCGGCATGAGATTTTCCAAACGAAACTCGCGTCCCAACCGGTTCGAGTCGGACATTTGTGCAGGCATAAGCGCCGTAAGCCGGCCATTTCAGCGTAGCCGGGCTTTCTCCAGAAGGCCTGCGGAACCGATGGGAGGGCAGCGGCCCGACACGTGTTGCAAAAGAAATTCGCCCCGGCGCTTCTCCGATATACGGTCAAGGGCGGGCAATGCGTTGAGTGTCTGGAGACAATATGCCGCAGTCGCGGGCCGGCGATGGGTCTCCATCAGCCAGCCGCTCTGGCACAGGCATTTTAAAAATTGAAGCTCTCCGCAAGTTCGCCAAGCCATCGAGGCTTTGCGAACCTGCGTCGCAGCTTTTTCCTGACCCGGCCCTTTCGCAGACACCCCTTGTGTCCGTAGGTCACTCCGACTCGATCAGCCAGAGCGTCCCAGCCCCCTGGTCATGCATCGGCCCTCTTCGGGCGGTGCAGAAGGGAAAAGCAGGGCTGCTTTTCCCGTTTTCGGAAATCAGTACCAGTTCGGATCTTTCTTGAGTTGTTCCATTAACAGTTTCTGCATACCTTCGTCAGGCTTGCCGAGGAACCGGTAGTCGGCATGGCGGGTCGGCGACTTGTCGGCCGGCAGTCCGGCGGGGACTTCCACCAACATGGCGTAGGCCTCGTCCTTGTCGAAGCTGAACGCGACGATCAGGCGTTTACTGCGGCAGGTCGCCTGGGTCTCGCACAAGGGGCCGACCAGGTATTTATCGCCATCTTCCTCGACAGCGTTCATCTGCTCGGCATCGCCCGACAGGTTCATCACCCATTCCGGCAAGCGTTCTTCTTTCTTGACGACGTGCTGCCAGGTCTCGCGGTATTGCGGGTCGGCCGTCAGCAACTCGTTGGCCCGCATTTGCCCATCATTGGCAGCCATTGCCATGGCACTGCCGCCCAACAGCAGGGCGGCGGCCAGTCCTTTAAAGGAAACGCTCATGGTCAGCCTCGGCCGCGACGGCCAAAGAAGAAGGAAGCGATGAACATCACCAGGAACACGACAAAGAGAATCTTGGCGATGCCCGTGGCGGTGCCTGCGATACCACCGAAGCCCAGTACGGCGGCGATGATGGCAATGATCAGGAAGGTAATTGCCCAGCTCAACATGGTGATTCTCCTTACACTTTTCTATTTAGTTAGGATGTGGCGGTTAATGGTTCCGGGACGACGGACGACCGGTCCATCGGGTTAAAACACCCAGCGCTCCTGACGGGGCGTGTCGGTCACGGGCTGAGCCTGGTCGACGTCCATCATGCGCATCGAAACGGACGCTTCCGTCACGCTGCTGACGGCGCTGAAATGAGTTTGGGGGGCACGTTGAATCGACACGTGTGGCGCTTCTGGCCGCTGGCTTTCTTGCCAGAGCAGCAACTGCTGGCCGGCGAAGAGCGTGATCAGCAACGCCAGCACAGCCCACACGCCCTGTTGGATCTGCAGGGAAGTCATACGGAACGGGGCGGCACTTTGACGATTCATCCTGAAATTCCTCCCAGCCGGGTGTCTTGATCGGTTGAGGCGCTGCAAACGCCAAGTTGACTGGGACATTGCAGTCGCCATGCCAGATTTTTTACTCAAATAAATCTCTTAAAAATCAACTAGTTATGGAATATCCAAAAGACTGGCGAGGCGCATCCTGCACGATGGCCCCGGCGGGAGTCGTGCGTATTGCACGAACGAAGAAGGCGCGGTGTTAGATTCTTTTTGAATTGCCCGTCGGAAACCGCTGTCGGAATGAGCGAGCCGAGCCCTTCGAATGGGGGAAACCTGGAAAAAACGGACGCAAATCAATCTTTTAGCCATCTGACGTCCACAGGGCCCTTTCCGGTGGGTAATATTCCCTCGGAAACGACCATGCAACTTGCCCGATTTTTCTGACACTAACCAACATCATTCATTAAGGAGCGTAGGAAAAATGGAATCCGCCACTGAGCACCAAGGCCGCATTCTGCTGGTAGACGATGAGTCTGCCATCCTGCGTACCTTCCGTTATTGCCTGGAAGACGAGGGCTATACCGTTGCCACCGCCAACAGCGCCGCCCAGGCCGACGCGTTGTTGCAACGCCAGGTGTTCGACCTGTGCTTTCTCGACTTGCGCCTGGGGGAGGACAACGGCCTGGACGTCCTGGCGCAAATGCGTATCCAGGCACCGTGGATGCGCGTGGTGATCGTTACCGCCCATTCGGCGGTGGATACAGCCGTTGACGCCATTCAGGCCGGGGCCGCCGATTATCTGGTCAAGCCGTGCAGCCCGGACCAACTGCGCCTGGCGACCGCCAAGCAGTTGGAAGTCCGCCAGTTGTCGGCCCGCCTCGAAGCGCTCGAAGGGGAAGTGCGCAAACCCAAGGACGGCCTCGACTCCCACAGCCCGGCGATGAAAGTCGTGCTGGAAACCGCTCGCCAGGTGGCCAGCACCGACGCCAACATCCTGATCCTCGGTGAATCCGGCACCGGTAAAGGCGAGTTGGCGCGGGCGATCCACGGTTGGAGCAAGCGTGCGAAAAAATCCTGCGTCACCATCAACTGCCCGTCCCTGACGGCCGAGCTGATGGAAAGCGAGCTGTTCGGCCACAGCCGCGGGGCGTTCACCGGCGCCAGCGAAAGCACCCTGGGGCGGGTCAACCAGGCCGACGGCGGCACGTTGTTTCTCGACGAGATCGGCGACTTTCCGTTGACCTTGCAGCCCAAGTTGTTGCGTTTTATCCAGGACAAGGAATACGAGCGGGTCGGCGATCCGGTGACCCGTCGCGCCGATGTGCGGATCCTGGCAGCCACCAACCTCAACCTCGAAGACATGGTGCGGGACGGGCGCTTCCGTGAAGACCTGCTGTATCGCCTGAACGTCATCACCTTGCACCTGCCGCCGCTGCGCGAGCGCGCCGAAGACATCCTGACCCTGGCCGACCGCTTCCTGGCGCGCTTCGTCAAGGAATATGCGCGCCCGGCCCGCGGCTTCAGCGACGAGGCCCGCGAGGCGCTGCTGGGCTACCGCTGGCCCGGCAACATCCGCGAGCTGCGCAACGTGGTCGAGCGGGCGAGCATTATCTGCCCTCAGGAAAAAGTCGAAATCAGCCATTTGGGCATGGCCGAGCAACCGGTCAACAACGCCCCCCGCATCGGCGCGCCGCTGAGCCTCGATGAATTGGAGAAGGCGCACATCGGCGCGGTGCTGGCCACCGCCGACACCCTGGACCAGGCTGCGAAAACCCTGGGCATCGACGCCTCCACGCTGTACCGCAAACGCAAGCAGTACAACCTGTGAGCGACACCTTATGAAACTGGCGATGAAGCTGCGTACACGGCTGTTCCTCAGCATCTCGGCGCTCATCACCGTGGCGCTGCTGGGCCTGGTGCTTGGCCTCGTCAGCGTGATGCAGATGGCCAACACCCAGGAGCAATCGGTACGCAACAACTTCATCCTGCTGGACCTGGGGCTCAAGCTGCGCCAGACACTGGGCGACCAGTTGATGATCATGCTCGACGACAAGCCCGACATGGCTGCCCTGGAGGTGTCCAAGCAGCAGTACCTGGCCTTGATCGACGAGGGCATCGCCCACGAACGGAGCCTGGACGATACACCGGACAACTTCAGCAAGGCCAAGGCCGACTACATCAGCTTTTTCGAGGCGTTCACCGCGTCTCGCCAGCAACCGACTCATCTCACCGGTATCCAGGACCTCACCGATAAATTCAACGTGTTGCGCAATGGCCTGATCGAGGGCTATCGGCAGGCATTGAACAACATCAGCGAGACCCAGACGCGTGCTCGCGAGCGGGCCCTGTTGATTTCCGGGTTGCTGGGACTGGTGGGGCTGGCGGTCCTGATCATCGGTTTTGTCACCGCCCATGGCATCGCCCGGCGTTTCGGTGCGCCCATCGAGGCGCTGGCGGCGGCGGCGGATGACATCGGCCAGGGCAATTTCGAGGTGACGCTGCCGACGTCTTCCGCCGCCGAGGTCAATTTGCTGACCCGGCGTTTCGGCATCATGGCCCAGGCATTGCGCGAACATCAGGCCACCAATGTCGACGAATTGCTCGCCGGCCAGCAGCGCCTGCAAGCGGTGCTCGACAGCATCGATGACGGCTTGCTGATGATCGACCGGCAAGGCCGGCTGGAACACCTCAACCCGGTCGCCCAGCGGCAATTGGGCTGGGATGAGGAGCGCCTGGGCCAAGGCCTGGGCGAGGCTCTCGGGCGTACCGACCTGGATGACGAGCTGCAACTTGTGCTACGCGGCGGGTCCTTGGAGCGCGCCCCGGAAGACCTGAGTATCGAAGTGGACGGCGAGTCGCGCGTGCTGACCTACAGCCTCACGCCGGTGAGCCACACCCAGGGCCACATCCTGGGCGCGGTGATGGTGTTGCATGACGTCACCGAGCAACGCGCCTTCGAGCGGGTGCGCAGCGAATTCGTCTTGCGCGCCTCCCATGAACTGCGCACCCCGGTGACCGGCATGCACATGGCCTTCGGCCTGTTGCAGGAGCGCTTGCATTTCCCGCCGGAGTCCCGCGAGGCCGACCTGCTCGACACGGTCACGGAAGAAATGCAGCGGCTGATGCAGCTCATCAATGACTTGCTGAACTTCTCCCGCTACCAGAACGGCTTGCAGAAACTGACGCTGGCGCCTTGTTCCGTCGAAGAGCTGTTGGAGGCGGCCCGCCTGCGGTTCGCCGAGCAGGCCAGTGCCAAGGGCATCGAACTGCTCGTGGCGATCCAGGGCCCGCTACCGCGCCTGCATGCCGACGCCGCGCAACTGGAACGGGTGCTGGACAACCTGATCGACAATGCCATGCGGCACACCGGCGACCACGGCCAGATTCGCTTGCAGGCCCGCCGCCACGGCGAGCGGGTGATCATCAGTGTCGAAGACAACGGCGAAGGCATTGCCTACGGCCAACAGGGAAGAATCTTCGAGCCTTTCGTCCAGGTCGGACGCAAGAAGGGCGGTGCCGGCCTCGGCCTGGCGCTATGCAAGGAGATCGTCCAGCTCCATGGCGGACGCATGGGCGTTTACTCGCGGCCAGGGCAGGGCACGCAGTTCTACATGGCGTTGACGGTCTGACGGATCTCAGGCTTCGTCGTCCAGGCGCCGACCGAGCAAGCGTCGGCCGCGGGTAATCAGCTCGATGAGCTGCACCGCGCTGAGGGCATGGGCAAACAGCCAACCCTGGCCGAACTTCACGCCTTCGCTGCTCAGGTACGAGGCTTGGGCTTCGTGTTCGATGCCCTCGGCAATGACCTTGAGCTGCAACGCATGGGCCATGCGGATGATGTGAGGGGCGACCCCACTGCTGGCGGCATCGTGGCCCAAGGCATCGATGAAGGCCTTGTCGATCTTCAGGCAGTCCACCGGCAGGGTCTGCAGGTACGCCAGGCTGCAATACCCGGTGCCGAAATCATCGATCAACACTTGGTGGCCGAGGTCGCGCAACGACTGCAGGTTGTCCCGGGCCACCAGCACATCGATCAACCCGCGCTCGGTCACTTCGAAGGCGATCTGCCGGGCCGAGACCCGGTGCAGCGCCAGCAGGCGGGCGATCACTTCGCCGATGCGCGGCACCATCACGTCGCAGGCCGCCAGGTTGACCGAGATGTACAGCTGCGGATTGGCCCGCAGCAGCTGGCCCAGTTGATCGAACAGCCGTTGCAGCACGAAATCGGTGATCTGGCGGATCTGCCCAGTGTCTTCCGCCATCGGAATGAACAAGTCCGGGCTGGTCAGGGTGCCGTCCGGGCGGCGCCAGCGCAGCAGGGCTTCGGCACCGACGCAGTTGCGGCTGTTGAGGTCGAAGATCGGCTGGTACAGCACCTGTAACTCACCACGCCGAATCGCGCCATGCAGTTCGGCGTCGATGGACTGTCGCTGGCGCGCCAGCAGGAAAACCTGGAAGCCGATGCCCAGGCCCAGCAGCAGGCTGATAGGCAGCATCCACCACGCGTTGGCTGGAATGCTGAAGCCGTGGCGCTGGGCGATCAGCACCAATTGGTATTCCGGGTTGTCGGTGGGCATTCGATAGATCAGGCGGGTTTGCGTCACTTGCAGGGCATTGCGGCTTTTGGGCGGCCAGGGTTCGGTGGGCGGCCAATGCTGGTTGGTCCCCAGCACCGGAATGGCCCGCTTGCCATGATCCAGGACCACCAGCAGGCTGCTGCCCGGCGGCAGATCGACCACGTCGGTCAAATGCCCGCGGGAGGTGGCCACCCGAAAGTTGCCGCGCCCCAGCATCAGGGCCGCACGGTTTTCGTCGGGTTCAGTGGTGGTGTTGAGCCAGTAACTGTAGGTCGGGCCGCGCAGGTCAGGCAGGCGGGTCACGGACAATCCGCTCTGGCGAGGCCGATTGGAACACACACCGCTGCCGTCGACGTACACCGCCTCATAAACGAAACGGTAATTGAAGCTGACCTGCCGCAACGTCGCGATCATCTCATCGTCGCAGCCACGCAGCGGCTGGTTCTGCAAATCGTCGAGGCTTTCGCGCAACTGCCCGAAGAGTTGTTCCAGTCGTTGCAAAAAGCGCTCGCCCTGAGCGTTCATCTGCTCACTTTCACGCTGCTGGATCTGCTGTATGACCACGAACAGGCTTGCGGCCAGCAACAGCAGCGTACTGAAGGCAGCCGCCATCGTCGCCAGGAAAAGAGGGCGATGGAGCCAGCTATGCAAGGTTTCGCGAGCAACCGTCATCTTGGGTAATCCGAAGGGCCCCAATGAGTTATAGCTGCTGTTTTGGATTTGGCCCGTTTCGTCAGACGGACGTCATTATTTTGTCTGGTTGAGCACCTGCAAGATCGCCGCGCTTTGCGCGTCGGGCAGGCCATCGAAACGGGTCGGCCGGTAGTGCATCTGGAATGCCGCCAGCACATGGTGAGTGGCCACGTCCCATTCGCCGGTCTGGGGCGTCGGATAGCCCAGGCGCGCCAGTTCGGTCTGGAACCAGCTGGCACCAGGCAATTGCGCAGCGAAGACGGATTGCTGGCGGGCGACGGCTTGTTCGTCTGGCCAGACTCCCAGGCCCGCTTGCGCCAGGCGCTTCCAGGGGAACAGCGGGCCGGGGTCGAGCTTGCGCAGGGGCGCGATGTCGCTGTGGCCGATGATGGCGCGGGGATTAATGCCGTTGCGCTGGACGATGTCCTTGAGCAGCACGATCAAGGCCTGCACCTGGGCTTCGCTGTAGGGGTACCAGAGCCGGCCGGTAGGGCGATCGACATAACCGGGATTGACGATCTCGATGCCAATGGAACTGGAATTCAGCCAGGTCCTTCCTTCCCACTCGCTTTCCCCGGCGTGCCAGGCCCGGCGGTTCTCATCCACCAGCTTGTAGATCGTCGCGTTCTTGTCGTCGCCCACCAGGTAGTGGGCACTGACTTCGCCATGGGTCAGCAGGGCCAGCGAGCGCTCCAGGGAGGTGGAAGTGTAATGAACCACCACGAACTGGATGCGGCTGTCGTGGTTGGCCGAAGGGTGGCTGGTGTCGAGGCGAGGGCCGCTGGCACAACCGGCCAGCAGGAACAGGGAAATGATGAGCGGGGCGAATTTCATGGCGAAAAGGCGTTACACGTTGAAATTAATGCAACAGTGTAACGTATCGAAGCGCGAGGATCTGGCCAGGGCGGCACATTAAACAAATTGGAACAATTGCCTTCAGCCCAGCTCGACCCGGTTACGCCCTGCACTTTTCGCCCGGTACAACGCCTGATCGGCTCTTTTAAGCACAGAATCGCTATGTTCCCCTGGCTTGAAGGCTGTCAAGCCCATCGACACCGTCACCGTCACCGGCTCGCCCTTGAAGTGGAACGGGCAGGCCTCGATGGCGGCGCGCAGGGCCTCGGCCAACTTGGTTCCGGCCGCCAGGGGCGTGTCGGGCACCAGGAGGACAAACTCCTCGCCACCAAAACGGGCAATGAAATCGCTGCCGCGTAGGCGCTTGCGCAGGACCGAGGCAATCAGTTTCAGCACGCGGTCGCCGGCCAGGTGGCCATAGTTGTCATTGATCCGCTTGAAATGATCGAGGTCGAGCATGGCCAGCAACAGGCTGTTGCCGTGCTGTTGCCACTCGGCGACTTCTTTCTCGAGGCGCTCGCTCCAGGCGGCACGGTTGGGCAGCCCGGTGAGCGGGTCTATCAGCGCCTTGAGGCGCTGTTCCTCCAGGTTCTCGCGAACGATCAGGGCATCCTGTTCCATCAAGGCCACGCGCTCGGCCAGGCTTTTCAGGCGTGCCGAGACCTCCAGTTCGCGCTGCTCGCGTTGTTTCTGGTGCTGGTCCATTGTGCCCAGCAAGCCTTCCAGGTGGTTTTCGAGCACCTGCTTGAGGCCTTCCAGGTCATCGGCCTGCTGGACGCTGCTTTGCAGGCCATCCACCTGCTCGCGAATCTGGATGTCCATGTCCCGGGAGGCCGAGAGGTTGTCGGCATGGTCCTCGCTGGCAGCCAGCAGGCTGTTCTGGAACGCCTCGAGTCGATCGTTGAGGCGCTGCAGGTACGCTTCGAATTCATGCTGGCCGCTGTCGGTGATCGCCAGCATGAGCACGGCCAGATCATCGAGAATCGGCAGCAACTCATACCAGTTCAGGCCATTTTGCAGCTTTTCACGCATCGCCTCGGCTTGTGGGCGATGCCGTTCGGGCAACGTCAGGTCACCCAGCAGGCCCAGCAGGGTGTCTTCGATGTGCTTGGCCACCGAGCTGTAGGACGGTTCGGGAGAGTCGGGCAGGGCGTATTGGGCGTCGACTGCCTCCACCGCAGCCTCGGCTTCGGCTTCGGCTTCGAGTTCGGTTTCACCAGGCGCTGCCACGGGGAGAGGCAACGGGGCTGGCGGTACCCACTCGTCGGGATTCTCCGGCGACGCTTGCGGTGTAGGCAACTTGGCGGCCGCCGGCTCGATGGCGGCGTCCGGCTCGCTGTCCGGTTTTACCTCTTCGGATGCGGGCGCCGGGGCAGGCAGCGTGGGTTCGATCTGCGGCGCGATGTCGACCACCGGCCCGGCTGCTGCCTGCGAGACAGGGGCTGGTTCTGCCAAAGACGCCGGCGCCGGCGCTGGGGCAGGTGCCGGTTCGGGCTGCGGTTCCGGCTCGACGGGCGCCAGGTCAGTCGCACGGCGCTGCGGCATGGCTTGCGCGACGGGCGCCGTGTCCGCCTGGACAGGCGCCTGGGGCGGGTGGGGCGCGTCCTCGTGACCCTGGCCGCCAAACAGCCGTTGCAACAGGCCCGGGCGATGGGCTTCGGCAGGCGTCCCCAGCGCACTCAGGGCCTGGCCTTGCAGGCCGCTCAGTTCGCTCAGCAGCAGTGGGATCTCTCGGGTCTGGTCGACACGGTCCTCCAACCGCTTGGAAAACTTCTTCAGGGGCCGGCTGACTTCCTTCGGCAGCGGCAAGGCCTGCAACTGCGCCACCAGCGCCGTCAATGCGGCGCTCATCTGCTCGACCCGGGTTTCGCGCCGCTGTTCGGAGTCGAGGACGGCTTTCTCCAGGCGCGGCAGCAGGTTGGCCAGGGCCGCGTCCATGTCATCGGTACGAATCGCCTCGCGCATCTCCTTCATGCATTCGTCGACCGCCCGGTCCGAGCCCTCGGCGGCCAGGGTGCTGCGGACCAGGCCGCGACGCAGCAAGTCGAGCCGGGCATCCCAGCGGCGCTCGAGCTTTTCCTGCTGTTCGAGACTCTTGAGGTACTTCTCTCTCCAGCGTTCGGCGTCGTCGCTCATTCATCGGGTCCGCGAGGGGCCGGGCTTAACGCGGGGAATGCATCGGCCGTGAGCGAACCCGGCAAACGAATCTCGACCGCGACCGGCAGGTGATCGGAAATGGGTTGGGCCAGCACCTCGACGCGTTCGAGGGTCAGGGTCGGGCTCAACAGGATGTGGTCCAGGCAGCGCTGGGGGCGCCAACTGGGAAACGTCGCTTGCAGTTGCGGCGCGAGCAGGCCCAGGTCGCGCAGGGGCGACGTTTGCAGCAGGTCGCTGGCGTGGGTATTCATGTCCCCCATCAGCACCTGGTGCTTGTAGCCGCCGATCAGCTCGCGGATGTAGGCCAATTGCATCGTCCGGGTACGTGCACCGAGGGCCAGGTGCATCATCACCACGACCAGCGCCTCCGGCCCCTCCCCGAACCGCGCCAGGATCGCCCCGCGCCCCTTGGGGCCCGGCAACGGATGGTCTTCGATCGCCCACGGCCGCAGGCGACTCAGCACGCCATTGCTGTGCTGGCCGAAACGACCGAGGTTGCGATTGAGTTGCTGGTACCAGTAGGGGAAGGCCCCCAGTTGCGCCAGGTGTTCCACCTGGTTGACGTAGCCGGACCTCAAGCTTCCGCCGTCGGCCTCTTGCAGGGCCACCAGGTCGAAATCCTTGAGCAGGTCGCCGATTTTCTGCAGGTTGCCGGCACGCCCGGTGTGCGGCAGCAGATGCTGCCAGCCTCGGGTCAGGTAATGCCGGTAGCGCTCGGTGCTGATGCCCACCTGGATATTGAAGCTGAGCAGCCGCAGGCGGCTATCGGCGGGCAGGCCCGTGGAGGCGACATGATGCTCGTTGACCCGCGGCTCATGCAGGCCAACGAGGCGTTCGGTACTCCAGCGGGCCATGGGCGTGGGCCGCGCTTAGTTGTGCGCCGCCTTGGTCGTCGCCCGCTCCTTGGCGATCAACTGGTCGGCCAGTTGCAGGGCTTGCTCCGCACCGCCGGCGGAACCGATGTCGAAGCGATACTTGCCGTTGACGACCATGGTCGGTACGCCGGTGATCTGGTACTTCTTGGCCAGTTCCTTGGCCTTGACGATCTGGCCCTTGACGGCGAAGGAGTCGAAGGTCGCCAGGAACTTGTCCTTGTCGACGCCTTGGGTCGCCAGGAAGTCGGCCATGTCGTCCTTGTCGGTGAGCTTCTTGTGTTCTTTCTGGATCGCGTTGAAAACCGCCGCGTGGACTTGGTGCTCGACGCCCATGGCTTCGAGGGTCAGGAACATCTGGCCGTGGGCGTCCCACGGGCCGCCGAACATGGCGGGGATGCGGACGAAGTTGACGTCCTTGGGCAGCTTCTCGACCCAAGGGTTGATGACGGGCTCGAACGCGTAGCAATGCGGGCAGCCGTACCAGAACAGCTCCACCACTTCGATCTTGCCAGGCGCAGACACCGGAACCGGGTTGGTCAATTCAACGTAGGGGGCCTTCGCCTCGTCGGCAGTGGCTTGGGCAGCCATGCCGAACAGGCTGGCGACGACGAGCGCGGCGCTGGTGATCAGATTACGCATGCTTTACTCCTGGACAATAGGGGGGCCTCGCGAGGTGTGTTTTTCAGACAGACCTTGGCGGGTTCAGTTTCGCTAGTGTAACGGCAGCGGCCACAAAAAAGGGCGGCCAAGGCCACCCTTTTGATGCTTGCATCGACAGATTAATCGAGCGTTAACGTTACAAGCAGTGTACACCCCCCGTAACGTTGCCCGAGGACCTCAGTGCAGGCCCTGGATATAACTGGCGACAGCCGCGATATCTTCGTCGCTGAGCTTGCGCGCGATGGTGCGCATGGTCATCGCGTCGCCGTCGTTGGCGCGACCGCCTTCTTCCTTGCGGAAATCGGTCAGCTGCTTGGCAACGTACTGGGCATGCTGGCCACCCAGGTGTGGGAAACCGGCAGCGGCGTTGCCGGCACCGTTAGGCGAATGGCAGCCGGTGCAGGCTGGCAGGCCTTTTTCCAGGTCGCCGCCGCGGAACAGCTTCTCGCCACGGGCCACGAGTTTTGGATCCGCCGCGCCGACGCTGCCTTTCTGGCTGGCGAAATAGGCCGCGATGTCCGCCAGGTCCTGGTCGCTCAGGTTGGTCAGCAGGCCGGTCATCTCCAGCACCGTGCGCTTGCCGGACTTGATGTCGTGCAGTTGCTTGTTCAGGTAACGCTCGCCCTGGCCCGCCAGTTTCGGAAAGTTGGGCGCCATGCTATTGCCATCTGGACCATGGCAGGCCCCGCATACCGCCGCTTTCGCCTGACCGGCAGCGGCATCGCCAGCGGCGTGGGCTACACCGGTCATCCCCAAGGTCAACAGCAGACTCACGATCAGTTTGTTCATCAGCTAATCCAACTACGGCTAAGGGTTAAAGAGTTATGGACCGGGATCACTCGCTCATCAACTGGATGATTGCTCGGTAATCCTCGGCACTGCAGTCCATGCACAAACCACGCGGCGGCATCGCCTTGAAACCCTGGGTCACGTGTTGCACCAGCGTCTCCATACCTTTCGCCAACCTCGGCGTCCAAGCTTCCTGGTCGCCCTTGCGAGGCGCTGTGGGGAGTTGGCCGGAATGACAGGCACCACAAACACGGTTGTACACAGCTTCCGGATCCTGTGTAGCCTGAGCGCTGTAAAGCGGCATCAAGACACCGGCAGCTAGCAGCCATTTCGTCATAAAACGACCTTTTCAGGGTTGGGAGCGAGCTGCGTTCTAGTGCGCAATTTCGGTCGGTCGCTCCCGTGAGCTTCATCCTACGCTGGGACAAAGCGCACACAAAATCTGCGGCATTATATACTGGCGTCACTGAAACGGAAACGACACAGCTTGCCGCGTCCATTCCCGACGCCGCTCACATCGGAAATCCCATGCAACTGAAGAACCCCATCCTCGGCCTGTGCCAACAGTCCACCTTCATGCTCAGCGCCGCCAAAGTCGATCAGTGCCCTGACGACGAAGGTTTCGAAGTGGCGTTTGCCGGGCGTTCCAACGCCGGCAAATCCAGCGCGCTGAACACCCTGACCCATGCGAGCCTGGCACGCACCTCGAAAACCCCCGGCCGCACGCAGCTCTTGAACTTCTTCAAGCTAGACGATGAACGCCGTTTGGTCGACCTGCCCGGCTACGGCTACGCCAAGGTGCCGATCCCGCTCAAGCAACACTGGCAACGCCACCTGGAAGCCTACCTGGGCAGTCGCGAGAGCCTGAAGGGCCTGATTCTGATGATGGACATCCGCCATCCGATGACCGACTTCGACCTGCTGATGCTCGACTGGGCCGTCGCCAGCGGCATGCCGATGCACATCCTGCTGACCAAGGCGGACAAGCTCACCTACGGCGCGGCCAAGAACACCTTGCTCAAGGTGCAGTCCGAGATTCGCAAGGGCTGGGGCGATGCCGTCACCATCCAATTGTTCTCGGCCCCCAAGCGCATGGGCCTGGAAGAGGCCTACACCGTGCTGGCCGATTGGATGGCGTTGGCGGACAAGGGCAGCGAAGCGGCGGAATAAAGCCGAATCGCAGGCAAAAAAAACCCCGGACTTCGTATGGGGAGGGGGAAGTTCGGGGTCCAAGTTCCGGACCGCTAGGGCGGGGTCCAGATATCTGCCAACACTTAACACAACATAGGAGCATTGAAGGGCTTCACCAGC
This sequence comes from Pseudomonas citrullilanati, assembly GCF_030580855.1. GTDB lineage: Bacteria > Pseudomonadota > Gammaproteobacteria > Pseudomonadales > Pseudomonadaceae > Aquipseudomonas > Aquipseudomonas citrulli. Next base: position 129,522 of record NZ_JAUQOP010000006.1, on the reverse strand, counting down.
CATTCAAAATCTCTGAGTGCCAATTCACGGGTTTAGTTCAGATTATTTTTGGAAATATCCGTAGGGAATTTCCAGCACTTTCCTACCTATAGGACACTGAAGTCCTTGTGGCGAGGGGATTTATCCCCGCTGGGCTGCAAAGCAGCCCCAACAAGGCTGGATAAGATCAACCTGACGCACCTGGATGACAGGTCTTGGGGCCGCTCCGCGACCCAGCGGGGATAAATCCCCTCGCCACAAGTCCGCGCACTTATCCGGCAATGCCTCAGTGGGCCTCATCCCAATTGTTACCCACGCCCACTTCCACCAGCAGCGGCACATCCAGCGTGGCAGCGGCGCTCATGTGCTGGCGGATGTCCGTGCTGACCTGGTCGACCAGGTCTTCACGCACTTCCAGGACCAATTCATCGTGCACCTGCAGGATGACCCGGGCATCCAGCCCTGAAGTCGACAACCAGCGGTCCACGGCCACCATGGCTTTCTTGATGATATCGGCGGCGGTGCCTTGCATCGGCGCGTTGATCGCCGTGCGCTCGGCGCCTTTGCGCAGGGCGGGGTTCTTGGCATTGATGTCCGGCAGGTACAACCGGCGACCGAAAATGGTTTCGACGAAACCTTGCTCGGCGGCCTGGGTACGGGTGCGCTCCATGTATTGCAGCACCCCGGGGTAGCGGGCGAAGTAGCGGTCGATGTAGGCCTGGGACTGCTTGCGGTCGACGCCGATCTGTTTGGCAAGACCGAACGCGCTCATGCCGTAGATCAAGCCGAAGTTGATCGCCTTGGCGCTGCGACGCTGGTCGTGGCTGACAGCGTCCAGCTCGACGCCGAACACCTCGGCGGCCGTGGCCCGGTGCACATCCAGGTCATTGCGGAACGCGTGGAGCAGGCCTTCGTCCTTGGCCAGGTGCGCCATGATCCGTAGTTCGATCTGCGAATAGTCCGCCGCCAGCAGCTTGTAGCCTTTGGGTGCGACGAACGCCTGGCGAATCCGGCGGCCTTCGGCGGTGCGGATCGGAATGTTCTGCAGGTTCGGGTCGATGGACGACAGGCGCCCGGTCGCGGCGACGGCTTGCTGATAGTTGGTATGGACGCGCCCCGTGCGGCTGTTGATCTGCTCCGGCAGGCGGTCAGTGTAGGTGCTCTTGAGCTTGCTCAACGAACGGTATTGCATCAGCACCTTGGGCAGCGGGTAATCCTGCTCGGCCAGTTCGGCGAGCACCGCCTCGGCGGTGGACGCCTGGCCCTTGGCGGTTTTGCTGAGCACCGGCAAGCCGAGCTTTTCGTACAGAATCACGCCCAATTGCTTCGGCGAACCAAGGTTGAATTCCTCGCCGGCGATGGCAAACGCCTCACGCTCCAGGGCCACCAGCTTCTCGCCCAACTCGACGCTCTGCACGCCCAGCAGGTTGGCATCCACCAACGCACCCTGGCGCTCGATGCGTGCCAGGACCGGCATCAGCGGCATTTCGATTTCGTTCAACACCTTGCCCAGGCTCGGCGTGGCGGCGAGTTTTTCCTGCAAGGCCTGGTGCAGGCGGAAGGTCACATCAGCACCTTCGGCGGCGTATGGGCCGGCCAGCTCCAGGGCGATCTGGTCGAAGCTCAGTTGCTTGACGCCCTTGCCCGCGATGTCCTGGAAATCGGTCTTGCTCTGGCCCAGGTACTTGAGCGCCAGGCTGTCCATGTCGTGACGGGTAGCCGTGGAATCCAGCACGTAGGATTCGAGCATGGTGTCGAAGGCGATGCCCTGGACGAAGATGCCGTTGTCCTGGTCCCCGCCGATGGCGCAGTTGGCCAGGATGTTGGTTTCGAACTTGGCGTGTTGGCCGACCTTGAGCTTGTCCGGGTTTTCCAGCAGCGGCTTGAGAGCCTTGAGCACGGTGTCGCGGTCCAACTGCTCCGGCACGCCCATGTAGGAATGGGTCAACGGAATGTAGGCGGCTTCAAACGGGGCCACGGCGAACGATAGGCCGACCAGCTGCGAATGCTGGGCATCGCCGCCGTTGGTTTCGGTGACGAACGCGAACAGCGGCGCCTTGTTCAGCTTGTCGAGCAACGCCTCGAATTGCGCCTGTTCGAGGATGACCTCGTACTTGGCCTCGGCAGCGCCGGGTTGTTCGTCGTTGACTTCGACGATCTCCTGGCCGGCGCGCTTGGCGTCACGCTGGTTTTCCTCGAACCAGCTCTTGAACTCCAGCAGCGTGTAGAGCTCGGCGAGCTGCTCGTGGTCCGGCTCGCCCATCTTCAGGTCGTCGAGGCCGACGTCCAGCGGCACATCGGTCTTGATGGTCGCCAGCTCGTAGGACAGGAAGGCCATTTCCTTGTGCTCCTCCAGCTTGGCGGCCAGGGTCTTGGCGCCACGGATCGGCAAGGTGGCGACGATGTCCAGCTGCGCGTACAGCTCGGTCAGGCCACCGTTGACGCCCACCAGCAGGCCGGACGCGGTTTTCGGCCCGATACCCGGAACGCCGGGGATGTTGTCGGACGAATCGCCCATCAACGCCAGGTAATCGATGATCTGCTCCGGAGCGACGCCAAATTTCTCCTTAACGCCAGCCACGTCCAACGCACTACCGGTCATCGTATTGACCAAGGTAATGTGCCCGTCGACCAGTTGCGCCATGTCCTTGTCGCCAGTGGAGATCACCACCGGACGGTCGGCCGCCGCGCTGCTGCGGGCCAGGGTGCCGATCACATCATCGGCCTCGACGTTGTCCACGCACAGCAGCGGGAAGCCCAGGGCCTTGACGCTGGCGTGCAGCGGTTCGATCTGCACGCGCATGTCATCGGGCATGCTTGGGCGGTTGGCCTTGTATTCGGCGTACAGCGCATCGCGAAAAGTCCCGCCCTTGGCGTCGAACACCACGGCGAACGGGCTGTCCGGATACTGCTTGCGCAGGCTCTTGAGCATGTTCAGCACGCCCTTGACCGCACCGGTCGGCAGGCCTTTGGAGGTGGTGAGCGGTGGCAGCGCGTGGAAGGCGCGGTACAGGTAAGAAGAACCGTCCACCAGGACGAGGGGGGCTTGGCTCATGAGTACGATCAACCTTTTCGGTGGGTCCGGGGCTAGAATAGCGGGACCGTTGACGACAAAGGGACAAGGTTATCATGCGCACACTCAATCGCCTGTTACTGGCTGGCTTGTTTGCAACCGTTCCATTGGCCGTCATGGCCGCGGACGATGCCCCGACGCCTGAGCCGGAAGTCACGATCCGCACGGAAGGGGACAAAGTCATCCAGGAATACCGCCAGAACGGCTTCCTGTACGCGATCAAGGTCACGCCCAAAGGTGCACCGCCGTATTTCCTGGTGCGCGCCGACGGGACAGATGCAAACTTCATCCGCTCGGACCAGCCGGACATGCTGATTCCGTCCTGGAAGATCTTTGAGTGGAAGTAGTTTTCCTAACTTTAATCGACGCCGCTGCCCACGCGGCGCCAGAACTGAGCAGTTTTTAACCATGTCTGTGTTTACCCCCTTGGCCCGGCCCGAGCTGGAAACCTTTCTCGCCCCTTACGGGCTCGGCCGCCTGCTTGATTTCCAGGGGATCGCCGCCGGTAGCGAAAACACCAATTTCTTTATCAGCCTGGAGCGGGGCGAGTTCGTCCTGACCCTGGTCGAGCGCGGCCCGGTGCAGGAAATGCCGTTCTTCATCGAACTGCTCGACGTGCTGCACGATGCCGACCTGCCGGTGCCGTATGCCCTGCGCACCACCGATGGCGTCGCGCTGCGGGAACTGGCGGGCAAGCCGGCGCTGCTGCAACCGCGCCTGGCGGGCAAGCACATCAAGCAGGCCAATGCCCAGCATTGCGCCCAAGTCGGGGAATTGCTGGCGCACCTGCACCTGGCCACCCGCGACAACATGATCAAGCGCAAGACCGATCGCGGCCTGGACTGGATGCAGGAGGAGGGCGCGAAACTGCTCTCGCACCTCGACGCCGAGCCCCGTGGGCTGCTGGAAGCGGCACTGGAAGAAATCGCCCGGCAAAAGGTCGGCATCCTGGCGCTGCCTCGCGCCAACATCCACGCCGACCTGTTCCGCGACAACGCGATGTTCGAAGGCACGCACCTGACCGGCTTGATCGACTTCTACAACGCCTGCTCCGGGCCGATGCTGTATGACGTCGCCATCGCCCTGAACGACTGGTGTTCGAACGACGACGGCGTGCTGGACGGCGCACGGGCCCGGGCCTTGCTGGGCGCCTATGCGGCACTGCGGCCGTTTACCGCCGCCGAGGCCGAACTGTGGCCGACCCTGCTGCGCGTGGCCTGCGTGCGGTTCTGGCTGTCGCGCTTGATCGCCGCCGAATCCTTCGCCGGGCAGGACGTGCTGATCCACGACCCGATGGAGTTCCAGCAGCGCCTGGCCCAGCGGCAGGCTGTTCACACGAAGTTGCCGTTTGCCCTGTAAGTTCGGGGACCTGCTGTCATCGACGGGGGCTTGGGTAGCCAAGGCCCGTCGATGAATGCCTGCGGTCAGATCATCGAATCGACGTCCAGCGCATAGGGTTTGCCGATGGCATAGCCATGGGTCACGTCCGCCCAATCGCTTTCGACTTTCCCGGTCGGTGTCGCTGCCCACTGCACCACCAGTCGATTCTGCGGATGCGCCTGCCAACGGGCCAAGCCTTGTGCCAGTTGTTCGGGTCGCTCCGACAAGCTGCCATAAACGTCTCTCTCGCTGACCGACGCGGTACGTAAAGCCGCCAGGCGAGCATGGGTACTGCGTAATTTGTCGATCTCCAGGACAAGCGCCTCGTTGATGGCGGTGTGGCTACGCCCGTTGGGCGCCCCGCGCCCCATCACACGGGTCTTGTCGCGTAGCTGGTGGGTAATCCGCGCCAATGCGTTGGCTACCCATTCATATTCGCGCTTGGTAACCAGGGTGTCCCCGGACGCCAGCGCTTGCTGCCAGCGACGCAACGTCGCCCAGCACGCCGGAATATAGCCGGGGAGCATGAAATGATTGCCGGTGTTGACCAGTTGAGCCAGCAACGACGGGCGGTCCGGCAAGCCGTGTTTATGCTGTAGGGCCACCTCGCAAGCGGCGTGCTGGGTGATGGTGTCGCAACTGGGGGCCCACAGGATCGAGGACTTTTCCTGACGGCCGAATTCCACCGGCAGGAAATGTCGCAAGGTGCCATGGTGCGCGTAGCGCTCGCCTGTCCAGTGGGTGATGCCCGCCACGAACACTGAAAGCCCCACCGGTACATTGATGAAGGTCAGTGCTGCCCCTGTGCCATAAACGCCAGCCCGGGTGTTCATCCAGCTGCCGGGAACGCTGGGGATCGGGTCGTTGTGGTTGACCATGCGGTGGTGCACGAGGGACTCGGCGTTTTTTGTGAAGGTGGCATCAGCCGCACGGGGTGCGCCATAGGTGTAGAGCTGGATGTTGTAGTTGAAGCCTGCCCGGCGACGCAACATTTCAGAAAGCAGCAGGGCGACGGCGCCGCCCAGGCTATGGCCACAGATCAACAGCTGCTGCCCGGCGTGAAACCGGTCCAGATAGGTCGTCACGAAGGCCGCCGCTTTTTTGGCGGCCCCGTAGAATCCGCGATGCACCAGGCCTTCACCTTCCTCAAACGGCACCTGGAGGGCATCGGCATCGCGCAGGCCGTCGGCGAGCATTTCCGATGTGCCGCGTACGGCAATCAGGATCACTTCATCATGGTGGGTAATGAACGCCTGGGTATCAGTCGATTCCGTGCCGAGCGTACGGTCATCCAGAAAGTGGACGTTGGCAGGATGTTCCTGTTCTTCACCCAATTTCGGGTTGTTGGCCGCATAGAGCGTGGTGTCGAACGGCACGATTTCCAAGCGTTTGGAGTAGGGCACCTCTTCGTACAACGGGAAGTAGCGGGGGCCTGGCTGCTTGGCGTCGAGCTTCCAGAGCTCCTCGGATTTGGCCAACGCATCCGCGAACCAGTTGCCGATGCTGGGTTGCTGGTCGAAGCTGACTGGCGTGCTTATCGGAGGGCGGTCGGGTTTCTGGCCGAAAGGGCAATAGCTCAAGGTCGACATGAGGGCCAGCTGATACAGGTTGAGCGCACAGAATCCAGGCGTCGTCGACAGCATGGGCCGCAGGGCTCGCAACGGGCGCACCTCCAACACCGTGTGCTTTTCCGGCATCAAGGCCACACCGAGCTTGCCATGCTCGCCCAGCAGCCGTGCGGGGCCGCCACGCGGTGGATAATGACGGTGCACCTCGGGAGGCAAGTGGGCGGCGTGTTTGACCAGGTGGCGTACTTCTACTTGAAAGAAATCGTCCGCACCGACCTGTGCCGGGTTTTCACGGGTACGGGTGGCGTTGTCGTTCATGTAGCGGGTTTGCTCGGCACGAACCTGGAGTTCGGTGATTTCCAAGGGGTAGTGATCCCTACCTTGAAGCGCCAGGTAGAGTGCTTCCGGGCCCTGGTATTTTTGCTCGAACATTAGCGCAACCGGCCCCGCGTGGTGGTCATTGACCCTACCTGCGCCGTTGGAATCCAGGCTGCCAGTATGTCTTTGCCCTTCCGAATCGATTGCGACGTAGGCCAACCCGGCATAGGGCTCGCCAGAGCCCCACTCATCGACGAGTTGAAAACCGGTCCACTTTCCCCTCACGGGACAGCCAAGAATGCGCCGGCTCAGCCGGGACTCCAGCTCTAATTGCATTGATGTCATCGTTGACTTCCTTATTCCTTGCACCCTGGATAGAGGGTGCACTTCTGTCCATCCGGCATCTGGAAGCCACTGAAATCCCTGTGGTTTCCCAAGCAAAATGCGTATGGATCCTCAAAACTCTTCCCCAGGCAGCGTTTCCAGCCGTTAGGAACCTTTACCCAGGTGTCGCGCATGTAAGGTCGTTCTTCTTCCGCCAACGTGATCGTCATCCTGAGCGTCTTGCCCGGCAGTTGATCCAGGGTATACGCAGAGAATGGGCGGCCAATTTGCAGCTCGCCTTGCGCATTGGTTTCCTTGCAGTCGAGGATTTTCACGATGCGGCGCTTGGGTCCTGCCGTGCGGAACAGCCACTGGCATTGCCCATAAAAGACACTCTCGCCCGCTTCGCTGAAAATGCCTTTGTATTGCGGCTCCAGCTCGTCACGTATCGCAACGATTGCGGCATCTCCGCTGATATCACCCCAGTCGTCGCCATAGGCCGAGTTGATTTCGAGTTTGATCCTGTGGATCACCAAGCGGCAGCCGCTTACCGTTCGATACAAGGCTATTTTCGAGTCCGCCTGGTAGTGCTTGCGCCAGTGCAGGTTGTATCCAACCTCAGTGTTCCTCCCGCCGGGTACGGTGCAGGTTTGTCCCTTGGCAGGGACGTATACGGCGATGGCCTGATAGGCAAAGTCCGGCGGTAGGTCGGCAGTGAACGTGAAGGTGTCCGGTGGCTTGTAGATGCAGCCCGCCGTAATCGCCAGGTTCAAACCCAGGCTCGTCATCCGGAGGATGGTCTTCATGACGGTGCGCCCTCTTGCCAAATGTCCACCATCGATCGCACCCGATCAAAATGCTCGTCGGGATTCTCGCCAGGGCGAGCGTTCCAGTACTGCGGCATCGAATCGGGTGCTCGCAGGCGTTGAGTCAGCAAGAACGCCAACTGCCAGGGCGACTGCCAGCGCCATGCCTCTGCCTGGTCGATGACGGCCTGCAACCATGTATCGGGGGCCTGTCGTTCGGCGAGTTCGGCGTAGGCCTGGAGATGCTCGGCCAAGAGAAAGCGCCAGGCGTTGAGTCGGCGGGTCTGCCTCGCTTGCGATCGGGGAACAGGTACCCCTAGCCAATGGGGTGAGCCTGGCACCGGGTACTTACCCGGGGCCGGGTTATCCGTGTTCGTCCAGCGCGAGCCCTGCCAGTAACACACGCTGATGGCCGGTCCGAGATAGGCGGGGTAGGCCTCAACGGGCAAGTGTTCAAGTGCGCGGCTCAATACCCGATTGTCGTAGAAGCGATACAACGCCCGATGAGGTCGTACCCCGACAATCATTCGTTCATGCCAATGTTCGACCAGGCTGGAGAGGCTTCCCTTGGGCACGCTGGCGAGCCATCCCCAATGACTTTCCGGCCGCTTCAGCAATTCGCCTAGGTTCGGGTCGTCGGGTTGATCGAGGTCGAAGACAAATGGGCCGATATCGTTGAGGTCTGCGACCACGGACTGGCCGTAGACGCTTCGGTACTGCTCGGGTCGTCCGCTGTTTAGAAACGCCTGGCGTACCTGGTGCTCATTTTCCGAGTCCAGAACGAGACACAAGCCGTGGCCAAGGCGCTGGTGCTCGGTCAACCACCGATGGGGACAGGTCTGGGTCATGCGGCGACAGCCTCCGCAACGCAAATTCCTTCGCGGCAGGCCTCGCAGATCGGGCAGAAGTCCGCTCCCATGGCTTTACTGACACTCATCAGGGCACGCTGAGTGGGGGCGAGCGATGGAGGCGAATCCATCGGCGCCGCCGGTGGCGGCGTTGTGCCGGACGTGAATGTTGCGGCAGCGACCAGCGGCGCTCCGCCAATCCGGATTTCACTGCTGCTGTAGATACCGCCAGGACCGATAACGATGTGTTGGCCCCCGGCGTTCAAGCTCAACGTCGTGCCTGCCTGCAGAACCAGGTGAGCGCCGGCCTTTACATGCACCTGCTGCCCGGCCTCGACGACCAATGCCTGGTCGACGCGGGTATGGCGGTTGGCGACATGCAGGTGGTCATCCCCTTCCACCTGGATCCTGCGGTCAGCGGCCGTGGTCCGGTGTTCCTCGGCATGCAGTACCGTGATGCTGTTGCCCATGACGATTTCCCGCCGCTCGTTGCCCACCTCCAACCGGCTGTCGTGTTCTATCTTCTGCTCCATGTCACGCTGGGCCCGCAAGTAGATCAGTTCCTGTCCTGCCCGGTCCTCCAGGTGCAACTCATTGAATCCCGCGCCTGCTGGCGAGCTGCTGGAGCGAAGCACCGTGCGAGTCTTGAGTTCGGGCAGGGGGTAGGGCAAAGGGTTGGCGCTGTTGGTCAGGCATCCACTGATCAACGGTTTGTCGGGGTCGCCTTCCAGGAAGGTCACCAACACTTCCATGCCCACCCTTGGAATCGTCACGATGCCGTAGCCGTTACCGGCCCAATTGGACGCGACTCGCAACCAGCAACTGGTGCCGTCATCCGGACGGCCCGCGCGATCCCAGAAAAACCTGACCTTGACCCGGCCGTATTGGTCGCAGTGGATCTCTTCGCCCTTGGGGCCAGTGACGACCGCCGTCTGACTACCCGCCATGCGTGGCTTTTGACGGACCCGTGGCGCACGAAAGATCATGTCCCAGGGGGTAGCAGCAAAGCGATTGTGGTAACCCTGATCCAGTGCTCCTGGCGCGATGTGTGGGGTGCTCCCGGCGCCCTCTTCCAACACCTGCGGTTGCTTGCCCTCGTGATGGACCTCCGTCAGCAGCCAGAGGTCATTCCATTCCCGACGAGGGTGTTCGTTCAACGTCAGGAAGTGCCCCGCCCTCAGCGTTGACTGATTACCCTGGCCTTCAGCCTGTCGGTAATCGGCGCGATGGCGCTCCAGGTTTCGCCTCAGCAGCCGTTCACGTTTTCCATGGCTGAAATCGCCGGGATAATCGTAGTCCTCCAAATTCGGGTGGTCGTTTTCGTCGTCTGCCCGCCAGGTTTTTTCCAGGAGGAAGGTGGCCTTTTCGAAATCGTATTCTCGACGCCTGACTTGGGTGGTCCGGGTTTCCAGCCTCAAGCCAAACCTTCGAATGACTGGCTCATCGGCGACCATACCGTCGCACTGTTTGTAGACACTCGGGTGGTCGAGCCGAGGAAATACGGTCTGGTCATCGCCAAATACCAGATGGTGACCCGACTCAGTGTGTCGGAAATGGTAATGCAGGCCTTCTTCCTGGCAGAGGCGCTCGATGAAGTGCAAGTCCGACTCTCGGTACTGAACGCAATAGTCGCGAGGCCCATAGCTTTCCCCCAGGTGAAAGTGGTGGGCGTCAGCAAGAATGCCATGATCCTTGAGAATTGACGTGATGATTTGCGGAACGCTGAGGTGTTGGAAAATGCGTTGATTAGTGCGGTGCGCCAAGTAGGCCAGTTGTGGGACCAGTCTTATCTTGTAATGAGTCAGGCGCTTGACAGGGTCGCCCAGCACGACGCTGTAGATAAGCCCATGCACCCCGCATGTTTGCCTGGCTAGTTTGTCGAATGTAAGAAATGCCTGCCTGTGAAGCAGCTTTTCCAAGTCCGGGCTTTTACGCTCGCTGACGAGTTCAACTTCGAATGAGTAGGGCTGGCTGATGGCTTCATGACCTTTGAACGCGAGGACCTGAAAATCATGTTCAAGTCCGGTGACAGCGATTCCAAATGTTGAATGGGCATGGGCGTGAGGCATCGATTCGTCCTTGGCTGTGCGGTGGCTCCTAAGGACATTGAAGCAGTCTTGAGGGACAAAAATCGCTGAAAATTAAAAAAAGGAATTATATGTAAGAAATTTCTCAGAAGCTGAGATCTTGTTAATTCGTGTAATGCTTTAAGTTGTTTTTTGGTTGACCCGAGGCAAAAAAATATATCGGACATATCGAGCAAACGTTAAAACCCCGTTTTGCAACTTCAATGTCCACTTGACTCCGAGAAAAAGCGAAATTTCCTACTTTTTTATGGATTGATCCTTGGCATTCTCTACGGCGCTTGGACGGAGCAAGCTCGCTGGATAGTGGTCGCTCTATTGCCATTATCGAACGCTTGTCCACGCGCTGATCAAATGACCCTGAACACTCAGGCCATAACTGAATTCATCCGAAAGAATCGAGAATGTCGTACTCGGGGAAACTCACCGCCCATTACCTGGCCCTCGCCAAGTCTCCTGTCTCCAAGGACAGTTTTGCGGGCGCGGACGTGCGCTTTTCCAATGAGTTCGAGTCCCTGGAAAGCGAGCTGATCAAGTCCCGATCGATGTACGAACATGATCAGGTGGATTGGTTGAAGGTTCTCGAACAGAGCGAATCGCTGTTGCGCCTTCAGTCGAAGGATGTGCGCGTAGCCGTCTGGCTAACCTGGGCGCTGTATCAGCGCGAGTCTTTCCAAGGGTTGCTGGCCGGTCTTTGCCTCTTGCATCACCTATGCAAAGACCATTGGGCCGAGATTCATCCAGCCAAGTCTCGAACACGCGCTGCCAGTGTCAACTGGCTGGTCACGCGCCTGGATCAGGTGCTGGGCGACCACGTCGCGGTCAAGGATCAATTGCCTTTATTCCGTCGTCTGGGGGCTCAAGTGGAGGGCCTCGATGGGGTTTTCAGCGCTCACATGGGCGACGAGGCGCCCTTGCTGTTGCCGCTTTGTCGACGAATCGAACACATGATCCAGCGTGCCAGCGAGCACCCGCCGCAACTCGGCGTCATCCACGCGGCAGTTGCCCAGGTGAAACAGACGGCTGCCCAGCTGCTCAACACCGAGGCTGCCATTGAAAACGAAAAAGACGCACACAGGACCCTACGCGTCCAGCAGGAAGGCGCTCGATCATTGTGTGCCTGGTGGCTCAAGCAAAATGCTACCGACATTCGTGCCCTGCGGCTGAATCGGGCCCTGCTCTGGCTGGGGATCGATGTAATGCCTGAACGGAATGCAGAACAGGTTACCCAGTTGCGTGGGTTGCCGATGGACAGGCTCAAGACCTATCAGGATTCCTTCCTGCAGGGTCGATACGCGGACCTGCTCGTGCAAGTCGAAGCCAGCCTGGCCAAGGCGCCGTTCTGGTTCGATGGGCAAAGGCTCGCCTGGGAATGTCTGCAAGGGTTGAACGCCGACCAGGCCATGCGGGAAGTGGAAGTCCATTTTGCGCAGTTCATCCAGCGTTTTCCGGGTGTATTGGAACTGCGCTGGCATGACGGCGCGCCGTTTGCCGACCCGGCTACCCGTGCCTGGATTGCTGCGCATGTCATGCCTCACCTGCAGTGCTCCAGCGCCCCAATCAGCGTCGATACCGTCAACAGTGATGCGCCGTGGGAGCTCGCACTTGAAGAAGCTCGGTCGATTCTGCATGAGGACGGGCTCAGGCCAGCCGTCCAGTCACTCCGGCAGGGCATGCAAGGCGCCCTGGGCGCCCGTGAGCGCTTTCTCTGGCAGTTCGCGATGGCCCGCCTGTGTATATCGGCCAAGAAATACGAGCTCGCCAAGATCCAGCTCGAAGCACTTGATCAGGGTCTGCAACGCGCGGACTTGAATAGTTGGGAGCCCGATCTCGGGCTTCAGGTACTGCACCAACTGCATAACTGCTGTGAGCTTCTACCTCAGAACCATGCCGTACGTGAGTGCAGGGAAGAGACCTATCGCAGATTGTGTCACCTCGACCTGGAGCGGGTCATTGAATAGGCCTGCGGGTCAAGAAATCTCAAGGAAAAAACCATGGCCAAAGACGGCTCTATAGCTCCCAAGGAGCGTATCAACATTACGTTCAAGCCTGCGACCGGTGGGGCTCAGGAACAGATCGAGCTACCGCTGAAACTGGTAGCGATCGGTGATTACACCCACCGTAAGGACGAGCGCAAGGTTGAGGATCGCAAGCCGATCAGCATCGACAAGATGACGTTCGATGACGTACTGGCCAAGCAAGAGTTGAAACTGACACTGAGCGTACCGAATCGCCTGCGGGAAGAAAGCGAGGCAGAAGCGCTAGTCGTGCAACTGAGCGTTAATTCGATGAAAGACTTCAATCCGGCCAGCCTGGTCGAGCAAGTGCCTGAGCTCAAGAAACTCATGGAGTTGCGCGACGCGCTGGTGGCCCTCAAAGGTCCCCTGGGTAACGCACCGGCATTCCGAAAAGCGATTGAAGGCGTGCTCGCCGTCGACGAGTCTCGTACTCGCGTACTGGGCGAGTTGGGCCTGGAAGTCGATCCCATTGGCCAAGGAGACTAACCCCGTGAGCAGAAGCGTAGCGCAACAAAAAAATATTGAAGCGGGCGAGTACAGCCTTCTCGACAGCATCATCGCTGAAACCCACTTGTCTGCGGACGACGAGGCCTACGAGATCGCCAAGCGCGGTGTCTCTGCGTTCATCGAGGAGCTGCTCAAACCGCACAACAGCGGCGAGCCGGTCAAGAAAGCCATGGTTGATCGCATGATCGCCGAGATCGACGCCAAGCTGGGTCGTCAGATGGATGAGATTCTGCACAACCCGGATTTCCAAGCCCTGGAGTCCTCCTGGCGCGGACTCCAGCTGCTGGTGGAGCGCACCAATTTCCGCGAGAACATCAAGATTGAAATGCTCAACGTCTCCAAGAGCGATCTGTTGGACGACTTCGAAGATTCGCCGGAGGTCATGCAATCCGGCCTGTACAAACATATCTACACCGCCGAGTACGGCCAGTTCGGCGGGCAGCCCGTAGGGGCAATCATCGCCAACTATTTCATGTCGCCAAGCCCGCCGGACGTGAAGCTCATGCAATACGTATCCAGTGTCGCCTGCATGTCCCACGCGCCATTCATCGCCGCTGCCGGTCCCAGATTCTTCGGCCTGGACAGCTTCACTGGCCTGCCGGACCTCAAGGACCTGAAAGATCACTTCGAAGGCCCGCAGTTTGCCAAATGGCAAAGTTTTCGCCAGTCGGAAGATGCACGCTACATCGGCCTGACGGTACCGCGCTTCCTGTTGCGCCCCCCCTATGACCCGGAGGAGAACCCGGTCAGGTCGTTTGTGTACAAGGAGACTGTTGCCAACAGCCACGAGCACTACTTGTGGGGTAACACCGCATACGCGTTCGGCTCACGCCTGACCGACAGCTTCGCCAGATTTCGCTGGTGCCCCAACATCGTTGGCCCACAGAGCGGCGGTGTGGTTGAGGATCTGCCTTTGCATCATTTCGCAAGCATGGGTGAGATCGAAACCAAGATACCGACCGAAGTCCTGGTTTCCGACCGGCGCGAATACGAATTGGCCGAAGAGGGCTTCATTTCCCTCACCATGCGCAAGGGCAGCGATAACGCCGCGTTCTTCTCTGCCAATTCCGTCCAGAAGCCCAAGCTCTTCGGCACCAGCGCCGAGGACAAGCAGGCCGAGCTGAATTACAAATTGGGCACCCAGCTGCCCTACATGATGGTCATCAATCGTCTTGCCCATTACCTGAAGGTCCTGCAGCGAGAGCAGTTGGGATCGTGGAAAGAACGCATGGATCTGGAGCGTGAGCTCAACAATTGGATTCGCCAGTATGTGGCTGACCAGGAAAATCCGAGCGCGGAGGTCCGTGGCCGTCGTCCATTGCGCGCGGCGAAGATCGTTGTCAGCGATGTGGAAGGCGAACCGGGCTGGTATCGCGTCAGCCTGAACGTGCGCCCGCACTTCAAATACATGGGCGCTGATTTCACCCTGTCGCTGGTTGGCAAGCTGGACAAGGCGTAAGCGCGGACATGGCCTACGGCAGTCTTTTCGAGCGTCTGGCCGGCGAAACCCGGATGCGCAGCGGTCTGGGTGTCGAGGCTTGCATCTTGGCATCCGTGGCCGCCCATCTGGCCAGGATGCTCAGCGTCCGCGCGGGCAGCGTGCGGACGCTAGCCGACTACGGACTGCCGGACCTCAATGACATGTGTTTGAGCCTGCATGACGCAAAAAACCAGGTTCGCAATGCGATTGAAGCCTTCATCGAGGCGTACGAACCTCGCCTCGACAATGTTTGCGTCACTTGCATACAGGATCCTGCCGACCCGCTCAGATTGTCCTTCAGCATCGACGGCTTGCTGGACGTCAAGGGGCTCAAGCGGCAGGTCAGTTTCTTCGCATGCCTGGATGGCAGCGGTCGGGTCAAGGTCAGACAAGGATAGCGACACATGGCGTTCAACCATTATTACCAGGCCGAGCTGACGGCGCTCCGTCAACTGGGTCGGCGTTTTGCCGATCGAAATCCGGCGTTGGCTCCTTTTCTGGGACAGGCTGGACAGGATCCGGATGTGGAGCGGCTGCTGGAGGGCTTTGCCTTCTTGACCGGGCGGCTTCGCGAGAAGCTCGATGACCAGTTGCCGGAGTTGAGCCATTCACTGATGCAACTGTTGTGGCCGAACTACATGAGGCCCTTGCCAGCCTTCAGCATCTTGCAATTCGATCCGTTGCCGCGGTCCGGGCCTGTCCTGCGGGTAGAGCGCGACACGCCAGTTGAAAGCAAGCCGATCCAGGGTGTGCGATGCCATTTCCGGACGTGCTACCCAACCGATGTCCTGGCGCTGGACCTTACCGGATTGAGTTATTCGGTGAAGGGCGTCGGGTCATGGCTGAACCTGCGCTTGGAAATGCCTTGCGACGGCCATTTGGGGGAAGTGCAGCTAAGCCGCTTGCGCCTGCATTTCACGGGCGAGCGCTATCTCAGCCAGATGCTCTACCTCAGCCTGCTACGTCATCTTGAAGGCATCGAGTTGATCCCGTTGGACGGTGACGGAGCATCCTTCAGCGCGGCAGATGGCAATCCGATGTCGTTCAGGATTCCGGCTGAGCGTGTCCAGCCGGTGGGATTTGCCGAAGAGGAAGCGCTGATCCCCTACCCGCTGAATACCTTCCGCGGCTATCGCTACCTGCAGGAATATTTCGCTTTCCAGGACAAGTTTCTGTTCGTCGACGTCAACGGCCTGGACGTGATCAATACCTTGCCGTTGGAGCGCCTGAAACAAGTGCGTGGTCTGGACCTGCGTTTCGATATCCGC
Organism: Pseudomonas citrullilanati; assembly: GCF_030580855.1. Classification (GTDB taxonomy): domain Bacteria; phylum Pseudomonadota; class Gammaproteobacteria; order Pseudomonadales; family Pseudomonadaceae; genus Aquipseudomonas; species Aquipseudomonas citrulli. Next base: position 113,869 of record NZ_JAUQOP010000006.1, on the reverse strand, counting down.
AAAAGCGGCGTCGAGCGGATGCGGCCCACGCTGGATAACGTAAAGCTTTACTGCACCCCCATCGTCAACCTGTTCAAGCATGACGCCCAGCCGATTCGCCTGGATGGCAAACAGGACGAGTATCCGTTGCTGCCGGCCAATTACGACCTGGAGCACTGCTCGGTCTATTCGGTCGAGAGCGTCATTGGCTGGCGCCCCGGCGGCCTGGGGTATCAGGCCTACGTACCGTTCGAGTCGTTTGAGCACGATTGCAGTTTCGACGTCCCTGACAGCCGTCCGTACTACAGCGTCCGGCAACGTCCTTCGTTGTTCAATAGCGGCCTCGATACCCGCCTGGCCTTTGGTCTGCAACACGCCCGGCCCTATGAAACGCTGTCGATCGAACTGACGTGCACCAACCAGGACCTGCCACGCCAACTCAAGCCCGGGGACATCGATCAACCCGGTGAAAAAACCCCGGAATCGCTGGGCTTCCGCAATATCGGCCCCGTTACGCCAAGCTTCGCGCCGCCACTCAATGGCGATTTCCTGTGGAAGTTGATCAGCAACATGTCACTCAACTACCTGTCGCTGGCGGACGTCAATGCACTCAAGGTGATCCTCGAAAGCTACGATTTTCCGCGTTACCACGACGAGCGAACCGAGAAGGTCAGCCAGCGCTTGCTCGACAGCCTCAAGTCAATCCGGCACCAGCCGGTCGATCGGCTGCATCGGGGGCTGCCGGTTCGAGGCTTGCGTACCGAATTGACCGTCGACCCACAAGGTTACATCGGCGAAGGCGATCTATTTGTCTTCGCTTCGGTCCTCAACGAGTTCTTCGCGCTTTATGCCAGCCTCAATTCGTATCACGAGCTACGGGTGAACAGCACACAGGGAGAGGTGTACCAATGGTTACCCCGCATGGGCCAACAGCCGCTTCTATGAGCTTGCTGACACGGGGTATACGCGAATATTCGCTGTTCCAGGCTGTGCTACAGGTCTTGGATCGGCTGCGTGAGGCCCACCCCGGCCTGGATGATGAGGCGCTTTACGATCAACTGGAGTTCCAGGCCAATCCAAGCCTGGGTTTTCCGGCCAGCGATATCGATCGCGTGGAGTTCTTCCAAGAGCATGGAAACCTGCGTGCACGCCTGCGCTTGAATCTTATCTGCCTGGTGGGGGCAGGTTCGCCACTTCCGGCGTTCTATAGCGAGCAAGCCGTGGGGGAAGAGAACGACAATTTGACTCGTCATTTCCTCGACCTGTTCCACCATCGTCTTCAACGACTGATGCTGCCGATCTGGCGCAAGTACCGGTACTGCGCAAGCTTCCAGGGCGGTGCCCGCGACCCGTTTTCCGAGCAACTGTTTGCGCTGATCGGGCTGGGTGGCGAAGAAATTCGCAAGGCCAGCCAGCTGAACTGGAAGCGCCTGTTGCCGTATCTGGGCCTGTTGAGCCTGCGTGCTCACTCGGCGGCGCTGATCGAAGCCGTGCTGCGTTATTACTTCAAGCACGCCGAATTGATCCTGGAGCAATGCGTCGAGCGCCGTGTAGAGATCCTCGACGAGCAGCGCAATCGACTGGGAAGCGCCAATAGCCTGTTGAGCGAAGACTTGGTGCTGGGTCAGCGGGTGCGCGACCGCAGCGGCAAATTCCGTATTCATATCCGCGAGCTGGATTGGCAACGCTTCCACGAATTCCTGCCCATCGGCACCGGGTATCGACCGCTGTGCTCATTGGTGCGATTCACCCTGCGCGACCCTATCGAATATGACATTCGCCTGGTACTGCGCCAGCAGGAAATACGCGCCCTGCGCATTGGCGAGCAGAACCGTTGTCGCCTGGGATGGACCAGTTGGCTGGGGCACGAACGCGCGGACGGCGTGGTGATCCTCGGCAGTAAAACTCACTAGGAATGGATGACATGAACGAGGCAGATCTTCAGCAACTCGACGAACCGGCGGCATGTGCACGTGATGCCCAGCGGCGAGGCCAGCGTGGCGTGGGCGTTCACCCGAGATGAGTGCAATGTTCGAGGGTGTTCCGCAACCGCTTGCCTATGCCCAGGCACTTCTAATGCAGTTCTCCAGCCTTTCGCGCCTGGAAGACGGGCCTGCGCTGGTGGGAAGTTTCATCCAGGGTGCTGCTCGACTCAGCGGGTGTGAACTCGTCCAGTTGTATTTGCTCGATGCCACCCGTACTCATCTGGAGCTGAACACCGAATGCCTGGAAGGTCATGTGCAGTTCCGTGATCGCGCGGACCTTCCTTCCCGCTACAACGATGAGCCACTTCTGCAATTTGTGCTGCGCCAGAACCGCGTCGTATGCCTCGATACGTTGAGCGACAGCCTCCATGCAACCGGATTTCTGCCGGACCGGGCGACAGCGTGGCAATCCATGCTCGGCCTACCCCTCGTCAGCCCCCAAGGGACCGCCGAAGGTTTATTGCTGTGTGCCAGCGACCAGCGCCTCGACCTCCAGGGGTTTGCGCAATCCCTGGGCCATCTCGGAACGTTTGCGCTCGGCCAACTGCGCCTGTTGCAGCGCCTGCACCGGCCTGTCGACGCGCCCCCATCCATCAACCCGAGCCTGCCAAGCGCCAACGACTACGGCCTGATCGGCAAGAGTGCCGCGATGCGCAAGACCTGCTCGATGATCAGCAAGGTCGTGCACAGCCCATTCACCATTTTGTTGCGGGGTGAGACCGGCACCGGCAAGGAGGTGGTGGCCCGCGCCATCCATGACGCCAGCCAGCGCCGGACCAAGGCGCTTGTCGTGCAGAACTGCGCAGCGGTGCCGGAGAACCTGTTGGAAAGTGAGCTTTTCGGTTATCGCAAGGGCGCTTTTACCGGAGCCGATCGTGACCGTGCCGGGCTGTTCGACGCCGCCAACGGGGGCACGTTGTTGCTCGATGAAATCGGCGACATGCCACTGTCCCTCCAGGCAAAGCTGCTGCGGGTGTTGCAGGAAGGTGAAATTCGCCCATTGGGCGCCAATGAAACCCACAACGTCGACGTGCGGATCATTGCCGCGACCCATCGCGACCTGAAGCAACTGATGAAGGAGGGCAAGTTTCGCGAGGACTTGTATTACCGGCTGGCGCAGTTTCCGATCCAGTTGCCTTCACTGCGACAGCGCGACGGGGACGTCATCGAGCTGGCGCGGCATTTCGCCGACAAGGCCTGTGCGCTTTTGCGGCGCGATCCGCTGAGCTGGTCGGATGCGGCGCTTGATCATCTGGCTGCCTACGGTTTCCCGGGAAACGTACGCGAGCTCAAAAGTGTCGTGGAAAGGGCCGTGTTGTTGTGCGAAGGCAGCGAGTTGCTCGTCGAGCACTTCGGATTGCGCATCGAGAGCCCAGTCGAACGCGGCCGCGTAAGCCTGCGAGAACGCATGAAGCAGATCGAACGAAATCTTTTGATCGATGGCTTGCGCGAATCTGGCGGCAATAAGGCCCGCACCGCCCGCGAACTGGGCCTGCCGCTGCGCACACTGCTCTACCGACTTGAACGCCTGAACATCCAGCGCAGTGATTTCGATGACTGACCCCACCCCTGTCTCGACGTATTTCTTGCCGCGTCGCCCATTCGCCTCTGGAGCCATTTCCATGCCTGTTTTTTCCTGGCCCGCAGTCCTGTTGTCCTGCGTCGTGTCATGCAGCCTGGTCGGTTGCAATGGCAATTACAAATTCAACGACAGCGGTTATCGCCCGCTGGGAGATCCGCAGGCGATCACCCGTGGCAAATGACCCCCAGGAGCGTTGATAGATGGAACTTGTTTTCGAGATGCCGGACCCCGGGCAGTCGGGCGCCGTGCGGCAATGCCGGAAAGTGTTCGGCCCGGCGGGCGGTGCCATCGGGCGAGGCGAGGACTGCGACTGGATCATTCCCGATCGCCAGCGCCTGGTGTCCAAGCGCCATGCAGTGGTGAGCTTTCGCGAGGGCGCGTTTTACCTGACCGATATCAGTGCCAACGGTACGATCGATCGCGACAGCGGCCTGGCCCTGCCCAAAGGCCAGCCGACGCGGATCAGGGATGCGAGCGCCTACCTCATGGGCGGGATCGAGGTCCTGGCGCATCTGGTCGGCGGACCTGCGCGCAGCATTGCCGAAGCAGACCACCCGATGTCGGGTGAACGCCTTATCCCCGACGATGCCTTTCTGGATCTGGACCCACTCAAAGCCCTGGATCAACAGGAACGCGCCTGCCTGGACATTGATCGGCTGATAGAGCCTGCCGCCCGAACACGCACAGGCTTCGCAAGCCTGGACCATGCCCTTCTCGCTGGGGAAAACCTGTTGTTGCCGGAGCTGGCCGAGGCCGGTACCGCGTTCAAGCGATCCCCCGCCACCCAACACCCCGATGAAGGCTTCTGGGCGCGCTTCGGCGGCGCGTTGGGCGTGGAACTCGATGACCTGGACCCGGCAGCCCGCGAATCCCTGGCGCTCACAGCTGCGCGATGGTTCAAGCAAACGGCCCAGGCTTATGAAGAACAGGCTCGCCTGATTCTCCCTCCATCTATCGATCGCCACGGATGACGACCATGCCTCGTTTCACAGTGCTTTTTTTCAAGCCCCTTGTAGCTTTCCTCATGACGCTTGGGTTGAGCGGTTGCGCCGCCTGGTCGCCATTCTCGACGATGACCAAACTCCATCTCACGCTGGCCGCGAGTGACCAGCTCAATCCCGATCTCCATGGGCGGCCGTCGCCTGTGGTGGTGCGCCTGTTTGAACTCAGGCACCCGGTTGCATTCGAGAACGCAGACTTCTTCAGCCTCTATGAGCGCGCGAAGGACACCCTGTCGACGGATCTGGTGGCCAGTGAAGAATTGGAATTGCGTCCGGGTGACAGCGTCGAGCTCAGGCTGGGGCTTACCGGCGATGGCCGTTACCTGGGCATGCTCGCGGCGTACCGGGACCTGCCGCACACGCGATGGCGCTACACCTTGGCGGTTGCTCCGGCGCAGTTGACCGAAGCGAGCCTGACCCTCACACAGGACGGGATTGCCAGGGGCAAGGTGGATGACCGATGAATCACGATAAAGTCATCTGGCAGGAAGGTATGCTCCTGCGCCCGCAACACTTGCAACACAACGACCGTTATTTCGATCACCAGTTGAAGGTCCGTACCCGCCTGTTGAGCCGTTATGCGTGGGGATTCCTGGGCCTGGAAATTGATCTGCAGTTTCTTAACATGGGTCAATTGGTGGTCAGCCACGCCAGTGGGATCCTGCCCGATGGCAGCCTGTTCGAACTGGGCGGTAACGCCGAGCCACTGGCCCTGGAAATACCCTCCAACACGCGCAATACGCCGATCTACCTTGCCTTGCCCTTGGTGACGGGCAATCACGTCGAGTCCCGTCGCCCGGAGCAGTACGACGTGCTGGCGCGCTATACCCTCTACGACGCACAAGTGGCCGACTCCAATGCTGGAGAAGTCGGTACGAGCCAAGTCAGCTGTGGCCGTCCGGACCTGCGTTTGTTGTTGGGAGACCAACAGAGTGATGACGCGTTCGTGAAGCTCAAGCTGTGTGAGGTACTCGATACCACGGCCGACGGTGTCATCAGGCTCGATCCGGGCTTCGTGCCGACCTTCCTCCAGGCCGCTTCATCCCCCTACCTGCTGTCTTGCCTGAAGGAGGTCCTCGGCATGCTCGCCCATCGGGGCGACAGCCTCGCCGAGCGAATAGGCGCCAATGGCAAAGCGGGCGGCGCCCAAGTGGGTGATTTCATGATGCTGCAACTGATCAACCGCAGCGAACTGTTGCTACGCCATTACCTGGATCTGGAGCAAGTGCACCCGGAAGCACTGTATCGGACGTTGCTGGCGCTGCTGGGCGACCTGGCGACATTTTCCAGCGACAGCAAACGCCCTGCGCTCAATAACCGCTATCAACACAGCAACCAGGGTGGGTGCTTTCGAAGCCTGATGCAGGCGATCCGCCAGGCGTTGTCGATGGTGCTCGAACAGCATGCAATCGAATTGCAGATGCAGGCGCGTCAATACGGAATCACGGTGTCGCCGGTGCAGGATCTTTCGCTGCTGGACTCGGCCTCGTTCGTACTGGCGGCAAGCGCCAACTGCGACAGCGACGAGTTGCGTCAGCGATTGCCTTCGCACCTCAAGGTCGGTTCGGTGGAGCGCATCCGCCAGCTGGTCAACCTGCATCTGCCAGGCATCAAGCTCCGCCCCCTGCCTGTAGCGCCACGGCAGATTGCGTTCCACGTCAACAAAACCTATTTCATCCTCGAACCCAGCACCGAAGACCTGGCGCAACTGAAACGCTCTGCCGGTTTTGCATTCCATGTCTCCGGTGATTTTTCCGAGCTTGAACTGAATTTTTGGGCCATCAGGAACTGAACGACATGGATAAGGACCCTCCACAAGACGAAGCGACAGTCTTGCTCGACCATCATGGCCAATGCCCTGCCGCGGGCCCCTTGACCGACGCTGTCGCGCCGCCGCGCATGGAGCAATTGCAGGAGCGAATGATCTATGCGGCGCAGCTGCCGCCGTCCCAGGCCTTCAATGCAAGCCTCAACCCGCTGGTGGCAGCGGCTTGCGAGCTGTTGTCGCAAGTGGTGCGGCTCAAGTACGGCCAGGAGCGCGGGGACTTGTTGGCGCTCAAGCGGGAACTGTGCCTGGAGCTGGAGCGGTTCGAGGCCCGTGCCTTGCAGGCGAACGTCGAGAGCACGCAGCTGATCGCCGCCCGCTACGTACTTTGCACGGTGATTGACGAGGCGGTGGTCACCACGCCGTGGGGACAGGGGAGCGACTGGTCAAAGCTGAGCCTGCTCAGCACCTTTCATAACGAAACGTTCGGAGGTGAAAAAGTCTTCCAATTGATCGATCGCTTGTCGAAGAACCCCGTCAAGCACCTGCCCATGCTCGAGCTGATGTACTTGTGCCTGTCCCTCGGTTTTGAGGGCAAATATCGGGTTCAAGCCCGTGGAGTGCTTGAGTTGGAAGGCTTGCGCGACGCCTTGTACCGGCTCATTCGCCAGGTGCGCGGCGACGTCCCTCGGCAATTGTCGCCTCACTGGGAGGGCGTAGGCGCCACGCGTCGTCGTCCAGTGCGCATCGTTCCGGCCTGGGCGGTGGCGGGCTTTACGGTGTTCTGCCTGGGCGTGATGTACGCGAGCTTCGCCTGGGTGCTGGACGAGCAGCGCCGAAGCGTACTGCAACCTTACCAACCGCTGGAGCAGGTCATCGCCCAGCAACTGCCTTGAACAGGGAAGTGTCATGAAACTGCTTTTGCGAAAAGTCGATGCCTGGGTTCGTCAGCGCTGGGCCTGGTCGCTGCTGCTGGTGCTCTGTGCATCACTGCTGGTGTGGTGGGTCGGGCCCTTGCTGGCCGTCAACGACTACAAGTTCTGGGCAAGTCCCACCGCCAGGCTGCTGAGCGTCAGCGCGCTCCTGCTGGGGTGGGGCCTGGGCATGGTGTTCGCCAATGGGCGTGCCGGTTCGCCTGCGACTGTCCAGGAAAACGACACCGATCAACCCGGTGGCCCGCACCGGACGCGGCTCGATCAAGAACAACGCGAAGTCCGTACGCGCTTCAAGGCGGCAATGAGAACGCTAAAGACCGCAAGCTCTTGCCCTGGCCAAGGAAAACGCCGGCGCAACGACCTGCCGTGGTACTTGTTGATAGGGCCACCCGCCAGCGGCAAGACCCACCTCCTGGAAGGCTCGGGCCTGGAGTTTCTGCACAAGTGCGAGCGTACGCCGCTCGACGATCACTCGGGCACCCGGTATTGCGAGTGGTACTTCACCGAACACGCGGTGTTGGTCGACACCGCCGGGCGCTTCCTGACCCAGAGAGACGGCGATATCGACAGCCATGCATGGGGCGTACTCCTTGAATTACTGAGAAAGCGTCGCCGTGGTCGTCCACTGAGCGGTGTACTGTTGACTGTTCCAACCGAGCTCCTGCTGCTGGGCAGCGAGGGGGAAATAGCCGCTCTGGCTCGCCAGGCCCAGGGCCGTCTGCAGGAATTGAAACAACGGCTGCACATCGATGTGCCGATTTACCTGGTGTTGAGCAAAGCGGACTGCGTGCCTGGATTCAATGAGTTTTTCGATTCGTTGACTCGCGAGGAACGCGACCAGGTGCTTGGCGCCAGTTTCAGTCGAGACCCGCGCGCCAGCGCTGTGAGTGAATGGCGCGCCCACTTCGAAGCCCTGCTGCAGAGGCTCAACAGCCAAGTCATCCTGCGCATGCACCAGGAGCGCGATACCCGCCGCCGTAGCCACATTCTTGATTTCCCACATCAGCTGGAACAGCTCGGCGCCAACCTGTGCCTATTGGTCGAGCAAGCATTCGCCGGGAGCGATCGTACCCTGCGTGGCTTCTATTTAACCTGCGCACCGCAACCAGGCCTGGCCATGAAGCCAAGCGTCGGACAAGGCAGTGCCGGGGCTCATACCAACAGTCCCTTTGGCGAGGCCCCTCGGTTCATTCATCACCTGGTCAGCCGGGTCATATTTCCGGAGGCTGACCTGGCCGACCTCGACCAGCGTGAGCGTCGCCTCATCAATTGGGGGCAGCGCACGGTGTACCTTGCGGGATTGGCGATCCTTGGCCTGTTCGGACTGCTGTGGGCGAACGGTTTCTCAACCAATCATGAACGCCTGGAACACTTGCGCACACTGGCGCAGCGCTGGAATCAGCAGCAATCGGCTCCTGTCAAAGGCGACGATTGGATCACGATGCTGCAGTCACTCGATGTCCGCTTCGAGGCCACCCAGGTTTTTCCACCGTTAACGGCGGTGCCCTGGTATGAACGTGTGGGTTTGTATCAGGGAAGGGCCAGTCATGCCGTCGTGACCGACGCGTATGTGCGGGATTTGCAGACGCAACTGTTGCCGAGGATTGCGCTGCGATTGGAAGAGCACATCCGCGACAACTGGAACGACCGTGAGCAATTGCTCAGCAGCCTGCGCGCCTACCTGATGCTCAACAGGCGCGAGCATCGCGATACCGAATGGCTCAAGGACCGGCTGGGCAAGGATGGGTCCCTTCGCCATGCAGGCAACACCGCACTTCAGGAGGGCCTGAACAGCCATTTTGCGCGCCTATTGGAGCAGCCCTTCGTCTTCCCCTTGGACGAGACGCTGGTGGCGCAAGCCAGGGAGGCCCTGCGCAGCGAGTCCATGGCTGTCGTCGTTTACAGGATGCTGTACGAACGGGCCAGCCATCTGCCGCATTACCGGTTAAGCCATCATCTGGGTGCCCAGGGGGCGTCGTTCACCGGCACCGATCATGTGATTCCCGGCCTCTACACCCGCCAGGGTTTCGAGCGGTATTTTTCGGTTCAAGGCACGATCCTGGTCAGCGAGCTGTTGCGAGACAACTGGGTGCTGGGTGATGGCGAAGGCCTGAGCAACATGGACATGCGTCGCCTGATGGCCGAGCTGGAACAGCTGTACTTTCGCGACTACGCCAACCACTGGAGCGAAGCGCTTGGTCGGGTGATGTTGCAACCGGTGACCGGAATCGCGGAGGGGGCCGAGCAACTTGCAGGGCTGGCTTCGGCGCATTCACCCATCCTGCAACTGCTGGTTCAGGTGCGCGAGCACACGCGGATCCAGAGCGTTTCCGAGCGACTCGACGACGCAGCGCCAACATCCGGGAAAAGCGGTTCCATTGGAAAACTCGTCGTGATGGCTGGAAAAGGGGCTGATGCCCTGGCCGAAAATCCACCGGACACCGCGCGAAGAGCCTTGCAACGACGTTTCGACCCGCTGCATCGGCTGCTGGACGCGGACAACGGTCCTACAGCTGATCTGAACCAGGCCTTGCGGGCCCTCGATGATCTGCAATTGCAACTGGCGAGCCTGGCTCGGGCCGGTGCCCCGGAGCACGCCGCGTTCGAGCTGGCCCGAGGCCGCATGGGCGGTCAACGCGATGCGTTGAGCCACCTGCGAAGTGCGTCAGGCCGGCTGCCGCGCCCGGTCAGCGCGTGGTTCAGCGGGCTGGCCGACGACAGTTGGCGCTTGGTGCTCAATGATTCGTACCGCTATCTGAACCAACGCTACCAGAACGAGCTGTACAGCTTTTACGGCAAGGCGATCAACAAACGCTACCCCTTCAGCGCCCACAGCGTCAGTGACGTCGCGCTCGAGGACTTCCGGGCGTTTTTCAGGAATGAGGGCCTTGTCGATCAATTCTTCGAGCGCTACCTGCGGCCCTTCGTCAGCGGTACGCCGGGGCACTACAAGCTGCGCAGTGTCGATGGGCAAAGTTTGCCGATGTCCGAGGCCTACCTCGACCAGATGACGACGGCGCACACCATTCGCCGAAGTTTTTTTGCCCATGACCCGGCCACGCCGCAGGTGCAGTTCACGCTTGAGCCCTACACCCTCGACCCTACGGTGAGCCGTTCTGAATTCCGCTTTGGCGACAAGACGCTTGAATACCGCCATGGACCGATCCTGCCCATGGCCTTCAGCTGGCCAAGCGATGCACAGGCCGGCCGAGCCGCCCTGGTGCTGGAGAAGATGACCGGGCGCGGCGTGGGAATCGAAAAAAATACCGGCCCCTGGTCTCTGTTTCGCCTGTTCGACCTGATGCCGAGCGAGTACCTGAGCGGGCGCGCCGTCACTGTGCTCAAGGCCGATCTGGGCGGGTTGCGCGCCAACTACCTGCTGACAAGCCAGCGCGCACCGAACCCATTCGATATGGAAGCGTTGCGGACATTTCGAATGCCGGTGCAACTCTGATGCCGGTCGACGGCCCTTGGCGCAGTGCCGCGCGCACGGATATCGGTAAGGTCCGGGCGCGTAACGAGGATGCTTTTCTCGAAAGTCCGCGACACGGGTTATGGGCCGTTGCCGATGGAATGGGTGGCTACCGGGGCGGAGACATTGCCAGTCAGTTGATTGTCGCCAACCTGGCGGCGTTACCGATGCGCCAGGACCTCTACGAGCGTGCAAGCGCGGTGCGCCGGTGCTTGCGCTGGAGCAATCGGCGGTTGAGCCAGGAGCTGACGGTCACCGAGGGTCATCCGGGTATTACGGGTAGCACGGTCGTGGTGCTGCTATTGGAAGGCAATCGGGGCATCTGCATCTGGGCCGGCGACAGCCGCTGCTACCTGTGGCGCGGTCGCCGGTTGTATCAATTGTCCAAGGACCACTCCCTGCAACAACACCTCATCGACACGCGCCGCATCAGCCGCGCCGAGGCCTGTGCGCATCCTGCGGGCAAGGCACTGACCCGCGCGGTCGGCGCCGAGCTGGAGCTGAAGTTGGAGGTGCTGGAATTGGCGGTGTATCCCGGCGATACGTTCTTGCTGTGCAGTGACGGCCTGTACCAAGGCCTTGGCGGGGAGGCCATGGGCAGCGCGTTGGGGTTGGCTTCGCCGCGCCTGGCGCTGGAGCGCTTGTTCGACGGCGCATTGCGCGGCCCCGCGGGGGATAACCTCACGGCGGTGGTGGTTCGTCGGTGAGTGTCGAGGGTCGCCAACCCACCTATTTCGCCTTTGTCGATGCGCCGCTCGTGGCATCCACCGGACGCAAGGCCCGTGAAGCACCGCAGGTGCTTGCCGGGCGCTTTCGCCTGGAGCGTCTGCTGGGAGCGGGCGGCATGGGACTCGTGTATCGCGCCCGGGATCTGCTGCACGAACAATTCGGTGACCCCGAGCCCTACATTGCACTGAAGATGCTCAGTGAGCCCTTCAGCACATCGCCCGACGCCAGCGCGCTGCTGTACAGCGAATTTGCCCTGACCCGGCATTTGCACCATCCGAACGTGCTGCGCCCGTTCAGTTTTGAAGTGGATGCAACCCACCGGCAGGCCTTCATCACCATGGAGCTGATGCGCGGCCAGACCCTCGACCAACTGCTCTGCGAGCACCCGCGAGGCATGTCCTGGCAGGCGCTGCAAGTGATCGCCGTGCCCCTGCTCGATGCCTTGGCGTATGCCCACGGTCGAGGCGTGCTGCACGGTGACGTAAAGCCCAGCAACGTCATGCGCGGGGAAGAACAGGTGCGTCTGTTCGATTTCGGTTTGGGCCAGGCCGAACAGGGCCCGCTGAAGCGCCTGGCCAACCTCGATCGCAAACGCCTCAACGCCTGGACACCCGCCTATGCCGCGCCGGAACTGCTGGAAGGCTCGGCCCTGTCGGCGGCTGCCGACATCTATGGCGCGGCTTGCCTGTTGTATGAACTGGCCAGCGGCACCCATCCCTTTCGCCGCTTGCCCTCGACCCAGGCTCGCGCTGCGCGATTGGAACGACAGCTCAAGGCGCCGCGCAACCTGCCCAGGCGCTGTTGGTCGGCATTGCGTCTGGCCCTGGCATTCGATCCGGGGCGACGGGGTATCAGCGCGGCTCAATTGCGGGACGTGTTCAGCAGGGGGGCGTCCTGGTGGTGAGCGGGGCGACCTGCGCTCTGTGATCGCTATCGCGAGCCTGCTCGCTGCAAATGCCCTACAACGCCAACTGTCGGCGCAACTCCGCCAGCACGGGCGCGGTGTCGGGGCGCACGCCACGCCACAGGTAGAAAGCTTCACCAGCCTGTTCGGCCAGCATGCCCAAGCCATCCATCGCCACCGCTGCGCCGTGTTCGCTGGCCCACCGGCAGAACGAGGTGGGTGCCTTGCTGTACATCATGTCGTAGCAAAACGTCTTGCCTGGTTCGATCAAGCTTCCGGCGATCGGCGGTACATCCCCTGACAGGCTCGCCGACGTGGCGTTGATGATCAGGTCCACCGGTTCCCGCAGCCAGTCGAAGCCACTGGCGGACACCGGGCCCAGGTCGGCGAACGACTCGGCCAGCCGCTCAGCCTTTTCTACCGTGCGATTGGCGATGATCACCGAGGCCGGCGCTTCGGCCAGCAACGGCTCCAGGGCACCGCGCACCGCGCCGCCGGCCCCCAGCAACAGGATGCGCTTGCCCTTGAGGCTGAACCCGGCGTTGACGGTCAAGTCCCGCACCAGCCCGGCACCGTCGGTGTTGTCCCCCAACAAGCGGCCATCGGCCAGCTTGCTCAACGTGTTGACGGCCCCGGCGCGCTGCGCCCGTTCGGTGAGGCTGTCGGCCAGGCGAAAGGCGTCTTCCTTGAACGGAACGGTGACATTGGCCCCACGGCCTTCGCGGAAAAACGCCCGCGCGCACGCGGAAAAATCCTCCAGGGGCGCCAGCAGCGTGGTGTAGTCCAATACCTGGCCGGTCTGTTCGGCGAACAAACGGTGAATCAGCGGCGACTTGCTGTGGCCGATCGGGTTACCCATTACAACGTAGCGGTCCATGAGCGTTCCTCGTTCAGGCTGTTGCCAGCCAATCGCGATCCTGCAGGAAATAGTCGGTCAGGCGGGCCTCTTCGCTGCCCGGTTCCGCTTTCCAGTCGTAGCCCCAGCGCACTTGCGGTGGCAAGGACATCAGGATCGACTCGGTCCGTCCGCCCGATTGCAGCCCGAACAGGGTGCCGCGGTCGTAGACCAGGTTGAATTCCACATAGCGTCCGCGGCGGTATTCCTGGAATTCGCGCTGCTTGGCGGTGAACGCATCGTGCTTGCGGCGGCGCATGATCGGCAGGTAGGCGTCGATGTAGGCATCGCCGATGGCCCGCATGAAGGCGAAGCTGGTGTCGAAATCCCATTCGTTCAGGTCGTCGAAGAACAGGCCGCCGATGCCCCGCGGCTCGTTGCGATGCTTGAGGTGGAAATAGCTGTCGCACCAGGCCTTGTAGCGCGGATACACCTGCGGGCCGAACGGTGCGCAGGCCCGCTCGGCAATGCGGTGCCAGTGCACGCAATCTTCTTCCACGCCGTAGTAGGGGGTCAGGTCGAAGCCGCCGCCGAACCACCAGACCGGCTCTTCGCCTTCCTTTTCCGCGATGAAAAAGCGCACGTTGGCGTGGGACGTCGGCACGTGGGGGTTGTGCGGATGCATCACCAGCGACACGCCCAGGGCCTCGAAACCGCGCCCGGCCAGTTCCGGCCGGTGGGCGCTGGCCGACGGTGGGAGACCGCTGCCAAAGACGTGGGAAAAGTTGACGCCGCCTTTTTCGATCACCGTGCCGTTTTCGATCACCCGGGTGCGACCGCCACCGCCGGCCGGCCGGGACCAGGCGTCTTCGACGAAGCGAGTGCCACCGTCCTCGGTTTCCAGGGCGGCGCAGATACGGTCTTGCAGGTCGAGCAGGTAGGCTTTCACGGCCTCGGTGCGAGTGGACATGACATCACCTTGATCAGGGCTACGCTACGCGGCGTAACGTGCCGGCGGCAAAAAGGGCGCACAGGATACCACCGCGCTTGCCCACGCCACAGTTGACGAAGGTCAAGCTTAGGAGTCCGATAGCAGGCTTGGTAAAAAGTCCCGCGACAAGGAGAAAGTGAAGATGGCCAAACGCATCCAGTTCCGTTCCCATGGCGGCCCCGAAGTGCTCGAGTACCTGGACTACCAGCCCGCCGAGCCGGGCCCGCAGCAGGTACGTGTCAGCAACAAGGCGATCGGTTTGAATTTCATCGACACCTACTACCGCAGCGGCCTGTATCCGCCACCGGCGCTGCCTTCGGGCCTTGGCGCCGAAGGGGCGGGCGTGGTCGAGGCGATCGGGCCTGGCGTCACGCGGTTCAAAGTCGGTGACCGGGTGGCGTACGGCAGCGGTCCGCTGGGCGCCTACAGCGATGTGCATGTATTGCCCGAGGCCAACCTGGTGCACCTGCCGGAATCCATCAGCTTCGAACAGGCGGCCGGGGTGATGCTCAAGGGCCTGACCGTGCAGTACTTGCTGCGCCAGACCTATGAACTCAAGGGCGGCGAAACCATCCTGTTCCATGCGGCCGCCGGCGGCGTGGGTTCCCTGGCCTGCCAATGGGCCAAGGCCCTGGGCGTTAAGCTGATCGGCACTGTCAGTTCAGCCGAGAAAGCCGCCGTCGCCAAAGCCCACGGCGCTTGGGAAACCATCGACTACAGCAAGGAAAACGTCGCACAACGCGTGCTGGAATTGACTGACGGCAAGAAGGTGCCCGTGGTGTACGACGGCGTCGGCAAGGACACCTGGCTGACCTCCCTGGACTGCGTGGCCCCTCGCGGCTTGCTGGTGAGCTTCGGCAATGCTTCCGGCGCGGTGGACGGCGTGAACCTGGGGATCCTTTCGGCCAAGGGCTCGCTGTATGTCACCCGCCCGACCCTGGCGACCTACGCCAACAACGCACAAAACCTGCAACGCATGGCCGACGAGCTGTTCGGCATGATCAGCAGCGGCAAGCTCACGGTGGACATTAACCAGCGCTACCCACTGGCGGAAGCGGCCAAGGCCCAGGCCGAGCTGTCGGCGCGACGCACGACCGGGTCGACCATACTTCTGCCCTAAGCAGAGTAAGACCTGTGGGAGCGGGCTTGCCCGCGAAAGCGGCGGGTCAGCTTGCATCGATGTTGGATGTGCTGGCGTCTTCGCGGGCAAGCCCGCTCCCACACTCGTTTTGCGTCGAACATGGCATTCATGTTCGCGCTCAGTCCGGCCGCACCACCTTGCCGGTGGCCAGGTCGCGGATCACGCTGGGGTTCTTGCGCCCGCCCAGGTTGCCACCCAGCACCAGGTCGACCTGGCCGCGGAAATACTGCTCGACACGAATCCGCGTGCGCGCCGCCGGGCGGCCCTGGGGGTTGGCCGAGGTGGACACCAACGGCCCGACCAGGGAACACAGGTCGCGCACGGTGGGGTGATCGCTGACCCGTAGCGCGACGGTGTCGTGCACACCGGTGATCCATTCCGGCAGCAAGTTCTGGTGCGGCACCAGCCAGGTATTGGGGCCTGGCCAGGTGCTGGCCATGCGGTCCATCCACGTTTCAGGGAAGTCTTCGAAGAGGAAATCGAACTGGTGGATGTTGTCCGCCACCAGGATCAGGCCTTTGTCGGGCAGACGCGACTTGATCGCCAGCAGGCGCTCCACCGCTTCTTCGTTCCACGGGTCGCACCCCAGGCCCCAGACCGCTTCGGTTGGATAGGCAATCACCGCCCCGGCGCGAATTTCTCGCGCGGCTTGTTGCACACGCCAACTGTTGACCATGAAAGATTCTCCGCAACACAAGATAAGGCTGTGCGCAGTTTACCGATCTTCCCCATAAAACCTAGCGGGCAAACCAGCGCCCGCTGTCGCAGATGGCGCGGCCCTCCATTTCCAGCTCTGTCAACGCCGCCAACACCTTGGACAGGCCCCAGCCACTGGCATCGGCCAGCGCCTCGCTGGTCAGCGGCGCGGCATGGAGCAGACGCAACAGCGGATGGGTCACCGGTGCGGGTTCCGCCCCCAAGGGCAACCGCTGCCAACCGCGTAACGCTTCGAGGATGTGCTCGACCGTCTCGACCAACGCGGCACCGTCACGGATCAGCTGGTGGCAGCCACGTGCGCCAGGGTGGTGGATCGAGCCAGGGATCGCGTAGACCTCGCGGCCCTGTTCCGCTGCCAGGCGCGCGGTGATCAGCGATCCGCTGGCGACGCTGGCCTCCACCACCAGCACGCCGAGGGACAAGCCGCTGATGATCCGGTTGCGCCGCGGAAAGTTGCTGGCATGGGGCGGGGCGTCCAGTGGAAACTCCGACACCACGGCGCTGCCCTGTTCGATCATCGCCTCCGCCAGGCGGCGATTGCGCTGTGGATAAAAATTTTCCAGGCCGGTGCCCAGCACGCCCACGGTACGCCCGCCAACCTCCAGTGCCGCCTGATGCGCCGCCGCGTCGATGCCCAGGGCCAGGCCACTGGTGATGACAAAACCGGCCCCGGCCAGGCTTCGGGAAAACGCCGCCGCAGTGTCCATTCCCGGTCGCGAAGCCCGGCGGCTGCCGACCATCGCCAACTGCGGTTTTTCCAGTATCGAGGCGTCGCCGGCGACGAACAGCAGCGGCGGCGCGTCGCTGATCTGTGCCAGCAGGGCCGGGTAGTCGGCTTGGTCCCACATCAGCAAATGCTGGCCCGGACGCTCTAGCCAGGCCAACGCGTGGGCGGCGCCATCGCGCACTTCAGGGTTGCGCCGGGCTTCGGCACACGCCACGGGCAGGCCCAGCGCGCGCCAGGCACTGGCCGGCGCGCTGAGGGCTTTGGACGCCGAGCCAAAGGCTTGCAGCAGGGTCATGAAACGTTTGGGTCCCAGCTCCGGCAAGCGGTGCAGGCGTAGCCGGGCCTCCAGTTCCGCTGGGGAAACCGGAGCAGGTTCAGGCAATGACATCGGATCATCCTTGATCGTATTAAGCCCCGCGCAAACTGGAACAAGCTGTGGATAACTCTGTTGGTAACTTGTGAGACACGTTATGGGTTACGGACCTTGTCGAGCACCGCCAACGACCGCGAGGCGTACAGCACCAGGCCATAGCTGAGCTTGTCGTAGGTGCGGAATACCATCAGCAGGCCGGCCTGTTCGTCGGGGATTTTCACCGGTTGACCGGTGATACGGTCGCGCACGGTTTCGCCGGTCTTCATCACGGCCAGCACGTTGCCCTCGACGAGCCCGTCGCGACGGCCCTTGTTCAGGGTCACCACATCCAGCGCGCCGATCTGGGTGACGCCCCGGGGCACGTCGAGGATGACCCCGTTGACGGGCGATTTCGGTGCGCTGGGCATGAAGGTCGAGTTGATCGAGCGGCCCTCGCCGCTGAACAGGCGGTCACCCAGGCGCACTTCCTGGGTGGTGCGCTGAAGCACGAGGGTGGTGACGTCGCCCTCGCTGGCCACCACCTCGCCGCCACCGATGTCATCGGCGTTGATGCCCAGGAATGCCTTGGTCTCGGGGTCGGTGTAGACCTTGCCCTGGCGGAAGATGCCATACGCCGTCTCGTTCGGGTCGAAGGTGCCGCGGGCGAAGACCCGGTCGCCGGCGCCGCTGAGGACCCGTTCGGCATTGCCGGCGACGATGTAGGGCGCCTTGTCGAAGTCCTCGACCCGATCGACGATGCGGTTGCTCAGCAGGAAACTGTTGATGGCTTGCAGGGGAATGCTCGGGATGGCATCGGCCACCGGCGAGCTGCGCACCCGCGGCGACAGCTTGATGGTGCCCCGCGAAGCGCCGCGGCTGAGGGTCAGGCGCGGCTGGCCGTCGACGTAGATCAGCGACAGCGTGTCGCCAGGATAGATCAGGTTGGGGTTCTCGACCTGGGGATTGGCCTGCCAGAGCTCTGGCCACTGCCACGGCTCGCGCAGGTATTTGCCGGAAATGTCCCACAGCGTGTCCCCCGCCACCACCGTGTATTGCTGGGGAAAACCTTCCCTAAGTTGCACTTGCCCGTGCGCGATACCGGCCGAGGCCAGGAGCAGCAGGGCGAGTAGTGATTTCCTCATGCAGTGAATCCCTTTATTATGTGCGTTCGCGTAAAACGCCAGAGCCCCCGTGGCTCGTTCCGTCAGGCGCCTGCTTCAAGCGGCAGCGTTCAGGAACAACGTTTTACAACGGTAGCCTGCATCCCAAGACACGCCAGGCCAGCCACCCGACTTTACCTCACACGTGCATTTATCAAGCTTATGGCCATTCTGAACATTCTCGAATTCCCGGACCCGCGCCTGCGCACTATCGCCAAACCGGTGGCCGTAGTGGACGACGAAGTGCGTCAGTTGGTCGATGACATGTTTGAAACAATGTATGAGGCGCCCGGCATCGGCCTCGCCGCGACCCAGGTCAACGTGCACAAGCGTATCGTCGTGATGGACCTCTCCGAAGACCGTAGCGAGCCACGGGTGTTCATCAACCCCGAGTTCGAGACCCTGACCGACGAGATGGAGCAATACCAGGAAGGCTGCCTCTCGGTGCCGGGTTTCTACGAGAACGTCGATCGCCCGCAGAAGGTCAAGATCAAGGCCCTGGACCGCGACGGCCAACCCTACGAGCTGATCGCCGAAGGCTTGCTGGCGGTGTGCATCCAGCACGAGTGTGACCACCTCAACGGCAAGTTGTTCGTCGATTACCTGTCGACCCTCAAGCGCGACCGGATCAAGAAAAAACTGGAAAAACTTCATCGCCAGAATGCTTGATGCCCTCCTTCAAAGGCTTGCCACGGCAAGCCTTTTTCTTTATGCGACTGCTTTGTAACCGAGAGCCTCCCATGACTGAGCCACTGCGCATCGTCTTTGCCGGCACCCCCGAATTTGCCGCCGAACACCTCAAGGCCCTGCTGGCCAGCCCGCATGAAATCGTCGCGGTCTACACCCAGCCGGATCGCCCGGCCGGTCGCGGGCAGAAACTGATGCCCAGCCCGGTCAAGCAGTTGGCCGTGGAGAACGGCATCCAGGTCTTGCAGCCGCCGACCCTGCGCGACGGGCAAGCCCAGGCCGAACTGGCCGCGCTCAAGCCCGACCTGATGGTGGTGGTCGCCTACGGCCTGATCCTGCCCCAAGTGGTGCTGGACATCCCGCGCCTGGGTTGCATCAACAGCCATGCGTCGCTGCTGCCGCGCTGGCGCGGAGCCGCGCCGATCCAGCGCGCCGTGGAGGCAGGTGACGCAGAAAGTGGCGTGACCGTGATGCGCATGGAAGCCGGCCTGGACACCGGGCCGATGCTGCTCAAGGCCAGCACCCCCATCAGCGCCGAAGACACCGGCGGCAGCCTGCACGACCGCCTCGCGCTGATCGGCCCGCCGGCCGTGGTC
Source organism: Pseudomonas citrullilanati (assembly GCF_030580855.1). Taxonomy (GTDB): domain Bacteria; phylum Pseudomonadota; class Gammaproteobacteria; order Pseudomonadales; family Pseudomonadaceae; genus Aquipseudomonas; species Aquipseudomonas citrulli. The sequence continues at coordinate 94,311 of NZ_JAUQOP010000006.1, read as the reverse complement.
CAGGCCATTGCCGGCCTGGCCGCCGGCACGCTGGAAGGCGAGGTGCAGGACGACAGCCTGGCCACCTACGCGCACAAACTGAACAAGGACGAAGCTCGCATCGACTGGAGCCGCCCAGCCGTCGAGCTGGAGCGCCTGGTGCGCGCCTTCAACCCTTGGCCGATCTGCCACAGCACCTTGAACGGCGAAGCCCTGAAGGTGCTGGCGGCCAGTTACGCCGAAGGGAAGGGCGCACCGGGTGAGATCCTCAGTGCCAGCAAGGACGGCCTCATCGTAGCCTGCGGCGAGCAGGCGCTGTGCCTGACGCGCCTGCAATTGCCCGGAGGCAAGGCATTGAATTTCAGCGACCTGTTCAACAGCCGCCGTGAGAAATTTGCCGTCGGCACGGTCCTGGGCCAAGCGGCGGACGCCTCATGAACCCGCGCCTGGCCGCCGCCAAGGCGCTCGCCGCCGTGCTCAGCGGGAAAGCTTCGCTCAACAGTTCCCTGCCGACCCAGTTGGACAAGGTCGAAGAACGTGACCGCGGCTTCACCCAGGACCTGGCCTTCGGCACCGCCCGCTGGCAGCCGCGGCTGTCGGCCCTGGCGGCCAAGCTGTTGCAGAAACCGTTCAAGGGTGCCGACGTGGACGTCGAGGCGCTGTTGCTGGTGGGCCTGTATCAACTGCTCTACAGCCGCGTTCCCGCCCACGCCGCCATCGGCGAAACCGTGGGCTGCGCCGACAAGCTGAAAAAGCCCTGGGCCAAGGCCCTGCTCAATGCCGTGTTGCGCCGCGCCCAACGGGAAAGCGAAACCCTGCTGGCCGAGCTGGAGCATGACCCGGTGGTGCGCACCGCTCACCCGCGCTGGTTACAGAAATCCCTCAAAGCGTTCTGGCCCGAGCAATGGGAAGCCATCTGCGCCGCCAACAATGCTCACCCGCCGATGATCCTGCGGGTCAACCGCCGTCACCATACCCGCGATGCCTACCTGGCGTTGCTGGGCGAGGCGGGCATCCCGGCCATCCCGTGCCAGTACAGCCGCGACGGCATCGTCCTGGAAACCCCGGGCGATGTGCGCACCCTGCCGGGCTTCTCCGAGGGCTGGATCAGCGTCCAGGACGAAGCCGCCCAACTGGCCGCCGACCTGCTGGAGCTGGCGCCCGGTCAACGGGTGCTCGACGCCTGCTGTGCGCCGGGCGGCAAGACCTGCCATATCCTCGAGGCCGAGCCGAAGCTGGCCGGCGTGGTGGCCGTCGACCTGGAAGCCAAGCGCCTGGTGCGGGTGAAGGAAAACCTCGAGCGCCTGGGCCTGGCCGCCCAACTCATTGCCGCCGATGGGCGCGACACCGGCGCCTGGTGGGACGGCAAGCCGTTCCAGCGCATCCTGCTGGACGCGCCGTGCTCGGCCACCGGAGTGATCCGCCGCCACCCGGACATCAAGCTCACCCGCCAGGCGGACGACATCGCCGCCCTGGCGTCGCTGCAAGGCGAACTGCTCGATGCCCTGTGGCCAACCCTCGACGTCGGCGGCATCCTGCTGTACGCCACCTGCTCGACGTTGCCGACCGAGAACACCGAAGTGATCGACGCCTTCCTCGCCCGCACCTCGGGCGCCCGGGAGCTGGACATTGCCACCCAGGCCGGCCTGAAGCAGCCCCACGGCCGCCAGTTGCTGGCCCAGGAGGGCGGTCACGACGGGTTCTACTACGCCAAGCTGATCAAGATCGCCGCCGCGCGCGGTTAAGACCGATTCGAAAGGAGTGAGCGGATGAAAATCATCATCCTCGGCGCAGGGCAGGTCGGCGGTTCGCTGGCGGAACACTTGGCCAGCGAGGCCAATGACATCACCGTGGTGGACACCGACGGCGAGCGCCTGCGGGACCTGGGCGACCGCCTCGACATCCGCACGGTGCAGGGCCGCGGTTCGTTGCCGACGGTATTGCGCCAGGCCGGTGCCGACGATGCCGACATGCTCGTGGCCGTCACCAACAGCGATGAAACCAACATGGTCGCCTGCCAGGTCGCCCACACCTTGTTCCACACCCCGACCAAGATCGCCCGGGTGCGCGAAGCGGCCTACCTGACCCGCGCCGACCTGTTCGACAACGAGGCGATCCCGGTGGATGTGCTGATCAGCCCCGAGCAGGTGGTGACCAACTACATCAAGCGCCTGATCGAGCACCCGGGGGCGCTGCAGGTGATCGACTTCGCCGAAGGCAAGGCGCAACTGGTGGCGGTGAAGGCCTACTATGGCGGCCCGCTGGTGGGCCAGCAATTGCGCCAGTTGCGCGAGCACATGCCGAATGTGGAGACACGGGTGGCGGCGATCTTCCGCCGCGACCGGCCGATCCTGCCCCAGGGCGACACGGTGATCGAAGCGGACGACGAGGTGTTCTTCATCGCGGCCAAGGCGAATATTCGCGCGGTGATGAGCGAAATGCGCCGCCTCGACGAGCGCAACAAGCGCATCGTGATCGCCGGCGGCGGGCAGATCGGCGAGCGCCTGGCCGAGGCCATCGAGAGCCGATACCAGGTCAAGATCATCGAGATGAGCCCGGCCCGCTGCCGCTACCTGTCGGACACCCTCGACAGCACCGTGGTGCTGCAGGGCAGTGCGTCGGATCGCGACCTGCTGCTGGAAGAGAACATCGCCGAAGCCGACATCTTCCTGGCACTGACCAACGACGACGAAGCCAACATCATGTCGTCCCTGTTGGCCAAGCGCCTGGGGGCGAAGAAGGTGATGACCATCATCAACAACCCGGCCTATGTCGACCTGATCCAGGGCGGCGACATCGACATTGCCATCAGCCCGCAGTTGGCGACCATCGGCACTTTGCTGGCGCACGTGCGGCGCGGCGACATCGTCAGCGTGCACTCCCTGCGCCGGGGCGCGGCCGAAGCCATCGAGGCGATCGCCCATGGCGATGCCAAGTCCAGCAAAGTGATCGGCAAGGCCATCCGCGACATCGGCCTGCCGCCGGGCACCACCATTGGCGCCATCATCCGTGACGAAGAAGTGCTGATCGCCCATGACGATCTGTGCATCCAGACCGGCGACCATGTGATCCTGTTCCTGGTGGACAAGAAACACATTCGCGATGTGGAGAAGCTGTTCCATGTGGGGTTGAGCTTTTTCTGATCCCGCATGGGTAATGACAGGATTGTCCCTCTTCGCGGGCAGGCTCGCTCCCACAGAGATCTCCATCGAGTGTGGGAGCGAGCCTGCTCGCGATAACCCTCTCACATTCAATAGGCCAGCCACTGGAACAGCCAAAAAGGACATGCCCCATGCTCGAATCCCTGGAAAAAATGCTCGCCAAGGGTGTGGATAACCCGCTGCTGCGCTTCGGCCTTGGCAAAGGCTACCTGGACCTCGGCGAGTTTTCCCGTGCCGCCGGGCACCTGCAACGCTGCGTCGAGCTCGACCCCCGGTACTCGGCCGCCTGGAAGCTGTTGGGCAAGGCGCATCAGGGCCAGGGCGACTTCGCGGCGGCGCGCAAGGCTTGGGAACAGGGGCTGGACGCCGCCCGGGGCCATGGCGACAAGCAGGCCGAGAAGGAAATGACCGTGTTCCTCAAGAAGCTCGATCGCCAGCCCTGACCGCTGGCGCGGTTCGCCCTACAGCGAGGCCAGGCACCCCGCCAGGTCATTGCCGAGTTTTTCCAGCAATTGCTCATACCCTTGCGCCGTTGCCGGGGTGTAGCCACCCAGCGCGTCCAGTTCCGCCAGCTTCACCGGCAGCCCGGCCACCAGGGTTTCGGCCAGGCGCGGGCGCAGGGGCGGCTCGCTGAAGACGCACGTCTTGCCCACCGCCTGCAAGCGCGAGCGCATGGCCGCCACGTGCTGCGCGCCGGGCTGGACCTCGGCCGCCACGGCGAACACCCCGGCGTGCTTGAGGCCATAGTGGTCTTCGAAATAGTCGAACGCTTCGTGGAAGACGAAATACGGCTTGCCCGCGACCCCGGCCAAACGGGCCTTGAGGCGCGTGTCCAGCGCGTCGAGACGTTGGTTGAAACCGGCGAGGTTGCTTTGGTAACGGGCCGCGTTGGCTGGATCGGCCGCGCTGAGGTCAGCGGCCATTTTTGCGGCGATCACCCGGGCATTGAGTGGCGAAAGCCACAAATGGGCGTCGATCGTGCCAGGGCGATGATCATGGTCGTGCTCATCGCCGTCTTCGTCGGTATGGGAATGGCTGTCCTCGGCGAAATGCCGCAGCTTGAGCCCGGGCAGGTCTTGCAGCGCAACGGAAGGCAGCGTACGACCGTTCAACACCCGCGGCAGGAAACCTTCCATGTCGGGGCCAATCCAGTAGAGCAGGTCCACCGATTGCACCTTGCGCACATCGGACGGCCGCAGTGCGTAGTGATGGGGCGAAGCGCCCGGCGGCAACAGCACCTCGGGCACGCCCACGCCGTCCTGCACGGCAGCGGCAATCAACTGCAACGGCTTGATGCTGGTGAGGACCTTGACCTCGGCCTGGGCCGGGGCGATCAGCAGGGCACTGGCGAAAAAAGCGACAAAGAGCAAAAAAAATCGGGACACGATGACCACTCGAAGAGGCGAGAACGGGTAACATAATAACGTCTCTCACTGAACTCGTCGCTGCCCATGCCTATTACACCCCTTGCCAGTCGTCCCCACGATCACTCCCATTGCGTGCACAGCGCGCTGTCCGAGGCCGATGCCCTCTGCGCGCGCCAGGGGTTGCGCCTGACGGCGTTGCGTCGCCGGGTGCTGGAGTTGGTCTGGCAAAGCCACAAGCCTCTGGGCGCCTACGACATCCTGGCGGTGCTCAGTGAACAGGACGGCCGCCGCGCCGCCCCGCCCACCGTTTATCGGGCGCTGGATTTCCTGCTGGAGAACGGCCTGGTGCACCGCATTTCCTCGCTGAACGCGTTCGTCGGCTGCAACCACCCGGAGCACGCCCACCAGGGCCAGTTCCTGATCTGCCGCGAATGCCACGCCGCCATCGAGCTGGAGCAGAAGTCCATCAGCGATGCGATCATCGCCAGCGCCCGGGACGTAGGCTTCGTGGTCGACACCCAGACCGTCGAAGTGGTCGGCCTCTGCTCCGGTTGCCAGGGGGCCTGATGAGCAACGCGTTGATCCGCCTCGAACAGGTGGCCGTGAAATTCGCCGGGCAGAACGTGCTGGATGACATCCACCTGAGCGTCGAGCCCGGGCAGATCGTGACCCTGATCGGCCCCAACGGCGCCGGCAAGACGACCCTGGTGCGCGCCGTGCTGGGCTTGCTCAAGCCCGACAGCGGCAGCGTCTGGCGCAAGCCGAAGCTGCGGATCGGCTACATGCCGCAGAAACTCCACGTCGATCCGACGTTGCCGTTGTCGGTCCTGCGTTTCCTGCGCCTGGTGCCCGGCGTGGACCGCGAGCGCGCCTTGGCGGCGCTCGCCGAAGTCGGCGCCGAACAGGTCATCGACAGCCCGGTGCAAAGCGTGTCCGGCGGCGAGATGCAACGGGTGCTGCTGGCCCGGGCGCTGTTGCGCGAACCGGAGCTGCTGGTACTCGACGAGCCGGTCCAGGGGGTCGACGTGGCAGGGCAGGCCGAGCTGTACAGCCTGATCACCCGCCTGCGCGACCGCCACGGTTGCGGCGTGCTGATGGTGTCCCATGACCTGCACCTGGTGATGAGCACCACCGACCAGGTGGTCTGCCTCAATCGCCACGTCTGCTGCTCCGGCCACCCCGAGCAGGTCAGCGGCGACCCGGCTTTCGTCGAGCTGTTCGGAAAGAACGCACAAAGCCTGGCGATTTATCACCACCACCATGACCACGCCCACGACCTGCACGGCTCGGTGGTGATTGGCGCCCCGGTTACCCCCCATGTCCATGGAGATGGCTGCAAGCATGGCTGATTTTCTGTTGTACGCCCTGCTTGCAGGCCTGGCCCTCGCGCTAGTGGCCGGGCCCCTGGGCTCATTCGTGGTCTGGCGGCGCATGGCCTATTTTGGCGACACCTTGTCCCACGCGGCGTTGCTCGGCGTGGCCTTGGGCTTTCTACTGGACGTCAGCCCGGCAGTGGCGGTGACCGTTGGCTGCCTGCTGCTGGCGGTGGTGCTGGTGACCCTGCAACAGCGCCAGCCCCTGGCGTCCGACACGCTGCTGGGCATCCTGGCGCCGAGCACCTTGTCCCTCGGGCTGGTGGTCCTGAGCTTCATGCACGATGTGCGCATCGACCTGATGGCCTATCTGTTCGGCGACCTGCTGGCCATCAGTCCGACGGACCTGTCGTGGATCCTGGGGGGCAGCGCGGCGGTGCTGGCGCTGCTGGTTGGGCTCTGGCGACCGTTGCTGGCCGTCACCGTGCACGAGGAACTGGCCCGGGTCGAAGGCCTGCCCGTGACCGGGTTGCGCCTGGCGCTGATGCTGCTGATTGCGGTGGTCATCGCCGTGGCCATGAAGATCGTCGGTGTGTTGCTGATCACTTCATTGCTGATCATTCCGGCGGCTGCGGCACAACGTCACGCCCGCTCCCCGGAGCAGATGGCCCTGGGCGCGAGCCTGCTGGGCATGCTCGCGGTCTGCGGCGGGCTGGCCCTTTCCTGGTTCAAGGACACCCCGGCCGGCCCGTCGATCGTGGTCAGCGCGGCGGCGTTGTTTCTGCTGAGTTTTGTCCTGCCCCGTCGAGGGGTGTAGACTTGCTCGCTTTTTGCGCAAATAGAGAGTCGCAGGAATGAAGCCGTTCGCCTCCCGTTATCTGCTCCTTGTCGCATTTTCAGTGCTGCTGGGTGCCTGCCAGAGTACGCCACCGGTCACCGAGGCCCCCGATACCCGGGGCCCGGCCATCGCGCAGCTGGAACAAAGCCTGGCCGCCAATGAACTGGCCACCGCTGAAGATCAATTGGCCGCCTTGCAGGCCCAATCGCCGGAAGACGCGTCGCTGGAACCCTTCCAGCGCCAGTTGGCCGAGGCCTATCTGCGCCGTAGCCAGATCGACCTGCAAAAAGGTGACGTCAACGCTGCCACCACCGCCCTGAGCCGTGCCCGTGCCTTGATGCCCAAGGCGCCAGCGCTGACCGGCGAGGTCAACAGCGCGATTGCCGAAGCGCGCAAGGCCGACCTGGACAAAGCGGAGGCTGCCCTCAAGGCCGCCGAAGCCAAGCCGGTCGCCAAGTTGATCGACCCCAGCGCGCCAAGCACCACCATTGCGCTCAACATCGCCGATATCCAGCAAATGCGTCGGCAATTGGATGCTATCGCTGCGGATGTGGTGAATTACCAGTGCGATGTCAGCATCCAGGCGCCGCGCACCGAGGATTATCCCTGGTTGGCGAACTTGCTGACCAAGCGGGTCAAGAAACTCGACCCGGGGTTTGACTTGAAGCTGCGCAAGCAGATCCTGCGCAGCGTGCCGGCGCAGGTGGTCCTGACGCCTCGAAAACCCTAAAAGCATCGCGGGCAAGCCTTGCTCCCACAGGTCAATGTGTTCCCCTGAAAGCTGGCCTGTGAGAGCTGACCTGTGGGAGCTGGCTTGTGGGAGCAAGGCTTGCCCGCGATAGCGTCCTATCTAGCAACCAATCTTTTTCAGATACCGCTCAAGCCGGAACCCCCTTGGCCTTGGCCTCCCGTCCCCAAACCCGGTGCTGGGCAATGGCGGCAAAAAACCGCGGAAAATTGCTCGCATCCACATCCTCGATCAACCCCGCATCGACCCCCAGCTTCAATTCCACCAGCAACTGCCGGGCCTCGCCATGAAGCGCAATGGCCTTCAGGTGCTTGTAGGCCTCCAGCACGTAATGCAATGCCACGCCGTCCCGACTCAAGGCCTTGATCGATTCCGCCCCACCCGGAACGAACACCGCGTCAAAGGCAATCGACGGCATCCCTTCCATGGAGGCATCCACCGGCAGCGTTTGCCCGTCGGCGGTGGTGACCGGCGCGGAGGTCGGCCCCAATACCTTGGCGTGGGCGCCCTCGGCTTTCAGTGCCTGCTTCAGCGCATCGATGATTGCGCCATCGACACCGTCGGCCACCAGCACCGCGACCTTGCGGGTCTTGATGTCCCCGGAGAGCAGGTTCGCCTGGCTCAAGGCCGGGGATTTCTCCAGCGAAGGCGTCGGGACGTCCACGGTGCCAGCGGTGGGCGCCGGCAAGCCCAGGTTCTTCGCCACTCGCCCGGCCAGTTCCAGGTCGATGTTGGCCAGGATCTCGTTGACCTGCCGCGCCCGGATGAACTCGCGCTCCACCTTGCCCAGCTCGAAGCTGTAGGCGGCGATGATGTGCTCCTGTTCGTGGGGGCTCATGCTCTTGTAGAACAGCCGCGCCTGGGAGAAGTGGTCGCTGAACGAATCGCTGCGCTGGCGGATCTTGTGGGCATCGATGCGCTCCGGATAGCTTTCGAAGCCACCGTCCTGCGGGCCGGGCGGGGTTTCCTTCGGCCAGCCGCCGTCGATGGAGTTCGGCTCGTAGGAGGCGCGCCCCTTGTCGATGGTGGTGCGGTGCATGGCGTCACGCTGACCGTTGTGCACCGGGGTGATCGCCCGGTTGATCGGCAGCTCGTGAAAGTTCGGCCCGCCCAGTCGGCTGATTTGCGTGTCGGTGTAGGAAAACAGCCGGCCTTGCAGCAAAGGGTCGTTGGAAAAGTCGATGCCCGGCACGATGTGCCCAGGGCAGAACGCAACCTGTTCCACTTCGGCGAAGAAGTTATCCGGGTTGCGGTTCAGCACCATCTTGCCCAGTGGCGTAATGGGCACGAGTTCTTCCGGGATGATCTTGGTGGGGTCGAGCAGGTCGAAATCGAACTTGTGCTCGTCCTCCTCGGCAACGATTTGCACGCCGAATTCCCACTCGGGGTAGTCGCCCATCTCGATCGCTTCCCACAGGTCGCGACGGTGGTAGTCGGTGTCTTTACCGGCCAGCTTCTGGGCTTCGTCCCACACCAGGGAACAGGTGCCGACCTTGGGCCGCCAGTGGAACTTGACGAAGCTGCTGCGGCCTTCGGCGTTGATCATGCGGAAGGTGTGCACGCCGAAGCCCTGCATGCTGCGCAGGCTTTTCGGAATGGCCCGGTCGGACATCGCCCAAATCACCATGTGGGCCGATTCCGGCACCAGCGAGACGAAATCCCAGAAGGTGTCGTGGGCCGAGCCCCCGGTAGGGATTTCGTTGTGCGGCTCGGGTTTTACCGCATGGACGAAGTCCGGAAACTTGATCGCGTCCTGGATGAAGAACACCGGCATGTTGTTGCCCACCAGGTCGAAGTTGCCTTCGTCGGTGAAGAACTTCACCGCAAAGCCACGCACGTCCCGCACCGTGTCACCGGAACCCCGTGGGCCCTGTACGGTGGAAAAGCGCACGAACACCGGTGTTTTCTTGCTCGGGTCCTGTAGGAAACCGGCTTTGGTCAGTGCCGAATGCGCTTCATAGCACTGGAAGTAACCGTGGGCACCGGTGCCGCGGGCATGGACGATACGCTCCGGAATGCGCTCATGGTCAAAATGCGTGATTTTTTCACGCATGATGAAATCTTCCAGCAACGACGGCCCGCGGGCTCCGACGCGCAAGGTGTTCTGGTTGTCGGCGATCTTCACGCCCTGATTGGTGCGCAACGCCTGTTCGGTGGCGTCGGAGCGAAAGGCTTCCAGGCTGTCGAGCTTGGCGTTGGTATTACCGCGATCCAGGGTGTCGGTCCCGGCCAATTGGCTCTTGTCGACCGGGGGGTTGTTGGTGCTCATCAGGCGTCACTCCTCTTTGCGATCTGTGGCTGCTTTAGCAGTGACCCACACCGTCAAGCGGTGTTCCTTTTTTGTGCCTTTGATCGTGTTATTGCCAAATGACTGGTCGGATCGCAAATAAATGCTAAGAACCTCTATACGGACAGGCTAAAATGCGCGCCCGGCTAACCGCTGATCCCATTCCAACGCGCCCCACAAGGTTCGCTACGTGATCGAGTTTCAAAACGTCCATAAAACCTACCGGGTGTCCGGTAAGGATATTCCCGCCCTGCATCCGACCAATCTGGCGATTGAGAACGGTCAGGTCTTCGGCCTGATTGGCCATTCCGGTGCGGGAAAAAGTACCCTGCTTCGCCTGATCAATCGCCTGGAAGACGCCAGCGGCGGCAAGATCATCGTCGACGGCGAAGAAGTCACCGCGCTGGACGCCAACGGCCTGCGCCGCTTCCGCCAACAGGTCGGGATGATCTTCCAGCACTTCAACCTGCTGGCGTCCAAGACCGTAGCCGACAACGTGGCGCTGCCGCTGACGCTGGCGGGCGAACTGTCCCGCAGCGACATCGACGTCCGCGTCGCCGAATTGCTCGCCCGCGTTGGCTTGTCCGACCACGCCCGCAAGTACCCGGCGCAATTGTCCGGCGGCCAGAAACAGCGCGTCGGCATCGCCCGCGCCCTGGCGACCAAGCCCAAGATCCTGCTGTGCGACGAGGCCACCAGCGCCCTCGACCCGCAAACCACCGCCTCGGTGCTGCAACTGCTGGCCGAGATCAACCGCGAACTGAAGCTCACCATCGTGCTGATCACCCATGAAATGGACGTGATCCGCCGCGTTTGCGACCAGGTGGCGGTGATGGATGCCGGTGTGATCGTCGAGCAAGGCCCGGTGGCCGAGGTGTTCCTGCACCCCAAGCATCCGACCACCAAGCGTTTCGTCCAGGAAGACGAGCAAATCGACGAAAGCGAACAGCGCGACGACTTTGCCCATGTCCCAGGGCGCATCGTGCGGCTGACCTTCCAGGGCGATTCCACCTACGCGCCATTGCTCGGCACCGTCGCCCGGGAAACCGGCGTGGACTACAGCATCCTGGCCGGCCGCATCGACCGCATCAAAGACACCCCCTACGGGCAACTGACCCTCGCCATCACCGGCGGTGACATGGAAGCGGCCTTCGCCCGCTTCACCGCCGCCGACGTCCACATGGAGGTCCTGCGCTGATGGATTTTTTTGCAAACATCGACTGGCTGGAAATCTGGCTGGCCACCGGCGACACCTTCCTGATGCTGTTCGGCTCGTTGCTGTTCACCGTCCTGCTGGGCCTGCCCCTGGGCGTGCTGCTGTTCCTGTGCAGCCCGCGCCAGTTGCTCGAAGCCCGCGGCGTGTACGCGCTGCTGTCGCTGGTCGTCAACATCCTGCGTTCGCTGCCGTTCATCATCCTGTTGATCGTGATGATCCCGTTCACGGTGTTGATCACCGGCACCTCCCTCGGCGTGGCCGGCGCGATCCCGCCGCTGGTGGTCGGCGCCACACCGTTCTTCGCCCGCCTGGTGGAAACCGCCCTGCGTGAAGTCGACCGCGGCATCATCGAAGCGACCCAGGCCATGGGCGCAACCACGCGGCAAATCATCGTCAACGCCTTGCTGCCAGAAGCCCGCCCGGGCATCTTTGCAGCGATTACGGTGACAGCGATTACGCTGGTGTCCTACACGGCAATGGCCGGTGTCGTCGGCGCCGGCGGCCTGGGCGACCTGGCGATCCGCTTCGGTTACCAACGCTTCCAGACCGACGTCATGGTGGTCACGGTGGTGTTGCTGCTGGTGCTGGTGCAAGTGCTGCAAACCGTGGGCGACAAACTGGTTGTGCATTTTTCTAGAAAATAAGGGCCTCGCGCCAACAAACCATGAGCCAGCCATTCGCTGGCAGGCGCCGAGAACGGGCGCCGCAAGCGGACACTCACAAGGAGTTAGCTGAATGAAAAGACTACTGGTTGCCTTCGCTGCCGTTGCAGCTTTTTCCGCCCACGCCGCCGATCCCGTGGTCCTGACCGTGGCCGCCACACCGGTGCCCCACGCGCAAATCCTCGAATTCGTCAAACCCGCGCTGGCCAAGGAAGGCGTGGACCTCCAGGTCAAGGTCTTCACCGACTACATCCAGCCCAACGTGCAAGTGGCGGAAAAACGCCTGGACGCCAACTTCTTCCAACACCAGCCGTACCTGGATGAATTCAACAAAGCCAAGGGCACCCACCTGGTGAGCGTGGCCGGCGTGCACCTGGAACCCCTGGGCGCGTACTCCAGCAAGTACAAGACGCTTGCAGAAGTCCCCGGCGGTGCCAACGTGGTCATCCCCAACGACGCCACCAACGGCGGCCGTGCACTGTTGCTGCTGGCGAAGAACGGCGTGATCAAGCTGAAGGACGCGAACAACATCCTGTCGACCACCAAGGACATCGTCGAGAACCCCAAGGACCTGAAATTCCGCGAACTGGAAGCCGCGACCATTCCACGGGTACTGACCCAGGTGGATCTGGCGCTGATCAATACCAACTATGCGTTGGAAGCCAAGTTGGATCCTTCCAAGGATGCACTGGTGATTGAAGGCAGCGACTCGCCTTATGTGAACATCCTGGTGGCGCGTGAGGATGACAAGGACAGTGAGGCGATGAAGGAGCTGGTGGCGGCGCTGCATAGCCCGGAGGTTAAGGCTTTTATTCTTGAGAAGTACAAAGGGGCGGTATTGCCGGCGTTTTGAGCTGATTAGGTGGTAAAAACGGGGCTGCGTGGGAATGCAGGCCCGTTTTTTTTTGCTCGTCACGATAAGCTGTTCTATAGATTAAAAGTAATCTATCCAGCTTTCAGCTACGGGAACACTGTCCATTTGAGACAAGAGCTTAAACGGTGTTCATGGACGAGGCCGGTGTTGCACAATGCGCGCCACAATGGCAATCTGACACCATCAATTCTTGCCTCAGTCGCTGAGGCGGCATTCAAGGATGAACTATGATCGTCGGATTGCTGGTTAGAAACTTTAAAACCTACCAAGCGATTAATTACGTTAAACTTTCAAATGGTAAATATTTCAGCGCCTTAGTTGGCGAGAACGGTGCTGGCAAAAGCTCTGTTCTAGAAGCATTAAATAGCTTCTTTAATGGTGCCGATTGGAACTATCATCATTCGCTAACCAAAGGTTATACAGAGCGGGAACCGTTTATATGTCCAATATTTTTAATAAAGAAAGATATTCTTCCCAGTCTGGGTGAGTACCAGTGGTTTGTAGAAAAAGTAAGCGAACTAACATGGTCAGCAAACGTCAGCGATTTCAATCCCGCTCACAAAGCCCACGCAGAATTATTCTGCGCACATAGAGAAGCATTAACGGGGGAGGGCTACAATAGCAGCAGCTATTACCTGATTCCATTCGGAATAAAAAAAGATCAGAAATATGCTATTCCGACTGTTTTTTTCTCTATGTTTGAAACGCTACCTGCCTATAACTCATTAATAAAAAACTATATTAGCTCGGGTGGAGCCATAACACTCCTGCATCAAAGAATCGTAGAATGCTACAAGTATATATATTTACCTGCCGACATTGACTTTAAAGAATACACCAAAATCGAAGGCAAGACTATTCAAGCCTTATTAGGGCAAAAACTGGATACTATTGTTAGGGGCTTTATTAAACGAGAAGATGTTCGAACAATCAATGTGCAACTTAATGAGTTCCTCGGCTCCATATCAGAAAAATTAGGTATATATGAATATAGAAAGCCCGCACAGAAGCAAAATCTTGTTAATCAGTCTCATCTGACTGAAAAAGTCATCGAAGCATTTTTTGAATCTAAAGTTCTCAATCGAAAAGACGGCAGAGAGCGCACACCGGTTAGTGACCTAAGTTCCGGTGAAAAGCGTCAAGCACTCGTTGATGTCGCTAAAGCATTTCTGTTGGCAAATGCCGCACCAACTCATCAGCAAATAATATTAGCGGTCGACGAGCCTGAGTTATCGTTGCATGTATCGTCTTGCTTTGACCAGTTTGAAAAACTAAGAGAAATTGCTGAATCAAAAATTCAGGTACTCATTACTACCCATTGGTATGGGTTTATGCCTATCATTTCCAACGGAGTTGCTGTCTACTGCCCTAAAAGTGACCAAGCGCCTCTTCTGTTCGATTTACGATGCTTTAGAGAGGAAATCAAAAAGTTAAAAACAGATACCAAAGGGGAGCTCCCTATCGAGCTGGAGTTAAAGGGTATCAATGATTTAGTTCAATCTATTATTGCATCAATTACAAGCTCTGATTATAAATGGCTCATTTGCGAAGGCTCTGCGGACAGCATATATCTAAATCATTACATAAAAAATCCTAAACTATTCGTTGTTCCAGTCGGCGGCTCTCCAACGGTAAAAAAAATCTTCAACTATCTATACCTCGCTCTTGAGGATTCTAGGGATGACGTAAGAGGGAAAGTTTTCTGCTTAATCGATACCGACAAAAAATTTGAGTCTTTTGACGGCAAGGAATTTTTGGCGGGAATACAAATACGCAGATTGAAAAACAACGAAGACAGCTGTCGCACGGAACTATTAAAGACCAGCGACAATAATGCATCGCCCTCGACGGTGATAGAAGACACATTGAATGCTAGGAGCTTTATTTCCGCTATTGAAAGCTTTAAGTCACATGAAATTTATGGACCATTAATAGCACGACTTTCGATACCATTGTCCTCGGAAAATGACGAATGGCCTTCTAGCCTTTCGCTGAATCTAAATTTTACGGACCGTAAAGCGATGGAGCAGCTATTTGAGACGGAAGGATTTAAAGTCAAGTTTGCACTTAGATATGTTGAGTTAGATACTCTATCGAAGAAGCCAGAATGGGTGACCGCCATTGAAACATTTCTTTTGCCTCCTAAGCCTAAGGCCGTAAAAACCGTCCGCCGAGTTGCAAGGGGCTCAGGAGGAAACTAAGTAATCAGCCTTGGCTAGAGGTGTTGTTTAGCCGTAGCGACAAATGGAAGCGGCACGAGCAAATATTACGACTGTAACAGTTGAAAGGGAACTTCATGAGAAGCATTAATATTTTATCTTTGACACAAGCAAGTATCTCTTTAGCAGTAGAGAGCTTTAGTGAGTTCTTAAAATTTCATGGCATCGCGATAAAAAAAGCAGAGATTGAAGATTTAAAAGCTCTCGTGAAAGTTCTGTATGCCGCAACGGACAACATAGGTATTTTTGACACATTTTATGTTGGCTATAAAATATCACAGATAGGTAAAGAGTTTGACTTGTTGCGATTCGGCACAAAAGACATTATCAACATAGAATTAAAAAAAACTTGCACAGAAATAAAAATAAAAAATCAATTACACAGAAATAAATATTATCTGAACTATCTTAAAAGACAAGTATACAGTTTTACCTTTGTTTCGGACGTTGAGACGCTATATTTTATTGCTAGCGACGGAAGCTTAGAGGAAATTGAGCCCTCATTTCTAACCGGGCTATTAACTAGTCAAACGATTGATCGCACAGAAGTCATCGATAATTTATTTACTCCATCAGACTACTTAGTATCACCTTTCAATTCAACGCATAAATTTCTCAACGGTGAATATTTTTTGACCCACCAACAGGAAGATATAAAAAACCAAATCATACAATCCTTGGACCTAGCAAGGGCAGCTACGTTTACTTCTGTTACAGGTAGTGCAGGCACTGGAAAAACCTTATTAATATATGATATCGCCAAAGAACTAATGGCAAACAAAAAGAAATCCTTGATTATTCATTGCGGACAGCTAAACGACGGACAGATAGAACTAAACAATCATGGCTGGAAAATAATCCCAATAAACAATTATGCCAATATAGAATTATCCACTTATAGTTTAATAATTATCGATGAGGCTCAGCGCATCTACCCTAAGCAATTAAAAGATATAACGGATAAGATTATAGCTTTCGGTGGAAAATGCATATTTTCATATGATAAAGTCCAGACTCTGGCGAGTTGGGAAGAAGCAAGAAATATAGATAAGCAAATAAACTCCATTCAAGCAATCTCTACCTACAAACTGTCGGAAAAAATAAGAACAAACAAAGAAATTGCCGCAGTTATAAAAATGCTATTCAACAACAAAAGACAATTAAACTTGTCGAGCATATTCAATATTGAGCTAAACTATTTCAAAAATCTAGATGATGCAAAAAACTACCTAGGGACATTAAGCGAAGCTCAATGGGAAATTATCAAATTTACCCCATCACAATATAACAATGAGCATCATGAAAAATACTCTGAGTCAGCTAAAAAGACCTCACACCAAGTAATTGGACAAGAATTCGATAACGTAGCTGTAATGATCGATCAGTATTTTTCTTACAACGCAGGTGGTGACTTAGTTTATAGAGGAAGAGCATACTATGACCCCACTAAAATGCTATTTCAAAACATAACTCGCACCAGAAAAAAATTAAACTTAGTAATCTTAGATAATGAAGAATTATTGAATAGATGCGTCTCTATTTTACAGTAATTTTCTGCAAACTTAATTAGAGCCAACTGCATATCCGTGGATAAACCCGACGCATAGTGTCGGGTTTATCATGGCAGCCGTTCTACCTACTGCCCAGATCAAAATTATCCAATGCCCGGACCGCCAACAACGAACTCAACTCAATCAATTGCTGAATACCAAGGGCAACGTGCCGTCGTGGGCCTTCCAGATCAAAAGCCAGGTCGCTGACCATTGCGTCGGCTGAGGCCAGAATTTCGGTGAGGTTGGCGAGTAGGCATTCGTTGTCGGCGGTTTTTGCGACGATGAAGAGTTGCCCTGGTTGGGAGGCGTCTTCTGATTTTTCAGGTTTTGGTAGCAGGTAGTAATCCAAGACGCGATTGGTGGCTTCGTCGTGTTTCTTGGTTTTGGATTTGGTTTGCGAGGAAGCTTGGTCCGCCTCTGGCGGGTTCGGTGTAGGTTTGAACATATGCTGATTACTCCATGGTTAAGTCGCAACCTCTTCCCTACTAAAAGAAGGGTGGCGGCTGTACGCAGGTTAGTAGACCGGGGAGATCAGCATTGCCGGCGCGCCGAAGCGCCCTGCGCACAGCCACCATCAAGCACAGGATAGGAACCTGCTCGGATGGAGAGCTCATGCATCTTACTGACACAACCGCGGGCTACTAAACCCGACCACTGATGGGCAGTGGCAGGAAAACGATAGAGCCCAGGAGCAAGGCGCACAAGCGGGCGGATTCTGGCGCAGTTGTAGGTAAAGGCGCAAGGTTGGGTAGCCTGGCGGACGGTTCGCGGCGGGAGGATAAACAGGGCTTGGTTTGAACCTGTAAATTGGGGATAGGCGGGTTTACGGTTCGGGTTTGAGGTGGCTGCCGCAGCCTTTGTCTGTAAGAGTTTTCCGGAGTGAGTGGGGCTGCTTTGCAGCCCAGCGGAAGCAAGCTCCCTCGTCACGAATGTTTGACTGGCTTGGGGGTGTTTGGGGATGCTGGGCAGACTTCTTTCTCTCCGAATGCACTCATGAATTCATTACGCGAAGACAATCGAAAGCGCTTGATTCGACTCATCGAGCAGATCCCTGTCAATGAGAACCCCGAGGGCTGGACGCATGTGGCTTCGATAGCCGTCGGCGGGCTGCTATCGGTCGGGTTTTCGCAAAAAGGTCCCTACTTGTTGGTGGTCTCAAGTTCGGGTCGGAGTGTGGTGCATTGCGACACGGGGCAGAAGATTGAGCGCGACTACGAGGAATATGCGGGCTTGAGCGAACTCGGGCTGCATGGCCGGGGCATTGGCGTGATCGCCGATGAGGTCATTGCGTTGTGCGGCATCCATGGTGGCGGCCTGCCGACCTGTAACGTCGCCGGGGAAGGGCTAGAGCTGGTGTCCCCGGATTGGCCCGAGAACATACTCATCCTGAGCAAACCCTACAAGCATGCGCTGATTGAGGGGCACCAGGCGGATTGCACGGTGATCTACACGGACCACGTGAGGGCGTTCGGATTCTCCTGGTGCGGCAACTACATCGTTGCGGCGTGCGGCAGTGATCTCGATCTCTGGTCGAGAAATGCCAGGCTGTAGCGACTGGCCGTCGCGGTTGATGGGGGGCCATGAAAAACAGGAGCGATCCCCAGGATCCGCTTCATTGTTCAACGACCCTCATGATAAATTCCCCGCCGCAACCTCTAATCAATAGAGGGCATTCAGGGAGAGAAGTGAGTGATCAAGTCTTTGTTGGTTGGGACGTTGTTGGCAATGGCATCCGCCTCGGCATTTGCGATGAGTTGCGATAACCCTAGGAACGCCTATGACAGGACCTATTGCGCTTCGCTGAAAATGGTTCAGTCGGATCAGGAAATCAACGAACAGTACAAGAAGACGATGAGTGCCCTGAACCCGGATCAGAAGAAAAAGGTGAAAGCCGCTCAGATCCAGTGGATCAAGAATCGTGACAGCGCCTGTTCCAACGACGGCCTGCTCTACCTGGACTGCGCCAACGAGAAGACCGAGGCGCGTATCGTCATACTCAAGGCTGTCGAGCGCGAGTGCCGCGCTGCCGGTTGTGACGACGCCAAGTTGTCGCAGGTCGAGTAAACCGTAGGCTCATGGGTTGGGGCTGCTTGCAGCCCAGCGGGAGCAAGCTCCCTCGCCACGGGTTGTGGTTTGAGCTTTGGGGTTGCTGTGCAACCCGGCGGGGATGAATCCCCTCGCCACAATTGACCTCGTTGGGCTCGCTGTTGCTGGAAGGGGCAGGTGACGTCTGCACTTGCCCCTTTTTCATGCCAGGCATTCACAGCCTTACGCAGCGCCACCCTCGACCATGGCACGCCATGTCTGCACGCTGGGTCGCTCCTGCATCCTGGCGTGCCAGCCGCGCAATGCTGCACATTCCTCCGGAACGGGGAGTTGCACCAGCGAGGCGAAGATCATCCCGCCCAGCACGGCAATGTCAGCCATCGAAAACGCGCCGCCCGCCACGAAGGGTTGGTCTTTGAGCAGGTTGTCGAAGTAACGCATGCCGCGGATCGCCTTGTCGCGCATCCGGTTTCCCCATTCCGCGTTCTGATACAGCTCGACCTCCGGGCCGAGGCCCGGCGTCGCGTGGTGGAAGTAGGTACTGACGGCATCGAGGAATTCGAGCTCGGCCCGTTTGGTCATCATGTGGATGGTGCCTTGTTCGAGAGGCGTCTTGCCCGTCAGGGTCGGGGCACCGTCCAAACCGTCCAGGTACTGGGTAATCGCCGTGCACTCGGCGAGGCGCGTCCCATCGTCCAGCTCCAGCACGGGCAACGTTCCGGAGTAGTTGATGGCCAGGAACTCGGGCTTCTTGTGCTCGCCGGCCCAGAGATTGATCGAGACGAACTCGACGTAGGGCAGCAAGCCCTTTTCCGCCAGCGCGATGCGCACCCGGGCGGGGTAGGGGCCGTTGAACCAATCGTAGATTTTCAGCTTGGGGGCCTGTGGATAAGTGTCCGTGCTGGGCTGTGGAGAAGTCATGTTCGAATGCCTGCCTGTCAGTTGGTAGGCAAAGACTGAACCGGATTACCGACGTCGTCAATCCCCTACCTGACAATTGGCAGGTATCCTTTCTGCGCGTAGAATCCGGACGCTCGATGAACTTGAATCCCGAAGCGAGGGGGCAACGTGAACGAAAATGCTCGAGAGGCCATATTGGCGGCGGCGAAGTCCGCAGCCCAATTGCACGGTTACAGCGGGATCAATTTCCGCAGCATTGCCGACGAAGTCGGGATCAAGAACGCCAGCATCTACTATCACTTCCCGAGCAAGGCCGGCCTGGGCGCTGCGGTCGCGCAGCGCTACTGGCAGGATGTGTCGCGGGCGCTGGACGCGATACGGGCCGACAACGCCGACCCACAGCGGTGCTTGCAGCGCTACCCGTCCATTTTTCGCACCTCCCTCCAGAACGGCAACAGACTGTGCCTGTCCAGCTTCATGGCGGCCGAATACCAGGACCTGCCCGAAGAGGTGATGCGCGAGGTCAAGGCGTTCGCGGACGTCAACGTGGCGTGGCTGGCCCAGGTATTGGCCGACGCCGGAGTCGGCGGCTCGCAGGCCTGTGAGCGTCGAGCGCTGGCCATCTACACCGCCGTCGCGGGTGCTCAGTTGATCGCCCGGACCCGGATGGACATCGGCCTGTTCGACGACCTGATAGCCAGCTACCAGGAAACGGGATTGATCCCAGCCTGACTGCCCGCGTCCCTCGCCCCGGGTCGTTTTGCAACGGTGCGATCGGCACAACGACCCGCGCGTAATTGAGTTGTTCGGGTTGCTGGCGAGGTGCCACAATCGTTCTTTTCTTGCGTCAGGCTCAGGTGACTCACATGGATAGCCTAGGATCTCGGAGTGGCCAGGATCTGTTAATCGCCGAGCAGGTGCAGACTGATCGCTTGCAGCAGCTGTTTCGCCAGTCGGTTTCCGCGGTGTTCGGCAGCTACCTTGCTGCGATCATGCTGTGTGGGCTGGGCTGGGATTGCTTTGACCACGACGCCGTCCTCGGGTGGCTGGCCCTGTTGACCGGGTCGACGCTGCTGCGCATTTCCATGTTCGTCGTCTACTTTCGCAGTGACAAAAGCGAGCGCACGCCGCAACGCTGGGAGCGCCGGTATTGGATCACGCTGGTGTTGTCCGCGAGCATCTGGGGCGGCGGGGCACTGGTGGTGATGCCGGCCGACGATCTTCTGTCCCAGGCACTGGTCATGCTCTTTACGGTGGGGATGACCGTCAGTGCGGTGTCGTGTTATTCGGCCTATCGCAACATGACCTTGGTTTCCATCGGCCTGGTCCTACTGCCAAGCACTGCCTGGCTGCTGTTCCAACCCTCGCGGATCCAGGTTGGCCTGGCGCTGTCGATCCTGGTGTTCGCGGCCTTCGCGGCCCGGGCGACGCGAAAAATGGCCAAGGCCCTGGAGACCGCTTTCCGACTCAGCCGCGAAATGGAACAGGCCAACAGCATCTCGACCCATGCGGCCCAGACCGATGAGCTGACGGGCCTGAAGAGTCGGCGGGCTTTCTTCGAGCACGCCCAAGCGCTTTACAACCAATGCCGAGCCGACCGCTCCGGGCTGTGCGCGGTGATGCTGGACATGGATCATTTCAAGCACATCAACGACACCTACGGCCATCAGGTCGGGGACCAGGTCTTGCGGCAAATGGGCCAAGTCATCAGTTCGTCGTTTCGCGCGACGGACATCCACGGTCGACTCGGCGGCGAAGAGTTCGCCATTTTGCTCCCGAACACCTCCCTGGACGCCGCCATCAAGATTGCGGAAGAACTCGTGCTGACGATTGCCGAGCTGATGGTCGAGCCGGTTCACCGCATAACGGCCAGCCTCGGCGTGGCCTCGACGGAGGCGGGCCACAAGGACCTCCATAGCTTGATGAACAATGCGGATAAGGCCCTGTATCGAGCGAAGGCGTTGGGGCGTAACCAGGTGGCGGTCGCTCAGTAGGCGGTCGCCGTCGGACACCACCCCGCCGCTGCACCTTGGCTACCCTCTTGGCCATCGCCGCTTCTGAAAAATAAATTCCCTTTCTAATCAAATAGTTAATTCATTTCGGAAAATTTTTCGAAAATATAACTTGCGCGCAAACTATTTGAGCGATAACTTTATCGCAACTGGTTATCGCACAAACATTTAGCGAAGACCTGAACACCTACCCCATCAAGCAAGCGAGGCAATCATGAACGTTCTCTATACCGCAGTTGCAACCTCCACCGGTGGCCGTGATGGCCGTGCCGTTTCCAGCGACAAAATCCTCGACGTGAAACTGGCCACCCCCAAGGCCCTGGGCGGCGCCGGCGGTGAGGCCACCAACCCTGAGCAACTGTTCGCAGCCGGTTACTCGGCTTGCTTCATCGGCGCACTGAAGTTCGTCGCCAGCCAGAGCAAACGCAGCATCCCTGCCGATGCCTCGATCACCGCCCACGTTGGCATCGGCCAGATCCCTGGCGGTTTCGGCCTGGACATCGACCTGCACATCAACCTGCCGGGCCTGGACCAAGCCGATGCCCAAGCGCTGGTCGACGCAGCCCACCAGGTCTGCCCGTACTCCAACGCGACCCGCGGCAACGTCGACGTCCGTTTGCACGTCACCGTCTAACTCAATCATCGGCTAATCAATAAAAGGATCAGGACATGAACACTTTCAGCAAAACGCTCATTGGCTCGCTTCTGGCACTGTCGCTTGGCAATGCGTTCGCAACTTCTTTGGCTCAACCCACGGTCGCCGAGGGCGGTTCGGACCGGTTGATCGAACAACGGGTCGCCGAAGGGGGCTCGGATCGGTTGATTGAAAACCGCGTGGCCGAGGGGGGCTCGGACCGGTTGATCGAGAACCGCGTGGCCGAAGGGGGTTCTGATCGGTTGATTGAAAACCGCGTGGCTGAAGGGGGTTCGGACCGGTTGATCGAGAACCGCGTGGCTGAAGGGGGTTCGGACCGGTTGATCGAGAACCGCGTGGCCGAAGGGGGTTCTGATCGGTTGATTGAAAACCGCGTGGCTGAAGGGGGCTCGGACCGGCTGCTGGGCAACAGGACGGCCTGATCACATCCCCCTCACCGCCCTGAAGCCCCATTCGGAATAACCAGATGTCGCTTCCAGAAAAAACGCCGCTTGCCTCGAAGGAGCAAGCGGCGTTTTGTCGTGGGGTCAAAGGCTAGTGGCCTGTACGGTTGATTCGGGTACTCAATTCTGGCGCCGAGTTGAGTACCCGAATCAGCCACACAGGCCACTAGATGATGCTGTCGACCACGCCCCCATCAACCCGCAGCGCCGCGCCGGTGGTGGCCGAGGCCTGCTCGGAGCTGGCGTAGATGATCATGTTGGCCACCTCCTCGACCCGCGCCGCGCGCTGGATGATCGAGGTGCTGCGGTGCTGATTGACGAAATCCGCCGCCACTTTCTCCAAGCTTTCCCCGGTGCGCTCGACATCGCCCTGAAGCATCTGGGCAACGCCTTCGGACAGGGTCGGCCCGGGCAACACCGAATTCACCGTCACACCGGTGCCGGCGAGGCGCTTGGCCAGGCCGCGAGCGATGGAAAGCTGGGCGGTCTTGGTGAAGCCGTAGTGGATCATGTCGGCGGGAATGTTCACGCCGGATTCCGACGAAACAAACACAATCCGCCCCCAACCGCGCTCGACCATGCCCTGGGCGTAGGCCCGGGAAACCCGCACGCCCGACATCACATTGGTTTCGAAGAAGCGCTGCCATTCGCTGTCCGGCGTTTCGAAGAAATCTTCCAACTTGAAAATGCCCAGGTTGTTGATGACCACATCGAAGCGCGGGTACTTGGCGACCAACGCCCGGCAGCCTGCCTCGTTACTGAGGTCGCCAACGAAGC
Source organism: Pseudomonas citrullilanati (assembly GCF_030580855.1). Taxonomy (GTDB): domain Bacteria; phylum Pseudomonadota; class Gammaproteobacteria; order Pseudomonadales; family Pseudomonadaceae; genus Aquipseudomonas; species Aquipseudomonas citrulli. The sequence continues at coordinate 71,261 of NZ_JAUQOP010000006.1, read as the reverse complement.
CTTCGGCTTTGGAAGCAAGGCTGCCCAAGCGCTGCAAAGCGTCCTTCACGCTGCCGTCGCTGCGACCGTTGAGAACCACATGGGCGCCGGCTTCCAGAAAGCCTTTGGCTGTGGCGAAACCGATGCCGCTGGTGGAACCGGTGACTAATACGTAACGGCCGGTGAAATCGATTTTCATGGGAGGGACTCCTTGATTAATGAATCAGCGGGACTGGGCGATATTCTGTAGAGCGATAGTTTCGACGGGCTTCGCGGTAACTTTTCGAATATGCGGAATCATTATTCGCCTGTTGCCCGCGATATCGCAGGCACTAATCATGGACACGATTGAGGCTTTGCGCCTCCCTCGGCTCCTTATTCGTCTCTGGAAATCAATCCGTACTTTTCCCGATAGCTGCTGCCAGGAGGCCAATCCATGTTCCTGAACCGTTGGGGCTACACATTTTTAGCGTATCTGCTGCCTCAATTGTGCATGGCCACCACGTTGCACATAGACCCCCGTGGTGAAAACCTCTATCAACAGGCTGTTCCATACCTGCTACAGGCGAACAATAAGTTCGAGGCCGTGACAGCCGACACGCCTACTGCAAGCACAGAGGAGAAGGAGCGTTCCTTGGCCTTGGCGGCGGAAGGGGGTTCTCTGCTCAAGCCAGCGATTGCTCTGCTTGAACAAGCAGCGGCCCTTGATCATCCCATTGCTCAATATCGTCTCGGGCTGCTCTATGTGCTGCTATATCCGAACGAAGTGATCAAGGAGAAGGCTTGCCCTTTGTTTGAGCGAAGTCTGGCCCAAGGCTTTGCGCCGCCGGCACTGAATATTTCATATTGGTGCCTGGCATTTACCGACACGCCCGAATATCAGAAAGCGCTGCAGGCTATAGAGGCAAGCATGCCTCTCTACGAAAAATACTTTCCACAACCGGCCGTCAGGCTTGAGTGCAGGCCTGAAGAACCTGTAGGCCTTGCCATGCAATGGGGCGGCAGTCGCGACTACCAGGCGGAAATCTATCGGCTACAGGGCGAGAGCAATCGTGCGCAGCGCGCGGAATATTTCCAAAAGGCGATTGATGTTAACGACTGCTACAAGGCCAAAAGGCGCATGGCAATCATGAGCGCTCGTTGACCGATGGATGAGTTTATCTGGACGATTGATAGGGCTGCTGCGCAGCCCAGCGGGAGCAAGCTCCCTGGCCACTGGGGTGCGGGTCAGTGAGTTGGGCGGCAGCCGTAAGGGCGCTATCGCGAGCAAGCTCGCTCCCACAGGCATTGAGGATGGAGGCAATACCTGTAAACACATCCGAAAAAACTGTGGGAGCTGAGCTTGCTCGCGATAGCGGTGGGTCTGCTTGCATCGATGTTGAGTGTGCCGCCGTCATCGCGAACAAGCTCGGCTCCCACAGGGGTTCTACACCCAGGCAACAGGCTTTCAGTACCACCGCGCCTCGCCCGGCGGGCGTTTCTTGAAGCGCTTCATGCTCCACATGTATTGGCTGGGGTAGGCCCGCACGTAGCGTTCCACCACCTGGCTCATGGCGGCGCAGGCGGTTTCGGTGTCGGTGCTGTACATGGCCTCGGGCGCGGCTTCGAGGATGACTTTGTAGCCGGAGCCGTCCGGCAGGCGCAGGGCGTGGAGGAAGACGCCCACGGCCTTGCCGCCGGCGAGCATGTTCGGCACGAACTTGCTGGTCAGGGCCTGGGTGGCGAAGAAGGGCACGAAGATGCCAGCGGATTCGGCCGGTTCCGGGTCGGCGGGGATGCCCACCTGGCCGCCCTTGCGCACTTCCTTGATGACGCTGAGGATGCCTTCCTTGGTGGAGGCGGCGACCTTGTTGCCCAGTTGCACCCGCTGCTTCTGCAGCAGTTCATCCACCGCCTTGAGCTTGGGCGGGCGGTAGAAAATGATCGGTTTGCACTGGCTGCAATAGAAGTGATTGAGCACTTCCCAGTTGCCCAGGTGGCTGGTGATGCCGACCACGCCTTTGCCGGAGGCCAGGGCTTCTTTCAGCACCTCCAGGCCCTCGACTTCGCGCACCAGCTCGATGGAGCGCTGGGCTGGCCAGATCCAGGCGCAGGCGCTTTCGGTCAGGGATTTGCCGATGTCCTTGAGGCTCTGGCCCACCAGGCGTTCGCGCGCGGCCGGGTCCATCTCGGGGAAGCACTTGGCGAGGTTGATCCGCACCACGTCGCGGGAGCGGTTGGGCAGTTTCCACATCAGCCAGCCGATGGCCGACCCCACCGCTTGCACCGCCCGCCAGGGCAGCAGCGCAAACAACCGCAGAGCGCCGACCAGCAAGGCGCCTTTCAACTTATCCACAGGTCACTCCTGAATTCATGGGCCGTGTCGCGAGCCGGCTATTCTAACCGCCGTTTGCCAGCTCGGCGTAGCGGTCGCAGTCCTGGGTGTGGTCCATGACCATGCCCGAGGCCTGCATCAAGGCGTAGCAAATGGTCGGTCCGACGAAGGTGAAGCCGGCTTTTTTCAAGCCCTTGCTCATCGCCACGGCCTCGGGGGTAATGGCCGGGACTTCGGCGCGGTCCTTGAAATGATTGATGATGGGTTTGTCGCCGACGAACGACCAGAGAAACGCCACCGGGTCTTCCAGGGCCAGCCAGGCCTGGGCATTGCGCCGGGCGGCCTTGAGCTTGAGGCGGTTGCGGATGATCCCGGGATCCTGCATCAGGTCCTCGATCTCGGCGTCGCTCATCTGCGCCACCCGCTGTACATCGAAGTTGTACAGCACCTCGCGATAATGCGCGCGCTTGCGCAGCACGGTGATCCAGGAGAGCCCGGCCTGGAACCCTTCGAGCAAAAGCAACTCGAACAAACCCTGCGCATCGCGCAGCGGCGTCCCCCACTCCTGATCGTGATAGGCCATGTACAACGGATCGTCAGAACACCAAAAGCAGCGTGGCATAAGGCTCCAGGGGGCGTGCGCACGAACGAATCGGGTATACTCCCGCTCTTTAAATCGCAGCCCAAGAAACAGGTGAATTTCGTGAGCCAGCCTACGCCAGCCGTGCGTACCTTCCAAGACTTGATCCTCGCCCTCCAGCAATACTGGGCCGAGCAAGGTTGCGTGGTACTTCAGCCCTACGATATGGAAGTAGGCGCCGGCACTTTCCACACTGCCACGTTTCTGCGTGCCATCGGCCCGGAAACCTGGAACGCCGCCTATGTGCAGCCCAGCCGCCGCCCGACTGACGGCCGCTACGGCGAAAACCCGAACCGCCTGCAGCATTACTACCAGTTCCAGGTGGTCCTGAAGCCGAACCCGGAAAATTTCCAGGAGCTGTACCTGGGCTCCCTCAAGCACGTGGGCCTCGACCCGCTGGTGCATGACATCCGTTTCGTCGAAGACAACTGGGAATCGCCGACCCTCGGCGCCTGGGGCCTGGGCTGGGAAGTCTGGCTCAACGGCATGGAAGTGACCCAGTTCACCTACTTCCAGCAAGCGGGCGGCATCGAGTGCTACCCGGTCACCGGCGAGATCACCTATGGCCTGGAACGCCTGGCGATGTACCTGCAAGGCGTGGATTCGGTCTACGACCTGGTCTGGGCCGACGGCCCGTTCGGCAAGGTGACCTATGGCGACGTGTTCCACCAGAACGAAGTGGAGCAGTCGACCTACAACTTCGAACACGCCAACGTCGACAAGCTGTTCGAACTGTTCGATTTCTATGAAAGCGAAGCCAAGCGCCTGATCGAACTGGACCAGCCGCTGCCGTTGCCGAGCTACGAAATGGTGTTGAAGGCGTCCCATACCTTCAACCTGCTGGACGCACGCCGGGCGATTTCCGTGACTGCGCGCCAGCAATACATCCTGCGTGTGCGCACCCTGGCGCGTTCCGTCGCGCAAGCCTACCTGCTGGCCCGTGCCAAGCTGGGCTTCCCGATGGCGACCCCGGACCTGCGTGATGAAGTGTTGGCTAAGCTGGAGGCTGCACAATGAGTGCTCAAGATTTCCTGGTTGAATTGGGCACCGAAGAACTGCCACCCAAAGCCCTGAACACCCTGGCCGATGCGTTCCTGGCCGGTATCGACAAGGGCCTGCAAGCCGCCGGCCTGAGCTACGAAGCCAAGCACGTCTACGCCGCGCCGCGCCGCCTGGCCGTGTTGATCACCGCCCTGGCGACCCAACAGCCGGACCGCAGCATCAACCTCGACGGCCCGCCACGCCAGGCCGCGTTCGATGCCGACGGCAACCCGACCCAGGCCGCCCTGGGCTTCGCCAAGAAGTGCGGCGTGGACCTGAGCGAAATCGACCAGAGCGGCCCGAAGCTGCGCTACAGCCAGAGCATCAAGGGCAAGCCGACCGCCAGCCTGTTGCCGACCATCGTCGAAGACTCCCTCAATGACTTGCCGATTCCCAAGCGCATGCGCTGGGCCGCGCGCAAGGAAGAGTTCGTGCGCCCGACCCAATGGCTGGTGATGCTGCTGGGTGACCAGGTCATCGATTGCACGATCCTGGCCCAGAAGGCCGGTCGCGACTCCCGCGGCCACCGCTTCCACCATCCACAGAGCGTGCGCATCACCTCGCCGGCCAACTACCTGGCCGACCTGCGCGCCGCCTACGTGCTGGCCGACGCCAACGAGCGTCGCGAACTGATCAGCAAGCGCACCGAAGAGCTGGCCACCCGCCAGGAAGGCACCGCCATCGTGCCGCCGAGCCTGCTGGATGAAGTGACCGCGCTGGTGGAATGGCCGGTGCCGCTGGTGTGCTCGTTCGAGGAACGTTTCCTGGAAGTGCCGCAGGAAGCGCTGATCACCACCATGCAGGACAACCAGAAGTACTTCTGCCTGCTGGACGCCGAAGGCAAGTTGCTGCCGCGCTTCATCACGGTCGCCAACATCGAGAGCAAGGACCCGGCACAGATCATCGCCGGCAACGAGAAAGTCGTTCGCCCGCGCCTGACCGACGCCGAGTTCTTCTTCAAGCAAGACAAGAAACAACCGCTGGAAAGCTTCAACGAGCGCCTGCGCAACGTGGTCTTCCAGGAAAAACTCGGCAGCGTCTACGACAAGGCCGAGCGCGTGTCGAAGCTGGCGGCGTTCATTGCCCCGCGCATCGGCGGCGACGCCCAGCGCGCAGCCCGCGCCGGCATCCTGTCCAAGTGCGACCTGTCCACCGAGATGGTCGGTGAGTTCCCGGAGATGCAAGGCATCGCCGGTTACTACTATGCCCTCAACGACGGCGAACCACAGGACGTGGCCCTGGCCCTGAACGAGCAGTACATGCCCCGCGGTGCCGGCGCTGAATTGCCGAGCACCCTGACCGGTGCGGCCGTGGCAATCGCCGACAAGCTCGACACCCTGGTCGGCATCTTCGGCATCGGCATGCTACCCACCGGCAGCAAGGACCCGTATGCCCTGCGTCGTGCGGCGCTGGGCGTGTTGCGGATCCTGATCGACAAGCAATTGGACCTGGACCTGAACGACGCCGTGGCCTTCGCCGTCAACGCGTTCGGCAGCAAGGTCAAGGCCGCCGGCTTGGCCGATGCGGTGCTGGAATTCATCTTCGACCGCCTGCGCGCGCGCTACGAAGACGAAGGCGTCGATGTCGCCACCTACCTGTCGGTACGCGCCCTGAAGCCGGGCTCGGCCCTGGACTTCGACCAGCGCGTGCAAGCGGTGCAGGCGTTCCGCAAGTTGCCGGAAGCGGCAGCATTGGCGGCGGTGAACAAGCGCGTGTCCAACCTCCTGGGCAAGGCCGAAGGCAGCATCGCGGCCACCGTCGAGGCCAAGTACTTCGACAACGCCAACGAGTTCTCCCTGTATTCGGCGATCCAGCAGGCTGACCAGGCGGTCCAGCCGATGGCGGCGGCACGCCAGTACAGCGAAACCCTGGCGCGCCTGGCGGCACTGCGCGAACCGGTGGATGCGTTTTTCGAGGCAGTGATGGTCAATGCCGAAGACGCCAATGTGCGGGCCAACCGCTACGCGCTGCTGGCGCGCCTGCGTGGCCTGTTCCTGGGCGTTGCCGACATTTCGTTGCTGGGGTAAACCTTGAAACTGCTGATTCTCGATCGGGACGGGGTGATCAATCATGACTCCGACGCTTACATCAAATCGGTGCAGGAGTGGTTGCCGCTCCCCGGCTCGATCGAAGCCATCGCGCAGTTGAGCAAGGCCGGCTGGACGGTCGCGGTCGCCACCAACCAGTCGGGCATCGCCCGCGGCTACTACGACCTCGCCGTCCTGGAGGCCATGCACGAGCGCTTGCGCGCATTGGTGGCCGAGCAGGGCGGGGAGGTCGGGCTGATCGTCTATTGCCCTCACGGCCCGGACGAAGGTTGCGATTGCCGCAAGCCCAAGCCGGGCATGCTGAAGGCCATTGCCGAGCATTATGCGACGCCGCTGGCGGGCGTGTGGTTCGTCGGCGACAGCCTCGGTGACCTGGAGGCAGCCAAGGCCGTCGATTGTCAGCCAGTTTTGGTAAAGACCGGGAAAGGCGAGAAGACTCTGGGCAAGACCCTACCGGTGGGCACCTTGATTTTTGACGACCTGGCGGCGGTTGCCGCTGAACTTATCCACAATTAGGGCTCCCTCGACATCCTGACAAGGAATGTCCGGGAAGCGCTTGAACAGGCGGGCATTGCCCGCAACGGTAACCGTCGCCATGTCGATATTGCAGGCCATCAGAACCTTTCTCTTTTACCTGCTGCTGGGCACCAGTTCCTTGCTGTGGTGCACCTTGAGTTTTTTTATCGCGCCTTTCCTGCCATTCAAGGCGCGCTACCGCTTCATCAACGTGTACTGGTGCCGTTGCGCACTGTGGCTGAGCAAAGTGTTCCTGGGCATTCGCTACGAAGTGAAGGGTGCCGAGAACGTGCCTGACCGGCCCTGCGTGATCCAGTCCAACCACCAGAGCACCTGGGAAACCTTCTTCCTGTCGGCGTATTTCGAGCCCTTGAGCCAGGTGCTCAAGCGTGAGCTGCTGTTCGTGCCGTTTTTCGGCTGGGCCATGGCGATGCTGCGACCGATTGCCATCGACCGCGACAACCCCAAGGCCGCGCTCAAGCAAGTGGCGCAAAAGGGCGACGAACTACTCAAGGACAACGTCTGGGTGTTGATCTTTCCGGAAGGCACCCGCGTCCCCTATGGCACTGTCGGCAAGTTTTCCCGCAGCGGTTCCGCCTTGGCGGTGAACGCCGACCTGCCGGTGCTGCCGATTGCACACAATGCCGGCAAATTCTGGCCCAAGGCGGGCTGGGTTCGGACGCCAGGCGTCATCACCGTGGTCATCGGTGCGCCGATGTATGCCGAAGGCACCGGGCCTCGCGCGATAGCCAACTTGAACGACCGGGTCCAGGCCTGGAACGAACAGACCCAACGGGAAATGGGCTCGCTGCCTTCCACCCCCGCAGCACCGGCGGCCACGGACAAGATCGCTGTCTGATTTCTGTGGATAACCTGTGTACCGTTTTTTTGAAATTCGTCGCTTTTATTGTTTAAGTCTTTGTTTTTAATACATATTTCATAAACACATAAAACCCGTCGGTAGGTGCATAAGTTTTTTATAGATCGAAACGATCGTAGCCTCGGCTGCGATCTCTCAATCCTCCAGCAGGGGGAAACCGAGGCTGAACGTCGTGCCTTGGCCCACCACGCTGCGACATTCGATTTTCCCACCGTGGCGATCCACCACCGCCTTGACCATCGACAACCCCAAGCCAACCCCATCCACGCCGTGCGCTGAGGAAAACCGTCGATACTGGCTGAACAGATCCGGTAGCTCCTGGGCGCCGATGCCTTTGCCCTGATCCACCATCTCGCAGGTCAAGTGCCCCTGGTTGCAGTGGACGCGCAGAGTGATGCGGGTGTCGGGCGCGCTGTACTTGATGGCGTTTTCCAACAGGTTGAACAGCGCCCGCGTCAGCAAGGCCTGGTCGGCCCGCACCATGGCGTCTTCATCCTCCATCTCGTGGACCAGTTGAATGCGCTTGGCCTGGGCCAGCGGCAAGGCCTGGTCGACCACATCCAACACCAGCATGGCGAACAGCGTCGGTTGGAATTGGTAGGCTTCGGACTCGGCCTTGGCCAGTTGCACGAAGCCGTCCGTCAGCTCCAGGGCGCGGCGCACCTGCCGCTCGATTTGGTCGAACAGCGGTGTGTTCTCGCCCAGTTGATGCCGTTGGACATCGAGCAACGCCAGGATGGCCGAATGCGGCGCACGCAGGTCATGGGAGAGGAAACGCAGCATGACGCCGCGCTGCTCCTCGGCTTCACGTTCCACGCTGAGGTCCGTGAGGCTGAGCAACCAACCAATCGGCGCATCGCCATCGACCGGCAGCAACGCAGCCCTTTCCAGGCGCAAGCTGCGCTCGCGGACATCGCGAAACTCCAGCAACGGTAATGTGGATAACCGATGGCGCGCGCCGTGCTCGAGGCCCGGATAACCCAGCTCGGCGAGATGCTCCAGCACATCGCCACCCGCCAGGCCGTGACCGAACAGATCGCGGGCCTTGCGGTTGCCGAGCAGCAGTTTGCCTTGGGGGTCGCTGATCATCGTCGCCACCGGCAGGTACTCGAGGCCGTCGGCAATGAAGCGGCGCGTGTCGCGGGTTCGGCTCAGCGCCTGTTCCAAGGCCATGATCTGGCCCTGCAAACGGTCGCTGCCGGCGTAGGGCGCGCGACGCCGTTCGGGGAATACCTTGGGTTCCGAATCCAGGCGCGCCAGCTCCCAGCCGAAATAGGCCAGTACCACGCTCAGGCGCCGCCAGTTCCAGATCAGATAACCCAACAGGATGCCCAACACACTGGCCATCGGCGACCACCACCAACCGCGCACAGCCAATACCGCACTGGTCAACAGCGCCAGGCTCATGCCCCCCACCGTCGCCCACAACGCCAGGCGCGGGCGCCACAACAGCAAGCCCAGTACCCCCGCCACCAGGCCAACCGAAAGCAGGGCGGCGAAGGGCTCGTTGCGCAGCGACTGGCCGCTGAAGGACACCAAGGCGGTAAGGGGCAGCAGCAACAAACTTATCCACAGCCATTCGCGCATCAACTGGCGAAACAGACGCTGGACCTGGGTGGGCTCTCGACTTTCACGGCGCCGATGATGGCTCATGGGCGACCTGTCCAAACACAACGGCTGGGGATATCTTGCATGGCTACCTGTCAGACCCAAGGCGGGAAAGCCCGTGACTATAGCGGACTCGATGGGTGACGCGCTGCTGCCTTTCCCTGCGTGCCGAGAGTGGTTATTGTCTTGCAGCCAGCGACAGGGCCGGCTGGTCCTGCTGCCGAGCCCCTGATGATGTCCGCTACCCGAAATCAAGGAATCGCGCCCCATGCGTGTCGCCATACTGGATGACGAACCGGCCGAACTGCGCCGGGTGGAACAGACACTGCAACAAATCCCCGGCAGGGGCGAGCAGGCGTGGGCCCTGCACAGCTTCAAGCGCGGCGAAGACCTGCTGCGGCAACTGCGCCGGGAAACCTTCGACCTGTTGATCCTGGACTGGCAAGTGCCCGACCTCAGCGGGCTGTCGCTGCTGCGCTGGACCCGCGAGCACATGGACTCGCCCCCGGCGGCGATCATGCTCACCAGCCGCGACGGCGAGCACGACATCGTCCAGGCGCTCAACGCCGGGGCCGACGATTACGTGAGCAAGCCCTTCAGGCCCAATGAACTCAAGGCCAGGGTCACCGCCGTGCTGCGCCGGCATAATCTGCAACGGGTGCCCGCCAGCGAGGTGCTGGTGTTCAATGACCTGGCGTTCGATGACGCCGAACTCACCGTCACCCGCGCCGGCATCCCCATCAGCCTGACCGAGCGGGAATTCCGCCTGGCTCGCTGCCTGTTCGTCAACCTGGGCCGTCCATTGTCCCGGGAATATTTCTACGAGCGTTTCTGGACCCACGAGGAAATGACCTCGTCCCGCCCACTCGATACCCACATCTACCGCCTGCGCAACAAGCTCGGGCTGACGGCCGACCGCGGCTGGCAGCTGCTGACGATCTATGGGTATGGCTATCGGTTGGAGAGCGTGACGGCGGGAAGCGAAGCGTCGGTGGCGAGTTAGGGATCAGTTCAGGACATCATGGCGAGGGAGCTTGCTCCCTCGCCACGATAAGTATCACCCGATCGTCTGTACCAGGCTTCCTGCTTTTGCGCCCCGACGGCGCTGCAGCAGCAGGCCGCAAGCCACCACCAGCAGGCTCAGCAGGCCGGTGGCGAGGATCTCCACGCGATGGGCCTCCTGGAACAGCATGATGGTCAGGGCGCCGATGATGAAAACGATCACCGCGTAGGTCAGCCCAGGGAACAACCACATGCTGAAGTCGATTTTTTCACCGCGAGCGCTGCGCTGCTTGCGCATGCGCAATTGCGAAAACGCGATCACCAGGTACACCAGCAAGGCGATGGCACCTGAGCTGGCCAACAGGAACTCGAAGACCGCCGCCGGTGCCACGTAGTTGGCGAACACCGCCAGGAAGGCGGCTGCCGTCGACAACATGACCGCCCAGTAAGGCGTGCCACTCTGGTTGGTGCGCTTGGCGACGGCCGGTGCATCACCGCGCTTGCCCAGGGAGAACATCATCCGCGAAGCGGTATACAGCGCCGAGTTCAGGCAACTGGTCACTGCCACCAGGACCACGATATCGACGATCAGCTTGGCATTCGCAATGCCCATGCGCTCCAGCACGGTCTGGTAGGAACCCACGCTGGCCAACGACGGATCGTTCCAGGGCACCAGGGCAACGACGATGAAGATGGACACCAGGTAGAACAGGCCGATCCGCCAGATCACCGAGTTGGTCGCCTTGGAGATCTGCTGCCCAGGGTTCTTCGATTCAGCGGCGGCGATGGTCACGATCTCGGTGCCCATGAACGAGAACATGGTCGTCAGGATCGCGCCCAGTACCGCGCCCATGCCATTGGGCAAAAAGCCCTGGGTATCGAACAGATGGGAAACGCCGCTCACCTGGCTGGTGGGCAGCCAGCCAAGGATCGCCAGGATCCCCAGACCGACAAAACCCACGATCGCCACGACCTTGATCAAGGCGAACCAGAACTCGAACTCCCCATAATTCTTCACGCTGAACAGGTTGGTGACCGTCAGCAGCAGGGTAATGACCAGGGTGAAGACCCAGATGGCCACGTTCGGGAACCAGGCATGCAGGATGGTCGCGGCGGCGTTGGCCTCCAATGGAATCACCAGGACCCAGAACCACCAGTAGAGCCAACCGATGGTGAAACCGGCCCAATGACCGATCGCGCGGTCGGCATAAGTCGAGAAAGACCCGGTGTCCGGCGACGCCACGGCCATTTCCCCCAGCATACGCATCACCAACACCACCAGGGCACCGGCGGCGGCATAGGCCAGCAGCACGGCCGGCCCGGCCGCTGCAATCGCATGCCCGGAGCCGACGAAAAGACCGGCGCCAATCACGCCGGCAATGGACAGCATCGTCACATGCCGTGGTTTGAGCCCTTGCTCCAGAGTATCGGAAGTTTGCGTACCGCTCATTGAGACTACCTTTGGTATTTAGATTTGTTCGATCCACCTCAACCCATCGTTTTTGTAAAAATAAAAAAACGATGTGTAAGTTATTTAAGACGCAAGAATTGCGCCAGTATTTACTCCGCTCCCGTATTACGGGCACTTGCGCCGCTTCGCAAGTCATTGAGCATCAAGGCTTTTGTGTCACGTGTTACTGGGCTACCCGTTTTTCGACCGGTAGGTCGGGGTAGGCACGCGCTGAATGGCGAACATAAAAAAAGGGCCAACGCATGTGCGCTGGCCCTTTTTTGGTGCGAGTTGCGGCGATTGGATCAGAAATCCAGGTTGGACACCGCCAGTGCGTTGCTCTCGATGAAGTCACGACGTGGCTCGACCGCATCACCCATCAGGGTGTTGAAGATCTGGTCCGCGCCAATGGCGTCTTCGATGGTCACTTTCAGCATGCGGCGCGAGCCCGGGTCCATGGTGGTTTCCCACAGCTGATCCGGGTTCATTTCACCCAGCCCTTTGTATCGCTGGATGGTGTGGCGCTTGGTGCTTTCGGCCATCAACCACTCGAGGGCTTCCTTGAACTCGGTCACCGACTTCTTGCGCTCGCCGCGCTGGATGTAGGCGCCTTCGTCCAGCAGGGTGCTCAGTTGCGCGCCCAGGGAAACGACGGTCTTGTAGTCGTTGCTGCCGAAGAAGTCGCGGTTGAAGGTCACGTAGTTCGACAGGCCGTGGGAGATCAGTTCGACCTCCGGCAGCCAGACGTTACGCTCGCGGTCTTCGCGCAGGCTGGCCTTGTAGACCAGGCCGGACTTCTCGACGGTGCGCAGGCGCGCTTCGTACTGGGCCAGCCAGTCCTGCATCGCGGCGTGATCGGACAGCTGCTCCAGGCTGACGGCCGGCAGGTAGATGAAATGCTCGGTCAGCTCCTGTGGGTACAGGCGCGACAGGCGCTTGAGGGTCTTCATCACCAGGCGGAAATCGTTGACCAGGCGTTCGAGGGCTTCACCGGAAATCCCCGGCGCGTCTTCGTTCAGGTGCAGGCTCGCGTCTTCCAGGGCCGACTGCGTCATGTACTCTTCCATGGCGTCGTCGTCCTTGATGTACTGCTCCTGCTTGCCTTTCTTGACCTTGTACAGCGGCGGCTGTGCGATGTAGATGTAGCCGCGCTCGATCAGCTCCGGCAACTGACGGAAGAAGAAGGTCAGCAGCAGGGTACGGATGTGCGAACCGTCGACGTCGGCGTCGGTCATGATGATGATGTTGTGATAGCGCAGCTTGTCGATGTTGTACTCTTCGCGACCGATGCCGCAGCCCAGCGCAGTGATCAAGGTGCCGACTTCCTGGGAGGAAATCATCTTGTCGAAGCGCGCTTTCTCGACGTTCAGGATCTTGCCCTTGAGCGGCAGGATGGCCTGGGTGCGACGGTTGCGTCCCTGCTTGGCGGAGCCGCCAGCAGAGTCACCTTCCACGAGGTACAGTTCGGACAGGGCAGGGTCCTTTTCCTGGCAGTCCGCCAGTTTGCCCGGCAGGCCTGCGATGTCCAGCGCGCCCTTGCGGCGGGTCATCTCACGGGCCTTGCGCGCCGCTTCACGGGCACGGGCGGCGTCGATCATCTTGCCGACCACCAGCTTGGCTTCGTTCGGGTTCTCCAGCAGGAAGTCGGAGAAGTACTTGCCCATTTCCTGCTCGACCGCGGTCTTCACTTCGGAAGACACCAGCTTGTCCTTGGTCTGGGAACTGAACTTCGGATCCGGCACCTTCACCGAAATGATCGCCGTCAGGCCTTCGCGGGCATCGTCACCGGTGGTGGCGACTTTATGCTTCTTCGCCAGGCCTTCCTGTTCGATGTAGTTGTTCAGGTTACGCGTCAGCGCCGAACGGAAGCCCACCAGGTGGGTGCCGCCGTCGCGCTGGGGAATGTTGTTGGTGAAGCACAACAGGTTCTCGTTGAAGCTGTCGTTCCACTGCAGGGCGATCTCCACGCCGATGCCGTCTTCGCGCTGGATGTTGAAGTGGAACACCTGGTTGACCGCGGTCTTGTTGGTGTTCAGGTATTCAACGAATGCACGCAAACCACCTTCGTACTTGAACAGCTCTTCCTTGCCGCTGCGCTCGTCCTTGAGGACGATGCCGACGCCGGAGTTGAGGAAGGACAGCTCACGAATCCGCTTGGCCAGGATGTCCCAGCTGAAGTGGATGTTCTTGAAGGTCTCGCTGGAAGCCTTGAAGTGGATCTGGGTGCCAGTGGTTTCGCTGTCGCCAACGATCGCCATTGGAGCTTGTGGTACGCCGTGGACGTAGGTCTGTTCCCAGATCTTGCCGCTGCGGCGCACGGTGAGCACCAGCTCTTCGGACAGGGCGTTCACGACCGACACGCCTACGCCGTGGAGGCCGCCGGAGACCTTGTAGGAGTTATCGTCGAATTTACCGCCGGCGTGGAGGACGGTCATGATGACCTCGGCGGCGGAAACGCCTTCCTCCTTGTGCACGTCTACCGGGATGCCACGACCGTTGTCGCGAACGGTGATGGACTCATCCGGGTGAATGGTGATGCTGATGTCGTCGCAGTAACCGGCGAGGGCTTCGTCGATGGAGTTGTCGACCACCTCGAACACCATGTGGTGCAGGCCGCTACCGTCATCGGTGTCGCCAATGTACATACCGGGACGTTTGCGTACGGCATCCAGGCCTTTCAGCACTTTAATGCTCGTTGAGTCGTACGTATTTTCTTCGCTCAATGCCTTCACTCCCGATGGTCGTGGGTCTGGGTGATACGGCCCTGTTCCACGTGGAACAGGGCGACTGGCGTTTCCGTCTGCCAGCCTTCCCTCAATAATTCGTGGTCTACACAGGTGATGAACACCTGGCAGCGTAAGTCTTCCAGCAAGCGGCAAAGCGCGCGACGGTGGGCTTCGTCCAGTTCGGACGGCAAGTCATCCACCAGATAAATACACTGACCGCGGCGGGCCTGGCTGACCAGATGCCCCTGGGCGATCCGCAAGGCGCACACCACCAACTTCTGCTGACCCCGGGACAAGATGTCCGCGGCATTGTGTGCGCCCAATCGGAGACGCAAGTCAGCCCGTTGTGGTCCGGCCTGGGTATGGCCCATCTGCTGGTCACGTTGCAGCGAGCCAGCCAGCACGGCACTCAATTCCCGGTCCTTGTCCCAGCCTCGGTAATAGCTGAGCGTCAGGCCCTCGAGCTCAACCAGTTCGCTCAAGGTCTGCTCAAAGACCGGTTTCAAGGCTTTGATGTAAGCGCGGCGATATTCATCTATTTCAGCGCTGGCCTGGCACAGTTCCCTGTCCCAAACCGCTTGCGAAACGGCGTCAAGTGTACCATGCCGCAGCCAAGAGTTTCGCTGGCGCAGCGCCTTCTGCAGGCGTTGCCAAGTCGCCATGAAGCGCGGTTCCACGTGGAACACCCCCCAATCGAGAAACTGCCGGCGAATCTTCGGCGCGCCCTCCAGCAGGCGGAAGCTGTCCGGGTTGATCAGCTGCAATGGCAGGATCTCCGCCAGTTGCGCAGCGCTACGGGCGTTCTGCCCATCGATCCGAATCTGGAACTCACCCTGCCGGTCCCGCGAAATGCCCAGGGCGCTGTGGCCCCCCTCGGCCAGTTCCACCTGCCCAAACACCGTACACGCCAGTTGATCGTATTGGATGACCGGTAACAGGCGGGTGCTGCGAAACGAACGGGCAAGCCCCAGCAGGTGCACGGCTTCCAGGACGCTGGTTTTGCCGCTGCCGTTGGCGCCGTAAAGGATATTGATTCGGGGGGAGGGGGAGAAGGTCACCGGGTGCAGATTGCGCACCGCGGTGACCGAGACGCGACTTAAGGACATCTAGCTTCTGCTGGGCATGATTACAGACGCATCGGCATGACAACGTAAGCCGAATCGTCGTTGTCGGACTCTTGCACCAGCGCGCTGCTGTTGGAGTCGGACAGGATCAGGCGCACCTGCTCGGTGGTCATCACACCCAGCACGTCCAGCAGGTAGCTGACGTTGAAGCCGATTTCCAGGGAGCCGCCGTTGTAGTCCACGCCCACTTCTTCTTCGGCTTCTTCCTGCTCCGGGTTGTTGGCCTGGATCTTCAGCTGACCATTGGCCAGTTGCAGGCGAATGCCACGATATTTCTCGTTGGAGAGGATCGCCGTACGGCTGAAGGCTTCACGCAGCGCCTGGCGATCGCCCAGTACCAGCTTGTCCCCCCCCTTGGGCAGCACGCGCTCGTAGTCAGGGAACTTGCCGTCCACCAGCTTCGAGGTGAAGGTGAACTCGCCGGTGGTGGCACGGATGTGGTGCTGGCCCAATACGATGCTGACGTTGCCGTCCGGCTCGGTCAGCAGGCGCGCCAGTTCCAGGATACCCTTGCGAGGCACGATCACCTGGTGACGATCCGGTTGACCGATATCCGCCTGCATCGAGCACATCGCCAGGCGATGGCCATCGGTGGCTACGGCGCGGATAACGCCGGCGGACACTTCCAGCAGCATGCCGTTGAGGTAGTAGCGCACGTCCTGCTGGGCCATGGCGAAGCTGGTGCGCTCGATCAGGCGACGCAGCTTGCTTTGTTCGAGGCTGCAGGTCAGCGAGCCCGGGCCTTCTTCCACCGTCGGGAAATCGTTGGCTGGCAAGGTCGACAGGGTGAAACGACTGCGACCGGCCTTGACCACGAGCTTCTGCTCATCGACCTTGATGTCGATCAGGGCGTCGTTGGGCAGGCTCTTGCAGATGTCCATCAGCTTGCGCGCCGGCACGGTGATGGAGCCCGGATCGGCCGGCTCTTCAAGTTGCACACGACCCACCAGCTCGACTTCCAGGTCGGTACCGGTCAGCGACAGCTGCTGGCCTTCGACAACCAACAGCACGTTGGAAAGTACCGGCAAGGTCTGGCGGCGTTCGACGACGCCGGCGACCAGTTGCAGGGGTTTCAACAGGGCTTCGCGTTGAATGGTGAAATGCATGGTCTAGTCCCTTGCCTTAATAAGCTGCGCTGGTCATCAAGTGGTCAGTGTACGCAGCAGGTTCTTGTAGTCCTCGCGGATGTCCGCGTCGGATTCCTTAAGTTCGTTGATCTTGCGGCAGGCGTGCAGCACGGTGGTATGGTCGCGCCCGCCAAACACATCGCCGATTTCCGGCAGGCTGTGGTTGGTCAGTTCCTTGGACAACGCCATGGCCACCTGGCGCGGACGAGCCACCGAACGCGAACGGCGCTTGGACAGCAGGTCGGAAATCTTGATCTTGTAGTATTCAGCCACCGTGCGCTGAATGTTATCCACAGAGACCAGCTTGTCCTGCAATGCCAGCAGGTCCTTAAGGGATTCGCGAATCAGCTCGATGGTGATGTCGCGGCCCATGAAGTGGGAATGGGCGATCACCCGCTTGAGGGCGCCTTCCAGTTCCCGTACGTTCGAGCGGATCCGCTGGGCGATGAAGAAGGCTGCGTCGTGAGGCAGCTCGACCTTGGCCTGGTCGGCTTTCTTCATCAGGATCGCGACGCGGGTCTCCAGCTCGGGAGGCTCGACGGCAACCGTCAGGCCCCAGCCGAAACGCGACTTGAGGCGTTCTTCCAGGCCTTCGATTTCCTTCGGGTAGCGGTCACTGGTGAGAATGACCTGCTGGCCCCCTTCAAGCAATGCGTTGAAGGTGTGGAAAAACTCTTCCTGGGACCGTTCCTTGCGGGCGAAGAACTGGATGTCGTCGATCAGCAACGCGTCCACCGAGCGGTAGAACCGCTTGAACTCGTTGATCGCGTTCAACTGCAACGCCTTGACCATGTCGGCCACGAAACGCTCGGAATGCAGGTACACGACCTTGGCATTCGGGTTCTTCTTTAATAGATGGTTGCCCACCGCATGCATCAAGTGGGTCTTACCCAGACCCACGCCGCCGTAGAGGAAGAGCGGGTTGTAGCCGTGCTTGGGGTTGTCCGCCACTTGCCAGGCGGCCGCCCGGGCCAGTTGGTTGGACTTGCCTTCGACGAAGTTCTCGAAGGTGAAGGTCCGGTTCAGGTAGCTGGTGTGCTTGAGCGCACCTTCGACCTGGACGTTACGCTGCTCGGCGCGTACCGGGGCCTGCTGCGAGCTGGCGCCGGCCATGGGGTCGAAGCTGTCCCGGGATGGCTCTTCGCTGACTTCAGCCACTTTCTGCGCATTGCGTTTGCTCGGGGCTGGCGCGGGGGCCGGGGCGGCATGGTTGACTGGCGCCACGGCGGCCTGGGCCTGGGAGGCTGCCGCCGCCAGCGGCGCATTGGGGGCCGCACGGGGGGCCGAACTGCGTTTGCTGCCTATTAACAAGGACAACGCAGGTGCCAGGCCATTGCCATGCTCATCGAGCAGTTCGAGGACCCGGCCCAGGTACTTTTCGTTGACCCAGTCGAGAACGAAACGGTTCGGCGCGTAGACACGCAACTCGTCGCCTTCGGCTTCGACCTGTAGTGGACGGATCCAAGTGTTGAATTGTTGGGCAGGCAGCTCATCGCGCAAAAGCTCCACGCATTGCTGCCAAAGTTCCACTGACACGGACATCCCCTAAGTTGAAAGCCGGTGAGGCAAAAACAAGCGGCCATTGTAGCGGTCAGGCGCGCACTTATCCACATGCAGGTTGCTGTTCGCCCATGATTTATCAATGCCTTAACAGCAGGAAAGGCGACCGGCGGTCAGTGGATAAGCTCTGTGGATAACCAGCCATGAGGTCGTGGGACAAGTGGGGGTTGAAGTCGGTGGATAAGCCAGCTGTGGATAACTACCCCTTCCACACACAGCTTATCCGACAGCGCAGCACAGCCTGAACACCGGTTTCCCGTGTAGTTGTCATTCCCTGTACATGGCGTGCTAAAAGGCCTTGGGCGGGTTATCCACAGATGAAGGCGGTCCTAGCTTTTACAAGCTTTACAGAAAAGCTTTAAATAATTCCCTTCTTTATTTTTATGTATGGCAGCGAAGGATCACGCCCCTGAACCACTGGAGATCTATTTAAAGGAAACGTTGGTTGGAAATTGACCTAGAGGCTTGCTTTCTCTAGAATCCCCGGTCTCTTAAAACGGGGGCCATTCCGGCCCGTTGTGGACGAACCAGGTAACACGACATGAAACGTACTTTCCAACCAAGCACTATCAAACGCGCTCGTACCCACGGTTTCCGTGCTCGCATGGCTACCAAGAACGGTCGTGCCGTCCTGTCGCGTCGTCGCGCCAAAGGTCGTGCGCGTCTGGCAGTTTGATAATCCGGCACTGGAGGTGAGTCAGGACTTCAGTCGGGAAAAGCGTCTGCTTACCCCCCGGCATTTCAAGGCAGTCTTTGACTCCCCTACCGGCAAGGTTCCGGGGAAGAATCTCCTGCTCCTTGCGCGCGGCAACGATCTCGATCACCCCCGACTTGGGCTGGTTATCGGGAAAAAGAGCGTCAAGCTCTCCGTTCAGCGCAATCGCCTCAAACGTCTGATGCGCGAATCGTTCCGCCTGAACCAGGATTCACTGGTCGGATGGGACATTGTTATCGTCGCGCGCAAAGGTTTGGGTGACGTAGAAAACCCCGAATTGATTCAGCATTTCGGCAAGCTCTGGAAGCGCCTGGCCCGTAACAAGCCGGTACCAGCAGCCGACACCGAAACTGTAGGGGTAGACAGTCCAGATGCGTAAACTGGCACTCGTTCCGATCCAGTTTTACCGCTACGCCATTAGTCCCTTGATGGCCAACCACTGTCGTTTCTACCCCAGTTGTTCCTGCTACGCGTATGAAGCCATAGAAAATCATGGCCTTCTGCGCGGTGGCTGGCTGACCTTTCGTCGTTTAGGTCGCTGTCATCCGTGGAATCCCGGCGGTTATGACCCGGTTCCGCCTATCCCTACCTCCCGTTCTTCTTCGATGGCCGAGTAATCATGGATATCAAACGCACGATCCTGATCGTCGCCCTGGCAATCGTGTCCTACGTCATGGTCCTTAAATGGAACCAGGACTATGGCCAGGCTGCCCTGCCGACTCAGAATGTTGCAGCCAGCAATACCGCACCGAGCCTGCCGGATGCTCCTGTTGGCAACACCGCTGCCAGCAATGACGACATCCCGCGCGCGGCAAGCGATGCCAGCGCACCTGCCGAAGCCCCGGTGGCTGCCAGCAAGGATCTCATCCAGGTCAAGACGGACGTGCTCGAGCTGGCAATCGACCCACAGGGTGGTGACATCGCCCAGTTGAAGTTGCCGCTGTATCCCCGTCGCCAGGACCACCCGGAAATTCCGTTCCAGTTGTTCGACAACGGCAACGAGCGGACCTACCTGGCCCAGAGCGGCCTGATCGGCAGCAATGGCCCGGATGCAAACCCGGCCGGTCGCCCGATCTACGCTGCCGAGAAGAAGACCTATCAACTGGCTGACGGCCAGGACCAATTGGTCGTGGACCTGAAGTTCAGCAAGGATGGCGTCAACTACATCAAGCGTTTCACCCTGAAACGTGGCCTGTACGACGTGACCGTCTCCTACCTGATCGACAACCAGAGCGCCCAGCCATGGTCCGGCGCGATGTTCGCGCAGCTCAAGCGTGACGCCAGTTCCGATCCTTCCTCCAGCACCGCCACCGGCACCGCGACCTACCTGGGCGCCGCCCTGTGGACAAGTTCGGAGCCATACAAGAAAGTGTCCATGAAGGACATGGACAAGGCGCAGCTCAAGGAAACCGTCCAGGGCGGTTGGGTTGCCTGGCTGCAGCACTACTTCGTGACCGCGTGGATCCCGCAGAAGGGCGAAAGCAACGTCGTCCAGACGCGCAAGGACAGCAAAGGCAACTACATCATCGGCTACACCGGCCCAGCCCTGACCGCTGCGCCAGGTGCCAAGGCCGAAACCAGCGCCATCCTGTACGCCGGCCCGAAGAGCCAGGCGGTGTTGAAACAGTTGTCCCCAGGCCTGGAATTGACCGTGGACTACGGTTTCCTGTGGTTCATTGCCCAGCCGATCTTCTGGCTGCTGCAACATATCCACAGCATCGTCGGTAACTGGGGCTGGTCGATCATCTTCCTGACCATGTTGATCAAGGGGCTTTTCTTCCCCTTGTCGGCTGCCAGCTACAAATCCATGGCTCGCATGCGTGCAGTGGCGCCGAAACTGGCGGCACTGAAAGAACAGCATGGCGATGACCGGCAGAAAATGTCCCAGGCCATGATGGAGCTGTACAAGAAAGAGAAGATCAACCCGCTGGGTGGATGCTTGCCGATTCTCGTGCAGATGCCGGTGTTCCTGTCGCTGTACTGGGTACTGCTCGAAAGCGTGGAAATGCGTCAGGCGCCGTTCATGCTGTGGATTACCGACCTGTCGATCAAGGACCCGTTCTTCATCCTGCCGATCATCATGGGCGCGACCATGTTCATCCAGCAGCAGTTGAACCCGACTCCTCCGGATCCGATGCAGGCGAAGGTCATGAAAATGATGCCAATCATCTTCACCTTCTTCTTCCTGTGGTTCCCGGCCGGTCTTGTGCTGTACTGGGTTGTGAACAACGTGTTGTCGATCACCCAGCAGTGGTACATCACGCGTAAGATCGAAGCGGCGACGAAAAAAGCCGAGGCGTAACTTGCTCTGTGGATAACCACACTAAACGCCCCCCAGTGGGGCGTTTTGCTATCTGCCACTTTTGTCTGGATTCCGGTTTATGAGCGCACCGCGTGAAACCATCGCTGCCGTTGCCACCGCCCAAGGCCGTGGCGGTGTCGGCATCGTCCGTATTTCAGGACCGTTGGCCAGCACCGCGGCCAAGGCAATCAGTGGGCGTGAGCTCAAGCCGCGGTTTGCGCACTACGGTCCGTTCTTCAGTGAAGACCAGCAGGTGCTGGATGAAGGCCTGGCCCTGTATTTCCCGGGTCCGAATTCGTTCACCGGCGAAGATGTGCTGGAACTGCAAGGTCACGGCGGCCCGATCGTGCTGGACATGCTGCTCAAGCGTTGCCTGGAGCTGGGCTGTCGCTTGGCCCGCCCGGGCGAATTCAGCGAGCGCGCCTTCCTCAACGACAAACTCGACCTGGCCCAGGCCGAAGCCATTGCCGACCTGATCGAGGCCAGTTCCGCACAGGCCGCGCGCAATGCATTGCGTTCCTTGCAGGGCGCCTTCTCCCAACGTGTGCATAACCTGACCGAGCAGTTGATCGGCCTGCGCATCTACGTCGAGGCGGCGATCGACTTTCCGGAAGAGGAAATCGATTTCCTCGCCGACGGCCATGTGCTGGCGATGCTCGACAAGGTTCGCGATGAGTTATCCACAGTACTGCGCGAAGCCGGGCAGGGCGCCTTGTTGCGCGACGGCATGACCGTGGTGATCGCCGGTCGCCCAAACGCAGGCAAATCCAGCCTGTTGAACGCCCTGGCCGGCCGTGAGGCGGCGATTGTCACGGACATCGCCGGCACCACTCGGGACATCCTGCGCGAACATATCCACATCGACGGCATGCCCCTGCATGTGGTGGATACCGCAGGGCTGCGCGATACCGACGACCAGGTGGAAAAGATCGGCGTCGAGCGGGCACTGAAGGCCATCGGCGAAGCGGATCGCGTGTTGTTGGTGGTAGATGCCACTGCGCCGGAAGCGGACGATCCGTTTGCCTTGTGGCCTGAGTTCCTGGAAGTGCGACCGGACCCGGCGAAAGTCACGCTGATCCGCAACAAGGCCGACCTGACGGGGGAAGCGATCGCACTGGAAGTCAGCGAGGATGGCCACGTGACCATCAGCCTGAGCGCGAAATCGGCAGGGGACGGCCTTGAGCTGCTTCGCGAACACCTCAAGGCCTGCATGGGCTACGAGCAAACCTCGGAAAGCAGCTTCAGCGCCCGGCGCCGGCATCTGGAAGCCTTGCGCCACGCCAGCGCCGCCCTGGAGCACGGTCGCTCCCAACTGACCCTGGCCGGTGCCGGTGAACTGCTCGCCGAGGATTTGCGCCAGGCCCAGCATTCGCTGGGGGAAATCACCGGGGCTTTCAGTTCCGACGACCTATTGGGGCGGATCTTTTCCAGCTTTTGCATCGGCAAATGAAAAAGGGCTGTGGACAATTTATCCACAGCCCCTTTTTTTAACCTACCAGTTGTACGAAACGGTGCCCAGTAGCGTCCGGTCTTCGCCCCAGTAGCAACGTCCCGCATCGTTGCAGCCCGACACATACTCCTTGTCGAACAGGTTCTTGGCGTTCAGGTCGACACTCCAATGCGTATCCACCTGGTAGCCGATGGCAGCGTCCACCAAGGTGACGTCGCCAGCATCGAGCTTTCCGTACAAGGTGGGCGAGGTGTAGGCGAATGCACTGTCGAAATAGCGCACACCGCCTGCCACATACAAACCTTTCAGGTCGCTTTCCAGGAAACGATATTTGGCCCAGAAAGACGCCTGATTACGAGGCACGCCAGTCATCTGGTGCCCTTTTACCAGGGAAGTCGCCGCATCCTCGGTCACCCGGGCGTCGGTGTAGGTGTAGGACGCCGTGACATTCAGGGCCGGCGTCAGGTTGCTGTTGAGCTCCAGTTCCACGCCTTTGGCACGGCTTTCACCCACCTGGCGATAGGTGGACGTGGTGGCATCGAAGTAGGTGTCGTCCTTCTTGCGCAAGTCGTAGAGGGAAGCGGTAAAAGCGCTATCCCAGCCAATGGGCTCGTACTTGAGGCCGATTTCGTACTGGCTGCTGGTGATCGGTTCAAGCGGGGTACCGGCATTGGAAATCTGCTGCACGGGTACGAAGGCCGTGGAGTAGCTGACATAGGGCGTCATGCCGTTGTCGAACTGGTACATCAGCCCACCCTGATAGGTGAACTTCTTGTCCTTCGAGCTGATATTCCCGGCGCTGGCGACCTTGTCGCGAAAATCGCTGTCGATCCAATCCTGGCGACCGCCCAGCAGGAACAACCAGTGGTCATACTTGCTCTGCAGCTGTGTATAAACCCCTTTCATCTGCTGTTCGAGCAACGTGTTCTGCACCGCGATCGGCGTTTTCGGATCGCCTGTGTATACCGGGTCATAGATATCCACAGGGCCGACGAAACCAGCATTCCAATCCTGATTGAAAGAGGTCCGGTCATAGCTGGCACCAAACAGCAGGGTATTTTCCAGGCCGCCGACCTTGAACTTGCCTTCCAGCTGGTTATCCAGGGAATACACCATTGATTTGTTGAACCGGTCATAGGCAGTGACGTTCACCCGGCGCCCAAAACCGCCATTGTTCAAATTGCCCGGCCAGGTTTCGTGGCGGGTGATGCGCGACTGCAGGTAGCGCGAGTTCTGGCGCAGCTGCCAGTCGTCGTTAAAGCGATGGCTGTATTCGTAGCCGGTGCTCCAGGTTTCCCGCTCGAAGGTGTTCCAGTCCGGATCGCCGAGCATGGCGTCCTTGTCCAATTGGCCGTTCGGGTTGCTCAGCAGCGTCCCGGCGGCCGGTAGCCCGAGCTCCATGTTGGTGTGATCTTTCTGATAGCTGGCCAGCAGGGTCAGCGTGTTGAAATCATCGAAATTCAGGGTCAACGACGGCGCTATATAGAGACGGTCATCCGGAACATGGTCGGTTTGGGTATCGGCATTACGGCCCAACATCACGATTCGACCGAGGATGTTGTCGTTGTCGGCAAGGGGCCCGGAAACATCCACACCGATCTGGCGCCGGTTGTGGGTCCCATAGCCCAGTTGCACCTCACCCTGGGGCACAGCGGTCGGGCGCTTGCTGACCAGATTGACCAGGCCCCCCGGCGCATTCTCACCGTACAGCAGCGATGAAGGCCCCCGGAACACCTCGACGCGCTCCAGGCCATAGGGTTCGGAGCTGGTGTCATAGCGGTTGCCTTGCACCCGCAAGCCATCGCGGAGCAGGCCATAGCCGTAGTCCGTGGCGTTGAAGCCGCGAATGTAGAACAGGTCGCCGGCCAGGCTGTCGCCCGCCGCGAACGGTGGGGCAAAGATGCCCGGGACGTAACCCAGGACTTCGGTCAGGGTCTGGGATTTCTGGTCTT
Source organism: Pseudomonas citrullilanati (assembly GCF_030580855.1). Classification (GTDB taxonomy): domain Bacteria; phylum Pseudomonadota; class Gammaproteobacteria; order Pseudomonadales; family Pseudomonadaceae; genus Aquipseudomonas; species Aquipseudomonas citrulli. The sequence continues at coordinate 46,827 of NZ_JAUQOP010000006.1, read as the reverse complement.
TCATGCGCTGGCCGGTCACCACGGACACCGAGCGCGGCGTTTCAGACAACGGTGTGCTGGTTTTCGTACCGATCCGACTGTTTTGCGCCTTGTAGCCCACGTCGGCGGCGTAATCCAGGTCCATGGGGTTGGCCGCCTGTGCATTGATGCTCGTGGGGGCCAGTTCCATGGATTGCTCTGTCGGCAGTACGTACAAGGTGTAGCTGCCGGGTGCCTGCGCCACGGCCTGGAGCCCCGAGCCCTGCAACAACTGCACGAATCCCTGCTCGACCGAGTAATCACCGCTCAACCCCGGGCTGTGTCGCTGGCCGGTTTGTTGTGGAGAGAACGAAAGAATGACATTGGCCTTGGCGGCGAACTGGCTCAGGACGCTATCCAGCGAGCCGGACGCAATGGCGTAATGCTGTGTGGCGGTATTGGCGAAGGCGTTGGAGGCTACCAGCAGACCGCTCGCGGCAGTGGTCATCAATAGGCTGTAGGCGATGCAATGCGGGAAAAAACGTTGGCGGAATGTAGGAAGACGCATGTGTGGATAAGCCCTGGAGGTGATCGCAATTACCTGAAGGGCCGTTTCAGCGCAAAAAAAGATAACCCTGTCGTGTGATTTATTTCTCCGCTTCCCGGATCAGGCCTGGTCAACCCGCGTGATCGACACCCAATAGCGGGTGAAGTAGCGGACCTGGATGGGCAGCGCTGCCTGGAGGTTGGCCAGCACGGCATCCGTGGCATCCAGGCGCAACGTACCGGACACCCGCAACGACCGGGCGCGCTCCTGACAGTGCAGGACACCGGGTCGATATCGGCCCAGTTCTTCGATGACGTCCCCCAAGGGCGCATCGAGGACGATGAGCTGGCCGTTTACCCAGGCCGCTTGCAAGGCGGAATAAGCATGGACAGCGCCCATGCCCTGGCCGTTGAAGTCCGCCTGCTCGCCGGCGCTGAGGATGCCGGCGCCGCCCAGGGATCCATCCGGGGCCACCCTCACCCGATCTTCCAGCACGCCCACTCGGGTCCGGCCCGCCAATTGGCGTACGGTGAATCGCGTGCCCAGCGCCTCGATACGGCCATCGCCTGTCTCGACAAAAAAGGGTCGTGCGTCCTTGAGCTTGCCGGTCTGGACCAGGATTTCGCCGCTGAACAGCCGGATCAGGCGCCGGTGAGCATCGAACGACACGTCGATGGCGGTCTCGGTATTGAGATGGACCCGGCTTCCATCCGCCAGGTCGATGATGCGGCGCTGTCCCACGGCCGTCTTGTAGTCGGCCCAGAACGAGGCCAATGGCCTGTGTTCCTGGAGGTTCCATCCCACATAACCGGTGCCGCCCAGTAGCAACAGCAGCTTGAGCACTTGGCGCCGATGCTGCCCGGTGCCCCATGCGCGACGCGAAAGGTCCGGGGGCAGCGCACCCAGGTGCCGCTGCAGTTGTTCGATCTGGTGCCACGCGGCCTGGTGGGCGGGATCGCTGTCGAGCCAGTCCTGCCAAGCCTTGTGTTCGGCATGGGAGGGCGGCTGGTCCTGGAACTGCACGTACCAACTAGCGGCTCGTTCAACCGTTTTGCGATCTGGACGGGCAGGCATCAGTGTTCGGCCATGACCAGTGCGCATTCGGTGAGGGCGCGCACCATGTGCTTTTTCACGGTCGTCAGGGACACCTTCAGGTTCACGGCGATCTGTTGATAAGTCAGCCCGTCGATCTGCGACAACATGAAGATCCGTTGAGTGCGTGCGCCCAGGCCCGCCAAGGCTTTATCCACAGCGACGAGGGTCTCGATGACCAGTGCCTTGTCTTCTTCGCTGATCGCCGTGGCTTCAGGTCGCGTTGCCAGGGATTCCAGGTAGGCCGCTTCGATGGCGTTTCTTCTATAGCGATCAATCACCAGGCCCCGGGCCACCGTGGCCAGGTAATCCCGCGGTTCGCGGATCTGCGCGCCATGGCGGGCACCAAGGAGGCGCACGAAGGTGTCATGGGCGACGTCCGCAGCATCGCAGGCGTTATGCAACTTGCCCTTGAGCCACCCGTACAGCCACGAGTGATGTTGCTCGTAGATTTGCTCGATCGCCGCATTGTGGGAAGACGGGGGCATAGGACAGGGGTCGCTAATGATAATGGCTATTATTAGCTTCTGTTACGACTTCTCACAATAGCCCTATGGCGCCCGCCCCAAGCTTTTCACTGGCAATCCCTTTTCCACAGACGGTCGAAAGACCGAATGAGCCCTGTGAATAACTGGTCTTGAGGTCCGTTGATAAACCGCCTCCAAAGCTGAAGATAACCGCCTCTGTGGATAACCACCTGATCCATCCACAGGCTTACACCGGTTATCCCAACCCCTCATGGCGACCTGGGCACAGGGTTTTGAATCTCTGTACATCAGGATAATTAAGGCTTTCAGAGGTTTATCCACAGATAGGGCGGTGCCTAAGAATAAACATAAAAACAAAGATTTTATAAATTTCTTTCTTTTTAATTTTTTTAACCGCGAGTTCTCCACAGCTGGTTAAATTTTGTGCAAAGGGTTCTTTAGAAAGGGCGAAGTCCCTATACTTGCCGACCTGGCTCGAAAAACGCCCATGGGCCAGAGTCGACAACCTAATTTCCGAATTACCTGAATTAAGCAGGCACGAGGTGCGTGGTGGATTTCCCTTCCCGTTTTGAAGTGATCGTCATCGGCGGCGGTCATGCCGGTACCGAGGCAGCACTGGCCTCAGCACGCATGGGGGCCAAGACCCTGCTGCTGACGCATAACGTGGAAACCCTCGGTGCCATGAGCTGCAACCCTGCCATTGGTGGCATTGGCAAAAGCCATCTGGTCAAGGAAATCGACGCCCTCGGCGGCGCGATGGCCATGGCCACCGATAAAGGCGGTATCCAGTTTCGTGTATTGAACAGCCGCAAGGGCCCCGCGGTCCGCGCCACGCGTGCCCAGGCCGACCGCGTCCTGTACAAGGCCGCCGTGCGTGAAATCCTCGAGAACCAGCCGAACCTGTGGATATTTCAGCAAGCGGCCGATGACCTGATCGTCGAACAGGACCAGGTACGCGGTGTCGTGACCCAGATGGGCCTGCGGTTCTTCGCCGAATCGGTCGTGTTGACCACCGGGACCTTTCTCGGCGGACTTATCCACATCGGCATGCAGAATTATTCCGGAGGGCGCGCCGGCGATCCGCCGTCCATCGCCCTGGCCCAGCGCCTGCGTGAGCTGCCCCTGCGGGTGGGACGCCTGAAAACCGGGACGCCCCCACGCATCGACGGCCGGTCCGTGGATTTTTCGGTGATGACCGAGCAACCGGGCGATACGCCGATTCCGGTGATGTCGTTCATGGGGTCGAAAGAACAACACCCGCGGCAGGTGAGTTGCTGGATCACCCACACCAATGCCCGGACCCACGAGATCATTGCCGCCAACCTGGATCGTTCGCCGATGTATTCCGGCGTGATCGAAGGCATCGGCCCGCGCTATTGCCCGTCGATCGAGGACAAGATCCATCGGTTCGCCGACAAGGAAAGCCACCAGGTCTTCATCGAGCCCGAAGGCCTGACCACCCACGAGCTGTACCCGAACGGGATTTCCACGTCGCTGCCGTTCGATGTGCAATTGCAGATCGTGCAATCGATTCGCGGCATGGAAAACGCCCACATCGTTCGCCCGGGCTACGCCATCGAATACGATTACTTCGATCCGCGTGACCTGAAGTACAGCCTGGAAACCAAAGTCATCGGCGGATTGTTCTTTGCCGGGCAGATCAACGGCACCACCGGTTACGAAGAAGCCGGCGCCCAAGGTTTGCTGGCCGGCGCCAACGCCGCGTTGCGTGCCCAGGGCAAGGACAGCTGGTGCCCGCGTCGTGATGAAGCGTACATCGGGGTGCTGGTGGACGACCTGATTACCCTGGGCACCCAGGAACCGTACCGGATGTTCACTTCCCGGGCCGAATATCGCCTGATCCTGCGCGAGGACAACGCCGACCTGCGCCTGACCGAGAAAGGTCGTGAGCTGGGCTTGGTCGATGATGTGCGCTGGGCCGCGTTCTGCCAGAAACGCGAAGGCATCGAGCTGGAAGAACAACGCCTGAAAAGCACCTGGGTTCGTCCCGGCACCGAACAGGGCGATGCCATTGCGGCGAAATTCGGCACACCGCTGACCCACGAGTACAACTTGCTCAACCTGCTGAGCCGTCCGGAGATCGATTACGCCGGGCTGGTGGAGGTGACCGGCCAGGGCGCTGAGGATCCACAGGTGGCCGAACAGGTCGAGATCAGGACCAAATACGCCGGCTATATCGACCGCCAGCAGGACGAAATCGCCCGTCTGCGTGCCAGCGAAGACACCAAACTGCCTGTGGATATCGATTACACGAGCATTTCCGGCCTGTCGAAGGAGATCCAGAGCAAGCTCGGTGCGACCCGTCCGGAAACCCTGGGCCAGGCCTCGCGCATCCCCGGCGTGACCCCGGCGGCCATTTCCCTGTTGATGATTCATTTGAAAAAACGCGGCGCGGGCCGCCAGTTGGAGCAAAGCGCTTGAGTTCGATGGTCACCTCGCAACACGCCGAAGAGTTATCCACAGGTGCCCGGCAGCTTGGCGTCAGCCTGACCGAAGCCCAGCACGCCCAGTTGCTGGGCTACCTGGCGCTGTTGATCAAGTGGAACAAGGCCTACAACCTGACCGCCGTGCGCGATCCGGATGAAATGGTCTCGCGCCATCTGCTCGACAGCCTCAGCGTCATGTCCTTCATCGAAAACGGTCGTTGGCTGGATGTCGGCAGCGGCGGCGGCATGCCGGGCATTCCGCTGGCGATCCTGTTTCCCGACTCGCAAGTGACCTGCCTGGACAGCAACGGCAAGAAAACCCGCTTCCTGACCCAGGTCAAACTCGAACTCAAGCTGGATAACCTGCAAGTTATCCACAGTCGCGTCGAGGCGTTCCAGCCTGCGGAGCCGTTCAACGGGATCATTTCCCGGGCGTTCAGCAGCATGGAGAACTTCAGCAACTGGACGCGCCACCTGGGCGACGCCAATACGCGCTGGCTGGCAATGAAGGGCGTTCATCCGGCCGATGAGCTGGTAGCATTGCCGGCAGACTTCCACCTCGATAGCGAACACGCCCTGGCCGTACCCGGTTGCCAAGGCCAACGCCATCTGCTGATACTGCGCCGCACGGCATGATTGGGAACACAAGCAAGAATGGCTAAGGTATTCGCGATAGCGAACCAGAAAGGTGGCGTGGGCAAGACCACCACCTGCATCAACCTCGCAGCATCCCTGGTCGCGACCAAGCGCCGGGTGCTGCTGATCGATCTCGATCCACAGGGCAACGCCACCATGGGTAGCGGTGTGGATAAACATGGCCTGGAAAACTCCATCTACGACGTACTGATCGGTGAATGCGACCTGGGCCAGGCCATGCACTTTTCCGAGCACGGCGGTTACCAGCTGCTGCCGGCCAACCGCGACCTGACGGCGGCCGAAGTGGTCCTGCTGGAAATGCAGATGAAGGAGAGCCGCCTGCGCAGCGCGCTGGCGCCGATCCGGGAGAACTACGACTACATCCTGATCGACTGCCCGCCGTCGCTGTCGATGCTGACGCTCAACGCCCTGGTGGCGGCCGATGGGGTCATTATCCCCATGCAGTGCGAATACTTCGCCTTGGAAGGGTTGAGCGACCTTGTGGATAACATCAAGCGCATCGCCGAGCTGCTGAACCCCGAGCTGAAGGTCGAAGGCCTGCTGCGGACCATGTACGACCCGCGCCTGAGCCTGATGAACGATGTCTCGGCCCAGCTCAAGGAACACTTCGGCGAGCAGCTCTACGACACCGTCATCCCGCGTAACATCCGCCTGGCCGAAGCGCCGAGCTACGGCATGCCGGCGCTGGCCTACGACAAACAATCCCGTGGTGCGCTGGCCTACCTGGCCCTGGCCGGCGAGATGGTTCGCCGCCAGCGCCGCAACCCACGCACCGCTGCAGCCCAGCCAACTTAAGGAACCCCCATGGCCGTCAAGAAACGAGGTCTCGGACGTGGACTGGATGCACTGCTCAGCGGTCCCACGGTCAGTTCGCTGGAAGAACAGGCCGTGCAGGCGGATCAGCGCGAGTTGCAACACTTGCCGCTGGACCTGATCCAGCGCGGCAAATACCAGCCGCGCCGGGACATGGACCCGCAGGCGCTGGAAGAACTGGCCCAGTCGATCAAGAGCCAGGGCGTGATGCAGCCGATCGTGGTGCGCCCGATCGCCAATGGCCGTTTCGAGATCATCGCCGGTGAGCGCCGCTGGCGCGCCAGCCAGCAGGCCGGCCAGGAGACCATTCCGGCCATGGTCCGCGACGTGCCCGATGAAGCCGCCATCGCCATGGCGCTGATCGAGAACATCCAGCGTGAAGACCTCAACCCGGTCGAAGAAGCGGTGGCCTTGCAGCGCCTGCAACAGGAATTCCAGTTGACCCAGCAACAGGTGGCCGAGGCGGTGGGCAAGTCCCGCGTGACCGTGGCCAACCTGCTGCGCCTGATCGCATTGCCTGAGGTCATCAAGACCATGTTGTCCCACGGCGATCTGGAGATGGGGCATGCCCGGGCATTGCTCGGTTTGCCGGAAAATCAACAGGTTGAAGGGGCGCGACACGTTGTCGCACGGGGTCTGACCGTGCGCCAGACCGAGGCCCTCGTCCGCCAGTGGCTCAGCGGCAAGCCGGCCGCTGTCGAGCCCCCCAAACCCGACCCGGATATCGCCCGCCTCGAACAGCGCCTGGCCGAGCGCCTGGGCTCTGCGGTGCAGATTCGCCACGGCAAGAAGGGCAAGGGGCAGTTGGTGATTGGCTACAACTCCCTCGATGAGCTGCAAGGTGTCCTTGCACACATTCGCTGAAACAATTGCCTTTGTAGCGCGCAGTCGGAAATCACTACCCGGCAGTTGAATAGGGGCAGAACCGCCCCTATACTCTGCGCGCATTTTGTCGGCACAAATTATGCCAAGTTATTGAATCATGGCGGCCGACTCTTGGAGAGCAAAAGCGATGGAAACCCGCACGCCAAACCGCTTGCCGTTCCATCGTCTGGCAGTTTTCCCGGTATTGATGACCCAGTTTGTCGTTGTACTGATCGCCACATTGGCGCTCTGGCAATGCAAAGGTGTCGTCGCCGGATACTCGGGTCTTTGCGGAGGCCTGATAGCCTTGCTCCCCAATATTTACTTTGCTCACAGGGCCTTTCGGTTTTCCGGCGCCCGAGCAGCCCAGGCTATCGTCCGGTCTTTTTATGCCGGCGAAGCGGGGAAACTGATTTTGACGGCAGTGCTGTTTGCATTGACGTTCGCAGGTGTGAAGCCATTGGCGCCGCTGGCTGTATTCGGCGTCTTCGTGCTGACCCAACTGGTCAGCTGGTTCGCTCCCCTGCTGATGAGAACAAGACTTTCGAGACCTTAGGGCGTTTGAGGCAACCATGGCAGAGACAACCGCTTCGGGCTATATCCAGCACCACTTGCAGAACCTGACCTTCGGTCAGCTACCCAACGGCGGCTGGGGCTTTGCCCACTCCGCTGCAGAAGCCAAGGAAATGGGCTTCTGGGCTTTCCACGTCGATACCCTCGGCTGGTCGGTCGCATTGGGCCTGATCTTCGTTTTCCTTTTCCGCATGGCGGCAAAGAAGGCGACTTCCGGACAGCCTGGTGCACTGCAGAACTTCGTTGAAGTACTGGTCGAATTCGTCGATGGCAGCGTGAAGGACAGCTTCCATGGCCGTAGCCCGGTGATCGCACCGCTGGCACTGACCATCTTCGTCTGGGTGTTCCTGATGAACGCCGTCGACCTGGTACCGGTCGACTGGATTCCTCAACTGGCCATCCTGATCTCCGGCGACCACCACATCCCGTTCCGCGCCGTGTCGACCACCGACCCGAACGCAACCCTGGGCATGGCGTTCTCGGTTTTCGCACTGATCATTTTCTACAGCATCAAGGTCAAGGGCATCGGCGGCTTCATCGGCGAACTGACCCTGCACCCGTTCGGCAGCAAGAACATCCTGGTTCAAGCCCTGCTGATCCCGGTGAACTTCCTCCTGGAATTCGTGACCCTGATCGCCAAGCCGATTTCCCTGGCACTGCGTCTGTTCGGCAACATGTACGCCGGCGAACTGGTGTTCATCCTGATCGCCGTGATGTTCGGCAGCGGCCTGTTGTGGCTCAGCGGCCTGGGCGTCGTCCTGCAGTGGGCGTGGGCTGTGTTCCACATCCTGATCATCACCCTGCAGGCCTTCATCTTCATGATGCTGACCATCGTCTACCTGTCGATGGCGCACGAAGAAAACCATTAAGGCCAGTCTCGACTAGTCTGATGTCCTTCCCGGTCAAACGGGAAGGAGCCCGAACCGGGCTGAAACGATTTGTTTTACCGCTTTAATCTAAAAAACCTAAACCATACGACGTAAAAGTCGGGAGGAAAGATGGAAACTGTAGTTGGTCTAACCGCTATCGCTGTTGCACTGTTGATCGGCCTGGGCGCACTGGGTACCGCAATTGGTTTCGGCCTGCTGGGCGGCAAGTTCCTGGAAGGCGCTGCGCGTCAGCCAGAAATGGTTCCAATGCTGCAAGTCAAAATGTTCATCGTGGCCGGTCTGCTCGACGCCGTGACCATGATCGGTGTTGGTATCGCTCTGTTCTTCACCTTTGCGAACCCGTTCGTTGGTCAGATCGCTGGCTAATTACTCGGAGTCTTCGAGTAGTTTGATGTGATGGACAACGTAACTGCGAGGTGTTGGCGTGAACATTAATGCGACCCTGATTGGCCAGTCCGTTGCGTTCCTGATTTTTGTACTGTTCTGCATGAAGTTCGTATGGCCTCCGGTCATTGCGGCATTGCACGAACGTCAAAAGAAGATCGCTGATGGTCTGGACGCTGCCAGCCGTGCAGCTCGCGACCTGGAGTTGGCCCATGAGAAAGTGGGTCAGCAACTGCGCGAAGCGAAAGCTCAGGCAGCTGAAATCATCGAGCAAGCCAAGAAACGCGGTACCCAGATTGTCGACGAAGCCCGTGAACAGGCTCGCGTCGAAGCTGACCGTGTGAAGGCTCAGGCTCAAGCCGAGATCGAACAGGAACTCAACAGTGTCAAAGACGCGCTGCGTGCCCAAGTGGGTAGCCTGGCCGTTGGCGGTGCTTCGAAGATCCTGGGTGCCACAATCGATCAAAACGCGCACGCAGAGCTGGTTAACCAACTGGCTGCTGAAATCTAAGCGAGGGCGATCATGGCAGAACTGACCACGTTGGCCCGACCTTACGCTAAGGCGGCCTTCGAGCACGCTCAGGCCCACCAGCAACTGGCCAATTGGTCAGCCATGCTCGGCCTGGCTGCAGCGGTGTCGCAAGACGACACCATGCAGCGCGTGCTCAAGGCCCCGCGACTGACGAGCGCAGAAAAGGCCGCCACGTTCATTGACGTGTGCGGCGACAAGTTCGATGCCAAGGCACAGAATTTCATTCACGTCGTTGCCGAAAACGACCGTCTCCCGCTTCTGCCGGAGATCGCCGCTCTTTTCGACCTGTACAAGGCCGAGCAGGAGAAGTCGGTAGACGTGGAAGTGACCAGTGCTTTTGCATTGAACCAAGAACAGCAAGACAAACTCGCCAAGGTTCTCAGTGCACGACTCAACCGGGAAGTGCGCCTGCAAGTCGAGGAAGACAAGTCCCTGATTGGGGGCGTTGTCATCCGCGCCGGCGACCTGGTTATCGATGGCTCGATTCGCGGCAAAATCGCGAAACTTGCCGAAGCATTGAAATCTTGAGTTTGAAGGGGCAGCAGAGCAATGCAGCAACTCAATCCTTCCGAAATAAGTGAAATTATCAAGGGCCGCATCGAAAAGCTCGATGTGACCTCCCAAGCCCGTAACGAAGGCACTGTCGTCAGCGTATCTGACGGCATCGTGCGGATTCACGGTCTGGCCGACGTCATGTACGGCGAAATGATCGAGTTTCCGGGCGGCGTCTACGGTATGGCCCTCAACCTGGAGCAAGACTCTGTAGGTGCCGTGGTACTGGGCGCCTACACGACTCTGGCTGAAGGCATGAGCGCCAAGTGCACCGGCCGCATCCTCGAAGTTCCGGTAGGCAAGGAACTGCTGGGTCGCGTGGTCGACGCACTGGGTAACCCTGTTGACGGCAAAGGTCCACTGGGCAACACCGAGACCGACGCGGTCGAGAAAGTTGCTCCAGGCGTGATCTGGCGTAAGTCGGTAGACCAGCCTGTACAGACTGGCTACAAGGCTGTCGATGCCATGATCCCTGTCGGCCGTGGCCAGCGTGAGCTGATCATCGGTGACCGTCAGATCGGTAAGACTGCCCTGGCGATCGACGCGATCATCAACCAGAAAAACAGCGGCATCTTCTGCGTCTACGTGGCAATCGGTCAGAAGCAATCGACCATCGCCAACGTGGTTCGCAAGCTGGAAGAAAACGGCGCCCTGGCCAACACCATCATCGTGGCGGCCAGTGCTTCGGAATCGGCCGCACTGCAATTCCTGGCACCGTACTCCGGTTGCACCATGGGCGAATACTTCCGCGACCGCGGTGAAGACGCGCTGATCGTCTATGACGATCTGTCCAAGCAGGCAGTGGCTTACCGCCAGATCTCCCTGCTGCTGCGCCGTCCACCAGGCCGTGAAGCCTACCCAGGCGACGTGTTCTATCTCCACTCCCGCCTGCTGGAGCGCGCATCCCGCGTTTCGGAAGAGTACGTAGAGAAGTTCACCAACGGCGCAGTGACTGGCAAGACCGGTTCCCTGACCGCCCTGCCGATCATCGAAACCCAGGCTGGCGACGTTTCCGCGTTCGTTCCGACCAACGTGATCTCCATCACCGACGGTCAGATCTTCCTGGAATCGGCCATGTTCAACTCGGGCATCCGTCCTGCTGTGAACGCCGGTGTTTCGGTATCCCGTGTAGGTGGTGCCGCTCAGACCAAGATCATCAAGAAGCTGTCCGGTGGTATCCGTACCGCCCTGGCCCAGTACCGTGAACTGGCGGCATTCGCCCAGTTCGCTTCTGACCTGGACGAAGCGACCCGCAAGCAACTTGAGCATGGTCAGCGCGTTACCGAGCTGATGAAGCAGAAGCAATACGCACCGATGTCGATCGCTGACATGGCGCTGTCGCTGTATGCCGCTGAGCGTGGGTTCCTGACCGACATTGAAATCGCCAAGATCGGCAGCTTCGAACAAGCGCTGATTGCTTTCTTCAACCGCGATCACGCCGATTTGATGGCCAAGATCAACGTGAAGGGTGACTTCAATGACGAAATCGACGCTGGCCTGAAGGCTGGTATCGAGAAGTTCAAGGCCACCCAAACCTGGTAAGCCGCAGCGGGAGCCGCAAGGCTCCCGCTTGCTAACCTGATAGGTGTTACATGGCAGGCGCAAAAGAGATTCGCAGTAAGATTGCGAGCATCAAAAGCACGCAAAAGATTACCAGCGCCATGGAAAAAGTGGCGGTCAGCAAAATGCGCAAGGCACAAATGCGCATGGCTGCTAGCCGTCCTTATGCGGAGCGCATCCGCCAGGTGATTGGTCATCTGGCCAACGCCAACCCGGAATACCGCCACCCGTTCATGATCGACCGCGCCGTCAAGCGCGTCGGTTACGTCGTGGTGAGCAGTGACCGTGGTCTGTGCGGTGGCTTGAACACCAACCTGTTCAAGGCCCTGGTCAAGGACATGGCGGTAAACCGCGAACAAGGCGTCGAGATCGATCTGTGCGTGGTCGGTAGCAAGGGTGCGGCTTTCTTCCGCAACTTCGGCGGCAACGTCGTCGCAGCTATCAGCCACCTGGGTGAAGAGCCGTCGATCAATGACCTGATCGGCAGCGTCAAGGTGATGCTGGATGCTTACCTGGAAGGCCGGATCGACCGCCTGTCCGTGGTATCCAACAAGTTCATCAACACCATGACGCAACAGCCGACCGTGGAGCAGTTGATTCCACTGGTGGCGACCCCGGAACAGGAACTCAAGCACCACTGGGACTATCTCTACGAACCGGATGCCAAGGAGCTGCTCGACGGCTTGATGGTCCGCTACGTGGAGTCGCAGGTCTACCAGGCGGTGGTCGAGAACAACGCAGCTGAACAAGCCGCGCGGATGATCGCGATGAAGAACGCTACCGACAACGCCGGTGATTTGATCAGCGATTTGCAGCTGATCTACAACAAGGCGCGTCAGGCTGCGATCACCCAAGAGATCTCGGAAATCGTCGGCGGCGCTGCCGCGGTTTAACGGTTCAAATATTCAGAGGATCCAGCTATGAGTAGCGGACGTATCGTTCAAATCATCGGCGCCGTTATCGACGTGGAATTCCCACGCGACAGCGTACCGAGCATCTACGACGCCTTGAAGGTTCAAGGCGCCGAAACCACCCTGGAAGTCCAGCAGCAGCTGGGCGACGGCGTGGTTCGTACCATTGCGATGGGCTCCACCGAAGGCTTGAAGCGCGGTCTGGACGTCAACAACACTGGCGCAGCCATCTCCGTACCGGTCGGTAAAGCGACCCTGGGCCGGATCATGGACGTACTGGGCAACCCGATCGACGAAGCTGGCCCGATCGGTGAAGAAGAGCGCTGGGGCATCCACCGTCCTGCGCCATCCTTCGCTGAACAAGCTGGTGGCAACGACCTGCTGGAAACCGGCATCAAGGTTATCGACCTGGTCTGCCCGTTCGCCAAGGGCGGTAAAGTCGGTCTGTTCGGTGGTGCCGGTGTGGGCAAGACCGTAAACATGATGGAACTGATCCGTAACATCGCCATCGAGCACAGCGGTTATTCCGTGTTCGCCGGTGTGGGTGAGCGTACTCGTGAGGGTAACGACTTCTACCACGAGATGAAGGATTCCAACGTTCTGGACAAAGTGGCACTGGTCTACGGCCAGATGAACGAGCCGCCGGGAAACCGTCTGCGCGTAGCCCTGACCGGCCTGACCATGGCCGAGAAGTTCCGTGACGAAGGTAACGACGTTCTGCTGTTCGTCGACAACATCTACCGTTACACCCTGGCCGGTACCGAAGTGTCCGCACTGCTGGGCCGTATGCCTTCGGCAGTAGGCTACCAGCCGACCCTGGCTGAAGAGATGGGCGTGCTGCAAGAGCGCATCACTTCGACCAAGCAAGGCTCGATCACCTCGATCCAGGCGGTATACGTACCAGCGGACGACTTGACCGACCCGTCGCCAGCGACCACCTTCGCCCACTTGGACGCCACCGTCGTTCTGTCCCGTGACATCGCTTCCCTGGGTATCTACCCAGCGGTAGACCCACTGGACTCGACCTCCCGCCAGCTGGATCCGAACGTGATCGGCACCGAGCACTACGAGACCGCTCGTGGCGTTCAGTACGTGCTGCAGCGCTACAAAGAGCTGAAGGACATCATCGCGATCCTGGGTATGGACGAGCTGTCGGAAACCGACAAGCAGTTGGTAGCCCGTGCTCGTAAGATCCAGCGCTTCTTGTCGCAGCCGTTCTTCGTGGCTGAAGTCTTCACCGGTGCCTCGGGTAAATACGTTTCCCTGAAAGACACCATTGCTGGCTTCAAAGGCATCCTCAACGGTGACTACGACCACCTGCCAGAACAAGCGTTCTACATGGTCGGCGGCATCGAAGAAGCGATCGAGAAAGCCAAGAAACTGTAATCCCGGCGCCCGGCAACGGGCGCTAATTTAGGTTGAGGCAATCAGATGGCTATGACAGTCCATTGCGATATCGTCAGTGCGGAAGGGGAAATCTTCTCCGGTCTGGTCGAGTTTGTGGTTGCGCACGGTGAGCTGGGGGATCTTGGTATCGCCCTGGGTCACGCACCGCTGATCACCAGCTTGAAGCCAGGTCCGATTACTCTGACCAAGCAGGGCGGGGAACGGGAGGTGTTCTACATCTCCGGTGGTTTCCTCGAGGTCCAGCCGAACATGGTCAAGGTCCTTGCCGACACCGTGCAACGTGCTGCCGACCTGGACGAAGCCTCCGCTCAGGAAGCCGTCAAGGCTGCCGAGAAGGCCCTGCACGAAAAAGGCGCAGACTTCGACTACGGTTCTGCTGCTGCACGTCTGGCCGAGGCCGCAGCCCAGCTGCGTACCGTCCAGCAGATCCGCAAGAAGTTCGGCGGCTAAGCCGTCCGCTTCATGCGTGATTGATTAAAAAGGGTAGCCTCGGCTACCCTTTTTTCTTTTCGCGACCCGGGTCATCAGGTCGCAATCGTTGACCCTCCAGGATTGGTAGCCCGTCATGTCTCTCGAAATCGTTATCCTCGCGGCCGGTCAAGGCACCCGCATGCGCTCGGCGCTGCCCAAGGTACTGCACCCGGTGGCGGGGCGCTCCATGCTTGGCCATGTTATCCACAGCGCTCGGCAACTTGATCCACAGCGCATCCACGTCGTGATCGGCCACGGCGCCGATGCCGTTCGTGAACGCCTGGCCGCCGATGACCTGAATTTCGTCTTGCAGGACAAGCAACTGGGTACCGGCCACGCCGTCGCCCAGGCCGTGCCGTTCATCACCGCCGATACCGTGCTGATCCTCTACGGCGATGTCCCGTTGATCGAAGTCGAGACCTTGCAGCGCCTGCTTACCCATGTCGCTCCACGGCAATTGGGCCTGTTGACCGTCGAGCTGGATGACCCCACGGGGTACGGGCGCATCGTGCGCAACGCCGACGGACAGGTCACCGCCATCGTCGAGCAGAAGGACGCTAACCAAGCCCAGCGCGCCATCACCGAGGGCAACACCGGGATCCTGGCCGTGCCGGCTGAACGCCTGGGCGACTGGATGAGCCGCCTGTCGAACAACAATGCCCAGGGCGAGTACTACCTGACGGACGTGATCGCCATGGCGGTCGCGGACGGGCTGGTGGTGGCCACCGAACAACCGCTGGATGCCATGGAAGTGCAGGGCGCCAACGACCGTCGGCAACTGGCCGAGCTGGAGCGTCATTATCAACTGCGCGCCGCGCGCCGCTTGATGGCCCAGGGCGTGACCCTGCGCGATCCGGCTCGTTTCGACGTGCGCGGCGACGTCAGCGTGGGCCGCGATGTGGTCATCGACATCAACGTTATCCTGGAAGGCAACGTCGTGATCGAAGACGACGTGGTCATCGGCCCGAACTGCGTGATCAAGGACAGCACCTTGCGCAAAGGCGTGGTGATCAAGGCCAACAGTCACCTGGACGGCGCGGTGATGGGCGAGGGCAGCGACGCCGGTCCGTTTGCGCGCCTGCGCCCGGGCAGCGTCCTGGAAGCCCGCGCCCATGTGGGTAACTTCGTCGAGCTCAAGAACGCCCACCTGGGCGAAGGTGCCAAGGCCGGTCACCTGACCTACCTGGGCGACGCCGAGGTCGGCGCCCGCACCAACATTGGCGCCGGCACCATCACCTGTAACTACGATGGCGCGAACAAGTGGAAAACCGTGCTGGGCGAGGATGTGTTCATCGGCTCCAACAACTCGCTGGTGGCACCTGTGGATATCTCCCACGGTGCAACCACCGCCGCGGGCTCGACCATCACCCAGAATGTGGATAACGCGCAGTTGGCGGTCGGACGGGCTCGCCAGCGCAATATCGACAACTGGAAGCGCCCGGAAAAAATCAAGAAGCCTTAAAAGTTATCCACAATCCCTGTGGGAGCGAGCTTGCTCGCGATAGCGGTCTATCAGGTAAAACAATACTGCCTGACCTGGCCCCTTCGCGAGCAAGCCCGCTCCCACTTTCGTTTGTGATTTCTGAATTTTTCTTCTCCCACCTTGACGGCATCCCTCCGATAGGTTTTGATTGCTTACGTTTTCTTTCGAATCGAAACTTATCCCGCCATGTCGAAACGCAACACGCCACAGCGACGCCACAATATCCTCGCCTTGCTCCAGGAGCAGGGCGAGGTCAG
The DNA here is from genome assembly GCF_030580855.1 of Pseudomonas citrullilanati. Classification (GTDB taxonomy): domain Bacteria; phylum Pseudomonadota; class Gammaproteobacteria; order Pseudomonadales; family Pseudomonadaceae; genus Aquipseudomonas; species Aquipseudomonas citrulli. Next base: position 30,941 of record NZ_JAUQOP010000006.1, on the reverse strand, counting down.
TGTGGATGAGCTGGCCAGACGCTTCGAAACCTCGGAGGTTACGATTCGCAAGGATCTCGCCGCCCTGGAGACCAATGGCCTGCTGTTGCGCCGTTACGGTGGCGCGGTGCCGATGCCGCAGGAGCTGGTGGCCGACAATGGGAAAACCGTTTCCAGCTACAAGCAGGCGATTGCTCGGGCTGCCGTGAAGCGGATCCGCGAACATGCGCGAATCATCATCGACAGCGGTAGCACCACGGCGGCAATGATCCCTCACCTCGGCCAACAGCCGGGGCTGGTGGTGATGACCAACTCCCTGCACGTCGCCAGGGCGCTGAACGAGCTGGAACACGAGCCGGTGCTGTTGATGACCGGGGGCACCTGGGACCCGCATTCCGAGTCATTCCAGGGCCAGGTCGCCGAGCAGGTGCTGCGTTCCTACGACTTCGACCAGTTGTTCATCGGTGCCGATGGCATCGATTTGCTCCGTGGCACCACCACCTTCAACGAACTGCTGGGCCTGAGCCGTGTGATGGCTGAGGTTGCCCGCGAAGTGATCGTGATGGTGGAGGCCGACAAGATCGGCCGCAAGATCCCCAACCTGGAACTGCCGTGGAGCAGCGTCCATACCCTCATTACCGATGATCGCCTGCCCGTAGAGGCCCGCGATCAGATCCAGGCCCGCGGCATCCAGGTGATCTGCGCGTCTGTCAGCCAGGAGAAATAGCATGTGTGGAATTGTCGGCGCCGTTGCTGAACGCAACATCACTGCAATTTTGATCGAAGGCCTCAAGCGCCTGGAATACCGCGGCTACGACAGCGCCGGCGTGGCGGTCTTCACCCACGACGAAAGGCTCGAGCGGATGCGCCGTCCGGGCAAGGTCAGCGAACTGGAGCAGGCGCTGGACGCCGAGCCGCTGATCGGTCGCCTCGGCATCGCGCACACCCGTTGGGCCACCCACGGCGCGCCATGCGAGCGTAACGCCCATCCGCATTTCTCCGGCGACCTGGCGGTGGTGCACAACGGCATCATCGAAAACCACGAGGCCCTGCGTGAGCAGCTCAAGGCCCTCGGCTATGTGTTCACCTCGGACACCGACACCGAAGTCATCGCCCACCTGCTCAACCACAAGCTCAAGGACCTGCCGGACCTGACCGCCGCCCTCAAGGCAACCGTCAAGGAACTGCACGGTGCCTATGGCCTGGCGGTGATCAGCGCGAAGCAACCGGATCGCCTGGTGGCGGCCCGCAGCGGCAGCCCATTGGTGATCGGCCTGGGCCTGGGGGAAAACTTCCTGGCGTCCGATCAGTTGGCCCTGCGCCAGGTGACCGACCGTTTCATGTACCTGGAAGAGGGCGACATCGCCGAGATCCGTCGCGAGAGCGTGCAGATCTGGAACATTGAGGGCGCTGCCGTCGAACGTGAAACCGTCCAGTATCGCGATGGCGCCGAAGCCGCCGACAAGGGCGAGTTCCGCCACTTCATGCTCAAGGAAATCCACGAGCAACCGGCCGTGGTGCAACGCACTCTGGAAGGGCGCATGAGCCAGACCCAGGTGCTGGTCCAGGCCTTCGGTCCACAGGCGGCCGAGCTGTTCGCCAAGGTTCGCAACGTACAGATCGTCGCTTGCGGCACCAGTTATCACGCCGGCATGGTCGCCCGTTACTGGCTGGAGGAGTTGGCCGGCATTCCATGCCAGGTCGAAGTGGCCAGCGAGTTCCGCTACCGCAAGGTGGTGGTGCAACCCGATTCGCTGTTCGTCACCATCTCCCAGTCCGGCGAAACCGCCGACACCCTGGCTGCCCTGCGCAACGCCAAGGAACTGGGCTTCCTCGCCAGCCTGGCGATCTGCAACGTGGGCATCAGCTCCCTGGTGCGTGAATCCGACCTGACCCTGCTGACCCAGGCCGGTCGCGAAATCGGCGTGGCGTCAACCAAGGCCTTCACCACCCAATTGGTCGGTCTGTTGCTGTTGACCCTGTCGCTGGGTCAGGTGCGCGGCACGTTGGCCGAGGGGGTCGAAGCCAAGCTGGTGGAAGAACTGCGCCGCCTGCCGGCCCGCCTGGGCGAGGCCCTGGCCATGGACAGCACCGTGGAAAAAATCGCCGAGCTGTTCGCCGAGAAAAACCACACCCTGTTCCTGGGCCGTGGCGCGCAATTCCCCGTGGCGATGGAGGGTGCCCTGAAGCTCAAGGAAATCTCCTACATCCACGCCGAAGCCTACCCGGCCGGTGAACTCAAGCACGGCCCGCTGGCCCTGGTGGACAACGACATGCCGGTGGTCACCGTGGCGCCGAACAACGAGCTGCTGGAAAAGCTCAAGTCCAACCTGCAGGAAGTACGCGCCCGTGGCGGCCAGTTGATCGTCTTCGCCGACGAAAAGGCCGGCATGACCAACGGCGAAGGCACCCACGTGGTGCACATGCCGCACATCCACGACATCCTCTCACCGATCCTCTACACCCTCCCGCTGCAACTGCTGTCGTACTACGTGGCCGTGCTCAAGGGCACGGACGTGGACCAGCCGCGCAATCTGGCGAAGTCTGTGACGGTGGAGTGAGTCGTCCGCCAAGAATCAGACTTCTTGGCGACCCTACGTAATCAATCTGTTCGGGTTTAGCGCTGCTAAACCCGATCATTCCTCCAAGCCGTATCGTTCCCTACGCATGGCTGGCACCTGAAGGTATTTCTCGATTTCTCTCGAAAAAATGAAAAATACTTTCATATTTTCTTCTAGGAAGGGGCGCTCCTACGTTGAGGCGTTTCAGCGAAAGAACATATTTCTACATCGCCAGCTATCTGCTGACGACGTCAGACAAACCATCGAGCGATTTCAGGGCGTCGTCAGGAAATGGCCCAAGGTCGCGCGCTATTTGGGAATTTCCGCTAACGAGCAAGAACGGATAGCACCCGCATTTGCGCTTGCCCGCTAAGCGCTACTCCAGAAAGCACCTATCAAAGAGGTAAACGCTTCCCGGCTTGAGGTTTTCCAGCGTGCGCTGCGGGCGGCCGCCGTCGCCGCTTTTCTTGCGACCGGTTTCTTGCAGGTAGCCTGCCTCGGTCATCTTCAGCAGGCGCTGGCGCATGCTGGTCTTGAGCACCGGGCGTTCGAGCACCACGGAGAAGATGCCCACGGCTTCCGGCGCACTGAACTCGTTGCCGAGGAACATCAGCGGCAGGCTGCTGTAGAGGGCTTTGGACAACAGCCGTTCCTGTACGGCGGCCACCAGGCTGTTGTGATCGAAGGGCAGTTTTATCGACGCATCCGCAACGTCCTTGAGCGGGAAGAAACCCTGGTGTTCGGCCAGCTCCACCGCATCACTGGCAATCGCCAGGTAGAACGTCGACGACGACCAGCAACGCGGATCGCGGAAGGCATCGCCGACGGTGCCGACCTGCTCGATCCAGGCCAGTGGCATGCCCACCTTGTTCGAGTGGCGCAGGCGCTCCACGGCGTCGTTCAGCGTGAGATCCTCGACCCCGCCATTGACCACGATCCCGGGCAGCGCCCAATGGCCGGCGAACGGTTCGGCTTCCCTGCGGTTCAGCAGGATCTCGATGGCCTGGGCTTGCCGATTGAAGCGCAGCACGCAGAGGTCGATGGTGTGCAGGTAATCGCGCGCGGGGGCTGGGCTATTCGGCATGTCGGTTTCCGTAGGTCGCATAAAGGTCATAGTTTAACGGGTCCATGCCGGGTGCCATCCAGTGGCTGGGCAACGGTTCGCCCAACGCCAGGCGTTCGCGAAGCAACGTGCTGCGCACGTGGAGCGTTTCCTCCACGCGGAGGATGGAAAAACGCTCCAGCAGTGCCTGGCCGCGATAGAAGTTCGGCAGTTGGTCTGCCACGTCCTCGCCCACCACCAGGGCGATCCGCTTGCCGTCCAGCGCCAGGCTGTCGGCGAGGTGGGCGAGCAGGGTGTAGCTGTAGATGGCGCCTTCGACGCCACGGGCCACGATCTGCTCCACGCGGCTGGCGCGTACTTCGGCGTGGCACAGCGGCTGGATGTTCTCGACGATCGCTTCCAGCCAGTCCAGGCGAACCTCATAGTCGACCATTCGCTTGCCGCAAGGGTGCCTGTAGCTGGGCGCTACCAGCACGCGCCTCGCCTGGCGGGAGGCTTCGATCATCACGTGGGCATGGCCGGCATGCGGGGGATTGAAGGCACCGCCATACAGCGCAATCTCGAACATGATTTATCCTCATTTGGTACGTGACGTGTACTCTAGCATCAAAAATCTTTAACGGCACATTCACGTTTTCCCTAATTATCTGGATAAGATCGGGAAAAATATTTTGCAAACGAGGCTTGTCGTGAAAGTACATGATGTGTACTGTAGCGACCATGAAGAGGAGAGACCCAGCATGAACAGCCTGACCCGGAAAACCGCTTCCTTCGATGTCGACGCGCAAAAGAGCTTTACCCCGCTGTGCCCTGATGAGCTGCCGGTCCCCGGCGGCGATCAGATCGGCGGTGAGTTGAACTTCATCGCGACCCTGGCCAGCCTGCGCATCGGCAGCAAGGACGCCCACACGCCCCAGGCGCCCTGGGTGGTTGCCGAGCCCGCGCAGATGCTCAAGCCGACCGGGCTTGTGCACGCCGACGTGACCTGGGTCAGCCACTGTGTACCCGGCACCGAAGGGTTCACCTTGCTGGACGAATTGCCGACGCCCTACGACTACGACTATTTCGTCTGGAAAGGCGTCGAGCCGGACCTGCACCCGTACGGCGCCTGCTACCACGACCTGCACGGCAAGCTCTCCACCGGGGTGATCGAGTACCTGAAGGGCCAACGGGTCGAGCAGGTCATCGTGGGTGGGCTGGCGCTGGATTTCTGCGTCAAGACCACCGCGCTGCAACTGGCTGCCGCCGGCTTCAGGGTGGTCATCCACCTGCCGGCCTGCCGTGCCATCAGCGAGGAGGGCGCCCTCCAGGCCGTGCGGGACATGCGGCAAGCGGGCATCGCGGTGGCCGCGACTCGCGAAGAAACCATTCAACTGGCAAGTGTGTAAGGAAGCCCCATGGACAGCGCATTCGATTCGAGCACCGGCACCATCCAGAGCCTTCTGGATACGGACTACTACACCTTCACCATGATGCAGGCGGTCTTGCACCAGCACCCCAACGTGGAAGTGGAATACCAGTTCATCGTGCGTTCCAGGGAGCGGCTCGGCCACCTGATCCCGCAGATCCGGGACGAGCTGGAGAAACTGGCCGGGCTGCAACTGCGCGAGGGTGAGCAGCGATTCCTGTTCAACAAGCGTTTTCGCGAGTACCTGACAGCGGACTTCGAACAGTTCCTCGGGCTGTTTCGCTTCAACCTGCGCTACATCCATGTGTCGGAAGTCGATGGCCAGCTCAATATCCGCGTTCGTGGCCCGATGCTGCACTGCATCATGTTCGAGCAGCCAGTGCTGGCCATGGTCAGCGAGTTGCGCAACCGCGAGAAATACCCCGATGTCGAACTGGCCGACGTCACCCGCAAGCTGTACCAGAAGTTCGAGTGGTTGGAGAAGAACGCCAGCCGCGAAGAGCTCGCCGAGTTTCGTGTGTCGGATTTTTCCACCCGCCGCCGGTTATCGTTCAGGGCCCAGCGTGAAGTGGTGAATGTCATGCGCAGCGATTTCCCCGGGGTCTTTGTCGGCACCAGCAACGCGCACCTGGCCTATGAATTCGACCTTCCCCTGATCGGCACGATGGCCCACCAATGGCTGATGGTGCACCAGCAACTGGGACGGTTGCGCGAGAGTCAGAACGCTGCGTTGGAGAACTGGGTGCGCGAGTACCGTGGCCGCCTGGGGATCGCCCTCACGGACTGCATCAGCACCGATTTCTTCCTCAAGGATTTCGACCTGTACTTCGCCAAGCTCTACGACGGCCTGCGCCAGGATTCCGGTGACCCCATCGCCTGGGCCGACAAGGTGCTGGGACGTTATCAGGAACTGGGCGTCGATCCGCACACCAAGGACCTGATGTTTTCCGACGGCCTGAATTTCGAAAAATGCCTGCCGATCCTGCGGCACGTCCGTGGCAAGGCCAAGTTCGGCTTTGGCATGGGCACCAGCCTGGCGTGCGATGTGGACGGTGTCGAACCGCTGAGCATCGTCATGAAGCTGGTGCGGGTCCACGGCGAGCCGGTCGTGAAGTTCTCCGACGATCCGGTGAAGAACGTCTGTGAAGACGTTTCGTTCCTGCGGTACGCCGCCCAAGTGTTCAACGTCAACCTGATCAACCCACAACTGGGAGCCTGACATGACTTCGCTTCAGCAAGAGACCATTGCCCGGGAACTGGGCATCGATCGCCAACTCAAACCAGGCGGCGAAGCGGCCGAGATTGCCCGTCGCGTCGAGTTCATCAAGCAGGTTCTGCGCGAGTCGGGTTGCAAGGCCCTGGTGCTGGGCATCAGCGGCGGCGTCGATTCGCTCACGGCCGGCCTGCTCTGCCAGTTGGCGGTGAAGCAATTGCGCGATGAAGGCCATGAAGCGCGCTTCATCGCCGTCCGCCTGCCCTACAAGACCCAGGCCGACGAACACGACGCCCAGGCGGCCCTGGACTTCATTCGGCCGGATGTGCTCACCACGTGCAACATCGCCGCATGCGTGGACGGGCTGATGGGTCAGATCGCCATCGACGGCTTGCAGCCCTCGGCGGCACTCATGGACTTCGCCAAGGGCAATGCCAAGGCCCGGGCGCGGATGCTGGCACAGTACGCCATTGCCAACCTGAGCCAGGGCCTGGTGGTGGGCACCGATCACGGTGCGGAAGCGGTGATGGGCTTTTTCACCAAGTACGGCGACGGCGCGTGCGACCTGGCGCCATTGTCCGGGCTGACGAAGACCCAGGTACGTGGGTTGGCCGATGCCCTGGGCGCCCCCGCGCACCTGGTGCGCAAGGCGCCGACCGCCGACCTGGAAGACTTGGCCCCCGGCAAGTTGGATGAAGACGCGTATGGTTGCCGTTACGAGGACATCGATGCGTACCTGATGGGCGAAACGGTATCGCCCGAGGCGCAGCGGATCATCGAGCGCGCCTATGCCAATACGGCCCACAAACGCGCGTTGCCCCGGGTTCCGGCCGTTCCGTGAGCGGCGCCGAGGCAGCGCGGACAGGTGTTCAATGGGACACGGATCCCGAATGGAGCAAATGAATGACCCAGGCAACCCCCATAAAGGATCGCGTACGGATCAAGCAGGTCGAGATCCTCTCGGACAACTGGTACGTATTGCGCAAGACCACCTACGATTACTTCGGACGCAATGGCCAGTGGCAGGAGTTGGCGCGCGAGACCTATGACCGTGGCAACGGCGCCACCATCCTGCTGTACAGCAAGGCCAAGCAGACCGTGGTCCTGACCCGGCAATTCCGCTTCCCGGCCTTCGTCAACGGCCACGATGACCTGCTGATCGAAACCTGTGCCGGCCTGCTCGACAACGACGACCCGCACACCTGCATCCGCAAGGAAACCCAGGAGGAAACCGGCTACGTCATCCAGGACGTGCGCAAGGTCTTCGAAGCCTTCATGAGCCCGGGGTCGGTAACCGAACGGCTGCATTTTTTCGTCGGCGAGTATTTCGACGAGGACAAGCAGCACGAGGGCGGCGGCCTGGAGGAAGAGGGCGAGGAGATCGAGGTGCTGGAGATGTCGCTCGACCAGGCCCTGGGCATGATCGAGACGGGGGAGATCTGCGACGCCAAGACCATCATGCTGTTGCAGTACGCGAAGCTGCATCGCTTGCTGGATTGACCCGGCCCTATCAGGCCCCGTGGCGCGCAGCCCGGACCAGGGCTGCGCGTTGTCTGTTCAGCTGGATTGGACGTCGCTGTCGTCCTGCCCGTCGTCCAGGTATTGCGGTTGCTCCGGCTGGCCCGGCAGTTCGGTCACGACGCTGAAGTCGCTGATCTCGATGGCGCCCACCCCATGGCCGAGCAGGTGGAAGGAAAAGGCCTTGCGCTGGTGCGGGTTGTCGAAACTGATGTCCATTACCAGCGGCTGCTCCGGGGTCACCGCCACGTCGGTCGGCAGGTCCATGGCGACGTCCTGCTCGAACTCCTTGGCCTTCAGGGAAATGTAGGCGGCATGGTCTGCCTCCAAGGCGCGGATGGTCAGGCTGACACGGGTCTGGGAACCCTTGGGCATCTCCAGGTACTGGGCGCCGATCAGGTTGTCGGTCCAGTCGTTGGACACCTGGGCCGGCAGCGGGATCTTTTCCGCGCTGCCGAACTGATAGCGCTGGTTGAGGGGCGTGGGCAGCAGGGTCTGGCCCAGGGCAGTGGCCCGGGCACTGATCAGCCGCGCGCGCTGGCCGCTGTATTGCCCGCCGTAGAGGGCCCGGTCGGCGATGAAGCCGGGGCTGGCGTAGTACCGGCAACGCTGCAGGAAATCACACTCGGTGAACGTGCCGTTGCCGTCGTGATGGCGCAGCTTGCCGTTGGTGAAGGACATGATTTCCCGGCCCGTCGTGTAGTCCCTGAGCATCGAACGGCCGGACAATGCCGGGGGCACCGCGAAGCCGAAGTAATCGAGGATCGATGCGGTCAAGTCCACATGGCCGTAGACCCCCGATTTGATCCTCGGCAACGGCTCCGGCGCCAGCATCAGGTTGAAGCCCCAGGAGGACGCCAGGCGCACATCGTCGATGCCATGGGATTCATCCGAGGTAATCACCACCAGGGTGTTGTCCAGCACGCCCTGGCGCTCCAGGCCGGCCAGGAAGCCGTCCAGGGCGTCGTCCAGGTAACCGACCGCGGCCTGCTTGGCAGAGTCGTAGCGTTGCAGGTAATCATCCGGTGCGGAGTAGGGCTGGTGCGTGCCGACGGTGAGCAGGGTGAGCATCCACGGTCGGTCGGCCTGTTGCAGTTGCCCGACATAGTCCAGCGCCCCCTCGAAGAAGGTCTTGTCGTCCTTGCCCCAGGGGAATTCCAGGTAGGCGGGCTGGGTGAACCATTCCACGCCCAGCGCCGTGTCGAAGCCGATGTGCGGCATGATCCGGTCCTTGGCCATGAACCGCAGCCCCGCGGCTTGCAGGAAGTGGGTGGAGAAACCGTTCTGGCGCAGTTGGGCGGGCAGGCAGGCCTGGTTGCGCTGGGTCTGGTTGAGCATTTCGACGCCCTTGGGCGTGCCGTCGTCGAGTTTGTCGTAGTCGCCACACAACATGGCGTACAGGCCCCGGATGGTCTGGTGGCTATGCAGGACGTAGTCGGGGGTGTTCATGCCGCGTTCGGCCCAGGCGCTGAGGTGCGGCATCAGGTTGTCTTGATAGGCGCTGTTCAGTGCCTCGCGGTTGGCCCTCACGTAGGCCCCGGGAATGCCTTCCAGGGCGATGACCAGCACGTTGCGCGCGCGTCCCGGCGCGGCCAGCAAGGGCTGACCGTCGAGGTCCAGCCGGGTGAGCCCGGCCATGGGCGGGGCGGGATCCGGTGCATTGCCCTCGAGCCATTGCTGGGCGCGTTCCTGGCCGTCGGCGATCGCGGCGGTGGCCAATTGGTGGGGCAGGTTGAACAGGTTCCATTGGTCCGCCTCGCTGGGCCGCCAGGATTGCACTGCGCCGTGGACCAGCAGCACCAGCAGCGGCAACACCCACGTGTGGCGCGGCAAGCGCGGAGCCGTACGCGCGTGACCGAGCCATTGCACCAGCAGCCAGAACCCCAGCGCCGCTCCTTGGGTCGCGGCCAGCCACGGGTGGGCGAAGCCGCCGCTGGTGGAGTTCTCGACGAATTGCGGGTCGACCAGGTAATGCAGGTCCGAAGGGTTGGGCATGCGCCCGACGGCGCTGACCAGTTCGATGCTGGCCAGCGTCAACGCGCTCCAGGCCAGCAGTACGGGGAGCGCCAGCCACACAGGGCGACGGTGGAGCAAGGCGATCAGCAAGCCGCCGACGCCCAGGTCCGAAAGATAGCCCAGCGGGTCGGACCAGCCGAGCGCCAGGCGCAGGCCCATTGGGGTCAGCAGCACGCAGCCGATCAAGGCGAGAAGGGGCGCATGGGGATGGGACAAGCGGGGGTAGGAGATTTTCACGACAGCGGGCCTTTGGGTTGAAGCCATCCATTGAACAGTAAACAGGCGGGAGGGAGCCGGCTGGCGTTGGCGTTGTGTTGATCCGGCGCCATAGGGAGCCGGCTCGCTCCCACAGGGTTTTCCTTCGTCATCAAATTGTCACACGGCGCGATGGTACCAAGCCTGCCGGCCAACGACCGGCCCAATGTCCCGGTGTCCGGCTGCGCTACGCTGTGGTTCACTGGCCCGGGCCTCTACACTCGCCGCGTAGCGCGGTTTGGGGCTGGCTGGAAAACTTGTATCAGGATTTCTCATCGGGGGACGGGATGGACAGGTTTCAGGAAATGCAGGTGTTTGTCGCCGTGGCGCTGGAGTCAGGGTTTTCCGCAGCCTCGCGCCGGCTCGGCCTGTCGGCGGCCAGTGTCACCCGTGCGGTGGCGGCGTTGGAGCAGCGCATCGGCACGCCGCTGTTGGTACGCACCACCCGCAATGTCTACCTGAGCGAAGCGGGCCTGCGCTTCCTGGAAGACTGCCGGCGGATCCTGAACGATCTGCAGGAAGCCGAAGATTCGGCGGCGGGGAGTCACGTCCAGCCTCGCGGGCAACTGACGATCACCGCGCCGGTGTTGTTCGGCCAGTCGTTCGTCACGCCGTTGCTGGTCGATTACCTGCAACAGTTTCCCGAGGTCTGCATCAACGCCTTGCTGCTGGATCGCAACGTCAACATGGTCGAGGAGGGCATCGACGTTGCGGTGCGCATCGGTGAGTTGCCGGACAGCAACCAGCACGCCGTCCGCGTGGGCGAGGTGCGACGGGTGGTGTGCGGTTCGCCGGATTTTTTCGCCCGCCATGGTCGTCCCGGGCACCCAGACGAGCTGGAGCGGATGCCGGTCGTGTCGTCCTCGGCCATCAACCAGAACCGCAGCTGGACCTTCGTCGATGCCGACCAGCCGTTGGTCGTCCGGCTGGCGCCGCGACTGGTGGTGACGGCCAACCAGGCCGCGATCAATGCGGCGTGCCTGGGCCTGGGGATGACCCGGGTCCTGTCTTACCAGGTCGCCGACCTTGTGGCGGCCGGTGAGTTGGAGATTGTCCTGGCTGATTTCGAACTGCCCCCGCTGCCGATCCATGTGGTGTACCAGGGCGGGCGCAACGCGCCGGCGCGGGTGCGCAGTTTTGTCGACTTCACCGTCAGTGCATTGCGCCAACGCCCAGCCTTGGGCGGCTGAGGCATTATTTCCACAGCTGAAATAATGGATTGCGTTTGCGGGTGATTCCCTGGTTTTCGATTGAAGCGCAGGATGACCCCATCGACGCCGTTCCGATGATGGCGTCCACCTCAGCGGAGTCGACCATGAAACCCATCAAGCACTACCACTTCCCGCTTTCCGGCCATTCCCACCGCGTTCAACTGATGTTGTCGTTGCTTGAGCTGCCCGTCGAGGTGGTGTTCGTCGATCTGGCCAAGGGAGCGCACAAGAAGCCCGAATTCCTCGCGATCAACTCGTTTGGCCAGGTGCCGGTCATCGACGATGACGGTGTGGTGCTGGCGGACTCCAACGCCATCCTGGTGTACCTGGCGCACAAGTACGGCCAGGGCCGCTGGATGCCGACCGACCCGATTGGCGCCGCGCGGGTACAGCGCTGGCTGTCGGCGGCGGCTGGCCCGATCCATGCCGGGCCGGCCACGGCACGGTTGATCACGGTGTTCGGTGCGGCCTACAACGCCGAGGACGTGATTGCCCGTTCCCACAACCTGCTCAAGGTCGTGGACCAGGAACTGGGCCAGAGCCCCTATCTGGCCGGGGACGCCCCGACCGTCGCCGACATCGCCGGCTACACCTACATCGCCCATGCGCCGGAAGGCAACGTGTCGCTGGAGGATTATCCCAACGTGCGGGCGTGGCTGGCGCGGATCGAGGCGTTGCCCGGGTTCGTGGGCATGCCGCGTACGGTTGTCGGGTTGCAAAAGCATCCCTGAAGCGGAACCCGATGGCGAGGTGGGGTTATCTTCACTGTGGGAGCAAGGCTTGCCCGCGATGAAGGCACTGCGGTCTTTCAAAGATCGAGGCGTCTGTTTCGCGAGCAAGCTTTGCTCCCACACAGCAGAGATAGATCCTCCACCACAGCGAATGCATCGTTCCAGTAGTAGGCCTATGCATAAGAAAGCGCCTTTTCCTCCAGCAGTTCCTCATATAGCCGCACCCACTTGCGGCCCATCTCTTCAGACGTGAACAACTGTCGGTAACGGGTTTCGGCCCTGGCCCCCATTGCCTGGGCTTGTGCCGGGTTTTCCCAGAGGGTGCGCATTGCCTCGCGAAAAGCTTCGGGGTTGCTCGGGGGCACCACCAGACCGGTTTCCTGGTGGACATTGATGTAGCTGGTGCCGGTGCCGATTTCACTGGAGATCATCGGCTTGCCGAACATCGCGCCTTCGAGCAGGGAGATACCGAAGGCTTCGGAGCGCAGGTGCGAGGGGAACACGATGGCATAGCTCAGTTCCAGCAGCGCGACTTTGTCCTCGTCCCCCAGGCGCCCGAGAAAATGCAGGTTGCGCAGGCCCAACGCCGCAGCCTGGGCATGCAGCGCTTTTTCCAGCGGGCCGGCCCCCATGATCACCACGGGATAATCCACGCCCTTGAGGGCGTCTAGCAGGATGTGCAGGCCCTTGTAATAGCGCATCACCCCGACGAACAGGAAGAAGCGCTCGCCCAGCCTGGCCCTCCAGCCTGCCATGCGTCCGGCATCAGGTTGTGGATAACTGCTCTTGTTGAGGCCATAGGTGATGACCCGGGTTTTGTCCGGGTAGTCCTTGAGCACGTCGCTGGTATGCACGTAGTTCGGCGACGCCGCGACGATGCGGTCGGCGCCGTCCAGGAAACGTTGCATCAGCGGCTTGTAGAGCTTGAGCAGGTGGCGCTGGCGGACGATGTCGGAGTGGTAGGTGACGACATAGGGTTTTTTCACGGCGCTGAAGAAATGCACCAGGTCCATGAACGGCCAGGGGAAGTGGTAATTGATCACGTCCGCTTCAGCGGCGAGTTCGCGAAATTTCTTGAAGACACTGTAGGAAAAACCGGTGGAAGCCAGTTGGAAATCCAGTCGGGCCTGATGAACGTCATGTTGTCGGATCCGGATGGGCTCGGGGGCGGGCTCCCTGCTCAGGGACAGCACGGTGTTGTTGATGCCGAGCCGGTCGGTGCTGTCGCACAGTTGGAAAATGACCTGTTCGATGCCACCCATGGATTCAGGCAGATAGGTTTTGTAAAAGTGCAGGACTCGCATTCAACCTCCCAGGACCTGGCGATACGCGCCCGCGGTCACCTTGGCGCAGCGCTCCCAGGAAAACAGCGCCGCTTGTTGCAATCCCGCTGTCCGGCAGGCTTGCCAGTGCTGCCGGTCTTCCATCAACCGGAGCATGGCTTCGCGCACACCCTGGTGGTCGTCCGGTTCGCAATAGTTGCCGGCCGGCCCGGCCACCTCGGGCATCGCCGAGCAGCGGGTGGTAATCACCGGGGTACCACTGGCCATCGCCTCGAGCACTGGCAAGCCAAAGCCCTCGTAGAGGGAAGGGAAGATCAGTGCGCGTGCACCGGCCAGCAGTTGGGCGACCTGCTCGTCCGGCAGGTACCCGGTCAGACAAACATGCCCGTCAGCCAGGGCCTTGCGCAACTCTTCGTTGAGCTGCGCCTGTTGCCATCCGCCCATTCCTACAATCAGCAGAGGAAAGGCCTGACGGATAGACTCGGGCAATCCGGCGTGAGCGCGAAGGGCCAGTGACAGGTTCTTGCGGGGCTCCAGGGTGCCGACACAGAGAAAATACCGACCCGCTTCCACGCCATGGGCCTTGAGCACTTCGTCGAGGGCTTCGGGCTCGCGCGGATGGAAACGCGTCGCTGCCCCCAGCGGCGCGACTCGCAGGCGTTCGGCAGGCAGGCCGAAGTGCCGTTGGGCTTCATCGGCGGTGAACTGCGACACGGTCATGATCAGTTGCGACTGTTCCACCGCCCGCGCCAACCGTCGTTCGATTTCTTTCAGGCGCGCCGCCGGTTGCGTCTCGGGGTAGCGCAGGTGGGCGAAGTCATGCAGGGTCATCACGGTCGGACCGTCGAAGGACAACGGCCACACGCTGGGTTCGTGATACAGGTCGATGGCCTGGGAGCGGCCCCGATCGAAGCGTTTCTGTTCCAGCCAGCGCCGTGCCTGATAGGCGCCCGGCACCTGCCGCAGCCAGGGGCTCAGGCGCGAATAGCCCGGCATGGCCGCCTCAGGCAACCGCGGGCTCCAGCCCCAGCCGTGGAACAACGACAATTGCACGTCCGGCTCCCGGGCCAGGGCGGTGGCCAGCTCCGCCACGTAGTGGCCGATGCCGGTGCGTGGCGCCTGGAGGATCCGGGCGTTGAGGGCTATCCGCATACGGCTTCCCGGTCCGGGGCCTTGGCCCCGACGTGCTGCCCGATGCGCTCCACCAGTTGCTCGCTGGCCTGGCGCCAGCTCAGCCATTGCCATTGGTCGAGGGGTCGCCTGGCCGGGAACTGCCCGCTGCGTTCCAGGCCGGTGACCAGGTCCGCCAGGCTTTGCGGGTCGCCAAGGTCGAAATAGGCCATGAACTCGCCACCGATTTCGCGGAACACCTCGATGTCGCTGCCCATGGCCGGTAAACCGCGCTGCATGGCCTCCACCAAGGGCAGGCCGAAACCCTCCACGTGGGACGGGAACACGAGCGCCGTGGCGTGTCGGTAGGCGTGCTCCAGGCTTTGGTCCGAGAGGCTGTTGAACATGAACAGGCGCTTGCCCAGTTGCGGGTGGCGCTCGATGCGCTCGATCAGCGCCTCGCATTTCCAGCCGATTTTCCCGACGATGCATAACCGCGCCCCTGAACCGGCCGCCCAGGCGCGCTCGAAGGCATCGAGCAGGTAGGTGTGGTTTTTCCGTGGTTCGATGGTGCTGACCATCAGGAACACGGGTTCGGGCTGCTTGAACATCTGCAGCAGACCCCGATCGATGGCGCGGTTCGGATCGGCCAGGTCCAGCTCGCTGCCCAGGTAGAAATAGTCGAACCAGCGCGCGCTGACCTGCTGTTCGCCCACGCGCCGGACCATTTCCTGGCGAACCTGGTCGCGGATGGTGCTGGAGATGGTGATGTAGCCGTCGGCGGTCCGGGCGATCCAGTCGAACCAGTGGTTGAACACCTTGACCAGCCCGGCATCGCAGAACTGGGGGTGGGTCAGCGGGATCAGGTCGTAGATGACCGACACGATGCCCACGCCTTCGCGCTTGAGCTGTTCGGCCAGGGGGAAGATGTCCGAATGCCAGGAGGAATCGAGCAACACCAGTTGATCGCCGGGCCGGTGCTCCAGCGGCACACAACGCTGTGGCAGTTCCGTGCCCTTGAGGGCGCGGTCGAGCAAGCGGATCGGAATGCTCAGGCAGCCGAAGGCGAACAGTCGACAGCCTACATACAGGAGCCGATGCGCCCATACCGATCGTTTGAAGGGCCACTGCCGTGCCAACGTCCGGTGCCAGAACCAGAACCGGTTGGCCATTTGCTCCCAGCGGATGCGCAGGCTGGCCAGGTCCAATTTTTTCGTCGACAGCGGCGCCAGGCTTTTCACTTCGTACAGCTTGCCTTGCACCATGACCACGGGAATGCATTCACGCTCGCCATCGCGGGCCGGCAGCTCGCGGATGACATTGCGCACCACTCGCTGGATGCCCGAATTGACTTCCGGGTGCTCGAACACATAGGTGCATTCCACCAGCAGGCGGGTCATGGCAACTCCTTTTGCTTGTGCGCCAACGCTTCGACGGCCGGTTGGCCCGAGCGCTGGATGCTGGTCCGGGCCTGGAGCCAGGAGCAGCCGACGAAGTCTTCCTGGCGGTTATTGATCACGTGGAACACCAACCCGTAGTCGCGCCATTCGAAATTGCGGTCCAGGTGCGAATCCAGCCGCGACAGGCTCAGCGCGACGGAGTAGTTCCCCTTGCCCAGGCGCATGTCGAAAGCGAAGCGGAAGGTGATCTGTTCGCCGGCCTTGAGGTCGGTCACGGCCTTGTCCTGGCGGTGGGTGTTGATCCCGTACATGGGTTGGCCGAGGCGATCCTTGATCAGAAAGCCCAGCACCAGGCGCTCGATGTCCTGGCGAATCTCGACCCGGACCTGCAGCACCATCGGCTGGCCGATCTCGGCCACTTCGACCGGCTGGCCCTGGCTATCGAGCAGTTGCACATCGAGGATGCCGGCCTCGCCGGTGCCGGAAATGGTCCGCACCTGGCCGTTGGCGAGCATTTCCTGGCGCACCACCTGGCCTTCGCGCTGGGCCAGCATGGCGTTGTAGTAGTCCATCACTTCTTCGGGCTTGCCGTGCATGGCCATGCGCCCGTGTTCGAGCAGGATGGCGCTGTCGCAGATCGACTGGATCGCCGAGCGGTCATGGGACACGATCAGCAGCGTGGTGCCGGCCTTGCGGAAGTTGCGGATGCGCTCGAAGCTCTTGTGCTGGAAATAGGCATCGCCCACCGACAGCGCCTCGTCGACGATCAGGATGTCCGGGCGCCGGGCCGTCGCGACGCTGAAGGCCAGGCGCATCTGCATGCCGCTGGAATAGGTGCGCACCGGTTGATCGATGGCCTCGCCGATTTCGGCGAACCCTTCGATCTCGGGCATCAGTGCCTGGATCTCCTCGACCTGCATGCCCAGCAACTGGCCGGCCATGAATGCGTTCTGGCGGCCGGTGAAGTCCGGGTGGAAGCCCATGCCCAGCTCCAGCAACGCGGCGACGCGGCCGCGCAGCTGTACCTGGCCGCAGGTGGGCTGGGTGGTGCCGGTGATCATCTTCAGCAACGTGCTTTTACCGGCCCCATTGACCCCGACGATGCCGACGGCCTCGCCGGGCTGGATCTCGAAGTCCACCCCTTGCAGGATCCAGTGCAACTGATGGCGCTGGCGCGAGAAGGGGACCAGCCATTCGAACAGCCGGCTCCAGCGATTCGGATAGTGCTTGTAGGCCTTGCCCAGGCCACTGACGCGTAGATGTCCCATCAGAGTTCGTCCACCATTTCACCGCCGCGCGTACGAAACAGGCGCAAGCCGGTGGCGCACAACAGCAGGCCGACGACCAGCAACGGCAGCAGCGAACCCCAGTCCGGCCACTGGTTGTAGAGGAACAGGTTCTGGTAGCTCTGCATCAGGGCGGTCATGGGGTTGAGGGCCAGCCAGGGCTGGACCGACGGCGGCAGGATGGTGATCGGGTAGACAATCGGCGTGAGCCAGAACCAGAACTGCAGGCAGATGCCGAACAGTTGCCCGACATCACGGAAAAACACGTTGAGAATCCCCAGGAGCATGCCCAGCCCCGCGGCAAACATCACCTGCAGGGCCAGCAACGGTATCAGCGCCAGCAAGCTCAGGCCTGGCCAGCGCCCGGTGATCAGCAGGAACCCGAGGAACAGCCCGAGGATGATCGCGAAGTTGATCCCGGCGTTGAACAGCACGATCACCGGGAGGCAGATCCGGGGGAAGCTGATTTTCTTCAACAGATTGGCGTTTTCCAGGAACATGCCCTGGCTGCGGGTGGTGATCTCGGCGAAGAACCCCCAGGTCAGCAACCCCGCGCAGAGGTAAACGCTGTAGGCCATGCCATCTTCCACCCCCGGCAGGCGGGCGCGCATGATGTGGGAAAAAATCACCGTGTAGACCAGGATCATCGACAACGGATTGAGCACCGTCCACAGCGCGCCGAACAGCGAGTTGCGATAGCGCGCCTGGAACTCGCGCTTGACGCTGCCCAGGACGAAGCCGCGGTAGCTCCACAGGGTGCGTTGCAGGGTCAGTAACATCAGCCGGCCCTGCCGTAGTGATCCTCGAAGCGCACGATGTCATCTTCTCCCAGGTATTCGCCGCTCTGCACTTCGATGATGACCAGGTCGATGACGCCGGGGTTTTCCAGGCGATGCTTGTGGCCGGCGGGAATGAAGGTCGATTCGTTCTTGGCCACCAGGTGCGAACCGGAGCCGTTGTTGGTGACCTTGGCCATGCCTTCGACCACCACCCAGTGTTCGTTGCGGTGATGGTGCATCTGCAGCGACAGCGACGCGCCCGGCTTGACCACGATGCGCTTGATCTTGAAGCGCGGGCCTTCCTCGAGCACGGTGTAGCTGCCCCAGGGCCGGCTGACGGTTCGGTGCAGGCGATAGGCTTCGTGGGCCTTGTCCTTGAGCTGCCGGGCCACACGCCGCACATCCTGGGCGCGGTCGGCATGGGCCACCAGCACGGCGTCGGCGGTGTCGATGATGATCAGGTCTTCCACGCCCAGGGCGGCCACCAACCGCCCGTCGCTCTGGACGAAGTTGCGCTGGCTGTCCATGAACAGGGCCTCGCCCGTGGCGCGATTGTCCTGCGCATCGGCCGGTACCAGGCCGGCGACGGCGGTCCAGGAACCGATGTCGCTCCAATCGAAGGCCGCCGGGATCACCACCACGTTGGCGGAGCGCTCCATGAGGGCGTAGTCGATGGAGATGTCCGGCATGGTGGCGAACTGTTCGGCGGACAATTCGTGTTGCACGCACCCCGAGGTCTCCACGGCCGTGCTCGCGGCGATGCAGGCGCGGGCCTGCTCCAGCAGCTCGGGGGCGTGGGTGTGCAACTCCGCCAGCAGGGTCTTGGCCGAAAAGCAGAACATGCCCGAATTCCACAGGAACCGGCCGCTTTCCAGGTAGTGGGTGGCGGTCTGCAAGTCGGGCTTTTCGACGAAGCGCATGACCTTGGCGGCGCCCCGGGTGTCCAGCGGTTTGCCCCGTTCGATGTAGCCGAAGCCGGTCTCCGGGGTGGTCGGCAGTACGCCGAAGGTCACCAGGTGGCCGCGCTTGGCCAGCTCCACCGCGTGTTCCACGGACGCCTTGAAGGCGGCCTCGTTCTGGATCAGGTGGTCGGCGGGCATCACCACCAGGATCGCCTCGTCACCGTGCAGGGCCTGCACGGCGAGGGCGGCGGCGGCGATCGCCGGTGCGGTGTTGCGGCCCGTCGGTTCAAGGACGAAATGACCGCGATGACGCTCCAGGTGGGCGTTCTGGTAATGGTCGCGGCTCTGGAAGTAATACTCGCGATTGGTGACGGTGACGATGTCGCCCCGGCCATCGAACAATCCCGCGGCGCGGCGGTAGGTCTTGCCCAGCAACGACTGGCCGTCGGGCAAGGCCATGAAGGGTTTCGGATGGCCCTCGCGGGACACCGGCCACAACCTCGTCCCGGCACCGCCGGAGAGAATCACGGGAATGAGCATGGCCTACTCCTTGGCGACGCGTTTCATGTCCGCATCCATCATCATGCGGATCAGGGTGTCGAGGTCGGTCCTGGGCTTCCAGCCCAGCACTCTCTGGGCCTTGGCCGGGTTGCCGAGCAACACTTCGACTTCGGCCGGACGGAAAAATGCCGGGTCGATCTTCACGAAGTCCCGGTAGTCCAGGTCGACGTGCTCGAAGGCGATCCTGCACATTTCCCGCACGGTGGTGGTCACGCCGGTGGCCACCACGTAGTCGTCCGGCTTGTCTTGCTGCAGCATCAGCCACATGGCCTCGACGTAGTCGCCGGCGAAGCCCCAGTCACGCTTGGCGTCGATATTGCCCAGGCGCAGCTCCTGCTGCTTGCCCTGCTTGATGCGGGCCGCGGCGTCGGTGACCTTGCGGGTCACGAACTCGATACCGCGCAGGGGCGATTCGTGGTTGAAGAGGATCCCGCTGCTGGCGTGCAGGCCGAAGCTCTCACGGTAGTTGACGGTGATCCAGTGGCCGTACAGCTTCGCCACGCCATAGGGGCTGCGGGGGTAGAACGGCGTGTGTTCATCCTGTTGCTCGGCCTGGATCAGGCCGAACATCTCGCTGGTGGAGGCCTGGTAGAAACGGGTATGGGGGCTGAACTGGCGAATGGCTTCGAGCAGGTGGGTCACCCCCAGCCCGTCGACGATACCGGTGGTCACCGGCTGGTCCCAGGAGGCCGCGACGAAACTTTGCGCGGCGAGGTTGTACACCTCGTCCGGCGCCGACTTGATCACGGCCCGCTGCACCGAGCAGGCATCGGCCATGTCGCCGTCCAGGTAAACGATGTCCTGTTCGATGCCGGTCTCGCGCAGTCGCCAGCGCGAATCGCTGCTTCGCCGTGCCACCAGCCCGTGGACCCTGTAACCCTTGTCGAGCAGCAACTTGGCCAGATACGCGCCATCCTGGCCGGTGATCCCTGTGATCAATGCACTTTTCATTCTTCTCGTACCCGTCCCTCCCAGTCGGACAGGATCGCCCGCAGGGATTGTTGTGTTGTTGTTTCAGGCGTCCATCCAGTGGCCTGGTGCAGCTTGGCGGGGCTGCCACAGACCCGACGCTGTTCTGCACGGCGCATGCGCGCGGGGTCCTGGATCAGTTGCACGTCGATTTGGGCGATGTCGGCCAATTGCTCAATGAGGCTGCGGATGCTCTGCTCGCGCCCCGAGCAGATGTTGTAGACCTGCCCGGGCACGCCGCTGTCGAGCAAGGCCAGGTAGGCCGAGATCACATCGCCGACGTCGAGGAAGTCGCGGGTCACGTCGATGTCGCCGACTTGCAGCCGGGCCGGTTGCAGCCCCTGCTTGATCCGGCTGATCTGGCGGGCGGCGCTGGCGATGACGAAGCTGTCCTTCTGGCCGGGGCCGATGTGATTGAACGGCCGGGCCACCAGCACCGGCCAGCCTTCGCTCATGCCCCACTGCAAGCTCAGCAGCTCGGCCGACAATTTGCTCACGGCGTAAGGGTTGCGCGGGGCGGCGGCTTGCAGCTCGCTGATGGGCAACTGGTTTTCGCTGACCTGGCCATACACGTCGCCGGAGCTGACATACAGGAACGTCCCGGTGAACCCCCGGGCCTTGAGGGCCTGGAGAAGATTCAAGGTGCCCAGCAGGTTGATCTGCAGGGTGCGCGCCGGGTCACGAAAGGCTTCGGGGACGAACGTCTGTCCCGCCAGGTGGATCACCGCGTCGGGGATCTCGGGCCAGAGGCCTTCCAGGGTCTTGCTGTCGGTCAGGTCGTAACGGGCGGCCACGGGCATGACGTGCCAGGCCGAATCGGGGGCGTCCAGGCGTAATTTGATATGACGTCCCACGAAACCGCTGAGGCCCGTGACGAACAGACGTTTTTTCAAGCACCAACCCCCTTTGATGGATGCTTCGTTCCTGGGCGAATCGAGTAGGAAATCTCCGTAAGATCGGGGAAACGTCCTTTAACAATCGGCCAAGAGAAGCGTTTGTTGTAGTTGTTTGGTATCAATTTGTGCCAATTTCTCGGCAATTTCAACAACGCAAACCGTGACCGGTCAGTTCTCGTATTTATAGCGGGTTTATTCGCGCCGGGCGGTTCACGAACCCTTGGCGGATGTGTTTAGAATGCCCCTCGACACCCCTTGCGGTGCAGGTTCGCAGATCGAACCGCCGGGCGAGGGTCACTAAAAACAAGAACGACACGGGTAGCGAGGGTCTCGAAGAACACGGCATCGGCCGGTTCGCTGCGAGGCTCGACCGTCATGAAAAGAGGTAGCCAGGAGGGCGACCTCCCTTTGGGGTGCCATGAACTTCATTCTTTACTCGGACGTAAACGACCACTCCATCAGCCAGAGCCTCGGCCGCCCGGAGTACAGCTACTACTTCGTGCTCAAGGCCTATCGTCCCGTGCTTGAAAGCCTGGGGACGGTGCACGTGGTGGCCTCGGTCGCCGAGGTCGACCCGCTGTATCGGGCCCTGCACGAGGCCGGGCAGGATTGCCTGTTCCTTTCCTTTTCACCCCCGCACAAGGCGCCCGTCGACCTGCTTTGCCCGATGGTCTGCGTCGTTGCCTGGGAGTTCGATTCGATCCCGGCCGAGCATTGGGATGACGACCTTCGGCATGACTGGAGCCGCACGCTGGCGCGCCATGGCCGGGTGATTACCTTGTCCAGCCACACGGCCGCGGCCGTTCGTCGGACGCTGGGCGAAGACTTTCCGGTGCTGGTCCTGCCGACGCCGCTGTGGGAGCGTTTCGCAGCGGTTCGCGAGCAGTACCCGAGCACGCCCGTGAACCCAGGCAGCACCTTGCAGATCAAGGGCTGCATCATCGACAGCCAGGTCCTCGGGCTGTCGGCCGATGGCTTGATCGCACCGATTACCGAAGCAGACGATGCGCCGCTGCCCGAGCCGCCGGTGGTCGAGCCCGAGCCGCTGGTGCAAGTGCCGGCCATTGAACCACCGCCCCTGACATGGCGCCGCCGGGCATTCATCTCCCGTCATTACCTGCGCGAAGTCTTGCGTATCTTCACCCACAGGCGCGAGCAGGGGCCGGTGTGGCAGCTCAAGCACAACCTGCTTTGCTGGTATCGCGAAGCGGCCCGTGACCTGGTGCCGGTGCCGGTCCGCGTTGCGATCAACCGGATCCTGAGGGGGCCGCCCGGGCCACCGGTGCCCGTGGCAGAGGAGCCGGTGCCTGAGCCGATACCCGCGCCGCCACCCCCGGAGCACCCCCAGGCCCTGCTGCCGGACATTAGCCAGACCGTTGAGACCCACGTCAGCGGCGTGGTGTATGCCAGCGTGTTCAATCCCGATGACGGCCGCAAGAACTGGCATCACCTGATCACCGCCTTCTGCTGGGCCCTGCGCGATGCCGAGGACGCGACGCTGGTGCTGAAGATGACCCAGAACGACCTGTCGACCTACTACGTGGAGTTGCTGACGCTGCTGTCCCAGTTGTCGCCGTTCAGTTGCCGCGTGGTGGTGATGCACGGTTACCTGGAGGACGAGCAGTTCGCCCGCTTGTACGGCGCGGCGAGCTTCTACGTCAACGCTTCGCGCTGCGAAGGCTTGTGCCTGCCGCTGATGGAGTTCATGTCCTGTGGGCGTCCAGCCATCGCGCCGGATCACACGGCGATGCGCGACTACATCGACCCGGGGGTCGCCTTTGTCGTCGAGTCCAGCCGCGAACCCACCATCTGGCCGGAAGATTCACGCATCTTGTATCGCACCCTGCGCCATCGACCCGACTGGGGTTCGTTGAAACTCGCCTACCAGCAGAGCTACGCCATGGCGCGCAATGACCCGCAGGCCTACCAGGCCATGGCCGTTGCCGCCAACGAGCGGATGCGTCGCTATTGCGGCTTCGCCCCGGTGCGCCAACGCCTGGTGGATTTCCTGGCGGTGGCCGATGACGACGCCAGGCTGCCGCTCGCGGTGCAGGCGGGAGGCGCGGCATGCTGATCATCATTTATTCGGAAACCAACCAGAGCAACATCCTGGAGAACCTCGGCAAGCCCGAGTACAGCTATTACTTCGTGCTCAAGGAGTTCCGCCCGGTGCTGGAGCGGTTGGGGCGAGTGATCGAAGTGACCCGGCCGGACGAGGAAGTCGATGCGCTGTACGCCGATTGCCTGCTTCGCGGCGAAGACTGCGTGTTCCTGTCGTTTTCACCGCCCCATCGCACCGCAGCCCACTATGCCTGCCCGACGGTGCCGGTGTTCGCCTGGGAATTCAGCACCATCCCCACCGAGAGTTGGCAGGGTGAACCCCGCCACGATTGGCGGGTGGTGCTGGGGGCGACCGGCATGGCGATCACCCATTCCAGCTTCACCGTCAACGCCGTGCGCGAGGTGATGGGCGCGGATTACCCGATCGCCGCCATCGCGGCCCCGGTGTGGGACCGTTTTGCCGCACGTGGCGCGGTGCTGGCCCAGCGGCCGACGGTCGATCACATGCGCCTGCAACTGCGGGGCTTGTTGATCGACAGCCGGACCACCGACCTGCGGCCCTATGGCCCGCCGGCCCATCAGACCGGAACCCCGCTGGTGCTGGACGGCCCGCCCCGGGACTGCGAGTTGTTGCTGGACGGGGTGATCTACACCTCGGTGTTCAACCCCTACGACGGTCGCAAGAACTGGAAGGACATGATCAGCGCCTTCTGCACCACGTTCCGCGACGTTGCCGATGCGACCCTCGTGCTCAAGCTGACCCATCACGACGTCACCGCGGCGCTGACCGACATGCTGCACCATGTGTACAAGAACCAGTCGTACCGCTGCCGCATCGTGCTGATCCACGGCTACCTGGCCGACGCTGACTACGAGCGGCTGGTGGAAGCCACCCGGTATGTGGTCAACAGTTCCTACGGCGAAGGGCAGTGCCTGCCGTTGATGGAGTTCATGTCCTGCGGGCGGCCCGCGATCGCGCCGCTGAACACGGCGATGGCCGACTACATCGATCACGACAACGCCTTCGTCGTGAAGTCGACCGAAGAACTGACCGCCTGGCCCCATGATCCGCGTGCCGCCTACCGGACCCTGCGCTACGTCACCGATTGGGATTCGCTGTGCTCGGCCTTTCGCGCCAGCTATGACGTGGCCCGCAATGACCCCGAGCGTTATCGCCGGATGTCGGCCCACGCCGTGCGCAGCCTGGAAACATTTTGCAGCCAAGCCAACGCCGAACAGCGTTTGGCGGCATTTTTACAACAGGCTGCGCAGCGGCAGCGGAGCGCAGGGCAGCCATGATCCAGCGCATGCTTGCCTGGCTCAGGCCGCCGGTCGAAGCCCCGTCGCCACCTCCACAGGCCGTTTCGCCCCGTGATGCGGGCCTGTACGACGCGATGCTCGATGGCTGGTTTCGCCCCGAAACCGGCGAGTTGCTCCAGGGCTTCCCCATCGGGGCCGGCGACACCTTGCTGGATGTGGGCTGCGGCGAAGGCGTGGCGACGCTGTTCGCGATGCGCCAGGGGGCGTCGGTGATCTTTACCGACAGCGAGCAGGACAAGGTGCGCGAGCTGGCGCGACAGGTCGAGGCGCAAGCGACTGCGCCATTCCTCGGGCTGGTCAGCAACAGCTTGCCATTACCCCTGGCCGACGGCTGTGCGAACAAGATCGTGTGCATGGAAGTGCTCGAACACATCGAGCAGCCGGAGCCGTTCATGGCTGAGTTGGTGCGCATGGGCCGGCCGGGGGCGCAGTACCTGCTCAGCGTACCGGCCCCGGTGGGCGAGCAGTTGCAGCGGGGGATCGCGCCGGCCGCCTATTTCCAGGCGCCCAACCATGTCCAGGTGTTCAGCGCCGAACGCTTTGCCGCGTTGGTGGAAGACGCTGGCCTGGTGATCGAGCACCGCCAGGCCAGCGGATTCTTCTGGGTCATGGGCATGATTTTCTTCTGGGCCAGCGAGCAGGCAGCGGGCCGCCACCTCGAAGGGGCCGTGCGTGATCGTATCCAGGCGCCGTACCCCGCGCTGATGGAACGCTGGGCGGGCGTCTGGCAGGGCTTGCTGGCACAGCCCGATGGCCTGGCGATCAAGCAGGTGCTGGACCGGTTCATGCCCAAGAGCCAGGTCATCATCGCCCGCAAGCCAGATCTTTTGCCGGGGAGTGCCACATGAGCAGCAAGCGGATCATGGACATCGAGTTGCTGCGCGCCGTCGCGGTGATGGGCGTGCTGTTTCACCACTTGCAGGGCATGCCGTTTCCCGGCGGATGGCCGCGCCTGGCGGCCCTGGCCGACAGCTTCCAATTGTGGTGGGGGGTGGACCTGTTCTTTGCAATCTCGGGGTTCGTCATCGGTCGCAGCCTGATTCCACAGTTGCGCCGCTGCGAGGGGCCCCGGCAATTCTGGGCCGCCACCCGGGACTTCTGGATCCGCCGGGCCTTTCGCCTGCTGCCGTCGGCCTGGCTCTGGCTGCTGTTGATCCTGCTGGCGACATTTTTCCTGAACCGTTCCGGCGCCTTCGGCAGCGTGCAGGCCAACCTGCAAGCGACCCTGGCCGGTTTCCTGCAATTTGCCAACTTGCGTTTTGCCGACGCGTTCATGCGTTACGAATATGGGGCTAGCTTCGTGTACTGGACGCTCTCGCTGGAGGAGCAGTTCTATCTGGTGTTGCCGCTGTTGGTGTTCGTCTCGCGCCGGTACCTGGTCTGGGTCCTGCTGGCGGTCGTAGTGGTGCAGTTCTTCACCTGGCGGGCGCTGTGGCTGTCGGTGATCCGTACCGATGCCCTCGCGCTTGGCGTGTTGTTGTCGATCTGGAGCCTGCAACCCAGCTACTGGCGCTTCGAACCCAAAGGGTTGCGCTGGCCCGGCTTGGGTGTGCTGCTGATCGTGGGCCTGGGCGGCGTGATGGCCTGGGTGGCGACCGAGCATTTCAATCTGTCGTTCTACCGTCTAGGGGTCATCGCGGTGTGCAGTGCCGTGCTGGTGTGGGTGGCTTCCTACGACCGGGATTACCTGCTGCCCCGCAGCCGGCTGAAAACCGCGCTGACCTGGGTGGGCAGCCGTTCCTACGGCATCTATCTGATCCATATCCCGGTGTTCTTCCTGCTGCGTGAACTTTGGTTTCGCTTCGCCCCGTTGGGTTCGCCGGACCCGGCCAGCCATCCGTGGCTGGCCCTGGCCTGCGCCTTGCTGCTGATCGGGTTGTTGAGCGAACTCAATTACCGGCTGGTCGAAATGCCCATGCGTAACCGCGGTGCGCGCCTGGTCGACCGCCTGTCCACCGCCCGAACCGTCCTGCCTGCCTCTGGAGCCCCGTCATGCTGAGCCTTTTGAAGAAACTCACCACGGGCACACCCGCGCCCGCGGCGCCTGCGGCCGACAAGGTCGACCCGTACATGCTCGGGCTGCACGATGCGATGCTCAGTGGCTGGTTCAACCAGCAGACGGGCGAGCTGTTCACGGGCTTTCCCGTCACCGCCGAGGACACCCTGCTGGATGTCGGCTGTGGTGATGGCGGCAATGTGCATTTCTGCGCGATGCGCGGGGCGAAGATCATCATCGCCGACATCGACGCCGCCAAGGTGGAGGCCACCCGCCAGCGCCTGGGTGACACGCCCGCGCGTGGCATCGAGTGCCATGTGACCGACTGCAACCCGTTGCCCATCGCCGACGCCACGGCCACGCGGGTGGTCTCCACCGAAGTCATCGAGCACGTTGACGACCCGGCGCAGTTCCTCGCCGAACTGGTACGGGTCGGCCAGCCCGGCGCCTTGTACCTGTTGAGCGTGCCGCACCCCAGCTCCGAAGACCTGCAGAAAGACATCGCCGCGCCGGAGTATTTCCAGAAGCCCAACCACATTCGCATCATCAGTGAAGCGCAATTCAAGGCGATGGTCAGCGAGGCCGGGCTGGAGGTGTTGAGCCACAGCCAATACGGTTTCTACTGGTCGTTATGGATGTTGTTGTTCTGGGAGGCCAAGGTCGATTTCAGCAACGCCGATCATCCGCTGCTCAACCATTGGGCCGACACTTGGCAGGCGGTGCTGAATTCGCCCCGGGGGGCGCAGATCAAGCAGGCGCTGGACGCGGTGGTGGCCAAGAGTCAGGTGATCATTGCGCGCAAGCCTTGATGGCGCCAAACCCTGTAGGTAGGTTTAGGCGCGCTCCCACAACCCCTGTACGTGTCTTTTCCGGACCGATAAGGCTTCATGATTTCTCTTTTCCGGTTCTCCCTGGCCCTCGGCGTGTTGCTCCTGGGTGGCTGCGACCAGTCCCCGCGCCCGGCTCTCGACCAACAGCTGTATATCTGGCAACGCCAATGGACGCCCGCCCACGCGCCGGCGCTGAGTCAAAGCCGAGGCGACTTTTCCACCCTGCGGGTGCTGGCGTTGCAGGCGTTTCCCGGGGCCGGTTGGAGCCGGGCGCGGATCGACCCGGCCTTGCTCAAGGCGGACGGCCGTCCGTTGATCGCGGTGATTCGCCTGGACGGCCAGCTCAAATCCCTGGACCAGGACGATGTGATCGCGCAGATCCAGCAGGTGCTCAGTGACTGGCAGGCCCAGGGACTCGCGCC
The DNA here is from genome assembly GCF_030580855.1 of Pseudomonas citrullilanati. GTDB lineage: Bacteria > Pseudomonadota > Gammaproteobacteria > Pseudomonadales > Pseudomonadaceae > Aquipseudomonas > Aquipseudomonas citrulli. The sequence goes on along the minus strand of NZ_JAUQOP010000006.1, from coordinate 3,171 downwards.
CGTGGGGGTGGAGATCGACCACGACGCCGGCAATGCACGGCTGCCGGCCTACGGGCAATTCCTTGGCCGATTGCGGCACCGTTTGCCCGCCAGCCTGCGGTTGAGCATCACTGCGCTGCCGGCCTGGCTCGACAGCCCTTCGCTGGCGGGTGTGTTGGAAGCGGTGGAGAGCAGCGTGCTGCAGGTTCATGCGGTGAGCGATCCGCGCCAAGGACTGTTCGACCCGGACCAGGCGCGGCGCTGGGCCGAGCGCTGGAGTGCCGTCACCACGCGCCCGTTCTACCTGGCCCTGCCGGCCTACGGCGTGGCCTTGCTCAGCGGCGAAAGCGGTGCGCCGGTGGTGGAAAGCGAGGTGCCGATCGACCGTGGCGGTGAGTGGCGCGAGTTGTTGGCCGACCCCCAACAAGTCGCCGGGCTGGCGGCCGGCCTGCGCTCCGACCCACCGAAACACCTGGCCGGGTTAATCTGGTTCCGCCTGCCGCTGGCGGGCGATCGTCGCGCCTGGAGCCTGACCACGCTGGGGGCCGTCGCTCGGGGCGATGCCCTGGACAGCCGACTGGCCGTGCAACTGGCGGAGCGGGGCGGCCTGTACGATATCGCGCTGGTCAACCAGGGCAATCTCGACAGCCCCTGGCCCCAGCGCCTGACGTTGGCGGCGGAGGGGTGTGACGGCGTCGATGCCTTGGCCGGTTACACGTTGCAACAAAGTCCGGGACTGCTTACCTTCACCCGCATTCGGGAAGGCCGCTTGGCCGCCGGTGCCCAGCGTGCGATTGGCTGGGCACGCTGCACAAAAATGGATCAAGGAGGTTTCAATGTTTACCCGTAAGTGGCCCCGTCGCCTGCTGTGCCTGAGCCTCAGCTTGCCGTTGGGCCAGGCGCTGGCTTGCGGGCCGGAGTTCCCCATGCGCCTGTTGGATAACCGCGCCCAGTCACTGGCCGAATTGCCTGAAGGCAGCTTTCGCTTCGAGGTCAGCCGTCTCGGCCAGGCGATTGCCGGGCTCCAGCCGGCCACGGAGGCGACCCGCAACCCGGATTACAGCTATGACGACGTGTCTTCCTACGTTGAACAGCGCAACCAGGCCGAACGGATTGGCCTGACACCACCGCAACAAGCGGTGGTCGAGCGCCTGCGGGCGCTCAGCGATGTCGAACAGATCGCCAGCGAAGCCGCGAACCTGCCAGCCGAGCTGCGGTTATACGCCATTGGCGCGGCGGCGTTCGGCGCCGGCGAACATCAACGCGCGGCCGAGGCGTTCCAGCAATTGTTGGCGTTGCCGGCTGACCAGCGCTCCCTGCGCAGCACTTGGGCGGCGTACTCCCTGGGACGCGCCTTGTTCGCCCTGAGCACCGAAGCGGGCAGCGGCGAACCGGCCGTCTTGCAAGACCAGGCCCGGGCGGCCTTCCGCCAGGCCCGGGAGATGAGCGTTGCCGGCTTCAGCGATCCGCTGGAACTGGGTATCGCCAGCCTGGGTGAAGAGGCCCGGGTGGCCTACACCGCTGGCGACTGGGAGAGTGCCATCGGGTTGTATGCGAGCCAGTCCTTGCAAGGTTCGCCAGTGGGCTACAGCTCCTTGTTGCAATTGGCAGGCGATCTTTACGTGCAGCCGGACGAGCAACTGGCGGCGTTGCTCAAGGGCCGCGGGGTGCAGCGCCTGGCTGCCGCGTACCTGCTCAGCCGCGTCGGCTGGTGGGACGGCGAGGAACCCTCGGGTGAGATGCGCTTGGTCAAACTGCTGCAAGCCAACGCCCGGGACAACCTGGAAGATGCCGACCGTTTGGCCGCGGTGAGTTACCAGCACGGCGATTACGCCAGCGCCAAGGCCTTTGTGGAGAAGGCCACCGACACCGGGCTGGCCTGGTGGGTGCGGGCCAAGCTCGCGCTGCGCGACGGCGACAAGGTGGCTGCGGCGTCGGCCTATGCCAAAGCGGCCCAGGCCTTTCCGAAGGACGAATCGTGGGGTAACCGCCGGACGCCGGATTGGGACTACGAAACCGTGCAGCCCAAGTGCCGGGTCGAAGGTGAAAGCGCAATCCTTGCCTTGCAGCGCGGCGATTACCTGCAAGCCTTCGACCAGCTCTACCGCGGCCAGGGCAATTACTGGTACGACGCCGCCGCCGTCGCCGAACGGGTGCTGACGGTGGATGAGCTCAAGCAGTACGTCGACGGGCAAGTCCCGGCGCCGCCGGCATTGAGCCAACAGGATCGCGACAACTACGTGCCCTTGCCGGTCGCCGCCAGCCTGCGCAACCTGCTGGGACGACGCTTGTTGCGCGAAGGGCGCTACGACGAAGCACCCGCGTATTTCGACAATGCCGATCTCCAGGACAAGGCCCGGGCCTACGGACAGGCGCGCCAGGACGCGGAGTCCAAATGGTGGCCGACCCGGCAGGCCGAGGCTTACTACAATGCCTCCAGAATCGCGCGCCAATGGGGCATGGAGCTGCTCGGGTACGAGATGGCGCCGGATTACGCCAGTCTTGGCGGCAGCTACAGCCTGGAGCCCGTGGAGCTGAAAGTCGGGCCGCTGGTGGCCGAGGGCGAGGTGCAGCGCCAGCAAGCCAGCGCCGCGCAACCGGACGTGCGCTACCACTATCGCTTTGTCGCCACGGCGCTGGCGAGCCAGGCGGCCGATCACCTGCCCCATACCAGCCAGGCGTTCGCGGCGGTGTTGTGCAAGGCGGTCGGCTACAACTCGAGCCTCGAAGAGCAGAGTGCGCTGTACCAGCGCTACGTGAAGGACGGTCCGTACGTGGAGTGGGCGGCGAATTTCGGCTACCAATGCCCGGAGCCGGAATTCCACAACGCCAACAAGCGCTACGTCACCCAGGCCCTGGAGCCGATCCGTTCGGCACTGCGCCCGTACAAGCGTTGGCTGCAAGTGGGCGGCGCGGTGCTGGTGGTGGCGGCGGTGCTGGGCTTGGTCCGTCGGCGTCGACGCGCCCGGCCAGCCTGACCGAACCCCCCTTGTGGGGGGGGGGGGGGGGGGGGGGGGGGGGGGTGGGTGGGGGGGGGGGGGGGGGGGGGGGGGGGGGGGGGGGGGGGGGGGGGGGGGGGGGGGGGGGGGGTGGGGGGGGGGGGGGGGGGGGGGGGGGGGGGGGGGGGGGGGGGGGGGGGGGGGGGGGGGGGGGGGGGGGGGGGGGGGGGGGGGGGGGGGGGGGGGGGGGGGG
>NZ_JAUQOP010000069.1 GCF_030580855.1 Pseudomonas citrullilanati | reverse complement strand
GGGGTTTGGTGGGTAGGGTTTTTCACATTTAAAAATTGTGGGCGCCCGACCGGGGGGGGCCGCCCCCCCCCCCGCTCCCACAAAGTCCAAAGCGCGGGCCCATTCGCGATAGCTCCAGCGACTGCTGCTGTTGGCACAGATCTCGCTTAAGCAACCCCACAGGTAACCAACGGCGGTTACCCCACCTACGACAAAGACGTCGCACACCCTTCTCGCCTGGCTTGGCGATTCGGGTTGCGGCGTTTTTTTGCTTTGGCCCCAACGTCCGGGGTCGGTGGGGTCGCCGTCGTGGCGCACCACCTCGAAGCACTGACTCATTTTCGAGACTTTAACCGCTGAGGTGCGCGATGAATTCAAGCTTCTGGAAATCCGGCCACACCCCGACCCTGTTCGCGGCCTTCCTGTATTTCGACCTGAGTTTCATGGTCTGGTACCTGCTGGGCCCCCTGGCGGTGCAGATTGCCACCGACCTGCACCTGACCACCCAGCAACGCGGCCTGATGGTCGCCACGCCGATCCTGGCCGGTGCCGTGCTGCGCCTGTTCATGGGCCTGCTGGCCGACCGGATCTCGCCAAAAACCGCCGGCATGGTCGGCCAGGTGATCGTCATCAGTGCGCTGTTCTGCGCCTGGAAACTGGGCATCCACAGCTACGAGCAAGCGTTGCTGCTGGGCCTGTTCCTGGGCATGGCCGGCGCGTCGTTCGCCGTGGCGCTGCCGCTGGCGTCGCAATGGTATCCGCCGCAGCACCAGGGCAAGGCCATGGGTATCGCCGGTGCCGGCAACTCGGGCACTGTGTTGGCGGCGTTGATCGCGCCGTTCATGGCGGCGGCCTTCGGCTGGACCAACGTGTTCGGCTTCGCGCTGATCCCCCTGGTGCTGACCCTGGTCGTCTTCGCCTGGCTGGCCAAGAACGCCCCCGAGCGGCCGAAAGCCAAATCCGTGGCCGACTACCTCAAGGCCCTGGGCGACCGTGACAGCTGGTGGTTCATGTTCTTCTACAGCGTGACCTTCGGCGGCTTCATCGGCCTGGCCAGCGCCCTGCCCGGCTACTTCAACGACCAATATGGCCTGAGCCCGGTGACCGCCGGCTACTACACCGCCGCCTGCGTCTTCGGGGGCAGCCTGATGCGGCCGTTGGGCGGTGCCCTGGCCGACCGTTTCGGTGGCATCCGCACGCTGCTGGGCATGTACACCGTGGCGGCCATCTGCATCGCCGCGGTGGGTTTCAACCTGCCGAGTTCCTATGCCGCCCTGGCCCTGTTCGTCTGCACCATGCTGGGCCTGGGGGCAGGCAACGGCGCGGTGTTCCAACTGGTGCCGCAACGTTTCCGCCGCGAAATCGGCGTGATGACCGGGCTGATCGGCATGGCCGGCGGCATCGGCGGCTTCGCCCTGGCGGCGGGCATGGGCGCGATCAAGCAGAGCACCGGCAGCTACCAGATGGCGCTGTGGTTGTTCGCCAGCCTGGGGGTGCTGGCCTGGTTCGGCCTGCACGGCGTCAAGCGCCGCTGGAGAACCACCTGGGGTTCGGCCGCCGTCACCGCGGCCCGGGTGTAGAGCCCCTGCATGAGCCTGCAACTGAGTTTTGCCGAAGCCACTGCCATCGGCCCGCGGGATGAAAACCAGGATGCCCTGCGCCTGGTCACGCCGGCCCCGGCCCTGGCCGCCAGCAAGGGTTACCTGTTCGCCATCGCCGACGGCGTGAGCCAATGCGCCGACGGCGGGCTGGCGGCCCGCTCGACCTTGCAGGCACTGGCCCTGGACTACTACGCCACGCCGCAAACCTGGGGCGTGGCCCAGGCGCTGGACCGCTTGCTGCTGGCGCAGAATCGCTGGCTGCAAGCCAACGGTGGCGGGCAACCGCTGCTCACCACCGTCAGCGCCCTGGTCCTGCGCGGCCGCCGCTTCACCCTGGCCCACGTCGGCGATTGCCGGGTCTACCGCTGGCACGCCGACCACCTGCAACGGATCAGCGAAGACCACGTCTGGGAACAACAGGGCATGCAGCATGTGCTCAAGCGGGCGCTGGGCCTGGACCAACACCTGGTCCTGGATTTCCTCGACGGCGAATTGCGGCCCGACGAAACTTTCGTCCTGCTCAGCGACGGCGTCTGGGCGGTCCTGGGGGACACCGCCATCGCCGGCATCCTGCGGGACCAACCGGACCTTGACCGCGCGGCGCAGACCCTGGTCAACGCTGCGCACCTGGCCGGCAGCCAGGACAATGCCAGCGCCTTGCTGGTGCGCGTCGATGCCGTGGGCGAAGCGAGCATCGGCGACGCCCTGATCCAATTGCAGCAATGGCCCCTGCCCCCCACGCTGAAACCGGGCCAGGTCTTCGAGGGTTGGCAAGTCGAAGGCCTGCTCGGGCACAGCCAACAATCCTTGCTCTACCGGGTGCACGACGGCCAGGGCCAGCCGTGGTTGTTGAAAACCCTGCCCGGCCAGTGGCGGGACGACAGCCGTGCCGGCCAGGCGTTGCTCTCCGAGGAATGGTTTCTCAGGCGGGTCGCCGGCCGGCAGTTTCCGGAAATCCACGGTGTTCCCCAGCGCCAGCACCTGTACTACGTGATGCGCGAATACCCGGGCAGCACCCTGGCCGCGCTGTTCGACCAGGGCGGCCCGCTGCCGTTGGCGCAATGGCTGGACCTGGCGCAGCAGCTGGTGCGGGCGGTGGGCCTGTTGCATCGACGGCAGATCTACCACCGCGACATCAAGCCGGACAACCTGCACCTGGGGGACGACGGCGAACTGCGCCTGCTGGATTTCGGGCTGGCGTACTGCCCGGGGCTGTCGGAGGACCAGGCCAATGTCTTGCCGGGCACGCCGAGCTACATTGCCCCGGAAGCCTTCGCCGGGCATGCGCCGACCGCCCGGCAAGACCTGTATGCCGTCGGCGTGACCCTGTATTTCCTGCTGACCGGGCACTACCCCTACGGGGAAATCGAAGCCTTCCAGCGCCCGCGCTTCGGCGTGCCGGTCAGCGCCCATCGGTATCGGCCGGACCTGGCCGAATGGCTCGGGCAAAGCCTGGAGCGCGCCGTCGCGGCCGATCCGGAGCAGCGTTTCGAGACGGCCGAGGAATGGTTGCTGCTGCTGGAACAGGGCGAGCGCCGCAGCTTGAGCGTCAGGCCCAGGCCGTTGCTGGAAAGAGAGCCGCTGAAGGTCTGGCGGACATTGGCGCTGGTGTCGCTGGTGGTGAACATTGTGCTCTTGTTCCTGGTGTTTCACGGCTGAGATCCCGGTCGCGCCTATCGCGAGCAAGCTTTGCTCCCACAGGGATTTTTGGTTCCCCGGGGGATTTTGTTTCCACAGGGAATCTGCTGTGGGAGGGAATCTGCTGTGGGAGCAAATCCATTGTGGGAGCAAAGCTTGCTCGCGATGGCGGCCTGCCTGCCACTACACAACCATCGGCTACCACGCTCCATTACCGGGCAACACGCTTTGATTCGGTGCAATAAATTCCCCTGTCACTCGCCCGGCCGGCGGATTACCCAATAAATCCGCGCCCCAGAGCCACTTGGCACAACCACTGCATAACCTCTCTCACCATACATACAGCAACGCTTCCAACGATGAAGGCGCTGCTTCCCGAGAGAACGGGACCCGGACAAAGGCGTCCTCGCTAGGCCACTAGCGGGACGCCTTTTTTTGTTTTCGTGAATATGACCGAGCCAGTCCGATCGCCGTGATGAAACGGGCCTGAGCTTGCGGAGAACCCTGATGAAAAAACTCAAACTGGTGATGATCGGCAACGGTATGGCCGGGGTTCGAACCCTTGAAGAACTGCTCAAGCTGAGCCATGAGCTGTACGACATCACGGTGTTCGGCGCCGAGCCCCACGCCAACTACAACCGCATCCTGCTTTCGCCGGTGCTGGCCGGCGAGCAGACGTTCGAAGAGATCGTGCTCAACGACCTGAGCTGGTACCAGGACAACCGCATCAACCTGCTGCTCAACCGCAAGGTGGTGGAGATCGACCGGGTCAAGCGCCGGGTCATCGCCGAGGACGGAACCGAGGCCGAGTACGATCGCCTGCTGATCGCCACCGGCTCCACGCCGTTCATCCTGCCCATCCCCGGCCACACCCTCGACGGCGTCATCGGCTACCGCGACATCGCCGACACCCAGGTCATGATCGACACCGCCAAGACCCACAAGAACGCCGTGGTGATCGGCGGCGGCCTGCTGGGCCTGGAAGCGGCCAACGGCTTGAAGCTGCGGGGCATGGACGTGACCGTGGTGCACCTGGGCGAATGGTTGCTGGAGCGGCAACTGGATAAGACCAGCGGCCAACTGCTGCAAACCGCCCTGGAAGACCGTGGCCTGAAATTTCGCCTCTGCGAGCAGACCCAGGCCCTGCACGACGCCGGCAATGGCCGGGTCGGCTCGGTGCAGTTCAAGAACGGCGACATCATCCCCGCCGACCTGGTGGTGATGGCCGCCGGCATCCGTCCCAACACCGAACTGGCGGAAAAGGCCGGCATCCCTTGCAGCCGCGGGATCCTGGTCAACGACACGATGCAGACCTACGACCCACGGATCTATGCCATCGGCGAATGCGCCAACCATCGCGGCACGGCCTATGGCCTGGTGGCCCCGCTGTTCGAACAGGCCAAGGTCTGCGCCAACCACCTCGCGCAACTGGGGTTTGCCACCTACAAGGGATCGGTGACCTCGACCAAGCTCAAGGTCACCGGCATCGACCTGTTCTCCGCCGGCGACTTCATGGGCGGCGAAGGCACCGAGACCATCACCCTGTCCGACCCGATCGGCGGCGTCTACAAGAAGCTGGTGATCAAGGATGACGTGCTGGTCGGCGCCTGCCTCTACGGCGACACCGCGGACGGTGGCTGGTACTTCCGCCAGATCCGAGGGAATCACAACGTCGGCGAGATCCGCGATCACCTGATGTTCGGCGGCTCTAGTTTTATGGAGCAGGCCTTGGGCGACGTCGGCCACCAGGGCCAGGACAAAGCCATGAGCATGGCCGACTCGGCTGAAGTCTGCGGCTGCAACGGCGTGTGCAAGGGCACCATCGTCAAGGCGATCCAGGAACACGGGCTGTTCAGCGTCGACGACGTGAAAAAACACACCAAGGCCGCCAGCTCCTGCGGTTCCTGCGCCGGCCTGGTGGAGCAGATCCTCATCAACACCGTCGGCGGTGCGGCGGACGTCAAGCCGAAAAGCGAGAAAGCCATCTGCGGCTGCAGCGATCTCAACCACAGGCAGATCCGCCAGGCGATCCGCGACGAGCACTTGTTGACCATCGCCGGCACCATGAGCTACCTGAACTGGCGCACCCCGAACGGCTGCGCCACCTGCCGCCCGGCCCTGAACTACTACCTGATTTCCACCTGGCCCGGCGAAGCCCAGGATGACCCGCAATCGCGCCTGATCAACGAGCGCGCCCACGCCAACATCCAGAAGGACGGCACCTACTCGGTGGTTCCACGGATGTGGGGTGGGGTGACGACGTCCGCGGAGTTGCGGCGCATCGCCGACGTCGCCGATAAGTACAGCGTGTCCATGGTCAAGGTCACCGGTGGCCAGCGCATCGACTTGCTAGGCATCAAGAAGCAGGACCTGCCGGGGGTCTGGAAGGACCTCGACATGCCGTCCGGCCACGCCTACGGCAAATCCATCCGCACCGTGAAAACCTGCGTGGGCAGCGAGTTCTGCCGCTTTGGCACGCAGAATTCCACCCAACTGGGCATCGAGCTGGAGCACGACCTGTTCAACATGTGGTCGCCGCACAAGGTGAAGCTGGCGGTCTCCGGCTGCCCACGCAACTGCTCCGAAGCGGGCATCAAGGACGTCGGCATCATCGGCGTCGATTCGGGGTGGGAGATGTACATCGGTGGCAACGGCGGGATCAAGACCGAAGTCGCGGAGTTCTTCGTCAAGCTCCAGACCGCCGAGCAAGTGCGCGAATACAACGGCGCGTTCTTGCAGTTGTACCGCGAAGAAGCCTTCTACCTCGAACGCACCGTGCACTACATGCAGCGCGTCGGCATGGAGCACATCAAGAAAGCCGTGCTGGAGGACCCGGCCCGCCGCAAGGCGCTGCACGAACGCCTGAAGTTCTCCCTGGCCCTGGAACAGGACCCGTGGAAACAGCGCCTGGAACAACCCCAGCTGAAAAAAGAGTTCGAGGTCATCCCCGTGAAGAACCTGGAGGTGCCGGCATGAACTGGCTGGATATCTGCGCACTGGAAGAGATCAACGCCCTGGGCTCGCGCATCATCCAGGGCCCGAAAGGCGATATCGCGATTTTTCGTACCAGCGACGATGAAGTCTTCGCCCTCGACGACCGCTGCCCGCACAAGGGCGGGCCGCTGTCCCAAGGCCTGATCTACGGCAAGCGCGTGGCCTGCCCGCTGCACAACTGGCAGATCGACCTGGAAAGCGGCCAGGCCCAGGCGCCGGACGTGGGTTGCGCCCATCACCATGCGGCCCGTGTCGAGAACGGCCGGGTCCTGCTGGCGCTACGGGAAGCAAGCTGATGAACCGCCAAACCACTGCCTCGACCTGCTGTTACTGCGGGGTCGGTTGCGGCGTGCTGATCGAGCATGACGACGAGCGCATCCTCGGCGTCAGCGGCGATCCCGCCCACCCGGCCAATTTCGGCAAGCTGTGCAGCAAGGGCTCGACCCTGCACCTGACCGGCGACCTCGCCGCACGCGCGCTGTACCCCGAGCTGCGCCTGGGCAAGGGCCTGGCCCGCGCCCGTACCGACTGGGACAGCGCGCTGGAGCACGCCGCCAGCGTCTTCGCCGCCACCGTCGCCGAGCACGGCCCCGACAGCGTGGCGTTCTACATCTCCGGCCAGTTGCTGACCGAGGACTACTACGCGTTCAACAAACTCGCCCGGGCCCTGGTCGGCACCAACAACATCGACAGCAATTCACGGCTGTGCATGTCCTCCGCCGTGGTCGGCTACAAGCGCAGCCTGGGTGCCGACGCGCCGCCCTGCAGCTACGAAGACCTGGAGCTGAGCGACTGCGTGATGATCGTCGGCAGCAACATGGCCTACGCCCATCCGATCCTGTTTCGTCGGCTCGAAGAGGTCAAATCCCGCCGTCCGCAGATGAAAATCATCGTCATCGACCCGCGGCGCACCGACACCTGCGACCTGGCGGACCTGCACCTGGCGATCCTGCCCGGTACCGACGTCGCCTTGTTCCACGGGATCTTGCACCTGTTGCTGTGGGAAGACTGGGTGAACCGCGACTTCATCAAGGCCCACACCGAAGGCCTGGCCGAGCTGAAGAACCTGGTACGCGACTACACCCCGGGCATGGTCGCCCAGGTGTGCGGGATCAGCGTCGAACAACTGCACCAGTGTGCCGAATGGGTCGGCACCTCGCCCAGTTTCCTGTCGCTGTGGTGCATGGGCCTGAACCAGTCCACGGCCGGCAGCGCGAAGAACAGCGCACTGATCAACCTGCACCTGGCCACCGGGCAAATTGGCCGCCCGGGCGCGGGACCGTTCTCGCTGACGGGCCAGCCCAATGCCATGGGCGGGCGGGAAACCGGCAGCCTGTCGAACCTGCTGCCGGGCCATCGCGAAGCCAGCAATCCCGGGCATCGCGATGAAGTCGCCCGCTACTGGGGCGTCGAGCAATTGCCCGCCAACCCGGGCTTGAGCACCATCGAGCTGTTCGACGCGGTGCGCAGCGGCAAGATCAAGGCCCTGTGGATCGCTTGCACCAACCCGGCCCAATCGATGCCGGACCAGACAGCCGTCCAGGAAGCGCTGCAAGCCTGTCCGTTCGTGGTGTTGCAGGAAGCTTTCCGGACCACCGAGACCGCCGCCTTCGCCGACTTGCTGCTGCCGGCGGCCAGTTGGGGCGAGAAAGAGGGTTCGGTGACCAACTCTGAACGGCGTATCTCCCACGTTCGCCGGGCAGTCAGGGCACCGGGTGAAGCCCGGCCGGACTGGGCGATCACCGTGGATTTCGCCCAACGCCTGGAGCAACGCCTGCGGCCGGGCCAGCCGAGCCTGTTCGACTTTGCCGCCCCGGGTCAGCTGTTCGACGAATACAAGCAGCTGACCCGCGGGCGCGACCTCGACTTGTCCGGCATCAGCCACGCCTTGATCGATGCACTCGGTCCCCAGCAATGGCCCTTCCCGGAAGGCGCCACGGTGGGAACGGCGCGCCTGTACCAGAACGGGATCTTTCCTACCGACAGCGGTCGGGCGCGATTTGTCGCCGAACCGTATCGCGCCGCCCGGGAACTGCGGGACGCACGCTATCCATTGACCCTGAACACCGGGCGGCTGCGCGACCAGTGGCACGGCATGAGCCGGACCGGCACCGCCGCGCAACTGTTCGGCCACGTCAATGAAGCCGTCCTCAGCCTGCACCCGGACGAACTGGCGCGCCATCGCTTGCAGGCCGGTGACCTGGTCAGCTTGAAGAGCCGGCGCGGCGCGGTGATCGTCGCCGTCGACAGCGACGAAAACGTGCGTCCGGGCCAGGCCTTCCTGCCCATGCACTGGGGCAACCGGTTCCTCAAGGGCGGCGTCAACCGCCTGACCCAACCGGCCTTCGACCCCTTGTCGAAACAACCGGAGCTCAAGCACAGCGGCGTGCGCCTGGAACCGGTGAACCTGCCCTGGCACCTGTTCGCCCTGGTGGAGGGCGACGTTCAACAGCATCTGGAGGCGCTGCGACCGCTGTGCGAGGCGTTTGCCTACGTCAGCCTCAGCCTCACCGGCCGTGAACGTCCGGCACTGCTGATTCGCGCCGCCAACGCCACGGCGCCTGATCCCGAGCTGCTGCAAGGGATCGACGAACAACTGGGGCTGATCGACGGCCCGGTGCTGGCCTATGACGATCCGCGTCGCGCCATCGGGAAACGGGTCCGGATCGAAAACGGTCGCATCACCGCCATCCGCCTGGCCGGCGAAACCCTCGCCCGGCACTGGCTGCAGAACCTGTGGCAGGAAGGTCGCGCCGATGAACAACTGCGCCGCTGGTTGCTGGCGCCCTTGAGCGCGCCGCCGGGCAATGCCGGCGCGGCGGTGAGTGGCGGCGGCAAGACCCTGTGCAACTGCTTGAACGTCAGCCAGCAGGCGATCTGCGCCGGCATCGAGCGGGGCCTGGACTTGCCGGGGCTGAAAAAAGAACTGGGCTGTGGCACGCAATGCGGTTCCTGCGTACCGGAAATCAAGCGGCTGCTGGTTGCCTCGGCGCAACCGATGGCCGCTCTCTCTTGAGGAAAACACGATGAACGCAAAAGTCTGGCTGGTGGGTGCAGGTCCTGGCGACCCTGAATTGCTGACCCTCAAGGCCGTGCGCGCCCTTGGCGCAGCGGACGTGGTGCTGATCGACGACCTGGTCAACGAGGCGGTGCTGGAGCACTGCCCCGGCGCGCGTATCATTGCCGTGGGCAAGCGCGGCGGTTGCCGCTCCACGCCCCAGGCGTTCATTCATCGGCTGATGCTGCGCTATGCCCGCCAGGGCAAATGCGTGGTGCGCCTCAAGGGCGGCGACCCGTGCATCTTTGGCCGTGGCGGTGAAGAGGCGCAGTGGCTGCGCGGGCACGGCATCGAAGTGGAACTGGTCAATGGCATCACCGCCGGCCTGGCCGGGGCGACCCAGTGCGCTATCCCACTGACCCTGCGCGGGATTGCCCGGGGCGTGACGCTGGTCACCGCCCACACCCAGGACGGCAGCAGCCTGAACTGGCAAGCCCTGGCGCAAAGCGGGACGACCCTGGTGGTGTACATGGGCGTGGCGAAACTCAACGAGATCCGCGAACAACTGCTGGCCGGCGGCCTGGCCGCGGATACGCCAGTGGCAATGATCGAAAACGCGTCCCTGCCCCATCAACGCGACTGCCGCAGCGACCTGGCATCGATGGAAGCCGATGCCACCGCGTTCCAGCTCAAGAGCCCGGCGATTCTGGTGATTGGTGCGGTGGCCGGTGCCGCTGAACTGGCCACGGCCCCGACTGCCTGGGCTCAGGCTTCAACCCTCTAACAGACAACATCGACCCACTGTGGGAGCGAGCTTGCTCGCGATGGCAATGTATCAGCAATCTGGATGGTGACTGACACACCGCCATCGCGAGCAAGCTCGCTCCCACAGGTTTTGCTTCGTCTGGCACAGCCCCACCTGACAAATCCCAGGCAAAGAAAAGCCCGGCCTGGGCCGGGCTTTTCCAAAGCGCTGGGCTAATTACTTAGCTTGGGCTTCAACCTGCGCTTCTACGCGACGGTTAACAGCGCGACCAGCTTCAGTGGCGTTATCAGCCACTGGACGGGATTCGCCGTAGCCAACAGAGTTAACGCGGGACGATTCAACACCGTACTGGTTGGTCAGAACTTGCTTGACGGCGTTTGCACGACGCTCGGACAGTTTCTGGTTGTAAGCGTCAGGACCGACGGAGTCAGTGTGACCTTCAACAGTAGTGGTGGTGGATGGGTACTGCTTCATGAAGTCAGCCAGGTTCTTGATGTCGCCGTAGCTGTTAGGCTTGACGACCGACTTGTCGAAGTCGAACTTGACGTCCAGCTCAACGCGAACGACTTCAGCAACGGCAGGGCAGCCATCAGCGTCGACAGTTACGTTGGCAGGGGTGTCAGGGCACTTGTCGACGTTGTCGCACACGCCATCGTTGTCGCTGTCGGAGCAGACTTCAGCCGGAGCTGGAACTGGAGCAGCGGCAGGCTTGGAGCCGCCACCGAAGTTCACACCGATACCAACGCTTGGCGCCCACTCGGTGTCGCCCTGGTCGATGTTGTATTGAGCTTCAACGCCAGCACGGGCGTAGAAGTTCTCGGTGAAGTACAGCTTGGCGCCGCCACCGACGTTGGCGAAGGTAGAACGGTTACGACCGTTGCTGCCATTCTGGTCGATGCTCTGGTCGGAGAAACCGGCCGAGACGTAAGGACGCAGCATGTCGCCTGGGTTGTTGAAGTGGTACAGGGCGTCCAGGGCAGTGTTGGCGCCCTTGACGTTGGTGCCGTCGTCGGTACGTGCGTTGTGCACTTCGTCGTAGGCCAGACGCAGTTCAACGTCGTCGGTCAGGAAGTAACCGATCGAACCGCCGAACAGGTTGCCGTTGTTCTTGAAGTTACGAGCGCTGTCGAATTGTTCTTTCTTGGCGAAGCCTTCGATTTCAACTGCGCCTTGGCCTTGTGCCAGAGCGCCGAACGAAGTGGCAGCAATCAAAGAACCAATGGCAAAGCCCAAGGTGTTTTTCAGTTTCATCCGTTAAATCCCCATCTGGTGATTGTGAAGCAGTCCCGCAAACCGGGGGACAACTCGGCGGCAAGTCTATCAGAACTTGCCTACACGTAAGAGATATTTGCGCCGAACTAAGTTTCAGCAATGCCTGCAAATTTCTCACGCAATTTGTCAAGAGCGCGCTTGTAACGCATTTTTGTCGCGCTCAAACCCATGTGCATGATGTCTGCGATCTCCTGGAACTCCAGCTCTGCGACAAATCGTAGCACCAGAATTTCCCGATCGATCGGGTTTACATGGACCAACCAGCGATCAAGTCCACCCTTCTCCTCGGGTTTGGGCGCCTTTTCCTCAGACGCTTCTTCAAGAGGGTCCAGGCTCAAAGCATCCATCAAGCGACGCTTTCGCCGTTCCTTGCGGTACTGCGTGATGCATTCGTTGTAGGTGATGCTGTAGAGCCATGTCTTGAACTTCGATTTCCCCTCGAAGTTCTTCAAGCCATACAGCACCTTCAACATCACCTCCTGACAGACATCGTCAGCATCGCGATCGTTCCCCAGGTAGCGTGCACAAACGTTAAATAATGTCCTCTGGTACCGGCGCATCAACTCTTCGTAGGCACGCGTGACGTGGAACAGCTCCGTATGTGCGCGCGCGACCAACTCCTCATCGGAGAGATCACGGGGGTCGTAGCGCGTGGATAGCGATTGGGGTTTGTTCAAAACAGGTCGGGCCGACAGTCTAGGTCAATGTGCGCCGCAGCCTGGGGTCGCAGGCATTTTGCGGCGGCATACATTAGCAGGGTTTGCCGGGTTAGCGGCTACTCACATGCTGTTCCAGCAGGATCCGATTGGAGAGCGACACCAGTTCGCCCTCGTCGGTCAGCAATGTGGTCTTCACCGTGCCGATCTCCTCGATCTGCCCTTCGACCTCTCCAACACGCACCTGTTGCCCAACCTCATACAACTCACGCACGTAGATTCCCGCGAGAATCTGGCCGGCAATTTCCCGGCTGCCCAACCCCATGGCCAGCGCAACCGCCAGACCAACGGTAATCAGGACGATCACGATCACATGGTTGAGCAGGTCTGTCTTGACCTCCAACTGGCTGATCGCGACCGAAATACTGATGATGATCACCAGGCCCTGGGCGATTCGCCCAACGCCGGCGGCGTAGTCCAGGCCCACGCCTTCGGCGGCGCCACGCACCAGCCCGTTGGCCAGTTGCGCCAGCAGGACACCGACCAACAGCACCAATGCCGCGCCGAATACCTTCGGCAAATACAGCGCAAGCATGTCCAGCGTAGCTGAAACTCGCTCAAGTCCAAGGGATTCAGCCGCGGACACCAGGAAAATCAGCAATACGAACCAATAGACGATCTTGCCGACCAGGGTCGAGATCGGCACCTGGATGCCGCCCCGGGACAACAGCTTGGTCAAGCCGGTGCCGCCCATCAGGCGATCGAGGCCCAGCTTGGCGAGCAACTTGGACAACAGCGTGTCCAGCAGCTTGGCCACCACGAAACCGAGCAACAGCACCACCAGGGCGCCGAACAGGTTCGGGATGAAGTTAGCCACCTTGGTCCACAACGCGGTCATTGCCGTGACGAGGCTCTGGGTCCAGAGATCAAGTTCCATATTCAATCAGCCTTATCAGCGGTGCGGGTAACAGGTTTACGACGGGAAACCGGCGAGACATGGGCCGACCCGTTGTTCAAGGCGATCATCAGCGCGGGCAGCCAGCGGCCCAGCAGGCTGAACAGATCGCTGGCGCCGACCTGGCGGTTGGCGGTTTTCAGTACACGTCCCAGGCAGGCATCGTCGTCCCGGCTGGACGGCGAGGCCTTGAGCATGTCGCGCAAAGACTGTTCAAACGGATCGTGCATACGCACCTCTCGTGATGTCTGTGGAAGACGCGATCAGATTTGGCCGGGTCACATGAAGCCTCATCAGACCCAACGCAAGCGGCGGAACAGCCACCACTGCCCCAGGGCCACGCAAACCATCAGCAGGCACGCCACCATGAAACCGTAGGGGCTCGCCGAGAACGGGATGCCGCCGACATTGATGCCCAGCAGGCCGGTGAGGAAACTCATGGGCAGGAAGATCCCGGTGATGATGCCGAAACGGTACATGGTGCGGTTCATGCGCACCGACAGGCGCCGGTCTTCGGCCTCCAGCACAAGCCCCACGCGCTCGCGAGCCAGTTCCAGCTCCTCGAGGTAACGGGTCAGGCTGTTGTTCAATTCATTCCAGTAGTCGCCGTCGTCCTCGACGAACCACGGCAGTTTCAGCCGGGTCATCTGGGCGAAGATATCCCGCTGCGGCGCCAGGAACCGCTTCAGCCCGGCCGCCCTCCGGCGGATGTGCAAGATGGCGTCGTGCTCGGGGGTATACCGTTCGTCGGTATCGAGTTTTTCTTCCTCGCCATCGACGATTTCCGAGAGGCAGGTGACCAGGTCCTGCACCTTGTTGGTGAGGTACTGGGCCATATAAAGGATGAGTTCCGAGCTGGTCTTCGGGCCCTTGCCCTCGGCCAGTTGCGCCAATAGCTCATCGGTGGCCCGCAGTGGCCGCAAACGCAGGGAGATCACCCGTTGGGCAGAGGCGAAGATCCGCACCGAGACCATGTCTTCCGGTTCGGCCCCCGGGTTCAGGTTGATCCCCCGCAGGAACAGCAGCAACTCGGCGTTGGGCAGTGGCAGCAGGCGCGGACGGGTGTTCTCTTCCAGCAGCAGGTCGCAGTTGAACTCGCTCAGGCCGCTGGATTTGCGCAACCAGGTGTGGGTTTGCGGATGACTGCGATCCCAGTGCAGCCACAGGCTTTCGTGGGCCTGCAGCTGCAATTGGTCGAGGTCGGTCCGGGCAATGGAACGCGCGCCGCCCTTGCCGTCCAGCACCAGGGCATGCACCAGCCCCCATTGCGCGTTTTCTTCCTCGAACATCCTCATCCCTTATGGCTGTCGCGCTTCATTCAGGCATCTTGAGCGGGCTTGGCGAGACGATGATGCCGTTGTTGTCGGCATAGACATACTCGCCCGGGCGGAACGTCACGCCGGCAAAGGTCACCGCCACATTGAGGTCGCCAATGCCGCGCTTGTCGGTCTTCATCGGGTGGCTGGCCAGGGCCTGGACGCCGAGGTCGGTCTGGGCGATGACATCGACGTCGCGGATGCAGCCGTAGATCACCAACCCTTCCCAACCGTTTTTCGCGGCTTTTTCCGCCAGCATGTCACCCAGCAGGGCCCGACGCAGGGAGCCGCCGCCGTCAACCACCAGCACCTTGCCGGTACCCGGCAGCTCGACCTGTTCCTTGACCAGCGAGTTGTCCTCGAAGCACTTGATGGTCACGATTTCGCCGCCGAAGGAATCGCGGCCGCCGAAATTGCTGAACATCGGCTCCAGCACCTGGACCAGGTCCGGATAGGCATCGCACAGGTCGGGCGTGAGGTAATGGTTCATCGAACAACTCCTGTTGGGCTGGAACGTCAGACTGGATGAGCAACCGTTTGTGACCGGAACCGCTTGAAGCGTCATATCTTAGCCGCAAGCCGACCAGAGCGAAATGCCCACGTCAGGGCCTTCGCTTCAAACCGCCTCGGCCAGTTGGGGCTGCTCGGCCAGCAACGGCGTGCACGGGTTTTCCAGCCAACGCGCGACCAATGGCCAGACGTCGGTCTGCGCGGCCTTGCTGACCAGCATCTCGACATGCCCGAAATCGTCGCTGAAGCCCTGCTCCCGGCCCAGGCAGACAAACTGCTTGTGTTCGGAACCGATCTGTTCGAAGAGTTTGCGGCAGGCCCAGGTCGGGTCCTGCTGATCGCCGGCGGCACTCACCGCCAGCACCGGGACCTGGACGTCGGCCAATCCGGCCCACCAGTTCCTCTCGGCGTCGCCGAAGCGCCCGAACAGGCCGTACCAGCGCATGCTTTCCAGGGCCAGGCCGATGGGCTCGTCCTCCGGGCCGCGCTTGAGCCGCGAACCGGACAACTGGGCAAAGCGCTTGAGGATGAAGCGTCCGCTCCATTCCACCGGCGGGATCTTCAGCGGCCAGTAGGTACGGCTGACCTGGGCGCCGAAAAACGCCGCCGAGGCCACCGCGGGCTCGCCCAGGTAATGCCCGCCCAGCGCTGCCGCCAGGGTGATGCCCCCCAGGGAATGACCAAGCCAGTGCGGCACCTGCCCGCTCTGCTCCCGCACGAAGGCGCCGATGGCCGGCAAATCGTAGCGGGCATAGTCGGCCACGCGATTGTTGCGATAGTCCTGGTTGCGCTGGGACAGCCCATGGCCACGCATCTCGGGGATCCAGACATCGAACCCCAGGCGTGCCAGGTACGCCCCGAGGCCGAGGCCCTTGGGGGAGTACCAGAAGCGCCGGTTGGAAAAACTGCCGTGCAACAGGATCACGGGCACGCCCCGGGCCTGGCCGGCATCGGCCATGCCCAGGCGGGTAACGGCCAGCTCGACGCTGTAGTCCGGGCTGTTGCCGGGTTTCAAGCGATAGACGTCTTCGCTCAGATCACCACGCCGCTCGGCGCTGATCAGGGCGACAGGAAAAAGGTTGCTGCTGCTTTGCATAATGCTCTTGCACAAAAAAGGGCGGCATCCGCCAGGAGCCCGCCCTACTTCAATCAAAAGGGACCGGAAAGGTTGATAGCCGCGGACCTGCGGGAGCGAGCTTGCTCGCGATTGCGGTGGATCAGCAAAACAATCTTGGCTGACACTCCGCTATCGCGAGCAAGCTCGCACCCACCAAGGTTACCCGGCCTACATTACCGGTGAAGTCCCTTCACTCGATCAGACCGCGCCCTGCCCCTCGGCCAGGAAGAACCAGGTCTCCAGCACGGAGTCGGGGTTCAACGAAACGCTTTCGATCCCCTGCTCCATCAGCCACTTGGCCAGGTCCGGGTGGTCCGAAGGGCCCTGGCCGCAGATGCCGATGTACTTGCCGGCCTTGTTGCAGGCGGCGATGGCATTGGCCAGCAGCTTCTTGACCGCCGGGTTCCGCTCGTCGAACAGGTGCGCGATGATCCCGGAGTCGCGGTCCAGGCCCAGGGTCAGCTGGGTCAGGTCGTTGGAACCGATGGAGAAACCGTCGAAGAATTCGAGGAATTCCTCCGCCAGGATGGCGTTGGACGGCAGTTCGCACATCATGATCACGCGCAGGCCGTTGTCGCCACGGGCCAGGCCGTTCTCAGCCAGCAGGTCGACCACCTGGCTCGCTTCGCCGAGGGTGCGCACGAACGGCACCATGATCTCGACGTTGGTCAGGCCCATGTCGTTGCGCACGCGCTTGAGGGCGCGGCATTCGAGCTCGAAGCAGTCACGGAACGATTCGCTGATGTAGCGCGAGGCGCCACGGAAGCCCAGCATCGGGTTTTCTTCTTCCGGCTCGTAGAGCTTGCCGCCGATCAGGTTGGCGTATTCGTTGGACTTGAAGTCCGACAGGCGCACGATGACCTTTTTCGGCCAGAACGCCGCCGCCAGGGTGCTGATGCCTTCCACCAGCTTCTCGACGTAGAAGCCGACCGGATCGTCGTAGCCGGCGACACGCTTGTCGACGCTGTCCTTGATTTCGCTCGGCAGGCCGTCGTAGTTCAGCAGCGCCTTGGGGTGCACGCCGATCATGCGGTTGATGATGAATTCCAGGCGAGCCAGGCCCACGCCGGCGTTCGGCAACTGGGCGAAGTCGAAGGCGCGGTCCGGGTTGCCGACGTTCATCATGATCTTGAACGGCAGCTCCGGCATGGCGTCCACGGAGTTCTTCTTCACGTCGAAGCCCAGTTCGCCTTCGAAGATGTAGCCGGTGTCGCCCTCGGCGCAGGACACGGTGACGCCCTGGCCGTCCTTGAGCAACTGGGTGGCGTTGCCGCAGCCGACCACTGCCGGGATCCCCAGCTCGCGGGCGATGATCGCCGCGTGGCAGGTGCGTCCGCCGCGGTTGGTGACGATGGCGCTGGCGCGCTTCATCACCGGCTCCCAGTCCGGGTCGGTCATGTCGGACACCAGCACGTCGCCGGCCTGGACCTTGTCCATTTCCGAGACGTCCTTGATGATCCGTACCTTGCCGGCGCCGATGCGCTGGCCGATGGCGCGGCCTTCCACCAGCACGGTGCCGGTTTCCTTGAGCAGGTAGCGCTCCATGACGTTGGCCTGGGTGCGGCTCTTCACGGTTTCCGGACGGGCCTGCACGATGTACAGCTTGCCGTCGTCACCGTCCTTGGCCCATTCGATGTCCATCGGGCACTTGTAGTGCTGCTCGATGATCATCGCCTGCTTGGCCAGCTCGCTGACCTCGGCGTCGGTCAGGCAGAAACGCGCGCGCTCGGCCTTGTCCACGTCGACGGTCTTGACCGAGCGACCGGCCTTGGCCTCGTCGCCGTAGATCATCTTGATGGCCTTGCTGCCCAGGTTGCGACGCAGGATCGCCGGGCGACCGGCCTGCAGCGTGCCCTTGTGGACATAGAATTCGTCCGGGTTGACCGCGCCTTGCACGACGGTTTCACCCAGGCCGTAGGCACCGGTGATGAACACCACGTCACGGAAGCCCGACTCGGTGTCGAGGGTGAACATCACGCCGGCGGTGCCGGTCTCGGAGCGGACCATGCGCTGCACACCGGCGGATAGGGCGACCAGCTTGTGGTCGAAGCCCTGGTGCACGCGGTAGGAGATGGCTCGGTCGTTGAAGAGGGAAGCGAAGACTTCCTTGGCGGCGCGGATGACGTTTTCCACGCCCCGGATGTTCAGGAAGGTTTCCTGCTGGCCGGCGAAGGAAGCGTCCGGCAGGTCTTCGGCGGTGGCCGAGGAACGCACGGCGACGGCGATGTCGGGATTGCCTTCGGACAGCTTGGCGAAGGCGGTGCGGATTTCGCTGTTCAGTTGCTCGGGGAACTCGGCTTCCATGATCCACTGGCGGATCTGGGCGCCGGTCTTGGCCAGGGCGTTGACGTCATCGACGTCCAGGGCATCGAGCGCATCGTGGATCTGCTTGTTCAGGCCACTCAGTTCCAGGAAATCACGATAAGCCTGAGCGGTCGTGGCGAAGCCACCTGGCACCGAGACGCCGGCACCGGCGAGGTTACTGATCATCTCGCCCAGGGATGCGTTCTTGCCCCCCACATGCTCCACATCATGGACGCCGAGCTTATCGAGGGAAACTACGTACTCTACCAAGGTGATCTCTCCACTAACTGTGTTGGAAAAGCTCAAGGCACCGGTGGCTCCAGGGGAGCGATTGCCGGCGATATGGCCTGGACCTGGAAAATAAGTGAGAATGCGGGCCATTGGCGGCCGGCAAATCGCGCCTATCATATCCAAGAATCGTCACTAGCTTAAGGCCCAAGGCGCAAATGAAACGATCTGCTTTCTTTATCTCCGATGGCACCGGCATCACTGCCGAAACGCTAGGCCAAAGCCTGTTGGCGCAGTTCGAAAACATTACCTTCACCAAGCTGACACGCCCGTACATCGACAGCGTCGACAAAGCGCGGGCCATGGTACAGCAAATCAATAAAGCCGCCGAAACCGACGGTTTCCGCCCGATCATCTTCGATACCATCGTCAATCAGGACATCCGTGAGATTCTCGCAACGTCCAATGGTTTCATGATCGACATTTTTTCCACCTTCCTGGCGCCCCTTGAGCAGGAACTGAGCGAACACTCCTCCTACTCGGTCGGCAAGTCCCATTCCATCGGGCACAACTCCAACTACATGGAGCGGATCGAGGCGGTCAACTTCGCGCTGGACAACGATGACGGCGCCCGCACGCATTATTACGACAAGGCCGACCTGATCCTGGTGGGGGTGTCGCGTTGCGGCAAGACGCCGACGTGCCTGTACATGGCGATGCAATTCGGCATCCGCGCGGCCAACTACCCGTTGACCGAAGAAGACATGGAGCGCCTGCAACTGCCCAGCGCCCTGCGCGCCCACCAGCACAAGCTGTTCGGCCTGACCATCGACCCGGACCGCCTCACCGCGATCCGCAACGAGCGCAAGCCCAACAGCCGCTATTCAAGCTACGCCCAGTGCGAATTCGAAGTGCGCGAAGTGGAAAACCTGTTCCGGCGGGAGAACATTCCCCACATCAATTCCACGCATTTTTCCGTGGAAGAGATATCGGCGAAGATCCTGGTGGAGAAAGGGGTGGAGCGGCGTTTCAAATAAACCGGAGAGTCCCTGTGGGAGCGAGCTTGCTCGCGATAGCGGAGTGTCAGCCGGCATCAATGTTGCTGATCCGCCG
>NZ_JAUQOP010000068.1 GCF_030580855.1 Pseudomonas citrullilanati | reverse complement strand
ATGACTTGAGTCGCCTCGGTAAATACCTCGGTCAGGCCGCCCGCCTGATGGTCGGCATGCCCGACTACGACAACTACGTCGAGCACATGCAAACCCAACACCCGGACAAGCCGCTGATGGACTACGAGACGTTCTTCCGCGAACGCCAGGAAGCCCGCTACGGCGGCAAGGCCGGGCCCAAGTGCTGTTGACAATGAGGTAGCTCAACCCCCTGTGTGGGAGCGGGCTTGCTCGCGAAGGCGGTGGGTCAGTTGATGAAGGTGTCGACTGGCCGGACGCTATCGCGGGCAAGCCCGCTCCCACAGGTGTTCTGGGGTGGTTTCAAGCTAGGCGTACACCGCCGATCCCTTGTGGGAGCGGGCTTGCTCGCGAAGGCGGTGGGTCAGTTGATGAAGGTGTCGACTGGCCCGACGCTTTCTCGGGCAAGCCCGCTCCCACAGGTGTTTTGGGGTGGTTTCAAGCTAGGCGTACACCGCCGCTCCCACAAAACCGCTTCCCTTTCAGCCATCAAGGAGATTCCGTTTGTCCTCGCCCATCCCGGTCACCATCCTCAGCGGCTTCCTTGGCGCTGGCAAGACCACGCTGTTGCGTCATCTGCTCAAGGCCGAGCACGGCCTGAAGATCGCCGTGATCGAGAACGAATTCAGTGAAGCGGGCATCGACACCCAGTTGCTGGGCGATGAGCCGGTGCAGGTCATGACGCTGGCCAATGGCTGCGTGTGTTGCACCATCCACACCGACCTGACCAAGGCCCTGTACCTGTTGCTCGAACGGCTGGACAGCGGCGAGATCGCCTTTGACCGCCTGGTGATCGAGTGCACCGGCCTGGCCGATCCGGCGCCGGTGGCCCAGACCTTTTTCATCGATGAGGACCTGCGCGAGCGCTACATCCTCGACGGGATCCTGACCCTGGTGGACGCCGCCCACGCCGACCTGCACCTGACGCAGGCCATCGCCCAGGCCCAGGTCGGATTTGCCGATCGCCTGCTCCTGAGCAAGACCGACCTGGTGGGCGCCGCCCAGGTCGATGCCCTTGGCGAACGCTTGGCCCGTATCAATCGTCGGGCGCCGATCCGGGTGGTGGAGCACGGCAAGATCGACCTGGCCGAACTGCTCGACATCCGTGGCTTCAACCTCAATGCGGACCTGGAGGCCGGGCTCAGCCTGCGACCGGTCGGCAAGGCGACCCCGGGCGATCGCATCAGCAGCCTCGTGCTGCGCACCGACAAGCCGCTGGACATCGACAAGCTCAGCACGTTCATGAACCAGCTGCTGGAAGATCACGGCAAGCAATTGCTGCGCTACAAGGGCGTGCTGAACATCGCCGGGGAACCCCGTCGACTGGTGTTCCAGGGCGTACTCAAGCTGTACGGTTTCGACTGGGACACCGAATGGGCCCCCGATGAACCCCGGGAAAGCGTGATCGTGTTCATTGCCGATGAACTGCCCGAAGCGAAGATCCGCGCAGGTTTCGACGCCGCCCTGAATTGACGACCCGGCACCTGCGGCCCTCTGCAACTTTTGTTCGAGAGCGGCCGCCAGATGCTTTGCGTTATCCCCGGAGTTTCGTTAGTTCATTAAAAGTGCCCGGGCCCATTCAAATGATGCTGAGTATGAACGTCAGTTTCGAGCGCGCTTCGGTTTCCGCCAGATAAAGATACGGCGAACCGTGGATTCTCAATCCGCCTACATATTTATTGTGCTTGGTCATGAGTGACAGTGGCGAGTGTTTGGCGGTTATGTCATTCAGGGTCACCACGCGTTGCTTGGAGTCAACAAGTTTAAAGAGAACGGGTTTACCCGCGTTTTTCGCACCCAGGGCGTCGAATCCATTTTTGCCGATGAACTTGTCGTGGTGTTCCCCCGGGCTTTTTATCCACAGGGTGTAGCCACCGGCGGCGTGGCGAAAGTACAGCAGCAATGGCGGGACGTTGCCGCCGCTGCTCTTGGGGTGCATGCCCAGCAGGCTCGAGTGATCGACGGTCTGCGGTTTGCCGCTGAAAAATCCCCCGCTGAATGAAGTCACGGTGGCCAATGCCGGTTTCCCGTGGAATGTCTCAAGCAAGTGGATGTGCATGTCGGGCGAGCGAAGTGTGGCGCAAAAAGAAAGTTGACTGTCCATGTCGGTATCGCATCCTTTATTGAAAGCCTGAGTGGCTGTGGATAATGGGATCGATACTAAAGGCTTGTCGACAAGTTGTGTTGAAGGGGTATGTTTCGAAGCGTGAGGTTTGTAGGGGAAGTGTTAAAGACTTCAGCTGACTATTATTTAAATCCAATCAATAAAAAAGGCCCGCATCTTTCGAAGCGGGCCTTTTCAATGACCGCCTAGCGCGGCATCAAGCGCCGTAGACCGGCAGCTTCTTGCAGATGGCCTTGACCTTCTCACGCACGGCGTCGATCACCGCTTCGTTGTTCAGGTCCGCGAGGATGTCGCAGATCCAGCCGGCCAGTTCCTTGCACTCGGCTTCCTTGAAGCCACGGGTGGTCACCGCTGGCGTGCCGAAGCGCAGGCCGGAGGTGACGAACGGGGAGCGTGGGTCGTTTGGCACCGAGTTCTTGTTCACGGTGATGAACGCCTTGCCCAGCGCGGCGTCGGCATCTTTGCCGGAGATTTCCTGCTTGATCAGCGACAACAGGAACAGGTGGTTCTGGGTGCCACCGGACACCACGTCGAAGCCGCGCTCGATGAACACGCCGGCCATGGCCTGGGCGTTCTTCACCACTTGTTGCTGGTAGGCCTTGAACTCCGGTTGCAGCGCTTCCTTGAAGCAGATCGCCTTGGCCGCGATCACGTGCTCCAGCGGGCCGCCCTGGGCGCCTGGGAACACGGCGGAGTTCAGCTTCTTCTCGATGTCGGCGTTGGCACGCGCCAGGATCAGGCCGCCACGCGGGCCGCGCAGGGTCTTGTGGGTGGTGGTGGTCACGACGTCGGCGAACGGCACCGGGTTCGGGTAGACACCTGCGGCTACCAGGCCGGCGACGTGGGCCATGTCGACGAACAGGTAGGCACCGACCTTGTCGGCGATTTCACGGAAACGTGGGAAGTCGAGGACCTGCGAGTAGGCAGAGAAACCGGCCACGATCATTTTCGGCTTGTGCTCGAGTGCCAGGCGCTCGACTTCGTCGTAGTCGATCAGGCCGTTGCCGTCGATGCCGTACTGGACGGCGTTGTACAGCTTGCCGGAGGACGACACGCTGGCACCGTGGGTCAGGTGACCGCCGTGGGCCAGGCTCATGCCCAGGATGGTGTCACCGGCCGACAGCAGCGCCAGGTACACGGCGGCGTTGGCTTGGGAACCGGCGTGCGGCTGGACGTTGGCGTAGTCGGCGCCGAACAGTTGCTTGGCGCGGTCGATGGCCAGTTGCTCGACGACGTCGACGTACTCGCAACCACCGTAGTAGCGCTTGCCCGGGTAACCTTCGGCGTACTTGTTGGTCAGTACCGAGCCTTGAGCTTCCATCACCGCGGGGCTGGTGTAGTTTTCCGAAGCGATCAGCTCAATGTGCTCTTCCTGGCGCTGAGCTTCTTGCTCCATGGCGGCAAAGAGATCGGCGTCGTACTTGGCAATAGTCAAATCACGGCTGAACATGGCGGTCCTCAAGGATCGGGGGCAGAAAAGGGAGGCATTCTAACCCAACCGGTTTTGGAAGGGATATGAAAGGAGGTCATGTCGTGGACGAATGGGATTCACCTATGAGGAGCGTTGCCCATGCCGGCCTCATCGCGGGCAAGCCTTGCTCCCACAGAAGCCTGCATTCCCCTGTGGGAGCAAGGCTTGCCCGCGAGAGGCCGGCCCAGAGGGTACAAGGCTTTAGTCGAGCATGAACAACGCATCATTGCTGAACTGCGCTTCGAACCGATTGGCCGGCATCGGGCGGCCGAACAGGTAGCCCTGGACTTCGTCGCAACCGTGTTCACGCAGGAAGTCCAGCTGCTCGTGGGTCTCGACCCCCTCGGCGATCACCGCGAGGTTGAGGCTGTGGGCCATGGCGATGATCGCGCGGGCGATCTGCGCGTCCTGCTCGCCGGACGGCAGGCCGTCGACGAAGGTGCGGTCGATCTTCAGCACATCGATGGGGAACTGCTTGAGGTAGTTGAGCGACGAGTAGCCGGTGCCGAAGTCATCCACCGCGATGCTCAGGCCGAGGTTCTTCAACCCCGCCAGGATCTGCATCGCTTCGCTGACTTCACGCATCAGGATGCTCTCGGTCAGTTCCAGTTCCAGGCATGCCGGCGGCAGGCCGGTGCTGCGCAGGATATTGGCGATGCGCGTACCCAGCTGGCCATCGGAGAACTGCCGGGCCGAAATGTTGACCGACACCTTCGGCACCCGGACCTTGGCCTGGTGCCACGTCCTGAGCTGCCGACAGGCCTCGGCGATGACCCAGTCGCCGACGTCGACCACCAGGCCGAGTTCTTCCAGGACCGGGATGAAATCCCCCGGCGGCACCAGCCCGCGGCGTGGATGACGCCAGCGCAGCAGGGCCTCGGCGCCGGTCAGGCGCTTGCCGTCGCCACTGAACTGCGGCTGGTAGTACAGCACGAACTCGTTCTGCTCCAGGGCGTGGCGCAGGTCGCTTTCCAGTTCCAGGCGCTCCAGGGCACTGGCGTTCATGTCGGCCTGGTAGAACTGGAAGTTGTTCTTGCCGCGTTCCTTGGCGTGGTACATGGCCGTGTCGGCGTTCTTCATCAACTGGCTCAGTTCGTTGCCGTCCTGGGGGCTCAGGGCGATACCGATGCTGGCGGTGACGAAGAACTCCCGGCCTTCGAGCACGAATGGCCGGACCAGGCTGGCGAGGATCTGCTCGGCCACGGTAATGGCCCGGTTCAACGCCATTTCGCGGCTGGCGCGCGGTTGCAGCAGCAGGGTGAATTCGTCGCCGCCCATGCGTGCCACGGTGTCGTCGTCGGCGACGCACCCGAGCAGCCGCGTGGCCATTTCCTTGAGCATCCGGTCGCCGGCCGCATGGCCCAGGGAGTCGTTGATCGGCTTGAAGCGGTCGAGGTCGAGGAACATCAACACCACCCAGCTCTTCTGCCGCTCGGCCGCTTGCAGCGCGGTGTGCAGGCGGTCCTGGAACAAGGTGCGGTTGGGCAGGTGGGTCAGGGCGTCGTAGTAGGCCAGGCGATGGATGCGCTGCTCGCTGGCCTTGCGCTCGCTGATGTCGCTGAAGAAGCACACGTAGCTGGCCAGGTCGCCCTCGTCATCCAGCACGGCGGTGATGCCGACCCAGGCCGGGTAGTGCTCGCCGTTGCGCCTCTTGAGCCAGACTTCGCCTTCCCACGTGCTGTGCTGTTGCAGTTGCTTGAGCACGTAGCGCAGGTGGGCTTCCTGCTGTTCGTCCACGGTCAGCATGTTGGGCAACTGGTCGAGCACCTGCGACACCGCGTAGCCACTGACGCGGCTGAACGCTTCGTTGGCCTGGACGATGTAGCCGGCCGGGTCGGTGATCAGGATCGCCGAGGTCGAATGCTCGAAGACCGTGGCGGCCATGCGCAGGTCTTTTTCGGCGCGGCGCTGCTGGCTGATGTCGCGACCCACGCCCAGTACGCCTTCGAACGCGCCGTGGTCGTCCCACACCAGCACCAGCCGCAACTCGATGGGAATCTTGCGCCCATCGGCCCGCAGGCAGTCGAACAGGAACAACTGGGTCTGCATCTGGCTGCGCAGCTCGGCCAGTTGCTCGGGCTTGTCGAGGGCCTTGCTGACCCGGTCCATCAGGCTGTAGATGCCGGTCAACTGCTGTGGATTGGCGATGGTCGATTGCCAGCCGTTCTGGAAAATCCAGTCGACGTTGTAGCCCAGCACCGCTTGCACCGACGGGCTGACATAGTTGAGCGACAGCTTGCTGTCGGTGGAGAAGATCACGTCGCTGATGCTTTCGGCGAGCATGCGGTAGCGCTGTTCGCTGTCGCGCAGTGATTCGCTGGCCTCGATCTGCTCGGTGACGTCCTTGGCGACACCGATGATCCGCGTCACCTGGTCATGCCGGTCCCGGGCCAGGGCCTGTTCGCGGATGTCGAAGCGCCGCCACTTGCCGTTGCGATGGCGAAAGCGCAACTGGCATTGCAGCAGTTGCGTGTAGCCGCCCCGACGCTGTTCCTGGCGCAGGCAGTGGTAGTGGTCGGCATCTTCGCTGTGCAGCAGGATTTCCCAGAAGTATTCGCCCATCTGGTGCAGTTCGGTGCGGTCGTAGCCCAGGGTCTGGCCGAGGTGATGGTTGCTGAAGATCATCCGCTGGCTGATGACGTCCTGCACATAGAGGTGGTCCGGCACGGTGCGCACCACGTCGGACCAGAAGCCTTCGCGCTCGAGCAGCGAGAGTTCCACCAGCTTGCGGCTGGTGATGTCGCTGATGCTCAGGATCACGGCGTTGTAGTCGTCCTGTTTTTCCGGCAGGCGCAACACCAGCCACAGGTGCTGGTCGCGGCCATGGGCGTCCTGCAGGCGGATTTCCAGCTCCAGTTGCTTGTGCTGGTCGAGCAGGGCCTCGAGCAGTTTCGAACCCACGGGGTTGTGGTCTTTCGGGCCGTTGCCGACCAACAGTTGCCAGGCCTGTTCGCAGGAGTCGACGTTGAGCAGCTTCAGGGCCATCTGGTTGACTTCGGTCACCAGCACTTCCCGTTGCAGTTGTTCGCGCTGGTGGGGCGTTTCCAGCCAGGCGCGCAACTGTTCGCCGGTGTGCAGGCCGGCTTTCTGGAAGAAGGCCTTGAGCCCCGACAGGTCGAGCACGCACAGGGCCACGCCGGTGCCTTCGAAAATATCCTGGTAGCGACGGCGCCCCTCGTGCAGTTGCCGTTGGCGCCGGCGCATGTTCAACAGCGCGATCACCGGCAACAGCGAGATCGCCAGGCCCAGCAGGCACTTGCCGATGAAGGCCGGCAACAGTTGCTCGATCACCTGGCGCCGGTCGAACAGCCCGCGCAGTTGCCAGTCGCTGCTGCTCAGGGGCACGGTCAACACGGTGTTTGCCAGGTCGTCCGGGGACAGCCGGGAAGGGCTGGCCGAGAGCAGGCCCTCGTCGCGGCTGATGATCTGCTGGTCGAGACGGTTTTCCACCAGCCACAGCGGGCGCAGGCCCACATCGGCCTGCTTGGTCAGCGTGGCGAAGAAGGTCGGCGTCAGGCGCAGGGCCCAGTAGCCGCGGGTGCTGCCGCTGGCCTGGTGCAACAACAGGTGTACCACCGAGCCGTCGGTGGAGTTGCTGAAGTAGTGGGCCTGGGCCCGGCTGCGCCGTACCAGGTCGGCCAGGTAGTCGGCGTCCTGGCTGGTCGCGTCGCTGTCGCTGAGGACCTTGCCGGAAGGGCTCAGCAACGCCAGGCTGCGCAGTTCGGGCAACGATTGCTGGAGCTTGCGCAACAGCGCCTGCTGTTCGTCGGCTGTTTGCGGTTGTTCGACGATCGGTAGCAGGTTGAGGGCGATTTGCGCGTTCAGCGCCATGTTCAAGCTGACTTGCGCCGCGAGGTCGGCGGTGTAGTCGATGGTGTATTGGCGTTGTTGCTGCTGGGTTTCACGCAACTGGTCGAGCAGTTGCCAGAAGAGCAGCCCGAGCAACAGCAGCACCAATGTGGCCAGCGCACCCTTCAATGTCCCGCGCAGGGGCGAGCCAGGCGCCGTGGCGGGCGCGCGTGGGGGCGAGGGCGGCGTGACATTGGACAAGCTGTAATCCTGCAGTTTGCTGGACTGGCGCGACGTGCACTATAAGCCGGACGCCCGAAGGGCGGCTAGCATGCCTTGCCTTGTGGCAAAGTGCCAGTCCCCGGCGGCTGGACCTTGACCGACGGTTGAGGTAGCTTTGCCGGTCAAACACGAGCGTTCCAGCTCCAGACTCCCAGGCGCTACCGGCCCCCTGGCCTTGATCACCCTCAAGCGCCGGCGCCGTGCATGGCCTGGCTCGTTCTTTTCACCTGTCACTGACGCTAGGTTCACCATGGCTCAATACGTCTTCACCATGCATCGGCTGAGCAAAGTTGTTCCGCCGAAGCGGGAAATCCTGAAAAACATTTCACTTTCGTTCTTCCCCGGCGCCAAGATCGGTGTCCTGGGCCTCAACGGTTCGGGCAAGTCCACACTGCTGAAGATCATGGCCGGCGTCGACAATGAATTCGACGGCGAGGCCCGTCCGATGCCGGACCTGAACATCGGCTACCTGCCGCAGGAACCGCAGCTTGATCCGACCAAGACCGTGCGCGAAGTGGTCGAGGAGGCGGTCAGCGTGATCAAGGACGCCCAGGCCCGCCTGGACGAGGTCTATGCCGCCTATGCCGATCCCGACGCCGATTTCGACAAGCTGGCCGCCGAACAGGCCAAGCTCGAAGCCATCCTGCAAGCCAGCGACGGCCACAACCTGGAACGCCAGCTGGAGGTGGCCGCCGATGCGCTGCGCCTGCCGGCCTGGGAAGCGAAGGTCGAACACCTCTCCGGCGGTGAAAAACGCCGCGTGGCCCTGTGCCGCCTGCTGCTGTCCGCCCCGGACATGCTGCTGCTCGACGAACCGACCAACCACCTGGACGCCGACTCCGTGGCCTGGCTCGAACACTTCCTGCACGATTTCCCGGGCACCGTGGTGGCGATCACCCACGACCGTTACTTCCTCGACAACGTCGCCGGCTGGATCCTGGAGCTCGACCGCGGCGCCGGCATCCCGTACGAAGGCAACTATTCGGGCTGGCTGGAAGCCAAGTCGGAGCGCCTGGCCCAGGAATCCAAGCAGCAATCGGCCCATGAAAAGGCCATGAAGGAAGAACTGGAGTGGGTGCGCAAAGGCGCCAAGGCCCGCCAGTCCAAATCCAAGGCTCGCCTGCAACGCTTCGAGGAAATGCAGTCCCAGGAATTCCAGAAGCGCAGCGAAACCAACGAGATCTACATCCCGGCCGGTCCACGCCTGGGCGACAAGGTCATCGAGTTCAAGAACGTCACCAAGGGCTATGGCGACCGCGTGCTGATCGACAACCTGTCGTTCTCCATGCCAAAAGGCGCCATCGTCGGTGTCATCGGCGGTAACGGCGCGGGTAAATCCACGCTGTTCCGCATGTTGATGGGCAAGGAAACCCCGGACTCGGGCACCATCGAGATCGGCGAAACCGTGCAGTTGGCCTGCGTCGACCAGAGCCGCGAGGACCTGGACGGCAGCAAGACCGTGTTCCAGCAGATCTCCGACGGCTCCGACCAGATCCGCATCGGCAACTACGAAATCCCGTCGCGCACGTACGTAGGGCGCTTCAACTTCAAGGGCGGCGACCAGCAGAAGTTCGTCAAGGACCTGTCCGGTGGTGAGCGCGGCCGCTTGCACCTGGCGCTGACGTTGAAGGAGGGGGGCAACGTCCTGCTGCTCGACGAACCGTCCAACGACCTCGACGTCGAGACCCTGCGTTCCCTGGAAGAAGCCCTGCTGGACTTCCCGGGCGCCGCCATTGTGATCTCCCACGACCGGTGGTTCCTCGACCGCGTGGCCACCCACATCCTGGCGTACGAAGACGACTCCCAGGCGGTGTTCTTCGAAGGCAACTACACCGAGTACGAGGCCGACCGCAAGAAGCGCCTTGGCGAGGCGGCTGCCCAGCCGCATCGGGTACGGCACAAGAAACTGGCCTGATTCGGTCGGTTGCATAAAAAAACGGAGCCCTTGAAGGCTCCGTTTTTTTTGGCCGCCGCCAATGCCCTGTGGGAGCGGGCTTGCCCGCGAAGGCGTCGGATCAGCAGGCATTGAGGTGGACTGATCCACCGCTTTCGCGAGCAAGCCCGCTCCCACACGGTATGTGGCTGTATCGATCTAGCGGGCTTACAGGGGCACCGCGAAATCGAGCGAGAGAATGTTAGGCAGGGTCGGGTCCATCTGGTACAGCAAGGCATAGCCCACCCCCGTGATGCCAGTCAGCAGGCTGACGTCGGGCACCCGGTCACTGTCGAGCAATGGCCCTTCGAAAAACCGCCGGGTGACTTCCTCGAATGCCTTTCTGACCCGGCTGATGCCCTCCGGATTATCCGAATGTCGATACAAGTCATACAGGCACAGCAGATTGCCGAAATCGCCGTGGCACAGGTTGTAGCCGTCGCCAAGCCCGTGCTCCCAGAGGTTGCGCTCGCAGCGCTGGATATCGTCGAGCACGGTTTGCCGGGTCGTTTCGTCCAGGGCATCGCCCATCGACTCCATGAGCTGGCGCCTGGCGACGAGGATACCCGCGTCGCCGTGGCACCACTTGGACGCGTGGTCCACCGGCCCGAGGTTGCGCAGGTCCAGCCAGAAACCATCCCGACTCAAGCGGTTTTCACCTTCCAGCACCTGGATGGCCAAGGGCACCAGAGTCGAATCACCGGTCGCTTCATAGGCTTTGCACAACGCATGGATGACACCCGAGAGGCCATGGGACAAACCCGTCAGAATGACAGAGCGATCGTCGCGTCGAAGAAGCTGGCCGTCTTCCATCAGGACCTGGTCTTTCATGTAGTCGACCATGCGTCGGATGGCCGGCAATACATCCTCTTGCGCAGAGCGTGCATGGATATTGGCCAGCAGCGTCACGGCACCGCAACAACCGCCCAGGAAGTCGAAATCATAGTCTTCGGGAGGTACTGCGATCAGTTGGGTCAGCAGGTCGGCGATTTTCCCGGCATGCCTGGCGTCTCCCGTGACCTGGCGCCGATTGATGAGCAGATAAAGGTAAGCCCCCAGCCCGTGATACGCACTGACCGTCGAGTCGGTTCTGAAGAAGCCGAAGCGCTGCTCCAATGAGTACAGGACCTGGTCCACACGCGACAGAAAGTGCGTTTCGCCGCTCACCTTGAACAGACCCAGATAGAACAGGCCAATCCCGGCGATGCCGGAGTACAGCCCGTGGTCCATGGGCGATGGGTATTTTCTTTGAGTCTCGGGGTGCGTATGGAAAGACAGCCAGCTGACGTCCTGTGCCGGGCCCACTATCGCGAGTTCGTCGAGGCGGGCGCTGATCCTCAGGACCGCGTCGAGGGGCGTGTCATCAGGGTTTGCCAGCGCCCGCTGGGTATGGGAGGGCGGATGTCCATCCGGTTCCGGGAACAGACCGATTTCGAGCAAGGTGCGTTGCAAGGCCCAGTCTTTGCGAGACAGGTTGGCGATTTTTTGCAGGCAGCTTTCCAGCGGAGGCTGCACGGCGGCCATTTCAATCGTTGCACCTTGGGCGCTCGTAAAATGCTTGGCGTTCAGCGGCATGGTAAAGCACGGAATGCTGGACCTCTGCAGGTCGGCTATTTCATGGTGGGGAATGCCTTTCTCCCGATAGGGCGCCTTCAGGTCTTTCCACAGCGTCGCGAGCAGGAGTTCTCGGTCGAGCATGTTTTGCATGAAGCGTGGGTGGCGGATCAGCCCGATGAAGTCGGCGTAGCGTTGCGAGTTCTTGAGCAGTACCCGGGTCGACAGTTCGCCAGCCGATCGTTCGAGCATTTGCATGATCGCGCGCCGATGGACCCTCAGTTCGCCATAGGCGTAGTCGAAACCCTGCAACAGTTCGGCCTTGTAGGCCTCAGGCCCCTTGCGCTCGTCCAACAGGCGCGGCAGGTGCCTGGGCTCCAGTTGATGTTCGAACTCGACCTTGCGCAGGTGGTAGAACCCGCCTTCGAACACCAGGGCGTGGCGGGTGGAAATGAAGAGTGCTTGTCGGGTCAGTCCGCTCTGGTCGTTATTGGACTTTTGCGAGAAAGGCACGAAGCCGCTGGAACAGATGGATTGCTGGATCACCTTGAAGCTGTGGGCCAATGCGCTGTCCGTGGGCAGTTCTGTCAGCAAGTCGCTGGTGGCGGCGGTGAACAAGCATTCGAGGTCGATCATGACCGGGCTGCTGCCACGGGCAATGATGTTCTCGTAGTGAAAGTCGATGCCGTTCAAGGCGTGGATAACGGCAATCTGGGCGCCCATTTTCCGGTAGAACCGTTCGACGTCCGCCGCTTGCTCGCAGGGCAGGTTGTCGATTTTCTCTATCCAGCTATGCCCCTCGCGGCTGAGGATCCTCGGCCCGTGGACGGCAAAGCAGTCTGCGCCTGTCCACGTGTGCAATTGCCCGAGCAGGCGATTGTAGAACAGCGTTTCCCGGCTGGCCCGAGGCTTGTAGACCAGGGGCAGGGTGCCGATCGTGACTTGGCAGACCGTTTCGCCGCGACCGTGGGGATCGCCCAGGCCCAGTTCAATCGCGCTGATTTGCCGCGCGGGAATGGCAAACTCGGTTCCCAGTGATTCGATATCGGCAGCGAAGTGAAGAATGACCCCGTAAAGATAACCGAGGGTATCTTCCAACTGATCGAACAGCAGCGTGGCCAGTACCGGATAGGATTCGAAGAAGGGGCGTAGCGGCAAGGTACGCAGGTGTTCGTTGAACGTGTCCAGGTCAATGGCTTCGCCCTGGGCGATCCGTGTATTGAGGTAATGGACCAGGCTTTGTTCCGACGTACGACCTACCCGGGCCAGGACATAAGGCTCTAGGCTTTTAAACAGCGACGCCTGGTCAATGTATGGCGAGATACGGGAATAACGTTCGTCAGCCTTGAAAACGTCGATGAAATAAAGAAAGAAACGAACGCCGAAACCATGGAAGTTTCCGGGGTTGTTTGAATGTGTTCTTATGTCAGCCGCGAGGCTGTCCAGTCGAGTCAGTTTTTCCTCCAGGTTATTCAGGAAGTACTCACTGTCGGACGGTAGAAGTTGATGGTTGGCCGGGCGCCTGACGTACTCGAGCAGTTGCTTCCGGTCCAGTCCAAAGTGTTCCAATAATGCCTGATCATCGTCGTGCAGGCGGGCCAGGTTGTTTTCAAACAGGGCAGTGTCGTGTTTGGAAGTGCATTTGTAATGCCCTCGCTGATCCAACTTCAGTGCGTTGACAAGCATGCCTTGGCTCCTGGCATGGATGGAGCAGGCGATGCCTGCTCCAAGTTCATGGGTGTTGCCTGTTGCGTCGATCAGTCGAGCGGATCAGCACCCGAGGGTCGAGCACTCGAGATTGGTGCACGTGCCGAAGGTGTTGCACTCCAGCGTCGTTGCCAGGATCCCGGCAACGTTGCCGGCCGGCGCTTGATAGGCGTCGAATTCGCGGTAGAAGTCGCCGGACATGTTCAGGATTTGTTCGCTCATGGAAAATTTCCTCATCAGGTTCATCAACTCAAGACAGTGACCACGATCGATCGGGTGCCAGGCAGCGCATCCGAACAGTGGGATGTCATGAAATTATCAAAGGGTAGGATTAGGGATTATCGAAGCACCCGCGATGCGGATGAACTTCAATGAACAGGATTCAGCATAAAAGCGCGGTGCAATGTACAGTGCCACACTCGACGATAGTCCGCGCCGCCGATTCCATACCGAGGGGGTTGACCTGTTGGTAGGCATTGAAGTCGCTGTCGAAGTTGCCGGACATTGCCAGAAGATGTTCGCTCATCATGCTGCTCCTTGTTTTTGTTGCGCCGATTTCGGCGCGGGAAAAACAGTAGCATGGTATTCGATAAGTGCAAATGCGTGGTTATGACCTCATGTTGCAGTTACATGCTGCTACAGGCAACTAACGGACTGTCGCTGAGTTATAACCGGGTAAGTAACAGGGGCCGCCGTGAAGTTGCTTCAAGGCAATTCTATGGCGATGACTTCAATGGAAAGATTGCCCATCGGCCGCTCCCAGGTTACCTCGTCCCCCAACGTGGCCCCCAGCAGCGCCCGGCCGAGTGGCGATCCCCAATTAATCAACCCTCTGGTCGCGTCGGCCTGGTCTTCGCCCACCAACTGCACCCGTTGCTGTTGGTCCTGTTCGTCGGCGAAGGTCACCCAATGGCCGATCCGGACCTGATCGGTGGACGTGGGCGTCACGACCTGGGCGCTCTGCAGGCGCTGGTTGAAATAGCGCAGGTCGCGCTCGATGTCCGCGATCCGCTGTTTGTCGGCCTGGTCGCCCCGGGCCACCTGCTGGTTGTGCAACGCCTGCAACTGCGCGACCCGCGCCTGCAACTCGGCGAATCCGCTGGGCGTGACGTAATTGGGTTGTGCGCTGACCTGGCGTTCGACCGGTTGGTCTGCCTGGGCGGCGGCGTTGTCTTCATTGACGAAAGCGCGACTCATGGTGTTCTCCTCTATTGGAGGTTGGGCCATGGTCGCAGGCTTTTGGTTTCGACGAATGTCTGTACGCGACTCACTGCGAGCGATAAGCCCGGCCGGCGTCCCGGTCCTTCTCCTGTTGCCAGGCTCGTTCGCGCTCGTCCCAATGGCGCTCGCGATAGGCATCGCGTTCTTCGCTCTCACGCATGGCCTGGCACTGCCGGAAGCCATCGCTCCAGCCTTCGGCGTAGCGTGGATCCTTGAGGTAGCGCGGTACGTCTTTGCGGAACTGGCCGGTGATCGCCCCGGCGGCTTGCCGGCCGCTGCTGCAGCCGTCGTCGTAACCGTCGGCGAACGCCGGCGGGAAGCCTCGGGCGACCAGGTCCTCGTGAGTGGTCTCGCAACCGCCAAGCAACATCAGCACCGCCACTACCGCCACCGCCCGCCTCATTTTCTGCCTTCCCGCCGCAATCACCTGTACATGAAGTCTAGAAGCGGATTCGTCAGGCGGGTGTGAAAGCGTTGTGATCAATCCGTTCGACGCTGCCCGGATTCAATCGCTGGGTACACTGGGCTAGTAGTGATACCACTTCACCTCCAGCATCACCTCGTTCTCCGGCGAGGCGAGGTGGCTGAATTCGCGCTGGGCGCTCAGGCGCAGGCCGAGGTTGCGGGACAATTCCCACTGCTGGTTCAGGCTCAGGCTACGGCGTACTTCGCCGTTGACGAAGTAGTCGCCCTTGGCTTCCAGGCTCAGGTTGCCCAGCGGGTTCTTCCACAGCAAGCCGCTGTTGAAGCCGCCGGCCGGGGCGACGAATTCGGCGAAGTCGTTGTTGTGCTCGACCC
The DNA here is from genome assembly GCF_030580855.1 of Pseudomonas citrullilanati. Taxonomy (GTDB): domain Bacteria; phylum Pseudomonadota; class Gammaproteobacteria; order Pseudomonadales; family Pseudomonadaceae; genus Aquipseudomonas; species Aquipseudomonas citrulli. Next base: position 5,193 of record NZ_JAUQOP010000068.1, on the reverse strand, counting down.
GCACGGTGCCCAGGGCGAAACCCAGGACATCTTCGCCCAGTGCCCAGGTCCCGCCGGCACCGCCGTTGACGTGGCTCACCAGGTTTTCATCGTCGTGCTTGCCCGGCACCCGTTCCAGGCCGCCGGTGACCTGCCAGGACAGCGGTTGCAGCAGCTCGTTGCGCGGCGTCAGCGAGCGAATCGTCGCCAGGTCCAGTTGCTGCACCTGCCAGTCATTGCCTTCGTACTGGCGCAGTTTCAGTTGCAGGATTTCGATCTGTGCCCCCAGCGGGAAACTTTCGGCATTGTCGTTGAGGTCGTGATAGGCCATGCGCAAGCCATACTCGCCGAACGCCCGGTCGCTCCGGGTGCCGAGGCCGGCCTGCCAGGTGCGTGACTCATGGCCATCCTCGGGCAAGCCCGGCTGCGGGATGTCGAGTTCCGGGGCGGGGTTGCGGTTGATCGCCCGCAGCAGCTCGAAACTGCGCTGGGATCGTGCTGGATCGCGCTCCTGGCCGTTGGCCCGGTAGCGCTCCAGGCGGTAGGCGGCGTCGATGATCAGCGCCTGGCGGTCCCGCGGCAGCGCCTTGAACGCGTCGGTTTGCAGTTGTTGCTGGTCGGCGCTGACCTTCAGCACCCAGTGCTGCTCGTCACTGCTGAGCGGCTCGGCACGGCTGAGCAGTTCCCGCTCCCGGGACGGCCGGTACTGGATGCTTTCCACCAGGCCTGCTTCCTTCACGGCCTTGACCGTGTCGGTGGGGATGGCGGTCAGCGGGAATTGCTCGGTCAGGCGCAGGCTGGGACGGGCCACCTGCAACAGTTCGAGCAGGCGATAGGAGCAGTTTTCGTCGAAGAAGAAATAGTCGAACTGGATCTGCTTGAGTTCCCAGACGTGTTCGACCATGCGCGCGGTTTCCACCTGGCTCAGGTTCAGGCGGTATTCCCACAGGTCGCGGTTCTCCAGGCTGCGGTATTCGGAGAGCTTTTCCTGGTAGGGCACCAGGGCGAACAGGCCGGGGTAGCCGCCCATCAAGCCCTTCCAGGCGTAGAGGATGCTGTTGTCCGAGCCCTCGATGTAGGCGCCGAAATTGATCGCGTAGCTGAGCAGGGCGGTCTTGTCGCTTTGCACGTCGGCCTGGTCGATACGCAGCAAGGTATGGCCGAACATCGACGACGGGCTGTTGAGGTAGGCGGCGGGGAAGATCATCACCGCACTGTGGGGCGAGACATCCTTGAACCACTGGTTGAATTCGCTGCAATCGACAGCGGGCAGGTCCGTCAGCTTGAGCTGCGCCTTGAGCCAACGCGTGCGCGCCGGGTATACGCACTGGGCGTGTTGCTGGCCGGCGCTGGCCGGGCCGTACAGCGCTTGCAGCGTTGCGCTCAGCTCACGGTCGGGGTGTTGATTGCCGTCGGGCGCGAGGAAGAATTTCTTGTCGCTGATGTAGCTGCGCCAGCCACCGAGCTTGGCGGTTTCGTAGTGGCCCAGGGAAATCCAGAAGCGGTCATTGGCCAGTTGCTGCAAACGTTGAGGGTCGACATGAGGCGCTGCGGACAGCGGGGCGCACACACAGAGCGCCAGCCAGGCAAGGCGTTTGAGCATAGTCGGCTACTTGGAAAGTCGAAAAAAAGAGCGGAAGGGGCCCCAGGAAGAAAACCCGCTCCCCGAGAGGAGCGAGTGCGGTCGAGCTTAAGCTTGAGTGGCGTATTTGGCCAGGCGCGGATCGTTCTTCAGGACGGCCAGGGTGTTGGTATGCACGTCTTCGGCGGTCACGTCAGCCTTGCTGAAGATCTGCTGGAAGTGCTCGTGGGTAACGGCCGAGAAGTGCGCGCGGTCTTCCGGCGCCACGCCCAGCACCACGGCGTAGGTGGTCAGCGCTTCGCCTTGGCCCTTGGCCATGTCTTCGGACAGCTCGTTCATCATGCCATTCATGGCCAGCCAGGACTTGCCACCATAGGTCAGTGCCGCGTTGGTCGAGCAACCGTTGGTGCCGGAGGTCATGCCGAAGGTGGCGTTACCGGAAGTGCCGTTGGTGGTGGATGCCAGGAAGTGAGCCGGGGTGCCACGCTGACCTTCGAACAGCATGTTGCCCCAACCGCAATCCGGGCCGCCTGGCGCCTGAGCCATGGCGTTGATGGATACAGCGGTGAAGAGAGTACCGAGAAGAATCCGTTTCATAGCTTTGTTCTCTTTATGTGCATACCAATGGACAGGGTCTGGCGCCTTGTGGCCTCAACCACGCGTGCCAGTGGGCCGGTTATTGTTCCAGCCGCGCAATTTGGAGTTTAGGCACGATCCTGGGGTTCCGTGACATTTTGCAAAAACAATCCTTTGCCTCATGAATGAACCGGCCCCGGCCCGGGGGATGCCGCTGGACTATGCTTTGGCCCGAGGCGCTCCTTGCCAGTCAGGCACGGGCAGCGCCAGAATGCCGCTATCTGCCCCGCCTGATGTAAGGAAGCCCGATGCCTGATCCTGTTGCTGCCAGCTTGCGTCTAGCGCCCGAAGCGCTGACCCGTCCGTTTTCCGCTGAACAGTTCAGCTTCTCTACCACCAATGATCTGGAGCCCTTCCGCGGTGTGCTTGGCCAGGAACGTGCGGTCGAAGCCTTGCAGTTCGGCGTGGCCATGCCGCGCCCCGGTTACAACGTATTCGTCATGGGCGAGCCCGGCACCGGCCGCTTCTCGTTCGTCAAGCGCTACCTCAAGGCCGAGGGCAAGCGCATGCAGACCCCCGCGGATTGGGTCTACGTCAACAACTTCGATGAGCCTCGCGAACCCCGTGCGCTGGAATTGCCATCGGGCACCGCCGGCGCTTTCATCGCCGACATCAACGGCCTGATCGACAACCTGCTGGCGACCTTTCCCGCGGTGTTCGAGCACCCGTCCTACCAACAGAAGAAGAGCGCCATCGACCGCGCCTTCAACCAGCGCTACGACCGCGCCCTCGACGTGATCGAGCGCCTGGCCCTGGAGAAGGACGTCGCCCTGTACCGCGACAGCAGCAACATCGCCTTCACGCCGATGAGCGAAGGCAAGGCCCTGGACGAGGCGGAGTTCGCCCAATTGCCGGAAGCCGAGCGCGAGCGTTTCCACGAGGACATCTCGAGCCTGGAGGAGCGCCTGAACGAGGAACTCGCCAGCCTGCCGCAGTGGAAGCGCGAGTCCAACAACCAGTTGCGCCAACTCAACGAGGAAACCATCACCCTGGCCTTGCAACCCTTGCTGGCGCCGTTGTCGGAAAAGTACTCGGAGAACGCGGCCGTCTGCGGCTATTTGCAGGCCATGCAGGTCAACCTGCTGCGCACGGTGGTCGAGCAACTGGTGGACGACAGCAAGACCGACGCCGTCGCCCGCAAGCTGCTCGAGGAGCAATACGCCCCGAGCCTGGTGGTAGGGCACCCGTCCAGTGGCGGTGCGCCGGTGGTCTTCGAGCCGCACCCGACCTACGACAACCTGTTCGGGCGCATTGAATACAGCACCGACCAGGGCGCGCTGTACACCACGTATCGGCAGCTGCGTCCGGGGGCCCTGCACCGGGCCAACGGCGGCTTCCTGATCCTCGAAGCGGAAAAAATGCTCGGCGAACCGTTCGTGTGGGATGCGCTCAAGCGCGCCTTGCAATCGCGCAAGCTGAAAATGGAGTCGCCGCTGGGCGAGCTGGGGCGATTGGCCACCGTGACCCTGACGCCGCAGCACATCCCGTTGCAGGTCAAGGTCGTGATCATTGGCGCCCGCCAGCTCTACTACGCCTTGCAGGACCTGGATTCGGACTTCCAGGAAATGTTTCGCGTCCTGGTGGACTTCGACGAAGACATTCCCATGGGCGACGAGAGCCTGGAGCAGTTCGCCCAGTTGCTCAAGACCCGCACTTCGGAAGAGGGCATGGCGCCCTTGACCGCCGATGCGGTGGCTCGCCTGGCGACCTACAGCGCCCGCCTGGCCGAGCACCAGGGACGCTTGTCGGCGCGTATTGGCGACCTGTTCCAGCTGGTCAGCGAGGCGGATTTCATTCGCCAGCTGGCCGGTGACGAGATGACCGATGCCGGCCATATCGAGCGTGCGCTCAAGGCCAAGGCCACCCGCACCGGGCGCGTCTCGGCGCGGATCCTCGACGACATGCTGGCGGGGATCATCCTGATCGATACCGACGGCGCCGCCGTGGGCAAGTGCAACGGGCTGACGGTGCTGGAAGTCGGTGACTCGGCGTTCGGCGTGCCGGCACGGATTTCCGCCACGGTGTACCCGGGCGGCAGCGGTATCGTCGACATCGAGCGCGAGGTCAACCTCGGCCAGCCGATCCACTCCAAGGGCGTGATGATCCTCACTGGCTACCTGGGCAGTCGCTATGCCCAGGAGTTCCCCCTGGCGATCTCGGCCAGCATCGCCCTGGAGCAGTCCTACGGCTATGTGGACGGCGACAGTGCCTCCCTGGGCGAAGCGTGCACGTTGATCTCGGCCTTGTCGAAGACGCCGTTGAAGCAATGCTTCGCCATCACCGGCTCGATCAACCAGTTCGGCGAAGTGCAGGCGGTGGGCGGGGTCAACGAGAAGATCGAAGGCTTCTTCCGCCTCTGCGAGGCCCGCGGGCTGACCGGTGAGCAGGGGGCGATCATTCCCCAGGCCAACGTCGCCACGTTGATGCTCGACGAGCGCGTGCTGGCGGCCGTGCGCGCCGGGCAATTCCACGTCTATGCGGTGCGCCAGGCCGACGAAGCCTTGAGCCTGCTGGTGGGTGAGCCAGCCGGTGAGCCCGATGAAAACGGCGAGTTCCCCGAGGGCAGCGTCAACGCCCGGGTGGTGGAGCGCCTGCGGGTCATCGCGGAAATGATCAGCGAAGACGACATCAAGGAAGCGGAAAAGGAACTGGCGCAGCAGGCCCTGGCGGAAGCCAAGCCGGCGTGACGGGTGCCTGATCGTAGGCAGTTCGATGTGGGAGCGAGCCTGTGGGAGCAAAGCTTGCTCGCGATAGCGGAGTTTCAGTCACGTTTTTCTCGACTGACACACCGCTATCGCGAGCAAGCTCGCTTGTGTCTTAAGACAGGATAAAGTCAAAGGTGAGAGGGGTGGACAGCAAGCTGACGGGTCGCGGTGCCCTAAGCACGTGTGGGAGCCAAGCTGCTGTCCACTCTTCCCGCTTTGGCTCAAAGCTCGAACAGTTGACTGAGTTTCCGCCCTCGAACAACAAGCATGAGCCAGGCCAAAGCGCCTCTC
>NZ_JAUQOP010000067.1 GCF_030580855.1 Pseudomonas citrullilanati | reverse complement strand
TTTGAGGTCCATAGGTTTCAGCTCTCTCCAGGGCATGGTCAGATCCTCGCGAAATCGACCATGCCAGTTAAAAACTGTTACCTATGTGCGTGAACTGATTTGTAACCCATGTGGGTGAGTCATACCGGCAAGAGCGTTTTGGTTACTTTTGCGCTCTTCAAAAGTGACCCGCTGTAAGAGCGGAACCATAAGCAGCCGTTACCGCAGCAACGGATATGCACACCACTCCAGAATCAGGATCCCAAAAGCTCAGCCTTGACCAACTTAGCCTGCTCATCCGCATGATACGAAGACCGCACCAACGGCCCCGAAGCCACGTTCTTGAACCCCATCCTGTACCCCTCCTCGGCAAACCAGGCAAAAGTATCCGGATGCACAAAACGCTGCACCGGCAGGTGACTGCGCGAAGGCTGCAGGTACTGCCCCAGGGTCAACATGTCGATGTCATGCTCACGCATGCGCTTCATGACCTCGATGACCTCGTCATCGGTCTCGCCCAGGCCCAGCATCAACCCGGACTTGGTCGGAATGTGCGGCATCATCTGCTTGAAGCGTTGCAGCAAGGTCAGCGACCACTGGTAGTCCGAGCCCGGGCGCGCGGCCTTGTACAGGCGCGGTACGGTTTCCAGGTTGTGGTTGAACACATCCGGCGGCTCGGCGGCGGTGATTTCCAGGGCGATGTCCATGCGCCCACGGTAGTCGGGCACCAGGGTCTCCAACTGCACGTTTGGCGACAGCTTGCGGATCTCGCGGATGCAGTCGGCAAAGTGCTGGGCTCCGCCGTCGCGCAGGTCGTCACGGTCCACGGAGGTGATGACCACGTACTTGAGCTTCAGGTCGGCGATGGCCACGGCCAGGTTTTCCGGCTCGCTCGCGTCCAGTGGTTTCGGCCGGCCATGGCCGACGTCGCAGAACGGGCAGCGACGGGTGCAGATGTCGCCCATGATCATGAAGGTGGCGGTGCCGCCGGAGAAGCATTCGCCCAGGTTCGGGCAGGACGCTTCTTCGCAGACGCTGTGCAGCTTGTGCTTGCGCAGCAGGGCCTTGATACGGTCGACCTCCGGGGAAACCGGGATGCGCACGCGAATCCAGTCGGGTTTCTTCGGCAGTTCGGTGGTCGGGATAATCTTGACCGGGATGCGTGCAACCTTCTCGGCGCCGCGCAGCTTGACGCCGGCCTCGACCTTGGCACGCGGGGCCGGACGCTCGGTGACATCCTGCGTCGGGATTATGGTTTGCACTGCATCAGTAGTCATATCAGTCGATTCCGCCCGTGAGGGTCGTCTGCTCAGCGTAGTCGAGGTGTTTGACGAGCTGCGCACGCAGCCGGGCACTTACCTCGGCAAATTCAATCGATCCTGTGTGATCGCGCAACTGGGTCATCGCCAGCCCCGCATAGCCACAGGGATTAATCCGTCGAAACGGCTCTAGATCCATGTCCACGTTCAACGCCAGGCCATGGAACGAGCAACCGTGGCGGATCCGCAGGCCCAGGGAGGCGATCTTCGCCCCATCCACGTAGACGCCCGGGGCATCCGGCTTGGCCACCGCCTGCACGCCGTAGCTGGCCAGCAGCTCGATCAGGCAGGTCTCCATGCGGGTGACCAGCTCGCGCACGCCGAACCCCAGCTTGCGTACATCCAGCAGCAGGTAGGCAACCAGTTGGCCGGGACCATGGTAGGTCACCTGGCCGCCGCGGTCGACCTTCACCACCGGGATATCGCCCGGCAGCAACAGGTGCTCGGCCTTGCCGGCCTGGCCCTGGGTGAACACCGGGGGATGCTCCACCAGCCAGACTTCATCGTCGGCGGCGTTGCCTCGTTCGTTGGTGAAGCGTTGCATCGCGTGCCAGACCGGCTCATAGGCCATCCGGCCCAGCTCGCGAAACCCCAGCGTGCCCGGCATCACAACACCATGTGCACGAAACCGGTCGCCCGCAGCTCGCTGTTGATGTCGTAGAGCTGTTCCTGGCCGGTGGCCAGGATGTGCAACTGGATCGTCGTGTACTTGCCGTTGGTGCTCTGGCGCTCGGCCAGGGTCTTGAGGTCAACGGTCGCATGTTTCTCAACGATCGCGATGATCTTGTCCTTGAAGCCCACGCCGGTATCGCCGATCACCTTGATCGGGTAGTCGGCGCAGGGGAATTCGATTTTTGGAGCCTTTACTTCTGGGTCTGTCATGGCGTAACGGCCTCGTAAGCCCGGGTAACGAACATGGCCCCGCACCGGATCGGAACGGGGCCATGCAGGTCAACAGCTGGAATCAGTTGAACAAGCCGTAGAAGAATAGACGGATGCTATCCCACATGCGGCGGAAGATACCACCCTCCTCGACCGCGTCCAGTGCGATCAGGTCGGCGCTGTGCACCACCTTGTCGTCCAGCTTGACTTCGACTTTACCGATCACGTCGCCCTTGGCGATGGGGGCGGTCAGTTGCGGGTTCATGGTCATGCTGGCGGCCAGCTTCTTGAGCTGGCCCTTGGGCAGGGTCATGGTCAGGTCCTGGGCCAGCCCGGCTTTCACCTGGCTGCTGGTGCCCTTCCAGACCTGGGCCTGGGCCAGTTCGGTGCCCTTCTGGTAGAAGGTCTGGGTTTCGAAGAAGCGGAAACCATAGGTCAGCAGCTTCTGGGTCTCGGCGGCACGGGCCACTTCGCTGCTGGTGCCGAAGACCACGGCGATCAGGCGCATGCCGTCACGCACGGCCGAGGACACCATGCAGTAGCCGGCTTCGTCGGTGTGACCGGTCTTCAGGCCGTCGACGGTCTTGTCGCGCCACAACAGCAGGTTGCGGTTGGGCTGCTTGATGCCGTTCCAGAAGAACTCCTTCTGGGAGTAGATGGCGTAGTGCGCCGGGTCTTCGTGGATGATCGCCCGTGCCAGGATCGCCATGTCGTGGGCCGACGAGTAGTGCTCGGGGTTCGGCAGGCCGGTCGGGTTCATGAAGTGACTGTTGGTCATGCCCAGGTCGGCGACCGTCTTGTTCATCATGTCGGCGAACGCGTCTTCGCTGCCGGCGATGTGCTCGGCCAGGGCGACGCTGGCGTCGTTGCCGGACTGGATGATGATGCCGTGCAGCAGGTCGCTGACGGTCACCTGCGAGCCGACCTTGATGAACATCCGCGAACCGCCGGTACGCCAGGCGTTCTCGCTGACGGTCACCGGATCGTTTTCACCGATCTGGCCGCGACGGATTTCCAGGGTCGCGATGTAGGCGGTCATCAGCTTGGTCAGGCTGGCCGGTGGCAGGCGCTGGTCACCATTGTTCTCCACCAGCACGTTGCCGCTGCTGGCATCCATGAGTACATAGGACTTGGCCGCCAATTGGGGTGGCGACGGCATCATCTCGACCGCGAACGCGGCCGGTGAGAGGAGCAGCGGGACTAGCAGGCAAAGGCGTTTGGCAAAGGTGGTGATGTTCATCCGTCTCTCGAAATCGCTAATGGAAACTGCCCGGAGGCAATGCTTACAAGCAGCCTTCTTGACGGGCTGCCGCGTAGTTAAGTTGCTCACTCACAACCCTTGCCGGGCTTTTGTTATGGATGGAGCCAACAACCTGGCCCGCTCGAACCGCAAGCGGGCCGTCAATCAATCACTCGGCGGTGACCAGGCTCGGCGAACCGAGATTGGCCAGGCGCACGCTGTTCTGCACCTGCTGGACTTCACCCGGAGAACCGATCGGCCCCAGGCGCACCCGATGCAGCGTCTGCTGGTTGCGCACGATCGAGCTGATGAACACCGGGGCGCTCACCATCGAGCTGAGCTTGGACCTCAGCAGTTCGGCAGCGTCCGGGTTGGCGAACGCGCCCACCTGCAGATACTGGCCAGACGCCGTTGCAGAAGCGTTTTTTTTTGCTTCCAACTGCACCGGCACCACGGCCGCCGCGTGCTGCTGCGGCGGTGGCGTCCACTGTTCGACCGTGCCGGTGGACGCCGTCACGGTCGGCGCGGCATTTTGCGCCACTTTTGGCTCGTTGAGCATCAAAGGCGCCGGACGGCCACGCTGGGCCCACCACTCCTGCGGATCGATGCCCTCGACCTTGACCCGTGCGGTGCCGATTTCAGCGTAACCGAGCTTTTTCGCCGCCGCGTACGACAGGTCGATGATGCGGTCGGAATAGAACGGCCCACGGTCATTGACCCGCAGGATCACGCTCTTGTTGTTATCCAGGTTGGTCACCCGCACGTAGCTGGGCAGCGGCAGCGTCTTGTGGGCCGCGCTCATGCCATACAGGTCATACACCTCGCCATTGGCGGTGTTCTGGCCGTGGAACTTGGTGCCGTACCAGGACGCCGTGCCCGATGCGACGTAGCGCTTGGAGTCGGCCATCGGGAAGTAGGTCTTGCCCAGCACCGTATAGGGGTTGGCCTTGTAGGGGCCGGTGTGCAGGGTCGGGGTGGCGTCGGGAATGCGCGAGACATCGACGTCCCACCACGGCGCACCGTCCTTGTGGGCACGGTTGATGTCCAGGCCCGGCGCCGAGCGCACGGCGGTGGAGTTCTTCTGGGTCGGCGCGCGGCTGGTCGAACAACTGACGACCAGCAGCGACAGCGCCGCCAACGCCACGAGCTTGAGGGGCTTGGCTTTCAGGGGTTGATAGGTAGGCAATGCCCGCATTATTTGACGCCCCGTGCTTTGACCAGCTCTTCAGACAGCTGATATACGGCCATGGCGTACATCACGCTGCGGTTATAACGCGTAATCGCGTAGAAATTCTTCAGGCCCATCCAGTATTCAGGCCCCTGCTCGCCTTCCAGGCGCATCGCGGTGACCGGCATGTCGTCACGCAGCGCATCATGACTCGACCAGCCCAGCGCCCGCAACTCCCCGACGGTTTTCGTCGGCTCGATGCCCTCGGTCAGGCCCTCGTCCACCTGGTCGCCACGCACCTCGGCACGGCTGACCACCGGCTGGCCGGCTTCCCAGCCGTGACGCTTGAAATAGCTGGCAACACTGCCGATGGCGTCGGTCGGGTTGGTCCAGATATTGATGTGGCCGTCGCCGTCGAAATCCACGGCGTAGGCGCGGAAACTGCTGGGCATGAACTGCGGCAGGCCCATCGCCCCGGCGTAGGAGCCCTTAAGGGTCAACGGGTCGACCTGTTCCTCCCGGGCCAGCAGCAGGAACTCGCGCAGTTCCTTGCGGAAGAACTCGGCGCGGGGCGGGTAATCGAAACCCAGGGTCGACAGCGCGTCGATCACCCGGAAATTGCCGGTGTTGCGGCCAAAGAAGGTCTCGACGCCAATGATGGAGACGATCACCTGGGCCGGCACCCCGTATTCCTGCTCGGCGCGGGCCAGCGCGGCCTCGTGCTGGCGCCAGAAGTCCACGCCCCGGGCGATACGCGCCTCGGTGATGAACATCGGCCGGTATTCGCTCCACTGCTTGACCCGCTCGGCGGGCCGGGAAATGGCGTCCAGGATCGACTGCTTGCGTTCGGCCTCGCGGAACACCCCCATCAGCTGTTCCCCGGCGAAACCGTAGTCGCGCGTCATCTCACCGACAAACTCGGCCACCTGCGGCGAACCTTCGTACTCGCCCGCCAGGACCTGCGGCATGCCGCCGAGGCAACCGACCAGGCCGATCCACGGCGCACATCGCGTCGACCAGCCACGCATTGCTTGCATTGAACTCTTCACCTTATTCAAACCTGTGCGATCCACTTGCGATGGGTATGGATCGACATCAAAACCCCAAACGCTGACAGTAGTGTCACCAGCGAAGTTCCTCCGTAGCTAATGAATGGCAACGGCACCCCCACCACCGGCAACAGGCCACTGACCATACCGATGTTGACGAAAACATACACAAAAAACGTCATGGTCAGGCTGCCCGCCAGCAACTTGCCGAACAGCGTCTGGGCCTGGGCGGTGATCACCAGCCCGCGGCCGATCAGCAGCAGGTAGATCAGCAGCAGCACGCAAATGCCCACCAGGCCGAACTCTTCGCCCATCACCGCGATGATGAAGTCGGTGTGGCTTTCCGGCAGGAAGTCCAGGTGCGACTGGGTGCCCATCAGCCAGCCCTTGCCGAACACCCCGCCGGAGCCGATGGCGGCCTTGGACTGGATGATGTTCCAGCCGGTGCCCAGCGGATCGCTCTCCGGGTCGAGGAACGTCAGCACGCGCTGCTTCTGGTAGTCGTGCATGACGAAGTACCACATCGCCACCGACACCGGCACCGCCGCGGCGACCACGCTGAGGATCCAGCGCCAGCGCAGCCCCCCCATGAACAGCACGAAGGCGCCGCCAGCCAGGATCAGCAGCGAGGTGCCGAGGTCCGGCTGGCGCACGATGAGGATGAACGGGATGCCGATCAGCAACAGGCTGATGCACACGTGCTTGAGCTGGGGCGGCAAGGTGCGCTTGGACAGATACCAGGCAATGGTGGCCGGCATGATGATCTTGAGGAATTCCGAGGGCTGGAAGCGGATCACCCCGGGGATGTTGATCCAGCGGGTGGCGCCCATGGCGTTGTGGCCCATCACGTCCACCACCACCAGCAGGCTGACACCGATCACATAGGCCAGCGGCACCCAGCGCGCCATGAAGCGCGGCTCCAGTTGGGCGATGACGATCATCGACACCAGGCCGATGCCGAACGAGGTGGCCTGCTTGGCCAGCAGGTCCCAGCTCTTGCCGCTGGCCGAATACAGCACGAACAGGCTGCCGGCGGCCAGGGTCAGCAGCAGGATGAGCAAAGGGCCATCGATGTGCATGCGCTGCAACAGGGTGGCACGACGGCGCATCACATCTTCGCTGGAGAGGATGCGGTCGAAATTATTCTTCACGGGCCGTAGCCTCCGCGGTGATGGGGCTTGCGTACTCGGGCTTGAGCTGGCCGTGTTCATCCAGCAGCCAGGCGTCCATCACCTGGCGCACCACGGGCGCGGCGACACCGGAGCCCGACTCACCGTTCTCGACCATCACGGCGACGACGATCTTCGGGTTGTCGGCCGGGGCGAAACCGACGAACAGGGCGTGGTCGCGGTGGCGTTCCTGGACCTTGGAGCGGTCGTACTTCTCGCCCTGCTTGATCGCGACCACCTGGGCCGTACCACTCTTGCCGGCGATGCGGTAAGGCGAGCCGATGGCCGCCTTGCGCGCCGTGCCGCGCGCGCCGTGCATCACCTGCTGCATGCCGTTGTTGACCTTCTGCCAGTCCGACGGGTTGTGCAGGATGATGTCCGGCATCGGGTTCGGGTCCACCGGCTTCTGGCCCTCGATGGTCTTGGCCAGGTGCGGGCGATACCACTTGCCTTTGCTCGCCACCAGCGCCGTGGCCTGGGCCAGTTGCAAAGGCGTGGCCTGCATGTAGCCCTGGCCGATCCCCAGGATCAGGGTTTCGCCGGGGAACCAGGCCTGGCGGCGGGTGGCGCGTTTCCATTCCCGCGAAGGCATCAGGCCGGGGGACTCCTCGAACATGTCCAGGGAGACCTTCTGCCCGATGCCGAACTTGTTCATGTAGGACGACAGCCGGTCGATCCCCAGCTTGTGGGCCAGGTCATAGAAGTAGGTGTCGTTGGACCGCATGATCGCCGTTTCCAGGTCCACATAGCCGTCGCCGGTGCGGTTCCAGTTGCGGTACTTGTGGTCGTAGTTGGGCAGCATGTAGTAGCCGGGGTCGTAGACCCGGCTCGACGCGGTCACCACGCCGGAGTCCAGACCGGCGATCGCCACCGCCGGCTTGATGGTCGAGCCTGGCGGATAGAGGCCGCGCAGCACCCGGTTGAACAGCGGCCGGTCGATGGAATCGCGCAGCTCGGCGTAGGCCTTGAAGCTGATGCCGGTGACGAACAGGTTCGGGTCGAAACTCGGTTGGCTGACCATCGCCAGGACCTCGCCGGTGTTCGGGTCCAGCGCCACCACGGCGCCCCGGCGCCCACCCAGCGCGGCTTCGGCGGCTTCCTGCAGCTTGATGTCCAGGCTCAGGACGATGTCCTTGCCGGGGATCGGGTCGGTGCGCTTGAGCACCCGCAGCACCCGGCCGCGGGCATTGGTCTCGACTTCCTCGTAGCCCACCTGGCCGTGCAGCTCGGGCTCGTAGAAACGCTCGATGCCGGTCTTGCCGATGTGGTGGGTGCCGCTGTAGTTGACCGGGTCGAGGGTCTTGAGCTCTTTCTCGTTGATCCGGCCCATGTAGCCGACCGAGTGGGCGAAGTGCGGCCCCTGGGGATAATGCCGCACCAGTTGCGCCACCACCTCGACGCCGGGCAGGCGGAACTGGTTCACGGCGATCAGGGCGATCTGTTCCTCGGTCAGCTCGAACAGGATCGGCACCGGCTCGAACGGCCGTCGCCCCTGGCGCATGCGCTTCTCGAAGATCGCCCGGTCCTCGGGCGTCAGTTGCAGCACCTCGACGATCACGTCGAGCACCTGTTGCCAGTCGCCGGAACGCTCGCGGGTCATGCTCAGGCTGAAGCTGGGCCGGTTATCGGCCACCACCACGCCATTGCGGTCGAAGATCAGCCCACGGGTCGGCGGAATCGGCTGCACATGCACCCGGTTGTTTTCCGACAGGGTCGAGTGGTACTCGTACTGGATCACCTGGAGGAAATACAACCGCGCGATCAGCACCCCGATCAGCGTCACCACCGTAATGGCGCCGAACACGACGCGGCCCCGCACCAGGCGGGCGTCTTTTTCGTGGTCCTTGATGCGGATCGGCTGAGGCATGGGGCAGGATTACTTGTGGTAAGGGTGCCCGGACAGGACTGTCCAGGCACGATACAACTGTTCGCCGATCAGGATGCGCACCAGCGGGTGCGGCAACGTCAACGGCGACAACGACCAGCGCTGATCGGCCCGGGCACAGACTTCCGGCGCCAGCCCTTCCGGGCCGCCGACCATGAAATTGACCGTGCGCGAATCGAGCCGCCAGCGATCGAGCTCCACCGCCAGTTGCTCGGTGCTCCAGGGCTTGCCATGGACTTCGAGGGTGACGATCCGCTCGTTCGGCCCGACCTTGGCCAGCATGGCTTCGCCTTCCTGGCGGATGAAGCGCGCCACGTCGGCATTCTTGCCACGGGTATTGAGCGGAATTTCCACCAGCTCCAGCGCCAGCTCGGAGGGAAGACGCTTGGCATATTCATGCCAGCCTTCTTCCACCCACTTGGGCATGCGGGAACCGACGGCGATCAGGCGCAGTCGCACAGCGAACCCTTACTGCTGGTCTTTGTTGAGCTTGGTGAAGTGCTCATGGGTGTTTTCCGGGCTGTGGTGGCGGGCATCCGCCGCACGGCTCTGCTCGGCACCGGCCCACAGGCGCTCCAGGTCGTAGAACTGGCGGGCCGAGGCGGTCATCATGTGCACGATGACGTCGTCCATGTCCAGCAGGACCCAGTCGCTGTCGCCCTTGCCCTCTTCACCCAGCGGCTTGACGCCCTGGGCCTTGACCGCTTCGCGGACCTTGTCCAGCATCGCGCCGATCTGGCGGTTGGAGGTACCGGTGGCGATGATCATGAAGTCGGTGATGCTCTGCTTGTCGCGCACGTCGATCACCTGGATGTCCTGGGCCTTGACGTCTTCCAGGGCGGCAACGGACACCTTGACCAGCTCTTCGCCGGCCAATGCGGCACCGACGTGGGCCTCTATCGGCAGCGGGGCGCTCTTGAACGTGCCCTTGCGCTTAACTTTGCTTACGTCTTTGTCAGTCATATAAAACTCGTTTTGCTCATGTGTTCGGGCGCTTCGCTACACGCATTCACGTGCCTTGAAGCGCGCCGCTTTCAGTTCGACGCACGGTACAGCCCGTGCGCATCGATGTAGGCCAGGACCGCGTCGGGCACCAGGAAACGTACCGACTTACCGCTGGCCAGCAGTTGACGGATCTGGGTGGCGGATACCGCGAGCGGCGTCTGCCAGACGAATGCAATCTGTCCGCTCGGCCCTTTCAGGGCCAGCGGGTCGCTCACCGAGCGCGCCGCCAGCAGGTTGCGCAAGGCATCCGGCGGCTCGCTGTCGGCATCCGGGCGTTGCAGCACCAGGATGTGGCAATGCTGGAGCAACTCTTCCCAGCGGTGCCAAGTGGGCAGGCCGCAAAACGCGTCCCAGCCCAGAAGCAGGAAAACCTGGGCATCGGCGGCCAGTTCGGCGCGCATCAGCTCCAGAGTGTCGATGGAGTAGGACGGCTTGTCCCGCTGCAATTCGCGGGCGTCCACCACCAACGGCGCCACGCCGGCCACCGCGCATTCGACCATCGCCAGGCGGTCCTGGGCCGAGACCCGTGGCGTGTCCCGGTGAGGCGGCCGGGCGCTGGGCGTCAGGCGTAGCTCATCGAGGCCCAGGGCATCGGCGACTTCCAGCGCACCGCGCAAATGGCCGATGTGCACCGGGTCGAACGTGCCGCCCAGGATGCCGATGCGCCGGGGCGGGGTGGTCGTCGTCACAGCGGCTGACGGGTCGAGGTCGCCCAAGTCAGGCCGGCTCCTGTCCGCGCAACTGGCCGTCACCCACCACGATGTACTTCTCGCAGGTCAGGCCTTCGAGGCCTACCGGGCCGCGGGCGTGCAGCTTATCAGTAGAAATGCCGATCTCGGCACCCAATCCGTATTCGAAACCGTCGGCGAAGCAAGTCGGTGTGTTGATCATCACCGAGGCCGAGTCCACTTCCGCCACGAAGCGCCGGGCTTCGCCCTGGTGCTCGCTGACGATGGAATCGGTGTGGTGGGAGCCATGGCGATTGATATGCTCGATGGCCTGGTCCAGCCCGTCGACCACGCGGATCGACAGGATCGGCGCCAGGTATTCGGTGTCCCAGTCTTCCTCGGTCGCGGCCACCGCCTCGATGATCGCCCGGGTGCGCTCGCAACCGCGCAGCTCGACGCCTTTTTCGCGGAACTGGGCGGCCATCGCCGGCAGGAAGGCCTCGGCCACGGCCTGGTCCACCAGCAGGGTTTCCATCGCGCCACAGATGCCATAGCGATAAGTCTTGGCATTGAAGGCGATGCGCCGGGCCTTGGGCAGCTCGGCGTGGGCGCTGACATAGACGTGGCAGATGCCGTCCAGGTGCTTGATCACCGGCACCCGGGCATCACGGCTGATGCGTTCGATCAGGCCCTTGCCACCGCGCGGGACGATGACGTCGACGAACTCGGGCATGCTGATCAGCGCGCCGACGGCGGCGCGGTCGGTGGTCTCCACCACTTGCACGACAGCGGCCGGCAGGTCGGCCTCGGCCAGGCCGCGCTGGATGCAGGCGGCGATGGCGCGGTTGGAGTGGATGGCCTCGGAACCGCCACGCAGGATGGTCGCGTTACCCGACTTCAGGCACAGGCTGGCCGCGTCGATGGTCACGTTGGGCCGCGATTCGTAGATGATCCCCACCACGCCCAACGGCACGCGCATCTTGCCGACCTGGATGCCCGACGGCCGGTAGCTCATGTCGCGGATCGCGCCGACCGGGTCCGGCAACGCCGCGACCTGGCGCAAACCGACGATCATGCCGTCGATGCGTGCCGGCGTCAGCGCCAGGCGTTCGAGCATGGCCGGCTCCAGGCCATTGGCCCGGCCGGCGGCCAGGTCGAGCTCGTTGGCGGCGGACAACTCGGCGCGAGCAGCGTCCAGCGCATTGGCGGCGGCCTGCAGGGCGCGGTTCTTCTGCGCGGTGCTGGCACGGCCGATGATGCGCGACGCTTCGCGAGCGGCGCGACCCAGGCGGGTCATGTAGTCAAGAACGGACTCAGTCATGGTCTGTGTGGTCTTGGCGATGGGGAAAGCGGCAGATTATAGCTGTCGTAACCCGCGACTAACAGCATGGACTCACAGCGGTGACCGGCGGAGGAGCAAAAAGACCCCCGGGAGCCGTGGTACACCGGCGCGTTCAGTGGCGATTAAGCTTTGCATTGCTATCATCGCCCTTCCTTTGGCCTCTCTGCGTCCATCGCCATGACCGATCTACCCCTTCCGCCCTCGCCCACAGCCCTGCCCCACGGCTTTTTCGATCGCGACGCCCAGGTGCTCGCCCGGGACCTGCTGGGCAAAGTCATCCGCCACAAGGTCGGCGGCCTGTGGCTCAGCGCACGGATCATCGAGACCGAGGCGTATTACTTCGCCGAAAAAGGCAGCCACGCCTCCCTCGGCTACACGGAAAAACGTAAGGCTTTGTTTCTGGATGGCGGGCACATCTATATGTACTACGCCCGGGGCGGCGATTCGCTGAACTTCAGCGCCCAGGGCCCGGGCAATGCCGTGCTGATCAAGTCCGCGTACCCGTGGGTCGATGCGGTCTCCGGCCCGGAGAGCCTGGCGCAGATGCTGCTGAACAACCCCGACGCCCGTGGCCAGCCGCGCACGCCGCAGAAGCTCTGCGCCGGCCAGACCCTGCTGTGCAAGGCCCTGGGGCTGAAAGTCCCGGAATGGGACGCCAAGCGCTTCGACCCCGAACGCCTGCTGGTGGAGGATGTCGACGTGCCGACCGTCAACGTCATCCAGACCACCCGCCTGGGCATCCCCCTGGGACGGGACGAGCACCTGCCCTACCGCTTCGTCGATGCGGCCTACGCGCCGTGGTGCACGCGCAACCCATTGCGGCGCGGCCAGGTTGAAGGGCGTGATTATTTCTTGCTGTCATGAACACAACACCGCCCCACTGTGGGAGCGAGCTTGCTCGCGATGGCGCCAGATCAGCAGAATGGGTGTCGGCTGACACATCGCTATCGTGAGCAAGCTCGCTCCCACAGTTGATTTTCAGTGACCACACGTTTTGTGTTCAAAACAGAACCCCGTGTGGGAGTGAGCTTGCTCCCACAGTAAAAATGCATCAATGGAGTTGTTTTTATGGGCCAATGGCTCGATAGCATCACCAGTTGGCTGAGTGTCAATCCGCAGTGGCTGGCGGTGGCGGTGTTCATCGTCGCCTGCGTGGAGTGCCTGGCGATTGCCGGGCTGATCGTGCCGGGCACGGTGTTGTTGTTCGCGATCGCGGTGCTGGCCGGCAGCGGCGCGCTGTCCCTGGGCGAGACCTTGCTGCTGGGGCTGCTCGGCGGATTGCTGGGGGACCTGATGTCGTATTTCCTGGGCCGGCATTTCCACCAGAACATCCGGCGACTGCCAGGGCTGCGGCACCACCCGGAATGGATGAACGCGGCCGAAAGCTATTTCCAGCGCTACGGCATCGCCAGCCTCCTGGTCGGGCGCTTCATCGGCCCGCTGAGGCCGATGCTGCCGATGGTGGCCGGGATGTGCGACATGCCGTTCCCGCGCTTCGCCGCCGTCAGCGTGCTGGCTGCGTCTGGCTGGACCGTGGCCTACCTGCTGCCCGGCTGGGCCACCGGGGCGGCGTTCCGCCTGCCGCTGCCCGAAGGTTTCTGGCCGCAGGCCGGGGTGGTCGTCGGCAGCATCGCCGTGATGATCGGGCTGAGCGTCAACAGCAGCATGCGCCGCCACCGGCATGCCACGGCGCTGATTGCCGGCCTGGGCCTGGCGATCCTGATCGGCCTGTTCATCGGTTTTCCCCACCTCACAGCCTTCGACCAAGGGCTGATGACACTGGTCCAGGAACATCGCAGCCCGACGCTGGACGAAATCGCCGTGACCTTCACGCTGATCGGCGAATTCCACTTCATGCTGATCTTCAGCGCCCTGCTCACCGGCCTGCTGTTGCTGACGCGTCAATGGCGGCAGGCAACCTTCGCCGGTGGCACGATGCTGCTCACCTCCCTGGCCAACACTGGCAGCAAGCACTTCTTCGCCCGCGTGCGCCCGGAAATCCTCACCGACCCGCTGACCAGCTACAGCATGCCCAGCGGCCATGCCTCCGGCGCGTTCGCGCTGTTCCTGTCGCTGGCGATCCTGGCCGGTCGCGGCCAACCGCCGCGCCTGCGCCTGACCTGGCTGCTGCTGGGCTGCCTGCCAGCGCTGGCGATTGCCTTGTCACGGGTCTACCTCGGCGCCCACTGGCCTAGCGACATCATCGCCGGCGCCATGCTCGCCGCCTGCGTCTGCGCCGCCGTGCTGTGGCTGAGCCAACGCCAGGCCTCGCTACCGGCCATGCCACCGAGAATCTGGTGGCTGATCCTGCCAGCGATGGCGGCCGCGTTCAGCTTCTTCATCTTTCGGCACCTGCCCCATGGAATGCTGCGGTATGCCTATTGAACACTGGCCGATGAACACCGGAGCCCCTGTGGGAGCGGGCTTGCCCGCGAAGGCGGCGGCCCGTCGACCCATGCGCTGGATGACACCCCGCTTTCGCGAGCAAGCCCGCTCCCCACAGAGACCTGCGTTGAGCTGTTCCCCTCGACGCGTCAGGCAAACAGCTCGCCCTGCAACTCATCGAGCAGGGCCTGGATCGCGTCCAGGCGTTGCTGCGGATCATCGAGTTGCAGCAGGTCGATCTTGTCCAGTTCATTGAACGGCAGCAGGTAGGCCAACTGGTTGGCCAGCGATTGCTGGCCGGTGGCTTCGGTGCCCATGTTCAGGGCCTCGACCATCGGGTGTTCGGCCAGGGCCTTGAGCAACGCCACCAGGTCGGCGTCCTCATCCTGCAAGGGCTGCTCCGGTTCCTCCTCCAGCCACTCGACGTCGGCGACCGTCAGCTGATCCGGCTGGACGCTGCTGCCGTGCACGATAAAGCGCCGGCCGCCCTTGACGCGAATGCCCAGCAGGCCATTGTCTTGCTGGGAGAAATCGGTGATCAGCGCCTCACAGCCCACCCGCGCGTAGCCGTCGGGGGCCATGCCGACTTCCTCGCCATCGAGGATGCACACCACCCCGAACCCTTCGCCTTTTTTCATGCAGCGACCGATCATGTCGAGGTAACGCGCCTCGAAAATCTGCAAATCGAGGATGCAACCGGGGAACAACACGGTGTTCAACGGGAAAAGCGGCAAGCTCATAACCAGTTCCTTAGACTGTCATCGACACCACCAACGGCAGCAGCACCGCCGTGGCTACGCCCATCAGACTCATCGCCAGCGCCGCAAAGGCACCGGACTCTTCGCTTTCCTGCAACGCCACCGAGGTGCCCACCGCATGGGCCGCCAACCCCAGGGCCATGCCCCGGGCCTCGGGGCTGTGCACCTTCAAGCCGTTCAGGATGCTCGGCCCCAGAATCGCCCCAAGCACGCCGGTGATCAAGACGAACACCGCCGCCATCGCCGCCACGCCGCCGATCTGCTCGGCCACCAGCATGGCGATCGGCGAGGTCACGGACTTGGGCGCCATGGTCATCAGGATCATGTGGTCGGCACCGAACACCCAGCCCAGCAACACCGCCGAGCCCGTGGCGACCACACCGGCTATCACCAGCGTAGTAAAAATCGGCCAGAACAATTGGCGGATCCGACGCAGGTTCAGATACAACGGCACCGCCAGGGCGACCGTGGCCGGGCCCAGCAGGATACTGAGGATCTCGGTGCTCTTGCGGTATTCGGCGTAGCCGATGCCGCAGCCGACCAGCACGCCGATCAGCAGCACCATCGACATCAGCACCGGTTGCAGGAACACCCAGCGAGTCTTTTCGAACGCCGCCAGCACCAGTTGATAAGCCCCCAGGGTGATGCCGATGCCGAACAGCGGATGATGGATCACCGAGGCCCAGGCGCCTTGCCAGTCGAGGATCATTCGTTGTCCTCCACCGCCGTGACGTGGCGCCGGGCCAGGCGCTGCATCAGCACGCCGGTCAGGGCCACGGACAGGATCAACGACAGGGTCAATGCACCGACAATGGCCCAGAAATCGGCGGCGATGGCCCCCGCATAGACCATCACCCCCACCGCCGGCGGGACCAGCAGCAACGGCAGGTAGCGCAACAGGCTGCCGGCGGCCAGGCTCAACGGCTCACTGACTTCGCCGCGCACGATCAGGTAACCCAACAACAGCAGCAGGCCCACGATGGGCCCGGGCAACACCGGCAGGAACAAATGATTGATCGCAGTGCCCAGCAATTGGAACAGCACCAGCCAGGTCAGGCCCCGTAGCAACATCCGCTCTCTCCCCTGCAACACGTCCCCATTGAATGCGCCCGCATTATAAGCATGCCCGCGCTATGGGTCGGCATTCGTAAAAAGCATGGTCGGTGACCTTCCTTGCGCGCCATGTTGATCTACAGTGGTTCTCCGGGGCCCCGTCCCCGTTCCAAGAAGAAAGACAATACCGATGAACCCAAGGAGAGTCTCAATGCCTTACGTCCCCGTTGCAGCGCTCAAAGATTATGTCGGCAAGGAACTTGGACGTTCCGAATGGCTTACCATCGACCAGGACCGCATCAACCTGTTCGCCGAAGCCACTGGCGACTTTCAGTTCATCCACGTCGACCCGGTCAAGGCCGCGCAAACCCCGTTCGGCAGCACCATCGCCCACGGTTTCCTGTCGTTGTCGCTGATGCCCAAGCTGATGGAAGACATCCTGGTCCTGCCCGAGGGCGTGAAGATGGTCGTCAACTATGGGCTGGACAGCGTGCGTTTCATCCAGCCGGTGAAGGTCGATTCCAAGGTCCGGCTCAAGGTCGACCTGGTGGACGTCACCGAGAAAAAGCCCGGCCAATGGCTGCTCAAGGCCACCGCCACGCTGGAAATCGAGGGGTCGGAAAAACCCGCCTACATCGCCGAGCCACTGTCGCTCTGCTTCGTGTAGCCCTTCGCGATTGCGAAACCGTCCAGGCTGTTTCGCATCGCTTCTCTGTATACAGGGGACATAGCTGCGGCATACTCACGGCCTGATGACCTGGATCCCGTTATGCGCTTACTTGTCCCCCTGACCCTGACCCTGTTGCTCACCGCCTGCGGCGACGGCGAATCGCTGTTGCCTCCCGACGCCCGCCTGCCCGATGGCGGACGCTATCGTGGCGACCTGGTGGACGGCCTGTTGCAAGGCCAGGGTCGCATCGACTACCCCAACGGCAGCTGGTACGCCGGGCAGTTCGACAAGGGCCAGTGGCACGGCACCGGGGAATGGCACGGCAGCAACGGCGAGGTCTATCGCGGCCAGTTCCAGCATGGCCTGTTCCACGGCCAGGGCAGCCTGACCACGCCCACCAGCAGCTACACCGGCGGCTTCAAGCAGGGTCGGCGCGACGGCGAGGGCACGCTGAAGGAAAACGGCATGACCTACCGCGGCGAGTTCAAGGCCGACCGCTATTCGGGCCTCGGGCGTCTGGAACTCGACGACGGCAGCCAGTACCAGGGCCCCTTCGTCAACGGCAAGCCCAACGGCGAGGGCCAGCGCTTCGACGCCAGCGGCAACCAGTTCACCGGGCACTTCGTCGATGGCCAACTGCAGGGCAAGGGGACGTTCAACAGCGCCGACGGCGACGTCTATGTCGGCGGGTTCAGGAACAACCAGCTCAACGGGCGCGGCCGCTATGAAAACGCCGACGGCGATGTCTGGATCGGCCAGTTCAAGGACGGCGCGCTGACCGGCAAGGGCGAGCTGATCGGTGCCGACGGCAGCCACTACCTCGGGCAATTCAATGAATGGCGCTTTACCGGCCAGGGCCGCCTGAACCTGCCCGACGGCAGCTTCTACGTCGGCCAGTTCGACAGCGACAGCTATCACGGGCGCGGCACGCTGGTGCTGACCGACGGCACCGTGCAAAGCGGCACCTGGGCCAAGGGCCAGCGGGTACGCGACGCCGATGGCCGGCTGCTGCCGGATGTACTGGAACTCGGCCTGCTGGCCCAGGGCCGCCTGCTGGACGACGCCCTCGCCGAGATACCGGCCTCCACCCCGGCGGTGGAACTGTACAGCCTGACCCTGGGGGGCGACGGCAAGCAGAGCGTGTTCCTGCGCGAATCCGACTATGTCGCCAACATGCTCGCCAGCCGTTTCGGCGCCTTCGGGCAGATCCGCCTGGTGAACCACCGCGATCATCTCGGCGACCGGCCCATGGCCAGCCGCGAAAGCCTGCGCCGCGCCGCCGCGACCCTGGCCGAGCGCAGCGGCCCGGAAGACCTGATCTTCATCTACCTGACCAGCCACGGCACCAGCGAGCATGAACTGGTGCTCGACCAGCCCCGCATGGAGTTGGCCGACCTGCCCGCCGACGAACTGGCCGCG
Source organism: Pseudomonas citrullilanati (assembly GCF_030580855.1). Taxonomy (GTDB): domain Bacteria; phylum Pseudomonadota; class Gammaproteobacteria; order Pseudomonadales; family Pseudomonadaceae; genus Aquipseudomonas; species Aquipseudomonas citrulli. The sequence continues at coordinate 4,337 of NZ_JAUQOP010000067.1, read as the reverse complement.
GTCCTGGCGCCGCTGAAGAACCGTGACAAGATCGTGGTGATCTCGGCCTGCTACTCCGGCGGCTTCATCCCGGCGCTCAAGGACGACCGCACGCTGATCATGACCGCCTCGCGGGCCGACCGGGTGTCCTTCGGCTGTTCCGAGGAAGCCAACTTCACCTATTTCGGCGATGCCCTGTTCGCCCAGGCGCTGAACCAGACCGACGATTTGGAGCAGGCCTTCAAGAAGGCCAAGGCCACCGTTGCCGAGCGCGAGCAGGCGGACAACTTCGAAGCCTCCGAGCCGCAGATCTGGGCGCCGCGGACCGTACTCTCCCACTGGCAACTGCTGCGCAAACAGCAGGCGCGAAAAGCGTTGCAAAGTACTGCATTGAACGACGGGGCCATAAAGAGCAACTAAGCTGAACCGTATCAAGGGGGAAACACTATGTACTTGACGCCTCAGCATGTTTTGCTCGCCGGTGCCACCGGGCTGACCGGGGAACACCTGCTGGACCGGCTGCTCAACGAGCCGACCATCAGCCGGGTGCTGGCACCTTCGCGCCGCCCGCTGGCCGAGCACGCGCGCCTGGAAAACCCGGTGGGGGAACCGGCCGACGTGCTGCCGCGTCTCAGCGGCCAGGTCGACATCGCCTTTTGCTGCCTCGGCACCACCATCAAGAAAGCCGGCTCGGAACAAGCCTTTCGCGCGGTGGACCTGGACCTGGTCGTAGCTTTCGCCAAGCGCGCCCGGGAGCTGGGCGCACGGCACCTGGTGGCGATCAGCGCACTGGGGGCCGACCCCACGTCATCGATTTTCTACAACCGGGTCAAGGGCGAAATGGAAGCAGCCCTCAAGGCCCAGGACTGGCCGCAACTGACCCTTTGCCGGCCTTCCCTGCTGCTGGGCGACCGCGTCGAGCCGCGCCTGGCCGAGCAATTGGCCGGGCCGTTGTCGAAGCTGATCCCGGGCAAATACCACGGCATTGAGGCCCTCCAACTGGCCCGCGCGATGTGGCGCCTGGCGCTGGAAGAACAGGACGGGGTGCGGGTGGTGGAGTCGGATGAGCTGCGCAAGCTGGGCAAGTGAGGCGCAATCATGGTGGCGAGGGGATTTATCCCCGCTGGGGCGCGAAGCGGCCCTAAAACCTGAGCATGGGGTGCGCCAGATAAATCGAGGGGACTGCTTCGCAGTCCAGCGGGGATAAATCCCCTCGCCACAAATGCCCCGAGCCACTGATGTCCCTCATTGCTGGGCCCAGTGGTGTTACAGCCCGCCAGTGGCTTGGAAGCCCACCCCCATCGCGGTAAACAACGACAACGGCAACAACAAGGTGTCGAGCAACGCACTGCCCGGCAGGTCGACGCCGGGATAGGCCGGGGCTTCGGCGCCGAAGCGATCCTTGGCGCAGCAGCCGCCGTTGAGGGCATACAGGTCCAGGCGCGTGCCGGCGTACACCACCGGCGCGCCGGGCTTGGCGGCGTCGAGGGTACGGGCGGTGGCGCAGCCGGCCAGTTGCAGCGCCAGCAGCACCCACAGGACCTTATTCATCGCTGCTCAAATGATGCTCGCCCCAGCGCGGCAGCATGTCCTGGGGGATGTTCAGCAGGTTGAGAATGCGCGCCACCACGAAATCGATCAGGTCGTCGATGGTCTGCGGCTGGTGATAAAAGCCTGGCGACGCCGGCAGGATGGTCACGCCCATGTTCGACAACTTGAGCATGTGCTCCAGGTGAATGCTCGAATACGGCGCCTCCCGCGGCACCAGGATCAGTTGCCGGCGCTCCTTGAGCGTCACGTCGGCGGCCCGCTCGATCAGGTTGTTGCAAGCCCCGGTGGCAATCGCCGACAACGTCCCGGTGGAACACGGCACCACCACCATGGCCGCCGGTGCGCCAGAGCCCGAGGCCACGGGCGACATCCAGTCTTCCTTGCCGTACACGCGAATCTGCCCGTCCGCCGCACCGGTGTATTCGGTGAGGAACGCCTGCATCATCTGGGGCTTGGGCGGCAAGGTCACGTCGGTTTCGGTGGCCATCACCAGTTGCGCGGCCTTGGAAATAAGGAAGTGCACCTCGCGGTCTTCGCGCACCAGGCAATCGAGCAGGCGCAAGCCGTACTGGGCACCGGAGGCGCCGGTCATCGCCAGCGTGATGCGCTCCGGACCGTTCATTTCAATGCCTCGGCCAGTTTGCCGTGCAGGCCGCCGAAGCCGCCGTTGCTCATGATCACCACGTGGGTGCCGGGCTGGGCCTGGCTCTTCACGCGCTCGATGATGCCTTCCAATGAATCGCTGACGATCGACGGCACCGTGCACAACGCGGCGGTGGCGCCCAGGTCCCAGCCGAGGTTGGCCGGCGCGTACCAGATCACCTGGTCGGCATCGACCACGCTTTCCGGCAGGCCGTCGCGGTGGGCGCCCAGCTTCATGGAATTGGAACGCGGTTCGATGATCGCGATCAACGGCGCATCGCCAATGCGCTTGCGCAAACCGTCGAGGGTGGTGGCGATGGCAGTCGGGTGATGGGCGAAGTCGTCGTAGATGGTAATGCCGCGCACCTCGGCGACTTTCTCCATGCGCCGCTTGACGCTCTTGAACGCGCTCAGCGCGGCGATGCCCATGGCCGGCACCACGCCCACATGCCGGGCCGCCGCCAGGGTCGCCAAGGCGTTGGCAACGTTGTGCTGGCCGGTCAGCTCCCATTCCACACTGCCTTGGGACTGGCCGTCGAACATGACCTCGAACTGCGAACCGTCATCCTTGAGCAGCTTGACTTGCCACTGCCCACCCGCGCCGGTGGTCTGCACCGGGGTCCAGCAGCCCATTTCGATGACCCGCTGCAAGGCCGGTTCGGTGGTCGGGTGAATGACCAGGCCTTCACTCGGAATGGTGCGCACCAGGTGATGGAACTGCCGCTCGATGGCCGCCAGGTCAGGGAAGATGTCCGCATGGTCGAACTCAAGGTTATTGAGAATCGCAGTGCGCGGGCGGTAATGGACGAACTTCGAGCGCTTGTCGAAAAACGCGCTGTCGTACTCGTCGGCCTCGATCACGAAGAACGGCGTGCCGCCCAGGCGCGCCGATACCGAGAAATTCTGGGGCACGCCGCCAATCAGGAAGCCCGGGCTCATGCCCGCGTGTTCCAGCACCCAGGCAAGCATGCTGCTGGTGGTGGTCTTGCCATGGGTGCCGGCCACGGCCAGGACCCAACGGCCCTGCAACACGTGATCGGCCAGCCACTGCGGCCCGGACACGTACGGCAGGCCCTTGTTGAGCACGTATTCCACCGCCGGGTTGCCCCGGGACATGGCGTTGCCGATGACCACCAGGTCCGGCGCCGGATCCAGCTGCGCCGGGTCGTAGCCCTGGGTCAGCTCAATGCCCTGGGCCTCCAGTTGCGTGCTCATCGGCGGGTAGACGTTGGCGTCGGAACCGGTCACGCGATGACCCAGCTCCTTGGCCAGCACCGCCATCGAACCCATGAAAGTGCCGCAGATACCGAGAATATGAATGTGCATAGTCGACCTCGTAAAACATGGCCGCAGGTTAGCGTAGGGAGGGGGAAATCGCACCTTGTGTTTGCCCCCGATACACAGGCGGGCTTCTGTGGGAGCAAGGCTTGCCCGCGACAGCGGTGGATCAGCTTGCAGTATTCTGGATGTGCAGCCGCCTTCGCGAGCAGGCTCGCTCCCACACCCAACCCCATTCCTTCTACAAGAACTCGGTTGACTGTGGGAGCCAACTGTCTTTCACCCCCACCCGACCCGCGGTCGTCTTTTGGGTGCTATCGCGGCCTCAGATGGCCCCCTCCGGGGCCTCAAGCGGTTTGATCCCGCCACGGCGTGCCGTCGCGCACCATCGCGTTGAGCCGGACCAGCAATACCCGCATACACGCCACCAGGGCCACTTTTGCGCACTTGCCCTTGGCGCGCAGCCTGGCATAGCGGGCTTTGAAATCAGCGTTGTAGCGGACCATCACCAACGCACACATATAGGCTGCGCGGCGCAATCTTCTGCGCCCACCGTAGATATGGCGTTTGCCGGTTTTCACGCCGCTGTCATTATTGAACGGCGCCACCCCAGCCAACGCAGCCACCTGCGCGCGGTTGAGGTCGCCCAATTCAGGCAGATAGCAAAACAGGCTGGCAATCGTTACAGGCCCCAAGCCCTTTACGGCACGCAGCCGCTCAAGCAGTTCTGAGTCGACCTGACGAGATTGCTCGGCAATGCGTTTGTCCGTTGCTTTGATCAGGCTCCTCAGCGCAACGTCCAGCGCTTGATAGGTCTCCAGCACTTGAGCCAACTGCGCCTGCTTTGCACGGCGGCGATTATCGTCTCGCTGCTGGATGAGGGCGTC
>NZ_JAUQOP010000066.1 GCF_030580855.1 Pseudomonas citrullilanati | reverse complement strand
GTTAAAAACTGTTACCTATGTGCGTGAACTGATTTGTAACCCATGTGGGTGAGTCATACCGGGCGAAGACCTTTTGGTTACTTTTGGGGCGTCTGCCAAAAGTAACCCGCCGTAAGGGCGGAACAGCCAGCCGCCACTACCACAACAACGGATATGTCCCCAATACCCACCCCACCAAGCCACCCACTCAAGAACAAGCCACCCGCCAATACCTCACCCCAATTTTCTCCCGAAACGCCAGGTAATGCGTGAGCACCTGCACCGGCGCCTCAGTATGCGGATAGTGACCAATCTCAGGCAGCAGCACCGTATCCGGATTGGGAATCAACGCCTCATAACGCGCCACCATGTGCTCCCCGGAAATCGGATCAAGCGCCCCGTCGATCACCCGCATGGGCACGCCGCCGCGCTGCATCGCCTGCACCCAGCGATCACGCTGCACCCGCCGCTCAGGGATATAGGCAATGAGCTTGTGCATGATCCGCGGACCATGATGAGCCTCTATCAGGCTCCAGAAATCATCCAACACGCTTTCGGTGGGGCCGGTGCGGGGGCCGAAGATCTGCCGGAAACTCTTCACCAGGCTCTGCCGCGAAAACGCCCGTCCCAGCAGCCAGCCCAGCGGGCTGAGCAGCAGCTTCTGGGCCAACACCGGTCGATGGGTTTCCGGGAACAGGCCACCATTGAGAAAGACACAACTGGCGACGTGAATGCGCGCTTCATAGTGCCGGGCGATGAGTTCCTGGGCCACGCTGTCACCGTAATCGTGGGCCAGCACGTGAACCCCTTCCCGCACACCCAGGTGCGCCAGCAAGGCCTGTTGCAGGTCGGCCTGCTCCAGCAGGCTGTAGGCATGATCCGTCGGCTTGGCGGAGTCGCCGAACCCGAGCATGTCGCAGGCAATCACCCGGTAGCGCTGTGCCAACGGTTGCCATAGGTAATGCCAGTCCCAACTGGCGGTGGGGAAACCGTGGATCAGCAGCAGCGGCTCGCCCTGCCCCGCCACCCAATAACGAATGGCATGGCCACGGAACATGAAGATCTGGCTGCGCTGGCGCCAGATACGCAGGGGAATCTGGGCCAGGGGCATCAGTGCTTGTACCCGCTGTCTTGTTGATCGAGCTTGCGCAACAACGCCGGCCAGGCAAGCGCGCCGCCCATGCCCTGGGCACTCTTCGTCACCCCGGCGACCATCGCCCGGGCGCCAGCCAGGATCTGTGGTTCGATGCCGATCAGTTCGGCGCCGCCGTTCTGCGCCAGGACCTGGATGTCACAGGCGCGCTGGAAAATGAACATCATCAGGAACGTGTCGGCGATGGTGCCGCCGCAGGTCAGCAAGCCATGGTTGTGCAATATCAGGAAATTGTTGTCGCCCAGGTCCGCCTGCAAGCGCGCCTTCTCTTCGTGGTTCAAGGCCACGCCTTCGTAGGCGTGATAGGCCAGGCTCGACAACACGAACAGCGACTGCTGGCTGATCGGCAGCACCCCCTGCCTCTGTGCCGATACCGCCACGCCAGCGGCGGTATGGGTATGCAGCACGCACGTCACGTCGTGGCGCACCTCGTGCACGGCGCTGTGGATGGTGTAGCCGGCGGGGTTGATGTCATAGGGGCTGTCCATCAACTTGTTACCGGCCTGGTCGACCTTGACCAGGCTGGAGGCGGTGATTTCATGGAACATCAGCCCGTACGGGTTGATCAGGAAATCCTCGGTGCCGGGAACCTTCGCGGAAATATGGGTGAAGATCAGGTCATCCCAGCCATGCATCGCCACCAGGCGATAACAGGCGGCAAGGTCCACCCGGGTTTGCCATTCAGCCGCACTGACCTGTTCCTTGATGCCGAGTGTCGTTTCGACGGGTGCAACGCTCATGGCTCTGACTCCCTGCATTTTCTTATTATGTGAATCGCACTTGGCAAAACTTCATACGCAAGAAAATCAGTCTAGCCAGCTATTTCCAGGGTGCTAGTGGCCTGTACGGTTAATTCGGGTACTCAAATTCGAGTGCCAGGGTTTGCCGCGCAAGGCGCCATGACGAGTCGTAGCCAGCTACGGCGAGGAATGGCAACGCAGCGAGGCAAATTCTGGCGCCGAAGTTGAGTATACGAATTAGCCACACAGGCCACTAGTTGCATTGGCAGCCAGCTTACTGGCCAAGCGAGTCAGCCGGGGGGCGTCACGCACGCAACGCCTCGATCAGCGTTTCTATCCATGGCTCGGCGTCGCTTTCCGGCGTGACACTCTCGCTGGCGTCCAGGCGCAGCATGGGCAGCACCTCACGCACGCCCAGCTCGGCGAATAGCTCGCTCATCTGCTCGCCGCCTGCGCAGAAGGTATCCCCGTAGCTGGCATCGCCCAAGCCGATCACCGCACCGGGCAACCCGCGAAGGAATGCCGGCAGTTGGTCGCGCAGGGTCGAGTACAACGGCATCAAGTTATCCGGCAACTCACCCATGCCTGTCGTCGAGGTCACCCCCAGCATCGCCTGCGGGCCGAAGGCCTGGAGCTCCGCCAGGGTCGCACGCGGGTTGTGCCACGCCTCGAAACCCGCCGCTTCGAGCAGTTTGGCGGCGTGCCGGGCGACTTCTTCGGCGGTACCATAGACCGAGCCGGAAAGAATGGCGACTTTCATCAATCTGATCCTGAGCCTGAACAAAAGAGCCAGGGATAGTAACAGCTGCGCCGGCTGCGTTGCGAATCGCTCTCAACCATGGGTGATGGCCAGTAGACAGCCTGTCCAAATCTTCTAGAATGCTTGCTCTAAACAAGGATGTTCCAACGGGGGCTGTACCATGATCAACGCTCATTTGATGCAACTGGTCATCAACGCGACAAACGACGGGATTGTCATCGCCGAAAAAGAAGGTGACGAGGACAATATCCTGATCTACGTGAACCCGGCCTTCGAAAAACTGACCGGCTACAGCCGCGAGGAAGTCCTCTACCAGGATTGTCGTTTCCTCCAGTCGGGCGATCGCGACCAGCCCTCCCTGCAGAGCATTCGCCAAGCCTTGAAGGAAGGCGGCGCCTGCCGCGAGGTGCTGCGCAACTACCGCAAGGACGGCACGCCGTTCTGGAATGAGTTGTCGCTGTCCACGGTGAAAAACGAAGCCGACGGGCGCACTTATTTCGTCGGTGTGCAAAAGGACGTCACGGCCCAGGTCAAGGCCCAGCAGCGCACCGCCCTGTTGGAGAAGGAACTGGCCGAGGCGCGGGCAACCATCGCTCGCCTCGAGGCGACGAACGGTGCAAACCAAATAGCGAATTAACGGTCAGTCACTACAATCACCAGTGAAAATGCAAATCACCCCTGCGAGCCGATCATGCCGCGCGACGCCCTACTGACGCAGGATGAGCTGGACTTCATCCGGACCATGCAGCACAACCCGCAGCTGAATGAGCGGGATGTCACGTCGAGCTTGCTGGTAAACGGCGGGTCGCAGATCCGTGACCTGTTGACGCGCCTGGCCGCGAACGAGCAGGTAACGCTGCAAGCCAACTTCGAAAACCAGCAGATGACCTTCCCCCTGCACCTGGTGGAAGACGAATTCCACGCAATGCACCTGCGCCTCGGCGTACCGAGCATCTACGAAGACGGTCCGAAGATACGGCCCTGGCGCCTGACCCTCGAAGAGCCCGTAGCGCTGGAGAACATCAAGGGCCAACCGGGTTCGCTCTGGGTGCACGAGGTGTCCTGCAAAGGCGTCCTGCTGGAAAATCGCAGTCGTACCAAGCCACTCAAGCAATTCGCCTTGTGGTTCAGCCCCTCCGGCTACGAGCGGATTTCATTGCGAGGCACTTTCGAGCGGGAAACCGATCGAGGCCTGTACGCCTACCACCTGAACCAGGATGACCAGGACGAGACCGAACGCCTGCGCCAGTACATCCTGCAGCAACATCGCCTGACCCACCCCACCCTGCATCTCTGATCAGGTGTCCAGGTTGCCTGCCAGGAATTGACGCAGGCGCTGGCGCATCACCGTTCCTTCATTTCCCAGGCAGCCGATCGATGAACCGGCCAGGGCGTCCTGCGCCAGGTCGGAGGCATCGCCGGCCAGCAACAGCGGACAATCCAGGCTCATGGCCAACTTGCCCAGGCGCTTGGGCAATTCGGGGACGGGCGCGTGGTGGGAGACCAGCACCAGCGCCAGCGGCTGGATCTTCTGGCACACCAGGGTCAGTTCATCGAAAGGCACGCCCGTCGCCAGCACCCGCACGCCTACATCCGCCTTGGACAGGAACAGCGCGGTGACCAGCAGCTCCAGCTCGCGACACTGGCCGGCGATGGCGCAGACCAGCACCCGTCGCGACACGCCCTCGCGCTTGAGCAGCAAGCGCTGGATGATGCGCGATCGCAGGAAACCATCGAGGAACACCCACTCGCTGGTTTGCCCGAACACCTGCTGGCGTTGCAGCAGTTGGCGCCAGAGCGGCATCAGGATGTCCTGGAAGACGATGGGCGCGGCATAGGTGGAAAAGACCTGGCCGTAGACGCGATCCAGTTCCACGTCGTCGAAATTGCCCACTGCGTCCGCCACCTGCTGCTGCCACTGGGCGTAGTCGGCCCTGACCAGGTCGGAAGGGATCAACGCGGAGACCGGCTGCAGCGACTCGGTTTTCGCCAGGATCTTGCCGACCTTGCTCACCGCCACGCCGCGCTCGATCCAGGCCAGGATGCTGCGGACCTTTTCGATGTCGCCCAATGAATACAAGCGGTGTCCGCTTTCGGTCCGGGTGGGCTGGATCAGGCCGTAGCGACGCTCCCAGGCGCGCAGCGTCACGGGGTTCACGCCGGTCAGGCGTGCGACTTCACGAATCGGAAACAAGTCTTCGCGCGTCAAGGCACTGGAGGCCCCGAAAATAGCGTTATTCTCGACAATTGCGCTCATTTTGGCAGACCGCCCGGCTGGCAAATTGGATCCCAGTGTACTCCTCCCCCCGGTCGTCATGACAAGAGCAAACATCGGTCATTGCGCGATTTTGTTGTTTTGTGCGCGATCTGGAATATCGCCCCTCCACATAGGAGACGCCCCCCGTCGCTGTTATAGTTTTTACTCCAGCCGCGAACCGAGCCCCCTATGCCCAGCGCCACCGCTCCGATCCTGATCACCGGCGCCGCCCAACGCGTCGGCCTGCACTGCGCCCGACGCTTGCTGGAAGACGGCCAGCCAGTGATCGCGACCTATCGCACCGAACGCCCGGGGGTGCAAGTGCTGCGGGACCTGGGCGCGACCGTGCTGTTTGCCGACTTCTCCAGCGAAGCCGGGATCATGTCTTTTATCGAACACCTGGGGCAGCACACCGATCGCTTGCGGGCCATCGTGCACAACGCCTCGGCGTGGCTGGCCGAAGACCCGGGCAACGAAGCCCGGGTGTTCGGCGCCATGTTCGGCGTGCACATGCTGGCGCCGTACCTGATCAACCTGCATTGCGCCGGGCTGCTGCAACGGTCCATCCCGGCGGATATCGTGCACATCAGCGATGACGTGACGCGCAAGGGCAGCAGCCGGCACATCGCCTACTGCGCCACCAAGGCCGGCCTCGAAAGCCTGACCCTGTCGTTCGCGGCGAAGTACGCCCCGGCCGTCAAGGTCAACGGTATCGCCCCGGCCCTGCTAATGTTCAATCCCGAAGACGACGCGGCCTATCGAGCCAAGGCACTGGCCAAGTCCGCACTGGGCATCGAGCCCGGCAGCGAAGTGGTCTACCAGAGCCTGCGCTACCTGCTGGACAACCCGTATGTCACCGGTACGACCCTGACCGTCAATGGCGGACGGCACGTCAAATAGCCGAGGGATGCCCGCCGTGGGCCTTCATGAGTTTCTGCAATTGATTCGACGGAGCAACTAAATGTCACAACTTCAGCCAGCCATGGCACGCATCAAGGTCAAGGACCTGCGCCTGCGCACCTTCATCGGCATCAACGAGGACGAAATCCTCAACAAGCAGGATGTGTTGATCAACCTGACCATCCTCTACGCCGCCCAGGATGCGGTGCGCGACAACGACATCGAACACGCGCTGAACTACCGCACCATCACCAAGGCCGTCATCGCCCATGTGGAAGGCAACCGTTTCGCCCTGCTCGAACGCCTGACCCAGGAGCTGCTGGACCTGATCATGGCCAACGAGTCGGTGCTGTACGCCGAAGTCGAAGTCGACAAGCCCCACGCCTTGCGCTTCGCCGAATCGGTGTCGATCACACTGGCGGCGAGCCGGGCTACTGCGTAGCCGCTACAGGCCTCAATCTGTAAGCTTCAAGCCTGAATGAAAACCGCCAATCAACTTGCAGCTTGAAGCTTGCCCCTTGAAGCTGTCTTGCAGAGACCACCATGAACGAGCAACAACGCCTCGAACTCGAAGCCGCCGCTTTCCGCCGGCTGGTAGCCCACCTGGACAGCCGCAAGGATGTGCAGAACATCGACCTGATGAACCTGTCCGGCTTCTGCCGCAACTGCCTGTCCAAGTGGTACAAGGCCGCTGCCGACGAACGCCAGATCGAGGTCAGCCTCGATGAAGCCCGCGAAGTGATCTACGGCATGCCCTATGCCGAGTGGAAGGCCCAATACCAGAAAGAAGCCAGCGCCGAACAACAAGCGGCGTTCGCCAAAGGAAAACCCGATGCCTGATCTCGCCACCCTGCGCACCCGCCTCATGAGCGGTGAACACCTCTTCGCCGACACCCTGGCCTTCATCGCCGACGGCTACGACTACCAACCCCGGGCCTTCACCAATGGCGGCGTGACCAACGCCGCCGGGCAGAACGAAGGCTCCTGCAAGACCCTCGGCCTGGCGCTGCTCGAAGGCTTGAGCGACGAAGAAGCCTTGCTGGCGTTCGGCGAGCATTACCGTTCGGTGCTGGCCACCCCCGAAGGCAGCGATCACGGCAACATCCGCGCGCTGATGGCCCATGGCTTGGCCGGCGTGACGTTCGAGGCGCCGCCGCTGCAACGGCGCTGAGCCAAAGCCTTCCCTCGGTGACAGGTCCACGTTTGTGGCGAGGGGATTTATCCCCGCTGGGCTGTGCAGCAGCCCCATCAGCCAATGACTCAATCTGTCTGACACACCGAGTATCAGATTTCAGGGCTGCTGCGCAGCCCAACGGGTATAAATCCCCTCGCCACAGGAACTCAAAAACGCCAGGCACTTATCCACATCCCGACTTTTAAGATTGACCCGGCGACTTTATTTCGTTTGCCGGGTCCCTTCGCTCACCGCTTGAATAACGCACGCCTTCTTCCCTTGCGAGCGGTCATTCATGAGCAGCGAAACCATCAGCCAATCGATTTCCATCGTGCACCCCGTCAGCCTCAGCCACGGCAGGAACGCCGAAGTCTGGGACACCGAGGGCAAGCGCTACATCGATTTCGTCGGCGGCATCGGCGTGTTGAACCTCGGCCATTGCCACCCGCCCATCGTCGAGGCAATTCGCACCCAGGCGACCCGGCTGACCCACTATGCGTTCAATGCCGCCCCTCACGCGCCGTACATCGAGCTGATGGAGCGCCTGGCGGCGTTCATGCCGGTGGACTACGCGGTCAGCGGCATGCTCACCAACAGCGGTGCCGAAGCGGCGGAAAACGCCTTGAAAATCGTACGCGGCGCCACCGGCCGCACCGCCGTCGTTGCGTTTGACGGTGCTTTCCATGGCCGCACCCTGGCCACGCTCAACCTCAATGGCAAGGTCGCGCCTTACAAACAGAAGATCGGCGTCCTGCCCGGCCCGGTCTACCACCTGCCGTATCCAAGCCCGGACAACGACGTCACGTGCGCCCAGGCCCTCAAGGCCATGGAGCTGCTGTTCAGCGTCGAGATCGACGTGAACGACGTGGCCTGTTTCATCATCGAACCGGTGCAGGGCGAAGCCGGCTTCCTGGCCTTGGATGTGCCCTTCGCCCAGGCCCTGCGCAAGTTCTGCGATGACCGGGGGATCGTGCTGATCGTCGATGAAATCCAGTCCGGCTTCGGTCGCACCGGCCAGCGCTTCGCATTCTCGCGCCTGGGCATCGAGCCGGACCTGATCCTGCTGGGCAAGAGCATCGCCGGCGGCGTACCGCTGGGGGCCGTGGTGGGGCGCAAGGCGTTGCTGGACAACCTGCCCAAGGGCGGGTTGGGTGGCACTTACTCGGGCAACCCCATCGCCTGCGCCGCCGCGCTGGCGACCCTGGACGAAATGACCGATGCCCACCTGCACACCTGGGGCACGCAACAGGAAGCCGCGATCGTCAGCCGCTACGAAACCTGGCGCCGTCGTGGGCTGACGCCCTACCTGGGCCGCCTGACCGGGGTCGGCGCCATGCGCGGCCTCGAACTGGCCCACGCCGACGGCTCCCCGGCACCGGCGCAGCTGACCCAATTGCTGGCCCTTGCGCGGGAATCGGGCTTGCTGCTGATGCCCAGCGGCAAATCGCGGCACATCATCCGGCTGCTGGCGCCGCTGACGATCGAGCCAGCAATGCTGGAAGAGGGGCTGGACATCCTGGAGGCGTGCCTGGCGAAGCTGGCCTGAAATGCACGGCGTCTAACCACACAAAAAAACCTGTGGGAGCGAGCTTGCTCGCGATAGCGCCAGCTCAGCCAGCCTCGATGTTGACTGATACACAGCCATCGCGAGCAGGCTCGCTCCCACAGGGATCACCGACAGAATCCAGGCAATAAAAAACCGGCCGAAGCCGGTTTTTTCATTGCCCGATGAATCAGAACGAAGCGTTCTGCAGGCCGTCCAGGTAACGCTCGGTGTCCAGGGCCGCCATGCAACCGGCGCCGGCCGAGGTGATGGCCTGGCGGTAGACGTGGTCGGCCACGTCACCGGCGGCGAAGATGCCTTCGACGCTGGTGGCGGTGGCGTTGCCGTCGCGGCCGCCCTTGACCACCAGGTAACCGTCCTTGAGCTCCAACTGGCCTTCGAACAGCGAAGTGTTCGGGGTGTGGCCGATGGCGATGAACACGCCGTCGACCTTGATTTCGTCGAAGCTGCCGTCGTTGTTCTTCAGGCGTGCACCGGTCACGCCCATGTTGTCGCCCAGTACTTCGTCCAGGGTCGCGTTGAGCTTGAGGATGATCTTGCCTTCGGCAACGCGGGCGTTGAGCTTGTCGATCAGGATCTTCTCGGCGCGGAAGGTTTCACGACGGTGGATCAGGGTCACCGTGCTGGCGATGTTGGCCAGGTACAAGGCTTCCTCGACAGCGGTGTTGCCGCCGCCGACCACGGCCACGGGCTTGTTGCGGTAGAAGAAGCCGTCGCAGGTGGCGCAGGCGGAGACGCCCTTGCCCATGAAGGTTTCTTCCGACGGCAGGCCCAGGTAGCGGGCGCTGGCACCGGTGGCGATGATCAGGGCATCGCAGGTGTAGGTCGCGCTGTCACCGGTCAGGGTGTACGGCTTGGCGGCGAAATCCACGGCATTGATGTGGTCGAAAACGATCTCGGTTTCGAAGCGCTCGGCGTGTTCCTTCATGCGCTCCATCAGCGCCGGGCCGGTCAGGCCGTGGACGTCGCCCGGCCAGTTGTCGACCTCGGTGGTGGTGGTCAGTTGACCGCCGGCCTGCATGCCGGTGATCAGCAATGGCTTGAGGTTGGCACGGGCCGCGTAGACGGCGGCGCTGTAACCGGCAGGGCCGGAACCGAGGATAATCACTCGCGAATGACGGACTTCTGACATGACCTGCTCCTGTTGACCGGACCCTGCGGCCCGGAACGCCGGGTGAGCGGCGTGAATAAAAAAGACCGTTGACGCACTTGGGGAAGGCTTGGGTTCGACGGTCCTGAAAAAGAATGGGTGCAGCGTATCGAGGGAGCGAAGATTAAGGAAATACGGTTTAACAATCCAGCTCATAGGTGAGCTCTATCCGCAATCGTCGCTCCGATAGCAGGGGTTGTGGCGTGAAACGTTGTTACACGCCATGTCGCCGCTTTCCCATGTCCGCCAAAGCCGGTAAGGTCGGCGCGATCAACTTCGTTCGGAGCTTCCCATGCGCGCCCCCGTCCTGTCCGGCCCGCAATACCTGCAAGAAGGTCTCAAGCTGGTCTTGAGCCCGGGCCTGCGCCTGTTCGTCCTGCTGCCACTGGCCATCAACCTGGTGCTGTTCGTCGGGCTGATCTACCTGGCCGGCCATCAGTTCAGCCTGTGGGTCGACACGCTGATGCCTTCGCTGCCGGACTGGCTGGGCTTCCTCAGCTACATCCTCTGGCCGTTGTTCGTGGTGCTGGTGGTGCTGATGGTGTTCTTCACCTTTACCCTGCTCGCCAACATCATCGCCGCGCCCTTCAACGGTTTCCTCGCGGAGAAGGTCGAGGTGGTGGTTCGCGGCACCGACGACTTCCCGGCCTTCAGCTGGGGCGAGCTGATCGCGATGGTCCCCCGCACGCTCGCCCGGGAAGCGCGCAAGCTCGGCTATTTCCTGCCCCGCGCCCTGGGGCTGTTCGTGCTGTCCTTCATTCCGGTGGTCAACCTGGTGGCGGCGCCGCTGTGGCTGCTGTTCGGGGTGTGGATGATGGCGATCCAGTACATCGACTACCCGGCGGACAACCACAAGCTGGGCTGGAACGAAATGCTCGCCTGGCTGCGGGAAAAGCGCTGGCAGAGCCTGGGCTTTGGCGGCAGCGTCTACCTGGCGTTGCTGATCCCGCTGGTCAACATCCTGATGATGCCGGCGGCCGTGGCCGGGGCCACGTTGTTCTGGGTCCGCGAGCAAGGCGCCGAGACCGCCTTGGCGCGCCAGGGCCGGGCGGTGTAGCCAACGGCGGCCACCCAGCGTCACGAATCCATCATCCTGGCGTCACAATGACGACATGGCCCCGGTCGACACTGGGGTCATGACCACACACCTGCACATCACCCTCATCACTGAAACCTTCCCGCCGGAAATCAACGGTGTCGCCAATACCCTGGGCCGCCTGTACGACGGCCTGCGTGCGCGAGGGCACCGGGTCGAGCTGATCCGGCCGCGCCAGGTCGATGACCAGCGCCAGGCCAGTGACGAGCGGTTGCTGCTGTGCCGGGGCTGGCCGCTACCGGGGTACCCGGGCCTGCAGTGGGGCCAGTCTTCGATGCACAAGCTGCTGCGGCGCTGGAAACGCCACCGTCCCGATGTGCTGTACATCGCCACGGAAGGCCCGCTGGGCCTGTCAGCGTTGCGCGCGGCACGGCGCCTGGGCATCGCCGTGGTCAGCGGTTTCCACACCAACTTCCAGCAGTACACCCAGCAATACGGGCTCGGGCTGTTGAGCCGTGTGCTCACGCACTACCTGCGCTGGTTTCACAACCGCTCCAACCTGACCCTGGTGCCCAGCCTCAGCCAGCGCCTGGAGCTGGAGCGGCGGCATTTCGAACGCGTTGCGCTGTTGTCGCGGGGCGTGGACAGCCAGCTGTTTCACCCGATAAAACGCTCGGCCAGCCTGCGCGAGGCCTGGGGCCTGGGTGATGACGACATCGCAGTGATGCAAGTCGGGCGCTTGGCACCGGAGAAGAACCTCGGGTTGCTCAAGCGCAGTTTCGACAGGCTGCGCAGCACATTCCCGGAGCGGCGGATGAAGCTGGTGGTGATCGGCGACGGCCCGCAGCGCGCCGAACTGGAACAGGCACTGCCCGAGGCGATTTTCTGTGGCTCGCAACGTGGCGAAGCCCTGGCCAGGCACTATGCCTGCGGGGACATGTTCGTCTTTCCAAGCCTGACCGAAACCTTCGGTAATGTCGTGCTGGAGGCACTGGCGTCGGGGCTGGGCGTGGTGGCCTATGACCAGGCCGCGGCGGCCCAGCACATTCGTCATGGCTATAACGGCGTGTTGGCGATGCCAGGGGATGAAGAGGCCTTCTGCGACGCCGCTTGTTGGCTGCTGGAGGCCCGGGAGAACTTGCGTTGCGTGCGGCTCAATGCGCGCCAGCATGCCAGTCGCCAGGGCTGGGCGGCGGTGATCGAGCAGTTCGAGGCGCAGTTGCGGGGGGTTTGTCAGACCGAATTGCCATTGCCCCAAGTCGTGTCGCCACGCTGAAAAGCATCGCGGGCAAGCCTTGCTCCCACATGGATCTTCAGTGAACACATTATTTGTGAACAGCTGATAATCCTGTGGGAGCAAGGCTTGCCCGCGATGAGGCCCTAGAAGGCGCCGCTTAGACCAGCGTCATCAACGCATCGCGACTGAACGGCAAGATTTCCTGCTCCCGGCCTTCGCGCACTTTCTGCGCCCAGTCCGGATCCACCAGCAGTGCACGCCCTACCGCCACCAGATCGAACTCATCATTGTTCAGACGTTCCAGGAGTTTCTCCAGACTGGCCGGCTGCGCGACCTTGTCGGTGTTGACCATGAACTGCAGGAACTCGCCGTCCAGGCCGACACTGCCGACAGTGATGGTCGGCTTGCCGGTCAACTTGCGGGTCCAACCCGCCAGGTTCAGCTCGGAGCCGTCGAACTCCGGCTCCCAGAAACGACGTGTCGAGCAGTGAAAGATATCCACGCCAGCGTCGGACAGGGGCTGGAGGAATTCACCCAAGGCTTCAGGGGTCTGTACCAGGCGCGCCGTGTAGTCCTGCTGTTTCCACTGGGAGAAACGGAAGATGATCGGGAAGCCCTCGCCCACCGCCGCGCGCACGGCCCGGATCAGCTCGATCGCGAAGCGCGAACGGTTGGCCAGGCTGCCACCGTAGCCGTCGGTGCGCTGGTTGCTGCCTTCCCAGAAGAACTGGTCCACCAGGTAGCCGTGGGCGCCATGGATCTCCACGCCGTCCATGCCGATGGCCTGGGCGTCCTTCGCCGCCTGGGCGAACGCAGCGATGACCTCGTCGATGTCCGCCTGGGTCATGCCGTGGACCACCACCTGGCCGTCCTTGAGCTTTTCGCTCGGACCATAGCCCGGCACGCTGGCATCCGGTTCGGTGCCGATGCGGCGCACACTGCCCACGTGCCACAACTGCGGGACGATCTTGCCGCCTTCGGCATGGACCGCGTCGACCACCTGCTTCCAACCGGCCAGCGCGGCGTCACCGTAGAAATGCGGCACGTTCGGATAACCGTTGGAAGCCTTGTGGCCGACCGTGGTGCCTTCGGTGATGATCAGGCCGACACCGGCGGCAGCGCGGCGGCGGTAGTACTCGACCACCTTGGCATTCGGCACCCCGCCCGGCGAGAAGGAACGGGTCATCGGCGCCATCACCACGCGGGTCGGCAGCTCGAACGCGCCAAGCTGGAAGGGTTTGAACAGGGCTGTTGCAGGCATGAGGCACTCCAAGGACGAAGTCACAGGTCGGATATGACGACGATAATATGGAGCTTGGCGAGGACTGGGTAGCACTATTGATTTGAATGATTAAGGATCAAAAGGGGCTGAGTGGATCGAGTGCAAACCTGTGGCGAGGGGATTTATCCCCTCGCCACAGGGTTCACTGCCGGGCCTTCAGCCCAGCGCTTTCTCGATCGCCTGGATCACGGCAGGGTCATCCGGCGCCGTGCGTGGCGAGAAACGGGCCAGGACGCGACCGTCCTTGCCGAGCAGGAACTTCTCGAAGTTCCAGGTGATGTCGCCGGGAAACTCGGCGCCCTCGCCCGCCAGCAGGCGGTACAACTGATGACGGTCATGACCGTTCACTTCCAGCTTGCTGGACAACGGAAAGGTGACGCCATAGTTGAGGCTGCAGAAGTCCTGGATCTCCTGCTCGGTCCCCGGTTCCTGCCCGGCGAACTGGTTGCAGGGCAGGCCCAGCACGCTGAAGCCCCGGTCCTTGAATTGCTGGTGGAGGTTTTCCAGCGCGGCGTACTGAGGCGTCAGGCCACATTTGGAGGCGACGTTGACCACCAGCACGACTTGCCCCTTGAACGGCGCCAGGGGGAGCTCCTGACCATCCAGGGCTTTGAGTGTAAGGTCGTGGAAAGCACTCATGACGAACTCCAGGTTTGCAGGTCTTTTCGAAACAGCCACGGCCGATGCTAACAGCAACCGACCAAAAAAGGCGCCTCACGGCGCCTTTCCAGTTCTCTGAGCGTAGCGCAGAAAATCAGTGGTGATGACCACCTTCGCCATGGACGTGACCATGGGCGACTTCTTCCTGGCTGGCGTCACGGATGTCGACGATCTTGACCTTGAAGTTCAGGCGCTGGCCGGCCAGCGGGTGGTTGCCGTCGACGGTGACGTCGTCGCCTTCCAGGTCGCGGATGGTGACGATCTGCATCTGGCCATCGGGGGCCGAGGCGTGGAACTGCATGCCCACTTCCAGCTCGTCGACGCCTTCGAACATGCTGCGGCTCAGGGTGCTGACCAGTTCGGCGGAGTATTCGCCATAGGCGTCTTCCGGCTCGACGGTCACGTTCAGCTCGTCACCGGTGGTTTTACCTTCCAGGGCTTTTTCCAGGCCCTGGATGATGTTGCCTGCACCATGCAGGTAGACCAGCGGAGCGCCGCCGGCAGAGCTGTCGATGACCTCACCAGCGTCGTTGGTCAGGGTATAGTCGATGGAGACAGCCTTATTGGCGGCGATCAGCATGGGGCGAGACCTTTTGCATAAGAATGAAGAACGGACAAGTCTAAACAAGGATTTGCCCGAAAGCGAACGGAACCCGGACAAACGGGCCTGCACCGCCAGACCGACGGTCAGCGGTTTCCACCAGGACGAGGATGGGCACTGGGTGGCCGAGCTGTCCTGTGGCCATACCCAGCATCTGCGCCACCAGCCGCCGTGGCAATCCCGGGCCTGGGTGCTGGACCCGGCGCAACGTATTGAAAAAATAGGCCAGCCCTTTGATTGCGGCTGGTGCGCGCAGGCCCCCGTTAGCGATAACCTTGGCGACTGAATTTCACGGCAGACGGCCAGACATAGGCCTCGCCCTTGCCATGCACCATTAGAGAACCCGCATGCAAACTTTTTTTATCGCGCCCACCGATTTTGGCGTGGGCCTGACCTCCATCAGCCTCGGCCTGGTGCGTACCCTCGAACGGGCCGGGCTGAAAGTCGGCTTTTTCAAGCCCATCGCCCAGCCGCATCCCGGTGACACCGGGCCGGAGCGCTCGACCGAACTGGTGGCGCGCACCCATGGCCTGAAACCGCCACAGCCCCTGGGCCTGGCCCACGTCGAACGCATGCTCGGCGACGGTCAGCTCGATGAGCTGCTGGAAGAAATCATCACCCTTTACCAGCAGGCCGCCATTGGCAAGGACGTGTTGGTGGTCGAAGGCATGGTCCCGACCCGCAACGCCAGTTATGCCGCCCGGGTCAACCTGCACCTGGCCAAGAGCCTGGACGCCGAGGTCATCCTGGTGTCGGCACCGGAGAACGAAGTGCTGACCGAGCTTTCCGGGCGGGTCGAACTGCAGGCCCAGTTGTTCGGCGGGCCGAAGGACCCGAAGGTGCTCGGCGTGATCCTGAACAAGGTCCGCACCGACGAAAGCATGGAGGCGTTTTCCGCCCGCCTCAAGGAACACTCGCCCCTGCTGCGCAGCGGGGATTTCCGCCTGCTGGGTTGCATCCCGTTTCGCCCGGAACTCAACGCCCCGCGCACCCGCGACGTGGCCGACCTGATGGGCGCACAGGTGCTCAACGCCGGCGACTATGAAAGCCGGCGCATGAGCAACATCATCATTTGCGCCCGCACCATGCGCAATACGGTGGAACTGCTCAAGCCCGGCGTGCTGGTGGTCACCCCCGGCGATCGCGACGACATCATCCTGGCCGTGAGCCTGGCCGCCATCAACGGCGTGCCGCTGGCGGGCCTGTTGCTGACCAGCGACACCCTGCCCGACCCGCGTATCATGGACCTGTGCCGTGGTGCCTTGCAGGCCGGCCTGCCGGTGCTGTCGGTGAGCACCGGTTCCTATGACACCGCCAACCTGCTCAACGGCCTGAACCGGGAGATCCCGATCGACGACCGCGAACGCGCCGAGATCATCACCGATTTCGTCGCCAGCCACCTGGATGCCAACTGGCTGCACCAGCGCTGCGGCACGCCCCGGGAGCTACGCCTGTCGCCCGCGGTGTTCCGCTATCAATTGATCCAGCGCGCCCAGGCCGCCAACAAGCGCATCGTCCTGCCCGAAGGCAGCGAGCCGCTGACCGTCCAGGCCGCCGCCATTTGCCAGGCCCGGGGCATCGCCCGGTGCGTGTTGCTGGCCAAGCCGGCCGACGTCGAGGCCGTGGCGCGCGCCCAAGGCATCGAGCTGCCGCCGGGGCTGGAGATTCTCGACCCGGACGCGATCCGCGAGCGCTACGTCGAGCCCATGGTGCGGCTGCGCAAGAGCAAGAGCCTGAACGCGCCGATGGCCGAGCAGCAACTGGAAGACACCGTGGTCATCGGCACCATGATGCTGGCGCTCGATGAAGTGGACGGGCTGGTGTCCGGCGTCATCCACTCCACCGCCAACACCATCCGCCCGGCCTTGCAACTGATCAAGACCGCCCCGGGTTGCTCCCTGGTGTCCTCGGTGTTCTTCATGCTGTTTCCCGAAGAAGTGCTGGTCTACGGCGACTGCGTGATGAACCCGCACCCCAGCGCCGCGGAACTGGCGGAGATCGCCTTGCAGAGCGCCGACTCGGCCGCGGCGTTCGGCATCACGCCACGGGTGGCGATGCTCAGTTATTCCAGCGGCGAATCGGCCAGCGGCGAAGAAGTGGAGAAAGTCCGCGAAGCCACCCTGCTGGCCCACGAGGCGCAGCATGGCCTGCTGATCGACGGCCCGCTGCAATACGACGCCGCCGCCAACGAAACCGTGGCCCGTCAACTGGCGCCGAACAGCCAGGTGGCCGGCCGGGCGACGGTGTTCATCTTTCCCGACCTGAACACCGGCAACACCACCCACAAGGCCGTGCAACGCAGCGCCGACTGCGTCAGCCTCGGGCCGATGCTGCAAGGCCTGCGCAAACCGGTGAACGACTTGCCTCGCGGCGCCCAGGTCGACGACATCGTATACACCATCGCCCTGACCGCGATCCAAGCCGCCAACCGACCCATGGACATTTAAATGCTGGACTTCCTGCCTCCCCCGGTCCGCGGCGTGATCGCCTCGCTGCTGCTGGCCCTCAACACCATCGTCTGCTGTACGCCGCTGTTCATCGTGGCGATCCTCAAGTTGCTGCTGCCCTTCCCTGCCGCCCAGCGCTTCACCGACTGGCTGATGAGCCGCATCCATGAAGCCTGGATCAGCAACAACAAGGCCTGGATGAACCTGTTGCGCCGTACCCGCTGGCACCTCAGCGGCCTGGAAGGCCTGGACTACCAGCACTCGTACCTGGTCACCAGCAACCACCAGAGCTGGGTCGACATCATGGTGCTGCAGTACGTGCTGAACCGCCGTGTGCGCCCATTGAAGTTCTTCCTCAAGCAGGAGCTGATCTGGGTGCCGGTGATCGGCCTGGCCTGGTGGGCGCTGGGATTCCCGTTCATGAAGCGCTATTCCAAGGCCTTTTTGGAGAAGCACCCGGAAAAGAAAGGCAAGGACCTGGAAACCACCCGCAAGACCTGCGCGAAGTTTCGCGACAACCCGGTGGGCATCTTCAACTTCGTCGAAGGCACGCGCTTCACCGAGGGCAAGCACGTCCAGCAGCAGTCACCGTTTCGCTACCTGCTCAAGCCCAAGGCCGGCGGCATCGCCTTCGTATTGGACGCCATGGGCGAGCAACTGGAGTCGATCATCAACGTGACCATCCACTATCCCGGCGCACGCCCGGGGTATTGGGACCTGCTGTGCGGCAACGTGGCCGAGGTGGTGGTGCACTTCCAGGAGCTGAAGATCCCGCCGCAGTTCATCGGCAAGAGCTACGACCTGGACGGCGCCTATCGCCTGGAATTCCAGGGCTGGATCAACCAGCTGTGGCAGGACAAGGATGCGTTGCTCGGGCAGATGCATCGCGAATACCCAGGCCAACACTGACTCCCTTGTGGGAGCGGGCTTGCCCGCGAAAGCGGAATGTCAGACAACACATTTGTTAGCTGATACACCGCCTTCGCGAGCAAGCCCGCTCCCACAGTTGACCGAGTTGTCCCTTGGAAATGAAAAAAGCCCGCAGATGATTGCTCACCTGCGGGCTTTTACTTGCCGCTTGAAGCTAGAGGCTGCGCCCCTTAGATCGCGCCACGACTGCGCAGCAGCTCCAGCACCTGCTTGACACTCTCTTCCAGGGTCAGCGACTGGGTGTCGATTACCAGGTCGGCATCCAGTGGAACGTCGTACGGGAAGGACTCGCCGGGGATGTTGTCGCCGGCGGCGGCGTACAACCCTTGCGGATCACGCTGGGCACACACGCTCGGCGAAGCCTGGACGTAGACCGTCAGCAGACGCTCGCGTCCGATCAGGTCCTTGGCCTGCTCACGCCCTTCGGCACTCGGCGCCACGAAGGCCGCCAGGGTCAACAGGCCGGCTTCGTTGAACTGGCGGGCGACGTGGGCCGCACGGCGCCAATTCTCGGTGCGTCCGGCACGGTCTTGCGGCAGGCCCTTGTTCAGGTCATGGCGCAGGTTCTGGCCGTCGAGCACGAACACCGCACGCCCCGAGTCGAACAGCTTGCGCTCGACCGCATAGGCCAGCGTGCTCTTGCCGGCGCCCGACAGGCCACTGAACAGGACCGTGGCCGGCTGCTGGCCGAAACGCTGGGCGCGTTCCTCCACCGATACATGGGCGAGCTTGCCGTGATGGGTGCTGCTGCCGTGGGCCAATGGCTGGGCCACGATCATGCCGGCACCGACCGTGCCGTTGGTCAGGCGATCGATGACGATGAACGCGCCGGTGGTGCGGTTGCTCTCGTAGCCATCCAGGGCGATCGGCGCATCGAGGGCGATCTTCACCTTGCCGATCTCGTTGAGTTGCAACGCGCTGGCCGGGCCTTCCTCAAGGGTGTTCACGTCGACCTTGTTGACGATGCTGGCAATCGAACCCGGCACGTAGCTGGTGGCCCGCTTGATGTCGTATTTCTTGCCCGGCAGCATCGGCTCTTCGGCCATCCACACCAGCATCGCTTCGAAGCTGTCGGTGACCGGCGGCACGTTGTCGGCATGCACCAGCAGGTCGCCCCGGGAGATGTCGATCTCGTCTTCCATGGTCAGCGTCACCGCCTGGCCTGGACCGGCCTGCTCCAGCTCGCCTTCGAAGGTGACGATGGACTTGACCCGGCTGCTCTTGCCCGAAGGCAACACCACCACTTCGTCGCCCTTGTGCACGATGCCGCTGGCCAGGGTGCCGGCAAAACCACGGAAGTTCAGGTTCGGACGGTTGACGTACTGCACCGGGAAGCGCAGGTCGGTGAAGTTACGGTCGCCCGCCACTTCCACGGTCTCGAGGATCTCCATCAGCGACTGGCCGGTGTACCACGGCGAGCGCTCGGACTTGTTCACCACGTTGTCGCCCTTGAGGGCCGACATCGGCACGAAATGCATGCTCGAAGGCTTCATCTTCAAGCCTTCGGCGAACTTCAGGTAGTCGGCCTTGATCGACTCGAACACGCCCTGGTCGAAGTCCTTGAGGTCCATCTTGTTGATGGCCACGACGATGTGCTTGATGCCCAGCAACGAGGCGATGAAGCTGTGGCGCCGGGTCTGGGTCTGCACGCCATAGCGCGCATCCACCAGGATGATCGCCAGGTCGCAGGTGGAGGCACCGGTGGCCATGTTGCGGGTGTACTGCTCATGGCCGGGGGTGTCGGCGATGATGAACTTGCGCTTGGCGGTGGAGAAATAGCGGTACGCGACATCGATGGTGATGCCCTGCTCGCGCTCGGCCTGCAGGCCGTCGACCAGCAACGCGAGGTCGATATCGTCACCGGTGGTGCCGACTTTCTTCGAATCGCGGGTGATGGCTTCCAGGTGATCCTCGTAGATCATCTTGGAGTCGTGCAGCAGGCGCCCGATCAGGGTGCTCTTGCCGTCATCGACGTTGCCGCAGGTCAAAAAGCGCAGCAGCTCTTTACGCTCGTGCTGGCCCAGGTAGGCGAGGATGTCCTCGCTGATCAAATCAGATTGATGCGACATGACAGCCCCTTAGAAATAACCTTGACGTTTTTTATCTTCCATCGAGCCTGCGCCATCGTGGTCGATGACCCGGCCCTGGCGCTCGGAAGTTCGCGTCAGGAGCATTTCCTGGATGATGTCCGTCAGGCTTTCGGCCTCGGACTCCACCGCGCCCGTCAACGGGTAGCAGCCAAGGGTACGGAAACGCACTTTCTTCTTGACGATACGGGCCTTGTCCTCGTCGGACAGGTGCTCGAGGATGCGCTCGTCGTCGATCATGATCAGCGTGCCGTTCTTCTCGATGACGTCACGCTCGGCGGCGAAGTACAGCGGCACGATCGGGATGCCTTCGAGGTAGATGTACTGCCAGATGTCCAGCTCGGTCCAGTTCGACAGCGGGAATACCCGGATCGACTCGCCTTTGTTGACCTTGCCGTTGTAGACGTTCCACAGCTCCGGACGCTGGTTCTTCGGGTCCCAGCGGTGCTTGCTGTCGCGGAACGAGTAGACGCGCTCCTTGGCACGGGATTTTTCCTCGTCGCGGCGGGCGCCGCCGAACGCGGCGTCGAAGCCATGCTTGTCCAGTGCCTGCTTGAGGCCCTGGGTCTTCATGATGTCGGTGTGCTTGGCACTGCCGTGGGTGAACGGGTTGATACCCTGCGCCACGCCTTCGGGGTTCACATGGGTGATCAGGTCCAGGCCCAGTTCCTCGACCATGCGGTCGCGGAACTTGTACATCTCCTGAAATTTCCAGCGGGTGTCGACGTGCATCACCGGAAACGGCAGCTTGCCAGGGAAGAACGCCTTGCGTGCCAGGTGCAGCATCACGGCGGAGTCTTTGCCGATGGAGTACAGCATCACCGGGTTATCGAACTCGGCGGCCACCTCGCGGATGATGTGGATGCTTTCCGCCTCCAGCTGTTTCAGGTGCGTCAGTTTGTCGACCATGGCTACTCACGAAAACTATCTTATGAACGGCCAGCGGGCCGTGTTCGAGCGGGGAATCCTAGCACAGCGACCCCTTCTAATCAGGGCGCCAACTAGATCGAAACAGCATATGGATATGCCTGGTGGTTCGGGCGTTGCGGCGGCCTCTGTGGGAGCAAAGCTTGCTCGCGACGACGTCGGTACATGCAATACCGCTATCGCGAGCAAGCTTAGCTCCCACAGGCTGGCTTCCACATTCAGTTCAGGATAAGTCAGATCGGATTCGGGCAATCGATGAAGATGTGCTCCAAGGCAAACCGGCGCGCCAGGTACTCGCCCAGGGCCTGGACGCCGTAGCGTTCGGTCGCGTGGTGGCCGGCGGCGATGAAACTGATGCCGTTTTCCCGGGCGCTGTGGAAGGTCTGCTCCGACGCTTCGCCGCTGAGGTACAGGTCGACCCCGGCCAGTATCGCCTGGTCGATATAGCCCTGGCCGCCGCCGGTACACCAGCCGACTCGCCGGATCATCTGCTCGCCTTCGATCAGCAGCGGTTCGCGGCCCATGACCTCCTGGACCTTACGGGCGAAATCCCGGGCGGTCATCGGCTCGGCCAGGGAACCCACCAGGCCGACGACCTTGGGGTTGTCCGGGTCCAGCGGCCCCTCGACCGTGATGTCCAACTGGCGAGCCAGTTGCACGTTGTTGCCCACCTCGGGGTGCAGATCCAGCGGCAGGTGATAGGCCAGCAGGCTGATGTCGTGCTTGAGCAGGGTCTTCAGGCGGCGCTGCTTCATGCCGGTGACGCAGGGGTTCTCGCCCTTCCAGAAGTAACCGTGGTGCACCAGCACCAGGTCGGCGCCGGCTTCCACCGCCGCATCGAGCAGAGCCTGGCTGGCCGTGACCCCGCTGACGATGCGCATCACCTGGGGCGCGCCCTCGACTTGCAGGCCGTTGGGGCAATAATCGGCGATCCGGTTGCTGGTAAGGTAGCGGTCCGCTTCTTCGACCAGGGTGCTCAGGGCTACGGCCATGAAAAGACTCCTAAATATCCCGTTCAGAGGCGCGCGCGGCCTCGTATAATGCGCGACATTATGGGCGGTCCCATACCGCCTGCAACCTTTGTAGGACATGCTTAATGCTCAAGGCGCTGCGTTTTTCCGGCTGGCCGCTGTTGGCCGGCGTGCTTGTCGCTCTATTGATTATCCAGCGCTACCCGGAATGGGTCGGCCTGCCGAGCCTCGATGTCAACCTGCAGCAGGCGCCGCAGCCCAAGACCCTGTTGCAGGGCCCGGTGTCCTACGCCGACGCCGTGACCACCGCGGCACCGGCCGTGGTCAACCTGTACACCACCAAGGTCATCAACAAGCCCAGCCACCCGCTGTTCGAAGACCCGCAGTTCCGGCGTTTCTTCGGCGACAACTCGCCCAAGCAGAAGCGCATGGAGTCGAGCCTGGGCTCGGGCGTGATCATGAGCCCGGAAGGCTACATCCTGACCAATAACCACGTCACCAGCGGCGCCGACCAGATCGTGGTGGCGCTCAAGGACGGTCGTGAAACCCTGGCCCGGGTGATCGGCAGCGACCCGGAAACCGACCTGGCGGTGCTGAAGATCGACCTGAAGAACCTGCCCGCCATCACCATCGGCCGCTCCGACAGCATCCGCATCGGCGACGTGACCCTGGCCATCGGCAACCCGTTCGGGGTCGGCCAGACCGTGACCATGGGCATCATCAGCGCCACCGGCCGCAACCAATTGGGCCTGAACAACTACGAAGACTTCATCCAGACCGACGCCGCGATCAACCCGGGCAACTCCGGCGGTGCGTTGGTGGATGCCAACGGCAACCTCACCGGGATCAACACGGCGATCTTCTCCAAGTCCGGCGGCAGCCAGGGCATCGGCTTCGCGATCCCGGTGAAACTGGCGATGGAAGTGATGAAGTCCATCATCGAGCACGGCCAGGTGATTCGCGGCTGGCTGGGCATCGAGGTCCAGCCGCTGACCCAGGAACTGGCGGAGTCCTTTGGCCTGTCCGGACGGCCTGGCATCGTGGTCGCGGGGATTTTCCGCGACGGCCCGGCGCAGAAGGCCGGCCTGCAACTGGGTGACGTGATCCTGAGCATCGACGGCGAACCGGCCGGCGATGGCCGCCGCTCGATGAACCAGGTGGCGCGGATCAAGCCGACCGACAAGGTCACCATCCAGGTGATGCGCAACGGCAAGGAGCTCAAGCTCACCGCCGAAATCGGCCTGCGCCCGCCGCCCGCGCCAGTGGCCGCCAAAGAAGAGCAATAACCCGCTCCGCTTTCTTCGTGGCGAGGGAGTGGCCGCCGCGTCTTCGACGCTGCGCTGTCGCGCAGCAAACAAGTGTCCGACTTAAGATTGAGGTGCGCGCGGGGACAGAGACCNCAGTTATCACTGGTGTGCCAGCACCCGAGA
>NZ_JAUQOP010000065.1 GCF_030580855.1 Pseudomonas citrullilanati | reverse complement strand
CCCCCCAACCCCCACCCGGCGGGGGTGTGGTTTTGGGGCCAAACGCGGGGGGCCCGGGGGGGGGGGGCGCCCCCCCCCCCCCCGCCCCCCCCCCCCCCGCCCCCCCCCCCCCCCCCCCCACAAAAGCCCGGTTCCACATTGGAGCCGGTACAGTCTGTAAACAATCAGGCCTGGGTCAGCTTCGCCGCGGCCTTCTCAAAACGGTCCAGGCCGGCATCGATGTCGGCGTCTTCCACCACCAGGCTCGGGGCGAAGCGGATCACGTCCGGGCCGGCTTGCAGGATCATCAGGCCTTCCTGTTCGGCGGCGTTGAAAATGTCCTTGGCCTTGCCTTTCCAGGCGTCGTTCAGCACGCAGCCGATCAACAGGCCCAGGCCACGCACCTGGGTGAACAGGCCGTACTTCTGGCCGATCTGCTCCAGGCGGGTCTTGAACTTGTCATGCTTGGCCTTGACGCCACCGAGCACCTCGGGCGTGTTGACCACGTCGATCACCGCCTCGGCCACCGCGCAGGCCAGCGGGTTGCCGCCGTACGTGGTGCCGTGGGTACCGACCACCAGGTGCTTGGCCAGCGCCTCTGTAGTGAGCATCGCCGCGATCGGGAAACCACCGCCCAGGCTCTTGGCACTGGTGAGGATGTCCGGGATCACCCCGTAGTGCATGTAGGCGAACAGCTCGCCACTGCGGCCCATGCCGGTCTGCACTTCGTCGAACACCAGCAGCGCATTGTGCGCATCGCACAGCTCGCGGGCGCCTTGCAGGTAGGCCAGCTCGGCCGGCAGCACACCGCCCTCGCCCTGGATCGGCTCCAGCACCACGGCGCAGGTCTTGTCCGAAACCGCCGCCTTCAAGGCAGCCAGGTCATTGTAGGGAACGTGGGTGATGCCGGTGATTTTAGGCCCGAAACCGTCGGAGTACTTCGACTGCCCGCCGACGTTGACGGTAAACAGCGTACGGCCGTGGAAACTGTTGAGCGCGGCAATGATTTCGTACTTCTCGCTGCCATAGCGATCGAACGCGACGCGACGGGCCAGCTTGAAGGCGGCCTCGTTGGCTTCGGCGCCGGAGTTACAGAAGAAAGCGCGCTCGGCGAAGGTCGCGTCGATCAGCTTGTGGGCCAGGCGCAAGGCCGGCTCATTGGTGAAGACGTTGGACACGTGCCACAGCTTGTTGGCCTGCTCGGTCAGCGCACCGACCAGCGCCGGGTGGGCATGCCCTAGCACGTTGACTGCGATCCCGCCGGCAAAGTCGATCAGCTCGCGACCGGACTGGTCCCACACGCGCGAACCGGCGCCACGCACAGGGATGAAGGCAGCAGGGGCATAGTTGGGAACCATGACCTGGTCAAAATCGGCGCGTTGGACCGCGGCTTGCTCAACGGACATCGGAGTCTCCTGAAGAGAAACACTCGCCTGGAAATGGCGAGCGATGAGGGGATTGTAAGGACAGTTTTCAGCCCGGCCTTGCCGCCAAGCGACAACTTCTTATAGCGCCAACCCACGTTTTGCGCGGGTTTACGGCAATGCGACAAATAGCGTCGCAAAGGCGCAGTTTAAACGTTGCGGCTGTATTTGAGGCGCCTGCTTCGAGATTTGATTCAGACACTTCCCCTTGCCAGGCACAACACTTGTGGCGAGGGGATGTTATCTGTGGGAGCAAGGCTTGCCCGCGATGCTGGCGCCACGTTTGTGCAGGCTAACCGAGTTATCGTTCATCGCGAGCAAGCTTTGCTCCCACGGACTTTGCTCCCACGGGCCTTGCTCCCACAGATCCACTCACCACAGGGCAACAGTGCCAGCCCTAGCCGCGCTCGGACGGCACCGACGACAATTCGAACGGGCTGCTGCTGCGGCGCTGGTTGCGGTCTTCGCGAGGGGTGGCGCCGAAGAAGTTGCGATAGGCGCTGGAGAAATGCGGCCCCGAGGAGAAGCCACAGGAGAGGCCGATCTGGATGATGGACTTGCTGGTCTGCATCAGCATCTGCCGGGCCTTGTTCAGGCGCAGCTCCAGGTAGTACTGGCTGGGCACGCGATTGAGGTACTGCTTGAAGATCCGCTCCAGTTGCCGGCGGGACACGCACACATGCTGGGCGATTTCGTCGGTGGTCAGCGGCTCCTCGATGTTCGCTTCCATCAGCAGCACCGCCTGGGTGAGCTTCGGATGACTGGAGCCGAGACGGTTCTGCAACGGGATGCGCTGGCGCTCGCCACCTTCGCGGATGCGCTCGACCACCAGCTCTTCCGACACCGCGCCGGCCAGTTCCGCGCCGTGGTCCCGGGCCAGCACTGCCAGCAACAGGTC
Organism: Pseudomonas citrullilanati; assembly: GCF_030580855.1. Classification (GTDB taxonomy): domain Bacteria; phylum Pseudomonadota; class Gammaproteobacteria; order Pseudomonadales; family Pseudomonadaceae; genus Aquipseudomonas; species Aquipseudomonas citrulli. The sequence continues at coordinate 21,034 of NZ_JAUQOP010000065.1, read as the reverse complement.
GAGCACCGACATGCCGCCGCACGCGGTCAGGCGATCGCGATCCCAATCGAACAGGTGGCTGGTGGCGATGACCTTGGGAAAGCGCTCGGCAAAATCATCCTGCCAGCGCCAGTGCACGGCAGCGCGGTAACCGTCGAGCAACCCCAGCTGGGCCAAGGGATAGACCCCGGCGGACAAGCCACCGATCACGCACCCGGCACGCACCAATTGCTTGAGGGCGCTGCCCAGGGACGAGGCCAGCGCGGCCGGCGGCTCATCGGCCAGCAGGAACAGCTTCTGGAGCCCTTCGAGCTTGCCCGCCCACGGTTCGCCAGGCAGTTGCCAAGCGCCTTCGGCCGCCGGCTCGGCCTGCAGGAACGACAGCTCGTAGGCCACCTCCGGATGCACCCGCTGGGCAACGCGCAAGGCCTCCTCGGCCAGCGCCAGCGTCAAGGCTTTCGTGCTGGGCCAAATCAGGAAACCAATTCGATGGGCGGTCATGGCGGGCAATCCAAAGCGAAAACAGTGTTAAAGCCAGAAGCGGCTGCAACCAAATTAGACCATCTGGCACGCGGTGCGCAGCATGACCCAAATCAGGCGCGTAACGGGAGCGATTACTTGAGGCTGCCCGAAAGAAATTGCTGCAGCCGCTCCGATTGCGGATTGACCAGCACTTCACGCGGGTTGCCGCTCTCCTCGACGATGCCCTTGTGCAGGAACACCAACTGGTTCGACACTTCGCGGGCGAAGCCCATTTCGTGGGTCACCACCACCATGGTCCGGCCTTCCAGGGCCAGGGCCTGCATCACCTTGAGCACATCGCCCACCAGCTCGGGGTCGAGGGCCGACGTCGGCTCGTCGAACAGCATCACTTCCGGCTCCATCGCCAGCGCCCGGGCAATCGCCACGCGCTGCTGCTCGCCGCCGGACATGTGGCCCGGGTAAGCGTCCTTGCGATGGGCCACGCCCACTTTGTTCAGGTAATGCTCGGCCTTCTCGCGGGCCTCGGCCTTGGCGACGCCCAGCACGTGCACCGGCGCTTCCATGATGTTTTCCAGGGCAGTCATGTGCGACCACAGGTTGAAATGCTGGAACACCATCGACAGCCGCGAACGCATGCGCTGCAACTGCTTGGGGTCCGCGGCCTTCATCGCGCCATCCTTGCCCGCCACCAGCTTCAGCTCTTCGTTGTTGAGCAGGATCTTGCCGGCGTGGGGTTGTTCGAGCAGGTTGATGCAACGCAGGAACGTACTCTTGCCGGAGCCACTGGAGCCGATGATGCTGATCACATCGCCAGCGGCGGCCTTCAGGGACACGCCCTTGAGCACCTCGTGACTGCCATAGCGTTTATGCAGGTCTTGGACTTCAAGCTTGTACATGCGGTCGGTTCTCACAAAACGTCAGTCGTTGAGCAGTCGATCGGATCGATGCGTTATCAGTGCTTGCGCGGGGCCAGGTAAACCAGCCAGCGGCGTTCGGCCAGCTTGAACAGGCGCACCAGGATGAAGGTCAGGCACAGGTAGAAGACGCCGGCCGTGATGTAGGCCTCGAACGGCAGGTAATACTGCGCATTCACCGTGCGCGCGGCGCCCGTGATGTCGATCAGGGTCACGATGGACGCCAGGCTGGTGGTCTGCAGCATCATGATCACTTCGTTGCTGTATTGCGGCAGCGCGCGGCGCAGGGCCGACGGCAGCAGGATCCGGCGATACAGCGTGGCGCGCGACATGCCCATGGCCTTGGCCGCTTCGATCTCACCGTTGGGCGTGGCCCGCAGGCTGCCGGCGATGATCTCGGCGGTGTAGGCGCTGGTGTTGATGGCGAACGCCAGGCACGCACAGAACGTCGCACTGGACAGCCAAGGCCAGAGGAAGCTCTCGCGCACGAATTCGAACTGGGCCAGCCCGTAGTAGATCAGGAACAGTTGCACCAGCATCGGCGTGCCGCGAATCACGTAGGTGTAGAGCCAGGCGGTCATGTTCACGACCGGCTGCTTGGACACCCGCATCAACCCCAGGGGCAACGCCGCCAACAGGCCGAAGAACAGCGACAGCGCCAGCAGCTTCAGGGTGGTCAGCAAGCCGCTGAAGTACAGCGGCAAGGCATCATAGATGACGTTGTAGTCGAAGATCATAGATCAGCCGCCCTTACGCCTACCGAGTAGCGCTTCTCGAGGTGACGCAATGCCAGCAACGAGACACTGGTGATCACCAGGTACATCGCCGCCACTGCCAGGAAGAAGGTGAAAGGTTCGCGGGTGGCATCCGCCGCCTGCTTGGCCTTGAACATCATGTCTTGCAGACCCACCACCGAAATCAGCGCGGTCGCCTTGGTCAACACCAGCCAATTGTTGGTGAAGCCGGGAATCGCCAGGCGGATCATCTGTGGCACCAGCACCCGGAAAAACACCTGCAACCCGCTCATGCCATACGCCATGCCCGCCTCGGCCTGGCCCTTGGGAATCGCCATGAACGCGCCGCGAAAGGTTTCCGACAGGTAGGCACCGAAGATGAACCCCAGGGTGCCGATGCCGGCCGCCAGCGGGTTCAGGTCGATGTAGTCGTCATAACCGAGCATCGGCGCCACGCGATTGAGCAAGTCCTGGCCGCCGTAGAAAATCAGCAGGATCAGCACCAGGTCGGGAATGCCGCGGATGACCGTGGAATACAGGTCGCCCAGCCACGCCAGCCAGCGCACCGGCGAAAGACGCAGCGCGACGCCGATCAGCCCCAGGACGATGGCCAGGGCCATGGACGACAAGGCGAGCTGGAGCGTCAACCATGCGCCATCGAGGATGACAGCCCCGTAGCCTTTCAACATGATTCAGGTCCTCGAAAGTGGGATGAAAAAATGGCGCAAACCGCAGGGATCCTGTTGCTTGCGCCATTTCGCACGAGTGGCGGGACGGGGTTACTTGCCGTAGATGTCGAAGGCGAAGTATTTGTCCTGGATCTGCTTGTACTTGCCGTTCGCGCGGATGGCGGTGATCGCGCCATTGATCTTGTCTTTCAGCGCATCGCCCTTGCGGACCGCGATGCCGATGCCATCACCGAAGTATTTCTCGTCGGTGAAGGCCGGACCGACAAAGGCGAAGCCCTTGCCAGCGTCGGTCTTGAGGAAACCGTCATCCAACAGCGTAGCGTCTGCCACGGTGCCATCGAGACGACCGGCGGAGACGTCCAGGTAGATTTCGTTCTGCGAACCGTACGGCTTGATCTCGGCACCCAGCGGAGCCAGCACTTCACGGGCGAAACGCTCGTGGATCGAGCCGCGCTGCACGCCGATGTTCTTGCCCTTGAGCTCGGCCAGGCTTTCGCTGACCTGGGTCCCGGCCTTCATGACCAGGCGGGCCGGGGTGTTGTAGTACTTGTTGGTGAAATCAACGGATTTCTTGCGGTCTTCGGTGATCGACATGGACGACAGGATCGCGTCGATCTTGCGGACCTTGAGCGCCGGGATCAGGCCGTCGAACTCTTGCTCGACCCACACGCACTTGACCTTCATCTCTTCGCACAGCGCATTGCCGATGTCGTAGTCGAAACCGACGATGCTGCCGTCCGGGGCCTTCGAGGCAAACGGAGGGTAGGCCGCCTCGATACCGATCTTCAGGGGCTTTTCATCAGCGAATGTCGGCAGGGACAGCACGGACAGTGCCAGGGCGCCAAGCAGCACGAGTTTCTTCATCTTGGAACTCCATCGGTAAAGGGCAAAAAAACGGCAGAGTGAGCAACAGCCCAATATGCGAATGGGTGGAACGGATTCCGGTGCTGCGTCCTAGGACGCGAACGTTTTTGTTCAACGCACGCCACGACGAGCGAGTGATCGGCATTCTAACGACAGGCCCGAAGCCGATATTTCTTCAATGCGACAACAAATTACAGAAGCACTGAGAAAGCCGTTCGAGCACATTGACAGCTCCGCAAATTCATGCAAGAGCGAAAGAAGGGAAACCGATCTATGCTGCAAATTGCGGGCCCATTATTCGCAAACCCTTCTAATCCGGCAAGCACAGCGTGTCGGCTAATTTTTTCCAAAGGCCGGAAACGCCCCAGGACAGGGCCTGGCGTTTCCCCTCGCCTCGACGTGGCGCGTTTGGTTACACATTTCGAAACATCGGTAACGTCAGGAAGCGTCTGACGACGAAGATCGATATTTATTCGCAGACCATGTCGGCCAAACACAAAACCCTGTGGCGAGGGGATTTATCCCCTCGCCACAGAGATCGCGCCAGGCACATAAAAAAGCCCCGCCCGGCAAACTACCGGGCGGGGCTTTGGGTGCTACCCGCTGCCGTCAGGCCACGTTCATGGTCTTGTGCGTCTCGATCAGGTGCGCCACCACGCCTGGATCGGCCAGGGTGGAGATATCACCCAGCGCGTCGTATTCCGCCGTGGCGATCTTGCGCAGGATGCGGCGCATGATCTTGCCCGAGCGGGTCTTCGGCAGCCCCGGTGCCCACTGGATGACATCCGGCGAAGCGATCGGACCGATCTCCTTGCGCACCCAGTTCTTCAGCTCCAGGCGCAGGGCCTCGCTGGACTCTTCGCCGGCATTGAGGGTGACGTAGACATAGATCCCCTGCCCCTTGATGTCGTGCGGCACACCGACCACCGCCGCCTCGGCGACTTTCGGGTGGGCGACCATGGCGCTTTCGATCTCGGCCGTGCCCATGCGGTGGCCGGACACGTTGAGCACGTCATCCACTCGACCGGTGATCCAGTAGTAGCCGTCCTCGTCGCGACGGGCACCGTCACCGGTAAAGTACATGCCGCTGAAGGTCTTGAAGTAGGTGTCGACGAAGCGGTCGTGGTCGCCGTACAGCGTCCGCGCCTGGCCTGGCCACGAATCGAGGATCACCAGGTTGCCTTCGGCGGCGCCTTCGATCAGGTTGCCGAGGTTGTCCACCAATGCCGGCACCACGCCAAAGAACGGGCGCGTCGCCGAGCCTGGCTTCAGCGCCGTGGCGCCTGGCAATGGGCTGATCAGCACGCCACCGGTCTCGGTCTGCCACCAGGTATCGACAATCGGGCAACGTTCCTTGCCGACATTCTTGTAGTACCAGTCCCACGCTTCCGGGTTGATCGGCTCACCCACCGAACCCAACAGGCGCAGGCTGCTGCCATCGGCACCTTCGACGGCAGCGGTGCCGGAGGCCATCATCGCGCGGATGGCGGTCGGCGCGGTGTAGAGGATATTGACCTTGTGCTTGTCGACCACCTCGGCGACCCGGGTGATGCTCGGGTAGTTCGGCACGCCTTCGAACAGCAGCGTGGTCGCGCCGTTGGCCAGCGGGCCGTAGACGATGTAGCTGTGGCCGGTGACCCAGCCGACGTCGGCGGTGCACCAGTAGATTTCGCCCGGCTTGTAGTCGAACACGCGCTCATGGGTCAGGGCCGCGTACAACAGGTAGCCCGCCGTGGTGTGCTGCACGCCCTTGGGCTTGCCGGTGGAACCGGAGGTGTAGAGGATGAACAGCGCCTCTTCGGCACCCATTTCCTTCGGCGCGCAAACGGTGCCGGCGACCTTCATCAGGTCTTCGTACCAGATGTCGCGGTGCTGGTTCCACTTGATGTTGCCAGCGGTGCGCTTGCAGACGATGACTTTCTGGATGCTGCTGGTTTCCGGGTTGGTCAGCGCATCGTCGACGTTGGCCTTGAGCGGGATCTTCTTGCCGGCACGAATGCCTTCGTCGGCAGTGATCACCACTTTGGACTTGCAGTCGATGATCCGGCCGGCCAGCGCTTCGGGAGAGAAGCCACCGAACACCACCGAATGGATCGCGCCGATCCGCGCACAGGCCAGCATGGCGACCACGGCTTCCGGGATCATCGGCATGTAGATGGTCACCACGTCGCCGCGGTGCACGTCCTGGCCACGCAGGGCGTTGGCGAACTTGCAGACTTGCTCGTGCAGTTCGCGATAGGTGATGTTGCGACTCTCGGACGGGTCATCGCCCTCCCAGATGATCGCGACCTGGTCGCCGCGCTCGGCCAGGTGGCGGTCGAGGCAATTGTAGGAAACGTTCAAGGTGCCATCGGCAAACCACTTGATGTCGACATGGTGATCGTCAAAGGACGTCTGCTTCACCGTGGTGAAGGGCTTGATCCAGTCCAGGCGCTTGGCCTGCTCGCGCCAGAAGCCATCCGGGTTGACGACTGACTGCTGGTACATCGCCTTGTAGGTCGCCTCGTCAGTCAGCGTACTGGCCGCAACCTCGGGGCGAACGGGATACAGAGAAGCCGCACTCATGTTTCTTACCTCGGTGACATAGTTGTTTTTGTATGGTCCCGTTGTAGCCTGGGGCGAGCCTATAGAACCATTCGACGATGGTAGTAACAAGTCCCTACAAAATGTCGGTACTCCTGTGCAAGCCCGTGTCTGCGGGCATTTTCGCGAGCAATCCCGCTTCCACGGTTGAATCTCGGCGAACCCCCTCTTGTGTCCGGCGCAGGTCTTTCGTGGGAGCGGGCTTGCTCGCGAAGGCGGCGTTCAATCCAGCGAAAAGGTCATAGCCAGCCGCCAGGCCCGATGACGATTATTACCAAATCAACCAATAGTCTTTATCAAAACCGGGTCTGTTTTGCGTCTGCCCCCAACTCCTAGAATCACCCCGCCAACCGGCAAACACAATTGACGCAACACAGCCCCCACGAAGGCCGTTGATCAAATTTCCAACACTTGCTCCACACGCAACCCCAAAAAGGTTGCGTGACCCCACTCGACCTCAAGAAAGGTGAAATCAGATGAAAGCTTTATGGGTTCTGGTCCTCGGCAGCCTGTGCGCCACGGCGATGGCAGACGAGGCCCCGAGCGATGTCGCCCAGCAACAACCCGCCATTGAGGAGTACACCTACTCCACCCACCTGGACATCGCCAAAGTCATTTACATGAGCGATATCCCCAATGTCTGCGAAGTGGTCCCGGCGAAGATGGTCTACGACGACTCCAAGGGCCAGCGCCACATCCTGCGCTACAGCGTCATGGGCAATGGTTGCTCCAACGGCTGATCAATACCGGTATTTTCCAGGGCCCGATTTCGATCGGGCCCGGTTGTGTCTCCAACCGCAGAAAAGCCTTCGCAAACACAACATGTAGTGCAAAAACGTAAAAACAGCTCATTTTTTGATCAAAAAAGCCGGCCACTCGATTCAGGCAAAAAAAATCTTTGCCGGACGGATCCGGCCAAAGCCTTGTAAACCCTCGCTCCCACGCGGATGAGTCATCCATCACCCCCTCCGTGGGCGATTTCGTCGCACCACGTAGGCAAAAAAGTCCTTATAATGCCGCCTTAAACGGGCCTGCAATATTCCCTTACAGGGGATCACGCCAGCCTGAAGCCCACGCCAGGACCATGACCTCTTCGCGTGCACCGCCGCTTCAGCATGACCCGTACATTTTTCTGTTTATTGCCTGCGTCAGCTGCAACAAACGATTTTTCCAAGATCCACCGCCGCCAGCCGCCCTTCCCCGGGTCGCTGGCCCTCACGCAGGAGACGATACGTCATGCTGAGCTGGGACGAATTCGACAAAGAAGACGGCGAAGTCGCTGTAAAGAGCGCCAATGCCGGCCACGCTTCTGAAGCCAACATGGACCGCCTCGACAGCGCCGGCGGTGCCGCCGCGCTCGAAGCCCGCGCCGTGACGGCCAGCGACTCGGCCGCGATCATTCGCGCCAAGGCCGCCCTCGACAAACTCGACATCGCCGAAGGCCTCGCCGAACTCGAAGGCGCCTCGGCCCGTGTCGCCGTCGATGAAAAGCGCATGATCAACTGCCGCGCCGACCTCAACCAGCTCGTGCCTTTCAAATACGACTGGGCCTGGCAGAAGTACCTGGACGGCTGCGCAAACCACTGGATGCCGCAAGAAGTCAACATGACCGCCGACATCGCCCTCTGGAAAAACCCGGAAGGCCTGACCGACGACGAACGCCGCATCGTGATGCGCAACCTGGGCTTCTTCTCCACCGCCGACTCCCTGGTTGCCAACAACCTGGTGCTGGCCGTGTACCGCCTGATCACCAACCCGGAATGCCGCCAGTACATCCTGCGCCAGGCGTTCGAAGAGGCGATCCACACCCACGCCTACCAGTACTGCATCGAATCGCTGGCCATGGATGAAGGCGAAATCTTCAACATGTACCACGAGATCCCATCGGTCGCGAAAAAAGCCGCCTGGGGCCTGAAATACACCCGCTCGATCTCCGATCCGAAGTTCGAAACCGGCACCCCGGAAACCGACAAGGAATTGCTGCGCAACCTGATCGCCTACTACTGCGTCCTGGAAGGCATCTTCTTCTACTGCGGCTTCACCCAGATCCTCTCCATGGGCCGCCGCAACAAGATGACCGGCGTCGCCGAGCAGTTCCAATACATCCTGCGCGACGAATCCATGCACCTGAACTTCGGCATCGACGTGATCAACCAGATCAAGATCGAAAACCCGCACCTGTGGGATGCCGAGATGAAGGAAGAAGCGACCCAGATGATCCTGCAAGGCACTCAGCTGGAAATCGAATACGCCCGCGACACCATGCCTCGCGGCGTATTGGGCATGAACGCGGCGATGATGGAGGACTATCTGAAGTTCATCGCCAACCGTCGCCTGTCGCAGATTGGTTTGAAAGAAGAATACCCGGGCACGACCAACCCGTTCCCTTGGATGAGCGAGATCATGGACTTGAAGAAAGAGAAGAACTTCTTTGAGACGCGTGTGATTGAGTATCAGACGGGTGGGGCTTTGAGCTGGGATTGATTTGAAAGAAAAATCCTAGGTTGTACGCGTCACTAAAAACCCCGTGAAAACGGGGTTTTTTGTATTCTACGGAGCCAACACCGCGTTTAACTCCAGGACAGGCACGCTACCTCTGCCCTACGCAAAACTCAGAATCGTTCCGCATTGACGCCGTATTGCCTCGTTACCTATCTTAGTCGCAGGTGCCTAAGAAACGCCCAACGTAGTAGCCAATCGCCGAACATAGAACCGCGTACTGTCTAAGGACATTAGTCATTCTGTGTAGGGCAATAGCTTGTTGGGATTTTTCTTGCATCCTCTACGTCGGGCTCGCGCCGCCAACCTTCGAACGTAGAGGTAGTTATGCTTACAAAAGACCAGCCAGCTCTCCGTACACCTCGCAGATCGATCATGCCTGACGCTTACACGCCGAAGGTATTTACTCGCCTGAACCTCCACCTCCATGCCCTCCTCCTGGAAAACCAACCCTGGCTCTGCGCCCGTGACCTCGGCCGATTGATGGGCGTGCACCTGAACGATCGCATGGTCAGCAAACTGGATGAAGACCAGCGGCACGTTCTGTTGATTCGTTATCACGGTCAACCTGAAAAGCGGCTGATGCTCAGTGAGTCTGGCGTGTACGCTCTGTTGATTTATCACTATGCGCCGGGGAATCGCTTGTTACGCGAGTGGCTGACGCATCAGGTGGTACCGGCATTGCGGGACGCCCAGGCCTCTAGCGATACCGAGCGGCCGATGTTGAGTATTTTGGATTGGCCGGAGATGTCCTTAAGCCTGCTGCATTGGCAAAACGACGGTTGGATTCGACTTCGGGACATGCCGTATCTATTGCTCAACCGAACTCGCGGCCGAGCGGTAGCGGCTAAGCCTTGGTGGCGTAGGCTGTTGGAGGTGTTTCACTTGCCTGGGCATTCAGTTTCGTAGGACGCCCCGCGTGAAAGCTCTTCTTTATCTGTAGGAGTTTTCGTAGACAGCCGTAATGGCCAGTCAGTATCGTCCGAGGGTTTTTAACCCTCGGCGATTGTATGGATACTCCAAAGGAAAAAAGCGGCTGGAGCGACGAAGAGCTTGAGGCGTCGGTTGACGCTTACTTGAAGATGCTCGACCGCGAATTGAACGGCCAGACCTTTAGAAAGTCGGTGGAAAACCAGCTTTTGCGGGATGGACCATTAAGCTCGCGCAGTGCCTCTTCGGTTGAATACCGCATGCAGAATATCTCGGCGGTGTTGGAACAGATGAGGTTGCAGCGAATCAGCGGCTACATGCCTGCCAAGAACATTGGCGCAGGAGTGGCTCAACGTATTCGCAAAGTGCTTGCTAATAAAGTAATGCCGGGGCTCGGTGAGTCCGCCCCAACCTCTGACCACATGACGTTGATCAGCCGGGCCACCAAGCTGCAAAAGAGAGGTCTCAAGATCGAGCCACCAGGGAACCCGAATCCGCAGCAAGTCAGTACGACCACGACGTCTTACGTTCGAGATCCTAAAAGATATACGGGGATATGTAATGACAAAAAAAATAAAAAGTGAGGCCTTCGAGTCGATTCACAGCTCGGCCGAAGCTCTGCTGAAAATCGGTGCTATCAACCAGGCCACTATGCTGGAGTTCGACGAGGCCTGCATTGCTGGGGTGCCTGCTGAAATCAAAGATCAGGAAGATTCGCCTGTACTCATGGCCGACCCTCAAAGCCATCGATGATGTCCTCGGGGGCGGTGTCGAAATCCACCGACATCCGAATCTTCCCCTTCAACCGCCCAGGCTTGCGCGCCTGCGGTGTATCGATATGAGGCAGCAGATCCAGATAAGGCTTACCGGCATTGGTGATCACTACTCTGTCGCCCTGCCATGCACGTGCACCAAGTTGTAAGAGCTGGGACTTTGCTTCGCGCAGGGTTACTTGCATCTGTTCACTCATACACTGCCTCCATGGATTTAGCTGACCAAACTTGAGCGTTCGATAGGTTCGATCTGACGCTTCTAGCCTTGTCTTGAGGATTTTGCCTCATCGCTTATTCAGTCGTGCCCATGTCGCTATCCTTGGTCTTCGTAACAACACTACCGAGCTGTCCTGCAGTTTTGCGTTTTGGATTGGCGCCGCGAACGGGCATTTTGGAAACCGGTTTTGGCTGCCTGAGCGGCGGCGTGTAAAGGGTTGTGGCAGCCATGGTCAGCCCCAGGCGAAGCCCGAATTTCCTGAGAATTGCGTCGATGGTGCTAAATGGTCGGATTCCCCTTGTCCTTCTCGATCTGGTACAGGGCCTTGGTTGACATTTTGCACATGGCAGCAAAGGTTTCCTGATCCAGGCCGGTCACCTCAAGCCGTAGCCGACGGATAGCGGTTCCCAGGGTTTCGATCCCCGTCACATGCTGCATGACGATGTCGTCAATGATTTCCCTGCGCCGTTCACCGGTATTCTCTTTCATCGAAACTTTTATTCCCTGTTTCCGGCAATATATTGCTGGTTATCTGAAAGATCGAGCTATAACCGGCATGATAATATCGGCTACTTCAAGCATGGGACCATAGAGTGGGGGCTGCTGTGCAGCCCAGCGGGAGCAAGCTCCCTCGCCACGGGGTGGTGTCAAGGCGTAGGTGGGTGGCAAGTTTGATGTTGTGTTGGCATTGGGAATCGCGAGCAAGCTCGCTCCCACAGGGTTTTGTGGTGTATTGAAACTTTGAGTGCAAGCCGCCCTGCCCTTCGGTATTAATGCACGTCCACTCACGGATCCGAGCCCCGATGAAATTCGACACCGCCTACTGTCTCAGCCTCGACGCCAAGCTTTCGATCTATGACGTTCGGGATCTCAATTTCGACGAGACCATGGACTTCGATTCGGCCAAGGAACGCTTTCAGTGCCCCAACGATGCCTGTCGGGCGGCATTCGATGAGGATAACGGGCTGACGACGCTCAACGCCAAGAACGTCAATTACATCCGCACGCCGCATTTCAAGAACCAACCGAGCACGCAGCATATCGAGGGTTGTCCTTATGTCAGCCCCAAGACTCCAGGTTTAGGTGTGGAAAGTGTTGAAGCGGATGACGATCGTGAAGAACATTTCCCGTCAGAACTGTTGCTGACTCGGCCTCAGTACAAACGTAAACCGTCCAATCTACCCGAGGATGTAGAAAGCACTCGACCCGCGTCGATTGCCGCTTCTTCGAACGAGGACGATGCACGTGGCTCCCGGGATTCTACGCCCGACAAGACCAGCGTCTTTGCCCATCCGGTGGAGTGTTTCGTGTCGAACTTCGCGGACAAGGACCTGCTCAAGCGCATGCCCTTGAAGATCGGCGAGCACACGGCGCCCTACAGTTCCTTTTTCAAGAAAATCGAGTTCCTGCAGGACAACAAGGGGCTGATCTACTGGGGCAAGATCAAGAAGATCGAGGATTATCACAGCGCCAGTTTTCGCGTCGACTTCGAGCAAAAGGTCTGGGTCAAGCAACCGGGCGAGGCAAAGAAAAAACCTTATTCGGTCAATGTCTACTTGAGCAAGAAACTGATCGATCAATACCGCAAGCGCAAGGCATTCCTGGAAGAGATCAAGCACGCTATCGACAGTGACGCGCCGTTGTATTGCTTCTTCTACGGCGTCACGCCGGAGTTCAGGCAAGTGCCCAGCAAGAAAAACCCCGAGCAGACGTTCGGGGTGTTCAGCGCCAATATCGAGAACCTGGATCACTTCATTGTTCGGGAGGCACCGGGGTTGGCCGATAAGTGACTTCGCCTTAGGCTAGCTGTAGCGCTACGCCTTCTTCATTGCGCTTTTTGAGCAAGTTGCCGTTCGAACGCCCGCATCTCCCGTTTCACTTCCATGCGCCGCTCACGTACGGCCTGGGCGGCAGACTCATCCAAGCCGCCATAACGCCGCAACCAATGCACGATCATTTCTTCGTCCGGGTAGTAATAGTCTTTATGTCCCTTACTGCTTCTCGGAGTGTCATTCATACTGCCGTCGAAGCGGCCTGCAGAGAACTCATCAGAGGGTAACGTGCCCCATTCGGCGGCGCAGTCCTCAAAAATCCAGGAAATCTCGTTGAGGTGCTTTTGCGCACCGCGATGGCCACGTTTATAAAAGATGTACTCACGACAACTTTCCTGGAAGCGCTCCATCATTGGTTCGTCATCGACCCAGCGAAGGAGATCGTGGTGCCCCGCGTGACGCATCAGGCCAGTGATCCATCGTTCGGAAAACCGTTGAACAAAATCTTCGAGGTCAGCTTTTTTAGCATCGGCGAAAATCATGCAGTAACGGGTTTGCACGTGGATGACGAACAACACGTGCTTGCGCTGCACAGTGATGGCATGCACCAGCCACTGCTCGGCGAAATCAACCGCCTGATCATCCTCGACTACAGGTGATGCTGGTTTCTCTACGGGGGTAATTTTCTTGCCTTTGCTCACGCGGCTAAAAAAGCTGCAGGCTGCTTCGGTGCAGTTGAAAATTAACATCCGGACTCTCGGAAAAATATTCGAAGAATACTATTCACCTTCAGGCCATTCGATCTCAAAGGGTTGGCGAACAGCGTCAGAAACCCTTTCACGTAACTCCTCGCTCAGGACCTCCAATTCCTGGTCGCTCAGCAGGTCATAGGCAATCAGCAATCTCAAGGATAAAGAGATATCTCGGCGGCGAGATACATTGAATGCCATCGCCAGGCTCTTGTCCCGATCTCGCATGAGGCCATAGAGCACACCATATCTCACGTGAGCGGATACTGCGTTATTTTGGATGATCGTCTGAGCATCAGCGAGGACGCCTTGGCAGAACCGCTCCAGCGCCAGGTCGCGGAGCTTGTTGTAGTGTTTCCAGTCAGTGTCGGATATCGACATGCCCCCTCCTTACACAACCGGCAAACCAAGAACCGAAGTCTATCCCGATGAAGCTGGCCAACGCCATGCAGGTGGCCGTTCTGACCAGGATAACCGACATGCCTAACAGGTGTTGCAGGAGAAGACCGCTGGTCACCCATCAAAAAATGAGATTGATTCGGCTTCAAAACAACTGTACAAAAACACAGTACTTTTGAATCCACTGCTTCGGAGAATCCCATGGCCTCTCTTGCAATCAAAGCCACCCTGGAACGCATCGCCGTCTATCAATTCACTCCTGCACACAGCGCACAGGCCCGAGCGATGCTGGGCTGGAGTGTCGAAGAGTTGTCCCGGCAGTCCGGGGTCTCGGTCCAAGCTATCCGGCGTTTCGAAGCGGGAGGCGAATTGCTCGATGTGACACGCCTGGCGCTCGCGTTCTGTCTTGAAGCCGAAGGCCTGGTGTTCTTCCCCGGCTTTGCACCGGGGCGCGGCATGAATATTAAGGGTGCTACGCCGGACCCGATGGGACGGGCCGACTACGCGATGATCGAATAGCCGGACCGTTGCGGCAAGCCTGTCAGGCCGCGCCGGTCTGGTTCTGGTAGGCCGCGGCCTCCACGTCCAGCCACCAGGCCCGGCCACGTTGCGGCTGGCTCAGGGTGAAGGCTTCGCCCATCTGCGGTGTAGTGATGAGGACGTTGCGCTCCCAGGCCAGCGCCAGGATACGGTCGAACGGTTCAAACCAGGCGTGCATCGCCAGGTCGAACGTGCCGTTGTGAATCGGCAGCAGCCAGCGACCACGCAGGTCGATATGGGCCTGCAAGGTCTGCTCGGGTTGCATGTGCACGTGGGGCCAATCGACGTTGTAGGCGCCGGTTTCCATCAGCGTCAGGTCGAAGGGGCCGTATCGCTCGCCAATGCGTTTGAAACCGTCGAAGTAGCCGGTGTCGCCGCTGAAGAAGATCCGCGAACCGCCGTCGATCATCACCCAGGAGGCCCATAACGTGCTGTTGCCGTCGAACAACCCGCGGCCGGAAAAATGCTGCGAGGGCGTGGCGATGAACTCGATACCGTCCACCTCGGTCCCTTGCCACCAATCCAGCTGACGCACCTTGCTGGCCTCGATCCCCCACTTGACCAGGGTGTCACCCACGCCAAGGGGGGTCAGGAAGTGGCGGGTCTTGGCGGCAAGCTTGAGGATGGCCTGGTGGTCCAGGTGGTCGTAATGATCATGGGAGAGGATCACGGCTTCGATTGGCGGCAATTCGTCCAGGCTGATGGGCGGCTGGTGAAAACGCTTGGGGCCGGCCCATTGCACGGGCGAAGCACGATCGGAGAACACCGGGTCGGTCAGCCAGAATTTGTCGCGCAGCTTGAGCAGGACGGTGGAGTGGCCCAGGCGGAAGACGCTGTTGTTGGGAGCGGCCAGCAACTTAGCACGTGTCAGCGGCTGGACCGTGATGGCTCCCGCAGGACGGGTGGTACGCGGCTTGTGCAGGAGCATGTTCCAGATGATGCGCAGCATCTGGCCGAACCCTTCCCGCGGTGTATGGGCGTGATTGTGGTACTTCCCTTGCTCGTGTCGGGAAGCCGGGTTATCGGACGTGGAAGACGGAATACTCATGGTGCGATCACTCCAGGGACGTCGTCGAATGATGCTTCGCCTTTGTGGGACGTTTGATGGCTGCGACGTTCGCTCAGCCGGTCACGACAAGAATTACACCAAGCGGTGTAGTTTCTAGATTGCATGAATCCCGGGAGCAAGTAAACTACCGAGTGTAATTTCCCTCTCTCGACCAACGAGTGCCCATGACCGTACCGCAGCGCCTCACCGAACGAAAACGCGAAGCCATACTCCAGGCCGCGATTGCCGAATTTCGCAGTAGCGGTTTCGAAATCACCAGCATGGACAGGATCGCGGCGACGGCCGGCGTGTCGAAGCGCACGGTGTACAACCACTTCCCGAGCAAGGAAGCATTGTTCGCCGAGATCCTCAATCGGCTATGGAACAACATCACCGCCGAACAAGACACTGCCTACAGCTCGGAAAAGCCTCTTCGGGAGCAGCTCCAGGCGTTGCTGAAAGCCAAGCTGCACTTGCTGGCGGGCGAGAGTTTTCTTGACCTGGCGCGCATTGCCATCGCGGCAACCATTCACTCCCCTGAACGGGCCCAGGACATGGTCGCGCGCATGGGCGAGCGCGAGGAAGGCTTGACTGCCTGGATCCGCCAGGCCCAGGCCGATGGTCGGTTGAAACCTGCGGAGCCGGCGTTTGCTGCCCAGCAGATGCACGGGTTGCTCAAGACATTTGCCTTCTGGCCACAGATTTCCATGGGCCAACCCAGCCTGAACGAGGAAGAACAAACGCAGGTGATCGAATCGACACTCGACATGTTCCTGAGCCGTTACCAAGCCTGATCAAGCACCCTGGCATGAAAGGCTACCGCACCGATGGGGTGTGCACGACCTTCTGGTGCATTTCAGTGGTCAAGTTGTCGATACGCTCGGTCAATGCCTTGGTCATTTCCGTCAGACGGGTGTTCTGCTCCAACAACTCAAGCAACTGCGCCGTATTCCGCGCGGCCTGGGCCTGGCGCTCGCTGTTGGCGATGGCCAAGGCTTCACGATGCTGTGCATCGGCTTCCGCCTGGGCTTTGTCCCGAGCAGCCTGACGGGTTTGTGCCAACAAAATCAGCGGCGCGGCATAAGCCGACTGCAGGCTGAACGCCAGATTCAGCAAAATGAACGGGTAGGCGTCGAAATGAAAGATCCCCGCCAGGTTCAGGCTGACCCATAGCAGCACGATCAGGGTTTGCGCACCGAGGAACATCGGCGTCCCGAAAAAACGCGCGAACGCCTCCGCTCTCAGCGCAAAGCGGTCATTGCCAAAGGTCGGCGCCAGATGCGCGTGGGGGCGATGAAAACGCAAGTGATCGACGGGTGCGGCGGGAGTGGGCTGGGAAGACTTCGTCATCGTGATGTTCTCTGCCAAGGGCTGGTGCTCAAGGCACTATAACCGTTGGGGGACATCTTCCATTGAGCCATGCACACCTTGCCCATGAAAAGTCAGCGCCAGCGCAGATTGCGCCCCAGCTCATCGAACAAGGTCACCACCGAGCGCAAGGCCCGGCAGTCGGGGCGGGTCAGGAGCCACAGGGCTGTGTCGTACCCTTCCAGCGCTTCACCCAGGGGCATCAAGCCCTGGTGTTCATCCATCAGAAAGTCCGGCAGCGCCGCCACACCCAAGCCCGCTCGTACCAGTTCGGTGACCGAGAGCATGCTGTTGCAGCGATAGGCGGGCACAACGCCAGGTAGATGCTGGCGGCGCCAGGCTACCGTGGGGTGATCCGGGAGGAAATCGTCCGGTGCGATCCAGGTCATGGAAGCCAGGTCATCCGTATTCGCCGAGCGCAGGTAGGTGGCGCTGGCACATACCCGGTAAGCCACGTTGCCCAGTTTTCGACCGACCAGGTGTTCCGGCGGCGTACGGGTCAGGCGTAACGCAATGTCGGCATCGCGGCGGCTCAGGTTGGCGAAGTCGTTCGAGGTGCTCAGCTCAAGGGTCAACGCCGGGTAAGCGGGCATGAAACGCGCCAGCGAAGGCAGCAGCAACGCTTGCAGGACCGAGTCACTGCACGTCAGGCGTACCGTCCCGCTGATGATCTCGCCGCCCTGCTCCACCCCCACCCGGGCCGCCTCCAAGGCCTGCTCGGCGCGCTCGGCTTGCTCGGCCAGTGCCTGGGCCAGGTTGGTGGGCAAGTACCCGGAACGGTTTTTTTCAAACAAGGGCTGGCCCAGGGCCGCCTCCAGCCGACGTACCGAACGAAACACCGTGGACACGTCCACCTGCAGCAATCGAGCGGCCCGGGCCAGTGAGCCGCCACGGACCAGTGCGAGGATCAGGGACAGGTCGGGATAGTCCAGACGATAGTGCGCGGCTGCATTGATCACTTGGATAAACGCCAATATTGATTGCGTGAACGCCAATCTATAGTGGTGACCAGGAATCAACAAGCGGCGAGTCTCTCATGGAAAAACAGCGTCCTTTACACATCGCCCTGGTCGGCGACCACGACCCACACATCACCGCTCACCGCGCGATCCCCATCGCACTTGAGCTGGCCAGTAGGCAAACCGGCCATGATATTCGCCTCCAATGGCTGGCAACGCCGCTCATCGCCGACAACGCAGCGCTAGAGGATTTCGACGGTATCTGGTGCGTACCGGGCAGCCCTTACCGAAACGAAAACGGTGCCTTGCAGGCGATTCGTTTTGCCCGCGAACAACATCGCCCTTTCCTGGGCACCTGCGGTGGTTTTCAACATGCCGTGCTGGAATACGCCCGCAACGTGATGGGTTGGGCCGATGCCGCCCATGGCGAAACCGACCCCGAGGCTGATCGCGCGCTGCTGACGCCGCTGAGCTGTGCCTTGATCGAAACCATCGACAGCCTTCAGCTCGCTGCGGGCTCGTTGATCGCCAAGGCTTATGGTCGCCAGACGGTATTCGAGGGCTACCATTGCCGCTTCGGGGTCAACCCGGACTTTGAAGAAGACTTGCTCAATCAGCGCCTGCACCCCGTAGCCCGAGACTCGTCCGGCGGCCTGCGAGCGGTGGAACTGCAGGACCATCCGTTCTTTGTCGCCACGCTGTTCCAGCCTGAACGTGCCGCATTGGAAGGGCGCGTGCCGCCGCTGGTCAGCGCGTTTATCGAAGCCTGCGCCAGGACAACGCCATGAGCGCCCATTACTACGCCGTGATTTTCACCTCCCTGCGCACCGAGGGCGACCAAGGCTACGCCGAAGCGGCCGAGCGCACGCTCGCCCTTGCCCGGGAGCAGCCCGGATTTTTAGGCGTGGAGTCGGCCCGTGGCGACGATGGCCTGGGGATTACCGTGTCTTATTGGAGCGATGAAGCTGCGATCCTGGCCTGGAAGGAACATCCCGAACACAGCGCGATCCGCGAGCGCGGCCGCTCCACCTGGTATACCCATTGCCATACGAGGGTGTGCAAGGTCGAACGCGATTATGCGTTCCAACGCCAAACCTGATGCCAGGATAAAAACCTGTGGGAGCTGAGCTTGCTCGCGATAGCGGTAGACCCGTCAGCATTGATGTTGACTGAAAGACCGCCATCGCGAGCAGGCTCGCTCCCACAGGGGTTCTGTTCAGTTTCGAGTGTTCAGCCTTCCACCAACTGCCGCACCGCCATGATTTCCGGCAGGTCGGTGCGGGCCATGTACACCCGCAAAGGTTCGGTGAGGTTGATGCGGTCGTCGATGTGCTGGTCCAGCAGCAACTGGATCCGCTCGCGCTTGAGGACCATGGTGCCATCCGCCACGGGCGCCCAGACAAATTCGCAGGTGGGAATGATGCCGTCGTCGGCCACGTCCATGCCGAAGGCGTCTTCGCTGAAACGTACGATGTATTGGCCGGTCTTGCGGTTCAGGCCAACGAACCCCTTGAGCTGGTCGGCGGCCTGGCAGATGAATGTTGAAGTGGTGCGCATGGGTAAACCTCATGGACTGATCGATGGTTTACACGCAAGGCAAGCAAATGCTGATTTCGGGTCTCCCTCTGCCGGGGAAACTGGTGGACCAAGGGTACTGCAAAGCAACCCGCAGATGCGTGGGAAAAATCTGCTTTACACATATTTATGTCGGTATGGCGATAGCGCCGATGGCGTTCAATTGTTAAAAGATAGGCTTTTGCAAAAACCCAAGAAAGGAACTCGAACATGCCTGTCACCTTTACCCGCAGCGCCTTGATGCTGAGCCTGCTGCTCGGCTTCGGCCAGGCTCCCGCCGCCGAAGCGTCGAGCCCCAAGGCCCTGGCGGCCCTCCAGGGCATTCCTCATCCGGCGGTCATCGCCCACCGTGGCGCCTCGTTCGACGCACCGGAATCCACCGCCGCTTCCTACACGCTGGCCCGCGACCTGGGCGCCGACTACCTGGAACTGGACCTGCAACGCAGCAAGGATGGCGTGTTGTTCGTCTTGCATGACGACAGCCTGCTGCGCACCACGGACGTTGCCAGCAAATTCCCCGAGCGCAAGGACAGCACCGCCAACCAGTTCACCATGGCGGAGCTCAAGACCCTCGACGCCGGTAGCTGGTTCAACACCGCCTACCCGGACCGCGCCCGCCCCTCGTTCGCCGGCCTGAAGATCCTGACCCTGGATGAAGTGATCGACATCGCCGAAGGCAACCCGCAGCACAAGCCCGGGCTGTACATCGAAACCAAGGAGCCGAAGCTGTTCCCCGGCATCGAACGTGACCTCAAGGACAAGCTGCAGGACCGGGGCTGGTTGAGCCCCTCTGGCTCCAAGCTCGCCAAAAGCGCCACCGGCGTAGGCCAAGGCAAGGGCAAGGTGGTCTTGCAGACCTTCGAGAAGAGCAGCCTCGAACTGCTGCAGAAAGAGATGCCCAAGGTGCCGAAGATCCTCTTGCTGTGGGTCGGCGAAGGCAACATCGAGCCCAAGTCCAAGGTGCCGTTTGCCGAGTCCGGGGACACCGACAAGGCGGTCTATTACGCCAAGCAGGAACCCAAGGACAAGGCCGAGTTCGAGAAATGGGTGCAGTACGCCAAGGCCCAGGGCGCCATCGGTACCGGGCCGTCCGCCGCACTGACCCATGGCGGCAGCCAGAGCTACGCGGACCTGGTCAAGCCCTGGATGAACCAGTACACCCATGACCAGGGCTTGCTGGTGCACGTCTACACCGTGGACGAGGCGGTGGATTTCAAGAAAGTGCTGGATGCCGGCGTCGATGGCATCTTTACCAACCGCGCCAGTGAACTGCTCAAGTACTTCAAGCGCCCCGAAACGGGCAGCGTTGCGCAACTGCTGAAAAAGAACGGTTATTGAAATCGACCCAGCCTGTGGGGAACCACAGGCTTCTTCGTGCATTCCAAGTTTTTGCAAATTAAGGGTGAATTAAGTTGCCAGCGTTAGCCTGAACCCACTTGAACGAATCACCCCTTTAATGACACAAGGAAAGCACTTATGAAAACGTTGACTGCCCTCTTTACCGCCGCTGCCCTGACGCTTACCGCCGGCCTGGCCCAGGCCGACGTTCGGATCGACCAGATTCCCCAATTGGTCAAGGAAGGCAAGATCAAGTCCTTGGAATCGATGAACGAAGAAGCCCTGAAGTTGCACCCGGGCGCGACCATCACCGATACCGACCTGGACAATCACTTCAACGGTTACGAATATGAAGTTGAACTGAAAACCGCCGATGGCAAGGAATTCGATGTCGACTTCGACGCCACCACCGGCAAAGTCCTGAGCAACAAACAAGACACTTGATCCCGATGTAAGAAGCGCCGCGCAATGTTCTCGTTGCGCGGCTTTTTTTTGGTTCTTCACGGATTTCCGGGATAGACACTCTTGATCTTCATGAAAAAGAACTCGCTATCCCGGTAACCGTACGCCATCCGTTTGATGACCTTGATTCGATTGTTTATGCCTTCCAACTGGCCTGTA
>NZ_JAUQOP010000064.1 GCF_030580855.1 Pseudomonas citrullilanati | reverse complement strand
CCGCCTTCGGCCACGGTGTCAGTTGCAGAGAGCGTCAGGCCGGTGGTGTCTTGCGTATCGGTAACGGTGGTATCGGCGGTTTTACCGTCAATAGCCAGTTTTTCGTAGTTGCCGCCCTGGGCATCATCGATTTTGACGCTGAGGCTATCGCCACCGGCGAGGGCATCGTTTGGCGCGACGAAGTTCACCGAAGCGGAGCTGGCGCCAACCGGGATGGTGATGGTCTGACCATTGCTCAGCGTGACAACCAAAGGCGCATCAGTGACTGGCGCATTGACCGAAGCGGTGTACACCACGGTGCCGCCTTCAGCGACAGTCGAAGACGCCGTGAGCGAAACGGTGCTGGTGTCGATGGTATCGGTGACGTCGGTGACGGCAGGCGTGGTGCTCGGAACGAGGTTCTCGAAATTGCCGCCGGTGGCCTTGTCGATGCTGACTTCGACCTTGCCGGCGTCTTTGTAGACGTCGTCTTTCGGCGCGTCGACGGTCACGGTGCCGGTAGTCGCACCGGCGGCGATGTTGATCACTGCGCCGTTGCTCAATGTGACGGTCACAGGAGTGCCGGCGGCGTTGGTCAGGGTTGCGGTGTAAACGATGGAACCGCCTTCGGCCACGGTGTCAGTTGCAGAGAGCGTCAGGCCGGTGGTGTCTTGCGTATCGGTAACGGTGGTATCGGCGGTTTTACCGTCAATAGCCAGTTTTTCGTAGTTGCCGCCCTGGGCATCATCGATTTTGACGCTGAGGCTATCGCCACCGGCGAGGGCATCGTTTGGAGCAACGAAGTTCACCGAGGCAGAGCTTGCGCCAACCGGAATAGTGATGGTCTGGCCATTGCTCAGCGTGACAACCAAAGGCGCATCAGTGACTGGCGCATTTACCGACGCGGTGTACACCACGGTACCGTCTTCGGCCACAGTCGAAGACGCCGTGAGTGAAACGGTGCTGGTGTCGATGGTGTCGGTGACGTCGGTGACAGCCGGAGTGGTGCTCGGAACGAGGTTCTCGAAATTGCCACCGGTGGCCTTGTCGATGCTGACTTCAACCTTGCCAGCGTCCTTGTAGACGTCGTCTTTAGGCGCATCGACAGCCACGGAACCAGTGGTCGCACCGGCCGCGATGTTGATGACTGCGCCGTTGCTCAGCGTCACAGTGACCGGTGTGCCAGCAGGGTTGGTCAAGGTGGCGGTGTAGAGGATTTGACCGCCCTCAGCCACTTCGGTGGATGCCGACAGACTCAAGCCAGTGGCGTCCACCGAATCGGTGATGGTGGTGACCGCAGGCGTGGTGCTCGGCACCAGGTTCTCGAAGTTGCCGCCAGTTGCACCGGTAATCGTAGTGCTGACGGTGCTGCCATTGTTGTAGACGTCATTGGCCGGCGTATCGACGGTAACGGTGCCGGTGGTCTGGCCTGCGCCGATGGTGATGACCGAGCCATTGCTCAAGGTCACGGTCACCGGGGTTTGCGCGGCGTTGGTCAGGGTCGCGGTGTAGGTGATCTGGCCGCCTTCGGTGATGGTGTTGCTGGCGGTCAGGGTCAGGCCGGTGGCGTCAGGCGAATCGGTGATGGTGGTGACGGCAGGCGTGGTGCTCGGGACCAGGTTCTCGAAGTTGCCACCGGTTGCGCCAGTGATGGTGGTGCTGACGGTGCTGCCATTGTTGTAGACGTCATTGGCCGGGGTATCGACGGTGACGGTACCGGTGGTCTGGCCTGCGCCGATGGTGATGACCGAGCCGTTGCTCAAGGTCACGGTCACCGGGGTTTGCGCGGCGTTGGTCAGGGTCGCGGTGTAGGTGATCTGGCCGCCTTCGGTGATGGTGTTGCTGGCGGTCAGGGTCAGGCCGGTGGCATCAGGCGAATCGGTGATGGTGGTGACGGCAGGCGTGGTGCTCGGCACCAGGTTCTCGAAGTTGCCACCGGTTGCGCCAGTGATGGTGGTGCTGACGGTGCTGCCGTTGTTGTAGACATCATTGGCCGGGGTATCGACGGTAACGGTACCGGTGGTCTGGCCTGCGCCGATGGTGATGACCGAGCCATTGCTCAAGGTCACGGTCACCGGGGTTTGCGCGGCGTTGGTCAGCGTCGCGGTGTAGGTGATCTGGCCACCTTCGGTCACCGTGTTGCCTGCGCTCAGGGTGACGTTGGTGGTGTCGATGGTGTCGGTGATCTGGGTCACGGCCGGTGTGGTGGGCAGGGTCACGGCAATGCCGGTACCGCCGGTGGTGCCGGTGACGGTCACGCTGATTTGGGTCGGGTCGTTATAGACCGTGTCATTCGGGGCCAGCGGGACGTTGACGGTGCCAGTGGTCTGGCCGGCCGGAATGACGATCACGGAGCCGTTGGACAAGGTCACGGTCAGGTCGGTCTGCGGCGCCTGGGTCACGGTCGCGGTGTAGACCAGCACGCCACCGGCTTCGGTCAGCGTCGGCGTGGCGCTCAGGGCCAGGGTCGCGTTGACCACCGCGTTGGCGGTGGTATTGGCGTTGGCGTTGGTGTCGAGGCCGGTGAGGTCGGTGGCAGCGGCAGCGGCGGTGCTCAGGCCTTCGGTTGGGAAGCCGACGGTGGGGTCGACGCGGCCAGCGGTGGCATCCAGCGCTACGAAGGTGTGGCCGCCGCCGGCGGCACCGCCCGTACCGGCGGCAGTTGCGCCGGCAGCGGTGGCTTCCAGGGCTGTCGTCGGGTCGGCACCGGCAGCGATGGCTTGCTGCAGTTCATCGACCGACGGCGCGGCCTGGGCAGTGGCGGCAGCCAGGTCGGTGGACGAATCAGGGGCGTTGGCGCTCCACTGGGTATCGCGGCCCAGGTCGAGGGTGCGACCGTCAGCCAGCTCCAATGTGACGGCGCCCGCCGGGCCGGTGTCCAACTGGTCGCCCGTGTACAGGCGATCACCTTCAATGAGTACACGCCGAATGCCCTCGGGGGAAACGACGAAAACCTGACCAACAATGCTTTTGACAACGGCAATAACACTGCTCATTGAAGACTTCTCCGGGTGCCACGCTCAGTAGACTTCCATGGACCCGGCGGCAATTAGGCAGCAGCGGTCTGGACGTTCTTTGTTTCACAAATAGGGGTTGTTTTGACGCTTAAAACCGTCAGTATTTTGGCTCGCTTTTTTCAAGCTTTTTGTTTATGCCAAACTATTGACCTTATGCCGGCCATCCTAAACAATCGCTTCGGTAATGTCACATTGATATTTAAGCGGCGACCTGTTAATCCGGTGCACGATTCGTTTCCTGTTTCGAACTTTCCGACATACGGTCATTCCGGTTGCCATCATCCGATGCAGCGCCACGTTTCGCTGTGATCCACGACAAGAGTTTCAGGAAAAATCCCACCATGCGTTCGCCTCTGTTCAAGGCTTTACCCTTCGCCCTCGCCGCCAGTTTCGTACAAGCACAAACCTTGCCGCAGGCCATGCAACAGGCGCTGGATGTTCACCCTGAAATTCAGGCTGGCGTTAACAGTCGTCTCGCAGCGGATTACCAACTCAAGGCAGCCAAGGGCGGCTACCTGCCTAGAGTGGACCTTGCAGCCGGATACGGCCGTGAAGGCACCGACAGCGTCACCACCCGTTCGGGCAGCAACAACCACTGGGAAACCCTGAACCGCAGCGAGTCGAGCCTGCGCCTGACGCAAATGGTTTTTGACGGTTTTGCGACGTCCAGCGAAGTGGGGCGTCAACAAGCCACCGTCAACGCCCGCGCCTACTCGCTGCTGGACACCTCCGAACGCACTGGCCTGACCGTGGCCCAGGTCTACCTGGACGTGCTGACCCGTCGCGAATTCGTGCGCCTGGCCGAGGAAAACCTCAAGAGCCACGAGCGCATCTTCGACCAGATCAAGCTGCGCACCAGCCGTGGCGTGGGCAGTGGCGCCGACCTCGACCAAGCCGAAGCGCGCATGGCCCAGGCCCGCAACAACCTGATCACCGAGCAGACAAACCTGGCCGACGCCGAGACCAACTACCTCAGCGCCGTGGGCCAACTGCCCGACCAGTTGGAACGTCCCGCCGATTTTATGGCGCTGCTGCCGGCCAACCTGAACGAAGCCCGCAACCAGATGCTGGAGAACAGCCCGGTACTGCGTTCGGCCGAGGCCGACATCGTTGCCACCGAGAAGCAGTACGAAGCCGCCAAGTCGAGCTTCTACCCACGTTTTGACGCCGAACTGGGCCGCACCGCCGACAATGACCTGGACGGCCAGAACGGCCACAACAATGAGTGGCAAGCCATGCTGCGCATGCGCTTCAACCTGTATGCCGGTGGCAGCAACAAGGCTGACCTGGAGTCCAAGTCGTACCTGTCCAACCAGGCCCTGGACATCCGCAACAACGCCCTGCGCCAGCTCAACGAAGAGTTGGGCCTGGCCTGGAACGCCATGAACAACGCCAATGCCCAGGTGCCGATCGCCCAGCAATACGTGGACCGCAGCACCAGCGTGCGCACCGCCTACCAGAAGCAGTTCAGCCTCGGCGAACGGACCCTGCTGGACTTGCTCGACAGCGAAAACGAGCTGTTCACCGCGTCCCGGCGCCTGGTGGAAATCAAGAACGTGCAGCTGTTCACCCAGTACCGGATCAAGGCGACCATGGGCCAGCTGCTCAAAAGTCAGGGGGTCGTCGCGCCGTTGGCATCGGTTGTGCAGAACGACGTGAAACCCAAGGTCCAGTTGCCTGGGATGAACTAACCTCCCCATCCTTTTTGATCAGCAAGAGTGCCGAGCGTGGAATCAGAAGTCAGTCGAGTCGAACTCATCCATGATCCGCGCACGCTGCACGATGACCCGTTGCTGGACGGTCTGCTGGCGCTCTGCATGCTGCACCAGAAGCCGGCCAGCGCGGCGATGCTCACCACCGGCTTGCCGTTGCCGAAGCAGCGGCTGAGCGTCGAATTATTGTCGCGCGCGGCGGCCCGTGCCGGCCTGCAAGGGCGGGTGTTGCAACGCCGGCTCGAACAGATCCCGACCATCGCCATGCCGGCCCTCTTGCTGCTCAAGGATGGCCGCAGCGCCGTGCTGCTGGGCTGGGTGAGGGATGACCAGGCGCGATTGCTGCTCAGCGAAAGCGATGGCGGTGAAGTGACCATCAGCCGCGAACTGCTGGCGGACGACTACAGCGGCAAGGTTTTCTTCGCCCAGCCGCAACATAAATTTGACGTGAACCACGGCACGCTGATTCCTCGGGCACGCTCATGGTTTCGCGACACCCTCAAGCGATCCCGCTGGCTGTACGCCGATGCCATCGCCGCCAGCCTGTTGATCAACATCATTGCCATGGCCGCGCCGCTGTTCGTCATGAACGTGTACGACCGCGTGGTGCCGAACCAGGCCGAATCGACCCTGTGGGTCCTGGCCATCGGTATCACCGGCGCCTACCTGTTCGACCTGATCCTCAAGATGCTGCGCAGCTTGTGCCTGGACCTGGCCGGCAAGAAAACCGACCTGATCATCTCGGCCACGCTGTTCGAGCGAATCGTTGGCATGGCGATGAAATACCGGCCGGCGCGGGTCGGCAGCTTTGCCCAGAACATCCATGAGTTCCAGAGCCTGCGGGACTTCCTGGCCTCGCTGACGCTGACCAGCCTGATCGACTTGCCGTTCACCCTGCTGATCTTCCTGGTCATCGCGATCCTTGGCGGGCACCTGGTGTGGATTCCGGTCCTGGCGTTCCCGATTGCATTGTTGATCGGCTACGCCTTGCAGAAGCCGCTGGTGGCGACCATGGAGCGGACCATGGCCCTGGGCGCCGAGCGTCAGTCCAGCCTGATCGAAACCCTGGCAGGCCTGGACGCGGTGAAGGTCAACAACGCCGAGAGCGAGCGTCAGTACCAATGGGAGCAGACCATCGGTACATTGAGCCGCCTCGAACTGCGGGTGAAGATGCTGTCCGGCCTGGCGATGAACATCACCTTGCTGATCCAGCAACTGGCCGGCGTGATCATGATCATCTTCGGCGTCTACCAGATCATCGCGGGCAACTTGAGCATGGGCGGCTTGATCGCCTGCTACATGCTCAGCGGTCGCGCCCTCAGCCCGCTGGCGTCGTTGTCGGGCTTGCTGACTCGCTACCAGCAGGCGCGGGTCACCATGACCTCGGTCGACCAGATGATGGAGCTGCCCCAGGAGCGCAATTTCGAGGAGCGCCCGCTGAGCCGCAAGGTCCTGCAGGGCGCCATCGAATGCCGGCAGCTGGACTTCACCTATCCGAACCAGCAGAACCCGGCGCTGAAGAACATCAACCTGACGATCAGGCCGGGCGAGAAGATCGGCATCATCGGCCGCAGCGGCTCGGGCAAGAGCTCCCTGGCGAAGTTGCTGGTGGGCCTCTATCAGCCCGACGCCGGTGCGTTGTTGGTGGACGGCGTGGACATCCGCCAGATCGACGTCAGTGAACTGCGCTACAACGTCGGCTACGTGCCCCAGGACATCCAGTTGCTGGCCGGCACCCTGCGCGACAACCTGACCTCCGGCGCTCGCTACGTGGAAGATGAGCTGGTGCTGCAGGCTGCGGAATTGGCTGGCGTGCATGAGTTCGCCCGCCTGCATCCGCAAGGCTATGAACTGCAGGTTGGCGAGCGCGGGCAGAACTTGTCCGGCGGCCAGCGCCAGAACGTCGCCCTGGCCCGGGCACTGCTGCTCAACCCGCCCATCCTGCTGCTGGACGAACCCACCAGTGCCATGGACAACACCGGTGAGGAACGCTTGAAACAGCGCCTGGCCGCCGTGGTGGAGAACAAGACGGTGCTGCTGGTCACGCACCGGGCATCCCTGCTGTCGCTGGTGGATCGCCTGCTGGTGATCGACCGCGGGCAGATCCTGGCCGACGGCCCGAAAGCGGTGGTGATGGAAGCGTTGAAGAAGGGGCAGATCAGTGTTGCTTAAGTCGGGTTTAAAAGAGACGGTCGGCCGCTATTTCAAAGGCTCGGCCTCGCTGCACGGCCAGCCGCTGCCGGAGGTCAACAAGGCCCTGATCGAAGACGCCCCGCGAGTGGTGCGCCTGACGATCTGGGGGATCATCGGCTTCTTCGTGTTCCTGATGGTGTGGGCCAACTTCGCCGTGCTCGACGAAGTGACCAAGGGCGACGGCAAGGCGATCCCGTCGTCCAAGATCCAGAAAATCCAGAACCTGGAAGGCGGTATCGTCGCCGAACTGTTCGTCAAGGAAGGGCAGATCGTCGAAGCCGGCGCGCCATTGATTCGCCTGGACGACACGCGATTTGTCTCCAACGTCGGCGAAACCGAGGCCGATCGCTTGTCCATGCTGTTGCGCGTGGAGCGCTTGAGCGCCGAGGTCGATGACCGTCCGCTGAACTTCCCGCCCGATGTACTCAAGGCCGTGCCCGGCCAGGCCGCCAGCGAGGAGTCGCTGTACATCAGCCGGCGCCAGCAATTGCATGACGAGATTGGCGGCTTGCAGGAACAACTGGTCCAGCGCCAGCAGGAACTGCGCGAATTCGTCTCCAAGCAGGCGCAGTATCGCTCCGGCCTGGCGCTGCAACGCCAGGAGATCAACATGTCCGAGCCATTGGTGGCCCAGGGCGCGGTCTCCCCGGTGGAGGTGTTGCGGCTCAAGCGCGCCGAAGTCGAGACCCGTGGGCAACTGGACGCGACGACACTGGCGATTCCCCGCGCCGAATCGGCGATCAAGGAAGTGCAGCGCAAGATCGACGAGACCCGTGGCAAGTTCCGCAGCGAAGCCCTGACCCAACTCAACGAAGCGCGTACCGACCTGAACAAGGCCCAGGCCACCGGCAAGGCCCTGGAGGACCGGGTCAGCCGGACCCTGGTCACCTCGCCTGTACGGGGCATCGTCAACAAGATGCTGGTCAACACCATCGGCGGAGTGATCCAACCCGGCAGCGACCTGGTGGAAATCGTGCCGCTGGACGACACCATTCTGGTGGAAGCGAAAATCCGTCCCCAGGACATCGCCTTCCTGCACCCCGGCCAGGAGGCCACGGTGAAATTCACCGCCTACGACTACACCATCTACGGTGGGTTGAAAGCCAAGCTGGAACAGATCGGTGCCGATACCATCACCGATGAAGACAAGAAGACCACCTACTACATCATCAAGCTGCGCACCGAACGCAGCCACCTGGGCACCGATGAAAAGCCGCTGCTGATCATCCCGGGCATGGTGGCCTCGGTGGACATCATCACCGGCAAGAAGACGGTGCTCAGCTACCTGCTCAAACCCATCATCAAGGCCCGGGCCGAGGCGTTGCACGAGCGGTAGCGCCAGCGCTATCCCTGTGGCGAGGGGATTTATCCCCGCTGGGGTGCGCAGCGCCCCTGAGAGGGCTGAATGCAATTTTGCCTGACACACCAAGCTGGCAGGTTTCGGGGCTGCTTCGCACCCCAACGGGGATAAATCCCCTCGCCACAGTATCGTGGTCGACGCTTGATTCCTGTGGGAGCGTGCTTGCTCGCGATGACGCTGTGTCGGCGATGCGGAAGTGTCTGACCTGACGCCATCGCGAGCAAGCTCGCTCCCACAAAAAATGCCATATCGTTATTCATTAACGGTATTTAAATTAAGTTTCTTATAGCTATAAAGTCATCCTCCTGCGTACCTGCCGACCAATCGGCGCGCCGCACGACACAAACCAACACGGTAACGCCGTGAGTTTTGATCGAGTGCGCGCCTGTTCAAGCGCGCTGTGCGTGGGAGTGATGTATGCCAGCCGTCTCTTATTCTCCAGAATCACCTGTCCCGAACATTGCGCCGCAGTCGTTCGAGATCCGCCCGTTTCGCGATGCCGTAGGCGCCGAGATCGTTGGCCTGGACCTGTCCCGTCCCGTCAGCGACCAGGACTTCGCCCGCATCCACCGTGCGCATCTGGACTATCACGTCGTGGTGTTCCGCGACCAACGCATCACCCCCGAACAACAGATCGCCTTCAGCCGCCGTTTCGGTGTGTTGCAGATCCATGTGCTCAAGCAGTTCCTGTTGGCCGGGCATCCGGAAATCCTGATCGTCTCCAACATCATCGAAAACGGCCAATCCATCGGCCTGGGGGACGCGGGCAAGTTCTGGCATTCGGACCTTTCCTATAAAGAACTGCCCAGCCTGGGCTCGATGCTCCACGCCCAGGAGCTGCCCAGCGAAGGCGGCGACACGCTGTTCGCCGACATGCACAAGGCCTGGGAAGGCTTGCCCGAAGCGCTGCGCAAGGCCGTGGAAGGGCGTTCGGCGGCGCACTCCTACACGGCGCGCTACAGCGAAACCAAATTCGAAGGCAACTGGCGCCCGACCCTCACCCCGGAGCAACTGGCCCAGGTGGCCGAAGTGGTGCACCCCATCGTACGCACCCACCCGGAAACCGGGCGCAAGGCACTGTTTGTCAGCGAGGGCTTCACTACTCGCATCGTCGGCCTGCCGGAGGATGAAAGCGCAGCGCTGCTGGCCGAGTTGTATGCCCACAGCGTGCTGCCGCAGAACATCTATCGCCACCAATGGCAGCCCCATGACCTGGTGTTCTGGGACAACCGCTCGCTGATCCACCTGGCCGCCGGTTGCCCGAGCCATCTGCGCCGCAAGCTGTACCGCACCACCATCCAGGGCGACGCCCCTTTCTGATCGGCTGCGCAGCGCGCAAAGAGCCCGGAGACTCACCATGTCCAAACGCATTGCTTTCGCACCGCTGGCCGCCGCCATTGGCCTGGGTTTCAGCCTGCTGGCCGGCAACCTGGTCGCGCCCGCCAGTGCCCAGGCCGAGGGCGAGATTCGGATCGCCGAACAATTCGGCATCGTTTACCTGTTGCTGAACGTGGTTCGCGACCAGCAATTGATCGAAAAGCACGGCAAGGAAGAAGGCCTCGACATCAAGGTCGATTGGACTCAACTGTCCGGCGGCGCGGCGGTCAACGATGCGTTGCTGTCGGGCTCCATCGACATCGCCGGGGCCGGCGTCGGGCCGCTGTTGACGGTCTGGGACCGTACCCGTGGCAAGCAGAACGTCAAGGCCGTGGCGTCCCTGGGCAACTTCCCCTATTACCTGCTGAGCAACAACCCGAAGGTCAAGACCATCGCCGACTTCACCGAGCAGGACCGCATCGCCGTGCCAGCGGTGGGCGTCTCGGTGCAGTCACGGTTCCTGCAATACGCCGCCGCCAAGCAGTGGGGCGACAAGGACTTCAATCGCCTCGACAAATACACCCTGGCGGTCCCGCACCCGGACGCCACGGCGGCGCTGATTGCCGGCGGCACCGAGCTGACCGGGCATTTTTCCAACCCGCCATTCCAGGACCAGGCCCTGCAAAACCCCAACGTCCACGTGGTGCTCAACTCCTATGACGTGCTTGGGCCGAACTCGCCCACGGTGCTGTTTGCCACCGAGAAATTCCGCGATGAAAACCCGAAGACCTACAAGGCGTTCGTCGAGGCGTTGACCGAAGCGGCCGAGTTCGCCCAGAAGGACAAGGGCGCGGCGGCGGACACCTACCTGCGAGTGACTCAGGCCAACATTGATCGGGCGACCTTGCTGAAGATCATCGATAACCCGCAGATCGAATTCACCGTCACGCCAAAGAACACGTACCCGCTGGCCGAATTCCTCTACCGCGTCGGCGCGATCAAGAACAAGCCGGCGTCATGGGAAGACTATTTCTTCCAGGACGCCAAACCGTTGCAGGGGAGCTGATGGTCATGAACGCGCCATTGCAAGGTCACGCGGCCAGCAACCCCATTCGCACCGGCACGGCATTGTTGTCGGTGGATAACGTCAGTCTCGAATACCGCACCCCACAGCGGGTGGTGCGGGCCACCCATCAAGTGAGTTTCGAAGTCGACCCGGCGGACCGTTTTGTACTGCTCGGCCCGTCGGGTTGCGGCAAGTCCACCTTGCTCAAGGCCATTGGCGGCTTCATCGCACCGTGCGAGGGCAGGATTCGCTTGCAAGGCCAGACCGTCAACGCGCCGGGACCGGATCGGATCGTGGTGTTCCAGGAGTTCGACCAACTGCCGCCCTGGAAAACCGTGAAGCAGAACGTGATGTTCGCTCTGTTGGCGTCCCACACGCTCAAGCGCCGCGAGGCCGAGGAGCGGGCGTTGCATTACCTCGATAAAGTCGGCCTGGCGGCGTTTGCCGATGCCTATCCGCATACGTTGTCTGGCGGCATGAAGGCCCGCGTGGCGATTGCCCGGGCGTTGGCGATGCAGCCGAAAATCCTGCTGATGGACGAGCCCTTCGCCGCCCTCGACGCCCTGACCCGACGCAAGATGCAGGAAGAGTTGCTGCTGCTGTGGGAAGAGGTGCGCTTCACCCTGCTGTTCGTCACTCACTCCATCGAAGAGGCGTTGGTGGTGGGCAATCGCATCCTGCTGCTGTCGCCGCACCCGGGGCGGGTACGGGCGGAAATCCACAGCCATCAGTACAACTTGCACAGCCTGGGCGGCGTGGGGTTTCAGCACACGGCGCGGCGGATTCATTCGCTGCTGTTCGAGCAAAGCCAGTCGCCGGAGACCGAGCGCGAGCTGGATTTCGCCGACATCCGCATCGCGTATTAAGGGGGAACGTCCATGAGCCAGTTATCGCCTGCGCGCGAAGAATACGAAGTCGACTTGCAACCCCTGACCCACGTGCCGTTGGAGCGG
This sequence comes from Pseudomonas citrullilanati, assembly GCF_030580855.1. Lineage (GTDB taxonomy): Bacteria > Pseudomonadota > Gammaproteobacteria > Pseudomonadales > Pseudomonadaceae > Aquipseudomonas > Aquipseudomonas citrulli. Next base: position 13,417 of record NZ_JAUQOP010000064.1, on the reverse strand, counting down.
GAATTGCCCTTGGGCCAGCGCCTCTGGCAACAGGGTTGGCTGCGCAAGAGTGTGATCCTGTTCGTGCTGGCGTTGGTGTGGGAGGGCGTGGCGCGCTACCAGAACAACGACCTGCTACTGCCGAGCTTCCTGCAAACCGCCAGCGCGCTGTACGACGGTTTGCTCAGCGGCGAGCTGCTGGGCAAGGTGTGGATTTCCCTGGTGGTGCTGCTCAAGGGCTACCTGCTGGGGATTGTCCTGGCGTTCGGCCTGACCACCCTGGCGGTGTCGACGCAGTTGGGGCGTGATCTGCTCAGCACGCTGACGTCGATGTTCAACCCGCTGCCGGCCATTGCCCTGTTGCCGTTGGCGCTGCTGTGGTTTGGGCTGGGGCAGAACAGCCTGATCTTCGTGCTGGTGCATTCGGTGCTGTGGGCCCTGGCGTTGAACATGTACGCGGGGTTTCTCGGCGTCTCCGAAACCCTGCGCATGGCCGGGCGCAATTATGGGCTCAAGGGCCTGCGCTTTGTGCTGTTCATCCTCATCCCGGCGGCGCTGCCGTCGATCCTCGCCGGGCTGAAGATCGGCTGGGCGTTCGCCTGGCGCACCCTGATCGCCGCCGAACTGGTGTTCGGCGCCACCAGCGGCAAGGGGGGACTGGGCTGGTACATCTTCCAGAATCGCAACGAGCTGTACACCGACAAGGTGTTTGCGGGGTTGGCGGTGGTGATTTTGATCGGGTTGCTGGTGGAGAACCTGGTGTTCGACAGCCTGGAGCGGGTGACGGTGAAGCGTTGGGGGATGCAGCGTTGAGGTTGAGGTGTCTGGGCTGACGTCATCGCGAGCAAGCTCGCTCCCACAGTTGATCGATGCTGATCTCGATATTTGGGTTCGACACAACCCCCTGTGGGAGCGAGCTTGCTCGCGATGGCGACCTTCAATTCACCACAGGCATATCAACCTGCCGCTGGCACCTCCAGCCGATCCATCGCCCGCTCCACCAGCAAATGCACCCCATCGGCCATCCGGCTGATCGCCAATACCACACTGCGACGGCTGCCTTCGACATCATCCGCCAGGTCGGCAGCGATGGCGCTGATGGACAGCAGGTCTTCGGAGGCGTTGGCCAGCAGGGTTTCGGTGTCGATGTCCGGGGCGACCATGAAGAGCTGGGCGGCTTGGGGTTTGCCCGAAGTTTGATCGTCGGGTTTGGGATTGAGGTAGTAGTCGAGGGCGCGTTCGGCGGCTTCGTCGAGTCTGCTAGAGTTGGGTGAAGTGCGCTTCGTTTCTGCTGTTGTCATTGGGGAACTCCTAAACGAGTAGTAAGGAGCCTTTGCTACACGGCGAATCCAACGCAGATCGCTGAATGGCATGGGCTGTTTCGCCCTAAACAGATATTTCGGACTTGCACGTCCGTGTCATTGTTTTTCAGTGACAACCCAGACTAGCGGTGAGCCCGAAGCCGAACAAGTTCATGAAGATCGCTACAACTTGAAGGAAATCTCCTAGGACGCTGCTGTACGAAAGCAGCACACCAAACCCGTGGCGAGGGGATTTATCCCCGCTGGGCTGCGAAGCAGTCCTGAAACCAGCCACCTCGGTGTGTCTGGTTGTTTCTTTAGCCTTTTTGGGGCTGCTGCGCAGCCCAACGGGGATAAATCCCCTCGCCACAACGGTGTTCGGCTTAGGTTTCAAGTGCTCCAGTCGGTGGATTTTATTTATTGCTGCCCGGCCCATTAGCCAAGTAACGACAAGTTCATGAAGATCGCCACAACTCGAAGGAAATCTCCTAGGACGATGCTGCACGAAAGCAGCGCACAAACCTGTGGCGAGGGGATTTATCCCCGCTGGGCTGCGCAGCAGCCCCCCAGATGGCTAAAGACCAACAACCTGACACACCGAGGCGGCTGGTTTTAGGGCTGCTCCGCAGCCCAACGGGGATAAATCCCCTCGCCACAACGGTGTTCGGCTTAGGTTTCAAATGCTCCAGGTGGCGGATTTTATTTATTGCTGCCCGGCCCATTAGCCAAGTAACGCCCCTTCCTTTTCCATTAGACTTGCAGCCCTCAAAGCAAGCCCTCAGGACAAGGAATGCCAGTCCCTCCCAGCCCCCTTCGCAACGCCCTGGTCGTTTGGCTCTACGCCGCTGCCCTGATGCATCTGCTCGCGGGTATCACGTTGAGCTGGGCCGGTCATTCGGGCTTGCTCGATGATTATCTGCTGAGCGTCGAACAGACGTTCTGGGGTACTGCCGCGGTGCCTGCGACGGCCCGCGTACAGCAAGTCTGGTGGCTGGCCTTGTTCGGCGCCACGCTGCAAAGCTATGCGCTGTACATGCTTGCCCTCGTGCATCTCGGCAATCGCTTGAAAAGTGCCATGCCCTGGGGTTGGCTGATCGTCGGCATCCTGCTCTGGGCACCCCAGGACATGCTGATTTCCGCCCAGGCCAAGGTCTGGTCGCACCTGTGGTTCGACGGTTTAGCGCTGCTCGTATTACTGCCGCCGCTGTTCTGGCTCTATCGCCACGACCGTCGCACTTCCCTGACTGACAACGCGTCGAGTGATTCACACCATGCCTGACTTTTCCCTGCTGGACTGGGCCATCACCCTGTTGATTGCCCAGGCGATCCTCGGTGCCCTGGACACCCTGTATCACCACGAACTCACCGTCGCGTTGCCCTATCGCCACAGCGCTCGCCTGGAGCTTTGCATCCATGCCCTGCGCTCGTGCTTCTACGGGATCCTGTTCCTGGGTATCGCCCATCTGGCCTTCCGAGGGACGTGGGCGATTGTCATCGCGCTGCTGTTCGCGCTGGAAATCGGCCTGACGCTCTGGGATTTCGTGGTCGAGGACCGCAGCCGCAAGTTGCCGCCCATCGAGCGGATCATGCACACGGTGCTGGCGGTCAATGGCGGCGCCTTCTTCGCGTTGTACGGGGTGCAATTGGCGCAGTGGGCGAGTTTGCCGACCGGGCTGGGTGCGATTGACCTGGGCTGGCGTGGCTGGCTGCTGACCTTGTTCGCCATCGGGGTCACGGCCTCGGGGATTCGCGACGGCTTGGCAGCCCTGCGCATGCAGCGTGAGGGCAAGCCCGCCAATCTGTTTGCCGGTGGCACCTACAAGCGCGTGCTGGTCACGGGCGGCACCGGGTTTATCGGCGAAACCCTGGTCAACCAACTGCTCGACGCCGGGCACACGGTCAGCGTGTTGGCCCGCGATCCATTGAAGGCGGCCTACCTGTTCGACGGCCGCGCCCGGTGCCTGCGCTCGCTGGGCAAGCTGGGCCATGACGAAACCTTCGACGTAGTGATCAACCTGGCGGGCGCGCCGGTGGCCGGGCCGCGCTGGAGCCCCAAGCGCCAGGCGCAACTCATCGCCAGCCGGGTCAATACCACCGAAGCGTTGATGGCTTGGCTGAAGAACGCCCGCTACAAACCAGCGTTGTGGATTCAAGCGTCTGCCATCGGCTTCTACGGCGTGCGTGATGCAAGCGAAAGCCTCGATGAAAGCGCCAGCCGGGGCGAGGGGTTCATGGCCGAACTCTGTGCACGTTGGGAGGCCTCGGCGCTGCCCGCCACCGAGCTGGGTGTGCGCCAGGTGGTGATGCGCCTGGGGGTGGTGTTTGGTCCGGGTGGTGCGTTGCTGCCGTTGCTGATTCCGTTTCGCCTGGGGTTCGGCGGGCGGATGGGTGATGGTCGGCAAATCATGAGCTGGGTGCACCGTGACGACGTGATTGCCGTCATCGCCCGCGCCTTCGATGACGAAAGCCTGAGCGGCACCTACAACCTGGTGGCACCGGAAACCGTCAGCCAAGCAGTGTTTGCCGAAAGCGTCGGCAAGGTGCTCAAGCGCCCGGTGTGGTTCCACATTCCCGCCGCGCCGGTACGCGCCCTGGCAGGCGAAATGGCGCAGTTGTTCTTCGATGGCCAGCGTGTGCTACCCAGCCGTCTCGTCGAGGCGGGCTATACGTTCCGTTACCCAACGCTCGACGCTGCCCTGCGCGACCTGGCCTGAGGAGTGTCCATGAGCAAGCCACGGATGTACCTGCTGGCCGGTAACGGCAGCGCCGCCGATTGGTGGGACGACGCGTTGCCGCACTTTGCGCGCTACGACGTGGTGCCATTGGAGCTGCCGGGTTTTGGCAATAATCCACAAGCCCCTTGCGAAGACCTGGCGGCCTATGCCCAGGCGTTGCTGGCGGCGACGGACAAGGGCAGCGCGATCATGGCGGTCGGCGTGAACGCCTTGCTGGTGCTGCACGCCTTGCAACGTCAACCGGGGCACTTTTGCCGCAGCGTGTTGCTGGCGCCGGTGGGGGCGTTTTTGTGGCAGCGACGCCTGCCGGCGTTGATGTCGCCGCTGCCGATTCGCAAGACCATCCACTGGCTGCTCTCCAACAAGCCGACGCTGTTTGCCCACAAGTTCTCCCGCCAGACCTGGACGCCTGCGCAGTACCAGCGCATGGGCGCCGGGTACGCCCGCTGCCGGGCCTTCGTGCCGTATTGGGACCTGGTGCGGGCCGACACCGCGTTGCCGTTGCTGGAATGGATCACCGATCCGGTCGAGCTGGTGTGGGGCGATCAGGACAAGGTGCTGGGCGTCGAGCAGGCAGCGGCCTGGTCGGCCATTCTCGCCCGTGCTGATTTGACCATCAGCCTGAAGCCCGGCTGGGGCCACTACCCGTGGATCGACTCACCCGCCGAGTTCGCCGCGTGGCTGGAGTCGGGCGAGCGCGGGTTCGTCGCGCACACCAAGGGCGGGCGCCTGCGCTTGGCGGAACTGGCCGGGCAAGCGGTGCCGTCGGCGCTGACCCTCAGTGATTGCCACGACCCGCGCCTGCCAACGTTCCTCGCCAGCCAACCGAACGCGACCTGGGCGGTGCGTTCCTCCAGCTACGGCGAGGATCAGGCGGACGCGGCGAACGCCGGCATGAGTACCACCTTCCTGCGTGAGCCGACCGGCAACGTGCCGGCGCGCATCGCCGAGCTGACGGCGGCGGGCGTCGAGGAAGTGGTGGTGCAGCGTTTCATCACGCCGCGGCTGTCCGGGATCGCCTTCGTCCGTCACCTGGCGGTCGAACTGGAGTGGGTCGAGGGCCACCTGGAGTCGTTGGCAGACGGTCAGGCAAGCCCCGAGCGGGCGATCCTTTCCCGCCTCGGCGCGGCCTGGAGCAGCGGTGCCTTCAAGCCCGCCCATGGCTTGACCGAAGACGTGCTGTGGCGCTTTCTACAGGGCGTGTTGCGGGTGTTCCACTACGTGCCCGGCGACGTTGAATGGGCGTGGGATGGCACGCAACTCTGGTTGCTGCAGTACCGGCCGATCAGTGACTACGGCTGGCGCCGCCACCTGACCGCCGCCAACATCGCCGAGATCCTGCCGCCGCAACCCAGTGCCCTGGTGGAATACGCCCAACGGCGGGCGGCGGCAAGCATTCCGGCGATCATGGCGCGCTGGGATGCGCGGGTGTTGCAGGACAACGAACCGTTCACGGCGGTGTTTGGCGGCGCGTCGTACATCAACAACGATCTGTTCCTCGCCCGACTGGCCGACTGGGGCCTCAGCGCCAGCCGTTATGCGGGCGAGGTCGGGGGCGCGGCGCCGCACTTGCCTTGGCGGCCTATGCGCCTGATACGTTCGCTGCCGTTGTTCCTGCGCATGCAACGCATCGCGCGCGGGCATTTGCTGACGCTCGAAACCGGCTTGCGGCGTTTTGACCGGGAGCTGTTCGAACTGACCGCAAAAGGCGCCGACGGCCAGCGATTGGCCGACTGGTTCACCCGCTTCTACGTGTTCGTGGTGCAAGGCAACCTGTGCATCGCCAGCGCGTTGGCCAGCAGTGGCGGCGACTGCCTGGGGCGTCCGCCGACCGCCTATGACGACCTTGAACATAGTCCCCATCGCCTGCCCTGGGAAACCGACCCGGCGACACCACGCCCGGCCCCGACCGAACTGCCCTTGCAGGCATTCCCCCAATGGCCCCTGGCGATTCGCCTGGCCCATGGGGCCGGCCTGCCGGGTTTGCGCGGCTACTACCTGCAAGTGCGTGAGTGGTACCGCGACAACCTGATGCGGATTTTCTTCCGCCTGCACCACGCCATGCCGTTGGGCGATCGGGCGCATTGGTTCGCACCGCACCCGGACATCCGCACCCGCGACGGCAGTTTCTGGCAGGACGGCCGCGAAGGCACCGAGCAGGCGAACGGTTTCCTGATCTACCCAGGCCAGGCCCAAGGCATCCTCGGCGAGGACATCCTGCTGGAAGACACCCTCGACCCTGGCCGCCACGCCCACTATCAAAACGCCCGGGCAGTGATCGCACGCATGGGCGGGCGCTTGTCCCATGGCTCGACGCTGCTGCGCGAATTGCGCAAGCCCTCGGCGGTACTGCCGCAGGTGGATGTGGCGTGGTTGGGGCGTGAGGTGCGCTATAGCGATGGTGAGTTGACGTTGGTGGAGTAGCAGTGCACCCGGCAGCGCAATCGTTACCAATAATCCGGTTTGATGGCGGGCGCCTTGTGCGTGGGGACTCGAGGGGGGAATTGGTGGGATTGGAGTTCTTCGCAGGTGACGACGCGGCGCATCCAGTGGGAGTGCTTTTTCAACGAGCCTGGAGAGGGGCGATTCAATTCGGCTCGGTGGGGAAGGATGACGCCAACGGTCATGGCCGGGAAGTCCTCCCGCACGGCTTTCAATGCAGGCGTCATGTCGGTATCGCTGGATACAAGTACTAATTGCTCCACCCGTTCATGGGGTTGCAACTTCGCTTGCTTGGCAGCGGTTCTGTACATGCTGAGCGCTATGTGAACATCCGTTTCTTTTTCTTCCAGCTTCCAGATGGCGACTTTGTCTTGACGAGAGGCTTTTGTGTTCCGGTCTATGAAGCGAGGGGCTTTGGCAGGCTCCAATTGATGATGGCCGTAATGGACACTGATGCCAGTCGTCTTCAGGGCCCGGATATAGGTGTCCTGTGCTTCCTTGGATAGACGACCGCGCGTCGCGAGCGAAGGTTTGACAGACGAGGTGAAGTAATCGACTGAAGCGATCGTGCTACAGGGGGTTTCAATGTGCACGATATGCGTCAACAGGCTTCGAAGATCCAGCCATTTGTACCGCGTGTCCGCGAGTAGCCCGTAGAACAGGTTGTAGCCATCAACAAAAAATGCAGTGCGCACAAACTCATTCCCCAGAAACGAAAAAACCGGCCTAAGCCGGTTTTTTCACCCCAACAGCCAGAAAACTGAATCTCTGCGTACGGGGTTGAGTAGGGCCATCCTAAGTCGAGCATGTGATAACGTCAACAGTCGTTCGGATTGGCCTCATGACCGGCAAACCAGTATCGAGCGCATGGAGAGTGGAAGGTCAAAAGGAATTCTGGGTGATCTGTTAGCGTTTGTTGCGTAATTAGGTGCCTCCATCGGACAACACAGAGACGCCATCCTCCAGAACGGTTTTGAATGAACGTAACCTCCTGTTCGGCTGTGGGAATAAATACCCGCCACTGTCAGTCAAGAAGACCAACGATCTTCAACCGAGCACAGCCGATTTTTAAACAAGATATTTCTCCCTCCCCACGGCTTCTCCCTTGACGCTCCCCACCGCTGTCGTAGACTCCGCCCATCCGTCAGGGAGTAAAACGGTCATGCGGCGTTTGAGTAGTTGGGTTGTGGGATTGACCTTCGTAGCGTGCGGCGTGCAGGCGCAAACGCCTGGTGCGGACGATCCGTTGCTGGAGAGCAACGTCACCGCCAATGCCTCGGGTGGCAATGAAGCACGGGGCGTGCTTCGGGCGCGGGACCAGGCGGTGCTGGCGAGCGAGTTGGCCGGGCGCATTGTCGAGTTGCCCTTCAGCGAGGGCGAGTCGTTCAAGAAGGGCGACACGCTGGCGCGGTTCGATTGCTCGGCCTATCAGGCCCAGCTCAACGCGGCGCAGGCGGCGACCCGGGGCGCGAGCGAGGAGTTGGCGCATAACCGGCAACTGGCGGAGTTGAAATCCGTCGGGCGGTTCGAGGTGTCGCGGGCCGAGGCCCGGGTCAGCGAGGCCCAGGCGCAGTCCCAGGTGTACCAGGTGCAGGTCAAGCGCTGCAGTGTGGTCGCACCCTTCGACGGGCAAGTGGTGGCGCGCAAGGTCCAGCGTTATGAAAGCGTGGCGGCCGGTGCGCCACTGCTGGACGTGGTGGACAATCGCAGCCTGGAGATCCACCTGCTGATCCCTTCGCGCTGGATGGGCAAGCTCAAGCCCGGCCAGTCCTTTACTTTCATACCCGATGAAACCGGCCAGCCGCTGCAAGCGACGGTCAAGCGCCTGGGCGCGCGCATCGACGAGGGCAGCCAGACGCTGTTGCTGGTGGCGAGTGTGCCGGATGCCAGCGGCTTGCTGTCCGGCATGAGCGGCACGGCGCGTTTTGCGGAGTTCAAGTGAACGCGCCGATCGCGGGCAGCGCCGAGCAGGTGTTCGCCCGCTTCCTTGACCTTGAGCGCCAGACGCGGGCGGCGCGTACGCCCGCGCAGTTGAGCTACAGCCTGGTCAACGACGGTCAGGCGCTGTTCGGCTTTCGCCATGCGGCATTGTTGATTGCCGGTAAGGTGCAGGCGGTGACCGGGGTCAGCGCCGTGGAACCGAATGCGCCGTTCGTGGCGTTCGTCGAGCAGGCGGTGGCGCAGATCTTCAAGCAAGGTGGGCTGAACCAGGCCCGGGTCGTCGCCGCCGACGAGGTGGGCGAATCGATCCGTGCGGACTGGCGCAGCCTGTCCGCCGGGAACGTGTTCTGGCTGCCGCTGATCGACCATCAAGGCCAGGTGTTCGGCGGTTTGTGGCTGGCCCGCGACCTGCCGTGGACGCCGGCGGAACAAGTGCTGTTGTCGCAACTGGGCGACACCTACAGCCATGCCTGGCTGGCGCTGCAACCGCGCAAGCCGTGGCGCCTGCGCTGGACGCGCAAGCGGCAGGTCGCGCTGGTGGCGGTCTTGCTGCTGGGCTTGCTGATCCCGGTGCGCCAGTCCGTGCTGGCGCCGGCCGAAGTGGTGCCGTTGGGCGGCCAGGTGGTGGCGGCGCCGTTGGACGGTGTGATCGCCGAGTTCCTGGTCAAGCCCAACCAGGCCGTCAAGCAGGGCGACCTGCTGTTGCGCTTCGAAGGCACCAGCCTCAAGGCCCAGGCCGATGTGGCCGAGCGTGCGCTGGGGGTGGCCGAGGCGGAGCTCAAGGCCAATTCCCAACGCTCGTTCGCCGACGCTGAATCGAGTTCGAAGATTGACCTGCTGGCCGCCCGTGTCGAACAGAAGCGCGCTGAGCGCAACTACGCCCTTGAACTGCTCAAGCGCAGTGAAGTGCGCGCCGAGCGCGATGGCATTGCGGTGTTTGCCGACGCCGAACGCTGGCTTGGCAAACCGGTGCAGACCGGTGAGCGATTGATGGAAATCGCCGATCCGAACCAGGCCGAGTTGCGCATTGAATTGGCAGTGGGCGACGCGATTGCCCTGGAGCCCGGGGCGCAAGTGGCGTTGTTTCTCGACAGTGATCCGTTACAGCGGCACCTGGCCTGGCTGGAGCGTTCGGCCTATGAAGCGCAGCCTACCGCCGCCGGGCAACTGGCGTATCGGTTGGATGCGCGTTTCGATGGTACGGCGCCGCGTATCGGTTTGCGCGGCACCGCCAAGGTCTTTGGCGATCGCGCGCCGCTGGCGCTGTACCTGTTGCGTCGGCCACTGGCCGGCCTGCGCCAGAGCGTGGGCCTGTAGCATGGACCTGCCGAGCCTGCGACCGGACCTGCAATTGTCGCCGGCGGCACCGGACCCGGATGGTTCGCCCCAATGGACCCTGGCCGATCCGGTGCGCGGGCGTTATTTCAAGCTTGGCGCAGCGGCGATGCGCATGCTGCGGCACTGGTCCCTGGGTGACCCGGAGCAAGTGCTGCAAGCCGCGAACCGCGAGCCGGGCCTGCCGCTCAATGCTGATTCCCTGGAGCAACTGCTGGGCTTTTTGCGCGGCCACGATCTGATCAGCGCGATGGACCCGCAACAGCGCGACAGCTATCAATTCAAGACCGCTGCCCAGCGCCAGTCTCTGTGGCAGATCCTGCTGCATCAATACTTGTTTTTTCGCATTCCGCTGTGGCGTCCAGACGCCTTTCTCAATCGTGCCTGGCCCTGGTTGGAGCGGTTCGGCCCGGGGATCCTGCGCTATGGCCTGCCGCTAACCCTGGGCCTGGGTATTTTCCTGGTGTCACGGGATTGGCAGCGCTTCGTCGCGACCTTTCCGCACCTGTTCAGCCTGGGCGGTGCGTTGGCCTTCGGGACGGCGTTGCTCTTCGCCAAGCTGTGCCACGAATTCGGCCATGCCTTCATGGCCAAGCGCGCCGGTTGTCGTGTGCAAAGCATGGGCGTGGCGTTCATGGTGCTGTTGCCGATGTTCTACACCGACGTCAGCGACGCCTGGCGGATCAATGATCGCCGCGCGCGATTGCTGATTGGTGCCGGCGGGGTCCTGGCCGAGCTGCTGCTGGCGTGCATCGCATTGCTGGCCTGGTCGCTGTTGCCCGACGGGCCGGCGCGCACAGCGGCGTTCATGCTGGCCAGCGCCACATGGATCACCACGTTGATCATCAACCTGAACCCGTTCATGCGTTTTGATGGGTATTTCCTGCTCAGTGATTTCTGGGCGGTGGATAACCTTCAGGGGCGTGCCTTCGCTCTGTGCCGCTGGCGCCTGCGCGAAGCTTTGTTCGGTTATGGCGCGGTGGCCCCGGAACCCTGGTCGCCGAAGATGCGTCGCCGTTTGCTGATGTGGGGCTATGGTTCCTGGTTGTGGCGCGCGGCGTTGTTTTTCGGCATCGCCCTGGCGGTCTATCACCTGTTCTTCAAGGTGCTGGGCATTTTTCTGATGTTGGTGGAACTGGTGTGGTTCATCTTTATGCCCATTGTGAATGAGTGGCGGCAATGGTGGAGTCGCCGCGAGCAGGCTCATGGTACGCGTGTGTTCCTGAGCGCCCTGGTATTGCTGGCGTTGCTGCTGGCGCTGTTGCTGCCCTGGCGCAGCGCCGTGGAAGTACCGGCCATGCTCGAGGCCGGGCGTGCCAGTGCCCTGCATGCGCCGGTGGCGGCGCGGGTCAAGCAGGTGAATGTGCGCGACGGCCAGGCCGTGGCCCAGGGCGATGTGCTGATCGAGCTGGAGTCGCCGGACATGGCCTCGCGCCTGACCATCGTGCGTCGGGAAATCGAGATCCAGCAGTTGCAGATGCGTCGCCAGGCCGGGCGCAGCGAAACCGCCGCCGATGCCGGCATCATCGAGCAGCAACTGGCCGAAGCTGTGGCCGAGTACCGGGGGCTGGTCGCGCAGCGTGAACGCCTGTTGTTGCGTGCTCCCCATGCCGGCCAGGTACGCGATTTACTGCCGCAACTCTCGGTAGGGCGCTGGTTGTCGCCCACGCAGGCGCTGGCGCGAGTGGTGCAGACCGACTCGAGGTTACGCGGATACCTGACCGAAGCCGAGCTTTGGCGGGTCGGGCCGGGTGCCACGGGGCGCTTCATCGCTGACGACCCGATGCACACCTCGATTGCCGTGCAGTTGAATGAAATCGACACCAACGGCGTGGCCTGGGTCGAGCAGCAAGCGTTGACGTCCGACCATCACGGGCCGATTGCCGTGCGTCGCGATTCGCAGCAACGGGCCGAGCCGGTGCAGGCGCAATATGGCGTGCGCCTGAGTGCGGTCGATGACGCGTCGGCTCCGGTGCAACCGTTGCGTGGCGTGGCGGTGTTGCAGGGCAGGGGCGAGTCGGTATTGGGCGCGGCCTGGCGTCGGTTGGCGGCGTTGGGGGTCAGGGAAAGCGGGTTCTAAGGAGCGAGTATGGATTCAGTGGCGGCAGAGGGATTGGTGGTGCGGCCATCGCGGGTCAGCGATGGCCCGTTCCTGCAGAGCCTTTACCAGGCAGCTCGTCCGGATCTGCAATGGATCGATGGTGAGCACGAGCAGGTGCTACAGGTAATCGCCCAGCAGTTCCAGGTACAAGAGCAGGGGATGGGGGAGAACTTCCCCAATGCCATGCATTACGTGGTGGAAAAACTCGGCACCGCCATTGGCGCCCTGAGCACGGATTTCGGGCCGAATGAAATCCGTGTGCTGTACCTGGCCTTCATCCCCCAGGCCCGCGGGCAGGGTTATGGCCGGGCGGTGCTGCAAGGGGTGCAGAAAGCCGCGCAGCAGATTCGCTGCCCGGTGGCGACCGTGGTCTGGGCCAGCAACCCCCACGCACGGCTGCACTACCTGGCACTGGGGTTTGAAGTGCAAGAGCGCAACCCGGCGGCTGAGCGGTTGGTGTGGTACCCGAAAGGCGATTGATGATCTTGTGAGCTTTTGAATGGGCTTGCTCACGAACGCACCGGATCAGCAGGCGTTGATTCAACTGGCCCGGTGCTTCGCGAACAGGCTCGCTCCCAATGGGGCGGGCCGCGGCCCTGCGGCGGGTGATCAGTTACGGGATGGGAAGATACCGTTCAAGGCGATGCTGAAGTTGATCGCCAGGAACGGGTTCATGATCGCCATCGGCAGGCCATTACCCGTCGGGGCCACCGTTCCGCTGACCGTCGTCGTCACGCCTTTGAGCGGCACCGGCGAGGCGCCGAGCTGATCGGAATAGATATTCGCCGCACCCGGCCCGGTGCCCGAGGTGCCGATGAACGAGTTGGCGGCCGTGGGAGTATTCGCCGGGTTGCTGGCGGGGTTGGCCAGTTGCAGGGTGGTCGAGGCGGTGATGCCGGTGAGGGCGTGAGTGTGGTTGGGCAGGTTGTTCAGGGTCGCGGTGACGTTTTCGGTGCCGGAAGCCTCGCCGATGACGCGTGGGGTCAGGCCCAGGCCGTTACCCTGGCCGATGGGTAGCCGACTTTGCAGGTTGGGGAGCATGAAGTTGGTCGTGCCATTGCCTCCGTAATAGGTGCCCAGCAGTGAGAACAGCGCCTGGTATTGCGAAATGGGGAGCGTCTGTCCATTGCACAGCGCCCAGCCACTGGGTGCGAAGTTAAAAGCAAAGGACTGGATAGTGCCCATGAATACTTCCATAAATTCCTCATCCTTCAGGTTATGGTCTGGTGTTGCCAGAGAAGAAGTTTGCGTTCAGCCCGACTCCCTATTCCCTGGCCTGATTACGCACGGCTTGAGCGTAGACGCGGTTGCAGCGTTCTGCCGGGCGAGATCGGTGGGACGGTGGTCTGCGATTGATGTGTCTGTGGGGCGAGCCTGCTCGCGAAAGCAGGGGGCAGTTGTCGTCATGTTGTGCTGCCGCCTTCGCGAACAGGCCCGTGCAGGGGGCTGGCGATGACAGGTCCACGCACTAGGCTCTGTCTGAAATGTGTCTGCACTCGCCCATACTGCGTTGAAACGGGGCTCGGAATGCTCATGTACGCCAGTACACTGCGCTTCCTCGCCCCGTTTCGCCTTGTCTGGCC
>NZ_JAUQOP010000063.1 GCF_030580855.1 Pseudomonas citrullilanati | reverse complement strand
AAGGGGCCATAAACCAAACCGTGTGGCAGCGAGATTGCTCGCGATGACGGTGTATCAGAAAAATATTCGCTAACTGACAGACCGCCATCGCGAGCAAGCTCGCTCCCACAGTGGTTCTATATGTACATGAACATGTGCCTGGCTTTGGCTTTGGCTCTGGCTTTGGCTCTGGCTCTGGCTCTGGCTCTGGCTCTGGCTCTGGCTCTGGCTCTGGCTCTGGCTCTGGCTCTGGCTCTGGCTTTGGCTTGGCTTTGGCTTTGGCTTTGGCTTTGGCTTTTGATCTTGAAGCCCCATCAACCACGCTGGCCGAACGCAGGCATTGCGCAGTGGGCATCCCGGCATGGAGGCCGGGATAGCCGCGCTGGGCCATGGATGGCCCTTCGCGGCGGGCCCACGGAGCAATGCCGGAGTGAGGGAACACCGAGCCATAGGCGAGGTGCCGAGTGGTGGGGCACAGACCTTTTGGTTACTTTTGGCTGGGCCGGCATTCCGGGCGCCTGCCAAAAGTAACCCGCCGTAAGGGCGGAACCGCCAGCCGTCGCTCCAACAATAATGGATATGCTCCGAATCCAAACCCGCCATCGCGAGCAAGCTCGCTCCCCACAAATCAACGGCCAGAATCACTCACACCTGGGTCCCACCAGACCGCCCATGTTAACCTTGCGCCCATCGCGGAAAAGCCCGGGCCGATGCCCCTCCTTTTGCCCCACACCTTCCAACGAGCTTGCCTGACACCGATGAATACAGCCGTGAACGACCTGTCCTCCCACACGCCGATGATGCAGCAATACTGGCGCCTGAAGAATCAGCATCCCGATCAGTTGATGTTCTACCGCATGGGCGACTTCTACGAGATCTTCTACGAGGATGCGAAAAAGGCTGCCAAGTTGTTGGACATCACCCTGACCGCGCGTGGGCAATCGGCGGGCATGGCGATTCCGATGTGTGGGATTCCTTACCACGCGGCGGAAGGTTACCTGGCGAAACTGGTCAAGCTCGGCGAGTCGGTGGTGATTTGCGAGCAGGTCGGCGACCCGGCCACCAGCAAGGGGCCGGTGGAGCGCCAGGTGGTGCGCATCATCACTCCCGGCACGGTCAGCGACGAGGCGTTGCTGGATGAGCGACGCGACAACCTGATCGCCGCAGTCCTGGGGGACGAGCGGCTGTTTGGCCTGGCGGTGCTGGACATCACCAGCGGCAATTTCTCGGTGCTGGAGATCAAGGGTTGGGAAAACCTGCTGGCGGAGCTGGAGCGGGTCAACCCGGTGGAGCTGTTGATCCCGGACGACTGGCCCAAGGACCTGCCGGCGGAAAAACGTCGTGGCGTGCGTCGTCGGGCGCCGTGGGATTTCGAGCGCGACTCGGCGCTGAAAAGTCTGTGCCAGCAGTTTTCCACCCAGGACCTCAAGGGCTTCGGTTGCGAGAACCTGACCCTGGCCATCGGCGCCGCCGGCTGCCTGCTGGCCTACGCCAAGGAAACCCAGCGCACCGCCCTGCCCCATTTGCGCAGCCTGCGTCACGAGCGCCTGGATGACACGGTGGTGCTGGACGGTGCGAGCCGCCGTAACCTGGAACTGGACACCAACCTGGCCGGCGGCCGCGACAATACCTTGCAGTCGGTGGTCGACCGGTGCCAGACCGCCATGGGCAGCCGCCTGCTGACCCGCTGGCTGAACCGTCCGCTGCGGGACCTGACGGTCCTGCTGGCGCGCCAGTCGTCCATTACCTGCCTGCTGGACCGTTATCGCTTCGAACACCTGCAACCGCAGCTCAAGGAAATCGGTGACATCGAGCGGATCCTCGCGCGGATCGGCCTGCGCAATGCGCGTCCCCGGGACCTGGCGCGCCTGCGCGATGCCCTCGGCGCGCTGCCCGAACTCCAGCGCGCGATGACCGACCTCGACGCGCCGCACCTGCAGCAACTGGCACGCACCACCAGCACCTACCCGGAGCTGGCCGCATTGCTGGAAAAAGCCATTATCGATAACCCGCCAGCGGTGATCCGTGACGGTGGCGTGCTGAAGACCGGCTACGACGCCGAGCTCGACGAGTTGCAGTCCCTGAGCGAGAACGCCGGGCAATTCCTGATCGACCTCGAAGCGCGGGAAAAAGCCCGCACCGGCCTGGCCAACCTGAAGGTCGGCTACAACCGCATCCACGGCTATTTCATCGAGTTGCCGAGCAAGCAGGCCGAACAGGCCCCGGCCGATTACATCCGCCGCCAGACGCTCAAGGGTGCCGAGCGCTTCATCACCCCGGAACTCAAGGCGTTCGAGGACAAGGCGCTGTCAGCCAAGAGCCGCGCCCTGGCCCGGGAGAAGATGCTCTACGACGCGCTGCTCGAAGACTTGATCAGCCAATTGCCACCCTTGCAGGACACCGCCGCCGCCCTGGCGGAGCTGGATGTGCTGAGCAACCTGGCCGAGCGTGCGCTGAACCTTGACCTGAACTGCCCACGGTTCGTCAGCGAGCCATGCATGCGCATCAGCCAGGGTCGTCACCCGGTGGTGGAACAGGTATTGACCACGCCGTTCGTGGCCAACGACCTGAGCCTGGACGACAACACCCGCATGTTGGTGATCACCGGCCCGAACATGGGCGGTAAATCCACCTATATGCGGCAAACGGCATTGATCGTGCTGCTGGCCCACATTGGCAGCTTCGTTCCGGCGGCAAGCTGCGAGCTGTCCCTGGTGGACCGCATCTTCACCCGGATCGGCTCCAGCGACGACCTGGCGGGCGGCCGCTCGACGTTCATGGTGGAGATGAGCGAAACCGCGAACATCCTGCACAACGCCACGGAGCGCAGCCTGGTGCTGATGGACGAAGTCGGCCGCGGCACCAGCACCTTCGACGGCCTGTCCCTGGCCTGGGCCGCGGCCGAGCGCCTGGCGCACCTGCGGGCCTACACGCTGTTCGCCACCCATTATTTCGAACTCACCGTGTTGCCAGAAAGCCAGCCACTGGTTGCCAACGTCCACCTCAACGCCACCGAGCACAACGAACGCATCGTGTTCCTGCACCATGTACTGCCCGGCCCGGCCAGCCAGAGCTACGGCCTGGCAGTGGCCCAACTGGCGGGTGTACCAAGCGAGGTGATCAGCCGGGCCCGCGAGCACCTCAGCCGCCTGGAAACCACCAGCCTGCCCCACGAAGCGCCGCGTCCCGCCAAAGGCAAGCCGGCCGTGCCGCAGCAAAGCGACCTGTTCGCCAGCTTGCCCCATCCGGTGCTGGACGAACTGGCCAAGCTCGACCTGGACGACCTGACCCCGCGTCGGGCACTGGATTTACTCTACACATTGAAGACACGGATCTAACGCACCGGCCTTCAAGCTGTTAGAATCTCGCGCGGTTTGGGATGCTGCGGACTATTAGCCTGGTCCGCAGACTATCGCTCCCAAACCTGGCGACCCCACCGTGAAGGGGCTCCGCTGCCGCCGCCTGAGGAGAGAATTAGAAATGACCTTCGTCGTCACCGACAACTGCATCAAGTGCAAATACACCGATTGCGTAGAAGTCTGTCCGGTGGACTGCTTCTACGAAGGCCCGAATTTCCTGGTCATTCACCCGGACGAGTGCATCGACTGCGCCCTGTGTGAACCGGAATGCCCGGCGAACGCGATTTTCTCGGAAGACGAAGTGCCGGCTGGCCAGGAGAACTTCATCGAGCTGAACGCCGAGCTGGCGGACATCTGGCCGAACATCACCGAGAAGAAAGACGCCTTGCCAGACGCTGAAGAGTGGGATGGCAAGCCAGGCAAGATCGCCGACCTCGAGCGCTGATCGCCCTGCTTTCCCGAAAAGGCCCCTTGCGGGCCTTTTTGCTTTTCTCCAGGCAAAAAAAAGGGGCGGTTTGACCCGCCCACATTTTTTCCCTAATCCCTTTAATCCTTTTCATCATCCTGATGAATCGCGTCCTGCGATGTCCTTCCTTTCCCATCATCCTTGACGGGTGTGTCTGTCCGTCGACACAGGACTGATATTAGTGTTTTCCCGGACGAGTGCAACGCGGCTGATACAGGTGGCCGGCTCTGTCACACTACATTCATCAGGAAATTTCCTTTATAAATCAGTCGAATACAAAAATAGCACGGCGTTTATAGCGGTCTGTCCCGTCGATGAGAAACCGATCGCTTACGTAACACTAGGCAAAGGCTTACACGCTAAATCCATAAATAGAAAAAGCGTGGAAACACGCTCCGCCCAGCCTCTTGTGGCGAGGGGATTTATCCCGCTGGGGCGCGAAGCGACCCTGAGGCAGAAATCGTGGTGTTTCAGTTCAGTGATTTGGGACTGCTGCGCAGTCCAGCGGGGATAAATCCCCTCGCCACAAGAATGTGTTGTACTCCCTGGAACGCAACCCATGCTCACAAACGAAAAAGCCCCGAACCAGTCGGGGCTTTTGCTGTTGCATTGAGCTTCATGTCACTGGAACAGCGACTCGCTCGACAGGCCGTTCTTCTCCAGGATCTCCCGCAGGCGCTTGAGGCCCTCTACCTGGATCTGCCTGACCCGTTCACGGGTCAATCCGATCTCCAGGCCAACATCCTCGAGGGTGCTGCTTTCGTGGCCGCGCAAGCCGAAGCGGCGAATCACCACTTCCCGCTGCTTGTCCGTCAGTTCAGACAGCCACTGGTCGATGCTCTGCGACAGGTCATCGTCCTGGAGCAGCTCGCACGGGTCGGTGGGTCGATCATCGGTGAGGGTGTCCAGCAGGGTCTTGTCCGAGTCCGGCCCCAGCGAGACGTCCACCGAAGACACCCGCTCGTTGAGCCCCAGCATGCGCTTGACCTCGCCCACGGGTTTTTCCAGCAGGTTGGCGATTTCTTCGGGCGAGGGTTCATGGTCGAGCTTTTGCGTCAGCTCGCGGGCGGCCCGCAGGTAGACGTTCAGCTCCTTGACCACATGAATCGGCAACCGGATGGTCCGGGTCTGGTTCATGATTGCCCGTTCGATGGTCTGGCGGATCCACCAGGTCGCATAGGTCGAGAAACGGAAGCCCCGCTCGGGGTCGAACTTCTCGACAGCGCGGATCAGGCCCAGGTTGCCCTCCTCGATCAGGTCCAGCAGGGAAAGCCCACGATTGACGTAGCGTCGGGCGATCTTCACCACCAGGCGCAGGTTGCTTTCGATCATGCGTTTTCGACCGGCCGGGTCGCCGCTTTGCGACAGGCGCGCAAAATGAACTTCTTCCTCGGGGGAGAGCAGTGGCGAGAAACCGATTTCGTTGAGGTACAGCTGAGTGGCGTCCAGCGCCCGGGTGTAATCGATGTACTTATGTTGTTTAAGTGAAGCGGAGTGTTTGGATTTGGCACGAACGGAAGGTGGAGTCGCCCCTTCATCATTCGACATCGAATCCATAGCGATGCCGGTCTCCATCAGGAGCACCTCATCGTCGATGTCAAACTCCGGCACTTCTTTACTGAGAGCCATTGTTATAGTCCTTTGGTGAGTTCGACCTCAAGCTCAAGCGACGCCTTTATCCTTGGCAACGCTGGAGCCTGTTCCCTCTACGTGACGGAACAGGCTGACAAGCACATCAACGACGTGGCAGGAATTGCAGCGGATCGACTGGCTTACCTTGTCGGCGAATCTCAAAATGCAGTTTCACCCGGTCCGTTCCCGTCGATCCCATCTCGGCAATTGTCTGCCCGACCTTGACCTGCTGCCCCTCCCGAACCAACAGCCTGCGGTTGTGACCGTAGGCACTGACGTAGGTATCGCTGTGCTTGATGATGACGAGTTCGCCGTAGCCCCTCAAACCACTCCCGGCGTACACAACCGTGCCATCAGACGCAGCTAAAACAGGCTGTCCCAAATCCCCGGCGATATCAATTCCTTTATTCAAACTACCGTTTGAAGAGAATTTTCCAATGAGAACGCCATTAGAAGGCCACCCCCAGCCCGTCGGGGCGGGCCCTGCGGGCGGCATCGGCGCGGGGGCCGGTTTGCTCGCGACGGACGGTACCGCAGCCGTTTCGCTGCCCGCGGGCCGGCGGATAACCGTGGTTTTACTCGAGGACGACGCCGTCGAACCCGACTGGGTAACGACGGCGGTCGGCGTTGAACCACTACGGCCATCGAAGCGAATCGTCTGACCCGGGTGGATCGTGTAAGGCGCAGGAATGTTGTTGCGCGCCGCGAGCGCCTTGTAGTCCCAGCCGTAGCGAAAAGCGATGGAAAACAGGGTATCGCCGCGACGGACTACATATTGGCCGGTGGTGACGGTAGGACGTTGCGGCGTCGCGTTGTTGCGATCGACCACCCGGACGTTACCCGACGGTGTGCTGGAACACCCGGCGAGCAAAGCACTCAAGACAAGGCCAGTCACCAGGCGCTGAAAGCTCGTGATACCCATACGCTGCGCAATGACTGTGAGACTCACCCGCCGCTCCCTTTGTGGTGGCTGAAAAATCGACGCCTGCCTGACCAGGCAAGCGTCATTCAAATATAGCTGGCCGCGACCACGCTTCTATTAATGAAGCGCGATGCGCCACCGCACACGTTTGCTCAACGCCGTTGAAGGCTGTTCAATCCATCGTTGCCGCTGTAAGACACAACCGCCGCGAAGGAATTTCATCGCCTGTATATAAATGCTCAGGCCAATGGCCCGTTGAGCAACGGCACGAATCGCACCGCGCCGAGGACATGGCGCGAGAAGCCGTGTTCTTCGCGCACGATCAGCATCAATTGCTGGACCTCCCCCGCGCCCACCGGAATCACCAGCCGCCCGCCCGGAGCGAGCTGGTCCAGCAAGGCCTGGGGCACGTCAGTGGCCACGGCGGTCACGATGATGCCGTTATACGGTGCCAGGGCTGGCCAGCCTTCCCAGCCGTCGCCCCAACGAAACACCACGTTGCGCAGGTTCAGTTCGACCAGGCGTTCCTTGGCCCGGTCCTGCAATACCTTGATCCGCTCGACGGAGAACACCCGTTCCACCAATTGCGACAACACCGCGGTCTGGTAACCCGAACCGGTCCCGATCTCCAGCACCTTGTCCAGCGGCCCGGCCTCCAGCAGCAACTCGCTCATGCGGGCCACCATATAAGGCTGGGAGATGGTCTGGTTGTGGCCGATCGGCAACGCCGTGTCTTCATAGGCACGATGGGCCAGGGCCTCGTCGACGAACAAATGCCGTGGGGTACGCCGGATCACCTCCAGCACCTGGGCGTTGGACAGGCCCTCTTCGTACAGCCGCTGGATCAGTCGCTCCCGGGTTCGCTGGGAGGTCATGCCGATCCCGCGACGCAACATATCGTCTTGCTCACGCATCAATGCAGGCCCTCCAGCCAACCATCGAGGCTTCGAAAGGCCTCGTTGAAGGTCCGGTCGAGCTGCAGCGGCGTGATCGAGACATAACCTTGCATCACCGCATGGAAGTCGGTGCCTGGCCCGCCATCCTCGGCGTCACCGGCGGCGGCGATCCAGTAGCCGGCCTTGCCACGCGGATCGACCACGTGCAGGGGGCTGGCGGCGCGGGCCCGATGGCCCAGGCGCGTGAGCTGGATGCCACGGATGTGATCGAGGGGCAGGTTCGGGATGTTCACGTTCAGCACCGTGCGCGGTGGCAAGTCCAAGGCGCCGTGGGCCTCTACCAGCTTGCGGGCGAAATAGGCGGCGGTGGGCAGGTTGTCGACTTGCCGCGAGACGAACGAAAAGGCAAACGACGTATTGCCCAGGAAACGACCTTCCAGGGCGGCGGCGACCGTGCCGGAATACAGCACGTCATCCCCCAGGTTGGCGCCCAGGTTGATTCCCGACACCACCATGTCCGGCTCGCGTTCCAGCAAGCCATTGAGGCCCAGGTGCACGCAATCGGTCGGCGTGCCGTTGAGGCTGATGAAACCGTTATCCAGGTAGCACGGGTGCAACGGACGGTCGAGCGTCAGCGAGCTGCTGGCGCCGCTTCTGTCCTGGTCCGGGGCGATCACCACGCACTCGGCAAAATCCGCCAGCGCAGCATAAAGCGCGGCAAGACCGGGTGCTGTCACCCCGTCGTCGTTAGAAATCAGAATACGCATGGGCTGTCCGTCTGCCCCACCGGCACCAGATCGACGAGTTCGCGCACCAAGGCAGTGGCGAAGCATCCGGCCGGCAGGACGAATTCCAGTTGGAGAATGTCCAGCGCGGGATAATGCCACGACAGCCCGCCAATGGGCAGTCGCAGGATGCGCCGTTCGTGACTCATTCGCGCGTTTATCAACCAATCGCGCAGGTCCGCCTCGCGCTCGGCGACGGCTTGCTCCAGGTCGTGGATCTTCCCCGAGGCCGGTGAAGGGCCTTCGCCCCACTGCGGCCCGGTGGGGTGCAGGTCGAGGATGGCCAGGCGCGGATCGCTGCATTCCGTCTCGCCGGCCGGGAAAAAACTGCGGCTGTCGGTGAACGCCAGCAGATCGCCGACCTGTGCGTGCTGCCAGGTGCCATCGGCCACCCGGGCCGCCAGCACCTGGTTGAACAGGTAGCTGCGCGCCGCGGACAGCAGCCGCGAGCGCACGTTGCGCTGTTCCGGCAGGGCCTTGCGCGCCGCCCACCCACGGGCATCGACGACATTGCCGCCGTCATGGCCGAACCGCTGGGCGCCAAAATAGTTGGGAATGCCCTGGCGGACAATCTGTTGCAGGCGCGCGTCGATGGCCGCACGGTCGCCCTGCAACTGGGTCAGGCGCAAGGTGAAGCCGTTGGCCGAGTGCGCGCCGCGTTGCAGCTTGCGCTTGTGGCGTCCGGTCTTGAGGATCTTCAGCGTGTCGTTTTCTGCCGCCGACAGGTCCGGATCGGCCTTGCCCGGCAATTGGACGCTGAACCACTGGCGGGTCAGGGCCTGGCGATCCTTGAGCCCGGCGTAGCTGACGGTGCGCAACGGCACGCCGGCGGCCTTGGCGATTCGCCGGGCCGCCTCTTCAGTGTTCAAGCCGCGCTTTTCCACCCAGATCCACAGATGCTCGCCGTCGCCGGTCAACGGGATGTCGAGCACTTCATCGACCTGGAAATCCTCGGCGGTGGCCTTGAGTACCGCGCTGCCCAGCGACTCGCCATAGGCCCTGGGCCCCAACAGTTCCAATTCGGTCATGAGCGTAGCAACAAGGCGACGGAGTGGACCGCAATGCCTTCTTCGCGCCCAACGAAACCGAGTTTTTCGGTGGTGGTGGCTTTCACGTTCACTTGGTCCAGCTCAACGTGCAGGTCCTCGGCGATCAATTGGCGCATCGATTCGATGTGGGGCGCCATTTTCGGCACCTGGGCGACGATGGTGTTGTCGACATTGCCGACTTTCCAGCCCTTGGCGTGGATCAGCGCGACCACGTGCCGCAGCAGCGCGCGGCTGTCGGCGCCCTTGAAGCGGGGGTCGGTGTCGGGGAAATGCCTGCCGATGTCGCCCAGGGCCGCCGCGCCGAGCAAGGCATCGCTCAAGGCATGCAGCAGGACATCACCGTCGGAATGCGCAAGCAGCCCGAAGCCGTGCGCAATGCGCACGCCCCCCAGGGTGATGAAGTCGCCTTCAGCGAAACGGTGAACATCGTAGCCATGGCCAATACGCATAAAAAAACGCCCTGATTTCTGTCAGGGCGTGATTCTACCTGCATTAGGCGCTCAGGGCGCGTGCATGATGCTGCAAGTGGTCGTCAATGAAACTGGCGATGAAGAAGTAGCTGTGGTCGTAGCCCGGTTGCAGCCGCAGCGTCAGCGGGTGGGCGGCGGCCTTCGCGGCCTGTTGCAAGGCTTCGGGCTTGAGCTGGTTGGCGAGGAAATCATCGCGATCGCCCTGGTCCACCAGCAGGGGCAGCTTCTCATCCGCCTCGGCGATCAACGCGCAGGCGTCCCACTCGCGCCATTTCGAACGGTCTTCCCCCAGGTAACGGGAGAAGGCCTTCTGGCCCCAGGGGCAATCCATCGGATTGTTGATCGGCGAAAAGGCCGACACCGACCGGTAGCGCCCCGGGTTGCGCAAGGCACAGACCAGCGCACCATGGCCGCCCATGGAGTGACCGCTGATGCCGCGTTTATCCGACGCCGGGAAATGCGCCTCGATGAGTGCCGGCAATTCCTGCACGACATAGTCATGCATCCGATAGTGCCGCGCCCAGGGATCCTGCGTGGCATTCAGGTAGAACCCCGCGCCCAGGCCGAAGTCCCAGGCGCCGTCCGGGTCACCCGGTACATCGGCACCACGGGGGCTGGTGTCCGGGGCCACGATGATCAGCCCCAGTTCCGCAGCCATGCGCTGGGCGCCGGCCTTCTGCATGAAGTTCTCGTCGGTGCAGGTCAGCCCGGACAGCCAGTACAGCACCGGCAGCTTCGCGCCCTGCTCGGCTTGCGGCGGCAGGTACACGGCAAACACCATGTCACAGCCCAGCACGTCGGATCGGTGCCGGTAACGCTTGTGCCAGCCGCCGAAGCTTTTCTGACAGGAAATGTTTTCCAGACTCATGGCCGACCTCAGAAGTGAATGACCGTACGAATGCTCTTGCCTTCATGCATCAGGTCGAACGCCTTGTTGATCTCTTCCAGGCCCATGGTGTGGGTAATGAAGGTATCCAGCGGGATTTCACCCTTCTCGGCCATCTCCACGTAGCTCGGCAGCTCGCTGCGACCACGCACGCCGCCAAACGCCGAACCGCGCCAGACACGGCCCGTCACCAGTTGGAACGGACGGGTGGCGATTTCCTGCCCGGCCCCGGCCACGCCGATGATCACCGACTCGCCCCAGCCCTTGTGGCAGCATTCCAGCGCGGCACGCATCAGCTGGACATTGCCGATGCACTCGAAGGAAAAGTCCACGCCACCGTCGGTCATGTCGACAATGACTTCCTGGATCGGACGGTCGAAATCCTTAGGGTTGACGCAATCGGTGGCGCCCAGTTGCCGGGCGATTTCGAACTTGGCCGGGTTGATGTCGATGGCGATGATCCGCGACGCCTTGGCTTTCACCGCGCCGATCACCGCGGACAGGCCGATGCCGCCCAGGCCGAAGATCGCCACGGTGTCACCCGGCTTGACCTTGGCGGTGTTGAGCACGGCGCCGATGCCCGTGGTCACGCCACAACCCAGCAGGCAGACCTTTTCCAGCGGGGCGTCCTTGGCGATCTTGGCCACGGAGATTTCCGGCAGCACGGTGTACTCGGAAAATGTCGAGGTGCCCATGTAGTGGAAAATGGTTTCGCCTTTGTAGGAAAAACGCGAAGTGCCGTCCGGCATCAGGCCCTTGCCCTGGGTCGCGCGGATCGCCTGGCACAGGTTGGTCTTGCCCGACTTGCAGAACTTGCACTGGCCGCACTCCGGCGTGTACAGCGGGATCACATGGTCGCCCACCGCCACCGACGTCACCCCTTCGCCCACGGCTTCGACGATGGCGCCGCCTTCGTGGCCGAGGATCGACGGGAAGATCCCTTCCGGGTCGGCGCCCGACAACGTGTAGGCATCAGTGTGGCAGACACCGGATGCCACGACCCGCAAGAGCACTTCGCCTGCCTTGGGCATGGCGACGTCGACCTCAACGATTTCCAGGGGTTTCTTGGCCTCGAAGGCAACGGCAGCGCGCGACTTGATCATCCGGGTTCTCCAGCAAATAAAAAAACAGGACTGGAGTGTAATCCGTCGCCGGACGATGAATAATCCGATCGAAAGCAAAACATTATTGCTGTGCAGGGATAATCCTTCATGTCCGAGAACCGCTGGGAAGGGATCGACGAGTTCGTCGCCGTGGCTGAGTGCAGCCAATTCACTGCAGCGGCGGAACGCCTTGGCGTGTCGTCTTCCCATATCAGTCGACAAATCGTACGCCTTGAAGAACGTCTTCAGACGCGACTGCTCTACCGCAGTACCCGCCGGGTCACCCTCACCGAAGCCGGGCAGACCTTCTTGCAGCATTGCCAGCGCCTTCAGGATGGGCGCGAGGAAGCGCTCCGGGCCGTGGGCGATCTCACCAGCGAACCCAAGGGTATGTTGCGCATGACCTGCGCGGTGGCCTACGGGGAACGCTTCATCGTGCCGCTGGTGACGCGGTTCATGGGCCTTTATCCACAACTGCGGGTGGACATCGAACTGAGCAACCAGCCCCTGGACCTGGTCCACGAAGGCCTCGACCTGGCGATTCGCCTGGGTCGCCTGCAGGACTCACGCCTGGTGGCCACCCGCCTGGCGCCACGGCGAATGTACGTGTGCGCGTCGCCTTCCTACGTGGAACGTTATGGGCGTCCCCACAGCCTGTCGGAATTGAGCCGGCACAATTGCCTGGTCGGCAGTTCCGACATCTGGCAACTGGAACAGAACGGGCGGGAATTTTCCCAGCGGGTGCAGGGCAACTGGCGCTGCAACAGTGGGCAGGCGGTACTGGACGCCGCCTTGCAAGGCATGGGGCTGTGCCAGCTACCGGACTATTACGTGCTGGAACACCTGCACAGCGGTGCGCTGATCTCGTTGCTGGAAGCCCATCAACCCCCCAACACGGCCGTCTGGGCGCTGTATCCGCAGCAGCGGCACCTGTCGCCCAAGGTGCGCAAGTTGGTGGATTTTCTCAAGGAAGGGTTGGCGCAGCGGCCCGAGTATCGGGGGTAGGCGTCCGGTTCATTTGATGGTGGTCTGACTTGGCGCTTTCGCGAGCAGGCTCGCTCCCACAGGGGACCCATCGCCTTGGTAGGAGCGAGCCGGCTCGCGAACAGGCCCACCCCATTCAAGATGAGCGGATTCTTGCTCATCTCCCCGTGAAAACAAGCGGATTTCCGCTCATCTCACGTTGCAAACCCCTCTAACACGGCCTTTCGCCACGTGGCACAGCTCCTGCTATAGCCCTGGCAGGCTGCGTTCACACGCGCTCCACAACAACAATTAAACGAAGGATCCTTCAATGGATAACTCCAACGCCCTGCCCCTTGGGTCGGCTGCTGCGCCCGCCCGAGAAAGAACCACCGCCAGCCGGATCAAATCGATTTTCAGCGGCTCGGTCGGCAACATGGTCGAGTGGTATGACTGGTACGTCTACGCGGCATTCTCCCTGTACTTCGCCAAGGTCTTTTTCCCCAAGGGCGACACCACCGCCCAGTTGCTCAACACCGCCGCGATTTTCGCCGTGGGCTTCCTGATGCGCCCGATTGGCGGCTGGTTGATGGGCCTCTACGCCGACCGCGCCGGCCGCAAGCGGGCGCTGATGGCCTCGGTCTACCTGATGTGCTTCGGCTCGCTGATCATCGCCCTGAGCCCCGGCTATGAAACCATCGGCGTCGGCGCGCCGATCCTGCTGGTGTTCGCTCGCCTGCTCCAGGGCCTGTCGGTGGGCGGTGAGTACGGCACCTCGGCCACCTACCTGAGCGAGATGGCGACCAAGGAACGTCGCGGCTTTTTCTCCAGCTTCCAGTACGTGACCCTGATCTCCGGCCAGCTCATCGCCCTGGGCGTGCTGATCGTGCTGCAACAATTCCTCACCACCGAGCAACTGTATGCCTGGGGCTGGCGGATTCCGTTCGCCATCGGCGCCCTGTGTGCGATCGTCGCGCTGTACCTGCGACGCGGCATGGAAGAAACCGAGTCGTTCACCAAGAAGGAAAAAGCCAAGGAAAGCGCCATGCGCACCTTGCTGCGCCACCCCAAGGAACTGATGACCGTGGTCGGCCTGACCATGGGCGGCACCCTGGCGTTCTACACCTACACCACCTACATGCAGAAATACCTGGTGAACACCGTCGGCATGAGCATCTCCGACTCCACCGCCATCTCCGCCGCCACACTGTTCCTGTTCATGTGCCTGCAACCGGTGATCGGCGGGCTGTCGGACAAGATCGGTCGCCGGCCGATCCTGATCGCCTTCGGCATCCTCGGCACGCTGTTCACCGTGCCGATCCTCACCACCCTGCACACCATCCAGAGCTGGTGGGGCGCGTTCTTCCTGATCATGGCGGCGCTGATCATCGTCAGTGGCTACACCTCGATCAACGCCGTGGTGAAGGCCGAGTTGTTCCCTACCGAAATCCGCGCACTGGGTGTCGGCCTGCCCTACGCCTTGACCGTGTCGATCTTCGGCGGCACCGCTGAATACATAGCGCTGTGGTTCAAGAGCATCGGCATGGAGACCGGCTACTACTGGTACGTGACCGGGTGCATCGCGGTTTCGCTGCTGGTGTACATCACCATGAAGGACACCCGCACCCATTCGCGGATCGTGACGGACTGATCGGTACTTCCACCGTCAATTCCCGTTGACTGCAGTGGCCTCATCGCGAGCAAGCTCGCTCCCACAGGATTTGCGCTAACCTGTGGGAGCAGGCTTGAACCCAGAGGATTCGCATTGGTCCGTGGGAGCGAGCTTGCTCGCGATCGGGACAACGCGGTATCAACTCAACTCGGCAGCACTCTGCTTGCCATAGCGATTCTGCGCATACGCCGCGCCAGCGATCATCACCACCAGTATCCCCGCCAGCACCGCCGACGAACCGATGGTGCCGAAGTCCAGGCCACCCTTCTCGTGGGACTTGGTCATCAAGTCACCCAGCGTCGCCCCCAGGGGACGCGTCAGTACAAACGCTACCCAGAACAACGCCACCGTCGAAATCCGGGTGGTGTACTTGAGCAGCACGACCACGGCGATGGTCGAGCCGATCAGCAACGCGCCGCCGCCAAAACCCAGGCCCGAATCGTCCGCCAGGTAGTCACCGAGGGCCGTGCCCAGGGTGTTGGAAAACAGAATCGCCATCCAATAGAACATTTCACCGCGGAAGGTCTGCACCTTGGTGACGTTGAGCGAGTCACCGCTCAGGCGCCAGGCGGCGAAGATCGCCAGCAGAATCGCGATCAGGATCATCGATCCGGTGGCATAGCCCAGCCCGAGGGTGCGGTCCATGAAGTCGGACATGGTCGTGCCCGCAGTGCTCGTCGACAGGATGACGATCCAGTACAGCAACGGCTTGTAGGTCTTGGCCATGAGTTGCGTGACCAGCGTCAGGACGAACACGCTGATCAGGATCAGCGAGCTGATGGCATAACCGACATCGAGGGTCATCGACAGCAGGTCGCCGGCAGTTTCTCCCAAGGTGGTCGCGCAGATTTTCATGACCCAGAAGGCCAGGGTGATTTGAGGCAGTTTGTTCATCGCGGGGAGCGCTCCAGTGTGTGGCGGCCGGCCCATGATTCCTGGCCGTACGGCAGACTGGCGTTGGAGCGGTGAAAAACAGGTCGGGAATGTATGAAAAATCTGTCACCCAGGCTAAAACAGCGATTAATCGCACGTTAATACCCTTCCTTCACTCTGATTTCACTTGATCGATGACCTGCGCGACGTTCGCCCCGACGACGAGAGCGATTCCAATGCGTCGCCCTTAATATCTATTTAATCGATCTTTATTAGCGTTATTTTGAACTTTTCAATCAACTTATTTGGCGTAGCATTCAACCCATGCAAGACACATCGCCAACGAATCCGGAGTAACCGCCATGAAAACCCAATTGATCCTCGCCCTGACCTTGTCCGTACTGGCTGCCAACACCTTCGCCGCCGATGGTTACGAAAAAACCGGCTCTGCCGCCTTCGGCACGGGCGCCAGCGCCGCCATCGAACGCAGCCACTCAGGCAGCTACGCGGCTGACGGTTTCGACAAGACCGGCACTGCCGACGCCATCGCGGCCGACGGTTTCGACAAGACCGGCACCGCCGACGCCATCGCGGCCGACGGCTTCGACAAGACCGGCACCGCCGACGCCATCGCGGCTGACGGTTTCGACAAGACGGGTACTGCCGACGCCATCGCGGCCGACGGCTTTGACAAGACTGGCACCGCCGACGCCATCGCGGCCGACGGCTTTGACAAGACCGGCACCGCAGACGCCATCGGTTGATTGCCGGGAAACAGGAATCGCAGCCTTCGGCAAAGTCCGAAGCTGCGATTTTTCTGCATTCGTCCATCTGGAATTAAACGGCCGGGCCTTGCACTATTGGCCGCCGACCCATGCCATTGCAGGAACACACCGTCATGCCCGATGAGATCCATTTCTATGAACCCGCCCACGGTCACGGCCTGCCCCACGATCCGTTCAACGCCATCGTCGGCCCGCGTCCCATCGGCTGGATTTCCTCGCAGGATGCCGAAGGCCGCCTGAACCTGGCGCCCTACAGTTTCTTCAATGCCTTCAACTACATCCCGCCGATCATTGGTTTCTCCAGCGTCGGGCGCAAGGACAGCCTGAACAACATCGAGCAGACCGGTGAGTTCGCCTGGAACCTGGCCACGCGCCCGCTGGCCGAGCAGATGAACCAGAGCTGCGCGATGGTCGCGCCTGAGGTCAATGAGTTCGAACTGGCGGGCTTGACCCCCGTGGCGTCACGGGTGATCCAGGTGCCGCGGGTGGCCGAAAGCCCGGTGTCCTTCGAATGCAAGGTCACCCAGATCATTCAATTGCAACGGGCGGACCAGGCTCTGGTGCCGAGCTGGCTGATCCTGGGTGAAGTGGTCGCCGTGCACATCGCCAAATGGCTATTGAAGGACGGCATCTACGACACCGCGGCCGCCGAGCCGATCTTGCGCGGCGGTGGCCCCGCGGACTATTTCCAACTGGGCCCCGAGGCATTGTTCAAGATGCACCGCCCCCGATAGAAGCAGACCGTGCCCCTTCAAGCGTGACTTACCAGACCAACCCGCCATCCTCGTCCACGCCTTGAAGGTGGGTCAGTTGCATGGCGGCCGCTTCATCGGCCTTGGCAGCGGTGTCGAAGGTCTGTTCCTCCAGCACCTTGTTGAAACGCGGCGCGCCTGAGCCGCCGATGGCCTTGGTGGCGATGGCGGCGTGGTAGCCACCACCTTCCTTGGGGATTACAGCGGAAACGGCTTCGAAGGTTTCAAAGGCTTTACGTGCCATGTTCGGGCTTCCTGGCGATGAAAAATGATCGTCATTAAACCTTCAACCGGCCAGTTTGTGTACCTTCGCCAGGCAACCTTCAGTCGCCTGGGCGACGGACACGTCCTTGAAGGTGTGGAAATCCAGGCTGCTGACCACCAGGTCTTGCACCAACTCGGCGAAAATCGCCATGGCCGGTGAATTGAAGTAGGCCTCCATCGCCTGTTGATTGGCCCAGAGCCCGGACACCAACCACAGATCGGCGTCGCATTGCGATTGCTGCAATGCGAAGTGCTGGCAACCAGGGGCCTGGCGTGATGGCGATGCCCATGTGCTCAGGCGCGCGCCCAGTTGCTCGGAGCAACCACTGCGGGCCCGCACGAAAACCATGTGACTGACGGGGATCTGTGTAGACATGTTCAACCCTCCCAGGTCATCCGTGGTGCAGCCGGGTACAGGCTGCGTCAGGATCAAAGGTTAAGCGCCACGGCACCCGCCTCGTTAGTCGATTCCTGCCGACCCATTGCACAATCCTGCGCCAAGGCGTGATGAAATCCACAGGACTTGCGGCTGAACCCCACGAACCTGCAACAAAAGGTTTCAAGCAAGTTTTCCCAACGGGATCCGGTCTCGCTCCGCCACGCCGTGCAGGATCAGGCAAGCATTCAACAGGATGTGGCTACCGCTGCGCCTTGCACAAACATAAGCTTTGCCCATCGCTTCCTATTTCCCGAGGATTCCGGCATGACGCCACTCGACCACGCCCAGGTCCCGCTGGACACGCATCTGGAACAGCAGCGCGCCGAATTGGCATCGATCATTCAGCGCAACACCTGCGAAGACGGCTCCTACGCAACCGCCATCCCCTCGCTGAACCTGTCGCGCCACAGCCAGCCCCATGAGTTCGCGCCCGTGCTGGCGCAACCGGCCTTGTGCATCATGGCCCAGGGCAATAAGCAGGTACGCCTGGCGGACGAGCAGTTCAACTATGACCCGCTGCATTACCTGGTGGTGTCGGTCTCGATGCCGTTGAGCGGTTGCATCGCCAACGTGTCGCCCGAGCACCCGATCCTGGCGCTGCGCCTGGACATCGACCCGGCGGAAATCACCGCGCTGATTGCCGACGCCGGGCCCATGGGCGTGCCGACCCGCCCGGCCGGACGCGGCTTGTATGTCGAGCGCCTGGACACGCCGATGCTCGACGCTGTCCTGCGCCTGACCCGGTTGCTGGACAGCCCGAAGGACATCGCCATGCTCGCGCCGCTGGTGCGCCGGGAGATCCTGTATCGCCTGCTGCGCAGTCCGCAGGGCTATCGCCTGTACGAAATCGCCATCGCCAACAGTCAGAGCCATCGCATCAGCCAGGCGATCAAATGGCTCAACCGCCATTTCGAACAGCCGCTGCGCATCGACGAACTGGCGCGGGAAGTGAACCTCAGCGTCTCGACCCTGCATCACCGGTTCAAGGCCATGACGGCCATGAGCCCGCTGCAATACCAGAAGCAACTGCGCCTGCAAGAAGCCCGGCGGCTGATGCTGGCCGAAGGCCTGGAAGCCTCGGCGGCGGGCTATCGGGTGGGCTATGAAAGCCCGTCGCAATTCAGCCGCGAGTACAGCCGGCTGTTTGGCGCGCCGCCGTTGAGGGACCTGGCGCGGTTGCGGTTGACGGTTTGATCCCGGGATCCTTGTATTGGCCGGACTGGCCTCATCGCGAGCGGGCTCGCTCCCACAGAGGATCTTCAGTGAACAACAATGCCTTGTTCACAATCGATCGACTGTGGGAGCGAGCCTGCTCGCGAAAGGCCCACCCATCACCCCGCCAAATCCATCCACCGCGCCTGGTCGATCTCGATCAACGTCGGCCCCGGCCGCCCCCGCGCCGCCAACAACGCCGCGCACAGCGACGGCCCATCCTCGATGGCCTGGGCAAAACAGCCCAGGGCCTGGGCCACGCCGATGAAATCGGGGGTGTAGATGTCCACGCCCACCGGCTCGATGGCGCGGTTGAGCATGTATTTCTTGATCTCTTCGTAGCCCTGGTTATTCCACAACAGCACGATCACCGGGACACCCGCTTCCACCGCGCTGGCCAGTTCCGGCAAGGTGAACTGCAACCCGCCGTCGCCGATCAGGCACACCACCGGCGGGCGCCCCTGCCCTTGTTCTTTGCCTGCAAGCCAGGCGCCGATGGCCGCTGGCAGCGCATACCCCAGGGTGCCGTAGCCGGTGGAGGCGTTGAACCAGCGGCGTGGTTGCTCCGGGTTGAAGGTCAGGTTGCCGGTGTACACCGGTTGGGTCGAATCGCCGACGAAGACCGCGTCCGGCAATGTCTGCAACACGCTGTCGAGAAAAGCCGCCTGGGCGCGGGTCGCGGCGTCCCAACTGTTGGCCAGGTCTGTTCGCAACCGGGTGGCCCGCGCCGCGCCCCAATCATTGCAGCGCTGCACCCGGGGTTGCCGCTCCACGGCATCGAGCAAGGCCGTGGCGGCGCTGCGGGCATCAGCCACCAGGGCCAGTCGTGGGGGATAGTTGCGCACGGTCTGGTCCGGGTCGATGTCAATCCGCAGCAGTGCGCCGGGTATCTCGAAACCGCCGGCGAAGGTGACGTCATAGTCGGTTTCGGCCAGTTCGGTGCCGATGGCCAACACCACATCCGCTTCGGCGACCAGTGCGCGGGTGGCGACCAGGCTCTGGGTCGAACCGATCAGCAAGGGGTGACGGGACGGCAGCAGGCCCTTGGCGTTGATGGTCAATGCCACCGGTGCGCCAAGGCGTTCGGCCAGCCCGATCAGTTCGGGCCCGGCATCGATGGCCCCGCCACCGGCGAGGATCAACGGCCGACGGGCCGAGGCCAGCATCGCCGCCATTTCCCGCACCGCATCGGGCGCAGCGCCGGCGCGGCGGATGTTCACCGGGGCACTGGCGAGCAGCGCATCGGCGTCTTCGACCAGCACATCCAAGGGAATCTCGATGTGCACCGGCCGCGGCCGCCCGGCCTGGAACACCGCGAACGCCCGGGCCAGCACGCCAGGCAGTTCGGCGGCGGACATCAGCGTATGGGAAAACGCCGCGACGCCAGCCACCAGCGCCGACTGGTTGGGCAACTCGTGCAATTTACCGCGCCCGCCCCCCAACTGGCTGCGCGACTGCACGCTGGAGATCACCAGCATCGGGATCGAATCGGCGTAGGCCTGGCCCATGGCGGTGGTGATGTTGGTCATGCCGGGGCCGGTGATGATGAAACACACGCCGGGCTGGCCGCTGACCCGGGCATAACCGTCGGCCATGAACCCGGCGCCCTGTTCATGGCGCGGCGTCACATGGCGAATGCGTGAACGGGCCAGCCCGCGATACAGCTCGACGGTGTGGACCCCGGGAATGCCGAACACCTGATCCACGCCATAGTCTTCGAGTAACTTGACCAATACTTCACCGCACGTTGCCATTGCCACTGCCTTTTTCTTGTCCTGGAATGGCCTCATTGAACGGTCAGGCCATGGCGGCAACAATCGATAAAAAGTCATACTCGCCATGTCCCCACGTCATGGCTCGAACCGATGAAACGCCTGCCGCCACTTCCGGCCCTGCACACCTTCCTGATCACCGCCCAGTGTTGCAACTTCACCCGGGCCGCCGAACAACTGCACATCACCCAGGGCGCGGTAAGCCGGCAGATCGCCGGGCTGGAGGCCCACCTGGGCTATGCGCTGTTCCGGCGCCATGCACGGGGCCTGAGCCTGACCACGCAAGGATCGGCATGGTTGCCCCGGGTGCAGCAGGTGTTCAACCTGATCGGCGAGGCGGTCGAGCAAATCGGCGAGAAGCGCCAGGCCCTGCGGCTCAAGGCCCCGACGTGCGTGATGCGCTGGTTGCTGCCGCGGCTGTTGCAATGGCAAAAGGAACGGCCGGACGTACCGGTGGAGCTGACCACCACGGTCAGGCATGGCGTGGATTTCCTGCACGAGGCCTTCGACGCCGCCGTGGTCTATGGCCCCCCACCGGATGCCTCGCTGGCGTGCCTGCACCTGTTCGATGAACAACTGACGCCCGTCTGCTCCCGTCCGGTGCTGGAAGGTCCGGTGCCGCTGCAGCAGCCGGCCGACCTGCGGCACCACCTGCTGTTGCACCCGACGCCCGATGAGCGCGATTGGAATGCCTGGCTGGCGGCGGCTGATGTGCACCTGAACCCGGTCGGCAAGGGCCAGCACTTCGAAACCCTGGACCTGGCGGTGTCCATGGCGTCCCAGGGCACCGGCGTGGCGATTGGCGATTGGTCGCTGATCGGCGACGACCTGAGCGCCGGTAGGCTGGTGATGCCGTTCGAGCTGAAGGTCCGGACCGGGCTGGGTTATTACCTGGTGCTGCCGCGCCGGGCCCAGGTGCCGGCGCCGTTGCAGGCACTGATGGATTGGCTCGTGGGGCAGGCCCGGGTGCGGTAACTGCGTTGCCAGCACCTCATGTGGCGAGGGGATTTATCCCCGCTGGACTGCGCAGCAGGCCCAAAAGCTTTGGGGTCGCTTCGCAACCCAGCGGGGCTAAATCCCCTCGCCACACATCCAAGGCAGCCCTTTAGAAAGGGGATTTCATCAAAGCACATTCGGCGCCTGCACCGGTTCGATCTGCGCCCAGTGGGACGTGTCGTCGCGATGCTGTTGCAGGTACGGCAGCACCGCGCCCAGCAACGGCGCCTTGAACGCCTCCTGGAAACGATGGGCCAGGCCCGGGATCAGCTTCAGTTGGCTGCCCCGGATGTGCGCGGCCAGGTGCACGCCGTGCATCACCGGCAGCAACGGGTCGGCGGTGCCGTGGACAACCAGGGTCGGCACCCGCAGTTGATTGAGCAACGCCACGCGGCTGGGCTCGGCCAGGATCGCCATGATCTGGCGCTGCACGCCTTCGGGGTTGAAAGCCCGGTCGTAGGCCACCGCCGCCTGATGCAGCAACACCTGCCGATCATCCACCACCATGGGGCTGCCCAGCGCGGCCAGCAGGTCGGCCTGTTGTTCCAGCGCCACTTCGCGATTCGGCGCGCTGCGCCGCGACAACAGCTGGACCAGCGCGGCACTGGGCGCGGGCAGGCCTTCGGCGCCTGAACTGGTCATGATCAGCGTCAGGCTTTCGACCCGCTGCGGCGCCATGGCCGCCATGTGCTGGGCGATCATCCCGCCCATGCTCACGCCCAGCACGTGAAAGTTCTCGACCTGCAAGGCGTCCATCAGCCCGAGGCCGTCCTCGGCCATGTCGGTCAAGGTATAGGGCGCGGACACTGGCAAGCCGAGCTTGTAGCGCAGCGCTTCAAACGCCAGGTTGGCGCTGCCGGGGGCCTGGCGCCACGTGGAGAGGCCGACGTCCCGGTTGTCGTAACGGATCACCCGGAAGCCCTGCTCGCACAGCGCCACCACCACTTCGTCCGGCCAGTGGATCAACTGCCCACCCAGCCCCATCACCAGCAACAAAGCCGGATCGGAAACGCGCCCCACGCTCTGGTACGCGACGCTGACCTGATCCAGATCGACCCGTTGGGTCGGCACATTCACATCGCAACGAGAAGCCGCCATCGACGGCAGGCCGCACAACAAGGCGGCCAGGAAAATGAATACACGCATGAAGAAACACCAAAACGCAGAACCCCAGTAGGGCGCGAGTCTGATGAAGTTCGTTCAAGCGCGCTGCCACAGTTGCGTGACAGTTTGATGAAGATTGCCGAGTGGTATCGGGACAGACGATGCAACCAAAGCCGAACACCATTGTGGCGAGGGGATTTATCCCCGCTGCACTGCGCAGCAGGCCCAAACGTGACGATATGGCCAGTCAGACACACCGAGTTGCCGGCGGTTAGGCTCTGTCTGAAATATGTCTGCGCAAAGGCCAGACAAGGCGAAACGGGGCGAGGAAGCGCAGTGTACTGGAGTACATGAGCATTCCGAGCCCCGTTTCAACGCAGTATGGGCGAGTGCAGACCTATTTCAGACAGAGCCTAGGGACGCTACGCGACCCAGCGGGGATGAATCCCCTCGCCACAACAGCGGCGTGCCTGTCAGGCACCGGCACACCCCTCCTTCAAGCCCACTGCCCCCGCAACTGCCGCGCCGCCGCCACCATGTTCACCAGCGCCGCCTCCGTTTCCGGCCACGCCCGGGTCTTCAAGCCGCAATCGGGGTTGACCCACAGCCGCTCAGGGGCGATGCGCTGCACCGCCTTGTTCATCAGCGAAACCATCTCGGCCGTGTCCGGCACCCGCGGCGAGTGGATGTCGTAGACGCCCGGGCCGATATCGTTCGGGTAGTCGAACGCCTCGAAGGCCTCCAGCAGTTCCATGTCCGAGCGCGAGGTTTCGAGGGTGATCACATCGGCGTCCATGTCGGCAATGGCCTTGATCACGTCATTGAATTCGCTGTAGCACATGTGGGTGTGGATCTGGGTTTCATCGCCGACGCCTGAGGCGCACAGGCGGAAGGCCTGCACCGCCCAGTCGAGGTACGCCTGCCATTCCCCGCGGCGCAGTGGCAGCCCTTCGCGAAACGCCGCCTCGTCGATCTGCACGATGCTGATCCCGGCCTTTTCCAGGTCCAGCACTTCGTCCCGCAGGGCCAGGGCCAACTGCTGCGCCTGGACCTGGCGCGACACGTCCTCGCGAGGGAACGACCACATCAGCATGGTCACGGGACCGGTGAGCATGCCTTTCATGACCTTGTCGGTCAGGCGCTGGGCGTAGCAGATCCAGTCCACGGTCATCGGCTTCGGCCGGCTGATGTCGCCGTAGATGATCGCCGGTTTCACGCAACGCGACCCGTAGCTCTGCACCCAGCCGAAACGGGTAAAGGCATAGCCATCCAGTTGCTCGGCGAAATACTCCACCATGTCGTTGCGCTCGGCTTCGCCATGCACCAGCACATCCAGGCCCAGGCGCTCCTGGATCTGCACGGCATGGCGGATCTCGGTGTGCATGGCGTCCTGATAATCGTTGGCCGACAACTTGCCCTGCTTGTAAGCCTGGCGCGCCAGGCGAATCGCCGAGGTCTGCGGGAAAGAACCAATGGAGGTGGTCGGGAATGCCGGCAGCTTCAGCTTGGCGCGCTGGCGTTCGATGCGTTGGGCGAAAGGCGAATGGCGCTGGCTGTCCTCGGGCGCGATCGCCGCGATCCGCGCCTGGACATCGGGTTTGTGAATCCGTGTCGAACGGGCGCGACGGGCCTGCACGTCACGGCTGTCGGCCAGGGCCCGCTGGACGCCGGGGGTGTGTGGATCATTCAACGCGTCGCGCAGCACCGCCACTTCGCCGCACTTCTGCACGGCGAACGCCAGCCAGCCCTTGAGTTCGGGGTCGAGTTTGTCTTCGCGTTCCACATCCACCGGGCTGTGCAGCAACGAGCAGGACGTGCTGACCCAGAGGTTGTCGCCAAAGCGCTCCTGGGCCGGTTGCAATTGCGCCAGCGCCTGTTCCAGTTCACAACGCCAGACGTTGCGACCATTGACCAGGCCCACCGACAGGATCTTGTAGCTCGGCAGCCGGTCCAGCACCTGGCCCAATTGTTCCGGCGCGCGCACCGCGTCGATGTGCAAGCCATCCACCGGCAGGCTCACCGCCAGGCCGAGGTTGTCGGCCAGGCCACTGAAGTAGGTCGCCACGAGTTTTTTCAGGGGCGAATACTGGAGGATGTGGTAAGCCCGCTCGAAGGCGTTTTTCCAGGCCTGGGGCAGGTCGAGGGTGAGGATCGGCTCGTCGATCTGCACCCATTCCACGCCTTGGCGCTGGAGGCGATTGAGGATTTCCCCGTAGACCGGCAGCAGCTGCTCCAGCAGGTCCAACTTGTCGAAGTCCGCGCCCTTGGCCTTGCCCAGCCACAGGTAAGTCAACGGACCGATGAGCACCGGCTTGACCCGATGGCCCAGGGCGTGGGCCTCGTCGACTTCGTCGAACAGCTGCTCCCAGCTCAGGCTGAAGGCCTGGTCGGCGGAGAACTCCGGGACCAGGTAGTGGTAGTTGGTGTCGAACCACTTGGTCAACTCCTGGGCGTGTTGCGCCTGGCCGTGACCGGCGCAGCAACTGGCGGTGGCGCCACGGGCCATGGCGAACAAGGTGTCGAGGGTGGGCCGGCCCTGGTGGTCCAGGGTGTTGTGGAAGCGTCGGGGCACGACGCCCAGGGCCAGGGTGTGGCTGAGCACCTGGTCGTACCAGGCGAAGTCGCCGACGGGCAGCAGGTCGATGCCGGCGTCTTTCTGCAACTGCCAGTGCCGCGCCCGCAATTGACGCCCCACCGCTTGCAGCTCGACCGGCGCCAGGTCGCCCTTCCAGTAGGCTTCGAGGGCTTTCTTCAGTTCGCGGTCGGCGCCGATGCGGGGAAAACCGAGGGTGTGGGCCAGGGCCATGGTGTGCGTCCTCCTGTAAAAGATGGCGCCATTGTCGACAGCCGGGCCTGCATGAGACAAACTCAACCTTTTCGTGTTGATCACAAGTTTTTCTCATGGAGCCAGTCCGGTGCTCGAACTCCGTCACCTCAAGACCCTGCATGCCCTGCGCGAAGCCGATAGCCTGGTGGAAGCCGCCGAACGCCTGCACCTGACCCAATCCGCGCTGTCCCACCAGTTCAAGGAACTGGAGGAACGCTTGGGCATGCCGTTGTTCGTGCGCAAGACCAAGCCGGTACGGTTCACCAGCGCCGGCCTGCGCCTGCTGCAACTGGCCGATGCCACCCTGCCCTTGCTGCGCGGCGCCGAACGGGACATCGCGCGCCTGGCCGGCGGCACCGCCGGGCGCCTGCACATGGCGATCGAATGCCATAGCTGCTTTCAGTGGCTGATGCCCACCATCGACCAGTTCCGCGATGCCTGGCCGGAAGTCGAACTGGACCTGGCCTCGGGCTTCGCCTTCGCCCCGCTGCCGGCCCTGGCCCGGGGCGACCTGGACCTGGTGGTGACGTCCGACCCGCTGGAGTTGGCCGGCATCACCTACGTGCCGCTGTTCACCTACGAGGCGATGCTCGCCGTGGCCAACCAGCATCGCCTGGCGGGCAAGCCGTTCATCGTGCCGGAAGACCTGGTCAACGAGACGCTGATCACTTACCCGGTGGAGCGGGATCGGCTGGACATTTTCACCCGCTTCCTGGAACCGGCCGACATCGAGCCGGCCCAGGTGCGCACGTCCGAGCTGACGGTGATGATGATGCAACTGGTCGCCAGCGGCCGCGGCGTCTGCGGCATGCCCCACTGGGCACTGCATGAATACAGTTCACGGGGCTACGTGAAGGCCAAGCGGCTGGGCGAAAAAGGCCTGTTCGCCACCCTGTACGCCGCGGTCCGCACCGACATGCTCGACGCGCCGTACATGCGCGACTTCCTGCTGACGGCCAAGGACACCTCGTTTTCCACCCTCGATGGGGTCAGTGCGGTGCGCTGATACCGGGCGGGCGCTTTCGCGAGCAGGGCTCGCTTGTGTCTTAAGACAGGATAAAGTCAAAGGTGAGAGGGGTGGACAGCAAGCTGACGGGTCGCGGTGCCCTAAGCACGTGTGGGAGCCAAGCTGCTGTCCACTCTTCCCGCTTTGG
>NZ_JAUQOP010000062.1 GCF_030580855.1 Pseudomonas citrullilanati | reverse complement strand
TCTCGGGTGCTGGCACACCAGTGATAACTGCGGTCTCTGTCCCCGCGCGCACCTCAATCTTAAGTCGGACACTTGTTTGCTGCGCGACAGCGCAGCGTCGAAGACGCGGCGGCCACTCCCTCGCCACGGAATCGGGCTCACATGAGCCTTCGTGGCGAGGGGATTTATCCCCGTTGGGCTGCGCAGCAGTCCTGAAAAGGCAGGATGCGGGCGGGCTGGTGCGCCGGGGTGGTTGTTCGGGGGCTGCTTTGCGGCCCAGCGGGGATAAATCCCCTCGCCACAGGGGTGGAGGCGTTTCGGGGTTGATAGGTGGCGCCTGAGCAAACGGCCCCCGAAAGCCCTGCTCATCTATTCTTTTTCCCCGCCGATAGCCTGAAATAACAGCCCCGCCTGCCCCTAGGCGCCGCTGGCGCTCGACTACACTTGCCCAGAAATCCCGCTCCAGGAGCCGTTAGCGATGAAGATCCGTACCAAGGTCATAGGTTCGGGGTTGGTCAGTCTTTCCTTTGCGTTGCTGCTCGGCGGGATCGGGTTGTGGGGTCATCACTCCATGACCGCGTCGCTGGCGGAGAACGAGACCAGTATTTCCGCCATGCGCAAGCACATGGAGGCGGACATGATGCACGACGCGATCCGTGCCGATGTGCTGACCGCGTTGCTGGTGGCGCCGGGGGATGCGCAGGGGGCCAAGGAGGTCCTGGAGGGGTTTGACGAGCATTCCCAGCGGATGCGCAAGGTGATTGCCGAGAATGCCGAGGCGCATTTGCCGGAGCCTATCGCCAAGGCGATCGTCGAGTTGAAGCCACAGGTCGATACCTATGTCGGTAAAGCCGGGCAGATCATCGCCAGGGTGCTGGCCGGTGCCCAGGATTTGCAGGCGTTGCGCATCGAGTTCGATGCGGCGTTTTCGGCGCTGGAGGAACGCAACGAAGCGGTCAGCGAGTTGATCGAGCACCAGGCCCAGAATTCCCGTGAACGCCAGGACGACAGTATCCAGTCTTCGGGGCGTTGGCTGATCCTGACGTTGCTGGCCACTTGCGTGGCGCTGGCCTTGCTGTCGTGGAACCTGCTCAAGGCGGTGCTTGCGCCGCTGAACAAGATCATTCTCAACACCCAGGCGATTTCCCAGGGGGATCTGCAACGGTCCATGGGGACCCGGAGCAAGGACGAGCTGGGCCAGCTGCAAGGCGTGATCGAGCAGATGCAGATCAACCTGCGGCAGATGATCGCCACCATCCGCAACCAGAGCGATGAGTTGCACGGCACGTCCCGGACCTTGGGCGATACGGCGCGGCAGATCGTTTCCAGCGCCGATCAACAAGCCCAGAGCGCCACCAGCATGGCCGCGAGCATGGAGCAGATGATGGCGAACATCAGCCAGATCCATCAGCACGCCGACAGCGCGCGGACGATTTCGGCGCAGTCCGAGCAATTGGCGAGCAGCGGTGGGCAGGTGATCCTGGGGGTGGTGGAAGGCATGAGCCGGATCGCCGAAGTGGTGAACCAGTCTTCCAGCAAGATCACCGCGCTGGACGCTTCGTCCGAAGATATTCACTCCATTATCCAGGTGATCAAGAGCATCGCCGAGCAGACCAACCTGCTGGCGCTCAACGCCGCCATCGAAGCGGCCCGGGCCGGCGAGGCCGGTCGCGGGTTTGCGGTGGTGGCCGACGAAGTGCGCAACCTGGCGGCGCGCACCACCCAGTCCACCCAGGAAATCACCGCCATGATCGAGCGCATCCAATCCAGCGCCCGGGATGCGGTGGCGAACATGCAAGCGTGCGTCAGCCGGGTGGACGAGGGCGTGAACCTGGCGCAGCAGGCCGGGGTGTCCATCAGCGAAATCCGCACGGGTGCCCGGCATGCCGCCGAGGTGGTGGAGGAAATTTCCCAGACCATCGCCGAGCAATCGAAAGCCAGCGACGAGATGGCCCAGCGGGTGGAGTCGATTGCCGAGCAGTCCCGGGAAAACACCCGTTCGATCCACAACCTGACGCAAACGGCGGACCAGTTGAACCACGCGGCGGGCTCGATGCAGTCTTCGGTGCAGCAGTTCAAGATCTGAACCGACACGCCCGCATCGGCCGTGGTGGCGAGGGCGCCAGCTCCCGCCGGGCCGCGTAGTGCCCTTCCCCAGGGTGCCTCGCAGCGGGCGCCCACCATCAACCGGGCAAAAACCCCAAATCCTGCGTAAGCTTCTATCCATTGCCTGGCTCAGGCTTGCCCTGCAAAACCGCGACAACCGTGGCAAGGTGTACGGTGATCGCCGCAGGCACTGCCTGTCCCGGGCCGAGTGCACAACAATAGCGAGCCCACTTAAGCAGAGGGCATTACCTCATGGATAGCAGAACCCTACGCAACCTCATGCGCATCGTGCAGACCGGCTCGTTGTCGGCGGCGGCCGAGCATTCGTGCCTCACGGTGCAGGCCTTGGCGGCGCAGTTGAACAAAGTCGAGGAGCAATTTGGCTTCCGCTTGTTCCGGCGCTCGAACAAGGGCCTGACGCTGACCAGCCAAGGCTCGGAACTGACCCCGTTCATGGACCAGGTGCTGGTCGCCACGCGCCAGTTGGAAGAAAAGGTCGCCGCGCTGAAGAAGCCTCGGCAGCGCACGCTGAAAGTGGCGCTGAACACTACCCTGCCGGCGGAATTCAATCGGCGGATGATCGATCGGCTGATCGCTGTGTTTCCCCAGTACCAGCTGGAGTTCAGCTACGCGGAGTCGATGGAGAACCTGAGCAAGCTCAAGAACGAAGACTTTGACCTGGCGATCCTGATCGGCGCACCACAGAGCAGTTTCTCGACCATCGCCATGCCGGACGTGCAGGTGCGGGTGGTCGGCGCCCATTGTGGCGACGAGGACGACTCCCTCGGCTTGCTCGGCGACAAGTTCCAGGTGCGTCCGGCCGAAGAGTGCCCGTATTCCCACAGTTTCCTGCGCTTTCTCGATGCTGGCCTGGGTGAATACGGGACGAGCCAGCGCATGGTCTATTCCTGCAGTGAAACGCTGACCCTGTCGTTGATCACCCAATTGGATGGACTCGGGCTGGTGTCCCGGGAGGCAGCATTGCGCAACGGCCTGGCGATTTTCCCCGACTTCGAGGATTTCCTCGAAGTCCGCCTGGCGGTGAACAATCCCGAGTTGTCCGGCCAGTCGCTCCATGACGTGGTCGACCTGAGGCTACAGGAACGAACCGAGCGCGATGTACGCCGCCGTGCCCACCGCCACACTGAGAAACAGGTTGCGGCTGAAATACGCACATAACAGCGTCGGGATCGCCGCGTAGAACTCCGGGCGATCGAGCTGTATCTGCCGGTCCTTGATCAACAGCGGGGTCAGGCTGATGGCAGCGACGATCGCCACCGGCAAGTACTCCAGGGCGCGAGCGATGAACGGTGGCCAGTGCTCGGTGTTGACCTGCAGCGGCAGTGCGCGAGGCAGGAAGGTCACGGCCATCATCAGCGCGACGACGAGGATCAGGAACGTTTGGTCAGGCATACACCCACCCCGCAGCCAACGAACGTGGCGATGAAGACGTTGAACGGCGAACTGCCCAGCAGGCTCAGCACGCCCATGCAGGCCACGGCGGCCAGCGCGGCGATCAGCTTGTTACGGGTGTTGCACAGCGAAACCAGGACGTAGAGCATCATCGCGGTCAGGGCATAGTCGAGCTGGTACTTGATCAGGTGCGCCGCGTACTGCGCGCACACGGCGCCGAGCAGCCCGCCGAGTACCCACGACGTATGGCAGAACAGGTTGAAGCCAACCAGGTAGCGCACGCTGACCGGCGCCCCGCTGCCCAGCTTGACGCTGTGGAAGGCGAAGGATTCGTCCGTCAGCCCCGCCGCGTAGCACCAGCGCTCGAAACGGCTGAGCCCCAGCGCACGCAGGGCCTTGGCCATGTACACCGACATGAGCATGTGCCGGGCATTGATCAGGAAGGTAGTGAGCACGATGGTGGTCAGCGACGCGCCACTGGAAATCAACGCCAGCGCCGCGAATTGCGACGCGCCGGCGTAGACGAACAGGCACATCGCCACCGGCAGCCACAGGGGCAACCCGGCGTTGACCGCCATCAGACCGAACACAAACGAAACCGTGAAATAACCCGCTACCACCGGACTGGCTTCAGCGAAGGTACGCGAGGCTTGTGGTTCGACCGCCAGCGGCTGGCTGGAAGTCTTGTTCATAAATCCCTCTCGAAGGTGATCTCACCCCGGGGTTCGCAGAACCCCTGGGCCGC
The DNA here is from genome assembly GCF_030580855.1 of Pseudomonas citrullilanati. GTDB lineage: Bacteria > Pseudomonadota > Gammaproteobacteria > Pseudomonadales > Pseudomonadaceae > Aquipseudomonas > Aquipseudomonas citrulli. The sequence goes on along the minus strand of NZ_JAUQOP010000062.1, from coordinate 22,505 downwards.
CCAGAAACGCTTGCCGGCCAGATTAGCATCGTCGACGAAAAGGAACATGCGCAGCACGCCGACCCGCTTCATGTCGGCCGAAGCCGCTTCCACCAGGCGTTGGCCCAAGCCCTTGGTGCGATGCAACGGGCTGACCGCCAGGTGATTGATCGTGCCGCGGGTGCCGAGCATGCCGCCGATCACCGCGCCCACGATCTCGCCGGCCGTATCGACGGCCAGGTACGCGGTGGTGGTTTCCTGCAGCAACACGCCCCGCAGGAACCGGGCATCCTGCCATTCGCAGAACGACACTTCGTCGAACCCGCGAAAAAATCGCTCCAGTCGCTCGGCATCCCTGACCATGGCCCGGCGCACCAGCACCTGCTGCGCCGCCTCCTCCATGGGTTCAAGCCATTCAGCGAACAATGTCGAAAGCGGTCCCGGGCCGCGAGAAGGAAATCGCCAGGATCTGCCTGAACGCCATTTCATGGCTATGGACGTTACGGGCCGGGGTCACGTAGTGGCGCATGTCGCGGTCGAGGAAGAACGTCGTGTCGAGGATGTCCTCGTAGGTCGTCGCCGCCAGTTGCTCTTCCTGGGCGGAGTACAGGCGGCTTTCGGCACCGGCCACGTTGTTGCGGCCCCAGAAGTGCACGCCGCTGAACGGATAGCCGTCGCAGTGAATGCCTTCGGGGGTGATTTCCAGTTGCTTGCCCGGCTTGATCTCGATGCGGATCTGATGGATCTGGCATTGCCAGATTTCATCGTGCAGTTCCGGCGGCAGGACGTTCTTGTACACCTCGAAGTCCGTGTCGATCAGGCTGCGCATCACCGGCGAATTGATGACTTCGTTGGAGAAGTCCTGGAAGTGCCGCTCCAATCCGCCGACGTAGCTGTTATTGGCCTTGGACTGGATGTAGGCCCGGTGCTCGAGCTGCTTGAGCTCGCGGGTCGTGGGGTTGTATTCGAAGTCACTGTAGCGGCGAAAACGCATGCCTGACTCGGCCTGGCCGTAGTAGCTGTCGGGCTCCATGTTTTCCCAGCTTTTGGTCAGCCGGACAAAATCGCCGAAATGACCGTAGAGGTTGAAGTCGCCACCGCGAACGTTGACGTATTTGTCACGTCTTAGCGCTTCGCCCACTTCCCTGTTCAGAACGATCATTTTTCATAGGTCTCCACTGCGTTGAGCGGCCTAATCTAGTAGGTGCAGGATTTACGTCCATGAGAAAGAATTTGAGGCATTTCAAGCCGTGCTTGAAACGAGGGCAGAAAGGAAATTAGTAGGACTTTATCTCGGGTAAAACGCGGCTTTTCAGGGTGTTTTCGACCCTGCCACGGGTAAAAGCACCCGAACCTGAAAACCACCCAACCCTGAACGAGACGAGGGAGCTTGCTCCCGTCGAGTGCTCAGCGCTCCCCGAAAAAAGGGAAAACTGCGCAACCGTCGGGAGAAGCTCCCTCGTCGTGTTACCGGCCCCGGGTATCAGGACCTTGTCACGTCATCAGAAGACGTTGATCGGGTAATCCACGAACACCCGCAGCTCGTTGCCGCTGACGTTGTATTCGCTGGACTTCTGCGACACCCGCAGCACCGAGCTGCGCAACCGCACGCTCAGGTCCTTGGCCGGACCGCTCTGGACCACGTACTTGAACTGGTTGAAGATCTCGCGCTCGGTGCCGCCTTCGCTGGTGGACGTGGTGATGTTGTCGCCACGCACATAGGCGACGTTGTAGCTCAGGCCCGGTACACCGAAGGTGGTGAAGTCCAGGCCGTAGCCCAACTGCCAGCTGCGCTCGTCTTCGGCGTTGAAGTCGGACCAGTAGGAGTTCGCCAGGTAGATGGTATTGCCACCGTCGCCCACGCGGTTCTGGTCGCGCTGGTAGCCGCCATAGGCATAGCCCAGGTTGCTGTCGCCAGTGCTGCGCTGGTGGGCGAGCGTGAAGCTGTGCGGGCCGGTGGCGAAGGTGGCCGCCAGGCTCCAGATCTTGTTGTCATCGCCGGTGACGTTGTTTTCACGCACGTAGCTGTTGTCCAGCTTGGTGCGATAGCCGTTGAAGTCCAGGGTCAGGGACTGATCCTTGGACAGGGGGAACACGTAGTTGGCGTTCACGTATTGCTTCTTCAACACGTTCTCGACGTCCGAGGCGTAGAGCGATGCCTTGAACTGCTCGGTGAACTGGTAGCTGCCGCCCAGGACATTGATCGACTTCAAGCCGCCGCTGTCGCGGCCTTCGGCGCTCTTGCGCGACTCGGCGGTGAAACGGCCGGCGTTGAGTTCCAGGCCCTTGATCTCCTTGGAGGTGATCAGCGTACCGGTGTAGCTTTCCGGCAGCAGGCGCGAGTTGTCGTAGCTCAGCACCGGCAGGGCGGGCATCTGGTCACCGTAGGCCAGCACGGTGTTGGAGACGCGGAACTTGACCGCCGCGCCGAACTTGGACAGGTCGTCGGCGGCGTTACGGCTGTCGCCTCGCTTGAAGAAGTCGATGCCTTGCGCACCGCTGCGCCCCTTGCCGCCGTCCAGGCGCAAGGCGTACAGGCCGAAGGCATCCACGCCGACGCCCACGGTGCCTTGGGTGAAACCGGACGAGAAGGTGCCGATGACGCCTTGGCCCCATTCGGCCTTGTCCTGGTTACCGTCCTTGTAGTCGCGATTGATGTAGGCGTTGCGCAGCAACACTTTCAGGCTGCTGTCTTCCACGAACCCCTTGGACTGCGCCTGGTCGTTGGCCATGGCGTGTGTCGTGCTCAAAATCCCCAGTGCGATCAAACCGATGCGCGTGTTCAACATGATTATTTTCCTTGTATGGGTTGATACGCACTGCGACCGGCAGCCGAAACGGCGCTTTTTGCGCTCTTTTTCGGACTCTTGCTCCTGAAATAATGAAAAGGCCCGCCCACGAGCGAACGTGTCGGGCCTTTTTATTATTTAAGAGTCATGGCTGTTAGCCACAGGCGTGGGGCGAATCCTAGTCGCGCCCTCAACAGTGTGTCAATTTCGTGAATCGTCTGTGATTAGGCGAAAAACGTCTAAGACGCGGCGGCCAGGTTTCCTGTAGGAGCGAGCCTGCTCGCGAAAGCGGTCCATCTGGCGAATACCGATGTATGAACGGCCGCTATCGCCAGCAGGCTCCCACAGGCCATCCGGCCGATCCATCGCCCATAAAAAAGCGCCGGCCTCTCGGCCAGCGCTTTCTCAATCCTTTGAATTCTATCCTTGCATGACGTCCCACAGCGCTTGCAGCTCCGCCTCGCTGAAAAGCCCGGCCGGGTAGCGTTCAACGATCAACCGGCGCGGATCAGGTTCCCTGATCTGACGCGTGCCGTTGGACTTCAACCACTGCGCCAACGCTTGAAGCGACTCACCATTGACGGCCAAGGGATGGCATGTGCGCTCGCTTATCATATTCATTCCAGCGCCCTCTCCTGGTTGATGAGCGGCCAATTTATCCAAGGTTTATGACAAAACAACTCAGTTCTCTCCCCAGAACTGCCAGAGCACTGATACAAGAGCTATGCCAATGTATCGGCGGTGCCGATAAACAGGCACAAAAAAGCCCGCTCGCCCAATCGGGCCGCAGGCTCGCCGGGATGGATCCAAAAGCACCGGTCTAGAGCCGGCGCAGTGGACGTCACCGGGCTGTTACATCGCCACTCATTTTGCCCGTGGCGCGGGTTGTTGTTGGGTAAGGCAATGGATATTTCCGCCCCCCAGTAACAGTTCGCGGCCCGGCACCATGACCACTTCGTGCTCCGGGAAGAGCTTCTGCAGGAGCTCCCGGGCCGGGGCATCCAGCGGATCGTCGAAGCTCGGCGCAATGATGCCGCCATTGACGATCAGGAAGTTCACGTAGGAACCGGCCAAGCGCACGGTCGGGTTGCGCTCTTGGGAACCTTCCACCGCGTCCACGCCGGCGCACTCCTGTTCGGTGGCGTAAAGCGGGCCCGGGATCGGCATCTTGTGCACGATGAACGGGCGGCCCTTGGCGTCCGTGCTGTTTTGCAGCACATTCAGGGCGGCGTGGCAGCGGCTGTAGTTCGGGTCCTGCGGGTCGTCGGTCCAGGCGAGCAATACTTCGCCGGGACGCACGTAGCAGCAGAAGTTATCCACATGGCCGTCGGTTTCGTCGTTGAACAAGCCGTCGGGCAACCAGATGATCTTGTCCACCGCCAACTGCGCGCTGAGCACCGCCTCGATGTCCTCGCGGCTCAGGTGAGGGTTGCGATTGCGGTTGAGCAAGCATTCCTCGGTGGTGATCAGCGTGCCTTCGCCATCGACGTGGATCGAGCCACCTTCGAGGACAAACCCTTCGGTGCGATAACGCGGGCTGCGCTCGATCTCGAGGATCTTGCCGGCCACTTGCGCGTCACGGTTCCACGGCGCGTAGAGGCCGCCGTCGAAGCCGCCCCAGGCGTTGAAGTCCCAATCCACGCCGCGCACTTCGCCGTTGTCATTGATGACGAACGTCGGGCCGGTGTCGCGGACCCAGGCGTCATCGCTGGACATTTCCACCAGGCGGATGTTCGGCACGTCGAGGCGCGCCCGGGCGTTTTCGTATTGGCCCGCGGACACGGCCACGGTCACCGGCTCGAAACGGGCGATGGCCTTGGCCACCGCGACGTGAGCGGCCTGCGCAGGCTTGCCGCCCAGGCGCCAGTTGTCCGGACGCTCGGGCCAGATCATCCAGACCTGGCTCTGGGTCGCCCATTCGGCAGGCATGTGGAAACCATCCGCGCGGGGCGTGCTGTGCAACGTTGTCATGAGTCAGGACTCCGATGAGTCGTCGAGGGCGATGAGACTTTATAGACGATAAAAATCGGGTTTTAAAGGGTGAACCGTCGATTCAATGAAAAAATCAACGAATAAACATCGACTAAAATCGACATTTTTAGCCACTGTAGGAGCAAGCCTGCTCGCGATTGCGTCCCGCCAGCCACGGTTTCATTGACTGACGCAGCGCTTTCGCGAGCAGGCTCGCTGCCGCCGGGGTTACCGGCTCAACGACTTACAGCCCTTCGTCGAGCACTTTCTCCAACATGTCCACGAAGAAGTCCACGCTCTGGCGGGTCGTCACCATCGGCGGCTTGATCTTGAGGATATTCAAGTAGTCACCCGTCGGTTGCATGAAGATCCCCAATTCGCGCAGGCGATTGCACAGCGCCGTGGTTTCTTCGGTGGCCGGTTCCAGGGTGGCGCGGTTGCGGATCAGCTCCAGGCCCAGGTAGAACCCCGAGCCATGCACCGCGCCGACCAACGGATAGCGCTCGATCAAGGCTTCGAGGCGCGCCTTGAAATGGCCGCCGACCACCCGAGCGTTTTCCCAGAGGTTTTCTTCTTCCATGACGTCCAGCACGGCCATGCCGATCCGGCAACTGACCGGGCTGCCGCCGGCAGACGAGAAGAAGTAGCCCTCGGCTTCCAACGCCTCGGCGATTTCCCGGCGGGTGATGACCGCGCCCAACGGCTGGCCGTTCCCCATGCCCTTGGCCATGGTGATGATGTCGGGCACCACGCCCTGCTCCTGGAAGCCCCAGAAAAACTCGCCCATGCGCCCGTAGCCGACCTGCACCTCGTCGGCGATGCACACCCCGCCGCGCTCGCGCACCCGCTCGTACACCTGCTTCAGGTAGCCGGGCGGAAGGGCGATGCCGCCCGCGTTGCCGTACACCGGCTCACAGATGAAACCGGCGAGCTGGCGCCCGCTGTCGGCAATCTTCGCCAGGCTCTGGTCGACGCTGCGCAGGTAGTCCGCTGTGCTGCCAGGGCCACGGAATTCACCGCGATAGGTGTTCGGGGCGGTCACCGGGTGCACCCAGTCCGGCCGGCTGCTCAAGGCCTGGGGGTTGTCGGCGATGGACGTCGACACCGCATCGGCTGCCACCGACCAGCCGTGATAGGCCTCCAGCACGCTGAGCATGTCCCGTCCGCCGCTGTAGGCCCACGCCAGGCGGATCGCCAGGTCGTTGGCCTCGGTGCCGCTGTTGACCAGGAACACCCGGTCCATGTTCGAGGGCGAAAGCGCCAGCAGGCGCTCGGAAAACTCGGCAATCGCCGCGTAGTGGAAGCGCGAGTTGGTGTTGAGCAACGACCACTGCCGCGCGGCCACCGCCGCCATGCGTGGATGACCGTGGCCCAGCACGGCGACGTTGTTGAGCATGTCGAGGTAGGAGCGCCCCTGCATGTCGATCAAGTGGTTGCGCCAGCCGCGCTCGATGCGCGGCGGGTCGACGTAGTAGTGCTTTTGCGAACGGGCGAAGCTGGCATCCCGGCGGGCCAGCAGCGCCTCGGGATCGACCTCCGGCTCGGCATCGCAAGCCAGCCCCAGCAACGCCGCCGGCGACGGACACAGCGCCTGCCAGGCCGCCGCCCTGGAGGGCGTGCAGAACAGTGGCGGATTCAACCCGGCGCCTCGGCACAACTGGACCAGCAGCGCTCCCGTCACCTCCCCCAGCACCTGGCCCTTGACCAGCGCCGCGCCCGACTGCAACGGCGACGTCACGCCCCATAGCCGCAGGCTCGACGATGGGCTGTCCAATTGCAGGAAGCCATCGGCGGCGCGGTGCACGACCCCGGCGAACGGCGCTTCGAGCGGCGTGCCCCGGGGGACATTCAGCTCCACGTGCAACGGACAGGTATCCGGCTCGACGGCGCTGTCCGGGCGGGTGCGCGACAACCGATACTGGCCGTAGCGGCTGGCGGCCAGCCCGTGGACAGCGGCGGCTTCGCTCAACAGGCGCTGGTCGATCCCCGGCTGCTCCCAATTTCCGGCCTCGAAATGCGGGCTCAGCACGCCCAGGTCGATCAACGCGAATTCACGCCCCACCAGGGTTGGCAGCAACGGCGCGAAGCCTTCGCTGGCGACGGGCGCCAGGCGCTGGCCCACGGCGCTGAGAATCGCCGCCTCCATCAGGTCGAAGGGCACCGACTGGGCGACGCGGAAAATTTCCCACTCATGGGCCAGGTTGTCACGGCTGTACTGGTTGCCCGGATCGATGGCGACCTGCTGTTCGCCGCTGAGCACCAGCACGGCAGCTCGCGCAACGACCAGCGGCCACAGCGCCAACAGTTCTTCGCGCTGCAACGGGTTGACCGCGTGATAGGCCTGGATGGCCGGCAAGATGAAAAACGGATCGCCGTCGGCATGGTGCAGCAGGGCCGCGCAGGTCACGGAAAGATCCGTGATGCGCCAGGTGCGGACCAGGTCGCCAAAATCAATGACGCCTTGCAAGTGCCACTGGCGCTGGGCATCACGCTGCCAGACCACGTTGTCGTCGGTGATGTCCATGTGGATCGCCTGCACAGGCAGGCTCGCCTTGAGCGGCTGCAGGCGGCGCTCGGCCTGTTGCGCGATGTCGGCGATCAGGTTGCGCTGCGGGTCATCCTGGATCACCGGCAACAGGTGCTCGATCAGCGTGTGGGCGTGGCGGGCGTCCCATTGCAGCGTGCGCTCCAGGCCGGCATGGTCGAATGTCGCCAGGGCCTGGTCGATGTGCGCGCACAAACGCCCCAGCCCCGTCACCAGGCCGGGTTCCAGGTGCTTGAATTGCGTCAGAGGCTGGCCGTCGATGTATTCCAGCAACCGGACATGCACCGCCTGCCCTTCGATGTCGAGCGTCAGCAGGTCCTGGCCGTTGCTGGCGGTGATCACCCGCGGCGCCTTCACCGCGCTGTGCTCGGCCAGATGCCGGAGGGCCGCATGCTGGGCCTGGAGCTCCTGCACCGCGTAGTCGCCGTGGCAGATCTTCAGCACGAAGCGCCCGTGCTCGGTGTCGACGCGGTAATTGAGGTCTTGCTGGCTGCCAAGGGGTCGCAGGTCACCGCTGAGTCCGTAATTCGAGCGCAGCAGCACCAACACCTGCGCGGCGCTGATCTGTGGGCTTGGCAAACTGGCACGGCGAACCAACGTAGCGAGTGGCATACAACAACCCCTGAGGTGGTTTGATCGGATGCCTATCACGCCACTGAGCCGGGGGATAAGCAACCCCCTATCAGTCGAAAGCATGGGAGGACCTCCGGCGCCCCCGGGCCGGCAGGACGTCGTCCGGCATCGCGCCTATCCGAAGATCGCGCTTGCGCCTTCCCTACGCTGGCGACAAGCTATGGCTGCTACGCTGTGTCGTCTCACGGAAATAAGGCTTAACCGGATGCGCATTCTCATCACTGGCGGTGCTGGTTTTATCGGCTCAGCCCTTATACGGCACTTGATCCTTGATACCGGGCATCAGGTTCTTAACCTCGACAAACTCACGTACGCCGGCAACCTCGAATCGTTGAGCAGCGTCGATCACGACAGCCGCTACGAATTCGTGCAGGCCGATATCGTCGACCAGGCGACCGTCAGTGCGGTACTGGCGCGGTTCGAGCCCGACGCCATCATGCACTTGGCGGCCGAGTCCCATGTAGACCGCTCCATCGATGGCCCGGCGGACTTCATCCAGACCAACATCGTCGGCACCTACAGCCTGCTGGAGGCCACTCGCGCCTATTGGCAAGCCTTGCCCGAGCCACGCAAGCGCGCGTTTCGCTTCCACCACATTTCCACCGACGAAGTGTATGGCGACCTTCACGGCGTCGATGACTTGTTCACCGAAACCACCGCCTACGCCCCCAGCTCCCCCTATTCGGCAAGCAAGGCGGCGTCCGACCACCTCGTGCGAGCCTGGCAGCGGACCTACGGCCTGCCCGTGCTGCTGACCAACTGCTCGAACAACTACGGGCCGTTCCACTTCCCCGAGAAGCTGATTCCGCTGGTGATCCTCAACGCCCTGGCTGGCAGGCCATTGCCGGTCTATGGCGACGGCCGGCAAGTGCGCGACTGGTTGTATGTCGAAGACCATGCGCGGGCGCTGCTCAAGGTCGTCACTGAAGGCGTGGTCGGCGAGACCTACAACATCGGTGGCCACAACGAACAACAGAACATCGACGTCGTGCGCGGCATCTGCGCGCTGCTCGAAGAACTGGCACCGCATAAGCCCGACGGGGTCCGGGGTTATGCCGACCTGATCACCTTCGTCAAGGACCGCCCCGGCCATGACCTGCGCTACGCCATCGACGCCAGCAAGATCGAGCGGGAACTGGGCTGGACGCCCCGGGAAACGTTCGAGACCGGCCTGCGCAAAACCGTGCAGTGGTATATCGACAACCTGGCGTGGTGCCGACGTGTGCAGGACGGCAGCTATCAAGGCGAGCGGTTGGGCTCGCTCGACAACAAGGAATCGCTGACATGACCAAGGGCATCGTCCTGGCCGGTGGTTCCGGCACGCGGCTGCACCCCATTACCCTGGGGGTTTCCAAGCAACTGCTGCCGGTGTACGACAAACCGATGATCTATTACCCGATCTCGGTGCTGATGCTGGCCGGCATCAAGGACATCCTGGTGATCTCGACGCCCCAGGACCTGCCGCAGTATCGCAGCCTGCTCGGCGATGGCAGCCAGTTCGGCGTGCATTTGAGCTACGCCGAGCAACCCACGCCCGACGGCCTGGCCCAGGCGTTCCTGATTGGCGAGCAATTCATCGGCAATGATTCGGTGTGCCTGATCCTGGGCGACAACATTTTCCACGGCCAGCATTTCGGCGAACAATTGCAGAGCGCCGCCAGCCGGCAAAGTGGCGCCACGGTGTTCGGCTACTGGGTCAAGGACCCCGAGCGTTTCGGGGTGATTGATTTCGATCCCGAAGGGCGAGCCATTTCCATCGAGGAAAAACCCGCCGTGCCGAAATCCAGCTACGCAGTGACGGGCCTGTATTTCTACGACAACGATGTCATCCAGATCGCCAAGGCGGTGAAACCGTCCAAGCGGGGTGAACTGGAGATCACCGACGTCAACAATGCCTACCTGCAACGCGGCGACCTGCACGTCGAGCGCTTTGGCCGTGGCTTCGCCTGGCTGGACACCGGCACCCACGACAGCCTCCTGGAAGCGTCGCAGTACGTGCAGACCATCGAGCATCGCCAGGGCCTGAAAGTCGCGTGCCTGGAAGAAATCGCCTACCAGCGGGGTTGGGTCAGCCGCGAACATGTCATTGAACGGGCCAATTATTTCGGCAAGACCGGTTACGGCCAGTACCTCTTCAAGATCGCCGGAGAAAACCGATGAAAGTCACTGCCACCTCGTTGCCGGAGGTCTTGCTGATCGAGCCGAAGGTCTTCGGCGATGACCGCGGTTTTTTCTATGAGAGCTTCAATGCCCGGGCTTTCGCCGAGGCCACTGGGAGCACGCTGCAGTTCGTCCAGGACAATCACTCGCGCTCGGCCAAGGGCGTGCTGCGCGGCCTGCATTATCAAATCGAACAGGCCCAGGGCAAGCTCGTGCGGGTCACGGCCGGGGAGGTCCTGGACATAGCGGTGGACATTCGCCGCAGCTCGCCTTCGTTCGGCCAATGGGTGGGGGTGCGCCTGTCGGCGCAGAACCACAGCCAACTATGGATCCCGCCAGGATTCGCCCACGGTTTCGTGGTGCTGAGCGACTCGGCGGACTTCCTCTACAAGACCACCGACTACTACGCTCCCGCGGCCGAACGCTGCATCCGCTGGGATGACCCCGACCTGGCCATCGACTGGGAACTGGACGGCGAACCGATCCTGTCGGCCAAGGACCAGGCCGGCAAGGCCCTGCATGAGGCCGACCTGTTCCCATGAGTGCTCCCCTGCGCATCCTGATCATCGGCCGCAACGGCCAGGTATCCCGGGCACTCCAGTCGCGCCTGGCCGGCATGGGCGAACTGATCGTGCTGGGCAGCGACTCACTCGACCTGGCACGCCCTGAGCGCATCGCGCCGTCCATCGACGGCGTGCGGCCCGACCTGATCATCAACGCGGCGGCGCATACGGCCGTGGACCAGGCCGAGAGCGAACCCGCGCTGGCCTTCGCCATCAACGCCACGGCCCCGGGCATCCTGGCCCAGGTGGCGGTGGAACGGGGGGTGCCCCTGATCCACTATTCCACCGATTACGTCTTCGATGGCCGCAAGCCCTCGCCCTACACCGAAGACGACACCCCCAACCCGCTGGGCGTCTACGGACAAAGCAAACTGGCGGGCGAAAATGCCGTTCGCCAGGCCGCCGGGGCGCATCTGATCCTGCGCACCAGTTGGGTGTACTCCAGCGAGGGCCGCAACTTCCTGCTGACCATGCAGCGCCTGCTGCAAGAAAAATCGCACTTGCGCGTGGTCGCCGACCAGATCGGAGCCCCGACCTGGGCCGCCACGATCGCCGAGAGCACCGCCAGGCTGATCGAGCGCTGGCAGGCGGGTCACGGCGGCGCCTGGGGCACTTATCACCTGACAGCCCAGGGCGAAACCTCCTGGTTCGGTTTCGCCCAGGCCATCGGTGAGCATCTGGTCGAGCAACACAAGCCCTGTGCGGTGCTTGAACCGATCCCGTCCAGCGGCTATCCGACCCCGGCCCCACGCCCGCTGAACTCGCGCCTGGATGGCAGCCGGCTGGAGCGCGAATGGGGGGTTCGCCAGCCGGACTGGCGCCGCGCGTTGCAGGAATGCCTTGCCGGGCAGCCTTGATGCGCCGCCTCACAAACTGTATTGGCAGGAGCACAGTAGGCATAATACGCCTGTCCCCCCAGGCGCCTGATGCTCATGAACTCCACCCTTCCCCGCAGACCCCGTTGGCGCAGCCTGGCCTTGCTTGCCCTGTGCCTGGCGCCGTTGCTGTGGCCGCTGGAGCACCTGGCCGAACGTTATTACCGCAGTGAACTGGCCGGGCAGAACCGCCAGACCCTGGATCTCTACGTCGCCAACCTGTTGGGCACCCTGCACCGCTATGAGGTGCTGCCGCAGATTCTCGCCGATCTACCGGCCTTGCGCGCCGCGCTGTCGGCCCCGGACGACGGGGTCACCCAAGGCAACGCCAACCGGCTGTTGAAGAACATCAGCACCCAGACCGGCGCCGAAGTCATGTACCTGATGGACGCCAGCGGCAAGACCCTGGCGGCCTCGAACTGGGACAAACACGACAGTTTCGTCGGACGCAATTTCGCTTTCCGGCCGTATTACATCGAGGCCATGGCCGGGCGCATGGGGCGTTTCTTCGGCTTGGGCACCACGTCGGCCAAGCGCGGCTACTTCTTCGCCGCCGCGGTGCGCGATCGCGAGAAAGTCATTGGCGTGCTGGTGGTCAAGGTCGACCTGGACCACACCGAAAGCCTGTGGGGCAAGACGCCTGAGCAACTGCTAGTCACCGATCACAATGGCGTGGTCATCCTCACGTCGCGCCAGGACTGGCGCTTTCGCGCAACGCGCCCCTTGAGCGATGACGAGCGCCAGGCCATCAGCGCCGTGCAACCCTATCCGACCCGCGACCCCAAGCCACTGAACCTGGACGAAAACGCCTGGCTGACCCAGACCCAGTCCATCGAGGAAACCGGCTGGAGCGTGAGCATCCTCGCCCCGCGCACCTTGATCGACCGCCCCGTGCGTACCGTGTTGACGATTGGAGGCGCGGCGCTGCTGGTGTTGATGCTGTTGCTGGGGCTGATGATGCAGCGCCGGCGCCATTACCTGGACCGGATCGCCTTCGAAGCCAAGGCCCGGCACCAGCTCGAAGGCCGGGTCGCCGAGCGCACCAGCGACCTGGAAGGCCTGAACCGGCGCCTCAAGCAGGAAGTGCTGGAGCGCGAGCAGGCCCAGCAGGAGCTGGTCCGGGCCCAGGATGACCTGGTGCAGGCCGGCAAACTGTCGGCCCTGGGCACCATGTCGGCGAGCATCAGCCATGAACTCAACCAACCGCTGGCGGCGATTCGCAGCTATGCCGAGAACGCCGAGATCCTGCTCGATCACCAGCGCACCGACGACGCCCGGGGCAACCTCAAGCTGATCAGCGAACTGACCGGGCGCATGGCGTCAATCATCGCCCACTTGCGCGCCTTCGCCCGCCGCGACCGCCATGCCCCGGAAAGCGTGGCCTTGCAGCCGGCCCTGGACGACGCGCTGGCGCTGCTCGCCAAGCGTCGCCGCAGCATGGAAGTGGAACTGATTCGTGACCTGCCGGCCGCGACACTCTGGGTCGAGGCCGGGGAGACCCGCTTGCGCCAGGTCCTGGGCAACCTGTTGGCCAACGCCCTCGACGCCCTGACCGAGAAAGGCCCGCCGCGCAAGCTTTGGCTCAGCGCCCAGGCCACCGACACCGGCGTCAACCTGTACATCCGCGATAACGGCCCGGGGTTCTGCATGGAGGCCCTGGGCCGCGCCGGCGAACCCTTCTACACCACCAAGACCCGGACCCAGGGCCTGGGGCTGGGGCTGGCCATCTGTGACACCTTGATGCGTGCCTTCGGTGGTGAACTGTCGTTCGCCAACCACAAGGAAGGCGGCGCCTTGATCACCCTGAAGCTGCGCGCCGGCGCCCCCGGGGTGAGCCTGCAACCGTCCGAGGACCGTAGTGTATGACCATCGATGACCGGATAGAGGTGCTGCTGATCGACGACGATCCCCACCTGCGCCAGGCCTTGAGCCAGACCCTCGACCTGGCCGGGTTGAAGATCCTGCCCCTGGCCGAAGCCAAGGGTGTCGCCGGGCAATTGCCCCGTGACTGGCCCGGCGTCGTGGTCAGTGACATCCGCATGCCGGGCATGGACGGCCTCGAACTGCTGGGCGAACTGCACGCCCAGGACCCGGAGTTGCCCGTGCTGCTGATCACCGGCCACGGCGACGTGCCGCTGGCAGTGCAGGCGATGCGCGCCGGGGCCTACGACTTCCTGGAGAAACCCTTCGCCAGCGACCACCTGCTCGACAGCGTGCGGCGCGCCCTGTCCCTGCGCCGGTTGGTGCTGGAAAACCGCAGCTTGCGCCTGGCCCTGAGCGATCGCCACGAGCTCAGCGCCCGGCTGGTCGGCCAATCGACACCGATGCTGCGCCTGCGCGAGCAGATCGGCGCACTGGCGGCCACCCGCGCCGACGTGCTGATCCTCGGCGAAACCGGCGCGGGCAAGGAAGTGGTCGCCCGCGCCTTGCACGACCTGTCGGCGCGCCGCAACGGGCCCTTCGTGGCGATCAACGCCGGCGCGCTGGCCGAATCGGTGGTGGAAAGCGAGCTGTTCGGCCATGAGCCCGGCGCATTCACCGGCGCGCAGAAACGCCGCATCGGCAAGTTCGAGTTCGCCAATGGCGGCACGCTGTTTCTCGACGAAATCGAAAGCATGAGCCTGGATGTGCAGGTCAAGCTGCTGCGCCTGCTGCAAGAGCGCATGGTGGAGCGATTGGGGGGCAACCAGCAGATCCCGCTGGATATCCGCGTCATCGCCGCCACCAAGGAAGACTTGCGCCAGGCCGCCGACCAGGGACGTTTTCGCGCCGACCTGTATTACCGCCTGAACGTCGCGCCGCTGCGTATTCCACCGTTGCGCGAGCGGGGCGAGGATGCGCTGATGCTATTCCAGCACTTCGCCAACGAAGCCAGCAGCCGCCACGGCCTGCCGCCCCACGAATTGCAGCCGGCGCACCGGGCGTTGCTGCTGCGCCACAGCTGGCCAGGCAACGTACGGGAACTGCAGAACGCCGCCGAACGCTTTGCCCTGGGCCTGGAGCTGGCCCTGGACAACAGCGCGCCGGACGGTAGCCCCGGCGCACCGGTCGCGATGGTCAGCGGCGGCTTGAGCGAACAGGTGGAAAACTTCGAAAAATCCCTGATCGCCGCCGAACTGGCCCGGCCCCACAGCTCGGTCCGCAGCCTCGCCGAAGCCCTGGGCATCCCGCGCAAGACCTTGCACGACAAGCTGCGCAAGCATGGGCTGAGCTTTGGCGACAACAGCCACGGCGCCGCCGACGAATCCGATTGAGACGGCGGCGTCATTGCCACCTTTCCTTCCAGCCAGAGGCCCCTCGATGAACCGCGACACTCGTTACCTGGAATCGATCCTGCACCACGACATCCCGTTGACACGGGACATGGGCCTGGAGGTTGTCGACTGGCAGGCCCGGCAACTGCGGTTGAGCCTGCCGCTGGAGGCCAACGTCAATCACAAGAGCACCATGTTCGGCGGCAGCTTGTACTGCGGCGCGGTGCTCGGCGGCTGGGGCTGGCTGCACCTGGCCCTGCGCGAGGAAGGCATCGAGGACGGGCACATCGTGATCCAGGAAGGGCAGATCAGTTATCCGTTGCCCGTCACCGGCGACGCGACCGTCATTTGTGACGCGCCTGAGGAAAAGACCTGGCATCGCTTCCTCGCCACCTACCGACGCTACGGACGGGCGCGCCTGGCTTTACAGACGCGGGTGTTCAATGGCGGGAGCAAGGAAGCGGCGGTGCAGTTCGAGGGGCAGTACGTGTTGCATCGTTGAACAACGGTCGACCGTGGCGAGGGCGCTTGCTCCCTCGTCACGAAGCTACAAGCTACAAGCTACAAGCTACAAGCTACAAAGCCGGTTTAACCTCAAGAACGCGCCAGCTCCAGCAACTTCCCACGCCAAGGCGCCTTCGCCGGCAAGGCCAGGAACGAGCTGTTGAGCAATGATGCCCGCGGCGGATAGCAGAACGGTTCGCCGCTCAAATCCAACACCTCGCCGCCCGCCCCTTCCAGCACCCCTTGGGCGGCGGCGGTATCCCATTGCGAAGTCGGCGCCAGCCGGGGGTAGCAATCCGCCGCGCCCTCGGCCACCAGGCAGAACTTCAACGAACTGCCGATGCTGGTCAATTGCAAGTCGCCCAGGCTGGCGCCCAGGCCGTCCAACAGGCGCTCCTGCTCCGGGCTGGTGTGGCGACGGCTGGCAACCACGGTAAAGGCTTCGCCCGCCGCCCGCTCGTTGCGCACCGCCACCGGCAAAGGCTCCCGGCCCTGGTCGCCGCGCCAGGCCCCGAGGCCCGCGCCGCCGACGTAATAGCGGCCACTGGTGGGCATCGACACCACGCCGAACACCACGTGCCCCTGCTCGACCAGGGCGATGTTGACGGTGAACTCCTCGCTGCCGGAAATGAACTCCTTGGTGCCATCCAGCGGGTCCACCAGCCACCAGCGCTGCCAACCGGCGCGCACGTCCTGGGGGATGTCGGCGTCTTCCTCGGAAAGAATCGCGATGTCCGGGGCCAATGCCGCCAGCCCGGCGACGATCACATCATGGGCGGCCATGTCGGCGGCGGTCACCGGTGACTCGTCGGCCTTCTGGTTGACCTGCACGTTGGCGCGCCAGAACGGCAGGATCGCCTCACCGGCCTTGAGCGCCAGCGCCACCACCGGGGCCATCAGGGGATGGGGGAAATTCATGAGAAAAAAGCTCCGCGCTGGGTCAGCAGGTCACGGGCCAGGTACAACGCCGCCAAGGCCCGTCCCTCGGTGAATTGCGGGTTCTGCGCCAGGGCCGAGAGTTCATGCAGGTTGACCTTGTCCACGCGCATCGGCTCGGGCTCATCGCCCTCCAGCCGTTCTTCGTACAAGTCGGTCGCCAGCACCACCTGGATCTTCTGGCTCATGTAGCCGGGGGACAGCGACAGTTCGGTCAGGTGCTCCAACTGGCGGGCGCCAAAACCCGCTTCTTCCTTGAGCTCGCGCTCGGCCGCCGCCAGCACGTCCTCACCCGGCTCGATCAAGCCCTTGGGCAGGGACAGCTCGTAGGCGTCGGTGCCCCCGCAGTACTCTTCCACCAACACCGCGTGGTCGGCGTCGAGCATTGCCACGATCATCACCGCGCCATACCCCGTGCCCTTGCTCGCCAGGCGTTCGTAGGTGCGCTCCACGCCGTTGGAAAAGCGCAGCTTGAGCTCCTCCACGCAGAACAGGCGGCTGGTGGCGACGACGCGGCGATCGAGTATGGTGGGTTTCTGGCGCATATACGGCTCCCTGGGCGATAGCGGGCTACTATACCCGGCCTATTCTGATTGTTTGTGTCGGATATCCGATTACCGCTGGAGAAGTTTTATGGCCTTGCTGCCCTGGCACGAGATCGACACGGTGCTGCTGGACATGGACGGCACCCTGCTGGACTTGCATTACGACAACCATTTCTGGATGGAACACCTGCCCCAGCGCTACGCCGAACTGCACGGCGTGAGCCGGGCGATGGCCGAAATGGAGCTGCAACCGCTGTTCGAGCGCAACGCGGGCCAGTTGCAGTGGTATTGCCTGGATTTCTGGAGCACCGAGCTGAAATTGCCGGTGCGCGAATTGAAACTGGAAACCGCCCACCTGATCGCCTTGCGCCCGGACGCCGACACCTTCCTGGCGGCGATCAAACAGGCGGGCAAACGCGTGGTGATGATCACCAACGCCCACCGCGACTCGCTGTCCCTGAAGCTGGAACGCATCGAGCTTGCGCCCTACTTCGAACGCCTGATCAGCTCCCACGATTACGGTTTCCCCAAGGAAAACCGGCAGTTCTGGGATGCATTGCAGGCCGACCTGCACTTCGACCCGGCCCGCAGCCTGTTCATCGACGACACCTTGCCGGTGTTGCGCAGCGCCCGGGATTTCGGCGTGGCGCATCTGCTGGCCGTCAGCGAGCCGGACAGCCGCAAAGGGCCGAAGGACACAGAGGAGTTCAAGGCGCTGGGGGACTATCGGGACCTTATAGCCGGGCTTTGAACCGCGTCGCCTTCATCGCGAGCGGGCTCGCTCCCACCGGGCCTGCGGCAACCGACGACCCGGTGGGAGCAAGTCTGCTCGCGATAAACCAATGCGGTCCCGACGCCTACTCGGGAATACGCAGCACCTGCCCCGGGTAGATCTTGTCCGGGTGCGACAGCATCGGTTTGTTCGCCTCGAAGATCTTGTTGTACTGGTTCCCGTCGCCGTACTCGACCTTGGCGATCGCGCTGAGCGTGTCGCCTTTTTTCACCGTGACGAAACGCGCCGCCTTCGCCACCGGGCCGGCGACCGTGATCTGGTCATCGACACGGCCGACACCGGCGATATTGCCAACGGCCAACAGGATCTTTTCCTTCTCTTCCTGGCTCGCCACTTCACCGGTGACGGTAACGGTATCGCCTTCGAGAGTGGCGTGAACGTTCGGATTACCGAGCCCGACCTTGTTGATGTGTTCTTTCAACTGCTCGCTCGCATCAGCATTGCCGGGAGTCAGCAGGTCGATCAGCTTTTCACCTGCCTCCTTCACAAAGCTAAAAATACTCATGGCGCACGCTCCTTGGTTAGGTATCCAGACGCAAAAGCCTAGACCAAGCCAGGCGAACCCGGCTGCGAGCCGACCAATGACCCCGTTACGCGCAAGCGCTAGAATCCGAATCTTCCCGCGCGCTGGAGCGAAGATGGACATCAAGCAGCTGAAATTTCTCATCGCCCTGGATGAAACCCGTCACTTCGGCCAGGCCGCCGCTCGCTGCCACATCACCCAACCGACCCTGTCGATGCGCCTGCGCAGCCTTGAGGAAGAACTCGGCCTGCCGCTGGTCAATCGCGGCCAGCGCTTCGAAGGCTTCACCGCCCCCGGGGAACGGGTACTGGCCTGGGCGCGCACGGTGCTGGCGGCCCATGACGGCCTGCTGGCCGAGGCGGCGGCCTGTCGCGGCAACCTGGCGGGCACGTTGCGCCTGGGCGTGGTGCCGTTGTCGGATTTCGATCCGCTGTCGATGATGCAGCGCCTGCACGACGAGCACCCCAACCTGCGTTTCGAATTGTCGTCACTGAGCTCCGAGCAGATCCTCGAGCAACTGGCGAACAACCGCATCGACCTGGGCATTTCCTACCTGGAGCGTCTGGACAACGAACGCTTCGAAGCCTTGCCCTTCAGCCAGACCCGCATGGGCCTGCTGTACGACCAGCGCTATTTCTTCTTCGGCGACCAAGCGCTGAGCTGGCAAGCGCTGATCGAACTGCCGTTGGGCATGCTCACCAGCGGCATGCACTTTCGCCAGTCCATCGACTACCACTTCCACAGCCGTGGCCTCACGCCCCAACCGCTGCTGCAAACCGACGCCGTGCATCAATTGCTACAAGCCGTGCACGGCGGACTGTGCTGCGCGGTGATGCCCCTGGACAGCGGCCTGGACGTGCTCACCGAAGACCTGCGCATCCAGCCCATCGAAAGCGCCCACACCCTGGTCCCGCTGGGGATGATCATGCGCCGCGGAGCCCCGCGCTCGGCGCTGGCGGAAGCGTGTTTCGCCCTCTATCAGAAATCAGTGACAGCCTCTTGATCGACGTCATCTATTGATAGATCAGTAATAGCGATTAGACGTGGCAGATTGCCGCATTTAGTCTTGTCACTATTCAACACATCGGTGATGTCATGAAAACCAAGCCTCCGGCCTGCCCGGTGCCCGCGGTGCAAACACCCGTGCCCACCGCGAGCCAGAGCTATCGCTACGGCAACCTGGACCATTCCCAAGCGGACCACGCCGCGCTGGCCGAGGAAGTGGCGCTGGCGATCGCCTACAACGGCATCAGCCAGGCCGTCATGCTGGTCACCCCCACGGACCTTGAAGACTTCATCGTCGGCTTCAGCCTGGGCAGCGGCATCATCGAAGACGCCTCCGACATCTACGACCTGCAACTGAGCGGCAGCGGTTCGGCCCAGTCTGCCCAGGTGACCATCGCCAACCGCGCGTTCTGGAACCTCAAGCAGCAACGTCGGCAACTGGCGGGTACCAGTGGCTGCGGACTGTGCGGCGTCGAAGCCCTGGAACAGGCGCTGCCGAACCTCAAGACCCTGCCTGGAGCCCCGTTGCCGCCGGCGCCATGGCTCGATGGCCTGCGCCAGCGCATCAGCCAGTTCCAGCCCCTGGGCCAATATTGCGGTGCGGTCCACGCCGCACTGTACATGAACGCCCAGGGCGAATTGCTGCTGGGCCGTGAAGACATTGGCCGGCACAACGCCCTCGACAAATTGATCGGGGCGCTGGTCCGGCAACGGATCCCGGTGACCGGTGGCGTGGCGATCGTCACCAGCCGTTGCAGCCTCGAACTGATCCAGAAAGTGCTGCGCGCCGGTATCCAGACCCTCGTCAGCCTGTCGTCGCCCACCGGCCTTGCGGTGCAGTGGGCCCGTCAACACAACCTCAACCTCATCCACCTGCCGCAAAAAAATGCGCCGCGGGTCTACAGCCCTGCGATGGAGAATCAAGCGTGAGCAATCATCAACAAGCCGACCAGAAACCCGTACCGCGCTACAAGCCCTACAAGGGCCCGGCCGGTGGTTGGGGCGCACTGATCAGCGTCGCCCAGGCCTGGTTGACCAGCGATAACGCGCTGAAGAATATCCGCATGATGCTCAAGACCAACCAGAACGGCGGCTTCGACTGCCCGGGCTGCGCCTGGGGCGACTCGCCGGAAAGCGGCATGGTCAAGTTCTGCGAGAACGGCGCCAAGGCGGTGAACTGGGAAGCCACCAAGCGGCGCGTCGATGCGGCCTTCTTCGCCAAGCACAGCGTGACCTCGCTGCTGGAGCAGAGTGACTACTGGCTCGAATACCAGGGTCGCCTGACCGAACCGATGCGTTACGACGCCGAAACCGATCGCTACAAGCCCATCGGCTGGGAAGCGGCATTCGCCCTGATCGGCAAGCACCTGCAAGGGCTGTCCAATCCTAGCCAGGCCGAGTTCTACACCTCGGGCCGGGCCAGCAACGAGGCGGCCTTCCTGTACCAGTTGTTCGTTCGCGCCTACGGCACCAACAATTTCCCCGACTGCTCGAACATGTGCCACGAAGCCAGCGGCGTGGCGCTGTCCCAGAGCGTCGGCGTGGGCAAGGGCACGGTGACCTTCGACGACTTCGAACACGCCGATGCGATTTTCGTCTGGGGCCAGAACCCCGGCACCAACCATCCACGGATGCTCGAACCGCTGCGCGAAGCGGTGAAGCGTGGCGCCCAGGTGGTGTGCATCAACCCGCTCAAGGAGCGCGGCCTGGAACGTTTCCAGCATCCGCAGCACCCCTTCGAAATGCTCACCAACGGCGACAAGCCGACCAACACCGCCTATTTCCGCCCGGCCCTGGGTGGCGACATGGCGATCTTGCGCGGCATGGCCAAGTTCCTCCTGCAATGGGAGCGTGATGCCCAGAAGGCCGGCGCCCCAGCGGTATTCGACCACGCCTTCCTCAATGAACACAGCGTCAACGTGCTGGATTACCTGGCCGTGGTCGACGACACGCCGTGGGAACAGATCATCGAGCAATCGGGCCTGTCCCTGGTGGAAATCGAGCAAGCGGCACGCATGTACGCCAAGGGCAAGAACGTGATCATGTGCTGGGCGATGGGGATCACCCAGCACCGCCATTCGGTGGCGACCATCCAGGAAATCGCCAACCTGATGCTGCTGCGCGGCAACATCGGCCGGCCGGGCGCGGGCCTGTGCCCGGTACGCGGCCACAGCAACGTGCAGGGCGACCGCACCATGGGCATCAACGAGTGCCCGCCCGCGGCTTTCCTCGATGCGCTGGAGCGACGCTTCCAGTTCAAGGTGCCCCGCGAATACGGCCACAACGTGGTCGAGGCGATCCACGCCATGGCCAGTGGCGAGGCCAAAGTCTTCATCGCCCTGGGCGGCAACTTCGCCCAGGCCACGCCGGACAGCCACCGGACCTTCGAGGCCCTGTCCAACTGCGACCTGACCGTGCAGATCAGCACCAAGCTCAACCGCAGCCACCTGGCCCACGGCAAGGAAGCACTGATCCTGCCATGCCTGGGCCGTACCGACATCGACCTGCAGACCGAAGGCGCGCAAGCGGTCACCGTCGAGGACTCCTTCAGCATGGTCCACGCCTCCTACGGCCAGTTGCAGCCGTTGTCCAGCCAGATGCGCTCCGAACCGTGGATCATCGCCGGGATCGCCGCCGCCACGCTGGGCAGCCGTCCGGTGGACTGGAACTGGTTGGTGGCCGACTACAACCGTATTCGCGATCTGATCGCCGAGACGGTGCCGGGCTTCAAGGACTTCAACGAAAAGCTGCAGAATCCCGGTGGCTTCTACCTGGGCAACAGCGCCGGCGCGCGTCGCTGGAACACCGCGTCGGGCCGGGCCAACTTCAAGCCCAACCTGCTGCCGGCCGACCTCGTGCACGAACGCACTCGCTCCACCGGCCAGTTGCCCGACCTGATCATGCAGTCGATGCGTTCCCACGACCAGTACAACACCACCATCTACGGCCTCGATGACCGGTACCGTGGGGTGAAGGGCCAGCGCGACGTGTTGTTCGTCAACGAAGCGGACATCATTCGCCTGGGCTTCAAGCCAGGGCAGAAGGCCGATATCGTTTCGCTCTGGGATGATGGCCGCGAGCGCCGGGTCAAGGGCTTCACCCTGCTCGCGTTCGACATTCCAGCCGGGCAGGCCGCAGCCTACTACCCTGAAGTGAACCCCCTGGTTCCCCTGGAAAGCACCGGTGACGGCAGCCACACGCCGACCTCGAAGTTCGTCGCGATCCGCCTGGAAGCGGCCAGCGAGAATGGCCTGATCCTGGCCAAGTCAGCCTGACACCCGCCTGGCTGGACCGGATCGCTGGGGGGGGGGGGGGGGGGGGGGGGGGGGGGGCGGCGCGGCGCCCGCCCCCCCCCCCCCCCCCCCCCGCGCCCCCCCCCCCGCGCCGTAGCTAAATAATACCCCCCTGACCCAAAACCCCCCCCCCCCAT
>NZ_JAUQOP010000061.1 GCF_030580855.1 Pseudomonas citrullilanati | reverse complement strand
TGGACAGGAACAGGACCATGAAGTCCTGCACCGCCCCGGCCAGCACCACGCCGGCGATCAGCCAGAGCGTGCCGGGCAGGTAGCCCATCTGCGCGGCCAGTACCGGCCCGACCAGCGGCCCGGCGCCGGCAATGGCGGCGAAGTGGTGGCCGAAGAGGATGTGCTTGTTGGTCGGGACGAAGTCCAGGCCATCGTTGTTGAGCACGGCAGGCGTGGCCCGGCGCGCATCGAGTTGCATCACGTTGTTGGCGATGAAGAGGCTGTAGTAGCGGTAGGCGACCAGGTAGATGGCCACGGCTGCGACGACGATCCAGAGGGCGTTGATGGCCTCGCCGCGGCGCAAGGCCACGACACTCAACGCACAGGCTCCCAGAACAGCCACGGCAAACCAGGCGAGGTGTTTAACCAGACGGGTTGTCATTGCGTGTCTCCTGCCGAGGTCCAGTGGACTGCGGCGATTGTTTTTATAGTGTGCCCCGCTTTTCGGAGCCGGCCCAATATCCCCGCAGACCGTCAATAAATAAATCCGTAGTACTACGTAGGCCGTTGATTGCCCTTGTGGGAGCAAGGCTTGCCCGCGATGGAGTCAATACGGTCTTTTATAAACCGCGGAGCCTGCATCGCGAGCAAGCTTTGCTCCCACATGCCTCGCTCCACAGGTTTTATGCGTCACCCATGGGTTTGGCATATGATGCCGCCATTGGCCTCTCCGCCGAGTCCGGACAGGAGTACACATGCTGCTCAAACACAAAATCGTCGCCCTCGGGATCCTGCCGTTGGTGCTGGCGATCGCGGTGATCTGCGCCCTGGTGATCTCGCTCAATCGCCAGTTGGGCGATCAACAGGCACAGCTCATCGAAGACAGCATCCTGGCGAGCAAGCGCGCCGAGCTGAAGAACTACGTCGAGATGGCCCAGAGCCTGATCGCGCCGCTGTACAACGACGGCCAGGGCGACGAACGCGCGCAACAACAAGTGCTGGAAGAGCTGCGCAAGCTGAGCTTCGGCATCAACGGCTACTTCTTCGTCTACGACCGCCAGGGCCGCAGCCTCATGCACGCGCGCCAGTCGGACCTGGTGGGCCAATACCTCTGGGACATGAAGGACCCCCACGGCCTGCCGGTCATCCAGGCGCTGCTCAAGAGTGCCCAGTCCGGCGAAGGTTTCCAGCGCTATGCCTGGAACAAGCCCTCCTCCGGCCAGGTCACCGAGAAGCTGGCCTACGTGGTGATGCTGGACCGTTGGGGATGGATGCTCGGCACCGGGATCTACCTGGAAGACGTCGAGCGCGCCACCCAGCAGGCCCGCGCCGAAGTCGCCCAGGGCATCCACACCACCATGCAGGCCATCGCCGCCATCGCCCTGGTGGCGGTGCTGCTGGTGTTCGCCGGCGGCATGACCCTCAACGTCAGCGAACACCGCCTGGCCGACAAGAAGTTGCAACGCCTGAACCAGCGCATCGTCAGCCTGCAGGAAGAGGAACGGTCGCGGGTCTCCCGGGAGTTGCACGACGGCATCAGCCAACTGCTGGTGTCGATCAAGTTCCAGTTCGAACTGGCCAGCCACGTGCTGGAAAACGGCCAGGAAAACGGCCTGGGCATCCTCAAGAACGCGACGGACCGATTGGGCGAGGCCATCGGTGAAATCCGCAGCATCTCCCACGACCTGCGCTCCTCCCTGCTCGACACCTTGGGCCTGCCCGCCGCCATCGGCCAGCTCGCCTCCGAATTCCAACAACGCAGCGGGCTGGAGGTGTCGTACCGCAGCAATGAGTTCGATTGCCGGCTGGAAAACGGCGCGCCGGTCTCGCTGTTCCGCATCGCCCAGGAAGCCCTGACCAACATCGAACGTCACGCCGGGGCGAAAAGTGTCGGCATCAGCCTGTTCGGCTCCGCCGAGTCCTTGCGCCTGACCGTGGTGGATGACGGCATGGGCTTCAACGTGCCGCAGGTCGAACGCGGCCACGCCGGCATCGGCCTGCGCAATATCCGTGAGCGGGTCGAGCATTTCGGTGGCCGCCTGGAGGTCACCTCCGAACCAGGCCGCAGCGAGCTGGACATCCTGCTGCCCATGAACCTGACGGCCAGCCAAAGCTGATGAATCCCGAGCCCGAGAACCCCTCGTCGATAGACCTGCCCGCTGCGATCCGCGTCGCCCTGGTGGATGATCACTCCCTGGTGCGCGACGGCATCCGCGCCCTGCTGTCCGTCATGCCACGGTTGGACGTGGTCGGCGAGGCCGAGAACGGTGCAGAGGCGATCGACATGGTCGGCCGCTGCACACCGGACCTGCTGCTGATGGACATCGGCCTCAAGGACATGAACGGGCTTGAGCTGACCCGCCTGTTGGGCAAGCAATACCCGCGCCTCAAGATCCTCATCCTGAGCATGTACGACAATCATGAATACGTGAGCGAATCGGTGCGCTGCGGTGCCAGCGGCTATGTGCTCAAGAACGCCCCGTCGCGGGAAATCGTCGCGGCCATCGAAGCGATCATCGGCGGCGGCACCTTCTACAGTGCCGGGATCGCCCAGCACCTCGCCACCGCCCCGAACACCGACAACGAGCTGACGCCCCGGGAAAGCCAGGTACTGCGCAAGATGGTCGAGGGCCTGAACAACAAGGAAATGGCCCGCGAGCTGGACATCAGCGTACGCACCGTCGAAACCCACCGCCTGAGCATCCGTCGTAAGCTCAACATCGACAAACCCGCGGCCTTGGTGAAATACGCGATCGACCACGGGATCGTTTCACGCTGAGCGAGGCCGTCACCCCGAGACAACCCGCAAGCACTTTTACTACACTGGCCCGTCTTGTCCCCTTCCCTTGCGAGACGTCCCATCCCCATGAAAACCATAACAAGCACGATGACGTTCTGCGGCCTGCTGGCGCTGTGTGGCAATGCCCTGGCCGAGCCCGCCGCCTCCCACCTGGACGAGGTCCTGCAGCGCGGCGAACTCAAGGTATGCACCACCGGCGACTACAAGCCCTACACCTACAAGACGCAAACCGGCGACTACGAAGGGATCGACACCGACATGGCGCGCTCGCTGGCCGCCAGCCTCGGCGTCAAGGTGCAATGGGTCCAGACCACCTGGAAAACCCTGATGCCGGACATGCTGGCGGGCAAGTGCGACATCGGCATGGGCGGGATCTCGGTGACCCTGGAACGCCAGAAGAAAGCCTACTTCAGCAACACCCTGGACGTGGATGGCAAGGTGGCGCTGGTACGCTGCGAAGACCAGTCGCGCTACCAGACCCTCGAACAGATCAACCAGCCTTCGGTGCGCCTGGTGGAGCCGGCCGGGGGCACCAACGAAGCCTTCGTCCGCGCCTTCGTGCCCAAGGGCCAGCTCGCGTTCCACGACAACGTGACGATCTTCCAGGAACTGCTGGACAAGCGGGCCGACGTGATGATCACCGACGCGTCCGAAGCGCTCTATCAGCAAAAACTCAAGCCCGGCCTGTGTGCCGTCAACCCGACCCACTACCTGCAGTACGGCGAGAAGGCCTACCTGCTGCCGCGCGATGACACCACCTGGAAGATGTACGTCGACCAGTGGCTGCACCTGAGCAAGGCCAACGGCAGCTACCAGAAAGTGATCGGCCAGTGGCTGGCGGTTCCAGCCGCTCAGTGACGGTCAGCCGGCACTTTCCTGTGGGGAGCGAACCTGCTCGCGATGGCATCAACCTGCCGGGCCACCCTGCATTCAGCTGCCGGCGCCGCCATGGGCCTCGTCGAAGAAATAGTCCTTCCAGCTGTCGGCCTTGTTTTTCAGCACGCCCAATTCATGCAGTTTCTCGGCATAGATGTAGGTGCGTTGCGGAACGACGGTGAAGTCGATTTCAGGGTCGACGACGATTTTTTCCACCAGCGCCAGCGGCAGCTTGGATTGTTCTACGCGCAGGTAGGTCTGGGCAGCAGCCGGTTTGTCGGCCTTGATGATCCCCTGCGCCTCCACCAGGGCGTCGTAGAACGCCTTGTAGGTCTTGGGGTTTTCGTCGTGGAATTTTTCCGTGGTGTAGAGCACGTTGAACGTCGCAGGCCCGCCCAGCACCTCATAGGAGCTGAGCACCTTGTGCACGTTAGGGCTTTGCAGCGCCTGATACTGGAACGGTGGGCTGGAGAAATGCGCATTGATTTGCGACTGGCCGGCGATGAGCGCCGCCGTCGCATCCGGGTGCGGAAGGCTGACCGAAATGTCGTCGAATTTCTTGAAATGATCGTTGCCGAACAGCTTGGCCGTTTCGATCTGCAACGTGCGCGACTGAAAGCCCACGCCCGCCGCCGGAACGGCGATCCGGTCCTTGTCGGTGAAGTCCTTGAGGCTCTTCACGTTCGGGTTATTGGTCAGCAGGTAGTTGGGCATCGACCCCAGCGAAGCGATGGCCTTGACGTTCTGTTTGCCGCGGGTCCGGTCCCAGATCGTCAACATGGGCGGGACGCCCGCCGACACCACATCCAGGGCGCCAGTGAGCAGGGCTTCGTTCATCGCGGTCGCGCCGGAAATGCTGTTCCAGTCCACCTTGATATCCAGGCCCTGGGCCTTGCCATGTTTCTCGATCAACTGCTGGTCACGCACCACGTCGAGGATCAGGTAGCCGATGCCGAATTGCTGGGCGATGCTGATCTTGCCTTCGGCGTGCGCCGAGGGATTGAGCAGCGCAGTCGCTGCCAGGGAAACCAACAAGGTGAGCGCGGAACGCTTGAAAGCCATGATCGGGTAACCTCACGGGAAGTGGACCACGACTTTAAGGCTATAAGAATATTAATTTAAATACTGAAATAGCATATTGATAGCACTTGAATATCCAGCCTCCGAGCCGTGAAATCGCACTCACGAACGCGATCCCTTGATAACCTTGCAGACTCCCCTGCCCCCCGTGCGAAGCAATCATGAACGAGATGACCTTGGATGTAGGCCGCGCCGCCGAGTCTGTTTCCCGGCCGCGCACGCTGGTCTTCCTGGCCTACCCGCAGATGGGCCTGCTGGACCTGACCGGCGCCCAGACGGTGTTCTGGGCGGCCACCAAGGCCATGGCCGAACGGGGCTTGCCGGGCTATGCGATGCACACCGCAAGCCTGGCCGGCGGGCTGATGCGCACCGCCGAGGGGCTGGTCGTGGACACCGCCGCCCTGGATCAGTTGGACCAGGCCGGCATCGACACGCTGATCGTCCCCGGCGCACCCGATATCTGCCAGGCGATGATCGATTGTGTCGAGCTGGTGGCGTGGCTGCGCGGCGCCTCGGTCAAGGCCCGGCGCACCGCATCGGTGTGCAGCGGCACGTTCCTCATGGCCCAGGCCGGTTTGCTGGACGGACGGCGGGCGGCCACCCATTGGGCCATGTGCGACTTGTTGAGGAATCGGTTCCCGCGGGTCGAGGTCGACCTGGATGCGATCTTCGTCCAACAGGACGCCGTGTGGACCTCGGCCGGGGTCAGTGCCGGGATCGACATGGCCCTGGCGCTGGTCGAGGCCGATTGCGGCCGCGACGTGGCCCTTCAAGTGGCCCGGGAACTGGTGGTCTTTCTCAAGCGTCCCGGCGGCCAGGCGCAGTTCAGCCAGCTGTTGCAATTGCAGATGCAGGACAGCGCCGGATTCGATGAACTGCACCTGTGGATAGCCGAACACCTGGACGACGCCCACCTGACCATCGACCGGCTGGCCCGCCAGGCCGGCATGAGCCCACGCAACTTTGCCCGGGTCTACAAGCGCCAGACCGGACGCACCCCGGCCAAGGCCGTCGAACTGTTTCGCCTCGAAGCCGCACGACGGCAGTTGGAAGATTCCCAACGCAACATCGACCAGATCGCCCGCGCCTGCGGCTTCGGGGACGAGGAGCGGATGCGCAATACCTTCCAGCGCCACCTCTCGATCTCCCCCCGGGACTACCGCAATCGTTTTTCCCGCTGATACGCACCCGCCGGGCTCCGCCGATCACCCGGCAGCGTTCAGGCGACCCGCCTGGACAGCGGCGCCTGCTCGGCCGACCCGGCCACGAACGTGCTGCAACGGGCCCGCAACCAGCGTTCCCCCGGGTCGTTGTGCGAGGCGCCGCGCCACACCATCGACAGCTCGTGCTCGGGCAAGCCGAGCGGCGCCCGTTGCGCCCTCAGGCCCGTCGTCGCGGCCATGGCGAGGGCGACGTAATCCGGCACGATGGCAATCATGTCGCTCTCGGCCAGCAACACCGGCAAGGCGCTGAACTGCGGCACCGTGAGCACCACCCGGCGCTGCCGGCCGAGGAGGCTCAGCGCTCGGTCCGCGTCATCGATGACCTTGCCCATGGAGGACACCACCGCGTGGGGCCGGAGACAGAATTCGTCCAGGCTCAGTTCGCCCGGTTGCGAATCGGCCCGCAGGAGCATCGGCCGGATCGGGCGCAACCCCTTGCGCCGGGCATTGGCCGGCAGCTCAAGGGTATGGCTGATGCCCAGGGAGATCTCGCCGCAGGTCAATAGCTGGGAGATTTGCCACTGGTCAGCCCGGCGCACCACCAGCCGGGTGCCCGGCGCCTCGGTCCGCAAGCGTCGCAGCAGGTCCGGCAGCAGCGCGTATTCAACGTCATCGGAAAGCCCGATATGGAACGTCGCCTCGCTGGTCGCCGGGTCGAAGGCCTGGCTCCGGCCCAGGGCCGCGGCGATACCGTCCAGGGCTGGCGACAGGTTGGAAAAAATCTCTTCGGCCCGAGAGGTGGGCTCCATCAGCCGGCCCACGCGAATGAACAACGGGTCATCGAACATCAGCCGCAGGCGCGCCAGGGCACTGCTGATGGTCGGTTGGCCGAGGAACAGCTTTTCGCTGACCCGTGTGACGTTGCGTTCGTGCATCAAGGTTTCGAAGACCACCAGCAGACCGATGTCGGTACGACGCAGGTCGTTTCTGTTCATCATAGTCGTCGCCCCAGGCGCCAGGCCCTTGAGTCGCAAGTGAACAAGATTGCCGCCGGCCCCTTCATCAAGGCCCGCCAGCGACGCGGTGATTGAAGATTAACGCGCTGCCAGGCGGCTGTCTGTCGTACCTGGGGACGCCGCGCTCACGCTTTGGGCAGGCGCGCTGATACTTCGGTATAGCGTCGCGATGGCGCCCGGTGGGCGGGCTTGGCCGGATTTCAGGGTTTTATGTCCTACCGGATGGAAACGGCGCGCTTCTAATATAGCCAGGCAATGCCCTGCGCCCCGAGGCCAGGGCGAGACCCCCAAAAAAAATCAAAGGTCTGGCGCGTGCCCCTATCTTCCGCGATGTTCAGGAACGTCTATGACAGTTTTCGGCCCCCCACTTTGCGCATGGGCGTGCGGTCATCGATGGGAATCAGCAGCCACCCGCTGGTCAATGCCCTGGGCTGGGCAGTCGGGCTGGTGGTGGCGTGCGGCATCGTCATCATCAATTCCGAGACCCATTCCGACCTGGCCCCCACGTTGCTGTACATCACCTTGTTGCTGATGGCGGCCAATCTGTTTTCCATCAACCTGGTGATCAGCGTCGCGCTGATGTGCATGGTCCTGCTCACGGCGATGTTCCTCTATAACGGCGGCTATCACCGCTGGGAATCGACCACCGGGTTCTTTCGTTGCCTGACGGCGCTGTCGGCCATCGCTTTCCTGGCGTTGCGCAGCAAGCAGGCCTCGGACAGCCTGCGGCACAACGAAGCCTACCTGATCGGCGCCCAGCGCTTGAGCCAGACGGGCAGCGTGGGCTTTCGCGGTGATCGGCAAACGATGGCCTGGTCGGAGGAATCGGCCCGGATTTTCGAGTACCCGCTGAACCGGCCGCCGACCGTGTCGATGATGCTGGACCGCACGCACCCCGACGACCTGGCACTGGCGCGAGGGATTTTCGAGCAGGCGGCGCGCCGCGCCCTCCAGATCGAGGTCAAGCTGCGCCTGCTGATGCCGGACGGACGCCTCAAGCACATCCACATGATCGCCAGCCCCTTGCCCGATCACCAGGGTGGCTGCCAGTACGTCGGCGCGCTGATGGACATCACCGCCAGCAAGCAGGCCGAAGAAGCGTTGTTTCGCGCCCAGAGCCAACTGGCCCATGCCACCCGGCTGACCTCGCTGGGGGAAATGGCCGCCTCCATCGCCCACGAAGTCAACCAGCCGCTGACGGCCATCACCAGCAGCGGCGAGGCGTGCCGCCGCTGGCTCGTGCGCCCGCAGCCGGATCTGGACGAGGCCCTCGACTCCGTCGACCGGATCGTCGCCAACGCCTGCCGCGCCAGCGAGGTCATCAGCCGCATCCGGGCGCTGGCGCGCAAGTGCGACCCGTTGCGCCAGCCCGAATCCCTGGACGACATCGTCAGCGAGACGCTGCACCTGGTCCAGCAACAACTGGCCCATCACCGTGTCAGCGCCCACGTCGAGCTGGCGGCGAACAACCCAACGGTCAGCGCCGACCGGGTGCAGTTGCAGCAGGTGATCATCAATCTGATCATCAACGCCTGCCACGCCATGGAGGGGATCGACACGCGCGAGCGATGCCTGCACCTGCGCACCTGGACCGAACACGACGAGGTGGTGCTGGAAGTGGCGGACCAGGGCACCGGCATCGCGCCGCAGATTCTTCCCGCGCTGTTCAACCCGTTCTTCACCACCAAGGAAAACGGCCTGGGCATTGGCTTGTCCATCTGCCGCTCCATCATCGATTTCCATAACGGCAGGATCTGGGCCACCAGCGAAGTCGGCCAAGGCACCGCGTTCAGGTTCGCCCTGCCCTTGCTCCCCAGCACAACGCCACCCGGGAACCCTTGAAGATGCCGAACCATTGCCCGACCCCGGCCATCTGCAACGACCCGATCGTCTACATCGTCGACGACGATGCACCGCTGCGCGAGGCCCTCGGCAGCCTGCTGCGCTCCATTGGCTTGCAGGTCCGGCTGTTCGGTTCGGTGGCCGAGTTCGCCCTGCACCCTCGCCCCGAGTTGCCCAGTTGCCTGGTACTGGACGTGCGATTGCAAGGCACCAGCGGCCTGGACTTCCAGCATGAGCTGGCCAAGGCCAACGTCCACTTGCCGATCGTTTTCATGACCGGGCATGGCGACATTGCCATGACTGTCCGGGCCATGAAGGCCGGCGCGGTGGACTTCCTCGCCAAGCCGTTCCGGGAGCAGGACCTGATCGACGCGGTGGCCGCCGCCCATCAACGGGATCGGCAGCGGCGCGAATCCCGGCAAGCGTACCAGCAAGTGCACGACCGCTATTGCACCCTGACCCCGCGCGAACAACAGGTCATGGCGCTGGCCGCTTCGGGCTTGCTGAACAAACAGATCGCCGGGGAAATCGGCCTCAGTGAAATCACCGTGAAGATTCATCGCGGCCAGGCCATGCGCAAGATGCTCGCGCGTTCCTTTGCCGATCTGGTGCGGATGGCCCAGGCGCTGGAGTTGCCCCGCCACGTCTAGCAAGTTCATACCCACGTATACTTGGCGGGGTGGTTGGACGGCGTATCTTGCAGTGATGGCGGATGGCTTCATGCCATCTGATATCCACTCAAGGTATCGAAATGCCCGACACTGCGATTATCTCCGTGATCGATGACGATGAATCAGTCCGCGTTGCACTCGACGGCTTGTTACGTTCCCACGGCTACAGCGTGCGTACCTACGCGAACGCCCAGGCATTTCTGGCCTCCGACCCACTCGATGACACCGCCTGCCTGATATCCGACATACAAATGCCCGGCATGACCGGTATCCAGATGTACGACCTGCTGTGCGCCCAGGGCGTGCTCATCCCGATCATTTTCATCACCGGCTACCAAGGCCCGGCCCCTCGTGTCAGCACCGGTTCCCCGGCGCCGGTGGCGTTCTTTCCAAAGCCGTTCCATTGCGGCGAATTGATTGCCTGCATCGAGTCGGTGCTCGGGAGTGGCCTGACGGGCCACTAGCCGCGCCTGGGTTTTCCCGGCCGCCGGCAAGACCCCATACGTTGGTATAGGTCATTCACACCCAGGCATATCCCCGCTGACCTTATGTAGAAGTGTTGGCCGTTATCGCAGCGAATACCATTTCCTGCAGCGGGCCGAAACCGAATGGGTGTCCTGATCGCTGTCCAATGCCCGCACTTTTTCGCGCTCGCCCTACGGTCACGCTGAACACTTGAATAACTCAACGTATCGATCCAGTCTTCGGGAGCAACTCATGAAACAGCATATTCTGATTGTCGGCGCAGGTTTCGGCGGTGTCTGGAGCGCACTGAGCGCGGCTCGCCTGCTGGACCAGCATGATCGCCATGACGTGCAGGTCACCGTCCTGGCCCCCCAGGCGCAATTGCGCATCCGTCCACGTTTCTACGAGCCGGACGTGCACACCATGCTGGCCCCGCTGGACAGCCTGTTCGATGCGGTCGGGGTGAATTTCGTACAGGGTACGGCCGACAGCGTCGATGCCACGCTCAAGCAGGTGGGCTACCACGACGCGGCCGGCGCCAAGGGCACGTTGAACTATGATCGCCTGGTGCTGGCGGCGGGCAGCCAACTGATTCGCCCCGACCTGGCCGGAATGATCGAGCACGCCTTCGACGTGGACCAGATCGAACAGGCGACCCGGCTGGAAAGCCATCTCAAGACCCTTGCCAGCCTGCCGGACAGCCCCGCCCGCAACACCGTCGTGGTCGCCGGCGGCGGCTTCACCGGGATCGAAACGGCCACCGAAATGCCCGCCCGCCTGCGCGCCGTCCTCGGCCAGGACGCGGACATCCGGGTCATCGTGGTGGATCGCGGGCCACAGATTGGTGCATCCATGGGCGACGGCATCCGCCCGTCCATCATCGAAGCCTCCGCGCACCTGGGCATCGAGTGGATCCTCAATGCGTCGGTGGAATCGGTGGACGCCGGCGGCGTCACCCTGTCGAGCGGCCAGCGCATCGAATCCCGCACCGTGATCTGGACCGTGGGCTTCCGGGCCAGCCCGCTGACCCAGCACGTGGCCGGCACCCGCGATGCCCAGGGCCGCCTGCACGTCGACAGCCACCTGAAAGTACTGGGGCAGCCGCACATATTCGCCGCCGGTGACGTGGCCTACGCCGCCACCGACACACTGGGCAACCACGCGGTGATGTCCTGCCAGCACGCCATCGCCCTGGGTCGCTACGCCGGCAACAACGTCGCCGCCGACCTGCTCGGCGTCGCGCCGATGCCCTACAGCCAGCCCAAGTACGTGACCTGCCTGGACCTGGGTGCCTGGGGCGCGGTGTACACCGAAGGCTGGGATCGCCAGCTGAAGCTGGTGGGCCAGGAAGCCAAGGACCTCAAGACCCAGATCAACAGCGTCTGGATCTACCCGCCGGCCGCCGACCGCGCCACCGCCCTGGCCGCGGCGGACCCGTTGATCCCGGTGGCGTAACCCGATCGCCCACCCGGCCAATCCCCCTTCCTGCGCCGGTCTTTCCCGGACACCCGCCAATGATCGTTCGGCGGGTGTTTTTTTTGTCTGCGCACCCAAACCCAGCCCGAATATCGTCATTGCCGAGCAAAATCCGTGGCAACGCTTGTCTCCCGTGCGACCGGCACAGGGTATGGTAGGCAAAAACCATCCGGATCGAGGTCTGCCGTGGCGTCCTATTCCCTGCGTCAACTGAAGTACTTCGTCACCACCGTCGAATGTGGCAGCGTGGCCGAAGCCTCTCGCAAGCTCTACATCGCCCAACCGTCGATCGCCACGGCCGTCAAGGGCCTTGAGGACAGCTTCGGCGTGCAGTTGCTCATCCGTCACCATGCCCAGGGCGTGTCATTGACCCCTGGCGGCGCGCGCTTCTATCGCAAGGCCCAGGAGTTGTTGCGCATGGCACGGGAGTTCGAGCAGAACGCCCTGGCCGATAACGACGTGGTCAGCGGCCAGATCGATATCGGCTGCTTCGAGACCGTTGCGCCGCTCTACCTGCCGCGGCTGATCGCCGGTTTTCGCGAACGCTTTCCGGGCGTCGAGATACGCCTGCAGGACGGTGAGCAGCAGGAACTCATGCAAGGCTTGACCGGGGGGCGCTTCGACCTGGCGATTTTCTATGAACACGACCTGGACAGCACCATCGAGACCGAGGCCTTGACGGCGCCACAACGGCCCTACGCCCTGTTGCCGGCGGGGCACCGCTTTGCCAATCAGGCGCAGGTTTCGCTGCGTGACCTGGCGTCGGAACCGATGATCCTGCTGGACGTGCAACCCAGCAGGACCTATTTCGTCAGCATTTTCGAAGAGCTGGGCCTGACACCGAACATCGTGTTCAGCTCGCCGTCCATTGAAATGGTCCGGGGCATGGTCGGCCAAGCGTTCGGCTTCGCGGTGCTGGTGACCCGGCCGCATTCCACCTGCACCTATGACGGGCAACAGGTGGTGTGCGTGAACATCACCGAAGACGTGACAGGCTCGGCTCTGGTGGCGGGCTGGCTCAAGCGCACCCACCTCACCAAGCCGGCGCAGTTGTTCGTCGACTACTGCAAGGAACAGTTCAGGCAATGGCTGGCCTGACCGACCAGCCCACACCATCGCCGTGCTGAACAGTGACTCTTGTGCTGCTAAGTACTCACTCTTGTGGCGAGGGGATTTATCCCCGCTGGGCTGCGCAGCAGCCCCCCAGACCCGTCAGATCAATCTGCCTGACACTCTAAGTTTGTCGGTATCTTGGGGCCGCTTCGCGCCCCAGCGGGGATAAATCCCCTCGCCACAGGCCCATATTTACAATAGATGGGACGTTCGGGGCCTAGCGAGCGGCCCAGGCGTTGAAGCGCTGTTCGAGCTCCTCGCCGTGGTCGACCCAGAACTCCGCGTCCACGGCTTGGGCTTCGGCCAGGTTGGCCTCGGCGGTGGGCAGTTGTTCCTGGACCGTGGTCGGCAACAACGCGAGTGTCTTGAGGTGCACCGGCCCATAAGGAATGTTTTGCGAAAACACCTTCTGGGTCTGCGGCTGGCTGGCGAAGGCAATGAACTGCTCGGCCAGGGCCTTGTTCGGCGTACCCTTGACCACGGCCCAGTACTCCGGGTCGTAGAGGCTCTGCGGCCAGACGATGCTCAGCTTCATGCCTTCCTTTTGCGCCGACGCGATCCGGCCGTTGTAGGCCGCACTCATCGCCACGTCCCCCGCCACCAGCCATTGCGCCGGTTGGGCGCCGGCTTCCCACCATTGGATATTCGGCTTGATCTGGTCCAGCTTGGCGAAGGCCCGGGACACGCCCTGCGGCGTGTTCAACACCTTGTACACATCCTGCGCCTTGACCCCATCGGCCAACAGGGCGATTTCCAAGGTGTACTTGGCCCCCTTGCGCAGGCCACGCTTGCCCGGGTACTGGGCGACGTTCCAGAAGTCCGCCCAGGACTTGGGGGCCTTGGCGAGCTTGGTCTGGTCATAAGCCAGGACCATCGACCACACGTAGGTGGCGACGCCACACTCATTGAGCGCGCCCGGCACATAGTTCGCCGGGTCGCCAAGGCCAGTCAGGTCGAGCTTTTCGAACAGCCCTTCCTCACAGCCGCGCAGCAACTCGGGGCTTTCCACTTCGACCACGTCCCAGCTGGTATGGCCGGCGGTGACCATGGCCTTGATCTTCGACAGCTCTCCATTGTATTCACCCGCCACGATGTTTCCCGCACCGCTGGCATTGAAGGGTTGGAAGTAGGCCTTGTCCTGGGCCTGCTTGGTGGCACCGCCGAAGGAAATCACGGTCAGGTTCTGGGGCGCGGCCATGACGCTGGAACTCAACAGCGCCACTGTGCACGCGATGTTGCAACGCAAGGATCTGGACATGAAGCGGTTCCTCGAAAATGCCGGCTCGCCCGCACGAGCCGGCGACGGGACTCAAGGGTGACCGTAAGCGCGGGCGGTATGGTCTACAGCAAAGGCTCTTGTCGGCCTGTTCGTTCTCGCCTGGCTGACCACCAGGAATCTCCTTCCCTTGAAATCGTCCTCCTCAGGCACCCTGGCGGTCAGCAATCATTGGGTTCACAGAGATGACACGCCAACCGATCCATCAAGCGATCGCAGGCGGCCATTTGTTCAACGCTCACGTATTCGTCGGGTTTGTGCCCCTGGTCCATGCTGCCGGGACCACAGACCACCGTCGGCACGCCGGCCTGGTGAAACAGGCCGCCTTCGGTGCCAAAGGCGACGGTGCTGAAAGCGTCGCTGCCGCACAGTCGCGCAACCAGTTGCGCAGCAGCGCTGTCAGGCGAGGTCGCCAGGCCCGGGTAGGCGGACAGTGGTTCAAAACGAATCGCCGTATCGCCCACCACCGCCTGCATGGCCGGCAGCAGTGTCTGTTCGGCAAACGCCTGCAATTGCTCGGCCACCACTTGGGGATTGAAATCCGGCAAGGCGCGTACTTCAAAATCGAAACGGCAATCGGCCGGGACAATATTCAGCGCCGTGCCGCCGTGGATCACCCCGACCTGAACCGTGGAAAACGCCGGATCGAAGCGCGAGTCATGCCGTGATGGCTCGGCCAGCTGTGCACCGATCTCGCCCAAGCGCCCCATCAGCCGCACCGCCTGCTCGATGGCGTTGACTCCATTAGGGGCATAGGCCGAATGGCAGGACGCCCCTCGGACATGACAGCGCATCGCCAGCTTGCCTTTGTGCCCCAGCACCGGTCGGAGTTGGGTGGGTTCGCCAATCAGGCACAGGGCCGGTGGAGGAACCCTCCGGACCAACACCTCCAGTAAGCTGTGGACGCCCAGGCAACCCACCTCTTCGTCATAGGAAAACGCCAGGTGCACCGGCCGCCGAAGCGCACTGGACAAGAACACCGGCACCGCCGCGAGTACCGAGGCCAAGTAGCCCTTCATGTCCGCCGTACCCCGCCCGAACCATTTGCCGTCCCGCTCGGTCAGGCAGAACGGATCGACCGTCCAGGCCTGCCCATCCACCGGCACCACATCGGTGTGCCCGGACAACACCACGCCACCAGGCACCGCCGGGCCAATGCTCGCCAGCAGGTTGGCCTTGGTTCGCTCGGCGTTGTAGATCAGCTCGCTGTCCACGCCCAGCCCTTGCAAGTAATCGCGTACGAACTCGATCAAGGCCAGGTTCGACTCGCGACTGACCGTGGCAAAGCCCACGAGCGCGGCAAGCAGGGCGCGACTGCGCAACTCACTCATCGCCCGGCACTCCATAACTGGGCGCCAGTGTCGGGTTGAGCGCGCGGGTCAGGTAATCCTGCAACTGCGGTTGATAGGCGAGCCAGAGCTTTTCCAGCTCGCCGATGGGATTTTCCTCGGCCCAGTCCACCCGCAGGTCGACGATGGGCCAGGTCAGGTCACCCACCACCGACAGCGCCGCCGAATGCACCGCCCCGGCCTCCCCGCCCGCCGCCTGCCCGGCCAGCAGCGCGCTCATCAAGCGTGACGCAAGGCAACCACCGCCCTGCTCGAAGGCGGTGACCATGGCCTCGATCACCGCACCGCTGGCCAACAGATTGCCGGCCGCCACGCATTGCTCACCGGCCACTGCGTTGTGGGTCCCCAGGCTATGTTCGCCACTGAAAATCGCCGTGCGTCCCTCGGCATCGATCACCGCCACCTGCCGGTATTGGCTGTAGCCATTGCGCGCCAGGGCCCCCTCCAGCGCCGCTTGCGCCTCCAGGCCGCTCGCCAGTTCATCCAGGATCTGCGGCCCCAGGGCCGGCAGGGTAATGTTCTGGCTCGACACCGCGCCGACGCCCGCCCGCAACCAGGGGCAGCGGGCACCAACGGCAATGCTCGAGGAACTGATGGCGATGCCCAACTGCCCGGTTTCGGCACAGCGCCCAACGATGGAAAAGGTCATGTTCCGCTCCTTATTCGGGGATCACTGCGATCACGTCGATTTCCATCAGCCACTGCGGCTGGCCCAGGGCACTGACCACCAGCCCGGTGGAGATCGGAAACACGCCCTTGAGCCACTTGCCGACTTCCTGGTACACCGGCTCGCGATAGCGCGGGTCGATCAGGTAAGTCGTGGTCTTGACGATATGGCTCAGGTCACTGCCGGCTTCCTCCAGCAATTGCTTGACGTTGCGCATGGCCTGCTCGGCCTGGGCGCGAGGATCGCCAAGCCCCACCAGCTGGCCATCGAAGTCGGTGCCGACCTGGCCGCGCACGTAGACGGTATTGCCGGCGCGCACGGCCTGGCACAGATCGTTGTCCAGCGTCTGGTTCGGGTAGGTGTCCTTGGTATTGAACATGCGAATACGCGTATGAGTAGGCATCAACGGACTCCCGTGAGACTGGTTTTGGAACGCTGTGAATCGCTGTCGAGCGCCGGGGCCTGGCGCTGGGCGGCATCCTGATAGGCGAGGTAAATGCGTTGCTTGACGATGTGGTCGGCCACATGCCGGGCGTCATGCCAGACCCCCCAGATGAACGCCGAGCCTCGACGCGACAACCATGGCAAGCCGATGAAATACAGGCCCGGCTCACTGCACACGCCGCGCTGATGCCGAGGCTTGCCATTGGCGCCGAAGGCGTCGACCTTCAACCAGCTG
The DNA here is from genome assembly GCF_030580855.1 of Pseudomonas citrullilanati. Taxonomy (GTDB): domain Bacteria; phylum Pseudomonadota; class Gammaproteobacteria; order Pseudomonadales; family Pseudomonadaceae; genus Aquipseudomonas; species Aquipseudomonas citrulli. Next base: position 10,328 of record NZ_JAUQOP010000061.1, on the reverse strand, counting down.
TAATCCACCGAGTAGCCAGTGGCCCAGATGACACTGGTCACGCCGGCGGCGACCAAGTCCAGTTCCAGGATGGGCTGGGTCAGGCATTGCGGGTCGGGCAGCAGGTCGCGGGCTTCTGGTTCGAGCGGCAGGTCAAGGCCATTGCGCTCGATGTAGGCGTCGGCGGCGTCCAGCAGCGCCAGATAGTTTTCGTCGCCGCGCGCAATGTTTTCAGCAAGATTCGGTTCGAAGGTCACCAGGCTGCCGTTGAACGATCTCGTCAACCCCACCAGGGTGATGCCCTCGTGGGCCAATCGGCGAAAATCCACGGTATGGCCGCCACGGGCCCCGCTCACCGCGATGGTGACGTGCTCCTTGCCAGGCTGGACCGCCTCGGCGTCCCACTCGCCCAGCACGCCCAGCCACCAGCAGAAATCACGGTTGCGATAGGCCCGGGGGGGACGATCATGGGCCCCCACCGAGAGATAGACCTGCTTGCCGGCGCGACGCAGTTCGTCGGCGATCTGCACCCCGGAAGACCCGGCGCCCACCACCAGCACAGCCCCCTCGGGCAATTGCCCGGGGTTGCGATAGTGAGCCGAGTGAAGCTGGGTGACCGCTGCCATGTCCGGTGCAATCGGTGGGATCACTGGCCGTTGAAATGGCCCGGTGGCGACGACCACATGGATCGCTTCGATCAGGCCCTCGGAGGTTTCGACGCTGAAGCCCGCGCGACCGACGTTGCGCTCGACGCTCCTGACCTCCACGCCGGTACGGATCGGTGCGTTGAACTTGCGGGCATAGGCTTCGAAGTATTCGGCCACCTGGTCCTTCGTCGCGAAGGCATCCGGGTCTAGCCCTGCGAATTCCAACCCCGGAAAACGGTCATGCCAGGCCGGTCCGTTGGCCACTAGCGAATCCCAACGCGCGGTGCGCCAGGCCTCGGCAATGCGGTTTCGCTCCACGACAAGATGAGGCACGCCTTGCCGGCTCAAATGTTCGCTCATGGCGACGCCGGCCTGGCCGGCGCCTATGACGAGCGTATCGATGCGTAGGGTTTCAACAGGCATGTCTGTGCACTTCCGGCAGTAGGTTTGGTTCAGGCCGGCATCGCGCCGCCTCGGGTCTGACTTCTTGTTGTTCTGCGCTTGCAGCTATCCAGATCAGATGTCGAGGCGATTGTGTTGGCAGGGGGAGATTTGCGAAACGAGGGTTTTTGTCGTTGCTGGGAAGGAAAAAAATGGGCTGCGGCGGCGTAAGGGTTATTGGCCATCATGGCAAAGGGCAATGGCCACGGCAGGCCAGGCAGCCTGATGCCGATTGGCCGCCAGATCGATTGACATCGCCAACCCTGTGGGGGCGAGCCCTGTTCGCGATGGCAGTGACTCGAAGGGCAGCAGGCGCTCAGGTGCTTTCCGGCACATCGATCTGAAGCGGCACCACCCGTCTCGGCGCCGGACCTGGGGCCAGGGCGGTCGCAGCCTCGACCAGTGCTTCGATCGCCTGTGCGGCCATGGCCACGACGGGATGGGACAGCACCGCCTGGACCAGCCCCGTCTTCAAGGCCTCCCGTGTCAACGGTGTCAGGTCATGGCACACCACCACGGGCAGGCGAAGCTGTTGTTCCTGGAGACCGCGCAACGCCCGCAACACGCCGGCGATGCCACCGCCGGCCACATAAAGCCCCGCCAGGTCGGGCTCGGCCGTGAGTAAATCCAGCGTATTGCCATAAGCGAACTCATCATCCTCCAGCGTCAGGCGCGATGCGAGCAGCTCCCATTCGCTGGAGTGTTCGGCCAGATAACTGCGAAAGCTCAACTCGCACAGCTCCTGGCACTGAAAACGCTGGCTGCTGAGCATGACGGCCGCCGTGCCAGGCTGACTCGCGAGGCGACTGACGAACCAACCTGCCGTGCGGCCCGTCAGTCGATTGTCCAACCCGACATACCCGGCGCCGCTGGCGCTGGACAGCTCCGACAGCAGCGCCACCACCGAGACTCCTGTCTCGCGCAAATGCGCGACCGTCTCCCGGACCCGGGGGTGATCCACCGCCACCACGCCCAGGCCGTCCACTTGGTCGCGCAGGGCCAGGATCCGATGCGCCACGATGGCCGGGTCGAGATCGTCCAGATAACCGATGACCACCCGAATCCTTGCTCGCGTGCAGGTCGCGGCGGCGTTCGACAAGGCGTGGGCGAGCCCTTGGTAAAAAGGCACGCCGCTTTTCTGCAGCAGGAAGCCAAGCCGTAATGTCGGGCGGTCATTCAGCAGCCGCTGCTCGATAACGGCCTTGGCATGGAACCCCAGCCGTGCGGCAGCCGCGGCGATGCGCTGGGCGGTGTCGGCACGCACATCGGCGCGCAGGTTCAGCACCCGGTCGACGGTCGACAGGCTGACCCCGGCTTCCCGGGCAACATCGGCCATGGTGGGGCGCAGTTTGCGGCGGCGTTGCTCTGACATGTATTGACACCTCTACGGGGCATCATGAGGTGTTTTGACACATTAGACCATCCCCCCATGGTCCTCTCTGCGACAACTCAATAGCATCAGGCCAGGCACCTAAAAACAAATGCAGCCGGAGCACCTCATGACGATTCATATCTGCACAGCGCCTTGTTGCTGGGGCGTCGATGACGTCAGCAATCCATTCCTGCCGCCGTGGCGCCAGGTGCTTGGCGAAGCGGCCGAGGCCGGCTATCGCGGTATCGAGCTGGGGCCCTACGGCTACCTGCCGCTCGACGCCGAAACCATCGTTCCGGTCCTGGCCGAGCATGATCTGCAAGTGGTCGCCGGGACGATCTTCGACGACCTCGTCAGCCCCGCCAACCTGCCCGGACTGCTGCGCCAGGCCCACGATATCTGCACCCTGCTCAAACAGCTGCCTGCCATGGAACCGCAAGCCGGCCAGCGCCATGCCGGGCCTTACCTGGTGATTATCGACTGGGGCCACGAGGCGCGCGACTACGCCGCCGGTCACTCGGAACGCGCCCCGCGCCTGGACGATTCACGCTGGAACGCCATGATGGCGCACATCCGCGCCATCGCCGACATCGCCTGGCGTCAATACGGCATCCGCGCCGTCATCCATCCCCATGCCGGCGGCTACATCGAGTTCGCCGATGAATTGGCGCGCCTGGTGGAGGACATACCCGATGAAATTGCCGGACTGTGCCTGGACACCGGGCATCTCTACTACGCCGGCATGGACCCGGTCGCGTCGCTGCGCGCCTACGCCCATCGCCTGGACTACCTGCACTTCAAGGACATTGACCCGGTGGTGTTCGACCAGGTGCTGGGCGAACGCATCCGCTTCTTCGACGCCTGCGCCCGGGGGGTGATGTGCCCCATCGGGCAGGGCGTCATCGATTACTCGGCGCTGCACAGCCTCGTGCATGAACTGGGCTACGTCGGCTGTATCACCGTCGAACAGGAGCGCGATCCGCGCAACGCGGCAAGCAGCCTCGACGACGTGGCCGCCAGCCGTGCCTACCTGGCCCGCATCGGTTTCTGATCACACAAGGGACAACGTCATGATCAACGGCAGCAAAACAATCACGCGGCCCATCCGGTGGGCCATGGTCGGTGGCGGCGAGCACAGCCAGATCGGCTACATCCACCGCTCGGCCGCCCTGCGCGACCGGAATTTCGAATTGGTCGCCGCGGCGCTGGACGTCGATCCCGCCCGTGGCCGAGCCTTTGGCGAGCAACTGGGTATCGACCCCGAGCGCTGCTATTCGGACTACCTCAGCCTGTTCGAGCTGGAAGCCCAACGTCCCGATGGGATTGAAGCGGTATCGATCGCCACGCCCAACGGCACTCACTACGCCATCACCCGCGCCGCCCTGGAGGCCGGGCTGCATGTGGTCTGCGAAAAACCGCTGTGCTTTACCCTCGAACAGGCCGAGGCGCTGCGTACCCTGGCGCGATCCAAGGGGCGTATCGTTGGCTTGACTTACGGCTACGCCGGGCACCAGTTGATCGAACAGGCCAGGGCGATGCTCGCCGCGCAGGCGCTGGGCGAGATCCGCATGGTGCACATGCAGTTTGCCCATGGTTTCCACAGCGCACCAGTGGAGGCGCAGAACCAGGCCACCCAATGGCGCGTCGACCCGCGCCAGGCCGGGCCCAGCTACGTGCTGGGAGATGTCGGCACGCACCCGTTGTATTTGTCCAAGGTGATGCTGCCCGACCTCAAGATCAAACGCCTGATGTGCAGCCGGCAGAGCTTCGTCGCCAGCCGTGCCCCATTGGAAGACAACGCCTACACCTTGATGGAATACGAAGGCGGCGCCATGGGCATGGTGTGGTCCAGCGCAGTGAATGCCGGTTCCATGCACGGGCAGAAAATCCGCGTGATCGGCTCCCGGGCCAGCCTGGAATGGTGGGACGAGCGGCCCAACCAGTTGAGCTTCGAAATCCAGGGCCAACCCGCGCAGATCCTGGAACGCGGCATGGGTTACCTGCACGCCGACGCGCTGCAGGACGACCGCATCGGTGGCGGCCACCCCGAAGGGCTGTTCGAGGCCTGGTCCAATCTCTATCGACGCTTCGCCCTGGCCATGGATGCGGCGGACCGGGGCGACAGCGAGGCGCTGGCCGCCCTGCGCTTCCCCGACATCGACGCCGGGGTGGACGGCGTGCGCTGGGTCGAACGTTGCGTGGAATCAGCCGAGAAGGATGCCGCGTGGGTCGCCTATTGACCCCTGTGGCGAGGGGATTTATCCCCGCTGGGGCGCGAAGCGGCCCCCGACATTCCATCCTGATACACCGCAGCAGATCCATTTGGGACCGTTTCGCGGTCCGGCGGGATAAACCCCTCGCCACGGTAGTGAGCATTACTTAACGGAGAACAACAATGAAAATCGCCCTCGACCCTTACATGCACCGTCACCTGAACCTGCCGGACCTGTGCCGCAAGACCGCCGAACTCGGCTACCAGTACCTGGAGCTGTCGCCACGGGAAGACTTCCTGCCCTGGTGGGTACGCCCCCGTGCCCACAAGGCACGCATCGCCGAGTTCAAGAAAGCCCTGCGCGACCACGATTTGCAACTGGCCTCGCTGCTGCCGATGTACCGTTGGGCCAGCCCCCATGAAGACGAACGCCGGGCCGCGGTGAACTATTGGAAGGAAGCCATCCAGATCGCCGTGGAAATGGGCTGCACCACGATGAACTCGGAGTTTGGTCGTGGTCCGTCGCCTGATCGCGGGCATACCATCAATTGTTGCGGTGGCGTGCACAGCCACGAGTCGAGCGAAGCGGCCTGGTGGCGCTCGATGGAAGAGCTGGTGCCGATCCTGGAAAGCGAGGGGGTCACGCTGAACGTCGAGCCTCACCCGGAAGACTGGTGCGAGACACTGCGCCCGGCCCTCGACATGCTCAAGACCATCGGCTCGGACAACGTCAAGTTCCTTTACTGCACGCCGCATACCTATTATTTCGGCGATGACATGAAGGCCATGATCGCCGAGGCCGGGGCGATGATCGCCCATGTCCACATCGCCGACACCTACAACCACAAGGCTTCGTCCGGCCTGCGCTACATCGTCAACCCTCCCGGCGCCAAGGTGACCGTCCACCAGCACATGGACATGCACCAGGGCGAGATCGACTGGGACCTGTTCTTCAGTGAACTGGCCAAGACCGGCTTCGACGGCATCGTCACCGCTTGCGTATTCGGCTGGGAGGAACGGGCCGATGAGTCCGGGCGCTTCATGCGCAAGGAAATCCAGTCCTACGTCGACCGGTATTTCCGCTAGACCGTGCCGGTCATGGGAGCAGCGGCACGATCCGCGGCTCGATCAATTGCTCACTCACCTCAAGCAGCGCCAACGTCACCGGCAACTTGAACCGTCGCCGGCCGGCGCTGCCAGGATTGAGGTAAAGCCGCTCGCCACGCCACTCGATCAGCGGTTTATGGGAGTGGCCGGTGATCACCAGCCTCACGCCGGGGCCGAGCGCTGCCGGCACATCCGCGATGTCATGGACCACCACGACCGTCCATCCCTCCAGGTCGAATTGCAGGCGGTCAGCCAGATGCACGGCCCATTCGGCGCCCAGGTCATTGTTGCCCCGCACCACCTGCAACGGCGCAATCGCCGCCAATTGGTCGAGTATGTCCGGGCTGCCGATGTCGCCGGCATGGATGATCCGTTCGCACCCCTGCAAGGCATCAAGCGCCTCCGGACGAAGCAGACCATGGGTATCGGATATGACGCCGACTTTCATCCTGGCTCCCTCGCGACGATTATTGTGCCGAATTCGAATAAGATAGGCTCCCCGCCAACAAATGCGCAGCCCCGTCGTAAAAGGAACATGTTGATGCTCGGACGCAAACGGCCAGAGCCAGAGGTAGACAACTCTGACGAAGCCTTCTCGCCCCAGGCTGCACGGACCGGCGCCGCCCTTCGGCTCACCGTGAGCTTCATGCTGGTGGTGGTCATGGCATTCCTGGCCGTCGAGGGCTGGCGGACCTGGCGTGACTATCGCGCCGCCTTTGCGGCCGCCCGCGACTCGGTGACGAACCTGGCACGGGCCACGGCGCAGCATGCCGAAGACACCATCCGACAGGTGGACGTGGTGACCGCCGCGCTGAGTGAGCGGGTCGAAGGCGACGGGCTGCAGAACATCGACATCCCGCGCATCCACAAGCTGCTGGTCCAGCAATCCGCCATCATGCCGCAATTGCACGGGCTGTTTATCTACGGCCCTGATGGCCAATGGCTGGTGACGGACAAGGAAGTGATCCCGGAAATGCCGAACAACGCCGACCGGGACTACTTCCAGTACCACCGCACCCACGAAGACCGCAACGTGAGGATCGGCGAAGTGATCAGGAGCCGCTCCACCAACGACCTGATCATCCCCATCTCCCGGCGCTTGAACAACCCCGACGGCTCCTTCGCCGGGGTGCTGCTGGGCACCGTCAAGGTCAGCTATTTCGTCGACTACTACGGCGACTTCAAGATCGACGACAAGGGCGCCCTGGTCCTGGCCACGCGCAGCGGGACCATCCTGGTACGCCGCCCCTTCGTCGCCTCGGTGGTGGGCAAGAGCCTGGTCAACAGTGTGATCTTCAAGAACTTCCTGCCCACCTCCAACCAGGGCGTGGCCGAGGCCCGGGCCGTCGTCGACGACACCGAGCGGCTGTATGGCTACCGGGCCCTGACCACCTACCCGCTGGTGGTGGAAGCCGGCCTGTCCCGGGAGTCGATCATCGCGCCGTGGCGCCGCGACCTGTTCAAGACCGGCGTCGTGCTGATCTTCCTGATCGCGATACTCGTCGGCTTCGGGCTCATCGTACTGAGCCAGTTGCGCTACCGGATGAGCATGGAGAAGCAGATCCGCAGCGCCCACCAGACCATGCGCGACATGGCGCTGACCGACAGCCTGACCGGCCTGGGCAACCGCCGGCGCCTGGACAGCGCCCTGGCCGAGGCGCTGCGCCTGGCCAAGCGCCAGGGCTCGTCCCTGGCGCTGATCATGCTCGATGTCGACTACTTCAAGCGCTTCAACGACAAATACGGCCACGCCGCCGGGGACGATTGCCTGCGGGCGATTGCCCTGGCGGTGCAGAAAGCCATCAAGCGACCGGGCGACCTGGCCGTCCGGTACGGCGGCGAGGAACTGACCGTCCTGCTGCCCAACACCGACAGCACCGGGGCGGCCAAGGTCGCCCAGGAAATCCTCGAGGGCATCCGGGCGCTGAACATCGAGCACGGCGACCATCCGCTGGGCCTGGTCACGGCCAGCGCGGGTATCGCCAGTTGCCAGCCGGCCACCGAGGAGGTCACGCCGGCGATGCTGATCAAGGCCGCCGACGCCTACCTGTACCTGGCCAAGAACACCGGCCGCAACCGCTGGTGCAGCGCCGCCGCGCCCCCTGCCTGAGCGCCCGCGCCGCACCGTGCATCGGTGCGCGGCAGGCAATCCGAAGTCCACAGGTGCCGGCAAGGCGCCTGGCGGCTACAATGCTCGCTTCGACCGTGACCAGCCTGACTAGAAAACCCATGTCCTTGCCCAAACATCATCTGGAATTGCTCAGCCCCGCCCGCGACGTGACCATCGCCCGCGAGGCCATCCTGCACGGCGCCGACGCCGTGTACATCGGTGGCCCCAGCTTCGGCGCCCGGCACAACGCCTGCAACGAGGTGGGCGATATCGCCCGGCTGGTGGAGTTCGCCCATCGCTACCACGCCCGGGTGTTCACCACGATCAACACCATCCTGCACGACAACGAGCTGGAGCCGGCCCGCCAGTTGATCCACCAACTGTACGATGCCGGTGTCGATGCGCTGATCGTCCAGGACCTGGGGGTGATGGAGCTGGACATCCCGCCGATCGAGCTGCACGCCAGCACCCAGACCGACATCCGGACCCTGGCGCGGGCGAAGTTCCTCGACCAGGCCGGCTTCTCGCAACTGGTCCTGGCCCGTGAGCTGAACCTGCAGGAAATCCGCGCCATCGCCGACGAGACCGAGGCGGCCATCGAGTTCTTCATCCACGGCGCGCTGTGCGTGGCCTTTTCCGGCCAGTGCAACATCTCCCACGCCCAGAACGGCCGCAGCGCCAACCGCGGCGACTGCTCCCAGGCCTGCCGCCTGCCCTACACCCTCAAGGACGACCAGGGTCGCGTGGTCGCCTACGAAAAACACCTGCTGTCGATGAAGGACAACAACCAGAGCGCCAACATCCGCGCCCTGGTGGAAGCCGGCGTGCGGTCGTTCAAGATCGAAGGCCGCTACAAGGACATGGGCTATGTGAAGAACATCACGGCCTACTACCGCCAGCGCCTGGACGACGTCCTCGAAGACCGCCCGGACCTGGCCCGCGCTTCCAGCGGCCGCACTGCGCACTTCTTCGTGCCCGACCCGGAGAAGACCTTCCACCGCGGCAGCACCGACTACTTTGTCAGCGAGCGCAAGATCGACATCGGCGCCTTCGATTCGCCGACTTTTACCGGCGTGCCGGTGGGCGTGGTGGAAAAAGTCGGCAAGCGCGACATGCAGGTCGTGACCTTCGACCCCCTGTCCAACGGCGACGGTCTCAACGTGCTGGTCAAGCGTGAAGTCGTGGGTTTCCGGGCCAACATCGCCGAACCCAAGGGCGAATTCGACGAGGACGGCCAAAAGCGCTACCGCTACCGGGTCGAGCCCAACGAAATGCCGGCGGGCCTGTACCAACTGCGTCCCAACCATCCGTTGAGCCGCAACCTGGACCACAACTGGCAGCAAGCACTGCTCAAGACCTCTTCCGAGCGCCGGATCGGCCTGGCCTGGGTCGCTCGACTGCGCGAAGAGCGCCTGGAACTGACCGCCACCAGCGAAGAAGGGATCAGCGCCAGCGTTGCCCTGGACGGGCCATTCGGCGTGGCCAACAAGCCGGAACAGGCCCTGGAACAATTGCACGACCTGCTCGGCCAGCTGGGCACCACCGACTACCACGCCACGTCGATCAAGCTGGACGCGCCCCAGGCGTTCTTCATTCCCAACTCGCAGCTCAAGACGTTGCGCCGCGAAGCCATCGAGGCGCTAACCGTCGCGCGCCTCAAAGCTCACCCACGCGGTGGGCGCAAGGCCGAGACCAACCCGCCGCCGGTGTACCCGGAGTCGCACCTGTCGTTCCTGGCCAACGTCTACAACCAGAAGGCCCGGGACTTCTACCATCGCCATGGCGTCAAGCTGATCGATGCGGCCTTCGAAGCCCACGAAGAGACCGGTGAAGTGCCGGTGATGATCACCAAGCACTGCCTGCGCTTCTCGTTCAACCTCTGCCCCAAGCAGGCCAAGGGTGTCACCGGCGTGCGCACCAAGGTGGCCCCGATGCAACTGATACACGGGGATGAAGTGCTGACCTTGAAGTTCGATTGCAAGCCCTGCGAGATGCACGTGGTGGGCAAGATCAAGGGCCACATCCTCGACCTGCCACTGCCGGGCAGCACCGCGGAGCCGATTGTCGGCCACATCAGCCCGGAAGACCTGCTCAAGACCATTCCTCGCGCGCCGCATTGAACCCGATGCATGCTGTTTGACCGCACTGCTCTTCGCGAGCAGGCTCGCTCCCACAGTGGTTTGAGTGACCCAGTGGGAGCGAGCTTGCTCGCGATAGCGGTGGGTCAGGTTGCAGAGCTGTCGACTGGACCGCCGCCATCGCGAGCAAGCTCGCTTGTGTCTTAAGACAGGATAAAGTCAAAGGTGAGAGGGGTGGACAGCAAGCTGACGGGTCGCGGTGCCCTAAGCACGTGTGGGAGCCAAGCTGCTGTCCACTCTTCCCGCTTTGGCTCAAAGCTCGAACAGTTGACTGAGTTTCCGCCCTCGAACAACAAGCATGAGCCAGGCCAAAGCGCCTCTC
>NZ_JAUQOP010000060.1 GCF_030580855.1 Pseudomonas citrullilanati | reverse complement strand
GACGCCCTCATCCAGCAGCGAGACGATAATCGCCGCCGTGCAAAGCAGGCGCAGTTGGCTCAAGTGCTGGAGACCTATCAAGCGCTGGACGTTGCGCTGAGGAGCCTGATCAAAGCAACGGACAAACGCATTGCCGAGCAATCTCGTCAGGTCGACTCAGAACTGCTTGAGCGACTGCGTGCCGTAAAGGGCTTGGGGCCTGTAACGATTGCCAGCCTGTTTTGCTATCTGCCTGAATTGGGCGACCTCAACCGCGCGCAGGTGGCTGCGTTGGCTGGGGTGGCGCCGTTCAATAATGACAGCGGCGTGAAAACCGGCAAACGCCATATCTACGGTGGGCGCAGAAGATTGCGCCGCGCAGCCTATATGTGTGCGTTGGTGATGGTCCGCTACAACGCTGATTTCAAAGCCCGCTATGCCAGGCTGCGCGCCAAGGGCAAGTGCGCAAAAGTGGCCCTGGTGGCGTGTATGCGGGTATTGCTGGTCCGGCTCAACGCGATGGTGCGCGACGGCACGCCGTGGCGGGATCAAACCGCTTGAGGCCCTCGGAGGGGGCCATTTGAGCCCGCAATAGCACCCAAAAGACGACCGCGGGTCGGGTGGGGGTGAAAGACAGTTGGCTCCCACAGTAGAACTTCAGTGAACACAATATTTGTGTATCTATGAAAATCCATTGTGGGAGCGAGCTTGCTCGCGATGGCGCCCTCACTGACACCCCGAGTCGAATCCGAATAACCCCACCCAAGCTTGCTTCGATTGGTTCTACTTCAACACCTTTTCCCCTCTCAAACCCTACCTAGACTCTGACTTGCCAGGAGGCAGTGAGAGTCCAATGACGGACCGGTGTTATCTCCTGGCGCCTGATGCCAAGGAGATGAGTATGAGAATGGAAGTCAGTCGGCACGGCCCAATTGGCTGTGCCTTGATAAGCGTTTTATTGAGCCCATCCGCCAGCGCCGCCCCCTCGTTGTCCCCCCAGATACCCTTCGATGTCACGGTGACCCAGCCCGTTTCACTGGCCAGCTTGCAAGCCAATTTCGATGAGCTGTCGTGGCAGACCTTCATCGCCCTGAACTGGCCGGCGCTGGACAATGGCAGCCCCAACACCGGCACGTCCATCGGCCAGCAGGATGGCGCCACGGTGTGGGAAAGCTGGAAAGAGAGCTACCAGATTTTCCGGCCCAAGGGCCAGGCGCCGCTGTCCTGGAACGCCCCGGCGAGCCTTCCCGAGGCTTGCAAGTCGCTCAAGCCCGGACGCCTGTTGCAGCAGATGGGCAAGGTGCCCGATGTGCTGGATGAATTCATCCAACCCTTCGAGAGTGGCCCGCTGGTGGACCAGAACGGTACCTACACGCGCAACGAAATCGTGGTCAACCAATCGATGTTCAACGGCATCGTCGACAACGGCCTGTACAGCGTCGAAGGCCAGCAGGCATTTTTCGCCGCCAATCCAAGCAACACCGTGGCCTTCAGCTGTGGTTCCACCGACGCCAAGCAAGTCGGCGCGGTGATGGTGAAAGCGTCGTGGAAAGTGTTGGGCCCCAACGACAACCGCCAGGATTTCCACACCGTCGATGCGCTGGTCTATACCCCGGGTAACAACGACCCGAGCCATGGACCGATCGTCGCGGAGTCGTGCGTGTCCGAGCCGGTCGGGTTGGTGGGATTGCACATGGTCCATAAGACGAGCAGCGCGGCGCAATGGGTCTGGTCGACCTTTGAACACGTGAACAACGTGCCGGAAAAAACCACTCCCGAAGCCCAGCGGACCGGGCCTTATCTGTTCTACAGCGCGGCCAGCAAAAGCGCCGTCAACCAGCCGCCGCCACGGCCATGGAACCCGGCGGTCAAGGCGACGCCCTCGCAGATCGTGCGGGAGATACCACTGACCGACGCCACCAAAAGCCTGAACGCCACCTATCAAGCGCAGCTACGCGCGGTGAACCCGCAGAGCGTCTGGGCGAACTATCAACTGATCAGTACCCAATGGCCGTCAGACCCGCCCAAGAACTGCCAGGTATCGGCCGCCAACCCGTTGGGCAGTCCGGCGCCGCTGTTCCTGGCCAACGCCACGCTGGAAACCTACATCCAGGGCACCGTGCCCCAGGCGTCCTCCAGTTGCATGGCCTGTCACGGCAATGCGGCCACCCATGTCACCGAGTCACCGCGCACCAGCTTCGCGGATTTCACCTATTTGCTCGAACGTGCACAGTCCACTGGCGGACAAGGAGTCAAACCATGAGCAGTGATCTGGACAATTTCGTGGGCCTGTCATCGGCCCTGACCGGCATTCCCACGGATCGGTTGGCACCGGCGATCGACCAGGTGGGTTTACCACCGACTTTTCTCGCGTTCATTACCCCGCGTATCACTGCCGAAGTGCTCGACGCCTTGCTGACTCAGTACGCCACGCTGGTGGCCGAGCACAAGTCCCCCGACCAGATCGCCAAGGCGGTGCTGATGGACGGGTCGCGCCCCGCTGTCACGCAGACTGCCCGCGCGGCGCGTTCGATCATGAAGCTGTGGTTGCTGGGGGTCTGGTATCAGCCCTATGCCACCGGCAGCTACAAATCGACCGATTCGACGGTGGTGTCCGACCAGGCCTACATCCAGAGCTGGGCCTGGAAAATCGCCCAGGCCCATCCCATGGGCTACAGCGAGATGTTCTTCGGCTATTGGAACACTACGCCTCCGAGTCTCGAGGACTACACCGGCGTGCCCGCCAACGGCCAGGGAGCCTCGTCATGAGTACCGAACAGGCAGAGGTGGTCATCGTTGGCGCAGGGCTGGCCGGCAGCATCATCGCTTATCAGTTGGGCATGGCCGGTGTCGATGTGCTGATGCTCGAATCGGGTCCGGAGGTCCCGGCCAACCGGGCGCAGTACCTGGAGCGCTTCTACACGGCCACCCTGAAAACCCCGGAATCGCCCTATCCGCCGGTGTCGACCCTGGATACGCCGCGCGATCCGAACAAGGAAAATGCGCCCCGGGCGACCATCGCCGACCTGATCCTGCTCAAGGACAAGCCGCAATTCAGCTACTTGGTGCAGAAAGGCCCGTTGCCCTTCAACAGCACCTATGAACGGGTGGGCGGCGGCACGACCTGGCACTGGGTCGGGACGTGCCTGCGCATGGTACCGAACGATTTTCGCCTGAGGAGCAAATACGGCGTCGGGGTGGACTGGCCGATCGGCTATGACGATCTGCAAAGCGCCTATTGCCGGGCGGAGGCGGAAATCGGGGTGTCGGCCAATGTCGCCGACCAGGCCTACCTGGGCATGACCTTTCCCGAGGGCTATTCATTCCCGATGCACGGCATTCCGCTGTCGTTGGTCGATGGCAGCTTTGTCAGCGCCGTGGCTGGCCAGACCTTCGACGGCTTGCCGCTGGTGGTCAGTCCGACGCCGGCCGGCCGCAACGCCCAGCCCTACGCCGGGCGCCGGGTATGTGCCGGCAATACCAACTGCACGCCGATCTGCCCGATCCAGGCCAAGTACGACGCGACCGTGACCCTGAACAAGGCCTTGGCCACCGGCAAGGTCCGGGTCCTGTATCGGACCGTGGCCAGCAAAGTGAACGTGGGTCCTGACAAGAACATCAATGGCATCGAATTCAAGCAATATCAGCTTGGCGAGGGGCCGCAGACGGGAACCGGCGTGGCCATCGGGCAGCGCTACGTGATTGCGGCCCATGCCATTGAAACCCCTAAATTGCTGCTCAACTCCAAGACCCCGGCCTGGCCCGAAGGGGTGGCCAACAGCAGCGGCCAGGTGGGGCGCAGTTTGTCCGATCACCCGATCTACCTGGCGTGGGGGCTGATGCCGGAAGGCAAGACGGTGTTTCCGTACCGTGGCCCGGTGTCCACGGCGGGCATCGAGAGCTTGCGCGACGGCGACTTCCGCAGCCAGCGAGCGGCATGGCGCATCGAAATAGGCAATGAGGGCTGGAATTGGCCGGTGGGCGATCCTTACGTCACCGTGGCGGATTTTGTCGATGGCGATAACAACAGCTGCACCAACCCGTTGCCGTCGAAAGAGAACCCGCCACCGCCCACTGAAGCGCTCTACGGCACGGCCCTGATTCAACGGCTCAATGATTTGTTCATCCGCCAGTTTCGGATCGGCTTTCTGGTGGAACAGGTGGAAGAGCATCCCGACCAGGCCAACAGCTATATCGTGCCCTCGACTGACAATCTCACCGACGGGCTGGGCATTCTTCGGCCGGAGATCCACTACGACCTGTCCGATTACACCAAGGAAGGTTTCAGGCAGGCGAAGATCCTGGCGAGCCACATCATTCAGGACTTGCTCGGTGCCGTGGAGCTGACGGCACCCATTGGCCAGGGGGTCTTCAGGTACAAGGACGAGGACTACAGCTTCCAGGGCGCCGGGCACCTGATGGGGACCTATCGCATGGGCGATGACCCCACCAAGTCGGTGGTGGACAAGTACCAGCGCAGTTGGGACCACAAGAACCTGTTCCTGGTGGGCGACGGCGTGTTCCCCAGTACCGGCACGTCGAACCCGAGCCTGACGATCGCGGCGCTGTCGTTCCAGGCCGGGGACACTGTGGCCAACGACCTGAAGGCGGTGACGATGCAGGTTCGATCCACTATCGCCTGGCAAGGCACCGGCGTGCAGGTCAACGGGTTGGTACCGCGCCTGGTTCGCTACGTCAGCGGGCTATGGTGCGCCAGTCCCCAGGGCGGCAATGTCGATGGGAACGGTGGCTCCAGGCACATCGACTACAGCAGCTATGCCATGCCCGGTGCTGCCGAAGGGGCCTTGATCGGCCGCGTGGGCGATGGTGGGAAGCCATTCCTGGTGGGCGATCTGGCGCAGGTGCCTGCCACTGAGCAAGGCGAACTGCAGTTGTGCATCAATGATGACCTGACCGGGCAATACGGGTCTGGCTTGAGCGATAACACCGGCGCGTTGACGATACGGGTGGAGTTTGGTGCGCTGTAACGCTTGAGCGGCAAGGCCTGGCGCTTGGGGGAGCGAGCTTGTGGGAGCAAGGCTTGCCCGCGATGCAAACACCTCGGTATAGCTGATAGACCGAGGCGATGCTTTCGCGGGCAAGCCTTGCTCCCACAGCGGGGGAGACGGGTGTTGCATTGTCCTTCAGGCCGCCGAGCGCTGGTTGCGCAATGCCACCGGCCCGGCGCGCTTCTCGATGGCTTGTTTCAGGTCGTGCCTGAGGCCGAGCAGGAAGCCGGCTTCCACCACCACGAACAACGGCCCGACGATCAGCCCGGTGAGGTCGTCGACGAACGCGGGCTTGCGGCCTTCGTAGTGGTGGCCGACGAACTGGATCGCCCAACCCACCACGAACATCCCCAGGCCACTGCCCAACCATACCGAAGTGCCTTGTGCGGCCAGGAATTGGCCAAGCCATACGGCCAGGCCCAGCAGCACGGTCATCAGCACCCCCAGGCGCAGTTCCAGGCGCAAATAGAACCAGGCACTGGCGATGGCCACCAGCAGCGCCGGCGATACCTGGACCGCCCCCACTGCCCAGCCTGGCCGTGACAGCAGCACGGCGACGGCGACGAAGATCAGCGGGATACCGATGAAATGGCTGGCGATGTTGCGTGGGTCGCGGTGGTAGGCGGCGTATTGACTGAGATGATCGACGAGGCTTTTCATTGTTGTTCCTCCTGAGGTGATGCCTGCATGATGCCCAGGTTCGACGCGGTGTTCTGTCAGCTAGCCGACACTTGTCCCGGAGTTACCATGAATTCGCACCCCTGGCACTCGCACCTGATGGCCGGCCACTGGTACAGCCATTTGCCTGTCGAGTTGCAGAATAGCCTGCTGGACATGTCACGGGTGCGCCGGGTGCCGCCGGGGCACCCGCTGTTCCGCCGCGGCGACCCGCCCTGCGGGCTGTACGCCGTGCTGGAAGGCGCGGTGCGGATCGGGGCGGTGAGCGAGCAGGGCAAGGAAGCGCTGCTGAGCGTGGTGGAGGCGCCACACTGGTTCGGTGAAATCTGCCTGTTCGACGGCCAGCCGCGCACCCATGATGCAGTCGGCATCGGCCAGTGCACGCTGCTGCACCTGCCCCAGGCGCCATTGCTGGCGTTCCTGCAGGCGCAACCGATGTACTGGCGGCACCTGGCGTTGCTCATGAGCCACAAGTTGCGCCTGACCTTCATCAACCTCGAACACCTGAGCCTGATGCCCGCCCCGGCCCGCGTGGCCCATCGGTTGCTGCTGATCGCCGAAGGCTACGGCGAAATCGAACCGGCGCGCCAAGTCCTGCAACTGCCCCAGGAACAACTGGCGCTGATGCTTTCGCTGTCGCGCCAGACCACCAACCAGATCCTCAAGGACCTGCAAGCCCAGGGCATCCTTCACCTCGGCTATGGCGAGATCGAGATCCTCGACCTCGAACGGCTGCGGGCGCTGGCCGCATCCTGAGGCCCACGGGATGCGTATACGCGCTACACTTCTCCTGGCTTGAATTAAATACAATGCATAAAGCAAAATTTTCCAGTTTTGCATTGCATACGATGCGGAAAACCCACTATGAAAACGCTTGGCGAAACGATCAGACGCCTGCGCAAAGAGCGAAACCTGTCCCAACAGGCGCTGGCCGCGCAGTACGGCATGAGCCGCGCCACCATCTCGGGCATTGAAAACGACACCATCCCTGAAGTAGGGATCCGCAAGGTGGAAGCGATCCTCAATGGATTTGGCTACGAGCTTGCGGCTATCCCGCGCCCATCGAGGCGGCCTACCCTTGACTCGTTGAAAAAGGGCGCTTTCCATGACTGACGAGCGGGAACTGGATCGATTACGGGTTTCGTATATCCGCAATGACAACATGGCGCTGTTGCTGGGCGGCTCGAAAGCTTGGCCCAAGCACAAGATGCTGATGCGGTTCGGCCGTTCTGCCTGCAACCTGAGTGAAGGGCGTTGCAATGAATTGATGGAGCAAGTGCTCCATGGAATGGACCTTGCCAGGGCAGAGATGCGTCGATACATGGACGACAACCCCAGGTTCAGGGCAACGGGGCAGGCCATGCTCGAAGCATGGACGGCGGGGCTGGCACGGAGCTTCAAGCCCTCCGGCGGTTGATCTTCACCAGCGGGCTCGCTCTTGCGGACACCGCCTGTGTGCGAGCCTGCTCGCGAAGGGGGGGCCAAGCGCTGCCTATCCCTGGCGCAACCCCTCCCGAAATTGCCCGGGTGTCATCCCGGTCCAGCGCTTGAAGGCGCGGCTGAAGCTGCTGGTGTCGGCAAATCCCAACAGATAACTGACTTCGGCCAGCGAGCAATGCGGGTCGCGCAGGTGCAGCAACGCCAGGTTTTCCCGGCATTCGTTGAGCAACGCGTCGAAGCGGCAGCCTTCGTCGGCCAGGTGTCGTTGCAGGCTGCGCAGGCTCAGGTGCATGGCTTGGGCGATGCGTTCGGCGCTGGGTTCGCCTTCGGGTAACTGGGCTTCGATGGCCGCGCGCACCTTGCGCTCCCAGGTCAGTGGCTTGAGCTGGGCGAGGGTGCGTTCAAGCACCGTTTCGTTGTGTTCGGCCAGTTCCGGGTTGGCGTCGTCCAGATGGCTGTCGAATTCGTTCAGGTCGAACTCCAGGCAATCCTGTGCCGCGGCGAAATGCACGGGGCAGCGGAACACCTTGTGCCAGGGGCCGGGGTCCGCGGGTTCCGGGCGCCGCAGGTACACCGCCAACGGCGCGTAATCGCGGCCCAGTCGGTTGCGGCAGGTGCGCACGTAGATCGCGGCGAACGCGTCGATGGCTTCGTAGGCCGGTGCTGGATTGCACGCGGGTACGTCGAGACTGAAGCGGTAGCGGTCTTCGCCCCGGCTCAGTTGCAGGGTCAAGGCGTCGCTGACCACCGGGTGATAGCGCACGATCCGTTCGAACACTTCCCGCAGGCTGCCGCTGGCGACCAGGGCGTAGCCGAGGGCATGAAACGTGGTGGGGCTGACGAAACGCGACACGCGCAGGCCGATCGCCGGGTCGCCACTGGCCTGCACCGCCAATGCCCACAGGCGCGTCGTCGCCGAGAGCGGGTAACGGGCATTCGGGTCGTCCATCCGCTGCGGGTCGAGGCCGGCCTCCAGGCACAGGGCATGGCTGTCCAGGCCCAGGGCATCGAGCTGTTTGCGCAGGGCGCGGGTCCAGCTGGCGAGTGAGGTCGGTTCGGGCATGGCGATTGGCGCTTGCAGTCAACAGGTTGGCGTATACGGCTACCACCCCATGGGACAACGCCCGGCAGGATGAGCACATCGATAACCAGAGGATGTAAGCCATGCACGGCCGTTGCGCAAGTCCCGAGCGATTGAATGCACAAGAACGATCCGCCCATATTCGCCAGGTGGTGTTGGCCCGGGGCGAAGAATTGCGCCGACGCTACCCGATCCTGCGGCACCAGGATGCGATCGGGGCGGGCATCCTGGTGTTCGCCTTGGCGGGGATGATCGGTTCGGCGCTGCTCTACCTCAACGGCGAGCTGGCCGGGTGGGCGTGCCTGCTGCTCAATGCCTTCTTCGCTTCGCTGACCCACGAGCTGGAGCATGACCTGATCCACAGCATGTACTTTCGCAAGCAACGCCTGCCCCACAACCTCATGATGGGCCTGGTGTGGCTGGCCCGTCCGAGCACCATCAACCCCTGGATCCGTCGTCACCTGCACCTCAACCACCACAAGGTGTCGGGCAGCGAGGCCGATATGGAGGAGCGCGCCATCACCAACGGCGAACCCTGGGGCGTGGCGCGGTTGCTGATGGTGGGCGACAACGTGATGTCGGCCTTCATTCGCCTGCTGCGGGCCAAGACCTGGGCCCACAAGCGCAGCATTCTCAAGCGCACGCTGAAGGTTTATTTCCCCCTGGCGTTGCTGCATTGGGGGGCGTGGTATGGGTTTCTCGGTTTCCACGGGGCCAACGGCATCGCCGGCCTGCTGGGGATGTCGATCGATTGGTCGGCGAACACATTGGCGGTCATGCACGTGATCGACATCGCGGCGGTGGTGATCATCGGTCCCAACGTGCTGCGGACCTTCTGCCTGCATTTCATCAGTTCGAACATGCATTACTACGGCGACGTCGAGCCGGGCAATGTCATCCAGCAGACCCAGGTACTCAATCCCTGGTGGTTGTGGCCGTTGCAGGCGTTCTGCTTCAACTTCGGCAGCAGCCACGGGATCCATCATTTCGTGGTGAAGGAACCGTTCTACATTCGCCAACTGACGGTGCCGGTGGCCCACAAGGTGATGCGCGAGATGGGCGTGCGGTTCAATGATGTCGGCACGTTCGGGCGGGCGAACCGGTTTGTGCGGGAAGAGGGGGTGGTGCGGGACGAAGGGGATGTGGTGCGGGTTTGAGACGCACCCCCTCAGGCCTGAAAAACGTACCTTGTGGCGAGGGGATTTATCCCCGTTGGGCCGCGAAGCGGCCCCAAGAATTGGAAGTAGTCAGGCCCGACACACCGTGGCACGGGTCTTGGGGCTGCTCCGCAGCCCAGCGGGGATAAATCCCCTCGCCACAGAGGGATGCCGGGGCTCAAGAGTGGCTCAGAACTGGTAACTCACCGTCGCCGCCACATTGCGCTCCTCACCCAGGTAGCAGTAGCTCAGGCTGGCGCACGAGGCGACGTAGTGCTCGTTGGTCAGGTTGTTCGCATTCAGGCGCACGTCGACGCCTTTCAACCCGACCTTGCCCAGGTCATACCCCACCGAAGCATCGAACAGCGTGTAGGACGGCACTTTCGTGGTGTTCTCCGCGTCAGCCCAGCTGTAGCCGACATAGCGCACGCCGCCGCCCAGGCGCAGGCCGTCGAGTGCGCCGCTGTCGAAGCGGTAGTCCGCCCAGAGCGAGGCCATGTGGCGGGGCGCCTGGGTCGGCGAGTTGCCCTTGTTTTCGATGATGTCGGTGGCGCTGCTGAGGGTGCTGATCATCGATTTCGAGTATTCGATGTCGGTAAAGGTGTAGCTGCCCAGCACCTTGAACTGCTCGGTCAGTTGCAGGTGCGCTTCCAGTTCCAGGCCCTGGGAGCGCACGGCGCCGATGGCGCGGTAGAAGTTTTCCTGGGGCAGCTTGGTCGCCAGGTTTTCCTGGTCGATGCGAAACAGCGAGGCCGTGTACAAATCATCCGTGCCCGGCGGCTGGTATTTCAGGCCCAGTTCCCATTGCTTGCCGTCGGTGGGGGGCAGCGGGTTGCCGGCGCTGTCGGCGTAGGAGTTGGGGTTGAACGACTCGGAATAGCTGATGTACGGGGCCAGGCCGTTGTCGAACAGGTACAGCGCCCCGGCGCGACCGGTGAGCTTGGTGCGCTTGTCGTTGATCTCGGTGCCTTGCGGGCGACCGGCTTCGGCAACGCGGTTTTCATCCGACGTTTCCACCCAGTCCTGGCGCAGGCCAAGGGAGAAGCGCCACTGGTCCATTTCGACCAGGTCTTGCAGGTAGACGCCGGTCTGTTCCAGGCGCCGCAGGTAGCTGGTGGGGCTGAAATAGGTGATGGCCGAGTTGCCGTAGGTCGGGTCGAAGGCGTTGATCGGCGCCAGGCTGCCGCTGGTCCAGTCGACCACGGTCTTGCGGCGCTGGTAGTCGGCGCCCATCAGCACGGTGTGCTTGGTCGCGCCGGTAAGGAATTCGGCTTGCAGCATGTTGTCGACGATGAAGGAATGGAGCTTTTCTTCGGCGCCGGTGTAGTAGCGGTTCAACTCGTTGCTGGTGGGCGTGGTCCAGCCGTAGGCGTAGACCTGGTCGTTCTTGACCTCTGAATCCAGGTAGCGGAAGTTCTGTCGCGCCGTGAAGACGTCGTTGAAGCGATGTTCGAACTGGTAGCCGAACGACTGCTGGTCGCGTTCATATCGGTCCACGCCAGGCTCGCCCTCGAAGAAGTGCTCGGAGATCCGCCGGCCATTGCGCGAATGCAGCGTGCCGTCGGCCGGCATGCCGCCGTGGTAGCCGCCGTCCGGGTCATGCTGCAGGTAGGCCTGGAGGGTCAGCGAGGTGTCTTCGCTGAAATCGATGTTCACCGTGGGCGCGAGGGCGAAACGCTTCTCCTGGTTGTGGTCGAACTGGGTGTCGGAGCTGTCCGCCAGGCCGATCAACCGATAGGTGATGCGTTTGTCGTCGTCCACCGGGCCGGAGAAGTCGAAGCCCATGCCCCGTTGGCCTTGTGTGCCGACCGTGGCCTGGACCTGGTGATAGGCCTCGTACAGCGGTTTCTTGCTGGTCAGCGCCACCAGGCCGCCGGGCGAACTGCGGCCGTAGAGCACCGAGGACGGGCCCTTGAGGATATCCACCCGCTCCAGGAAATAGGGGTCGACCTGCATGGAACTGTAGGTCCCGCTGTCGCCCATGGACTTGAGGCCGTCCAGGTAGATGTTATCCACCGAGCCGTCGTTGAAACCGCGCATGGCCACGTAGTCATAGCGGTGGGTCGCGCCGTACGGGTTGGTCAGTACGCCAGGGGTATAGCGCATGGCCTGGGACACGGTTTGCGCACCCTGGTCATCCATTTGCTCGCGGGTGACCACGGACACGCTTTGCGAGGTTTCCCGCAGGGCGGTGCTGGTTTTGGTGGCGATCTGGCTGTGGGTGGCGTTGTAGCCCTCCATGCTGCCCAAGGCGTTGCCCAGCGCGAAGCCCTTGATGTCCGTGGTCGGCAATTCCAGCGTGTTGGCCGCGGGCGCGGCTTGCAGCACGTAGCTGCTGGCGTCCTGGCTGACGGCCACCAGGCCCGATCCGCTGAGCAATTGGCTCAGGGCCTGGTCGGGCGAATAGTCACCCTGGAGCCCCGGCGATTGGACGCCGCTGGTCTGTGCCGGTGTGCTGGCCAGGGTGATCCCCGCCTGGCGGGCGAACTGATTCAATACGTCGCCCAAGGGCCCGGCGGCGATGTCGTAGCGCTGATGGCTGGCCGCCACCTCACGGTCGGCGGCGACCGCCAGCAGCGGCAGGGCGCCGGCACCCAGTACGGTAGAAAACAGTGCGGCGTGGATCGCCTGGCGCAACAGGCCCGGTTGCGTGCGGCGGCCGAGGGAATTGCGGTGGAGTAAGCGCTCAGTCATTGTGGGTTCCATTGGAGTCGCTGAAGGCAGATAAGCGTTGCTTACTGTCCTAGCCGGACACTGGCCCGAAACCCGCCAAAAAAAATCAAGCCAGTCGTTCCACGGTGACCCACCACCGGGTCCGATAACGAATCTGCACCGGGAGCGTACGGGGCAGGACAGCCAGCAACCTGTCGGTGTCCTCCAGGCGGAACACCCCCGACAGACGCAGATCGGCGATGGCCGCCGCGCACTTCAGGACGCCCGGGCGGTAGCGGCCCACCTCATTGAGAAAGTCCTCCAGGCGCATGTCGCGCGTGACGATCAACCCGTTCGTCCAGGCGTCGGCGTCCATGTCCGGCGGTGGCGCCTGTATCGCCGTCGACGGGGTGACCACATAGCTTTGCCCCGCAGTCACCTGGATGGGCGCACCGCTGTCGCTGGCGTGGGAGCGGATCGCCACGGTGCCGCGAATGACGCTCAAGCGCGTGCAGTCGCTGTCCTGGCGCACCACGAAGCGTGCTTCCACGGTCTCGAACAGGCCATGGCGGCTCTGGACCCGTAAGGGCCGCTGGGGATCGCGGCTGCAAGTGAGCATGATTTCACCGCGTACCAGGGTCACCCAGCGATGCTCGGCGTTGAAATCCAGGTTGGCGGCGCTGTGGGTATTGAGTTCCAGGCGGGTGCCGTCCGGCAGCTGGAAACCGCGTCGTTCACCCGTGGCGGTGGCGAAGTCCGCACTCCACGGTTGCCATGGCGCAGTCTTGCCCAGCCAGGCGACGCCACCCACCAGCACCACGCCCGACAGCAGCTTCAGGGCCTGGCGACGGGCGAGGCGTCGGGCACTGTTTTCCAGGGTGTCGAGCGCGGTGTGGACGCCGGGCACGGCCCGCAGGTTCGTGGTCAGCTCGCTGTGCAGCGATTGCACCCGCTGCCAGGCCAGTTCATGGGCCTGGTCGGCGGCGCGCCAGGCGTCGCACTGTTGGCGCAGGGCGGGATCGGGGCCCTGGTTGCGCAGGCGCAGCAGCCAATCGATCGCGTGCCTGACCACTTGTTGCGACGGGCCATTGCGATGGCCCCGGCCGTTATCCACCGGCTCAGCTTTCATAGCGCAACACATAGCAGTGGTACAGCGCATCGGCGACATACCGCTCCACCGAGCGCAACGAAATGCCCATCTGTTCGGCGATCTGTTTGTAGGTCAGGCCCTCGCACTGGGCCAGGACAAAGGCTTTGCGGACCTTCGGCTTGAGGCCTTCGAGCATCCGCGCGATGGCTTCCAGCAGCTCCAGGATCAAGGCCTGGGCTTCGGCGCCCGGGGTTTCGGCGGGCGGCAGGTGGGCGATGGTCTCGAGGTAGGCGCGCTCGATTTCTTCGCGCCGCCAATGATCGATCACCAGGCCTTGGGCGATGGTGCGCAGGAATGCCCGCGGCGCCTTGAGCTCCACGCGCTCGCTGCGTTGCAGCAGGCGGACGAACGTGTCCTGGGCCAGGTCCGCCGCATCGGCGGCATTGCCCAACCGGGTGCGCAACCAGGTATTGAGCCAGCCGTGATGATTGCTGTAGAGCGCCTGTACTGCAAACTCGGGAGATGACATGAACGCGACGGGCCTGGTGTTACAAATGATAATAGGTCGCATTGTCATCATGGCCCGGTGAATTTGCAACCACCGTTCGCGCCGCTGTGCCTTCCGTCGTCCGTTTCCAAGTCGCGCTCATTTTTTCCGGCGTCTGGCCGACAGCTTGATATGCGTGCACCAAAGTGGAGCGGACCCCTGTCCCGCCCGCGCTGTTACATGGATCGTTGCAACCGGAACGCAACCCCACTCCCTGCATAAGAAGCCTCGTCGATGAATTTGAAGTTCAGCCACAAAATCCTTCTGGCCGCCTCTGGTGTGGTGGTCTTGGCGTTTGCCCTGTTCACGCTCTACAACGACTACCTGCAACGCAACACCATCGGCCGCAGCCTCGAATCCTCCATCGAACAATCCGGCGACCTCACGGCCAGCAGCGTTCAGAACTGGATGAGCGGGCGTGTGCTGGTGCTGGAGAGCCTGGGGCAGAACATCGCGCATCAGGGTGCCAGCGCCGACCTGGCGGGGCTGGTCGACCAACCGGCGCTGACCTCCAATTTCCAGTTCACCTACGTGGGCCAGGCCAACGGTGTGTTCACCCAGCGCCCTGACGCCAAGATGCCCGACGGCTACGACCCGCGCCAGCGGCCTTGGTACAAGCAGGCGGTCATCGCCGATAAAACCATGCTGACCCCGCCGTATTCGGCCGCCGTGGGTGGCCTGGTGGTCACCATCGCCTTGCCGGTGAAGAAAAACGGTGAACTGCTGGGCGTGGTGGGCGGCGACCTGAGCCTGGATACCCTGGTGAAGATCATCAACTCGGTGGATTTCGGCGGTATCGGCCATGCCTTCCTGGTCAGCGGCGACGGTCAAGTGATCGTCAGCCCGGACAAGGACCAGGTGATGAAGAACCTCAAGGACATCTACCCGGGCACGCCGGTGCGCATCGGCAAGGGAACCCAGGACGTCGAGTTGAACGGGCAGGACCGTATCCTTTCGTTTACCCCGGTCACCGGGCTGCCGGGTGCCGAGTGGTACATCGGCCTGTCGATCGACAAGGCCAAGGCCTACGCGCCGCTGAGCCAGTTCCGCACCTCTGCCCTGATCGCGATGTTTGTCGCGGTGGCGGCCATCGCCTTGTTGCTGAGCCTGTTGATCCAGGTGTTGATGCGTCCGCTGACCACCATGGGCCGCGCCATGCAGGACATCGCCCAGGGTGAGGGCGACCTGACGCGTCGCCTGGTGGTGCAAGGCAAGGATGAGTTCGCCGTATTGGGCGGCTCGTTCAACCAGTTCGTCGAGCGTATCCATGCCTCGATTTGCGAAGTCTCTTCCGCCACCCGCCAGGTGCACGACCTGTCGCAGCGGGTGATGTCCTCGTCCAACGCCTCGCTCGTGGACTCGGACGAGCAGAGCGCCCGCACCAACAGCGTGGCGGCGGCGATCAACCAACTGGGCGCCGCGACCCAGGAAATCGCCCGCAATGCCGCCGACGCCTCGCAACAGGCCAGTGGCGCCAGCGAACAGGCCGACGATGGCCGCCAGGTGGTGGAAAAAACCATCCAGGCCATGACCGAGCTGTCGCAGAAGATCAGCCTGTCCTGCACCCAGATCGAGACCCTGAACGCCAGCACCGACAACATCGGCCACATCCTGGACGTGATCAAGGGCATCTCCCAGCAAACCAACCTGCTGGCCCTGAACGCGGCCATCGAAGCGGCTCGTGCCGGTGAAGCCGGGCGTGGTTTTGCGGTGGTGGCCGATGAAGTGCGCAACCTGGCGCACCGCACCCAGGAATCGGCGGAAGAAATCCACAAGATGATCACCTCGCTGCAGGTCGGCTCCCGTGAAGCGGTGACCACCATGAACGCGAGCCAGGTCTCCAGCGAAGAAAGCGTGGAAGTCGCCAACCAGGCCGGCCTGCGCCTGATCAGCGTGACGCAGCGCATCGGCGAGATCGACGGGATGAACCAATCGGTCGCCGCGGCCACCGAAGAACAGACCGCGGTGGTGGAAACCCTCAACATGGACGTCAGCCACATCAACCTGCTGAACCAGCAAAGCGTGGCCAACCTCAATGAAACCCTGAAGGATTGCGATGCCTTGTCCCAACAGGCCAATCGCCTGAAGCAGTTGGTGGACAGCTTCAAGATCTGACCCAGTCGCAAGCCTACCCCACTCCCTGTGGCGAGGGCTGGGCTGACGCCATCGCGAGCAAGCTCGCTCCCACAGGGGATTGGGAGTGAGCCTGGATGCTGGGTTCACTCAATTCAATGTGGGAGCGGGCCTGCCCGCGAAGACGGTCGCCCAGGCAACTCATTCATTGCCTGACCCTCCGCCATCGCGAGCAAGCTCGCTCCCACAGGGGGTTGGGAGTGAGCCTGGATGCTGGGTTCCCTCAATTCAATGTGGGAGCGGGCCTGCCCGCGAAGACGGCCGCCCAGACAACTCATTCATTGCCTGACCCTCCGCCATCGCGAGCAAGCCCGCGCCCACCAGGGATTGGCGCTTACTTGAACATCCCCTGCACCTTGCCCATCGCCTCATCGGCGAAGCCTTGCAGGAAGTCCCTGAAGCCCGATGGGGTGTGGGCGTCGGTGTGGTCGGCGATGATCGTCCAGGTGGCGCGGCAACGGTTATCCGCCAATGGCTCGACGCGCATGGCCGCCCACAGGTTGTCGATGCCCAGGGTGTTGTAGATCAGTGTCCAGGTCATGTGCATCGCCTGGTCGTCGCGGCTGTTGAGCTGTTCCACCACCAGGTTTTGTCCATCGGCGAAGAACTTCTTGCGCAGCGACCTCACGCCTTCTCCGGTCATTTCGATACGTTCGAGCGCCGGAATGAAACGGTTGAAACCGCCAAAGTCACCCACCAATTCCCAGACCTGTGCCGCGTCGGCCGCTACCTCCACCGAGGTTTCGACCTGGCAGGCTTGAGGATTCTTGATCAGGGTGTCGGGTTGAAATGCATTCATGGTCTTGCTCCTTGCTTGGGTTGGATTGCTTCAGATGAAATCGATGGCTTTGAGATAGTCGGCGCCGCGCCGTAGCAGGTCCGGGGATTTTTCCGGGTAGCGAGCGCCCATCTGCCGCACGCCGGTCCGGGCGTTGTCATGGCGGATCAGCGAGATGTCGCCGATGTCCTCCTCGAACCCGTTGAGGTAGAAACCCAGAACGCCGAACAGCGCGTTGTTGGCATCGACCCGGCCCAGTTGCCGTTGCCAGTCGGCGACGCTCACCAGGGAAAACTCCCGGCCGCTGTCGCGGAACGACGCCACATAGGCATCCCAGCTCAACGGCTCGGGGTTGTGCAGGTTGAACACCGCCTGCGCTGGCTGGTAACGGCTGGCGTGGAAGGCGATGAAGCGGGCCAGGAAGTCCACCGGCATCAGGTCGAAATTGAGCGACAGGTCGGGCACCTGGCCAAGCTGGATCGACCCCTTGAGCATCAGCATCAGGCGGTTCTTGTGGGGCTGGCAGACCCCGGTCTGGCTGTTGAAGCTGATGTTGCCGGGGCGAAACAGGTTGACCCATACGCCGCGCTCCCGGGCCCGTTGCAGGATCCGTTCGCCGACCCACTTGGACAGGTTGTAGCCATTCTTGATGTAGATCGGCGGCGTGGGCGCGGCGGGTTGTTCCAGCACCTGGCCGTCGGCATCCAGGGCGCTGGACGCCGACAGCGTGGAGACGAAGTTGAAGATTTTCTTGCTGCGCCCCTCGCACAGGCGCAGGCATTCGAAAATCGGCTCCACGTTGTCCCGCGCCAACGACTCGTAGTCGAGCACATGATTGACGTGGGCGGCGTTGTGCACCAGTGCCCCGAACGTGCGGTCGATACGGGCGTAGACGTCGTCCGGCAGGCCCAGTTGCGGTTGGGTGATGTCGGCGGCATGGACGCTGACACGGCTCAGGTCCAGGTGGGTCAAGTGGTTGTCCTGCAAGGCCCGGGCAAAGCGTTGCGCCGCGCTTTGCCCGGCGCTGGCGCGCACCAGGCAGGCGACTTCGGTGGCGCCCCAGGCCAGTAATGCCTCGACGATGTGCACCCCGAGAAAGCTGTTGGCGCCGGTCACCACGACCTTGTGCACGTCACCGCACTGGCTGATGGGCAGCGGATCGAGGTTGAGCTCGGCCTCGGCATCGATGAATGCCTGGGGGCTGAGGGTCGACGTTTCGTTCTGCTCGGGGCCGTCGAGCAACTTCGCCAAGGTCAGCAGCGTCGGCGCCTCGATGAAGCGGTTGATCGACAAGCTGCGCCCGAACGCCTGGCGAATGCCCAGCAACAGTTGCGACAGCAGGATCGAATGCCCGCCCAGGTTGAAGAAACTCTCATCCGTGGCGATGTCTTCGGCCGGCAGTTCCAGCAAGTCCGCCCACAGCTGCTGCAGCTGCGTCTCCAGCGGGG
This sequence comes from Pseudomonas citrullilanati, assembly GCF_030580855.1. Taxonomy (GTDB): domain Bacteria; phylum Pseudomonadota; class Gammaproteobacteria; order Pseudomonadales; family Pseudomonadaceae; genus Aquipseudomonas; species Aquipseudomonas citrulli. Next base: position 8,820 of record NZ_JAUQOP010000060.1, on the reverse strand, counting down.
TTTGCGGTTGTCGTCGCGGGCCGCCGGCCTGGACCTGCACCGACATCGCAAGCAAGGCGCGGCGGTCCACCTTGCCGTTGCTGGTATAGGGCAGGCTCGGCAGTTCGACGTAGGCCACCGGGTGCATGTAGCTGGGCAACGAATCCTGCACATGCTCGCGCAAGGCCTGGAGTGCGGCGCCGGGGCGCTCCTCCTCGGGATGCACCAGGAACGCCAGGATCCGCCGCCGCTCATCCACGCCCACCGCCACCTGGCGAAACAGCTGGCGCTCGCGCAGGCAGTGTTCGATTTCTTCCGGCTCGACCCTGAAACCGCGGATCTTCACCTGGTTATCCCGACGGCCGCAGAGCTCGATGCCGTTGTCGGTCCACTGGCCGATATCGCCGGTGCGATAGGCCCGCACCGTTTGCCCGGCCGGCAGCGCCAGGTCGAGGTAACGGGCAGCGGTCAGCGTCGGATCGTTGAGATAACCCAGGCCAACCCCGGGCCCGGCGATGTACAGCTCGCCGGGCGAGCCTTGGGGCACCGGTTGCCGGTGCTCGTCCAGGATCAGCACCTGGGCGTTGGCGATGGGGGCGCCCAGGTTGCGGTTGCTGTCGCCGACAGCGAAGGGCCGCGTGGTCGCCAGCACCGTGGTTTCGGTCGGGCCGTAGATGTTGTGGAACGCACACTGGGGCGCGAGGCGCTCGATCACGAACGGTTCGCAGACGTCTCCGCCGGTGATCAGGTGCGACAGGCCCAAGGGCTCGTCGAGCGGCATCACGCTCAACAGCGCCGGCGGCAGGAAGGCGTGGGTGACCTGTCGGGCGTGCATCAGCGCGACCAACTGCTGCGGGTCGCGCCGGTGGTCTTCGCTGGGCACCACCAACAGGGCGCCGTGGATGAACGTGGGCAGGATATCCAGCAGCGATGCATCGAAGTTGATGGTGGAAAACTGCAGTGCCCGGCTGTCGCGCTGCAACCCGACGTAATCGCCGTACCACGCGCAGAAGTGGCTGAGGTTGCGATGGCTCAGCAATACCCCCTTGGGCTGGCCGGTGGTACCGGAGGTGTAGATCGCCACAGCCGGCTCGTCGCCTTTCACCGCGCGCCGGAGCAACGAAGCCGGGAAACCGGGCCGGGGGGTCGGCAATCGCAGCACATCCAGCGTCGGCAACGCGAGTTCGCCCAAGTCACTGTCGCCGGCATGCAGCAGCAGGTCCGCCTTGGCGTTCTCCAGGATGAAGCGCCGACGTTGCGCCGGGTGCTGCGGGTCCAGCGGCAAGTACACCGCCCCGCACCCCAATACCGCCAGGATCGCCGCATACAGGTGCGCGGATTTGGGCACGCAGACACCGATCACCTTGTGGGAGGAAGGCTTGCCCCCGATGAACGATGACGCGGTTTGGTTGAGCGCATCGGTGCCCTCATCGCGGGCAAGCCTTGCTCCCACGGGTTCGGCGTTCTGCAGTATTTCCAGCATCGGCTCTTGCACCCGCAGCGCCAGGCTGCGCAAGGCCTTGTAGTCGATGAAGTGTCCGTCGACCCACAGCGCCGGCTGCGTGCCGTCGTCAAGCATGCGCTGCTCGATGTCGTGCATCACCGGCACGTCGGCGGCGGCCAGCAGCCAGGGCATGGGCGGTCGGTTGAGGCGGTGCTCGAACGCCAGCGGCTCCAGCGCATCGAGCCCTTGCAACGGCTCGGCGAGGGTGTCGCCCTGCACCGTCGGCCAGTGTTCGAAACAGGTTTCATCCCGCGAGAACTGGCTGGCCAGCTGCGCCACCTGCTCGACCACTGTCGCCTGCGTGCGCAACCGCAAGGATTGACCGTTGCCGGAGCCTTCCGGAGCGATCGGCGCCAGGCCTAACAACCGCTGGCGACTGTCGCGAATGACCACGGTCGGTCGCGGCAAGGGCTCGTCGGGTAGCCTGCGCAGGGCCACGCGCACTTCAAGGCGCACGCGGGCTTCAAGGGCGCATGGCACCGTACCGTCATCGATCAACAGATCGACCGCGACGGGCGCGGCCGATGAGCGAAGATCCACCACACCATGGCCGTGCAATTCCAGTTCCTTGGCCAGTTCGGCCATGGCCTGGCTGCTGCCAGGCACTGCAATGTCGAGGCGTCTCATTGAAAGCTCCTCATGGGGTCAGGTAATCGGCGAGGGCGTCACGCACGCAGGGGGACGCGAGCATCGAGCTGCCGCGAAAGAACCGCGTGATATTGCCCACCAGCGGATGGAAGCGATTGATGGGGTAGGCCAGCGCGCTGGCGTCTTCGCGCAGGGCCTGGCGGACCGATTCGTCGACGGGCAGGTGCGCGATCAGCTCGAAATCGAACGCCTGCTGCAGGTCGCTCGCCAGGTACTCGGCGATGAAGCCGGGCATCAGCTGTGCGATTGCGGCGCGATCCTCCTCCGGCGCGGTGCGCCAGTACATCTGCACCAGCCGGGTCCAGAACCCCGAATGCCGGCCTTCATCGAGCAAGTGGTCGGCCATCAGGCCCTTGATCGAAGCCTTCACCGAATCATCCCGGGCGAAGGCCGCGACTTCGTTGGTCACCGTGTTTTCGGCGATGGCGATGCAGATCAGCTCCACGGCGCTGAGCAAATGCTCCGGCGCCCGGGCCAGGGTCGCCGGAATTGCCCGGCTCAGTTCGATCTGCGTGGGCAAGGGAATCGGCGTGATGCCGGTCATGTCGATGGTCTGCTGCATGAAGTCCATCGCCACCAGTGCGTGGTAATCCTCGTCCACCACCACGGTCATCGCGTCGTAGCGACAGGGGAACGGAAACTCGATGCCGAAGCGATTCTTGGCGATGCGTCGGGCGGTGTGGTCCACCAGCTCGGTCTCGAAAATCACCACGTCGTTGATGAACTTGTACAGGCTCTGCACCAGCACGAAATCGCGCAGCGGCGCACAGTGGCGGAGGAAGGTCTGGCTGTGCACCAGCGGTTGGCGGCTCATGGGGAAGATCAGCTTGTCGTCGTCCTCGACCCGCCGCCGTGGCCGGGTGCGGATCGTGGCGCGGCTTTCCCAGGCGTCGGCGAACGATTGATAGGCGACGGCGTTCATGGGGTCACCTGCGCGACCGCTTGGGTCATGCTTGCGCGCAGGCCATCCCACAGGGCCGCGCGGCTGTGCACTGCGGCGAGCGCGGCAGCCAGCACTTCGGTCTCGCGCTGCGGGTCGCCGTCGATCAGCCGCGCCAGCAGTTTCTCCGCCGCCGGGCCGTGGTCTTCGGAGTCCACCTCGATGTGCCGCTGCAGGTAGTAGCGAAAGGTCGGCGCCTGGTCCAGGCCGATGCCCCAGGCGTCCAGCATGCGCTGGAACATCTGCGGGATGACGCTCTCGCGGCCATGCACGAACGCGGCAGCCACGCTGTGGGCCGGCGCATGCAGGGCGGTGTGCAGGGTCTGGCGAACGAATCGCGCCGCCGCGGGCTCGACTTCGACGCTTTCCAGCGCGGTCTCGGGGCTCACGCCTTCCTGTTGCAGGGTGATGAATCGCTCGATGGCGCGGGTGTCCGCGCCGACCTCGCGCATGGCGTCCAGGTACAGCTCGAAATGGCTGCAATAGCCGGCGCCAGGGCGATCATCCGACTCTTCGCCCAGGACGATTTCGTTGATCAGGCGAGCCGAGTGCGGGTCGGCCGGTGGCAACCAGGGCAGGTGGACACAGGTCAGTTCCCGTTGCAGGCGCTTGGTCAGGGACATGAAATCCCACACCGCGAATACATGGCTTTCCATAAAGCGGCGCAGCAGATCAATTGATGTTATTTCAGAAAAAACCGGGTGTTGGCCAAGTTCGTGTTTTTTCAGAGATAGTTGTTCTTTGGTGGGCTGCATTGGAACGTCCTCATCAATGATAGTTGTCCGGCAGGTGGCTCGAATCTTTCAGATAGGCGAGCGGGTGCCTGAACCGGAATCCATGAATTACCCAAGTGGCTCAAGCATTCGCTTACTGTACGTATTGCGGGTCTTTAGTGCCTGTATACAGGCGTTGTTGCGCGTTTAAACAGCCGGTAACAATCCGGCGAATAAAAAACTAATACACGAAACAAGTGCGCGGCAAGTTATTTTTTAATTATTTAAAGTTGAGTATTTATCGGGCGCGAGGGAAGTTATTAAAACTTTGGAACTAAGTTTTATTGAGGCGAAGAAGCTCCTTCCGATGGATAACGATCAGAATCGAATCAATCGAGTGAATGCCTCACTCGGAGCACTTCAGGGATCGGGAAGTTAGAAAGTCTTATGTTTAAGGGGGACGACGGTCGGACATCCGATCATCCCGCCGGTTGGACGACGCTCCTTGCGTGTGGGCTTCGATTCGCCTGGTTTCAGCCAGGCACTGACTGCGACAGGTCTGTTCTTTTAATCGACAAACGCAAGAGTGAGCCCAAATCGATGGCAGTGCCATTGGACTGAGAAGGCGAGGTGTCGCGGCCGCAGCCATGCCGCGCCGCGCAGGTCATTCGGTGGGTAGGAAGGATATGTAAGAAATTAATACGCCGGCCTGATCGCCGGCGCAGGCTCACGCGTTCGACGTTTGTTCCAGGTAGCGGCGTATGGTGACGGCGGCTTTTTCCAGGTGCTGCTCCAACAGGCTGACCGCGGTATCGATGTCTCTGGCCGTCGCGGCTTCAAGCAGGGCACGGTGGTCGTCCTGGGTCAGCTTGCCCAAGCCCATGGACGACAAGTGAAAGCGCAGGAAACGCTCCTCTTCGTTGAGTTCGTGCTCGATCAGGTCCAGCAGCTTGGCGTTGGGCGCCTTGTGGTAAAGCGACATGTGGAACAACCGGTTGAGCTTGCCGATCTCGGCGTGGTCGGTTTGCGCTTCCAACAGCTCGATGTAGCGGGCGGCCTGGGCCAGGTCGTCGGCGTCCAGCAGCGGAATGGACAGGCGTAAGGCGAAGGCTTCCAGGACCGAGCGCAGGGCGTAGGTCTCGACCGCGTTGTTGGTGATCAACGGCGCCACCACCGCGCCCTTGTGCTGGACCACATTGAGCAGCGATTGCGCTTCGAGCTGGCGCAACGCTTCGCGCACTGGCATGCGGCTCACGCCGAACAGGTCGGCCAGTTCCTGTTGGCGCAGGGCCGTGCCGCTGGGCAGTCGCCCGTCGAGAATGGCTTCGCGCAGGGATTCTTCGATGATCGAACGTGCCTTGTCAGCGGGAATGGGTCCGTTGACCTGGATAGTGCTGAGCGGTCTGGGCTTCTGGGTCACGACAACGCATCCTGACGAGTAGTGGAGAATGGATCCAAGGGAACATTAATAACAGCTTCGCAGGCCGTCAAAGACTTGTGGCGTCGGATCCTGAACTAGAGTTTAGTCTGCTTGGGGCGATTGCATCCTGCCATTGTCTTTTGCCGGGCCAGGCTTCACCATCCAACGATTTCCAACGGCCCTTTTCGGACGTATTTCCCTTGGCTGCACCTTTCCCTGTTCCCAGGTCCTTGCGTTGGTTGTGTTCGGCAGTCTTGCTGGCCGGCCTCATGCTGGGCGGCCTGCAGGCGGACTGGGACTTCGCGCAGATCAGCCGGCGGGCCCAGGCGCTCTACGGGCCGCTGGGACAGGGGCAGCAACGCATCGATGCCTGGCAGCAATTGCTGGCGACCCAGAAGCAGATTCCCGAACTGGAACAGCTCAAGGTGGTGAACCTGTTCTTCAACAAGCAGGTGCGCTACGTGGAAGACATCGACCTGTGGCATGAGGTGGATTACTGGGAAACCCCGATCCAGGCCTTGTGGAAGGGTGCCGGCGATTGCGAGGACTATGCCATCGCCAAGTACTTCAGCCTGCGCCATCTCGGGGTTTCCAGTGACAAATTGCGCATCACCTACGTCAAGGCGTTGCGCCAGAACCGTGCGCACATGGTGCTGACCTATTACGCCACGCCCGAGGCGATGCCGTTGGTACTCGATAGCTTGATCGACGGCATCCAGCCGGCCAGCCAGCGGACCGACCTGTTGCCGGTCTACTCTTTCAATGCCGAAGGGCTGTGGCTGCCGGGCGCCAAGGGCAACAAGAAAGTGGGTGATACCAAGCGCCTGTCCCGGTGGCAGGATGTGTTGAAAAAAATGCAGGCCGAAGGTTTTCCGGTCGAGACGACTAACTAGGAGCGCGCGCTCAGATGTCCTTGTTCAAACAGCTGTTGATCGCTATCTGTCTGTTCCTGGTGGTTGCCTTCAGTGGCAGCTTCATGGTCAGCCTCGAGAGCTCGCGGACCCAGTACGTCAACCAGTTGCGCTCCCACGCCCAGGACGCGGCCACGGCGTTGGCGTTGTCGCTGACGCCGAACATCGATGACCCGGCGATGGTGGAGTTGATGGTCAGCTCGATCTTCGACAGCGGCTACTACGCCAGCATCCGGGTGGTCGACGTGGCCACCGACAAGACCCTGGTCGAGCGCACCGGCACCCCGGACGCCGGCAGCGTACCGCAGTGGTTCGTCAAGCTCATCGGCCTGGAGCCGGCGGGGGGCGATGCGATTGTCAGCCGCGGTTGGGAACAGGCGGCGCGGGTCGAAGTGGTCAGCCACCCGATGTTCGCCCTCGCCAAGCTGTGGCAGAGCGCACTGGGCAGCCTGGGCTGGTTGTTGTTGTGCGGCGCCGTCAGTGCGGTGCTGGGGGCCTTGCTGCTGCGCCGCCAGCTCAAACCGCTGGATTACATGGTGCACCAGTCCCACGCCATTGCCCGGCGCGAGTTCCTGAGCTTGCCGGAGCTGCCGCGCACGCCTGAACTGCGCCGCGTGGTCCAGGCGATGAACCAGATGGTGGAGAAGCTCAAGGCGCTGTTCCATGAGCAGGCCGAGCGCAGCGAGAAACTGCGGGTGGAGTCGTATCAGGACAACCTCACCGGGCTTGCCAACCGGCGCTATTTCGAAATGCAGCTCAATGCCCGGGTGAGCAACCCGGAGCAGGCCAGCTCCGGTTACCTGCTGTTGTTGCGGGTCAAGGACCTGGCCGGCTTGAACCAGCGCCTCGGCGGCCAGCGCACGGACCAATTGCTCCAGGCGGTGGGCGAGCAATTGCTGCGTGAAAGCGCCCGCTACCCGGAAACCCAGAACCTGGTGACCCGTATCCGGGGCGGCGAATTCGCCGTGCTGGCGCCGGGCCTGGTGCGCGAGGAAGCGCTGCAACTGGCGCAGAACCTGGAAAGCGCACTGTCGAGCCTGCACGCCACCGGCGCGACCGACGTGGCATCGGTGGCTTCCATCGGCCTGGCCCCTTTCGTCCACGGCGACTCGCCGCAAGCCGTGCTCCAACTCGGCGACCAGGCCCTGGCCCAGGCCGAAAGCCAGGGCGAGCCGAGCTGGGCCTGCCTGGACCACAGCGCGGTCACCCGCGTGGGCGACGACCACCACGCCTGGCACACGTTGCTCGACCAGGCCCTGAGCCAACAGCGTTTCGAGTTGTATTTCCAACCGGTGGTGGCGGCCCAGGACACCGCCATGGTGCTGCATTACAAAGTCTTGTCGCGGTTGCTCGACGAACAGGGCCAGACCATCCCCGCCGGGCGTTTCCTGCCCTGGCTGGAGCGCTTCGGCTGGACGGCGCGGCTGGACCGCCTGATGCTCGAGCAAGTGCTCAGGCAAATGGCCGGGCACGACCAGTCCCTGGCGTTGAACCTGTCCTCTGCGACCCTGGGCGACCCGCAGGCGTTGAACAAGGTCTTTGAAATCCTGCGGGCGCACGCCAACCTCGGCCCGCGCCTGACCCTGGAGATCGGTGAGGAGCAATTGCCGGAACAAGCGGTGCTGGAGCAATTGACCCGGCAGCTGCGCGAGCTGGGGTTCTCGTTGAGCCTGCAGCGCTTTGGCGGTCGGTTCAGCATGATCGGCAACTTGTCGCGGTTGGGGTTGGCCTATCTGAAGATCGACGGCAGCTATATCCGCGCCATCGATCAGGAGAGCGACAAGCGCCTGTTCATCGAGGCCATCCAGCGTGCGGCCCACAGCATCGACCTGCCGTTGATCGCCGAGCGGGTGGAAACCGAGGGGGAGCTGGCGGTGATTCGGGAGATGGGGTTGTTTGGGGTGCAAGGGCAATTGGTTGGGGAGCCCAAGCGCTGGGGGTGAGGCTTTGTGCCCCGATCGTGGGAGCGAGCCTGCTCGCGAAGGCGGTAGCCCTCACAACCCAAAACCCCTGTGGCGAGGGGATTCATCCCCGTTGGGCTGCGTAGCGGCCCCTGAAGGATTGAAGGTGAACAGCCTGATACACCAAAGCGACTGCTTTTAGGACTGCTTCGCAGTCCAGCGGGGATAAATCCCCTCGCCACAGGATTTCGTACCTGCCCGGAATGCGTCAATCCAGGCGACAGGCCTAGATCAACCCCTTCTCATCATCATCGATCAGTCGGCTCAGCCCGCCCAGGGCGACCCGTGCCTGGTTGCGGTCCATCAGTTTGGCCTGGGCCGCCGCTGGCAGGTCGGTGACGCGGATGACGCCTTTGCTGGTCAGCACCTGGATCAAGTCGTCGAGTACCCGGATCATCTCCAGGTCGCTCTGCTTGAGTTGCTTGAGGCTGTTTTCCACCGCCTGGTTGGCAAACCAGTCCTGGATCTCGTGGTTGTCGGCCGGCAGGGTTTCGGTGGCCTCGGCATAGGCGATGGCTTCTACGCGCACCAGCAGGCCTTGTGCATCGCGTTGCACATAAAACATCGGGCATCCCTCATGTATGAAGCGGCGTCATGCTGGGCAGCATAGGCCAACTGTGGGGGAGTGAACACTTATCGTGGGGGGGGGGGGGGCGGCGCGGGGCCGGGGGGGGGGGGGGGGGGGGGGGGGGGGGGGGGGGGGGGTGGGGGGGGGGGGGGGGGGGGGGGGGGCGCGGGCGGGGG
>NZ_JAUQOP010000005.1 GCF_030580855.1 Pseudomonas citrullilanati | reverse complement strand
TGGCTCAGCAATCGTTGGTTACATCTTTGATTTCTCGCGGAGTAACTTGTGATGCTGATAATCTGTTGACTAGCAGTCTGACTCCACAAGCACCCACACGAATTGCTTGATTCAGTTGTTAAAGAGCGGTGGTTGATTCTTTCGTCTCAACCGAGGCGCGCATTCTACAGCGCCTGGTGTTTCTGTCAAGCGGTTATTTTAGAAGTTTTTCAAAGTTTCCCTTGGGAAACATCAACAACTTCAACCACTTGCGCTTCCGATCTCTCGTTAGCGGGAGGCGAATTCTACAGCGTTGTTCGCTGCTGTCAACACCTCTTTTTCCAGCGCTTCCGGACTTCGATGAACTGAAGCCCTGCGCTGTCGAAAATCATCTAACTCATTGAAACTCAAGGAGTTTTCCGTTTCGACTGCGCCGGAAGTGGGGCGAATTATAGACGTCTGAAATCTGCCGTCAACACCTTTTTCAGCTTTACTCGGATTTCAACGTGATGCGCGCGAAAGCCTTCTTGCCAGCCTGGCATACATGAGTAGCATCCAGCTTATATAGGAAGGCGCGATCAACCACTTCACCATCGATACGCACACCACCCGAACCCAGGAGATCACGGGCGACGGCTGCGTTCTTGACCAAGCCGGCTTTATTAAGCACGGCGGCGATCGGCATATCCTCGGTCGCCGTCAGCTCGATCTCCGGCAGATCGTCCGGCAACTCGCCATCCTTCATGCGATTACCTGCCGCACGATGGGCATTGGCCGCCGCCTCTTCGCCATGGAAACGGGCAACGATCTCCTCGGCCAGCTTGATCTTGATATCTCGCGGATTGGCTCCCGCCTCGACATCGGCACGGAAGGCATTGATCTCTTCCATGGAACGGAAACTGAGCAATTCGAAGTAACGCCACATCAGCGCATCCGGAATGGAGACCAATTTCCCGTACATGACGCCCGGCGCTTCCTGGATACCGACGTAGTTGCCCAACGACTTGGACATCTTCTTCACGCCATCCAGCCCCTCGAGCAACGGCATGGTCAAGATGCACTGAGCTTCCTGGCCATAACCGCGCTGCAGCTCACGCCCCATCAGCAGGTTGAACTTCTGGTCCGTACCACCCAACTCAACGTCGGCCCGCAATGCGACCGAGTCGTACCCCTGCACCAGCGGGTAGAGGAACTCATGGATGGCGATAGGCTGGTTGGTGGTGTAGCGCTTATCGAAGTCATCGCGCTCGAGCATACGAGCCACGGTGTACTGGGAAGTCAGGCGAATGAAGTCCGCCGGCCCCATCTTGTCCATCCAGGTGGAGTTGAACGCGACTTCGGTCTTGGCCGGATCGAGAATCTTGAAAACCTGGGCCTTGTAGGTCTCGGCGTTGTCGAGGACCTGCTCGCGGGTCAACGGTGGACGGGTAGCGCTCTTGCCACTCGGATCGCCGATCATCCCGGTGAAGTCACCTATAAGGAAGATGACCTGGTGCCCCAGCTCCTGGAACTGGCGCAGCTTGTTGATCAGTACGGTATGCCCCAGGTGCAGGTCTGGCGCCGTCGGGTCGAAACCGGCCTTGATACGCAGCGGCTGCCCGCGCTTGAGCTTTTCGACCAGCTCGGACTCGACCAACAGTTCTTCCGCACCACGTTTGATCAGCGCTAGCTGCTCTTCAACCGACTTCATAACAGACCCGCAAGGCTCAGATTCAAAGGGCCCCAACCATACAAGATCGCGTACCAAATACAAGGCTTGCCCGGCGCACGGACGCCATTCCACGAACAGAGCGTCCGCGGGCTTGCTTCGCAGGGGATATGGTTATATTTTATACAGTTATTTCATCTTCATCATGTCATTCATCTTTTCCAATTCATCTTTTCAAAAGTCAAATTACCTATGACCACCGAACCGTCTAAAGCGCCACCGCTTTACCCGAAGACCCACCTGCTTGCCGCAAGTGGTATCGCCGCCCTTCTTAGCCTGGCGCTCCTGGTATTCCCCTCCAGTGACGTGGAAGCCAAAAAGACGACACTGAGCCTTGAACTGGAAAGCCCTGCTGAACAACTGACACAAGAACAAGACGCTGCCGAAGCCGTCCAAGCCACAAACGAACCGGTCGTCTCCCCTTTTGCGCAGATTGAAAACAGCGCCGACGACGCTCCCGAGACCGCCCAGGCCGCTGCGCCCGCTGTCGAGGAAAAGAAAGGACCGGATCACCGCGAAGTGATTGTCGCCAAGGGCGACACCCTCTCCACGCTGTTTGAAAAGGTGGGCCTGCCTTCGACCTCGGTCCACGAAATCCTGGCCAGCGACAAGCAAGCCAAGCAGTTCACTCAACTGCAGCGCGGCCAGAAACTCGAATTCGAACTCAATCCAGACGGCCAACTGAACAACTTGCACACCAAGTTGAGCGACCTGGAAAGCATTACCCTGACCAAGAATGACAAGGGCTATGTATTCAACCGCGTCATCGCCAAGCCCACCGTCCGCTCGGCGTACGTCCATGGCGTGATCAACAGTTCATTGTCGCAGTCGGCCGCCCGTGCCGGCCTGTCCCATAGCCTGACCATGGATATGGCCAACGTATTTGGCTACGACATCGACTTCGCCCAGGATATTCGCCAGGGCGATGAGTTCGACGTCATCTACGAGCAGAAAGTAGTCAACGGCAAAAGCGTCGGCAACGGCCCGATCCTGTCCGCGCGCTTCACCAACCGTGGCAAGACGTACACCGCGGTGCGCTACACCAACAAGCAGGGCAACAGCAGCTACTACACGGCCGACGGCAACAGCATGCGCAAGGCATTCATCCGTACGCCGGTTGATTTCGCCCGCATCAGCTCCAAGTTCTCCGCAGGCCGCAAGCACCCGATCCTGAACAAGATTCGCGCTCACAAAGGCGTTGACTACGCCGCGCCACGGGGCACCCCGATCAAGGCGGCAGGCGACGGCAAGGTCCTGCTGGCCGGACGTCGCGGTGGCTACGGCAACACCGTGATCATCCAGCACGGCAACACCTACCGGACGCTGTATGGCCACATGCAAGGTTTTGCCAAAGGCGTGAAAACTGGCGGCACCGTCAAGCAAGGCCAGGTCATCGGCTATATCGGAACCACCGGCTTGTCCACCGGACCGCACTTGCACTATGAGTTCCAGGTCAACGGCGTCCATGTCGATCCGCTTGGGCAGAAACTGCCAATGGCCGATCCGATTGCCAAGTCCGAGCGCGCGCGCTTCCTGGCGCAAAGCCAGCCGCTGATGGCCCGCATGGATCAAGAGAAAGCCACCATGCTCGCCTCGAGCAAGCGCTAGGCCATGGCGCTCTATATCGGCGTGATGTCCGGGACCAGTCTCGACGGCCTGGATATCGCACTGGTTGAACTGAGCCCGGCGATCAATCTGGTCGCCACCCATTACATTCCCATGCCCGCCTCCCTGCGGGCCGAATTGCTCGAATTGTGCAGCAGCGGGCCCGATGAGATCGCCCGCTCCGCCGTTGCCCAGCAGAACTGGGTCACGCTGGCCGCGAAGGGCATCAACGCCCTGCTCAATGAACAACGACTCAAGCCCGAGGACATCACGGCGATCGGCAGCCACGGCCAGACCATTCGCCATGAGCCGGCGCGCGGCTTCACCGTGCAGATCGGCAATCCGGCGCTGCTCAGCGAGTTGACCGGCATCAGCGTCGTCAGCGATTTCCGCAGCCGCGATGTCGCCGCCGGTGGGCAAGGAGCCCCCCTGGTTCCAGCGTTTCACGAAGCCTTGTTCGAAGAACGAGCTGGCAAGCGCGCCGTGCTGAATGTCGGTGGGTTCAGCAACCTCAGCCTGATCGAGTCCGGGAAACCCGTCGCCGGTTTCGATTGCGGCCCTGGCAACGTATTGCTCGACGCCTGGATACATCAGCAAAAGGGCGAACACTTCGATCGCGATGGCCAATGGGCCGCCAGTGGCAACGTCGAACCCGTCCTGCTGAAGGCGCTGCTCGGCGATCCCTTCTTTGTGGCCACCGGCCCCAAGAGCACCGGGCGAGAGATATTCAACCTGCCTTGGCTGACCCGGCACCTGTCTCACCTGCCGAGCTTCGCTGCCGAGAATGTGCAGGCCACCCTGCTCGAACTGACCGCGGTGACCATCGTCGACTCGTTGCGACATGCCCAATCGGACACTGAGGAGCTGCTGGTTTGTGGAGGTGGCGCACACAACCAGGCGCTGATGAGCCGCCTGGCCAGCCTGCTACCGCAGACCCGAGTCAGCAGCACGGCGGCGTATGGCGTCGATCCGGATTGGGTGGAGGCCATGGCGTTTGCCTGGCTGGCCCACTGCTGCCTCCAGGGCATTCCCGGGAACCGCCCGAGCGTGACCGGCGCCCGGGGCTTGCGCGTACTCGGCGCGATCTATCCTGCTTGATCCTACGAATCCCGGACAACAAAACGCCGCAGGGCCGTGAGGCACTGCGGCGTTTTTCTTGAAGCGATCAGATCGAGAATGAAGAACCGCAGCCACAGGTCGTGGTGGCGTTGGGGTTCTTGATCACGAAACGCGAACCTTCCAGACCTTCCTGGTAATCCACCTCGGCACCCGCCAGGTACTGGAAGCTCATCGGGTCGACCACTAGGCTGACCCCTTCACGCTCGACAATGGTGTCGTCCTCGGCCACTTCCTCATCGAAAGTGAAACCGTACTGGAAACCGGAACAACCGCCGCCCGTAACAAATACGCGCAGCTTCAAACGATCATTGCCCTCTTCATCGACCAGGCTCTTCACCTTGTGCGCAGCACCGTGGGTAAATTGCAAAGCCGTGGGGGTGAAGGTTTCGACGCTCATGCTGAATATCTCCCGGCGTTTACGCCGCCATAATGCGTGATGGCGGGCATTATCCGCTTCTCCTACCAAATCGGTCAACTATTAGACGCGCGGCAGCAAGCTCCAGGTATATAGCCAGAGGCCTGCCGCTGTCTGATCGCTGTCAGGGCAGCATCCCCGCATGGGACAGGCCCAGGCGCTCATCCAGCCCGAACAGGATGTTCATGTTCTGCACCGCCTGGCCCGACGCACCCTTGACCAGGTTATCGATGACCGACAATACCACCACCAGGTCACCTTCCTGCGGACGATGCACGGCGATCCGGCAAACGTTCGCACCACGCACGCTGCGGGTTTCCGGATGACTGCCAGCCGGCATCACATCCACGAACGGTTCATTGGCATAACGCTTTTCGAACAACGCCTGCAGGTCCACCGAACGGTCCACGACGGTTGCGTAGAGCGTGGAGTGGATGCCGCGAATCATTGGCGTCAGGTGCGGGACGAAGGTCAGGCCAACGTCCTTGCCCGCGGCGCGGCGCAAGCCCTGGCGGATTTCCGGCAGATGACGGTGGCCCTTGACGGCATAGGCCTTCATGCTTTCCGAAGTCTCGGAGTACAGCGAGCCGACGCTGGCACCACGTCCGGCACCGCTGACACCGGATTTGCAGTCGGCGATCAACCGCGAGGCATCGGCCAGCCCCGCCTCGAGCAGCGGCAGGAAGCCCAGTTGCGTTGCCGTTGGGTAGCAGCCCGGCACGGCGATCAGGCGTGCCTGGCGGATTTTCTCGCGGTTGACTTCCGGCAGCCCATAGACGGCTTCGTCGAGCAATTCCGGCGCGCCGTGGGGCTGGCCATACCATTTGGCCCACTCGTGCGCGTCCTGCAGGCGGAAGTCCGCTGACAGGTCGATGACCTTGGTGCCGGCGGCCAGCAGCTCACCGGCCAGGGCATGGGCGACACCGTGGGGCGTGGCGAAGAACACCACGTCGCAGGCACCGAGGGTATTGATGTCTGGAACGCTGAAGGCCAGGCCGTCGTAGTGGCCTCGCAGGTTCGGATACAGGTCGGCAACGGCCAGGCCAGCCTCGGATCGCGAGGTAATGACCACTACCTCAGCTTGCGGATGCTGTGCCAACAGACGCAGCAGTTCGACACCGGTGTAACCCGTGCCGCCGACGATACCGACCTTGACCATAAACCTGCCCTCAACGAACCCACTGGAAAGCCGTCGATGATAGGGGTCGCGCGACCCGGCGACAACCGCCAAGGTGACGTGTGGCGGCTCTAACCTCTACTATCGGGCTACCGTGAATCTGGGAATGACTCAAAATGCTCTATCTGTGGCTCAAGGCACTTCACATCGTCAGCATGGTCTGCTGGTTCGCGGGGCTGTTCTACCTGCCCCGCCTGTTCGTCTATCACGCCCAAAGCGAGGACAGCGTCAGCCAAGAGCGCTTCAGCGTGATGGAACGCAAGTTGTATCGCGGCATCATGGGCCCGGCGATGATCGCCACCCTGGTGTTCGGTATCGGGCTGCTGAGCCTGAACGCTGGCGCGTACTTCACCCAGGGTGGCTGGATGCACGCCAAGCTGACGCTGGTGGTGTTGCTGATCGGCTATCACCACATGTGCGGCGCCCAGGTG
Organism: Pseudomonas citrullilanati; assembly: GCF_030580855.1. Classification (GTDB taxonomy): domain Bacteria; phylum Pseudomonadota; class Gammaproteobacteria; order Pseudomonadales; family Pseudomonadaceae; genus Aquipseudomonas; species Aquipseudomonas citrulli. Next base: position 210,004 of record NZ_JAUQOP010000005.1, on the reverse strand, counting down.
AAACGCTTCGCCCGTGGCGAGAACACCCGCAGCCATGTCTTTTATCGCTGGTTCAATGAAGTACCGGTTGTGATATTGCTGGCTATTGTCATTCTGGTCGTGGTTCGCCCGTTCTGACTTTCAATCGACGCAACTTTAATCCGGGGTATCTCCATGTCGCTGCCCGCTCTGCTCGAACAACGCCTGCGCCTGCCCGCCGTGGCGGCACCGATGTTCCTGATTTCCAATCCACAGCTGGTCCTGGCCTGTTGTCGAAACGGAATCGTCGGCAGCTTTCCGGCGCTGAACCAGCGCGAAAGCAGCGGTTTCAAGGCCTGGCTGGAGGAAATCGAAGCGGGCTTGGCGACCCTGGAGAATCCCGCGCCCTATGCCGTCAACCTGATCGTTCATCACAGCAATCCGCGTCTTCAGGCCGACCTGGCGATCTGCATCGAACACAAGGTGCCGATCGTCATCACCAGCCTGGGCGCGGTGAAGGAACTGGTGGACGCCGTGCACGGCTATGGCGGCCTGGTGTTCCACGACGTCACCACGCGACGTCATGCCGAGAAAGCAGCCGAAGCCGGCGTCGATGGCCTGATCGCCGTCGCGGCCGGCGCCGGGGGACATGCCGGGACCTGGAGCCCCTTTTCGCTGGTTGCCGAGATCCGGCAGTTCTTCGACAAAACCTTGCTGCTGGCGGGCTGTCTGAACCACGGCCATCAGATTCTCGCTGCGCAAATACTCGGTGCCGACCTGGCCTACTTCGGGACGCGCTTTATCGGTACCCGCGAAAGCCATGCGCCTGACGCCTATAAAGAGATGTTGCTCACATCCCGAGCCGCAGACATCGTGCATACTCCTGCAGTGTCCGGGGTGCCGGCCAGCTTCATGCGCCAGAGCCTGGAAAACGCCGGTTTCGACCTCGCCGCCCTGCAGGGCAAAGGCGACGTCGACTTTGGCGCCAAGCTCAAGCCGCTCAACGATGAAGCCAAGGCCTGGAAGACCGTGTGGTCCGCCGGCCAGGGCGTGGGGGAGATCCATGATCTACCCAGCGTCGATGAGTTGGTGGCACGTCTGGAAAACGAATATCGCCAGGCCCACGGCCTGGCAGCGCGGCTCGGCGGGCAATGGCCACGCTGAACCGACGACGATCAAAAACAGCTGCATAACCATTTAGAGACAAGGATGCCGGGCATGAGTGAAACCCGTTTCAACATCGTATTCGACGGAGCCCTGCTGCCGGGCGTCGATACCACCACTGCCAAACTCAACCTCGCCGAGTTGTTCAAGAGCGATGTCAGCGCCATCGAGCGGCTGTTCAGTGGCCGCAAGGTCGCGCTGAAAAGCAACCTGTCCCAAGGCGAAGCGCAGAAATACCTGGAAGCGCTCAACAAGAGCGGGATCGATGCCCGGATCGAAGCGGAGCCGGCCCTCCAGCTGGACCTTGGCGAAGTGCAAGAGGCGCCTCAGCAAACCACCGGCCGCCACCCTGAATCAATCCTCGACCCTGTCTCCCCTTATGCACCCCCGCGAGCCGAGGTGGGCGAGCGCCTCGCCACCTACAGCACCCTCAAGCCCTTCAGCTTCGAAGGCCGTATCGGGCGCCTGCGCTACCTGGCCTGGACCATGGTCCTGACGCTGGCGATGCTGCCCATCATCGGCATCGCCTTCTGGTACAGCCTGTCATGGCTCCTCGACTCGAATTCGCTGGCGGCGATGATCGTCGGCGGCTTGGTGGGCGGTGTCGTCTTCCTCGGCTTCGCCTTCGTGAGCATCCAGTTCAGCGTCCAGCGCCTGCATGACCTTGGCTGGTCCGGCTGGCTGTGGCTACTCAACCTGGTGCCGTTCGTAGGCAGCGTCTTCCCGCTCGTGCTCATCTGCGCGCCTGGCAATGACGGCCCCAACCGCTACGGCCCACCGCCACCGCCCAACAGCACCGCGGTCAAGGTCCTTTCCTGGCTATGGGTCGTCCTGATTGTCCTGATGATCGTCGGCGCGGTGGCCGGGGCCTTCAGCAGCATTACCCAGGACTACGAAAGCAGCTCCCTGAGCAGCTACGAAAGCAGTGAGTCGGGCGACGATACCAGCGCCGAACCCGCTGTCGAGGCAGCCGAGCCCGCCTCACCTTCTGTAGACTATGAAGAGGAACAAGAGGAACAATAAGCGCGCTGCGTACCGGTGACAGCCCAGTCCACTGGCGGCGGACTGTTGCGATGGAGAACTGCATGACCCGTTACGCACTGATCACTGGCGCTTCCAGCGGCATTGGCATGGCCATGGCCGAAGCGCTGGCCCGGCGCGGCCGCGACTTGATTCTGGTGGCCCGACAGCGTGATCGGCTGGAAAGTATCGCAATTGAACTGACCCAGCGCTTCGGCGTCGAGGTGTTGTTCCGGGCCTGCGACCTGGGCGAACCCTTGAGGCTTTCGGGGTTTCTGCTGGAGCTGGAGGAAGGCGAGCGACAAATCGACTTGTTGGTCAATTGCGCCGGCATCGGCACCTGCGGCCCCTTCCTGGGCCAGGACTGGATGACCGAACAGGACCTGATCGAAGTCAACATCCTCGCCCTGACCCGTCTCTGCCACGCCGTTGGCAATAGCATGGCGTTGCACGGTGGCGGGCAGATCCTCAACGTCGCGTCGATCGCCGCATTCCATCCTGGCCCGTGGATGAGCACCTATCACGCCAGCAAGGCCTACGTGCTGCACTTCTCCGAAGCCCTGCGGGTCGAGCTGAAAAAATGCGCGATCAAGGTCTCGGTGCTCTGCCCCGGCCAGACCCGCACCGGCTTCTTCGCCAGGGCACAGATGGACGAACAGAAACTCAGCCAAGGCAAGCACCTGATGAGCCCCGAAGAAGTGGCGCTGTACGCCGTACGCGCACTGGACAAGAACGTGGCCATCATCATTCCCGGACGGCGCAACCGCTGGCTGGCTGCCCTGCCGCGACTGGGCACGCGGTGGCTGGTCCGCACCCTCGCCGGCAGGACCAACAAGGCCTGTTGCCCGCGCTGATAAACCAGACGTAAAAACCCAGGCTCTCCGACCGAGCCTTCAGTACACTCGACCTCGACCCACCCAACGGAGAAACAGCTGTGGATACTCTGTTTACCAAGATCATCAACCGGGAAATCCCGGCGAAGATCATCTACGAGGATGACCAGGTCCTGGCCTTCCACGACATCGCCCCCCAGGCGCCCGTGCATTTCCTGGTCATTCCGAAAAAACCCATTCGCACCCTCAACGACCTGACCGAAGCGGACAAAGGCCTGGCCGGGCATATCCTGTTCACCGCCCAGCGCCTGGCCCTGGAGCTGGGCTGCGAGGAAGGTTTCCGCGTGGTGATGAACTGCAATGAACTCGGTGGACAGACTGTCTATCACATTCATATGCACGTGCTGGGACAGCGCCAGATGAACTGGCCGCCGGGTTGATACCCCTGACCCAACGCAAAACCCCGGCGGCCGATTCGGTTAAACTGGCCGCTGTGTTTTTTCCCGGAGGTACGCATGACTACCCAACGTCACTACTCGCCGATCGACCGCCTGCTGCTGCAGGCCGATACCGCGATGCGCACGCTACTGCCCTTCAGTGGCCAACCGTATCGGCCGTCGCCGGCCATCGTGCAGCCGGACGCCCAGCTCAGTGACGAGCAAACCCGCCACGTGGCCGGCCTGATGCGCATCAACCACACCGGTGAGGTCTGCGCCCAGGCCCTGTACCAGGGCCAGGCGCTGACGGCGAAGTTGCCCCGGGTCCGCGAGGCCATGGAGCATGCCGCCGAAGAAGAAATCGACCATCTGGTCTGGTGTGAACAGCGCATTCGCCAACTGGGCAGCCATACCAGCGTCCTGAACCCGCTGTTCTATGGCATGTCATTCGGGATTGGCGCGGTGGCCGGGTTGATCAGCGACAAAGTCAGCCTGGGCTTCGTGGCCGCGACCGAGCATCAGGTCTGCAAGCACCTGAATGAGCACCTGGACCAGCTCCCGCCCGAGGATGAGAAGTCCCGCGCGATCCTGGAACAGATGCGCAAGGACGAAGAGCACCACGCCGAGAGCGCGCTCGAGGCCGGTGGCTTCCGCTTCCCGGCCCCGGTGAAGTTCGGCATGAGCCTGCTGGCCAAGGTCATGACCAAGAGCACTTACCGGATCTGACAAGGCAGGGGTTGCGTGGCGAGGGGGTTGGCTCCCTTGCCACGATGAACCTGGCCAACCTCAGCGGCAGGACGGCCGGCCCAGGTTGCGCCCCCGACTCACCCCAACTCGATGATTTCGTAATCGTGGGTGATTTCAACGCCCGCGGCGCCGAGCATGATCGAGGCCGAGCAATACTTCTCGGCAGACAACTCGATGGCGCGCTTGACCTGGGCCTCCTTCAGCGCCCGCCCCTTCACCACGAAATGCATGTGGATCTTGGTAAAGACCTTCGGATCCTCCGTGGCGCGCTCCGCCTCCAGGAACGCTTCGCAACTCTCCACGGCCTGGCGCGACTTCTTGAGAATGCTGACCACGTCGAAGTTACTGCAACCGCCTACGCCCAACAGGAGCATTTCCATCGGCCGGACACCCAGGTTGCGGCCACCGGCATCGGGCGGGCCATCCATGACGACCACGTGACCGCTGCCCGACTCACCGAGGAACATGGCTTCGCCAGCCCATTGGATGCGTGCCTTCATCGCCAAGACTCCACTGTCTAAAAAAGGGTCGCCAGCTTAGCACAGCCCTTCGCGGTGGCTGCTTTTGCCTTACGTCGCCGATACCTATGGGCGTAAGTAAATTCTCGAATCAATTTTGAACGCCTCTGTTAAGCTGGCGCCAACTCGCTGGCTTATTGCCAGCTTTCAGCGATTGTCATCGCGCCCATAAAAAAACCAAACCTCATACCGCGCAGTTTTCGGGACACAACCATGGTTGCCATTACTCCCACGCTCAAGATCAAGAATCTCGACAAGCTCTTGATGCATTGCCAGCGCCGCCGCTATCCGGCCAAGCACAACATCATTTGCGCCGGGGACCGTTCGGACACGTTGTTCTTCATCATCAAGGGATCGGTCACCATCCTGATCGAAGATGACGACGGGCGGGAAATGATCATCGCCTACCTCAACCCGGGGGATTTTTTCGGCGAGCTGGGGTTGTTCGAACAGGCAGGCAAGGAACAACAGCGCAGTGCCTGGGTGCGGACCAAGGTCGAATGTGAAGTCGCGGAAATCAGCTACGCGAAATTCCGGGAGTTGTCCCTGCAAGACCCGGACATCCTTTACGTCCTCAGCGGACAGATTGCCCAGCGCCTGCGTAACACGACCCGCAAGGTCGGCGACCTGGCCTTTTTCGACGTGACGGGACGCGTCGCCCGCTGCCTGCTGGACCTGTGCAAGCAACCCGATGCCATGACGCACCCGGACGGCATGCAGATCAAGGTCACCCGCCAGGAAATCGGCCGGATCGTCGGCTGCTCGCGGGAGATGGTCGGTCGTGTGCTCAAAGACCTGGAAGAACGCAACCTGGTCGACGTCAAGGGCAAGACCATGGTGGTGTTCGGGACGCGCTAACCGCCAAGCAGCGCATTCAGCAACGCCCGGTACAACCCATCGAGCCGCTCCGGCGCCTGGGGCGCGGGGAATTTTTCATGCAACGCGATATGGCTTTCGGCGCGCACTCGTTGCGCCAGGCCGCAGGCTTCATTGAAGCGATTGACTGCCGCGACCATGGATTCGCGCTCGTTCTCCAGCAGCAACGCACCGTGAACCAGGCCCACCGGCCGCTGCCCTCCCCGGCTTTGACGCCAGCGCTGGGCAGTGCCGACCATTTTCCGGCCGTCGAGGTTGACATTGAATCGACCGTCGCAGAACGCCCCTTCCACCTCGCCCAGCGAAGCCACGCCGCCCAGCTCATCCAGCAACTGGCAGATGGGATCGCACAACCGCCGGTACGCCGTTTCGATGCGACCATGATCGCCTTCGCTGCGCGGCGGTGCGTAGACCAGCGCGATATTGACCGTCGCCGAGGACTGCGGCACGGGTTCACCGCCCGTTTCACGCAACAGTACCGGCCAGCCATGGGTGGCCGATACCGTGCTGGCGTGCTCGAACCCGGGCAGACGACTCAAGCGCCGCGGCATCACCAGCGCGCGGTCACTGGGCTGCCAGAACAGCAGGCCGAACTCGGCATCGCCCGCGCAAATACTGGCGAGCAGGTCCTGTTCGGCTTGCAGGCCCGCTTCGACGGCCAGGGAGATCACTGGCGACATGGGCCTCAGTCCAGCGTCGAGCCGCTGACCGGCAGGCCGCGCTCTGGAAAGAACAGGCGCTGCAACTCGGTGCCCGGGTTCTCGGCCCGCATGAACGCTTCGCCCACCAGGAACGAATACACGTCGCTGACTTCCATCAGCTCGACATCCGCGCGGTTGAGGATGCCACTTTCGGTGATGACCAGGCGATCACGCGGGATCCGCGGCAGCAGGTCCAGGGTGGTTTCCAGGCTGACTTCGAAGGTGTGCAGGTTGCGGTTGTTCACGCCCACCAGCTTGGTGTCGAGGGTGTTCAGGGCGCGCTCCAGCTCGTCACCGTCGTGGACTTCCACCAGGACGTCCAGGCCCACCCCTTTGGCAACGGCGGCCAGCTCGGCCATCTTGGCGTCGTCCAAGGCGGAAACGATCAGCAGCACGCAGTCGGCACCCAGCGCACGCGCCTCGACGATCTGATACGGATCGATCATGAAGTCCTTGCGGATCACCGGCAACTTGCAGGCCGCTCGCGCCTCCTGCAGGTAGGCGTCGGCGCCCTGGAAGAAATCGACATCGGTCAGCACCGAAAGGCAGGTTGCCCCACCCTTCTCGTAGCTCCTGGCGATGTCGGCCGGGACGAAATGCTCGCGAATCACGCCCTTGCTGGGAGAAGCCTTCTTGATCTCGGCGATGACGGCCGGTTGTTTCTTCTTGGCCTGGTCGACCAGTGCCTGGGCAAAGCCTCGCGGCGCATCCGCCGAGCGCGCCAGGCTTTCCAGTTCGGCAAGGCTGACACGGGCACGGCGCTCGGCCACTTCTTCAGCCTTGCGAGCCAGGATGTTTTCCAGAACCGTTGGCACACTCATCCTTCGTTCTCCACTTTGAATACGGCGGTAAATGCACCCAGCTCTTCGAGCTTTTCCCTCGCCAGGCCGGTGTGCAGCGCATCATGGGCCAGTTCCACGCCTTGTTTGAGGCTGCTGGCGTGGTCCGCCGCGTACAACGCCGCGCCCGCATTGAGCACGATCATCTCGGCGGCTTTCTGGCCATTCTCGGTCTTGCGGCGACCGAGGGCGTCGCGGATCAATTCCAGGGATTGAGCCGGACCGTCGACCGCCAGGCCGTGCAAGCTCTGGCTCTTCATGCCCAGGTCTTCAGGTTCGACCCAATACTCGCTGATCTGATCATTTTTTAGTTCGGCCACGAACGTGGGGGCCGCCAGGCTGAATTCATCCAGGCCATCCTTCGAATGGACCACCAGGACATGCTTGCTGCCCAAACGCTGCAGGACCTCCGCCAATGGCCGGCACAGCGCCTGGCTGAAGACCCCGACCACCTGGTGTTTCACGCCGGCCGGATTCGTAAGCGGGCCAAGCATGTTGAACAGCGTGCGCAGCCCCAGGTCGCGACGCGGCGCGGCGGCGTGCTTCATGGCACTGTGGTGGGTCTGGGCGAACATGAAACCGATGCCGACGTTGTCGATGCAGCGCGCCACCTGGACCGGTGTCAGGTTCAGGTAGATCCCGGCCGCCTCGAGCAGATCGGCGCTGCCGCTCTTGCCTGACACTGCGCGATTGCCATGCTTGGCAACGGTACAGCCGGCCGCCGCGACGACGAACGCCGAGGCGGTGGAAACGTTGAAGATATTGGCGCCATCGCCGCCGGTACCCACCACGTCAACGACGCCGTCCAGGGTCTTGAGGGCGACTTTGTCGGCAAGCTCGCGCATGACCGAGACCGCGCCGACGATTTCGTCGATGCTCTCGCTTTTCATGCGCATGGCCATCATGAACGCGCCAATCTGCGCATCCGTGCATTGGCCGGTCATGATTTCGCGCATCACGTCGCGCATCTCGTCGGTGCTCAGGTCGAGATGGCCGACGATACGGCTCAGGGCTGTCTTGATATCCATGAAAAGTCCTTAGCGCGTGCCGCCGGTTTGTTTGAGGAAGTTGGCGAACAGCTCGTGGCCCTGCTCGGTGAGAATAGACTCGGGATGAAATTGCACACCCTCGATGTTCAGGGTCTTGTGGCGCAAGCCCATGATTTCATCGATCGAACCGTCTTCCCGTTGGGTCCACGCCGTGGGTTCCAGACAGTCTGGCAGCGTTTCACGCTTGACGATCAAGGAGTGATAGCGAGTGACGGTAAGCGGATGATTCAGGCCTTGGAAAACGCCCTTGTCCTCGTGAAATACCGGGCTAGTCTTACCGTGCATGACTTGCCGGGCGCGTACCACGTCGCCGCCGAACGCCTGGCCGATCGACTGGTGGCCCAGGCAGACGCCCAGGATCGGCAGCTTGCCGGCGAAATACTGGATGGCTTCGATGGAGACACCCGCCTCGGTCGGCGTGCACGGGCCGGGGGAGACGACAATGCGCTCGGGCTTGAGGGCTTCGATTTCGGCGATGGTCAACTCGTCGTTGCGCACGACCTTGACCTCGGCGCCCAGCTCACCGAGGTACTGCACAACGTTGTAGGTAAAGGAGTCGTAGTTATCGATCATCAGCAACATGGCGTAAACAACCTATTGAATTCACTGACTTTAATTACAGCCTTCAGGAATGGCCCGCACGATGCTGCGCTTGGCGAGGCAGGCGCTGCCCCGGCGAAGCGGCTTTCAAGCGGATAAAGAAGGCAAATCGGTACAGGGTCCGGCAGGGCCGGCAAGAATGTTCAGGCGCGCCAACGCCAGCGGGCGTGTGCCTTGATCATTTGATCCAGAAGTTTGCTGACAATCGACACAGGGGAAGTCTCGTTCATACGTCCCGGCACAGTAGCCTAGCTGGGCGGAGCGCGCAATATGACGCCCTCGAAGGGCTTTGAAACAATCACGCGGTTTCGGATGCATGGCAAAACGCCGGGAGTTTTTGGTACTGTCGTTTCGTTTGCCAACAAAAATAAGATAAAAACGGACTCTTACCCATGATCAAACGCTCGCTGTTCGTACCGATCGCCGGTTGCCTGCTGGCCATGGCCTGTGCCCAGGCCAACGCCGCCCCCAACCCCTATTCGAAGTTCATCGTGTTCGGTGACAGCCTCAACGATGCCGGCCAGTTCGCCGACCCGAACGGTCCGCCCGGCTCGACCGAGCGCTATACCAACCGAACCGGTCCGATCTACACCGACGGCAGCGGCGAGGCCTACTCCGCCAACTCCACCCAGTTGCTCGGTGGGCGCCTGGGTTACTCCGCCGACGAGACCGCCGCCTCCACTTCAGCGGTCCGCGCCAACGAGGGGCTGGCGGACGGCAACAACTGGGCGGTGGGCGGTTATCGTACCGACCAGATCCTCGAATCGATCACCGGGGTGTCCGACACTGGCGAGCGCAGCCGTCCCGGCTACCTGCAGTCCAATGGCCTGCGCGCCGATCCGAATGCGCTGTATTACCTTTCCGGTGGCGGCAACGACTTCCTACAAGGTCGGGTGCTGACCCCCGAGCAAGCGAACGCCGCCGCGGACCGCCTGGCCGACAGCGTCCAGGTGCTGCAAACTGCCGGTGCCCGCTACATGATGGTCTGGTTGTTGCCCGATCTGGGCCTGACCCCGGCCCTCAATGGTGGCCCGTTGCAAGACGCTTTTTCGCAGCTGGGCAATCAGTTCAACCAACAACTGATTACACGCCTGCAAGGCATCGACGCTGAAATCATTCCGTTGAACATTCCACTTTTGCTGAAGGAAAGCTTCGCCGACCCGGCAAGGTTCGGCCTCGCCACCGGTGAGAACCTCACCGCGACTTGCTTCAGCGGCAACGGCTGCACGGAAAACGCCACCTACGGCATCAACAGCGCCACGCCTGATCCCACCAAGCTGATCTACAACGACGCGGTCCATCCGACCGAAACCGGGCAAAAACTGATCGCCGACTACGCCTATTCCTTGCTCGCGGCACCCTGGGAGCTGACGTTGCTGCCGGAAATGGCACACTCGACCCTGCGTGCTCACCAGGACGAGTTGCGCAGCCAGTGGCAATCGGACTGGGAGGACTGGCAAGCGGTGGGCCAGTGGCGAGCCATCGTCGCCGGCGGCGGCCAGCGCCTGGACATCGACAGCCAGGACAGCGGCGCCAGCGCCGACGGCAGCGGCTACAGCCTGAACATCGGCGGCAGCTATCGCCTCAACGAGGCCTGGCGCGTGGGCGTCGCCGCCGGCCTCTACCGCCAGGACATGGAAGCGGGCCATAACGATTCGGACTACACGCTCAACAGCTACCTGGCGACCGCCTTCGCCCAGTTCCAGCAGAATCGCTGGTGGGCCGATGCGGCACTGACCGGCGGCAAGCTCGACTACGACAGCCTGAAACGCAAGTTCGACCTGGGCGTCAACCAGGCGCAGGAAAAAGGCGACACCGACGGTCACCTGTGGGCATTCAGCACGCGAGTGGGCTATGACATCGCCCAACCGGGCAGTGAATGGCACCTCTCTCCGTTCATCAGCGCCGACTACGCGAAGGTGGAAGTCGACGGTTATTCCGAGAAGGGCAGCCGTTCCACGGCCCTGACCTTCGATGACCAGACCCGCGACTCGAAGCGCCTGGGCATTGGCTTGCAGGGTAAATACAACATCACCCGGCAGACCCAGGTGTTTGGCGAATATGCCCACGAACGCGAGTATGAAGACGACACCCAGAAGGTGAATATCGCCCTCAACAGCCTGCCGGCCAACGACTTCACGCTGGAAGGCTACACGCCACAGAGCCACCTGAATCGCCTGAGCCTGGGGGTCAGCCACAAGTTGACCAACGACCTGGCACTGCGGGGCGGCTACACGTTGCGCAAGGATGATGATTTCACCCAGCAAGGGGTGAGCGTGGGGGTCAGCCTGGACTTCTGATCGAGGAAAAAACAGGCGGGAGCTAGCCTGTTCGCGATGAGGCCGTCATGTCCGACAAATGTATCGACTGACAGACCGTTATCGCGAGCAGGCTCGCTCCCACAGTTGATCGGGTTGCCACAGGTTCAGTCGTTCGAGGTCTGCTCGGCCAGCGCCACGGCACGGAACATCGCACGGCGCTTGTTCAGGGTTTCTTCCCATTCCAGCGCCGGCACCGAGTCGGCGACGATACCGCCACCGGCCTGCACATGCAGTTCACCGTCCTTGATCACCGCCGTGCGGATGGCGATGGCGGTGTCCATGTTGCCGTTCCAGGCGAAATAACCCACCGCCCCGCCGTACACGCCCCGCTTGACCGGCTCGAGTTCGTCGATGATTTCCATCGCGCGAATCTTAGGTGCGCCGGACAAGGTGCCCGCCGGCAGGATCGCCCGCAAGGCATCCATTGCCGTCAGCCCGGCCTTCAGTTGGCCGGTGACGTTGGACACGATGTGCATCACGTTGGAATAACGCTCGATGACCATTTTCTCGGTGAGCTTCACCGAGCCGACTTCCGAAACCCGTCCGGTGTCGTTGCGCCCCAGGTCGATCAGCATCAGGTGCTCGGCGATTTCCTTGGCGTCCGATAGCAGGTCTTCTTCCAGCGCCCGGTCGGCTTCCTCGGTGGCACCACGGGGGCGCGTGCCGGCGATCGGCCGTACGGTGATCAGGTTGTCCTCGACCCGCACCAGCACTTCCGGCGAACTGCCCACGACATGGAAGTCGCCGAAGTTGAAGAAATACATGTAGGGCGTCGGATTGAAGCAGCGCAGCGCCCGGTACAGGTCGATGGGCGCCGCCTTGAAGTCGATGGACATCCGCTGCGACGGCACGACCTGCATGCAGTCACCGGCCAGGATGTATTCCTTGATGGTATCGACGGCCCGCTCGTAATCGGCCTGGGTGAAGCTCGAACGAAACACCGGGTCGGCCGCCGACTGCTTGCTGAAGTCCAGGCCGGGACGCGGCGTGATCGGCTGGCGGAGCTTTTCCAACAGCGCTTGCAGGCTTTGTTGACCTTGCTCGTAGGCATCTTCCCGGGACGGATCGGCGAGGACGATCGCGTGCATCTTGCCGGCGAGGTTGTCGAAGACGACGACAGCGTCGGACACCATCAGCAGGATGTCCGGCACGCCCAGCGGATCAGGGTTCGGGCACGTGCCGAGGCGCTTCTCCACGTAGCGCACGCAATCGTAGCCGAAGTACCCCACCAGGCCACCGTTGAAGCGTGGGAGCCCGGCAATGGTCGGCACGTTGTAGCGAGCCTTGAAGGTTTCGACGAAGGCCAGCGGGTCTTCGACCTCGTGGCTTTCGATCTCGACGCCGTCATGGGTCACGCTGACGCGGTGGCCGTAGACCCGCAATACCGTGCGGCACGGCAGGCCGATGATGGAATAACGCCCCCACTTCTCGCCGCCCTGCACCGATTCGAGCAGGTAGGAGTTGGGCCGGTCGGCCAGCTTGAGGTAGATCGACAACGGCGTGTCGAAGTCGGCCAGGGTTTCGCAGGCCAGCGGGATGCGGTTGTAGCCGGCAGCGGCTAGACGCAGGAATTCTTCGCGATTCATGGGGTGCCTCGTGGCAGGAGGAGCTGACAGTCAGGAATGCAAACACGCCGGATAACCGGCAGGATCACGTCAGGCGCGCCAACGCCAGCGGGCCAGGGCCTTGATGACTTTCATCCAGAGTTTGCGGGTGACCACCACGATGGCGTTTCCAGAAGAGGATTGAACAGCGTCGGGCAACGTTATCTCAGCGGCAGGGTCCAGGCAACCGGGAATTAGCAGGCGCAAATCGTCGATCACCAGGGCCGGGAGTTCTTCGGCGATCGGTCGGCCATGGTTGTAGCCATAACTGAGCCCCACGCATTTGACCCCCGCCGCTTTCGCCGCCAGTACATCACTGCGCGAGTCGCCGACGAACAGTGATTGGGACGCCGGGATGTTGGCCATCTTCATGACGAAGAACAGCGCGGCCGGATCCGGCTTTTTCTGTGGCAAGGTGTCGCCGCCGATGATCCAGCGGAAATAGCGGCCGATTTTCATCTGGTCCAACAGCGGCGCGACGAAACGCTCCGGCTTGTTAGTGATCAGCGCCATTTCCACGCCTTGCTTCTGCAGCCACTTGAGGGTGGAACGCACGCCGGGGTAGACCACCGTCAACGAATGATTGCCCTCGTAGGCTTCATTGAACAGCTCCAGCGCCCGCTCGGCCTCGGCCTCATCGACACCTTCGGCAGCGATGTCGTTGGCCAGGGCCCGGCGCACCAGCATCGGCGCACCGTTGCCGACCCAATGCCGGACCGCGTCGAGCCCGGCCGGCGGACGCCCGAGCTTGAGCAACATGGTGTCCACGGCCGCCGCCAGGTCCGGGACCGAGTCGATCAGGGTGCCATCGAGGTCGAACATCACCAGCCGCGGCAGACTGCCGGGGAACAGTTGCTCGAAGCCGCTCATGGGCGGGCCAGGGCCAGTTCGGCGCGCATCTTGTCGATGACGTCCTTGTAGTCCGGGGCATTGAAGATCGCCGAGCCGGCAACGAAGGTGTCGGCACCGGCAGCGGCGATTTCGCGAATGTTGTTCACATTCACGCCACCGTCGATTTCCAGGCGGATGTCACGCCCCGAGGCGTCGATCAGCGCGCGGGCTTCGCGCAGTTTGTCGAGGGTGCCGGGAATGAACTTCTGCCCGCCGAAACCAGGGTTGACGCTCATGAGCAGGACCATGTCGACCTTGTCCATCACGTACTTGAGCACGTCCAGGGGCGTCGCCGGGTTGAACACCAGGCCCGCCTTGCAACCGCCCTCGCGGATCAACTGCAGGGAGCGGTCGATGTGTTGGGTGGCTTCGGGGTGAAAGGTGATGTAGGTGGCGCCGGCTTCGATGAAGTCGCCAACGATGCGATCCACCGGGCTGACCATCAGGTGCGCGTCGATCGGCGCGGTGATGCCGTACTTGCGCAGCGCCGCGCAGACCATCGGGCCGATGGTCAGGTTGGGCACGTAGTGGTTGTCCATGACATCGAAGTGCACGATGTCGGCCCCGGCGGCCAGAACGTTGTCCACTTCCTCGCCCAGTCGGGCGAAGTCGGCGGAGAGAATCGACGGAGCAATAGCGAAGGGCTGCATGACGCACCTGTTTTGAGCGAAATCACGATGGCGCGCATTGTATACCGCAAGATTTGGCGCGCCCACCGTGAGCGTCGATCAATACGCCGCGCGGTAGATCTTCTCGATATCCGCCGCGCTCAGCTTGCGCGGGTTGTTGCGCATCAGCCGTTCGATCCCGGCGGCTTCCACGGCCATGGCCGGGATCACGTCCTCGGTCACGCCCAAGCCGCTCATGCCCCGGGGAATCTCCACCGCGACACACAATGCAGCCATGGCCTCGACGGCTTCGTCGGCGGCTTCGAGATCGCTCAAGTGGGCGGTCTTGATGCCCATGGCTTCGGCGATGTCGCGCATGCGCTCGACACAGGCCATCTTGTTCCACGCCATCACGTAGGGCAGCAGCAGTGCATTGGCCACGCCGTGGGAGATGTGGAAACGCCCGCCCAACGGGTAGGCCAGCGCATGCACGGCCCCGACCCCGGCGTTGCCGAAGGCCATGCCGGCCATCAGGCTGGCGGTGGCCATGTCTTCGCGGGCTTGCAGGTGGGACGGGTTGGCGTAGGCCTTGGGCAAGGCGCGGGTGATCAGCTTGATGGCGCCGATGGCCAGGGCGTCGGTGATCGGCGAAGCGTTGAGCGACAGGTAGGCCTCGACGGCATGCACCAGCGCATCGACGCCGCTGGACGCCGTGACACCGCGCGGGCACGTCAGCGTCATCTGCGGGCTGACCAGCGCCACGTCCGGCAGCAGGTAGTCACTGACGATGCCTTTTTTCAGCTGGGCCGCCTTGTCGGAGAGGATCGCCACGTTGGTGACTTCCGACCCCGTCCCGGCGGTGGTGGGAATGGCGATCATCGGCGGGCCTTTGCGCGGCACCTGGTCGACGCCGAACATGTCTTGCAATTCGCCGTGATAACCGGCGTAGACACCCACGCACTTGGCGATGTCGATGGCGCTGCCGCCGCCCAGCCCGATCAGGCCGTCATGGCCGCCGTCCCGGTAGGCCTGCATGCAATCTTCGACGATGGCGATTTCCGGGTCCGGCATCACCCGGTCGAAAATCTCGTAGTCGCGTCCACCCAGGTGTTGCAGGGCCAACGCCACGGTGCCGGACTTGACCAGCACCGCATCGGTCACGATCAGCGGGTTATCGACGTCCAGCCGCGTCAATTCGGCTGCCAGTTGCTCGATGGCAGCGGCACCGGTGATCAATTTATGGGCGATCTTGAATGAGGAAAGACTCATGTGCGCGGCCTCTTGTTCGAGTGTGGGCTGGCACAAGGATAGCTCGGTATTGGCGGTTGGGCTGTCATTCAGCTCGTGAATGCGATGAAGGAACCGGTGGGTAAGCCATTTGTGGGAGCGAGCTTGCTCGCGATAGCGCTCTGTCAGTCAACATCACTGCCGGATGTTCCGACGCTATCGCGAGCAAGCTCGCTCCCACAGGCCCCGCAGTAGCTGTCAGGCCTGGGTAGTGCGCAGTTTCTCGCTGCGTCCGCGCAGCCACTCCAGGGTCAGCAGCAGGATCACCGAGAAGGCGATCAACAACGTCGCCGCCGCGGCAATGGTGGGGCTGAGGTTTTCGCGGATACCGCTGAACATCTGCCGTGGCAGCGTCGCCTGCTCAGGGCCCGCCAGGAACAGGGTCACCACCACCTCATCGAACGACGTCGCGAAGGCGAACAGCGCACCGGAGATCACCCCCGGTGCGATCAGCGGCAATGTCACCCGACGGAAAGCGGTCAGCGGCGAAGCGCCAAGGCTGGCGGCGGCGCGCACCAGGTTGTGGTTGAACCCCTGCAAGGTCGCCGACACCGTGATGATGACGAACGGCACGCCCAGCACCGCATGGACCACGATCAGCGAGGCGAAACTGTTACCCATCCCCAACGGCGCGAAAAACAGGTAGCTGGCGACCCCGATGATCACCACCGGCACCACCATGGGCGAAATCACCAGCGCCATCACCAGCGCCTTGCCCGGGAAATCCCCGCGGGTCAGGCCGATGGCCGCCAGCGTGCCGAAGACCATCGCCAGCAACGTCGCCGCCGGGGCCACGATGATGCTGTTCTTCAGCGCGCGCATCCATTCGGCCGAGGCGAAGAAATCGTGGTACCACTGCAGCGAGAAGCCTTGCAGCGGGTACACCAGGAAACTGCCGGAGTTGAACGACAACGGGACGATCACCAGCACCGGAAGGATCAGGAACAACAGGATCAGCCCGCACAGTGTGCGCAAGCAGTAGAACCACACCCGCTCCACGGGGGACATGTAAGGACTCACCATTTTCAATCTCCCCTTAGCTCAGGCGCAGGCGACTGGCGCCCACCAGCCAGCTGTAAATCAGATAAAGCACGATGGTCGCCAGCAACAGCAAGCCGCCGAGTGCCGTGGCCATGCCCCAGTTGATGCTGGTGTTGGTGTAGAACGCGACGAAGTAGCTGACCATCTGGTCGTTCGGGCTGCCCAGCAGGGCCGGAGTGATGTAGTAGCCGATGGCGAGGATGAACACCAGCAGGCAACCGGCGCCAACGCCGGCGTAGGTCTGCGGGAAGTACACTCGCCAGAAACTGGCGAACGGGTGGCAGCCCAGGGAAATCGCCGCCCGCATGTAGGTGGGCGAGATGCCCTTCATCACGCTGTAGATCGGCAGGATCATGAACGGCAGCAGGATGTGGACCATGGAGATGTACACGCCGGTGCGGTTGAACACCAGCTCCAGCGGCTTGTCGATCACGCCCATGGCCATCAGGGCGCTGTTGATCAAGCCACCCGATTGCAGCAGCACGATCCACGCCGCCACCCGCACCAGGATCGAGGTCCAGAACGGCAGCAGCACCAGGATCATCAGCAGGTTGCTCTGGCGCGCCGGCAGGTTCGCCAGCAGGTAGGCCAGTGGGTAGGCCAGCACCAGGCAAATCGCGGTGATGATCAGGCCCATCCAGAAGGTCCGGGCGAAAATGTCCAGGTAGATCGCCTGGTCGGGGGTGGCCGGGGCCAGTTCGCCGAGGTCGTCGATGCGGTGATCGACGGACGCCAACAGGTAATAGAGGGTGACGTTACTGGTGTTGCGACGGATCACCTGCCAGTACGCCGGGTCGCCCCAACGCTCGTCGAGGTTTTCCAAGGCTTCCTTGTAGGAGGCCGGCTCGGCGGCAAACGGCAAGGCGCGGGCCGTCTTGGTCAGCAGGCTGCGATAGCCGGCCGATTCCATGTTCAGGCGCTTGGACAGGTCGCCCAGGGTCTGGTTCTTCCGGGCTTCGGCGAGGTCCTCGCTGGCGGCCTTGTACACCGGTTCGCCCGGCAAGCCCCGTCCGTCCCACGTTGCAATGGCCGCCACGGTGCGCGGCATGGCGCCGACCACTTCGGGGTTGCTGACGCTCTTGAACAACAGCGCCACGATGGGCACGAGGAACACCAGCAGCAGAAACAGCACCAACGGCGCGATCAAGGCCTGGGCCTTCCAGCGGTTGACCCGCTCGGCGCGCTTGAGCCGCTGCTTCAGGTTGGGGCTGGTGCCCGCGTTCAGTGGAACGGCGATGGCCATGGCGAACTCCGCAAATCTTTTTATCGTTACAGGGGCGGTGTGCCGCCCCTGTTGTTCTGGAACACCCGGGTCGATGAAAGAACCTGTGGGAGCGAGCTTGCTCGCGATGGCTGCGGCACATTCAAGATTGATGTGCCTGGCAGACCGCTATCGCGAGCAAGCTCGCTCCCACATGGATCTCATCTGGTTTCAGACCGTCGGGTTACTTCGCCGCCCAGGCGTTGAAGCGCTGCTCCAGTTGCTCACCGTTGTCAGCCCAGAAGCTGACGTCGATCTGCACCTGGTTGGCGATGTTTTCCGGGGTGGTCGGCATGTCTTTCAGCACGTCCTTGGCCAGCAACGGCACGGCCTGGGTGTTGGCTGGGCCGTAGGCGATGTTTTCCGAGTAGGTCTTCTGCTGTTGCGGCGCCACCGAGAAGGCGATGAATTTCTTCGCAGCTTCCGCACGGGTCTTGTCCAGGCCGCGCGGGATGGCCCAGGCATCGAAGTCGTAGATACCGCCGTTCCACACCACTTTCAGGTTGCTTTCCTTCTGTACCGCGGCGATCCGGCCGTTGTAGGCCGAGCTCATGACCACGTCACCGGAAGCCAGGTATTGCGGCGGCTGGGCGCCCGCTTCCCACCACTGGATGTTCGGCTTGAGTTCGTCGAGTTTCTTGAACGCGCGGTCCTGGCCATCCTTGCCGGCCAGCACCTTGTAGACGTCTTTTGGCGCGACGCCGTCGGCCATCAGGGCGAATTCCAGGGTGTACTTGGCGCCCTTGCGCAGGCCACGCTTGCCCGGGAATTGCTTGGTGTCCCAGAAGTCGGCCCAACTGGTCGGGGCGGTCTTCAGCTTGTCGGCGTTGTAGGCCAGGACGGTCGACCACACGAAGAAGCCTACGCCGCACGGCTGGATGGCGCCCTTGACGTAGTCTTCGGTCTTGCCGAACAGGGCCGGGTCCAGTTGCTCGAACATGTCTTCGTCGCAACCACGGGACAATTCCGGAGACTCGACTTCCACCAGGTCCCAGGAGACGCTCTTGGTGTCGACCATGGCCTTGACCTTGGCCATTTCACCGTTGTACTCGCCCGCCACGATCTTGCCATGGCCGGCCGCTTCCCAGGGTGCATAGAAGGCCTTGACCTGCGCCGCCTTGTTCGCCCCGCCAAAAGACACCACGGTCAGGTCCGGGCCCGCCGCCATGGCGCTTGCCGCACCCATCATGCCCAGGGTCAGGGCTGTGAACTTCAGGGATCTCAACATTTATTGTTCTCTCCACGTGCAGGGTTGGTGTTGGTACAGCAGGGGGCGATCAATTCGCCTCTAAAAGGGGATCGAGCGCACGCACATGCTCGACTTGCCAGCCAAGCGGAACCACGTCCCCGACGGCGAGCCCGGGATCGAGCTCAGCAATCGGCTGTTTCACGAAGAAGTCGTTCTTGCCGCAGACTTCCAGGCGAACCCGGACGTGGTCGCCCAGATAGATGAATTCCGCCACCCTCCCTGAGAAGCGGTTGACACATTGTTCGCTTGCGCCGTTGAGGCTGACCCGCTCCGGGCGGATCGACAGGGTCACCGGCTCGCCGGGCTGGCCGACATTGACCGCCAGCGCCTCGACCTTCTCGCCACGCCCCAGCTCCACCAGGCAGCGGTCGCCGGTCTGGCTGTGCAGGCGGCCGCTGAGGCGATTGTTCTCGCCGATGAAGTTGGCGACGAAGGTGTTCTTCGGCTCTTCGTAGAGCGTGCGCGGCGGGGCGATCTGCTGGATCTCGCCTTGGTGGAACACCGCCACGCGGTCGGACATGGTCAGGGCTTCGCCCTGGTCGTGGGTCACGTAGACCACGGTCACGCCCAGGCGCTGGTGCAGGTGCTTGATCTCCATCTGCATGTGTTCGCGCAGTTGCTTGTCCAGCGCCCCGAGGGGTTCGTCCATCAGCACCAACTGCGGTTCGAACACCAGCGCCCGGGCCAGTGCCACCCGCTGCTGCTGGCCGCCGGACAATTGCGCCGGGTAGCGTTGGGCGAAGGTGTCCAGCTGGACCATGCTCAGCACGCGCTTGACCCGGTCGCTCACGTCGCTCTTGTTCAGGCCACGCACGGTCAGCGGGAACGCCAGGTTTTCGGCGACGGTCATGTGGGGGAACAGTGCGTAGTTCTGGAACACCATGCCAATGTCGCGCTTGTGCGGCGGCACATGGTTGATGGCGCGCCCGGCCAGCTGGATTTCACCGGCCGTCGGGGTTTCGAACCCGGCGAGCATCATCAGGCTGGTGGTCTTGCCGGAGCCGGACGGCCCGAGCAGGGTAAGGAATTCGCCTTTGCGGATGTCGAGGTTGAGGTCCTTGACGATCAGGTTCTCGCCATCGTAGCTCTTTTGCACACCACGAAAGCTGACCAGCACATCGCTGGCCCCCGCGCTTGAATCGACCTGGCTCATACCCGCACCTTTTGTATTGATGACTGCTTGTGAATCAAGCCTAGTGGAGCCTTGTCCCCGCGCAAATCGGGGCGCAGGAGAGAATCGCCTCAGACGGATGGAAGAGTCGGGGTAGGGATTGCCCTACACGGATGGCGGGATTGGATAAGAGCAGTGGCGAGTTTGAAGCGGCAAGCTGCAAGCAGGGGCGAAAAGCGCTGTCGGGGTGTGTCGCAAATGGGTATGCCAACCCACAGAACCTGTGGGAGCGAGCTTGCTCGCGATTGCGCAGTGTCAGCCGACATCAATATTGAATGTGCCGCCGCTATCGCGAGCAAGCTCGCTCCCACAAGGGGAAAGTGCGGACGTTAGAGCAGCTTGTGCTCCATCGCATACTTCACCAGCTCGGCCAGCGAGGTGATGTTGAGTTTCTGCATCAGCCGCGCCTTGTGGGTGCTGATGGTCTTGCTGCTCAAGGCCAGTTGCTGGGCGATGTCGTTGACGTTGGCGCCATGGGCCAGGCGCTCGAAGACCGAGAACTCGCGCTCGGACAACAACGAGTGCAGAGGGCGGGTGTCGGTCAGGCCGACTTCGAACACCATGCGATCCGCCAGCTCCGGGTCTATGTAGCGACCGCCGGCCGCCACTTTGCGAATCGCCATGAGCAGCAGGGCCGGGTCGCTGTCCTTGGTGGCATAGCCCGCGGCGCCGACCTTCAGGGCGCGCGCGGCCATTTGCGCCTCGTCGTGCATCGACAGCACCAGGATCGCCGGCGGGTTGTTCAGCGCACGGATCCGCGGAATCGCTTCCAGGCCGTTGACGCCCGGCATGGAAATGTCCAGCAGCACGACCTCGCAGGGCACCTGGCGCAGGATATCGAGCAGTTGCTCGCCATTGCTTGCTTCGCCCGCCACCACCAGGTCCTTGGCCAGGCCGATCAATTGCTTGATGCCTTCGCGCACGATGGTGTGGTCTTCGGCTACCAGTACACGGATCACGGTTTTCTCCTGTTCAGAATCGTTCGCGAGCGGCCTCGCTTCCCCATGGATAGCGCCCCACACCGTCCTGTGGGAGCGAGCCTGCTCGCGAAGGGGCTTTCAGCTCTCGTCCAACGGCACCCGGACCGCGAGTGTGGTGCCCTCCCCCGGCTCACTGTCCAGGGACAATCGCCCGCCCATGATCAACACACGCTCGCGCATGCCCACCAGGCCAAAGGATGTCGGCCGACCAGTCGCTGCAATGAATCCTACACCGTCGTCGCTGACGGTCAGGCACAATTCATCGCCTTCGCGCGCCAGCGTCAGCTCCACGGTGTGCGCCTGGGCATGGCGCATCACATTGGTCAGCGCTTCCTGGAGAATCCGGAACAGGCCGATGGCCTTGGCGTCGCTCAGGGGCGGCAGATTGTCCGGCACCTGCACCAGGCAAGGAATCTGCGTGCGGGCCTCGAAGCGCCGGGCCTGCCATTCGATGGCCGAGGCGATGCCGGCGTCGAGGATCGGCGGCCGCAAGGCCGTCGCCACGTCCCGCACCAGTTGAAACAATTGGGCGATCAGGCGCTTCATGCTGTTGAGTCGCTCCTGAAGGCCCGGATCCAACTGCGCGTAGGCCAGTTCGCACATGGATGTTTCCAGCTTCAACACCGTCAACATCTGCCCCAATTCGTCGTGGACTTCCCGGGCAATGCGCGCCTTTTCCTCTTCCCGCACGCTTTCCAGGTGCGCCGACAATTCGCGCAACTGCTCCCGGGAACTGGCCAGTTCCAACTCGATGCGCTTGCTGTCGGTGATGTCCCAGACAATGCCGTCCCAGACGTAGGCACCGTCCTCGAGACGCCGAGTGATCGCCTTGATCTCGGCCCAGCGCTCCTGGCCTTCGCGGGTCAGGATGCGACCCTGCCACGACCAATCACTGTCGCTGTCCAGCGCCTGGTCCTGGGTGCGGTGGTAACTGGCCTTGTCCTGCGGATGCACCAGGCTGCGCAGCCCGGTATCGCTGCGGGCGAGGGTCGCGGGGGAATACCCCACCAGGCTCTCGCTGCCTTCGCTGATGTAGGCAAAATCGATCTGGCCGCTCCCCGGGGCCCGCTCCAGGCGAAACACCAGGCCCGGCACGTTGGCGGCGATGCCCTGCAAGCGCGCCTCGCTTTCGCGCAGGGCCGCCAGTGCACGTCGACGCTCGGTCACGTCGTTGAGGTAGACCACCAGGTATTCGGCATCGCGAAAACGCAGGAAGCTCAAGGACACGTCGGCCGGCAGGATGCTGCCATCGGCTCGCACGCATTCGGTCTCGAAACTCAGCGGCTCGCCCTCGCTGGCGCGGGCGCGCTTCCACAGGTTCAGCCAGCGATCCATGTGCAGGCCCGGCTCGAAGTCGATCAGGGGCCGGTCGATGATGGCGCCAGGGGCATAGCCGAGCATGGTTTCGGCGGCACGGTTGGCATAGCGCACGTGGCTATCCCAATTGACCCAGAGGATGCCCACCGTGCTCTGGTCAATGGAAAACTGCGTCAGGCGCAAGGCTTCCTCGCTGGCGGCTCGCTGGGCGATGTCCTCGCGCGCGGCCCGCAGGCGACGCTCCAATGCACGCTGCTGGCGACGTTGCCAGAAGACAATGGCGATGCAGCTCAATGCCAGGGCCAGCATCAGCAGGGTGAGGTTTTGCCAGAAGCCCGGGGTCTCGGTCAGGCGTGGGTACTTGGGCTTGAGCCAGCGACTGTGCAGTTGCTCCAGCTCCTTGGCCGGAATCGCTTGCAAGCCGCTGTCGATGAGCTCGGCCAGTTCCGGCCAGTCCCGGCGCGTGGCCACCCGCAAGAGCTGCGGCAGGCCGATGTCGCCGACCACCACCAAGCCGGCGAACTCCGGCTCGACCATCAGCCTCCCCAACTGCGCCTCGTCGACCACGGCGTAGCGGGCCTGCTGGCTGAGCAGCAACTGCAGGGCCTCGCGCTCCATCGGCACACCTTGCAGGTTCAGCATCGGATAGGTGTTGCGCAGGTAATCCGCGGTGGCGCTGGGCATGCGCACGGCCACGCGAACCTGGGGATCGAGTTTTTCCAGCTCCACGCCCTCGGCGCCTTTCTGCTCGCCGACGATCAATTGCGGCACGCGCATATAGGAATCGGAAAACTGCCAGAGCCGAAGCCCGCTCGGCGACTGGGTGAGGCCCGGCGCGACATCCACCTCGCCGTCCCGCAGCGCCGCTTCCAACTGGGCGGTGTCCTGGAAGTTGCGCCAGCTCAGCTCCACATTCAACGCCTTGCCCAGCCACTGCATCAGCTCGACGTTCGTGCCGGACAAGCGTTGCAGGCGCCGGTCATATTGCGCATAGGGGGCCTGCAATACCAGGCCGACCCGCAATTGCGGGTGCTGCGCCAGCCACTGGCGCTGTTGCTCGCTGAGCTGGACCCCGTTCGTCGGTGGCGCGGGCGCGGCCCACGCCATCAAGGGAAGCCACAAACAGCCGATAACCCACAGGCAGCAAAAACGCATCATCGAAGTCTCATGCACTGACAAATACTGACCAACCCATTAGGCTGCCGGAACCACTTCTGGTCATGGAATATCCGATGCCCTCTGTTTACCGCCTGGCCTTGCCAGCATTGTGCCTGTCGCTGATCCTGCCGGGGTCCTTTTCTGCACAGGCCAGCGAACCGGCTCCCGCCGCTGCGGAGCAACCGGCCGAAAAGCCCGTCGAGCGCCAGCCGCTGCTCGAGCGCAGCCAGGAAGACGCCACAGCCCTGGAACGAACAGTGCCTGCCCAGGAGCAACAGTCGCTGCAAACCGGCGGCGACACTTTCCTGGCCCTCTGGAAACCGGCCAACAGCAGCGACCCGAAAGGCGCGGTCATCCTGGTCCCCGGCGCTGGCGAAACGGCTGACTGGCCGCACGTCATCGGCCCACTGCGCAAAAAACTCCCGGATGTGGCGTGGAGCAGCCTGAGTATCACTCTCCCCGACCTGCAAAGCGACGTGATCGCGCCGCGGGTGGAAACACCCCCGGAAACCAAACCGGCCGACACCGCCGCCGCGGCACCGGATGCCACCACGGCGGCGCCGATCGAACAAGTGGCCGGGGGCGAAGCCGACGCGGTGGATCCGGTAGTCGCCGAAACCGGTGAAGAACACGCCAAGGCCGATGCCGAGCGCATCTTCGCCCGCATCGACGCGGCCCTGGCCTTCGCCGAACAGCAGAGTGCGCGCCACATCGTGCTGCTGGGCCATGGTACCGGGGCCTATTGGGCCGCGCGCTACCTGAATGAACGGCAACCGCCGCAAGTCGAACGCTTCGTGATGGTGGCAGCCCAGGTCCCGCCCGCCGCCAAGCCTGGCCTGGCCGAACTGACACCGACCCTGAAACTGGCGACCGCCGACCTTTTCTACATGGACAAGCCGCTGGACCGCAACGCGGCGCTGGAGCGCTTGCAAGCGAGCAAACGCTTGAAGGACTCGACCTTCAGCCAAGTCGCCCTCAAGGCCCTGCCCAATCTGGCGGCGGACCAGGAGCAATTGTTTCGTCGGGTCCGGGGCTGGTTGAATCCGCAGAAGGCGGGGGAGTAAGGCGCACGCCTGCTCACGTGCAGCACTGTCGTGGCAAGGGGTTGATTCCTTCGCCACGACGGTTTCTAGCGGAAATCCCGCCGTTCCCGAATCAGCCGATAAGCGTTGTGCAGCTCCCGGGTCTTGTCGGTGGCTTCACGCACCTGCAACGGCGTGGCCCCGCTGCCGGCGACCTTGTCCGGATGGTGGCGGCTGAGCAAGCGCCGGTAGGCCCGCTTGATCTGCGACGGCTCGCTGGTGGCCGAGACCCCCAGCAGCCGTAGCGCCTCCTGATAGGTCACGCCGCTGCTGGGCAACGACAGTTTCTGCGGTTCGTAGTCCGCCGCCAGCGCCTTGACCTGCTGCGGCGTCCAACCCAGCCACTTGCCCCAACGGTCGATCAGCTCACGCTCGTTGTCGCCGGCCCGACCATCGGCCCAGACCATCCGCCAGCACGCGCGTAACAGACCCTCCGCCGCATGGGGCTGGACGGCCAGGCGACGCAGGTAGCCACGCAAGTGGACGTTTTCCGACTTGCCACGGTTGAAGGCCGCGATGGCCCGTCGCTGCGCCGGCTCACTCAGGTCCAGCGCCCGCATTTCCTGGCGCGCCTGCTGGATATGGCCATCGACCACACGCCCATCGCTTTTCGCCAGGCGCCCCAGCAGGACGAACAACAGCTCATCATTGCGCAGCGCCGGACGACCGCCGAGGCGCTCACGTACCTGCGCCCAGTCGTGCAGGTTCAGGCGCCGATCCAGCGCTTGCCCCAGCAACGCGCCGAGCATGGCCCCCGGGATGCTGGCTATGGCATAGCCCGCCCCGGCTCCAATCAGAGTCCCTGGCCACCACATATCAACCGCTCGCTTCTATCAAGGTTTCGACCTGCGCCAAACGTTCGTGAGTACCGACATCGACCCAATGCCCTGCCAGGCGTTCGCCACTGACGCGCCCCTCGGCCATGGCCTTGCGCAGCAACGGTGCCAGCCTGAACGCGCCCGCCGTGCAACCGTCGAACAAGGCCGGATGCAGGACCGCGATGCCGCTGTAGGTCAGTTTGTCGGCAGCCGAGCCATCATCCTGAACCTTTCCGTCGACCAGATTGAAATCACCATCCGGGTGATGCTCGGGATTGTCCACCAGCACCAGGTGCACCAGGTGCGCCAGCCCGTCCAGCGGCTTGCGCAAGGCGCTGAAATCGTAGTCGGTCCAGACGTCGCCGTTGACCACGACAAACGCCTCGTCGCCCAGCAACGGCAGCGCGCGCAAGATCCCGCCGCCGGTCTCCAGCGGCTCGCCTTCGGGTGAATAACGGATACTCAGGCCAAAGCGCGAACCGTCCTGCAGGTGATCCTCGATCTGCTGGCCGAGCCAGGCGTGATTGATCACGACGTCGGTGAACCCGGCCTTCGCCAGCGCCCGCAGGTGGTATTCGATCAAAGGCACGCCGCCCGCGCGAATCAGCGGCTTGGGGGTGGTGAGCGTCAGCGGGCGCATGCGTTCACCCTTGCCCGCCGCCAGGATCATCGCCTTCATGCCGTGGCTCCTGACGATGGGCGCAGGCTGCCGAGCAGCTCGGCCAGGGGTGCCAGCTCGGGACGACGGGCGATCACCGCTTCTATATAGGCAAAGAAGCGCGGCACATCGCCGAGGTAACGGGGCTTGCCATCACGGTGGCAGATGCGCGCGAAGATCCCGATCACCTTGAGATGGCGCTGTACCCCCATCAAGTCGCTGGCCCGCAGGAAGTCTTCGAAATCCGGTTGAACGGGGATGCCGAGGGCGCCGGCCTGCTGCCAATAGTCTTGCAACCAACCGCGCACGCGCGCTTCGGGCCAACTGAGGAATGCATCCTTGAACAGGCAGGTCACGTCGTAGGTGACGGGGCCGTAGACCGCGTCCTGGAAGTCCAGCACGCCGGGATTCGGCGCACTGAGCATCAGGTTGCGCGGCATGTAGTCGCGGTGCACCAGCACTTTCGGCTGGGCCAGGGCGCTATTGATCAGCAGGTCGCTGGCCTGCTGCCAGAGCTGTTGCCGGGCCCCATCGAATTCGATGCCCAGCTCACGCTTGACGTACCACTCGGGAAACAGCTCCAGCTCACGGCGCAGCAACGCGACGTCGTAGCTTGGCAATGGCGCCACCATGGGCAGTTGCTGGAAAGCCAACAATGCTTGCAGGGCATCACGGAATAAATCGTCGGCATTTTCGCCGTTGATCACGTCCAGGTAGGTCTGGTTGCCCAGATCATTGAGCAAAAGAAAGCCGCGTTCGAGGTCTTCGGCATAAATTTTCGGCACGTTGATGCCGGATTTCGCCAGCAAAAAGGCGATGTCCACGAAGGGTTTGCAGTTTTCCTGGGGCGGTGGCGCGTCCATCACGATCAGGCTGCGGCCCTCGCCTTCCCAGCGAAAGTAACGCCGGAAACTCGCGTCGCTGCTGGCCGCGGTCAACGTGGCCGGGGGTACGGCGCCCCAGCCCTGTCGGGCGAAAAGGATCGGCAGTTGTTCATCGAGCCAAACTTTAAGGTGTTGCAGGCGTACATCTTGGTCGGGCATTGCAAGGGTCTCCGACGGCGCTAGCCGTCAAGCGGGTCATGCTTTATTATCCAGCATCTTTTTCAGACCATCGAGAGGCGTGCGGCCCACACCGCGGGCAGATGGCACGCAGGAAGCCCGGACTAATAAGATGGCATTGAAATCCCCCGCGTTTCGTAAAAAATTTCCGTTGCTGGTCACCGGCAGTCTGCTGGCCCTGCAACCCCTGGCCTCTTCATTCGTCGTCGCGGCGCAGCAGTATGACTGCTCCGTCTCCGCTTCGGGTGCCTGGGACTGTGCACCGAAGACGCCGGCCGCTGCATTGCCGCCGCGCCCCGTGCACGACGGCAGCGCCGTGTCTTCCAGCAGCGACGCTGCGGCCGAGAACGGCTCGGTCGAGGAGGCCGGCGAGAAGCCGATGCTCGTCACCGAGGCCAAGGGCCGTGGCCTGAAGTCGCGCAGTGAAGACTACAGCCACCTGGACTGGGTTCCACGGGAGAACCTCACCCCCGCGCAATTGGCTGAAACCGGCCCCTACTGCTCCGGCGCCTACATCGAGCCGTCCCGCCCTGGCATGAACGACAAGACCGCCAAGAGCGACGCCCCGACCTTCCTCGGCGCCAAGGCATCGCGCTATGAGCAGGAACAGCAGGTGGCGACCCTAGCCGGTGACGTGGTCATGCGCCAGGGCAGCATGCAGGTCGAGGCCGACGAGGCCAACCTGTACCAGGCCGAGAACCGTGGCGAACTGAGCGGCAACGTGCGCGTACGCGACAACGGCGCACTGATCGTCGGCGACCACGCCGATGTGCAGCTGGACACCGGCGAGGCCAAGGTCGACAACGCCGAATACGTGATGCACAAGTCGCGCATCCGCGGTAACGCCCTGTACGCCAAGCGTGCCGAGAACGCGATCATCCGCCTCAAGGACGGTACGTACACCACGTGCGAACCGAACAGCAACGCCTGGACGCTCAAGGGCAACAACATCACCCTGAACCCGGCCACCGGCTTCGGCACCGCGACCAACGTGACCCTGCGGGTCAAGGACTTCCCGGTCCTGTACACGCCGTACATCTACTTCCCGATCGACGACCGTCGCCAGTCCGGCTTCCTGCCGCCGACCATCGGCAGCGGCAGCGACACCGGCTTCCTGCTGGTCACCCCGTACTACTTCAACCTGGCGCCGAACTACGACGCCACGTTGTACCCGCGCTACATGAGCAAGCGCGGCCTGTTGATGGAAGGCGAATTCCGCTACCTGACCAAGTCCAGCGAAGGTCAGTTCGGTGCCGCGTACCTCAACGACGAGGATGACGATCGCAGCAAGCAGACCGACTACAGCAAGACCCGCTACATGTACAACTGGCAGCACAAGGGCGGTCTTGACTCCCGCGTGCTGACGGAAGTCGACTACACCAAGATCAGCGACCCGTACTACTTCCAGGACTTGCAGACCGACCAGATCGGCGTCGAGTCCCGGGACTACGTGAACCAGCAGGGCGCGGTCAGCTACCGGGGTGACACGTACGTCGCTCGCCTGAATGCCCAGGCCTACCAGATGGCGACGATCTCGAACATCACGCCGTATGACCGCTTGCCGCAAATCACCTTCAACGGCTTCCTGCCACAGCATCCGGGCGGCTTGGACTTTGCGTACAACACGGAATTCGTGCGCTTTGATCGGGATTTGAGGACTGGCAGGTATAAAGATAAGGATGGTGGCCCGTTCAATAGCGACGGGACAATTGGAACGCCATTCCTGGATACCAATGTAAGGGGCCTGGCCCGCGCCACCGGTGACCGAATGAACCTGGCGCCGGTCATGAGCCTGCCAATGAGTACTAGCTATGGCTTCATCAAGCCATCGCTCAAGTATCAGTACACGCGGTATGACCTGGATCTGGATAGCCAAGGCAAGCAGAATATCGCTGACCAGAATGCCGAGGGCGACCGCCTGAACGGCACCTATAGCAGTACCCAAAGCCGCGGAGTTCCAATCGCCAGCATCGACAGCGGCCTGTACTTCGACCGGGACACCCAGTGGTTCGGCAAGAACTACCGCCAGACCCTGGAACCTCGCCTGTTCTACCTCTACGTACCGGAGAAAGACCAAAGCGACATCCCGGTCTTCGATACCAGCGAAAGCACCTTCAACTATTCGTCGCTGTTCCGGGACAACCGCTTCAGCGGCTCCGACCGTGTCGGCGACGAGAACAAACTGTCGCTGGGCGTGACCAACCGCTGGATCCAGGAAGACGGTTTCGAGCGCCAGCGCATCAGCGTCGGCCAAGCCTTCTACTTCAAGGATCGCGAAGTCCAACTGCCGGGCATCGACTTCAAGACGCGTGATGACGCTCACTCCAGCGTCTCGCCGTATGCCCTGGAATACGAATACCGCTGGAACCGCGACTGGCGCACCACGGCCGACTACAACTGGGACCCGGACACCCACAGCCCACGCTCGGGCAGCGCGATGTTCCACTACCAGCCGGAAGACAACCCGAACAAGGTCATCAACGCCGGTTATCGCTATCGCAACGACCTGGTCCGCTACGACCAGACCACCGGTCGGTGGCAAGTGGGCGGCGGCGACTACGGCACGCCGGGCACACCTGGCTACGTGAAGGACTACTACAAGATCAAGCAGCACGACTTCTCGGTCATCTGGCCGATCGTGCCGCAGTGGAACGCCATCAGCCGCTGGCAGTATGACTACAACCGCAATCGTACCCTGGAAGCCTTCGGTGGTTTCGAATACGACAACTGCTGCTGGAAACTGCGCGTGATCAACCGTTACTGGGTCGACTACGACGAATACAGTCAAGACGCCCCGCAAAACGAAAAAGGCGACCACGGCGTCTTCCTCCAAATTGTTCTGAAGGGACTCGGCGGCCTCACCGGCGCCAAGGTAGAGAGCTTCCTCGACAAAGGCATCCAAGGTTATCGTGAACGTGAAGACCAAGCTTTCTGATTGTCTGCGCCCGCTGATGCTGGGCGCGCTGTTCCTAGGCACCGCGGCCAACGCCGCGGTTCAATCCATCGACAAGGTGGTGGCCATCGTCGACAACGACGTGGTCATGCAGAGCCAACTGGACCAGCGCGTCCATGAAGTGCAGCAAACCATCGCCAAGCGCGGTGGCGGCTTGCCGCCTCCGGGCGTGCTGGACCAGCAGGTGCTGGAGCGCCTGATCGTCGAGAACCTGCAGTTGCAGATCGGTGAGCGCTCCGGCATCCGCATCACCGACGAGGAACTGAACCAGGCGGTCGGCACCATTGCCCAGCGCAACAACATGAGCCTCGAGCAGTTCCGCGCCGCCCTGGCCCGTGACGGCCTGTCCTACGAGGACGCCCGTGACCAGATCCGTCGCGAGATGATCATCAGCCGCGTGCGCCAGCGACGCGTGGCCGAGCGCATCCAGGTGTCCGAGCAGGAAGTGAAGAACTTCCTCGCCTCCGACCTGGGCAAGATGCAACTTTCCGAAGAACTGCACCTGGCCAACATCCTGATCCCGACCCCGGAAAGCGCCAACTCCGAAGCCATCCAGAGTGCCTACCGCCAGGCCATGGACGTTTACCAGCAACTCAAGCAAGGCGCTGACTTCGGCCAACTGGCCGTCGCCCGTTCCGGCAGCGAAAACGCCCTGGAAGGCGGTGACATGGGCTGGCGCAAGCCTGCCCAGTTGCCCCCCCCGTTCGACCGTGAGTTGAGCGCCATGGCCGTTGGCGACATCACCCAGCCTGCGCGTACGCCCGGCGGTTTCATCATCCTCAAGGTGCTGGAAAAACGCGGCGGTGGTACCCAGGTCCGTGACGAAGTGCATGTTCGCCACATCCTGATCAAGCCAAGCGAGATCCGCAGCGAAGCCGAGACCAAGCGCCTGGCGGAGAAGCTCTACGACCGCATCGAAGCGGGCGAAGACTTCGCCGAACTGGCGAAGAGTTTCTCCGAAGACCCGGGTTCGGCCCTCAACGGCGGCGACCTCAACTGGGTCGACCCGAACGCCCTGGTGCCCGAGTTCCGCCAGGTCATGGCCGAGACGCCGCAAGGCCAATTGTCCAAGCCGTTCAAGAGCCCGTATGGCTGGCACGTCCTGGAAGTCCTCGGCCGCCGCGCCACCGACAGCACCACCCAGGCGCGTGAACAGCAGGCGATGACCGTACTGCGTAACCGCAAATACGACGAAGAGCTGCAAACCTGGCTGCGCCAGATTCGCGACGAAGCCTATGTCGAGATCAAACTCCCTGGTGCAGACCAGGCAGCGCAGTGAAACCCAAGCGTTTCGCGCTGACCCCCGGCGAGCCCGCCGGCATCGGTCCCGACCTGTGCCTGCTGCTCGCCTCGCAGCCCCAGCCACACCCCCTGATCGCCATCACCAGCCGCGATCTGCTTCTCGAGCGGGCCGCGCAGCTGGGGCTGGTCGTCGACCTGCTGCCCGTGACGCCGCAGGCCTGGCCGGACGTCCCGGCGCCCGCCAACAGCCTGTATGTCTGGGACACGCCGCTCGGCGCCCCGGTCATCACTGGCCAGTTGGACAAGGCCAACGCCGGGTTCGTCCTGCAAACCCTGACCCGCGCCGGCCAGGGCTGCCTGGACGGCGATTTCGCCGGCATGATCACCGCCCCGGTGCACAAGGGCGTGATCAACGAGTCGGGCATTGCCTTTTCCGGCCATACCGAATTCCTGGCGGACCTCACCCATACCGCGCAGGTGGTGATGATGCTCGCCACCCGCGGCCTGCGGGTGGCGCTGGTGACCACTCACCTGCCCCTGCGGGACATCGCCGACGCCATCACCCCGGAACGCCTGGAACGGGTCACGCGCATCCTGCACGCCGACCTGCAGGAAAAATTCGGCATCGCCCGGCCACGCATCCTCGTCTGCGGGCTCAACCCCCACGCGGGTGAAGGCGGGCACCTGGGCCGTGAAGAAATCGACATCATCGAACCCACATTGGAACGCCTGCGCAGCGAAGGCATGGACCTGCATGGCCCGCTGCCGGCCGACACTCTGTTTACCCCCAAATATCTGGAGCACTGCGATGCAGTGCTGGCGATGTACCACGACCAGGGCCTGCCGGTGCTGAAATACAAAGGCTTCGGCGCTGCGGTCAACGTGACCCTGGGCCTGCCGATCATTCGCACGTCCGTGGACCACGGCACCGCCCTGGACCTGGCCGGCAGCGGCAAGATCGACACCGGCAGCCTGCAAGTCGCGCTGGAAACCGCCTACCAGATGGCCGAGACCCATTTATGACCGAGCAATACCAACACCGCGCGCGCAAGCGTTTCGGCCAGAACTTCCTGCATGACGCCGGCGTGATCGATCGCATCCTGCGCTCCATCAATGCCAAGCCCGACGATCGCCTGCTGGAAATCGGCCCGGGCCAGGGCGCCCTGACCGAGGGCCTGCTGGGCAGCGGCGCCCAGCTCGACGTGGTGGAGCTGGACAAGGACCTGGTACCGATCCTCAACCAGCAGTTCGCCGGCAAGCACAATTTCAACCTGCACCAGGGCGACGCGCTGAAGTTCGACTTCAACAGCCTGAACGCCGCGCCGAACACCCTGCGGGTGGTCGGCAACCTGCCGTACAACATCTCCACGCCGCTTATCTTCCACCTCCTGAGCAACGCCGGCCTGATCCGCGACATGCACTTCATGCTGCAGAAAGAAGTGGTCGAGCGCCTCGCCGCGGGCCCTGGCGGTGGCGATTGGGGACGCTTGTCGATCATGGTCCAGTACCACTGCCGGGTGGAGCACCTGTTCAACGTCGGCCCGGGGGCGTTCAACCCGCCGCCGAAAGTCGACTCGGCCATCGTCCGCCTGGTTCCCCACGCCGTCCTGCCGCACCCGGCCAAGGACCATCGCCTGCTCGAGCGGGTGGTGCGCGAAGCGTTCAACCAGCGCCGCAAGACCCTGCGCAACACTCTGAAGCTGTTGCTCGGCAGCGCCGAGATCGAAGCCGCTGGCGTCGACGGCAGCCTGCGGCCCGAACAGTTGGACCTGGCGGCGTTCGTACGCCTTGCCGACAAGCTCAGCGAACAGATCGCGCCAAAAGCCGACGCCAACTGACGGACGATGGGCGCTATCGGGTAGGACGCCGCTCTGGTCTACTACCCGATACTTGGCCTAGACTGATTCCTTCAGCCACGCCCGCGTCCCGCTTCGTTTTTAAGGCCTTTTTGCATGTCCGATCCTCGTTATCAGGTCGACGTCAGCGTCACCACCCGTTTCCTGGCAGAACAATCGCAGCCCGAGCACAACCGTTTTGCCTTCGCCTACACCATCACCGTGCGCAATAACGGCTCGCTACCGGCCAGGCTGCTGTCGCGGCACTGGGTCATCACCGACGGCGACGGCCATGTCGAGGAAGTCCGTGGCGAAGGCGTGGTCGGCCAGCAACCGCTGATCGACGCCGGCAAGAGCCACAACTACAGCAGCGGCACGGTGATGACGACGCGCGTCGGCACCATGCAAGGCACCTACCAGATGCTGGCCGAAGACGGCAAGCGCTTCGACGCCATCATCAAGCCCTTCCGCCTGGCGGTGCCCGGAGCCCTGCACTGATGGCCACTTATGCGGTGGGCGACCTGCAAGGCTGCCTCGACCCGCTCAAGTGCCTGTTGGAACGGGTTGCCTTCGACCCGCACAAAGACACGCTGTGGCTGGTGGGCGACCTGGTCAACCGCGGCCCGCAGTCCCTCGAGACACTGCGCTTTCTCTACGGCATCCGCCAATCGCTGGTGTGCGTGCTTGGCAACCACGACTTGCACCTGCTGGCGGCCTGGCAGAACGTCGAGCGCCTGAAGAAATCCGACACCCTGGATGAAATACTCGCCGCCCCCGATTGCGTCGAGTTGCTGGAGTGGCTGCGCCAACAGAAACTCCTGCACTATGACGAGCAGCGCAACCTGGCGCTGGTGCATGCCGGCCTGCCGCCGCAATGGTCCCTGCGCAAGGCACTCAAGTGCGCTGCCGAGGTCGAGCAAGCACTGCGCGACGACAACCTGTTCGGCCCCTACCTCGACGGCATGTACGGCAACGAGCCGGTCAAGTGGAATAACGACCTCACCGGCGCCGCGCGCCTTCGGGTCATTACCAACTACTTCACCCGCATGCGCTTCTGCACCGCCGAAGGCAAGCTCGACCTCAAGGGCAAGGAAGGCATCGAGACCGCGCCCCCCGGCTACGCGCCCTGGTTCAAGCACAAGACGCGCAAGACCCGGAACCTGAAGATCATCTTCGGCCACTGGGCCGCGTTGGAAGGCCAATGCGACGAGCCCGGCGTCTTCGCACTCGACACCGGCTGCGTGTGGGGCAGCGCGATGACGCTGATGAACGTCGACACCGGCGAGCAACTGCGTTGCGATTGCGACGAACAGGGCCACGCCAAAACCCCTCCCCCGACCACCGCCTCACAGCCGGCCAGCACGGCGCCATGATCCGCGCCGAGCCTGGCCACAGGAGTTTCCCATGACCGAGTTCAAACGCATCCCCCCTGAACAGGCCCAGGCCTTGCGCGAGCAAGGCGCGGTCGTCGTCGATGTCCGTGACCCCGCCACGTTCGCCGCCCTGCACATCAGCGGTTCCCGGCACCTGGACAACCACTCCATCGCCGACTTCATCCGGGGCGCCGACCTCGACGCACCGACCGTGGTCGTCTGCTACCACGGCAACTCCAGCCAGAGCGCGGCGGCCTACCTGGTCAGCCAGGGCTTCAGTGACGTCTACAGCCTGGACGGTGGCTTCGAGCTGTGGCGTGCGACTTTTCCTGCAGAAACCGCGCAAGGCAACCACGAATAATTTTTTACCCCGCCAGAGCCCGCGTGATCCGCGGGCTTGAGCGGTGGCGGACGAACGGTCGGCCATAACTAATTACGTATTCCACCTTTACCTTTCCCATTCCGAACTATCCTTAGCCTCAGGCCATCCAAAACAGGGGAGAGCCGGTACACCGGCGCGCGGGTAATCGGGAGTAAGCTTTCAGGAAGCCTGCATGCCTGGAAGCATTCTGGGGGGTAAACGGCCACTGGGTTCCCAGCGGCTGTCCAGCAACGACTGATTGATCCGACACCGGCTCCACGTATCGAGCGAGGTGACGTCATGAGTATTTTTAGCCACTTCCAGCAACGTTTCGAGTCCACGCGGCAGGAGGAATACTCGCTGCAGGAATACCTCGAACTCTGCAAGCAGGACCGCAGCGCCTACGTATCGGCTGCGGAGCGTCTGTTGCTGGCAATCGGAGAACCGGAACTGCTGGATACCTCGACCAACTCGAGGCTCTCGCGAATCTTTTCCAACAAGGTGATTCGCCGCTATCCGGCCTTTGCAGACTTCCACGGGATGGAAGAATGCATCGAGCAGATCGTGTCCTACTTCCGCCATGCCGCCCAAGGCCTGGAAGAGAAGAAACAGATTCTTTACCTGCTCGGCCCGGTGGGGGGCGGCAAGTCCTCCCTGGCCGAGAAACTCAAGCAACTGATGGAGAAGGTGCCCTTCTACGCCATCAAGGGCTCGCCGGTGTTCGAATCGCCCCTGGGATTGTTCAATGCCACCGAGGACGGCGCCATTCTCGAGGAAGACTTCGGCATTCCACGCCGCTACCTCAACACCATCATGTCGCCCTGGGCGACCAAGCGCCTCGCCGAATTCGGCGGTGACATCAGCCAGTTCCGGGTGGTCAAGCTCTACCCATCGATCCTGAACCAGATCGCGGTGGCCAAGACCGAGCCAGGGGACGAGAACAACCAGGATATCTCGGCGCTGGTGGGCAAGGTCGATATCCGCAAGCTGGAGGAGTTTCCGCAGAACGACGCCGACGCCTACAGCTATTCGGGGGCGCTGTGCCGGGCCAACCAGGGCCTGATGGAATTCGTCGAGATGTTCAAGGCGCCCATCAAGGTCCTGCACCCGCTGCTCACCGCCACCCAGGAAGGCAACTACAACAGCACCGAGGGCCTGGGGGCGATTCCGTTTACCGGCATCCTGCTGGCCCACTCCAACGAATCGGAGTGGCACACCTTCCGCAACAACAAGAACAACGAGGCGTTCATCGACCGGATCTACATCGTCAAGGTGCCGTACTGCCTGCGGGTGACCGATGAAGTGAAGATCTACGACAAGCTGCTGTTCAACAGCTCGCTGTCCAAGGCCCATTGCGCCCCGGACACCCTCAAGATGCTTGCCCAGTTCACGGTGCTGTCGCGCCTCAAGGAACCGGAGAACTCCAACATCTATTCGAAGATGCGCGTGTACGACGGGGAAAACCTCAAGGACACCGACCCCAAGGCCAAGTCGATCCAGGAATACCGCGACAATGCGGGGGTCGATGAAGGGATGAACGGGCTCTCCACGCGCTTCGCGTTCAAGATCCTCTCCAAGGTCTTCAACTTCGACCCCCACGAAATCGCCGCCAACCCGGTCCACCTGCTGTATGTGCTGGAACAGCAGATCGAGCAGGAACAGTTCCAGGCCGAAACCCGCGAGCGGTACCTGCGCTTCCTCAAGGAATACCTGGCACCGCGCTACATCGAGTTCATCGGCAAGGAAATCCAGACGGCGTACCTGGAGTCCTACAGCGAATACGGCCAGAACATCTTCGATCGCTATGTGCTGTACGCGGACTTCTGGATCCAGGACCAGGAATACCGCGATCCGGAGACCGGCGAGATCCTCAACCGCGTCGCCCTGAACGAGGAACTGGAAAAGATCGAAAAACCGGCCGGCATCAGCAATCCAAAGGATTTCCGCAACGAGATCGTCAACTTCGTGTTGCGTGCCCGGGCCAACAACAACGGCAAGAACCCCACCTGGCTCAGCTACGAGAAGCTGCGGGTGGTCATCGAGAAGAAAATGTTCTCCAACACCGAAGACTTGCTGCCGGTCATCAGCTTCAACGCCAAGGCCAGCAAGGAGGACCAGCAGAAACACAACGACTTCGTCACACGCATGGTCGAACGTGGCTACACCGACAAACAGGTACGGCTGCTCTCCGAGTGGTACCTGCGGGTCCGCAAATCGCAATAAGCAGCGGCAAGCTTCTAGCTGCAAGCTGCAAGGAACGGCGTCGGGCCCAGGGCTCGACACGCTCCTTGCAGCTTGAGGCTTACGACTTGAAGCTCCCCTGGAGGGGCCTATGAGCTATGTGATCGACCGACGCCTCAATGGCAAGAACAAGAGCACGGTGAACCGCCAGCGGTTCCTGCGGCGTTACCGTGACCACATCAAGAAGGCCGTCGAAGAGGCGGTCAGCCGGCGCTCCATCACCGACATGGAGCACGGCGAGCAGATCAGCATTCCCGGCCGCGACATCGATGAGCCGGTGCTTCACCACGGGCGCGGCGGCAAGCAGACCGTCGTGCACCCCGGCAACAAGGAATTCACCAGCGGCGAGCACATTCCCCGGCCCCAGGGCGGCGGTGGCGGCAAGGGGCCCGGCAAGGCGGGCAACTCCGGCGAAGGCATGGATGAGTTCGTGTTCCAGATCACCCAGGAGGAATTCCTCGAATTCATGTTCGAGGACCTGGAACTGCCCAACCTGGTCAAGCGCAACCTGACCGGCACCGACACCTTCAAGACCGTGCGCGCCGGCATCAGCAACGAAGGCAACCCGTCGCGCATCAACATCATCCGCACCCTGCGCTCGGCCCACGCCCGGCGCATCGCGCTGTCGGGCAGCAGCCGCGCCAAGCTGCGCGAGGCCAAGGAAGAGCTGGCCCGCCTGAAACGCGAAGAACCAGATAATTTCGGCGACATTCAAGACCTGGAGGCGGAAATCGAGAAACTCAGCGCGCGCATCCACCGCGTGCCGTTCCTCGACACCTTCGACCTCAAGTACAACTTGCTGGTGAAGCAGCCCAACCCCAGCTCCAAGGCGGTGATGTTCTGCCTGATGGACGTGTCCGGCTCGATGACCCAGGCCACCAAGGACATCGCCAAGCGTTTCTTCATCCTGTTGTACCTGTTCCTGAAGCGGAACTACGACAAGATCGACGTGGTGTTCATCCGCCACCACACCAGCGCCCGGGAAGTGGACGAAGAGGAGTTCTTCTACTCCAGGGAAACCGGCGGCACCATCGTTTCCAGCGCCCTGAAGCTGATGCAGGAAATCATGGCCGAACGCTACCCGGCCAATGAATGGAACATCTACGCGGCCCAGGCGTCGGACGGTGACAACTGGAACGACGATTCGCCGATCTGCCGTGACATTCTGATCAACCAGATCATGCCGTTCGTCCAGTACTACACCTATGTGGAAATCACGCCACGGGAACACCAGGCCCTGTGGTATGAATACGAACGGATCGCCGAAGCGTTTTCCGACACGTTCGCCCAACAGCAACTGGTCTCGGCCGGGGATATCTACCCGGTCTTCCGTGAACTCTTCCAGCGCAGGTTAGTGACATGACCGCCAAAAAAGAGCAGAAGCGCCAGCCCATCTCCACCGGCTCCGAATGGACGTTCGAGCTGATCCAGGCCTACGACCGCGAAATCAGCCGTATCGCGGATCGCTATGCCCTCGACACCTACCCCAACCAGATCGAGGTGATCACCGCCGAGCAGATGATGGACGCCTACGCGTCGGTCGGCATGCCGCTGGGTTAT
This sequence comes from Pseudomonas citrullilanati, assembly GCF_030580855.1. Lineage (GTDB taxonomy): Bacteria > Pseudomonadota > Gammaproteobacteria > Pseudomonadales > Pseudomonadaceae > Aquipseudomonas > Aquipseudomonas citrulli. The sequence continues at coordinate 171,190 of NZ_JAUQOP010000005.1, read as the reverse complement.
CACCACTGGTCGTACGGCAAGCATTTCCTCAGTACCGAGAAATCCTACAGCCGGGGCCAGATGGGGCTGGCCTACGAGATCGTGATCAATTCAGACCCGTGCATCGCCTACCTGATGGAAGAAAACACCATCTGCATGCAGGCCCTGGTGGTGGCGCACGCCTGCTACGGGCACAACAGCTTCTTCAAGGGCAACTACCTGTTCCGCACCTGGACCGATGCCAGTTCGATCATCGACTACCTGGTGTTTGCCAAGCAGTACATCATGCAATGCGAGGAACGCCACGGCATCGATGCCGTGGAAGACCTGCTGGACTCCTGCCATGCGCTGATGAACTACGGCGTGGACCGCTACAAGCGCCCCTATCCGATTTCCGCCGAAGAAGAACGCCGACGCCAGAAGGATCGCGAAGAGCACCTGCAGAAGCAGATCAACGACCTGTGGCGCACGATTCCCAAGGGCGCGGACAAGTACAACGAGAAGGACAACGCACGTTTCCCTGCCGAGCCCCAGGAAAACATCCTCTACTTCATCGAAAAACACGCGCCACTGCTGGAACCGTGGCAGCGGGAAATCGTGCGCATCGTGCGCAAGATCGCCCAGTATTTTTATCCACAACGCCAGACCCAGGTCATGAACGAAGGCTGGGCGACCTTCTGGCACTACACGCTGATGAACGACCTGTACGACGAAGGCCTGGTCACCGACGGCTTCATGATGGAGTTCCTGACGTCCCACACCAGCGTGGTGTTCCAACCCGGTTTCGACAGCCCGTACTACAGCGGCATCAACCCTTATGCGCTGGGTTTCGCCATGTACCGCGACATCCGGCGCATGTGCGAGGCCCCCACCGAGGAAGATCGCCGCTGGTTCCCCGAAATCGCTGGCTCGGACTGGCTGTCCACCATCAAGTTCGCCATGAGCAGCTTCAAGGACGAGAGTTTCATCCTGCAATACCTCTCGCCGAAGGTGATCCGCGACCTGAAGCTCTTCAGCATCCTCGATGACGACCAGAAGGATGACCTGCTGGTGCCGGCCATCCATGACGAAAGCGGCTATCGCATCATCCGCGAAACCCTGGCAGCGCAATACAACCTGGGCAATCGCGAGCCCAATGTGCAGATCTACAGCATCGACCGCCGCGGCGATCGCTCGCTGACCCTGCGCCACCAGGCCCACAACCGCAAACCTCTGGGCGACTCCACCGACGAGGTGCTCAAGCACTTGCATCGCCTCTGGGGCTTCGACATTCACCTGGAAACCCTGCAGGGCGACCAGGTGATGAAAACCCATCATGTCCCGCCCAGGAACGAACAGGCCGAGGGTGACTACGGCCGCCTGGACCTGGCCGTCGTCCATCTCTGATCCCGTTTTCGCCTCCGGCGGCCCGACGTAAAAGGTTATCCTGTCGGGCCAACGGAGGTTTTTTATGCAGATCTACAAAGTCGGCGGCGCGGTGCGCGACCGTTTGCTGGGCATTCCCGTCACCGACGTCGACCGAGTCGTGGTGGGCGCCACTGCCGATGAAATGCTCGCCAAGGGGTTTCGTCCCGTGGGCGCCGATTTTCCGGTGTTCCTCGATCCGAAGACAGGCGAGGAATACGCCCTCGCCCGCACTGAACGCAAGAGCGGCCGCGGCTACGGCGGCTTCGTGTTCCACGCCAGCCCCGAAGTCACCCTGGAAGAAGACCTGGTCCGCAGGGACTTGACGATCAACGCCATGGCCGAGGATGACCACGGCAACCTGACCGACCCGTACCACGGCCAGCAGGACCTCGAAGCCCGGGTACTGCGCCATGTTTCCCCCGCATTCGCCGAAGATCCACTGCGCGTCCTGCGCGTGGCCCGCTTTGCCGCGCGGTATGCACCATTGGGTTTCAAGGTGGCGGACGAAACCCTGGGGCTGATGCGCCAACTCAGCGATTGCGGTGAACTGGAGGCGTTGACGGCCGAACGCAGCTGGAAGGAAATTTCCCGGGCGCTCATGGAAGACCAGCCGCAGGTGTTTATCCAGGTCCTGCGCGATTGCACCGCCCTCCGGGTCTTGATGCCCGAAGTCGATGCGCTGTTCGGCGTGCCGCAGCCCGAAGCCCATCACCCGGAAATCGACACGGGCGTCCATACCCTGAGCGTATTGGAACAGGCCGCGCGGCACAGGCAACCGCTGACTGTCCGCTGGGCCTGCCTGCTCCATGACCTGGGGAAAGGCCTGACGCCCGAACACGAATGGCCGCGCCACATTGCCCATGAACACAAAGGACTGAAACTGATCAAGGCCGTCAACGAGCGCTTCAAGGCGCCACGGGACTGCCAGGAACTGGCGCTATTGGTGGGGCAATACCACACCCACGGCCATCGCGCCCTGGAGTTGAAACCGTCGACGCTGCTCGAACTGCTGCAAAGCTTTGACGTGTACCGTCGCCCCCAGCGCTTCGAAGAGTTCATCGCCGCCTGCGAGATGGACGCACGCGGACGCAAGGGGTTCGAACAGCGCAGTTATCCACAAGCTGATTATCTGCGGGGGGCGGCGGCGGTCGCTCGCGGGGTGGCGGTCCAACCCTTGCTGGAGAAAGGCTTCAAGGGCCCGGAGCTGGGCGAGGCGATCAAGCGTGAGCGGCTCAGGGTGTTGAAGGCGTACAAGGAAGCTGCGGGCTGAGGGCTAGGTTCCAGTCGGCGGCGCCGTCATCGCGAGCCGGCTGCCACAGGAAATCGGTGCCACCTGTGGCAACGCGCCGGCTCGCGAAGCCCTCATGAACGACTCAGCAAATCGGACGGGGTAAGCTGCCGCCCTCGCCACTCGAACGCGACCGGCGCCAGCACCTGGTCGATCTGCGCTTCGTCCCACAACGTGGCGAAGCTCTTGCCTACCCCCGGATGCACCCGATCCGGTGCAATCAACGACAAGGGCCACAGGACGAAGGCGTTCTTGAGGATTTCCGCCCGCGGCAGCACCAGGCCGTCGAAGTTGCCGACCTGCTCGCCATACAACAACACGTCGATGTCCAGCGGCAGCCCCTTGCGGTCGGGCGCGTAACGCCCATTGTCGGCCTCGATGAACTTGAGGCGGCGATCCAGCTCCATCAGCGGCAGATCGGTGAAGGCCGACACGACGAAATTGAAGAATGGCCCGCTCTTGATACCCACCGGCTGGCTCTCGAACACGGCCGAACACTCGATGTCCACCAGGAAGCCGGCCAAGGCCTCCAGGCCGGCGCGCAAATGAGTTTCGCGCTCGATATTGCTGCCGAGCCCGAGAAAAACCTGAGTCAGCGACATCCGCGCTCGATCTCCACGCCCACACCGCTGGCCGCCGGGACGGCGCCAGGCTTGGTCACTTTCAGTCGCAGCCAGGTGATCATGAATTCGTCCATGAGCGCCTGGGCCAGTCGTTCGGCGAAGGTTTCGACCAGTTGGAACCGGGCCTGCTCGGCAAATGCCTGGATACGCGACGATACGCTGGCATAGTCGAGCGCCAGGGCCAGGTCATCGCCGGCGGCAGCCGGACGGTTATCCCAGGCAAAACTCAGGTCAAGTCGCAGACACTGCCGGATGTCTCGCTCCCAGTCGTAGGCACCGATTACCGTGTCGACTTCCAGGCCCTCGATAAACACTCTGTCCAAGCACTCTTCTCCGCAGCACGACAAGGGCGCAATGCGCCGTTAGAATCAGGGCGTCCTCGCCCGGAATAGTTAGCATGTTTTGGTTACTGGCGTTTCTCGCCTACCTGCTCGGCTCGCTGTCCTTCGCCATCTTGCTCAGCCGCCTCACCGGTCGTCCGGATCCGCGAATGAGTGGCTCGGGCAATGCCGGCGCCACCAACATGCTGCGCCTGGCCGGGCGCAAACTCGCGATCCTGACCCTGCTGGGCGACCTCTGCAAAGGTCTTGTCCCGGTACTGATCGCCAGCCTTGCAGGGCTTTCGTTGCAGCAACAGGCCTGGATCGGCGTCTGCGCCGTCATCGGCCACCTGTTCCCACTGTATTTTCGCTTTCGTGGCGGCAAGGGTGTCGCCACCGCCGCCGGCATGCTGCTGGGCCTGTATCCGCCCGCGGCCCTGCTGGCCGTGTGCGCCTGGCTGCTGACGTTCTACCTGACCCGCACCAGCTCCCTCGCTGCGTTGATCGCCACACCCTTGACCCTGCCGTTGCTGGCCTGGCAGGAGCCGGCCGCGTTGCTGCCAATGACCGCGCTGGTGGCGCTGATCGTGTGGCGCCACCGGGGCAATCTACGCGACCTGTTCGCCGGGCGCGAACGGCATTTTTAAATCCTGCATCACAACGGTGCGAGCTGCTCCATCGGCCAACGTGCCTGCACACTGATCGCCAGGCTTTCGCGCTGGCCGGCCTGCAGACGCTGGCAACCGGCAAAGGCGATCATCGCGCCGTTATCGGTGCAGAACTCCGGCCGGGCGTAGTAAACGTCGCCCTTCATGTCGCCGAGCATTTTCTCCAGCGACACGCGCAACGCCTTGTTCGCACTCACCCCGCCGGCGATCACCAGGCGCTTGAGCCCGGCCTGCTTCAGGGCGCGCTTGCACTTGATGGTCAAAGTCTCTACCACGGCCTGCTGGAACGCCAGCGAGATGTCGCAACGGGCTTGCTCGCCGTCGTCACCAGCGCTGACGCATTGCTGCCAGGTGTTCAGGGCAAAGGTTTTCAGGCCGCTGAAACTGAAATCCAGGCCGGGGCGGTCGCACATCGGGCGCGGGAACACGAAACGCCCGTCGACGCCCTGGGTCGCCAGGCGCGAGATTTCCGGCCCACCGGGATAATTGAGGCCCATCATCTTCGCGGTTTTGTCGAATGCCTCGCCGGCGGCGTCGTCGAGGGTCTCGCCGAGCAGCTCGTAATGGCCGATGCCATCGACCCGGATGAGTTGCGTATGGCCGCCCGACACCAACAAAGCGACGAACGGAAACTCCGGCGGTTGCGCCTCCAGCATCGGCGCCAGCAGGTGGCCTTCCATGTGGTGCACGCCCAGGGCCGGGATACCCCAGGCAAAAGCCAGTGCCTGGGCGCAGGACGCGCCCACCAGCAATGCGCCCACCAGGCCCGGCCCGGCGGTGTAGGCGATGGCGTCGATCTCGGTCGGCACGCAACCGGCCTCGGCCAGGACCTGGCGGATCAACGGCAGCATGCGCTTGACGTGATCGCGAGAGGCAAGCTCGGGCACGACCCCGCCGTAGGCGCGGTGCAGGTCGATCTGGCTGAACAATGCATCGGCCAGCAGGCCGCGCTCACTGTCGTAGAGGGCGACACCGGTTTCGTCGCAGGAGGTTTCCAGTCCCAGTACTAGCATGGGTTTGCGCCTTGTAGCGGCTGAATTCGAAGGCGCGCATAATAGTCGCCGCGTTGTGCCCCGACCAGCGGTTTTCGATCAGAGGCTTTGCATTCCGAGCGTTGAGGGGTTAACATCCGCAACCCTTAAAAACCGACGTCTTCAAGTGCTCTTTTGCCGCGAGGATGTTGACCCCGGTAATGAATGAAGGTAGCTCTGGATGCCAGCCGTCAAAGTAAAAGAGAACGAACCCTTCGACGTAGCTCTGCGTCGTTTCAAGCGCTCCTGCGAAAAAGCCGGTGTTCTGGCTGAAGTTCGTAGCCGCGAATTCTACGAGAAGCCGACTTCCGAGCGTAAGCGCAAGGCAGCAGCCGCTGTTAAGCGTCACGCCAAGAAAGTTCAGCGCGAACAGCGCCGCGCCGTACGCCTGTACTAATACACAGACGTTCGTAGCAAGCTTCTGCCAAGCCCGGCCCTCAAGCCGGGCTTATGGCATTTGCGGAAAACGCTTGATGCTTCACCGTCGAAGCCGCAGACGCGACCAAGACAACCTGCTTCACCACGTCAGACCTGGCTTTTTTGCCAGCGGTGCACGTCTCTTCTGACGAGCCTTCCAAGGCTACTGACGAGCACACCCTGATTCCTCTAACGACGATCAGCCCAAGGCACCTGCTTGCGTGCCCGCTTCATGAGCTATCCGAGGCCCGACCGGCCGTTACCGGACTCAGCATACCGTATTCAAACCGTCGGATACTGATCTTCATTAACGTCAGTGGATTTTCGGCAGATACACTTCCCAACAGCGATGATGCAGACGACCCGGTCGAGCCACCGATCTACCGTGCCTCTCCCTGGCTCCATCTGTTGATTCCGGGCTCCTATTTCGCGCAGTGATGATGAGAACGCCATGGCCGGGCTGATTCCCCAGAGCTTTATTGACGACCTCCTGAACCGCACCGACATCGTCGACGTGGTCAGCTCTCGCCTGCAAATGAAGAAAGCGGGCAAGAACTACACCGCCTGCTGCCCGTTCCACAAAGAGAAGACCCCCTCCTTCAGCGTCAGCCCCGACAAGCAGTTCTACTATTGCTTCGGCTGCGGCGCAGGCGGCAATGCCCTGGGCTTCCTGATGGACCACGACAACCTGGAGTTCCCCCAGGCCGTCGAGGAGCTGGCCAAGGCCGCCGGCATGGAGATCCCTCGCGAGGAAAGCGGTCGGCAGCACAAGCCCCGCCAACCGACCGATTCGCCGCTTTATCCGCTGCTGACGGCGGCGGCCGAGTTTTATCGCCAGGCACTCAAAAGCCATCCCGCGCGCAAGGCGGCAGTGGATTACCTCAAGGGTCGCGGCCTGACCGGCGAAATCGCCCGGGACTTCGGCCTTGGCTTCGCCCCGCCTGGCTGGGACAACCTGTACAAGCACCTGAGCAGCGACACGTTGCAGCAACGCGCCATGATCGACGCCGGGCTGCTGGTCGAAAACGCCGAGACCGGCAAGCGCTACGACCGCTTCCGCGACCGCGTGATGTTCCCGATCCGCGACACCCGCGGGCGGATCATCGCCTTTGGCGGCCGGGTCCTGGGCGACGACAAGCCCAAGTACCTGAACTCCCCGGAAACCCCGGTCTTCCATAAAGGCCAGGAACTCTACGGCCTGTACGAGGCCCGCAAGAACAACCGCAACCTCGACGAAATCATCGTCGTCGAAGGCTACATGGACGTGATCGCACTGGCCCAGCAAGGCTTGCGCAACGCCGTTGCGACCCTGGGCACGGCCACCAGCGAAGAACACATGAAGCGCCTGTTCCGCGTGGTGCCCAACGTACTGTTTTGCTTCGACGGCGACCAGGCCGGCCGCAATGCCGCCTGGCGCGCACTGGAGGCCACCCTGCCCTGCCTGCAGGACGGACGGCGCGCCCGCTTCCTGTTCCTGCCCGAAGGCGAGGACCCGGACACCCTGGTGCGCTCCGAAGGCACCGACGCCTTCCGGGCACGGATCAACCAGCATGCGCAGCCGCTGGCCGACTATTTCTTCCAGCAGTTGACCGAAGAGGCCGACCCGCGCTCCCTCGAAGGCAAGGCCCACATGGCGACGCTCGCGGCGCCGCTGATCGACAAGGTGCCGGGGGCCAACCTGCGCCTGCTCATGCGCCAGCGCCTGACCGAAATCACCGGGCTCACCAGCGAAACCGTCAACCAGTTGGTCCACAGCGCCCCCCAGGAAGCCCCGCCGGCCTATGACCCGGGCATCGACTACGACGCGATGCCGGACTTCGCCGACTATCATCAACCCCAGCAGGACTACGCTCCCCAGCAGGAGTGGACGCCGAAGAAAGCCGGCGGCGGCAAGAAATGGGACAAGAAACCATGGGACAAGAACGGCAAGCGTGGCGATCGCGACCAGCCACGTGCCCCGCGGGTGCCGGCCGCCGTCGAACCACCAACACTGGCCGCCTTGCGCACCTTGCTGCATCACCCGCAACTGGCCGAGAAAGTCGAGGACGCCGGGCATTTCGCCGCCGAGGACCACAGCAATACACAATTGCTGGTCGCCCTCCTCGAAGCCGTGCAGAAGAACCCCAGGCTAAACTCTTTCCAGTTGATCGCCCGGTGGCACGGCACCGAGCAGGGGCGCCTGTTGAAGGCCCTGGCCGAGAAGGAATGGCTGATTGATGGAGACAACCTTGAACAACAGTTTTTCGACACCATTACTAGCTTGTCCGCTCGCCAACGCGAGCGAAACCTGGAACAACTTCTGCGAAAAGCACGCCAGAGCGAGCTGACCAGCGAAGAGAAAAACCAATTGCGCGACTTACTCAGCCGCAATGTTTGCGCATCAAACCCGACCTCAACTGGCGCGTGAGGTCACAGCTCAGGTATAATCCTCGGCTTGTTTTTTGCCCGCCAAGACCTTCAGTGGATAGGGTGTTATGTCCGGAAAAGCGCAACAGCAGTCTCGTATCAAAGAGTTGATCCTATTGGGTCGTGAGCAGGGCTACCTGACTTACGCGGAGGTCAACGACCACCTGCCGGAGGATATTTCAGATCCGGAACAGGTGGAAGACATCATCCGCATGATCAACGACATGGGGATCAACGTATTCGAGGTTGCGCCAGATAAGGATGCCCTTATGCTGGCCGACGCCGATACCGACGAGGCGGCCGCTGAAGAAGCGGCCGCAGCGCTGGCGGCGGTCGAGACCGACATTGGTCGCACCACCGACCCGGTGCGCATGTACATGCGCGAAATGGGTACGGTAGAGCTCCTCACTCGTGAAGGCGAAATCGAAATCGCCAAGCGTATCGAAGAGGGCATCCGTGAAGTGATGGGCGCAATCGCGCACTTCCCTGGCACGGTTGACCATATTCTCTCCGAGTACAATCGCGTCACCACCGAAGGTGGCCGCCTGTCCGACGTCCTGAGCGGCTATATCGACCCGGACGACGGCATCGCGCCGCCAGCCGCCGAAGTGCCGCCACCGATCGACGCGAAAGCCGCCAAGGCCGACGACGACAGCGATGACGAAGACGCCGAAGCCAGTGACGACGAGGAAGAAGCCGAAAGCGGTCCGGATCCGATCATCGCCGCGCAGCGTTTCGGCGCCGTGGCCGACCAGATGGAAATCACCCGCAAGGCCCTGAAGAAGCACGGTCGCAACAACAAGGCAGCGATTGCCGAGCTGTTGGCCCTGGCCGAGCTGTTCATGCCGATCAAGCTGGTACCGAAGCAATTCGAAGGCCTGGTCGAGCGTGTACGCAGTGCCCTGGATCGCCTGCGCCAGCAAGAGCGCGCGATCATGCAGCTGTGCGTGCGTGATGCGCGCATGCCGCGTGCCGATTTCCTGCGCCAGTTCCCCGGCAACGAAGTTGACGAAAGCTGGACCGATGCACTGGCCAAGGGCAAGAGCAAGTACGCCGAAGCCATTGCCCGCCTGCAACCGGACATCGTTCGTTGCCAGCAGAAGCTGAGCGCATTGGAAGCCGAGACCGGCCTGAGCATTGCGGAAATCAAGGACATCAACCGTCGCATGTCCATTGGTGAGGCCAAGGCCCGCCGTGCGAAGAAAGAGATGGTTGAAGCGAACTTGCGCCTGGTGATCTCCATCGCCAAGAAGTACACCAACCGCGGCCTGCAATTCCTCGACCTGATCCAGGAAGGCAACATCGGCCTGATGAAGGCGGTGGACAAGTTCGAATACCGTCGCGGCTACAAGTTCTCGACCTATGCCACCTGGTGGATTCGCCAGGCGATCACTCGCTCGATCGCCGACCAGGCCCGCACCATCCGTATCCCGGTGCACATGATCGAGACGATCAACAAGCTCAACCGTATTTCCCGGCAGATGCTGCAGGAAATGGGTCGCGAGCCGACGCCGGAAGAGCTGGGCGAACGCATGGAGATGCCTGAGGACAAGATCCGCAAGGTATTGAAGATCGCCAAGGAGCCGATCTCCATGGAAACCCCGATCGGTGATGACGAAGACTCCCATCTGGGTGACTTCATCGAAGACTCCACCATGCAGTCGCCGATCGATGTCGCCACCGTCGAGAGCCTCAAGGAAGCGACTCGTGAGGTACTCTCGGGCCTCACGGCACGTGAAGCCAAGGTCCTGCGCATGCGCTTCGGCATCGACATGAATACCGACCACACCCTTGAGGAAGTCGGTAAGCAGTTCGATGTGACCCGTGAGCGGATCCGCCAGATCGAAGCCAAGGCGTTGCGCAAGCTGCGCCACCCGACGCGAAGCGAGCATCTGCGCTCCTTCCTCGACGAGTGACCCCCAAAACCCCCGGCCCTGCCGGGGGTTTTGCCATGTGTCGATAAAAACCCTGCGTTACGCCCTCCCCGTCCTGTTGGCCGTCTACACTCGAAACATCCTCCCCGAACCATTGACGAGACCGTGATGCCCAGACTGACGGCCGCGCTTTTGTTGTCATTGATGACATGGACCGCAACGGCTGGCGCGTTCACGCTCACCGACGAGGAGCAACGCTGGCTCAAGGACCATCCCGACCTGCGCCTGGGGATCGATGCCTCCTGGCCACCGTTTGAGTTTCGCGACGACCAGGGCCGCTATCAGGGCCTGGCCGCCGACTATGTCGACATCATTCGTGAACGGTTGGCGCTCAAGGTCGTCCCCGTCGAGCCGGCTAGCTGGACGGCGGTACTGGAGCAAGTCGTGCAGGGTAAGATCGACCTGCTGCCGGGCATCATGTCCACTCCCGAGCGCCAGAATTACCTGGCGTTCACCCGTCCCTACCTCGATTTCCCCATCGTCATTCTGGCCCATCGTGGCGGTGCCCAGCCCCATGACCTGGAAGACCTGTACGGGCTGAAAGTCGCCGTGGTGGAGAACTACGCCCCCCACGAGCTGCTGCGCAACCATCATCCCGACTTGAACCTGGTGGCGCTGCCCAACGTCAGTTCGGCTCTGCAAGCCCTGGCCACCGATGAGGTGGACGCGGTGGTGGGCGACCTCGCCTCCAGCGTCTGGAGCCTGCGCCAACTCAAGCTCGAAGGCCTTTATGTCAGCGGGGAAACGCCCTATCGCTACCAGCTGGCGATGGCCGTTCCCCGGGACAGCAAGATCCTGGTGGGCATCCTGGATAAGGTCCTGGCGGACATGAGCCCGGCCCAGATCAGCGAGATCCAGGGCAAATGGATCGGCAATGTGCATGATTACCGGCAGTTCTGGTCCGACATGGTGGTCTACGGCCTGCCGGCCGTGCTGCTGCTGGTCGGCATCCTGGCGGTGGTGATTCGCATCAACCGTCGCCTCAGTTCGGAGATCGCCCGGCGGGTCGAGCTGGAACAGGAACTGCGCAGCAGCGAATACCACTACCGCGGCCTGGTGGAGAGCCTGTCGGCCATTGCCTGGGAGGCGCGGGTCAGTGACTTCACCTACAGCTACGTGTCACCCCACGCCGAGGAATTGCTCGGTTATCCCCTCGCCCACTGGCTGATCCCGGGGTTCTGGCGAAACATCATTCATCCGGCCGACCTGACCCGGGCCGAGACCTATTGCAACGAGGAAGTGCTCGCCGGCCGCGACCATTGCATCGATTACCGCGTGCTCACCGCCGATGGCCGCTGCCTCTGGGTGCGCGACATCGTCAGCCTGATCGAACATGGCCATGAGCCGGTGATGCGCGGGCTGATGATCGACATCAGCGAGGCCAAGCGCACCGAGGAAGCCTTGCGCCTGTCCGAGCAGAAGTTCGCCTCGGTGTTCCGCCAGTGCCCCGACATCCTGGTCATCGCCCGCCTGCTGGACGGCTGCCTGCTGGAGGTCAACACCGCCTTCGAGGAGCAGATCGGCCTGAGCGCCGCCGAGGTGGTGGGCCGGACCGCGACCGACCTCGACATCTGGGGCATCCAGGGCGTGGGGCCGAGCCTGTTGCAGCGCTTGCAGGCCGGCAGCATCCGCAACCTGGAAATGCCGTTCCGGCGCAGTAACGGCCAGGCGTTCACCGGGCTGATTTCCGCCGAGCCGTTCGACCTCGATACCACGCCGGCGCTGGTCGTGGTGGTGCGTGACATCAGCCAGCTGAAGGAAACCCAGCAACAACTGCAGACGTCCGAGGAGAAGTTCGCCAAGGCATTCCACGCTTCACCCGATGGCCTGCTGCTGTCCCGGCAGAGCGATGGTTTGCTGATCGAGGTCAACGAAGGCTTCAGTCGCATCACCGGTTTCAACAGCGCGTTGTCAGTGGACCGCTCGACCCTGGACCTCGGCATCTGGGTCAATCTCAATGAACGCAAGCAAATGCTCGACCTGCTGCAACGGGACGGCTTCGTGCGGGATTTCAGTTGCCATATCCGGCGCAACGACGGGCAGATCCGCCTCTGCGAAGTCTCCAGCCGGCCGCTGCCTATCGGCAATGAAGATTGCATGCTGACCATCGCCCGGGACATCACCGAACGCCACATGATGCAGGAGAAACTGCAACAGGCCGCCACCGTGTTCGAAAGCACCGCCGAAGGCGTGTTGATCACCGACACGCAGCAGCACATCAGCGCCGTGAACCGCGCCTTTACCGAAATCACCGGCTACAGCGAAACCGAAGCCCTGGGCCATACGCCCCGCCTACTCGCGTCCGGCCTGCACGACAGCGCGTTCTACGCCGCGATGTGGCACCAGTTGACGGCGGAAGGGCACTGGCAAGGGGAGATCTCCAATCGGCGCAAGAACGGCGAACTGTACCCCAGTTGGCTGACCATCAGCGCGGTGCGCAACCGGGACCGCCAGATCACCCATTTCGTCGCTGTATTCGCCGACATCTCCAGCCTCAAGCATGCCCAGGCCCGGCTGGATTACCAGGCCCACCATGACCCGCTGACCGGCCTGCCGAACCGCACCCTGTTCGAGAGCCGCCTGCTGACCGCCCTGACCAACCAGCAGGAACAGGGCGGCCAAGGCGCGGTGCTGTTCCTCGACCTGGACCGCTTCAAGCACATCAACGACAGCCTCGGGCACCCGGTTGGCGACCTGCTGCTCAAAGGCATCGCCGTGCGCTTGCGCGAACAACTGCGCGACATCGACACCGTGGCGCGCCTGGGCGGCGACGAGTTCATCATCCTGTTGCCCGGTTTGCAGCAACCCAGCGATGCCGAGCACATCGCCCAGAAACTGCTGAACTGCTTTGCCGCGCCCTTCCAGGCCGGTGAACACGAGTTCTTCATCAGCGCCAGCATCGGCACCAGCCTTTATCCACAGGACGGTTGCGACGTCGCCACGCTGGTCAAGAACGCCGACGCGGCGATGTACCGCTCCAAGGCCAAGGGTCGCAACCGGGTGGAAAGCTACACCCGCGACCTCACCGCTCAGGCCAGCGAGCGCGTAGCCCTGGAGCACGAGCTGCGCCGCGCCATCGAGCGCAACGAACTGTCCTTGTCGTTCCAGCCGAAGATCAGCCTCGCCGACAACCGACTGGTGGGCGCCGAGGCGCTGATTCGCTGGTACCACCCGACATTTGGCGACGTGCCGCCGGAACACTTCATTCCCCTGGCCGAAGAAAACGGCATGATCCTGCAGATCGGCGACTGGGTACTGGAACGCGCCTGCCGGCAATTGTGTGAATGGAACAGCACCTACGAAAGCCTCGGCCCGCTGTCGGTCAACCTGGCCGGCGCCCAACTGCGCCAACCCAACCTGTTGGGACGCATCGAACAATTGCTGCGGGAAAACCGACTCGAACCGGGATTGTTGCAACTGGAAATTACCGAAAACTTCATCATGAGCCAGGCCGAAGAAGCTCTGATGGTGCTGCACCAACTGAAGAAACTCGGCGTGCAACTGGCCATCGACGACTTCGGCACCGGCTATTCCTCCCTGAGCTACCTCAAGCGCCTGCCGCTGGACATCCTCAAGATCGACCAGTCCTTCGTCCGCGGCCTGCCCGACGACCCCCATGACGCCGCCATCGTACGCGCCATCATCGCCCTGGGCCGCAGCATGCAATTCACCATCATCGCCGAAGGCGTCGAGACCCTGGCCCAGCAACAATTCCTCGCCGAAGAAGGTTGCGAGCAAATCCAGGGCTACATTGTCAGCCTGCCCCTGTGCGCCGATGAATTCGCCGCAACGTTTCTGCATGTGAGCGTAACGGATTATTCGGATAGCACAGCCGAGAAACCGTCGCTATAATCCGCGGCCTACTGAGGGCCTATAGCTCAGTTGGTTAGAGCAGAGGACTCATAATCCTTTGGTCCACGGTTCGAGTCCGTGTGGGCCCACCAACTTGAAAGCCGCGCATTGCGCGGCTTTCGCGTTTCTGAGAGGGTGGTCGCCTCGTGCCCCCAGCCTTCATTCCCAGCCCTCCTGGAGACGCCCATCATCGCCAGCCCCAGCCTTCCTCGACTGTTTCTCGATCTGTTCTGGCAATTGGGCATCCTGGTGGTGCCGGCCTTTTTCGTCACGGTGATGCCACCGCTGCTGGCGTTGCCGACGGTGTTGCTGCTGGGCCTGCTGATGGGCCTGGCGGCGCGCCTGGGCTTTCTGTCCACCGCCCGGGGCCTGGCTCGATTGACCATAGGTGCGGTGTTTGGCCTGGGGTTCAGCCTGGGCAGGGCGCTGCCCGAGTGGTGGGGCATCCTGGCGGCGATCGCCGCGATCATCAGCGGGTTGGCAGGGGTCAGCACCTGGGAGCGGCGTCTTGGGCTGGTGAAGGATCCGGTCAAGGGCCCGAGTGCCTGGGGCGGGGGCGAGCCGCAGTTGACGCCGGAAGGCGAGCCGATCCGGACGTTCAACCACAGTGAGATCGCGATGGGTGGCCCCACCTATTGCGACTACCTGTTCCCCGACGGCGTATTGCTGCAAGGCCTCGGGTCCTCGGCGGTGTTCTCGGCGGACGGGCGTTATTTTGCGGCGACCGTACCGTCTCGGCAGGATTGGGGCCTGGTGCTGCTCGACCGGCAATTGCGCCGGCTCTATCGTTGCCACAACAGCGAGTTCTGGGAGCTGGACACGCTGGACCTCGACGGCTTGAGTGGCCGCCACAGCCCGCTGGTGGACAACGGCGTTCGCCAGGCCCGGTTCGATGAGCTGTTGCAGACCGCCAGCGTCGTCGACCTGGTGCCCGTCGCCGATCTCTGGCTGGAGCCCGGCGGGTATCCGGACCCTCTACCGGCTACGTTCGAGCGGCGCTCTGCCGATGGACACCATTGCCTGGCGGGCACGCTTTCGTTGCCCCCGGCTTTTCGCGACCTGCCCCAGCCCTTGGAGCCGTTGCGGTCACCACGCTATGCCGTCAGCGTCGATGAGCAGCCTTCCGGGCTGTTGATGGCCGCCGACGCCACCCTCGTCTGGAGCAGCGATCAACGCGCCTTGGTGTGCCAGGCCCAGGAGCAAACCGGCAGCCCGGAGGGCGATCGGTACTGGTTGTGGCGCGTCGACCAGGGCTGGCGCGCCCTCCCTTCGCCGTGGGTGAAGCATGACGCCGAACCCTCCTTTTACTGGCACGACGTACTGGGCCTCGACACCCACCATGTGCGCATCGCCTCGTACCTGGATTACCCTCGCCCGTCCCTCGGGCGACATGGCTATCGCCTCGACAGCATCCACAGTGATACCGAAACCCAGGCAGGCCATGACGCTCAAGGTCGCGTGCAGGTGGCCGAGTTTCAACTGACCCGGATGAGCATCGCCATGCCGCTGGACAGCCAGGGCCAGCGCGGCGATTCGTTCATAGAGACGCAGCCGATGCTGGATGGCCTCTGTGCCCGGCTGATCTGGCTTGCCGACAATCATGAAGGCCTGGGCGCCTATCGCTGCCAGATCGGCGATTGGCAATTGCCGGGACGCTGGCTTCTGGACCATCGCGTGTCCGACTGCGGGCGGTACCTGGCGCTGTTGCCGTTTGCGGAGGCAATGACAGTGGCAACCCACGCGGTGGTGGTCGATGTGAAGGCGCGCAGCCTGTTGCAGGGACCGCCCCTGTGGGTGGCCCGGGTACTCGATTTCCGCGCTGGGCTGCTGAGCCTGGCGACGATCGCCGGTCGCCTGGGCCGGGACCTGGACGGCAGTGCGCTGCAACGCTTCGTCATCCCGGCCCCGCCGGTCGGCAGCGCCCCGTCGTTCTTTCAGCCCGACGAACGATCGCGGCTGTACTACACCACCGTGGACGTGCGGGTGGCCGACGCTCGATTACACCGCGTCGCCCCCTGGCGCCTGGTGGATCGTCCCCAGGTGGCCAACGCCGACGGGGACTTCATCCAGCCCGCACCGGGGGGCCGGGATGCCGCCTGGTTGTTCGGCAGCGAAACGGAATACGCTGACAGTTGGGTCCGCGCCGACACGCCGCGGCTCGGAGGCTATCTGCTGACCGCTTCGGGCTGTGCCCTGGACGAACTCGCCCCTTCGATGATCTGGTCGCCGGACGGTCGCTACCTCGCCCTGACTCGCCTGGCGACCGATGTGACGGCGCTGTGTGGCAGCTACCGAGGCTGGCAGTTGCTGCTATTGGACGTCGAGGCACGCACGCTGCGGGTGCATCCGCAATGGCTGGGCAACCGGCCACTGTTCGAGGGTTTCGACCACGAGCAGGTGCAGGTTCGCTGCTTCGAACGGGATTGGGCCGCGTTGGAGGATGACGACCCAGGCGCCTTGCAGGCCCTGCCGCTGGCCCGGTTGCTGCAACTGCCCGTTGAACAATTGGTTGACCACGGCGGGATCTGGCTCAGGGCCACCCAAGCCCACCTGGCGCCGGCCTGGCACGCGCTGGCCTTGCCAGCCATCGGCTATTTCCAGCGAGAGAACCTGTAACATGTTCGCCCACCACGCCCACGCCGGAGCCCTCCTTGGCTGACACTCGCCCTGCCGTCCTCGACGAAATCGACCGCCAATTGATCGCGGCCCTGCAAATCAACGCCCGGGAAAGCGTCGCCATGCTCGCCCGGCAACTGGGCATCGCCCGCACCACCGTGACCTCACGGCTGGCCCGCCTGGAAAAGACCAAGGTCATCACCGGGTATGGCGTGCGCCTGGGCCAGCGGCTGATCGACGGCGGCTTGCAAGCCTACGTCGGCATCAAGGTCCAGCCGCGTTCCGGCAAGGACGTGTTGCGGCGCCTGAGCGCCATGGCCCAGGTGCAGCAGCTATGTGCCGTCAGCGGCGAGTTCGATTATGTGGCCTGGCTGCGCACCGATTCGCCGGAACAGCTGGATCAATTGCTGGACCAGATCGGCAGCGTGGACGGCGTGGACAAAACCACCACCTCGATCATCCTCAGCAGCAAAATCGACCGGGGCCAGCCGCTCTAGCACCTGCACGACTAACCCTGTGGGAGCGAGCCTGCTCGCGATGATGTCGGTCAGCCGCATCTTCATGACTGGCAAGCCGCTATCGCGAGCGGGCTCGCTCCCACCACGGACCCCGTTTCGTCAATTCGTTTTCAGCGCACATCAAAGTGACTTGAAAACGCTCAAAACGACGACAAATTGTGTCTTATTAACGTGTCCCACGCTCCCTAGAATGGCTGGCATCTTTCCTATACTCAGACGCGAGCAACGCGCCGAGTCGCCCATCAAGGTCCGCCATGAACAAGCACAATCGCCACCCAGCAGACGGTAAGAAACCCATCACCATTTTCGGGCCGGACTTTCCCTTCGCCTTTGACGACTGGATCGAGCACCCGGCTGGGCTGGGGAGCATTCCCGCCGAGAACCTGGGGGCCGAGGTGGCGATTGTCGGGGCCGGGATCGCCGGGTTGGTGGCGGCGTACGAGTTGATGAAGCTGGGGCTCAAGCCGGTGGTCTACGAGGCCTCGAAAATGGGTGGGCGGCTGCGCTCCCAGCCCTTCAATGGCGCCGAGGGCGTGATCGCCGAGTTGGGCGGCATGCGGTTCCCGGTGTCTTCCACGGCGTTCTACCACTACGTCGACAAGCTGGGGCTGGAAACCAAGCCGTTTCCCAACCCGTTGACCCCCGCCTCGGGCAGCACGGTCATCGACCTGGAAGGCCAGACCTACTACGCAGAAAAAATGGCCGACCTGCCGGCCTTGTTCCAGGAAGTGGCCGACGCCTGGGCCGACGCCCTGGAGGACCGTGCGCGCTTCGGCGAGATCCAGCAGGCGATCCGCGACCGCGACGTGCCGCGCCTCAAGGAACTGTGGAACACCCTCGTCCCGCTGTGGGATGACCGCACGTTCTACGACTTCGTGGCGACGTCCAAGGCCTTCGCCAAACTGTCCTTCCTGCACCGCGAAGTGTTCGGCCAGGTCGGCTTCGGCACGGGTGGCTGGGATTCGGACTTCCCCAACTCGATGCTGGAAATCTTCCGCGTGGTGATGACCAACTGCGACGATCACCAGCACCTGGTGGTCGGTGGCGTCGAGCAGGTGCCCTATGGCATCTGGAAGCACGTGCCGGAGCGCTGCGCGCACTGGCCCCAAGGCACCAGCCTGAGTTCGTTGCACCTGGGCGCGCCGCGCAGCGGCGTGAAGCGCATCGCCCGGGCCGCCGACGGCCGCTTCAGCGTCACGGACGTCTGGGGCGACACCCGCGACTATGCCGCGGTGCTGGTCACCTGCCAGAGCTGGTTGCTGACCACCCAGATCGAATGCGAAGAAGCGCTGTTCTCGCAGAAAATGTGGATGGCCCTGGACCGCACCCGCTACATGCAGTCGTCGAAGACATTCGTGATGGTCGACCGGCCGTTCTGGAAGGACAAGGACCCGGAGACCGGCCGCGACTTGATGAGCATGACCCTGACCGATCGCCTGACCCGCGGCACCTACCTGTTCGACAACGGCGATGACAAGCCAGGGGTGATCTGCCTGTCCTACTCCTGGATGAGCGACGCCTTGAAGATGCTCCCGCACCCGGTGGAGAAACGGGTGAAGCTGGCCCTCGACGCGTTGAAGAAGATCTACCCCAAGGTGGATATCGCCGCGCGCATCATCGGCGATCCGATCACCGTGTCCTGGGAAGCCGACCCGCATTTCCTCGGTGCGTTCAAGGGCGCGCTGCCCGGCCACTATCGCTACAACCAGCGCATGTACGCCCATTTCATGCAGGACGACATGCCGGCTGAACAACGCGGGATCTTTATCGCTGGCGATGACGTCTCATGGACACCCGCCTGGGTCGAAGGCGCGGTACAGACCTCGCTCAATGCCGTGTGGGGAATCATGAAGCACTTCGGCGGTAAGACCCACGCCGAGAACCCGGGTCCAGGCGATGTGTTCCATGAGATCGGTCCGATCGCCCTGCCCGAATAAAAGGAGTTGTCGATGCGCGTAGCCCTCTATCAATGCCCACCGTTGTCACTGGACCCAGCCGGCAACCTGCAACGCCTGCACCAGATCGCGCTGGAAGCCAGGGGGGCCGACGTGCTGGTGCTGCCGGAGATGTTCCTCACCGGCTACAACATCGGCGCCGACGCGGTGAACGTATTGGCCGAGGTCTACAACGGCGAGTGGGCGCAGCAGATCGGCCGTATCGCCAAGGCGGCCGGGCTGGCGATCGTCTATGGCTATCCCGAGCGCAGTGAAGACGGGCAGATCTACAACTCGGTCCAGGTGATCGACGCCCACGGCGAACGCCTGGCCAACTACCGCAAGAGCCACCTGTTCGGCGATCTCGACCACGCCATGTTCAGCGCCGGGGACAGCGCACTCCCGATCGTGGAGCTCAACGGCTGGAAACTCGGCCTGTTGATCTGCTACGACCTGGAGTTCCCGGAGAACGCCCGACGCCTGGCCCTGGCCGGTGCCGAACTGATCCTGGTGCCGACCGCCAATATGCAGCCCTACGACTTCATCGCCGATGTCACGGTGCGCGCCCGGGCCATCGAGAACCAGTGTTTCGTGGCCTATGCCAATTATTGCGGTCACGAGGGCGAACTGCGGTACTGCGGCCAGAGCAGCATCGCCGCGCCGGATGGCAGCCGCCCGGCGTTGGCGGGGCTGGACGAAGCCTTGATCGTGGGCGAACTGGATCGGCAGCTGATGGACGACGCTCGCGCGGCCTACAACTACCTGCATGACCGTCGCCCTGCCCTTTACGGCGACTTGCACAAGCACTGACCCGGTCTAATCCGCTAGCATGGGCGCATCCCTGTCCTGGAAGCGCTCATGCCGGCCCCCGATTCCCTCCGCCCGACTCCTTACACCCTGGCCAACGGCTTGCAGGTGACCGTGCGTCACGTCCCTGGCCTGACACGCAGCGCCGCCGTGCTGCGGGTGGCGGCCGGCAGCCATGACGAGCCGTTGGCCTGGCCGGGCCTGGCGCATCTGCTGGAACACCTGTTTTTCCTCGGCACCCAACGGTTTCCCGCCGGGGAGCACCTGATGGCCTACGTGCAGCGCCACGGCGGCCAGATCAACGCACGCACTAGCGAACGCACCACGGACTTTTTCTTCGAAATCCCACCGACCGCCTTTGCCGACGGCCTTGAGCGGCTGGGCGACATGCTCGCGCATCCGCGCCTGGACGAAACCGATCAAGTGCGCGAACGCGAAGTGCTCCAGGCGGAGTTCATCGCCTGGTCCCAGGACGCCGCCGCCCAGCGACGGCTTGCCCTGCACAACGGCCTGTCGACGGCTCATCCGCTGCGCGGTTTCTACGCTGGCAATCGCGACAGCCTGGCGGTGTCGCAACCGGAATTCCAAGCGGCCCTGCGCGGGTTCTACCAACGGTTTTACCAGAGCGGCCAGATGCGCCTGAGCCTGGTCGGCCCGCAGAGCGTCGAAGCGCTGAAGGCGCTGGCCGAACGGTTCGGCGAGAGCCTGCCAAAGGGCGAAGCGCTGGCCCGGCCATTGCCGCCCCCCTTGATGGCGTCGGACCGGCAGCATTATCAACAGCTCGATGGCGACAGCCTCGACCTGCTGTTCACCTTCGAAGACCTTCCGGCCGCTTCACCTCAAGCCCTGGCGTTTCTCTGCATGTGGCTGGAATCGAGCAAACCGGGCGGCCTGCTGGCAACGTTACGCCAGCGAGGCCTGGCCGACGAACTCAAGGCCAGCGTGTTGCACGAGTTCGCCGGGCAAGCGCTGTTGCACCTCGAATTCAAGCTGATCGATGACCAAGCCGCGAACGACATCCAGGCGTTGCTCCACGATTGGCTGGGGTTCTTCGCCGCCCAGGATGACTGGGCATCGTTGCGCGAAGCGTTCAGCGCCCGCCTGTGGTGTCGGCAGGCAACCGGTTCGGCACTGCAACTCGCCCGGTGGGACAGCGAAGGGCTCGACGCGCAGTTGTCGGAGCAGGACCTCGCAAGGCTCAGGGAAATCCTCAGGCAACTGCACCCGGCGAGCCCCGTGATCGGGGAATGGCAGTTGCCCGCGCCCAACCCCTTCCTGAATACGCCCGACGAAACCCCGCGCGCCGGCCTGATACGCGGCCAGACCAGCGCCCATCGCGGCTTGCGCACCTTCGCCCAGGACCGTTCCCGGGGCCGCCGGGAGCGCTCGCCCATGCAGTTCAGCCCGGCGTTGGCCGACCCCAGCCGTGAAGGCGCCGTGTACCTGCGCTGGCGATTGACCACCGCGGCACCGCCGGACCTGCCAGCCAGGCTCGACAGGCATCTGCATGACGTGTGCGAGGATGCCCGCCAGGCCGGCGTGGAGGTCACTTTCGAGCCTTCCGGCCACCAATGGCTGCTGAAACTGCTGGGCTTGCAGGCGCCCATGCCGACAGTCCTCGAACACGTCCTGGCGAAGCTGGAACAACCGCTGCCAACGACCCACGCCGGGCACAAGCCGCCGTTGATGCCGATTCGACATTTGCTCCAGGCTTTGCCGGGATATGTCGGTCTTTTATCCAGGCCGCCATTGCCCGCCGGCGACCTGGCCCCCTGGGCCAGTGCCCTGTGGGATGGATTGGCCATCGGGCTGTCGACGGCGACCCAAGGGGCGCTGGGTCCGGTGTTGGCCCGGGTGCCGGGCAGCGGCAGCCAGGACGCCGATCCGCTGCCGACGCTTTCAAGAAAGCGGCTATGGAAAACCCTGCCGACCCATGGCGACGAATACGCGGTGTTGCTGTTTTGTCCGGCGCCGAGCCCGACGCTGTGCGACGAGGCCGAGTGGCGACTACTGGCGCAGCTGTGCCAGGCGCCGTTCTACCAGCGCCTGCGGGTCGACCTGCAGCTGGGCTACGGCGTGTTCAGTGGCCTGAAGCAGCTCAACGGGCAAACCGGCCTGCTGTTCGGCGTGCAGTCGCCCGATGCCAGCGCCGCGACGCTGATCGAGCACATCCAGCAGTTCCTCATTGAACTGCCTGGCCTGGTCCGAGACACCGATGACCCGTCCTTACGCAATCAACAACAAAGCCTCGCCGCCCAATTGCAGGGGGATGTCCTGCCGGGTCCGCAAGCGGCCGAGCTGCTCTGGCAGGCGAAATTGGCCGGTCACCCGTCGGATTACCCTCAACAATTGCCCGAGGCCATCCAGCGCGTGGACCGACAACGACTGATGGCAGCCGCCCAGCGGCTGGTCGATGCTGAAGGTGGCTGGCTGTGCCTGGCCAATGGGGCTGGCGCCGGGGCGTCGTGGCAACGCTGGGACTGATCGTTACCAACGCTGCAAAGGGCTTTCTCCGAGAATCGCGGCCTACGAAATTGTTTAATTTAGTAACATAGCCGCCTAAGCATCTGAACATCTCCCAACGGAGGTGGACTATATGTATAGGTCTCACCCGTTCCATCTAACGAAAGCATCCCAACCAAAGGAGTATTCCCATGTCCTGGTCCAAACCCGCATATATCGACCTGCGTATCGGTTTCGAAGTCACCATGTACTTCGCCAGCCGTTGATCGTTGCAGGCACTTGAGCACGCAGCACAACGCCTCGGACCACCGGGGCGTTTTTATTTCGGTTTGCAGATGGAGCGGCCATGTTTGTCCAGATTCTAGGTTCCGCCGCCGGCGGCGGTTTCCCCCAGTGGAACTGCAACTGCGTCAATTGCGCAGGTTTTCGCAACGGCAGCCTGCGGGCCCTGGCGCGCACCCAATCGTCCATCGCGATTTCCGATGACGGCGTGAACTGGGTGTTGTGCAACGCCTCCCCGGACATCCGCGCACAACTCCAGGGCTTCGCCCCGATGCAGCCTGGCCGGGCCCTGAGGGACACCGGCATTGGCGCGATCATCCTGATGGACAGCCAGATCGACCACACCACCGGCCTGCTCAGCCTGCGCGAAGGCTGCCCGCACCAAGTCTGGTGCACCGACATGGTCCATGAAGACCTGAGCACCGGTTTCCCGCTGTTCAACATGCTGACCCACTGGAACGGCGGGCTGGCCTGGAACCGCATCGAGCTCGACCGCAGCTTCGGCATCCCGGCCTGCCCCAACCTGCGCTTCACGCCGCTGCCACTGCGCAGCGCGGCACCGCCCTATTCGCCGCACCGCTTCGATCCGCACCCGGGGGATAACATCGGCCTGATCGTCGAAGACCTGCGCACCGGCGGCAGGCTGTTCTATGCCCCGGGCCTGGGCAAGGTGGACGGGCCGCTGCTGGAGATCATGGCCAGCAGCGACTGCCTGCTGGTGGACGGCACGATGTGGGACGACGACGAAATGCAGCGCCGTGGCGTCGGCACCCGCACCGGCCGGGAGATGGGCCACCTGGCCCAGAGCGGCCCCGGCGGGATGCTGGAAGTGCTGGAGCAACTGCCCGAGCAGCGCAAGGTCCTTATCCATATCAACAACACCAACCCGATCCTGGACGAAGATTCGCCGGAGCGGGCCGAACTGGTACGCCGGAAGGTTGAAGTGGCTTACGACGGAATGAGTATTGAGTTGTAGGAAGGGCAGAACGATTGTGGGAATGGATTTGCAGTGTGTCAGGCAGCGCTTGTGCTGGCAGATACGACGCCTTCGCGAGCAAGCCCGCTCCCACAAGGGCCAAGTAACATTTGATATTTCATGCACCGCAAAACCAATGTGGGAGCGGGCTTGCTCGCGAAGGGGCCAGACCAGGCCCCCACTCGCCGACGGTTGTTTCCCGGAGAACCGCAATGACTGACACCCCCCTGTCCCCCGCCGAGTTCGAAGCGGCCCTGCGTGCCAAGGGCGCGTACTACCACATCCATCACCCGTATCACGTGGCGATGTATGAAGGCCGCGCCACGCGCGAGCAGATCCAGGGCTGGGTCGCGAACCGTTTTTACTATCAGGTGAACATCCCGCTCAAGGACGCCGCGATCCTGGCCAACTGCCCGGACCGGGAGATCCGCCGCGAGTGGATCCAGCGCCTGCTCGACCATGACGGCGCGCCCGGCGAGGACGGTGGCATCGAGGCCTGGTTGCGGCTGGGCCAGGCGGTGGGCCTGGACCCCGATCAACTGCGTTCCCAGGAGTTGGTGCTGCCAGGCGTGCGCTTCGCCGTGGATGCCTACGTCAACTTTGCCCGCCGGGCCTCCTGGCAGGAAGCCGCCAGCAGTTCGCTGACCGAACTGTTCGCGCCGCAGATCCACCAGTCGCGCCTGGACAGTTGGCCACAGCACTACCCATGGATCGACCCGGCCGGCTATGAATACTTCCGCACCCGCCTGGGCCAGGCCCGCCGTGATGTCGAGCATGGCCTGGCGATCACCCTGCAGCACTACACCACCCGCGAAGGCCAGGAGCGCATGCTGGAAATCCTCCAGTTCAAACTGGACATCCTCTGGAGCATGCTCGACGCCATGAGCATGGCCTACGAATTGAATCGCCCGCCCTATCACAGCGTGACCGGTCAACGGGTGTGGCACAAAGGAATACCCCTATGAGTTTCGACCGCAGCAAAACCCCGCGCTGGCGCCCCGGCTATCGCTTCCAGTACGAACCGGCCCAGAAAGGCCACGTGCTGCTCTATCCTGAAGGCATGATCAAGCTCAACGACAGCGCCGCGCTGATCGGCGGCCTGATCGACGGTAAACGGGATGTCGCGGCCATCATCGGCGAGTTGGCGAAGCAGTTCCCCGACGTGCCGGAACTCGGTGACGACATCGAGCAATTCATGGAGGTCGCCCGTGCAGAGCACTGGATCGAACTTGCCTGAGGCCAGCGGCCTGCCGGCCAAACCCGAAATCGGCCTGCCGCTGTGGTTGCTGGCGGAACTGACCTACCGTTGCCCATTGCAATGCCCCTACTGCTCCAACCCGCTGGACTTCGCCGAGCAGGGCAAGGAGCTGAGCACCGAGCAGTGGTTCAAGGTGTTCCGCGAAGCCCGGGAAATGGGCGCCGCGCAGCTGGGGTTTTCCGGTGGCGAACCGCTGGTGCGCCAGGACCTTGCCGAACTGATCGGCGAGGCCCGCAGGCTGGGCTTCTACACCAACCTGATCACCTCCGGCATCGGCTTGACCGAACAGAAGATCAGCGATTTCAAGAAGGCCGGCCTGGACCACATCCAGATCAGTTTCCAAGCCAGCGACGAGCAGGTGAACAACCTCTTGGCCGGCTCGAAGAAAGCCTTCGCGCAAAAACTGGAAATGGCCCGGGCGGTAAAGGCCCACGGCTATCCGATGGTGCTGAACTTCGTCACCCATCGGCACAACATCGACAAGATCGACCGCATCATCGAGCTGTGCATCGCCCTGGAAGCCGACTTCGTCGAACTCGCCACCTGCCAGTTCTATGGCTGGGCGCAGCTCAATCGCGTGGGCCTGCTGCCGACCAGGGAACAACTGGTCCGCGCCGAACGCATCACCAACGAATACCGCGCCAGGCTGGAAGCCGACGGGCATCCGTGCAAGCTGATCTTCGTCACCCCGGACTACTACGAGGAACGCCCCAAGGCCTGCATGAACGGCTGGGGCAGCCTCTTCCTGACCGTCACGCCGGACGGCACCGCCCTGCCCTGCCACGGCGCCCGACAGTTGCCGGTGCAGTTTCCCAACGTGCGCGACCACAGCATGCAGCACATCTGGTACGACTCGTTCGGTTTCAACCGCTTTCGCGGCTACGACTGGATGCCCGAGCCGTGCCGTTCCTGCGATGAAAAGGAGCAGGACTTCGGCGGTTGTCGCTGCCAGGCCTTCATGCTCACAGGGGACGCCAGCAACGCCGACCCGGTGTGCAGCAAATCCGAACACCACGGGGTGATACTCAAGGCGCGCGAAGACGCCGAGCATGCCACCCAGACCATCGAGCAACTGGCCTTTCGCAATGAACGAAACTCACGCCTCATCGCCAAAAGCTGATCCTTTCAGCGCTGCCCAGGCCGTCGCGGCCGGCACTGATTTCGCCGAACTGCGGGTGGGCCCGCTCGGCCTGTTCTGGAATGAATACCGGCCCGCTGACGGTGCGTGCCGGATCTGGCAGTGGCAAGGCACCCAGGCGCGCTGCCTGACCCCGGACGGTTTCAGCGCCAACAGCCGGGTCTACGAATACGGTGGCGGAGCATTCTGCCTGGCCGACGACGGCGTGTTGTTCGTCAATGAGACCGACCAGCAGATCTACCACCAACCGCTGTCCGGCGAACGCCCCGTGGCCCTGACCTCGGGCGACTGTCGCCATGGCGACCTCAGCGTCTCCCGCGGCGAGGTGCTGGCGGTGGAGCAGCAGGCCGACCGGCATCGCCTGGTGGCCATCGGCCTGGCGGATCGGCAGCGCCAATTGCTGGCCGAAGGCGCCGACTTCTACGCATCGCCCACCGTGAGCGCGGATGGCCAGCGCTTGGCATGGATCGAATGGAGTCGCCCGCACCAACCCTGGACGGCCACGCGCCTGATGCTGGCCGAACGCAAGGCGTCGGGGTGGGGCGAGCCACGCTGCGTGGCCGGTAATGCCGCAGAGGAATCCATCCAGCAACCGCGCTTCGATGCGTCGAATCGCCTTTACTGCCTGACCGATCGCGCAGGGTTCTGGCAGCCCTGGATGGAGTCGGCCGACGGCCTGCAACCACTGCCTGCGGCTGAAGCCGATCATGCGCCGGCGCCGTGGCAAATGGGCGGTTGCACGTGGTTGCCGCTGGACCCACAGACTTACCTGGCAAGTTGGACCGAAGCGGGTTTCGGCCGGCTGGGCCTGTGTCGCAACGATGCCGAGCATGAGGACTTCACCGGCACCTACAGCCGTTTTCGCAGCTTGGCACTGGACGAGCGGTTCATCTACGCCATCGCCGCCTCGCCTGTCCAGCCATCAGCGGTGATCGCGATCGAGCGGCGCACCCGTGAGATCAGGGTACTGGCGGGAGGCCTCGCGCCGCTGTCGGCCGAGCAGGTCAGCCGTCCTCGGACGTTGCGCTACCCCAGCGCTGCGGACCAGGCCCATGGCTTCTTCTACCCGGCCATGGGCGGGAGCGACAAACCGCCGTTGGTGGTGTTCATTCACGGCGGCCCCACTTCGGCCTGCTACCCGGTGTTCGACCCGCGCATCCAATACTGGACCCACCGCGGCTTCGCCGTTGCCGACCTCAACTACCGGGGCAGCAGCGGCTATGGACGGGCCTATCGACAGGCACTGCACCTGAACTGGGGCGTGGTGGACGTCGAGGATGCCTGCGCGGCGGTCGCCTACCTCGACGGGCAAGGCCTGGTCGACGGTCGCCACGCGTTCATCCGTGGCGGCAGCGCCGGTGGGTATACGACCCTTTGTGCCTTGGCGTTCCGCGATGTGTTCCGCGCCGGTGCCAGCCTCTACGGCGTCAGCGATCCTGTGGCCCTGGCCCGCGCCACGCACAAATTCGAAGGTGATTACCTGGACTGGCTGATTGGCGACCCGCAACGGGACGTCGAACGCTACCGCGCACGCACGCCGTTGCTGCACGCGGATCGAATCCGCACGCCGGTGATTTTCTTTCAAGGTGAATTGGATGCCGTGGTCGTGCCGCAGCAGACCCGCGACATGGTCCGCGCGCTGGAGGAAAACGGCGTCACGGTCGAGGCCCATTACTATCCGGATGAGCGCCACGGCTTTCGCAAGGCCACGAACCAGGCCCATGCGCTGGAGCATGAGTGGTTGTTCTATTGCAAGGTAATGGACAGCGCAGCGCCCTAGGCAAATCCGGATGTACAAGTGGGACGAGGCTGCTCGCCAGAGCGGTGTATCGGTCATATAGCTGGCGACTGATACACCGCTTTCGCGAGCAGGCTCGCTCCCACTCGGTATTGATAAAAAGTCTTCAGCGCTTGGCGATGATATACACCGCATGGACGATGCCCGGAATGTAGCCCAGCAGCGTCAGCAGGATATTCAGCCAGAAAGCCCCGCCGAAGCCGACCTGCAGGAAGACGCCCAGTGGCGGCAGCAGGATGGCGATGATGATACGAATGAAATCCATGGGTTGGCTCCCGGTTGACCATGGCTGCATTGCCATGTAGCTGATTGACACCTGACCGCTCGTCAGGGTTCAGCGATAACCGAAAAGAAGCCTTGGATAAAAAACGCGGGCAAAAGAAAACCCCGCCGAAGCGGGGCTTTGCAGACTGTTTCCCTGACATCCATTTCGCTCCGCCATCCTGGCAGAATCCTACGTGTCCGTGCTGTATCTTTTGCGCATCCTGCGCGACGTCCATGTGAAGTAGATTAGCCGTGGATCCAATTCGCCGGAAGAGGGAAAACGTCAGCACGATGTGTAAGCAAATGCTTACACATCGCCAGAAGGTCAGAACTGCCCTGCTTCCAGCAGGAACAGCGACTCGCTACCGGCCTTGACCGAAGCGCTCAGGGAATGAATACGCGGCAGCAGGCGGGCGAAGTAGAAACGCGCCGTGCCCAGTTTGCTCGCGTAGAAATCATCCTGGCTTTCCTTGCCCAAGGCGGCCTTGGCCATCAACGCCCACATGTAGGCGTACGCGGTGTAGCCGAACGCCTGGAGGTATTCCACCGACGCGGCGCCAATTTCGTTGGGGTTGGTCTTGGCCTGGTCCAGCAGCCACTGGGTCAGTTCGTCCAGCGTGCCGAGCGCAGCATTCAGCGGCTGGGTGAACTCGGCCAGGTCGCCACTGGCGGTGGCGGTGAAATGCCGGATCTCGTCGGCGAACAACGTGTAGAACGCGCCGCCACTGCCGACGATCTTGCGCCCGACCAGGTCCAGCGCCTGGATGCCGTTGGTGCCTTCGTAGATCTGGGTGATGCGCACATCGCGTACCAATTGCTCCTGGCCCCATTCCCGGATGTAGCCGTGGCCGCCGAAGATCTGCTGGCCATGGACGGTGGTTTCCAGGCCCAGGTCGGTCAGGAAGGCTTTCGCCACCGGCGTCAGCAGGGCCACCAGGTCTTCGGCGCGCTTGCGGGTGGCCGCATCTTCGCTGAACTTGGCGGTGTCCAATTGCATCGCCACGTAGGTGGAAAAGGCCCGGCCGCCTTCGTTCGAGGCTTTCATGGTCAGCAGCATCCGACGCACGTCGGGGTGGACGATGATCGGGTCGGCCACTTTGTCCTTGTTCTGTGCGCCAGTCGGCGAACGGCTTTGCAGGCGGTCGCGGGCGTATTCGATGGCGTTCTGGTAGGAACGCTCACCGGTCGCCAGCCCCTGGATACCGACCCCCAGGCGCTCGTAGTTCATCATGGTGAACATCGCCGCCAGGCCCTTGTTCGGCTCGCCGACCAGGTAGCCCACCGCGTCGTCGAAGTTCATCACGCACGTGGCGGACGCCTGGATGCCCATCTTGTGCTCGATCGATCCACAGTGTGCCGCGTTGCGCGCGCCGAGGCTGCCATCGGCATTGACCAGGAACTTGGGCACCAGGAACAACGAGATGCCTTTCGGGCCCGCCGGCGCGTCCGGCAGTTTGGCCAGCACCAGGTGGATGATGTTCTCGGTGAGGTCGTGTTCGCCGCCGGTGATGAAGATCTTCGTGCCGCTGACCTTGTAGCTGCCATCCGCCTGGGGCTCGGCCTTGGTGCGGATGATCCCCAGGTCGGTACCGGCGTGCGGCTCGGTCAGGCACATGGAGCCGGCCCAGACGCCGGCGTACATGTTCGGCAGGTACATCGCCTTCAGCTCTTCGCTGGCGTGGGCATTGATCGACAGGCAAGCGCCGGCGGTCAGCATCGGGTACAGGCCGAAGGACAGGCTGGCGGAGTTGACCATCTCCTCGACCTGGGCCGAAACGGCCTTGGGCATGCCCATGCCGCCGTAGGCGGGATCACCGCCGACGCCGACCCAACCGCCTTCAGCGTAAGTCTTGTAGGCCTGTGGGAAACCTGCCGGCGTGGTGACGGCGCCATCAGCCCAATGGCAGCCTTCTTCGTCAGCCGCGCGGCTGAGGGGCGCAATGCTTTTGCTGGTGACTTTGCCGGCTTCTTCGAGGATCGCCTCCACGGTTTGCGCGTCGACGGTCTCGGCCAGTGCCGGCAGCTCGGCCCAGAGTTTGGCGACCTCGAACACCTCATTGAGGACGAAGCGCATATCGCGCAGGGGCGCTTTGTAGTCAGCCATGGCAAACCTCGCAGGATCTAAACAATTGGTTCGTAAGAAAACGGTTTTAGCAGTGGCTGGAGTGTACCTCAACAACTTTTACGACACATAGGGTCAACGCGTGACTTTATTGTTATTTTTAGTCACGCAAAAAGTGGGTCAAAAGGCAAACAACTGCGCCGGCAGTTTCATCAAACAATCGCTCCCGGCCTCGACGGCGGCCCGATGAGCGGCGGTACGCGGCAGCAGGCGCTTGAAGTAGAACTCGCAGGTGGCCAGTTTGCTCCGGCAGAAATCCGCGTCACCGGCGCCGCTTTCCAGTTGCGATTGAGCAACCAGGGCCATGCGCAACCACAGGTAGGCCAGGATGATGTAGCCGCTGTACATCAGGTAATCGACGGAGGCGGCGCCCACCTCGTCCGGATTCTTCATGGCCGCCATGCCCACCTGGGTCGTCAGCTCGCCCCACTGCCGGTTGAGGCCGTCAAGCTGCGCGAGATAGTCCTGGAGTTGCGGGTGTCCAGCGTTCGCCGCGCAGAACGTGTGGACGATCTTGGTAAACCCGCGCAACAGCTTGCCCTGGCTGCCCAACACCTTGCGCCCCAGCAAGTCCAGCGCCTGGATGCCGTTGGTGCCTTCATAGATCGGTGCGATGCGGCAGTCCCGTACCAGTTGCTCCATGCCCCACTCGCGAATGAAGCCATGCCCGCCAAACACCTGCATGCCGTGGTTGGTCACCTCCAGCCCAGTGTCGGTCATGAAGGCCTTGCAGATCGGTGTGAGGAAGGCCAGCAGGTCCTCGGCCTCCTGGCGAGCGGCCTCGTCGGTGCTCAGGTGCGCGGTGTCCAGCAACTGCGCGGTGAAATACGTCAGCGCCCGGTTGCCTTCGTTGAAGGCCTTCATGGTCAACAGCATCCGGCGCACATCCGGATGGACGATGATCGGGTCGGCGGGTTTTTCCGGGGCCTTGGGGCCGGTCAGCGAACGCATCTGCAAACGGTCGTTGGCGTAGCGGATGGCGCCCTGGAAGCTGGTTTCCCCCAGGCAAAGGCCCTGCATGCCGGTGCCGAGCCTGGCGTGATTCATCATGGTGAACATGCAATTGAGGCCCTTGTTCGGCTCGCCGATCAGGAAGCCCTTGGCCCCGTCGAAGTTCAGCACACAGGTGGCCGAGGCCTTGATGCCCATCTTGTGCTCGATCGAGCCACAGGACACACCGTTACGCTCGCCGGCCTCTCCCGTGGCGTCGGGCAGGAACTTGGGCACGATGAACAACGAGATGCCCTTGGTCCCGGCGGGCGCGTCCGGCAGCTTGGCGAGCACCAGGTGAACGATGTTCTCGCTCATGTCGTGCTCGCCGGCGGAAATGAAGATCTTGCTGCCGGTGATCCCATAACTGCCGTCGGCCTGGGGCACGGCGCGGGTCTTGATGATGCCCAGGTCGGTGCCGCAGTGGGCTTCGGTAAGGCACATGGTACCGGTCCATTGGCCGGCGGTGAGCTTGCTCAGGTAGGTCTGCTTCTGTTCTTCGGTGCCGTGGGCATGGATGGCCGACATCGCGCCGTGGGTCAGGCCCGGGTACATGCCCCATGAGGTATTGCTGGAGCCGACCATCTCGCTGATGACCAGCCCCAGGGAGCTGGGCAGGCCCTGGCCGCCATACGCCGGATCCGCCGCCAGCCCATGCCAGCCGCCTTCCACGTACTGGGCGAACGCCTGCTTGAAGCCGGCGGGCGTGGTGACGACGCCGTTGTCGAAATGGCAACCTTCCTCGTCACCGGAACGATTGAGCGGGGCCAGCACGTTCTCGCAGAACCGGGCGCCCTCTTCGAGGATCGCGTTGACCATGTCCGGGCTGGCGTCGCTGGCCCCCAGCGCGGCGTAACGGCCATGGAAATCGAAGACGTGATCGATCAGAAAGCGCATGTCGCGCAACGGGGCTTTGTACTCGGGCATGGTGGTTTTCTCCGGTAGCAGATCGTTTCAACCTACTGCCGCCTCCCCAGGCCCACAATCACAGTCCAGGCGCTGAATGCGCCGTCATCACTCAACCCGCGGCCGCTTCCATGCGCACCGCGCCGCGACGGTTCTGTCCGAAGGCGACCACGCAATTGCGCCCCGCGCCCTTGGCGTTATAGAGCGCCTGGTCGGCGGACTTGAGCACCTCTTCCGGCGTGCGCTGCTCGAGCCGCTCGGCGACACCGATGCTGATGGTCACCGACACGCTGGAGGCGCTGCTCCCCGTACGCCGCTGGCGACCTTGTTGATCATCCTGGGGACGACTGTCAGGGTTGCGCAACTGGATGCTGTAGCTCTCGATGGACTGACGAATGACCTCCAGGTGCGGCATGCACTCATCGAGGGTCTTGCCGGCAAAGACCAATGCGAACTCCTCGCCGCCGTAGCGATAAGCCCTGCCGCCACCACCGATCTTCGACAGCTTGCTGGCCACCAGGCGCAGCACCTGGTCGCCCACGTCGTGACCGTGGGTGTCGTTGAATTTCTTGAAATGGTCGACGTCGCTCATCGCCAACACATAATTGCGCCCCAGGCGCTGCATGCGCTCGTTCAGCGCCCGGCGTCCCGGCAGCCCGGTGAGTTCGTCGCGGAAGGCCATTTGATAGGCCTCGTGGGCGACCGCGGCGGCAATCATCAACATCACCTGGCTGCACATGATGTTCAGGGTGAACGGCAGGATGAAGGTCTTCGGCAACATCCAGAACAGACCCAGCAGCCCTACCAGTTGCGCGGCGTGCAGGGGCCGGGGATTACGCCAGTATTGCCAGGCCAGCAACGCGAACGCGGCGAAGAAGACCGGGTAGGACAGCTGGATCAAGCTCATCCAGGCGCCGTGCAGGGCCGGCCAGCGGATTTCGGACAGCCACAGCAGCAACGCCTGGGGGAAACTCTGCTCCAGCGCCAGCGCCACGCTGCCGAAGATCAGCAGCACGGCGAACCTCGCCACCATGTCCTGGAACAGATGGGTACGCTCCTGCCAGGCGGCGAACAGGCCGAACAGCAACGGCAGCAGCAGGCAGACGAGGTGAAACACCACCGCCGCGTCCTCGCGCACCTTGCCGTGATCGCGGTAGAAGTCGGTCTGGGTGTCCAGCAAGAAATAGGCGATGTACACCGTGACCATCAGGAACAGCTCGCGTTGACGCCGGTAGACGGAGCAGTACGCCCCGCCGAGCAGCAACACCAACGTCGGCAGGACGTTGAACAGCGAGGTGAAGAAGACGTTGAGATCCTTGACGTAGGCAGCCGCGAGCCCCGCCAGCAAAAGCAGCAGCGAAGGTAGGAAATGGCTGAAACGTACAGCGGAAGAACGCGGCAAGGGTAAAGCTCCGACCCGGCGGACAAAGATGGCATTGTGCCTGCTATTGCTGCAACAAGGCACGCGAGAGGTGACAGATGTCACACTGCCATCGCTTTAACGGCAGGCGGGAAGGTTTTCTTAGGGCTTGGCTGGATGAATATTGTTTCAGGATCCTGGTTGATCCGTGTGGGAGCGAGCTTGCTCGCGATAGCGGTGTGTCAGCCCATGAAGGTACTGATTGAACAGACGCCATCGCGAGCAAGCTCGCTCCCACAAGGGCCTGCGGTGAATACAGATTTTGTGGCAGACATGAAAAAGCCGCTGCTCCCGAAGAAGCAGCGGCTTTTGGAAGAACCGCTTAAGGCTTAGTAGCCCAGCGCGAAGTCTTCTTCTTTCATGTCCATCAGGTTGTTGGCACCCGACAGCATGGCAGCCACGTGCGTGCGAGTACGCGGCAGGATGCGCTGGAAGTAGAAGCGCGCGGTCTGCAGCTTGGCGGTGTAGAACGCCTCCTCGGTGGTGCCGGCCGCGAGTTTTTCCGCAGCCAGGCGCGCCATGTCGGCCCAGAAGTAGGCCAGGCAGGCGTAACCGGAGTACATCAGGTAGTCCACCGACGCCGCGCCGACTTCCTCGCGGTCCTTCATGGCAGCCATGCCGACCTTCATGGTCAGTTCGCCCCACTCTTTGTTCAGCGCAGCCAGGGGGCCTACGAACTCCTTGACCGCTTCATTGCCTTCGTTGCCCTGGCAGAACTTGTGGACGATCTTGGTGAAGCCCTTGAGTGCTTCGCCCTGGGTCATCAGCACTTTGCGGCCCAGCAGGTCGAGGGCCTGGATGCCGGTGGTGCCTTCGTACAGCATCGAGATGCGGCTGTCGCGAACGTTCTGCTCCATGCCCCATTCGGCGATGAAACCGTGGCCACCGTAGATCTGCACACCGTGGTTGGCCGCTTCGAAGCCAACCTCGGTCATGAATGCCTTGGCGATCGGCGTCATGAACGCCAGCAGCGCATCGGCCTTTTTCTTCTCTTCTTCATCGACGCCGTACTTGACGATGTCGACCTGCTTGGCGGTGAAGTAGACCATCGCCCGGTTACCTTCGGCGAAGGCCTTCATGGTCAGCAGCATGCGACGCACGTCCGGGTGGACGATGATGGGGTCGGCGGCCTTGTCCGACGCTTTCGGGCCAGTCAGGGAACGCATTTGCAGGCGATCGCGGGCGTATTTCAGGCCACCCTGGAAACCGATCTCGGCGTGGGCCAGGCCTTGCAGCGCGGTGCCCAGGCGAGCGGTGTTCATGAAGGTGAACATGCAGTTCAAGCCTTTGTTCGCCGGGCCGATCAGGAAACCGGTGGCCGCGTCGAAGTTCATCACGCAGGTGGCGTTGCCGTGGATACCCATCTTGTGTTCCAGGGAACCGCAGCTCACCGCGTTGCGCTGGCCAACGGTGCCATCGGCGTTGGGCAGGAACTTCGGCACGATGAACAGCGAGATGCCCTTGGTGCCGGCCGGTGCGTCCGGCAGGCGTGCCAGCACGATGTGGACGATGTTGTCGGCCATGTCGTGCTCGCCGGCCGAGATGAAGATCTTGGTGCCGGTGACTTTGTAGGAACCGTCAGCCTGGGGTTCGGCCTTGGTGCGCAACATGCCCAGGTCGGTGCCGCAGTGCGGTTCGGTCAGGCACATGGTGCCGGTCCATTCGCCGGATACCAGCTTGGTCAGGTAAGCCTCTTGCTGCTCGGGCGTACCGTGCTCGGAAATGGTGTTCATCGCGCCATGGGACAGGCCTGGGTACATGCCCCACGACCAGTTGGCTTCGCCGACCATTTCGCTGACTGCCAGGCCCAGGGATTCCGGCAGGCCTTGGCCGCCGTGCGCCACGTCATGGGCCAGGCTTGGCCAGCCGCCCTCGACGAATTGCTTGTAGGCTTCCTTGAAGCCGGTCGGGGTCTTCACGCCGGACTCGCTCCAGGTGCAGCCTTCGAGGTCGCCCACGCGGTTCAGCGGTGCCAGCACCTGCTCACAAAACTTGGCGCCTTCTTCGAGAATGGCGTCAACCATGTCCGGAGTTGCGTCCTGGCAAGCCGGAAGGCTCTGATAATGCGCTTCGTAGCCGAGCAGTTCGTCACGTACGAAGCGAATATCACGCAAGGGGGCCTTGTAGTCAGGCATAGCGATAAACCTCTGCTGATGTAACCGGGAATGAACGACCGCGTGGATTTTGTTGTGGCGGTCAAACAGTTGTTTGAAACATACGTTTACGCCCAAACCTTGTCAAGGCCCGATCTTTTGCCATTCGTCATCGGCTTCGAAAAATCCCGGGCACGGGCATTCGATCGCTTGGAAGAATCCGCGACGCGCCTGGAAAAAGATTAGTTGAGCAAGAAGACCTTAGACACAAAAACGCCGCGAATCATCGCGGCGTTCTTTTGTTTTCGAAGCCCGGGTTCAGGCGAAGGTATCGATCAACGTCCCGAGCATTTCGTCGGAAGCCTTGGCGACGTTCGCACCCAGTTGAACCTGGAATTTGCCTTGGGCCATCTCCACCATGTTGGCGGCCACATCCGATTGCTGGCTGCGATCGACCGAACGCAGGCGATCGGCCTGGATGTCGGACGACTGGCTGGTTACCGAACGCTCGATCGTGGCGTTGGCGATCTGGCCGGCGGCCTGATCGACACGGTTCTGCCCTGTCTGGATCGTGCTCAGACCGGCATAGAACGCGGTATTTCCTGAGATTTGCATGACAGAACTCGTCTCCTGAAGGGTCGACAGTGGCCATTGAATCAGAAGGGCCAGCAAAAGGCCCGACAAAAACACTAATGGCACACTGCCTTATCATAGGGAAAACCCTAATCCAGCAATTCGAGGTGCAAGTGCTCGGCGACGGTTTCGGCCGTCACCCCCTTGATTTTCGGCACCCTGCCCAGGCACGGCGCGGGGAGGCGCTCGGCCAGGGTGGCCAGGTTTTCTTCCAGGCGCGAGGTCTTGGGGTCGATGATGTTCGCCACCCATCCGGCCAGTGGCAGGCCGTCCCGGGCAATGGCCTCGGCGGTCAGCAGCGCATGGCTGATGCAGCCCAGGCGCACGCCCACCACCAGGATCACCGGCAGGCCCAAGGCGATGGCCAGGTCCGAGAGGTTGTCCTGGTCGGCCAACGGCACACGCCAGCCGCCAGCGCCTTCGATCAGGGTGAAATCGGCGCCCAGGGCCAGCACATCACGCATGGGACCCAGCAACGATTGCACCGTCAAGGCCACGCCCGCTTCTCGCGCTGCCAGGTGCGGCGCGATGGCCGGTTCGAACGCCACGGGATTGACCTGCGCGTACGCAAGCGGCACCGAGCATTCGGCCAGCAACGCCAGGGCGTCGGCGTTGCGCAGGCCTTTGGGCGTGATGTCGCAACCGGACGCCACGGGCTTGCCGGCGGCAGTGCTCCTGCCGGCTTGTCGCGCCGCGTGCAAGAGCCCCGCCGCGACCGTGGTCTTGCCCACGTCGGTGTCTGTGCCGGTGATGAAATAGGCCTGGCTCATAGCGGTTTCTCCAAAACGGCGTAGACCACCTGGTAAGTCGCCGGCAGCCCCTGCGCCTGGCGAAATTGCTCATAGGCCTCGACCATCCCCAGGATCCGCGCCCGGCCCGTCAGGCCACCGGGTCGCCCCGGGTTCAGGTTGTGCGCGCCCAACGCCTTCAGTTCGTGGGTCAGGTTGCGCACGTCGGGGTAGTGCAAGACATGGGGACGGTTTTCAAGGCTGAGCACCTTCAGCCCGCTGACCCCGCACAGGTGCTGGTAGGCGTCGAATTCGCGGAAACGGTTGACATGCACCAGGCCATCCACCTGACGCCAGCTGTCGCGAAGTTCGTACAACGTACCCACGCAAAGGCTGGTAAAGGCCAGTATGCCGCCCGGTTTCAGGACACGCCGCGCCTCACTCAACACCGACGCGAAATCGGCGCACCACTGCACCGCCAGGCTGGAGAACACCAGCTCGCAGCTCGACGCCTGCAACGGTAGCCGCTCGGCATCGCCCGCGATGAAATGGGCCGCGCCGCCTAGTTCGCGGGCGTGGGCCAACATGCCTTCGGCGATGTCCAGCGCCAGCCCGGCAGACTCGCCGAAGCGCGCGCCCAACGCCCGGGTGAAATACCCGGTGCCACAGCCGAGGTCCAGCCAACGCGTCGGGGTCAGCGATGGCGGCAAGCGCTCCAGCAACTGCTGGCCCACGTCACGCTGCAACGCGGCCACGCTGTCATAGCTGGACGCTGCCCGGGAAAACGAAGCCGCCACCTGGCGCTTGTCCGGCAAGGCAGTGGGTAATTCAACCAGAGACAAATCAGTCATCACCGGACTCATGCAGAAAAGCCTGGATCGCCCCCGCCACACCGTGGGGGTCCTCCAGAAGGAATCCGTGGCCGGCCTGTTCGATCAGGCCGATTTCGACATCCGGCAGCAGCGCGAGCAATTCGCCCGCCGCTTCGGCCGGCACCAGGGCATCGAGCCCGGCAAACAGATGCAGTTGCGGTCCCCGAAAACTGTGCAGGGCGGCACGGGTATCCAGTTGCGCCAGCACATGCAGCCCGGCCAGCAACACCTCGGGCGAAGTATTCGGTGCGCCGCCCAGCAGCAACCGCGACAACCCGCGCGGATCGCCGCAACCCTGGGCGCACAGTACGCTGAAGCGCTTGAGGGTCTGGCGCGGATCGTCGGCACAGCCGGCCAGAAAGGCCTTGAACGTGTCGCCGGCCATCGCGCTCGGCCACTGTTCGTGGGCAACGAACGAGGCGTTGCTGGCCAGGGTCAGCAGGCCACAGCAGCGTTCGCCGCGTCGCGCCGCCAAGGCCGAGGCGAGCATGCCACCGAGGGACCAGCCGCCCAGCCAGGCATCCTCGGGGAGCGCGGCGTCCAGTTCGTCCAGCCACTCCTCGGGATCATTCGATGCCAGCGCCGGCAATGGTTCGATGTCCACCCGCAGGTGTTCGTCGAGCCCGTGCAGCGCAGCGGCCAACGGTTCCAACGGGGAGATGCCCAGGCCCCAACCGGGCAGCAGGATCAGTCGATCACGCATGGCTGGACTCCTTTGCCAATCGAGCGAAACAGTCGGCCAGGGCGTCCAGCAAGCGCTGCACCTGGGCTTCGCTGTGGGCGGCCGTCAGGGTCACGCGCAAACGGGCGCTGCCGGCGGGCACGGTCGGTGGACG
The DNA here is from genome assembly GCF_030580855.1 of Pseudomonas citrullilanati. Lineage (GTDB taxonomy): Bacteria > Pseudomonadota > Gammaproteobacteria > Pseudomonadales > Pseudomonadaceae > Aquipseudomonas > Aquipseudomonas citrulli. The sequence continues at coordinate 132,611 of NZ_JAUQOP010000005.1, read as the reverse complement.
GATGGCCGTGACCATCAGCCCGCGTTCGCGCAGCCTCTGTGACAGGTGCATTGCCTGCCCCGCATCGCCGACCAGGATCGGCTGGATCGGCGTGAAGCTGTCCATCAATTGCAGGCCGATCTGCTCGGCCCCCTGGCGGAACTGGCGGATCAGCCCTCGCAGGTGTTCGCGGCGCCAATGCTCGCTGCGCAGCAGTTCGAGGCTCTTGAGCGTGGCGCAAGCCAGGGCCGGCGGTTGGCTGGTGGTGTAGATGTAGGGGCGAGCGAACTGGATCAGGCTCTCGACCAGCGCCTCGCTGCCGGCGACAAACGCCCCGGCGGTGCCGAACGCCTTGCCCAGGGTGCCCACCAGCACCGGCACGTCGTCCTGGCTCAAACCGAAGTGTTCGACGACGCCGCCACCCTGGGCGCCCAGCGGACCGAAGCCGTGGGCATCGTCGACCATTAGCCAGGCGCCCTTGGCCTTGGCTGCACGGGCCAGGGCCGGCAGGTCGGCGATGTCGCCGTCCATGCTGAACACGCCGTCGGTGACCACCAGGGTGTTGCCGGTGGCTTTCTCCAGGCGATTGGCCAGACTCCGGACATCGTTGTGCAGGTAACGGTTGAAACGCGCACCGGACAATAAACCGGCGTCGAGCAGCGAGGCATGGTTGAGCCGGTCTTCCAGCACCGTATCGCCCTGCCCCACCAGTGCGGTCACGGCACCGAGGTTGGCCATGTAGCCGGTGGTGAACAGCAGGGCGCGCGGCCGGCCGGTCAAGTCGGCCAGGGCTTCCTCCAGCGCGTGGTGGGGGCTGCTGTGGCCGATCACCAGGTGGGAAGCCCCGCCGCCGACACCCCAACGCGTCGCACCGGCGCGCCAGGCTTCGATCACTTGGGGGTGATTCGCCAGGCCCAGGTAGTCGTTGTTGCAGAACGCCAGCAACGGCTGGCCGTCCACCACCACCTCCGGGCCCTGGGGGCTTTCGAGCAGCGGGCGCTGGCGATAGAGGTTGTCGGCACGACGGGCAGCCAGGCGTGCGGCGAGATCGAAGGGCATGCAGGCCTCAACTATTTAAAGACTGGCCAAAAACCTTGTGGGAGCGAGCTTGCTCGCGATAGCGGTGTACCAGTCGACACAAAGGTTGAAGGTTCCATCGCCATCGCGAGCAAGCTCGCTCCCACAGTTTTTTGCATTCCAATCAGGGAATCGGTGAACAATCAAACAGCCGCGTTGTAGAACTGCTCGCCGCTCTTCTGTTCCACCAGCGCCTGCTCGATGGCCGCCTGGTGCACTTCGTCGGCATGTTCTTCGCGGGCTTCGGGCTGGATCCCCAGGCGAGCGAACAGCTGCATGTCCTTGTCGGCCTGCGGGTTGGCGGTGGTCAGCAGTTTGTCGCCGTAGAAAATCGAGTTCGCGCCCGCCAGGAAGGCCAGGGCCTGCATCTGCTCGTTCATCGCTTCACGACCGGCCGACAGGCGCACATGGGACTTGGGCATCAGGATCCGCGCCACGGCGAGCATGCGGATGAAGTCGAACGGATCGACATCCTCGGCATTCTCCAGCGGCGTACCGGCGACCTTGACCAGCATGTTGATCGGCACCGACTCCGGATGCTCCGGCAGGTTGGCCAGCTGGATCAGCAGGTTGGCGCGGTCGTCCAGGGATTCGCCCATGCCGAGGATGCCGCCGGAGCAGATCTTCATCCCCGAATCACGTACATAGGCCAGGGTCTGCAGGCGCTCGCCGTAGGTGCGGGTGGTGATGATGCTGCCGTAGAACTCCGGCGAGGTGTCGAGGTTGTGGTTGTAGTAGTCCAGGCCGGCCTGGGCCAGCGCCTCGGTCTGTTCCTGGTCGAGGCGGCCCAGGGTCATGCAGGTTTCCAGGCCCATGGCCTTCACGCCCTTGACCATCTCCAGCACGTAGGGCATGTCCTTGGCCGACGGGTGCTTCCACGCCGCGCCCATGCAGAAACGGGTCGAACCGATGGCCTTGGCCCGCGCGGCCTCTTCGAGGACCTTCTGCACTTCCAGCAACTTCTCTTTATCCAGCCCGGTGTTGTAGTGGCCGGACTGCGGACAATATTTGCAATCTTCCGGGCAGGCGCCGGTCTTGATCGACAGCAGCGTGGAGACCTGGACGCGGTTGGCGTCGAAGTGCGCGCGGTGCACGGTCTGCGCCTGGAACAGCAAGTCATTGAATGGCTGGACGAAGAGTGCTTTGACTTCGGCCAAAGACCAGTCATGACGCAGGTTGGCAGTGGTGCTGGCGCTCATGGGCAATTCCTTGATTATGCTTGGCTGACGCCTTGGGGTTACGCAATACCCACAGGCGCGACACGGATGTTCGGCATATTTAAGGAAGAGTCATGCGCTGTCAACCACGATACGAAGGACCGGTTTACATCTGGTCAAAAAACAAACAAACCTGCTTGTTATGCGGTGACACCACCGACACACCGCAGCCGATCTGCACACCGTGCGAAGCCGACCTGCCCTGGCTCGGCGATCAGTGCAGCGTTTGCGCCCTGCCGCTGCCCATGGCCGGGCTGCGCTGTGGACAATGCGCCGCGCGGTCGCCGGCGTTCGAGCGGGTAGTGGCGCCCTGGGCCTACGACTTCCCGGTGGACAGCCTGATCACCCGCTTCAAGCACCAAGCGAAATGGCCGCTCGGCCGGCTGATGGGCGAGTTGTTGGCGCAGTCGCTGCAACATCAGTTCGACGAAGGCCTGGAACGCCCCGATGCGCTGTTGCCGGTGCCACTGGCCGCCCGGCGCCTGCGCCAGCGGGGATTCAACCAGGCCGCCCTGCTGGCCCGCTGGCTCGGCCAACCGCTGGGGCTGGCTTGCGAAGAGCGGCTGGTGCAGCGCATCCACGACACCCCCGCGCAACAGGCCCTCGATGCCCCGGCCCGGCGACGGAACCTGCACCAGGCCTTCGCCTTGGCGCCTGGGGCAACGCTGCGCAACCGCCACCTCGCGCTGGTGGACGACGTGCTCACCACCGGCGCCACCGCCCAGGCCCTGGCGCGCCTGCTGCTCGATGCCGGCGCGGCGCGGGTCGACGTGTATTGCCTGGCGCGTACGCCGAAACCGGCGGATCCGGCTTGACGCGCAACGCCCGAGCCGCCAACGTCGGCCATCAACCTCGCACGCAGTTTTCCGTCATGTCATTGCCCACGCTCCTGACCCAACACATCGTTCGTCGCCCACAACGCATCGCCCTGCTGCAGCACATCGCCGAACAGGGCTCGATCACCCGCGCCGCCAAGAGCGCGGGCTTGAGCTACAAGGCCGCGTGGGATGCCATCGATGAGTTGAACAACCTGGCGGAGCAGCCGCTGGTGGAGCGCAGCGTCGGCGGCAAGGGCGGTGGCGGCGCCAGGTTGTCCGAGGAAGGCCAGCGGGTGTTGCGCCTGTACCTGCGCTTGCAAACCTTGCAGGCGCAACTGCTCGAAGCGAGCGAAGACGCCAGCGACCTGGGCCTGCTCGGCCGCCTGATGCTGCGCACCAGCGCGCGCAACCAGTTGCACGGCAAGGTCTTGGGGATCGAGGCCATCGGCCACAACGACCGGATCCGCCTGGAGCTGGCCCGGGGGTTGGTCATCGAGGCCCGGATCACCCACGACAGCACGGTGCGCCTGGAGCTGGCGAGCGGTACCGAAGTGGTGGCCCTGATCAAGGCCGGCTGGCTGGAACTGCACCCCGCCGGGCAGCCGACCACGGCGGGCGACAACGTTCTGCCAGGCCAGGTCGAGCAGGTTATAGCCGCAGAAAATGGCCCCAGCGAGGTGCGTATCGGCTTGCCCAACGGCCAGACCCTGTGCGCCTTGGCCGATCCGCAGCAATTACGTGAACGCGAACTGGACGTCGGCGCAGCGGTGCAGGTGGTGTTTTCGCCCACGAACGTGCTGCTCGGCACCCCGCTGTAGCGCGCTGCAACAATAGCTTCATCGACCCGCTTTAAGGTGACTGCCAAAACCAGCAGGGAGCCTGAAATGAGCCTATTAGAAGAAAACCAATCCACCGACCTGGAAAAGATCGTCGGCCTCAGCCGTCGTGGTTTCATCAGCGCCGGCGCCCTGTGCGGCGCGGCCATGTTCCTGGGCGGCAACCTGCTGAGTCGAAGCGTCATGGCCGCCGCCGTGAGCGAAGGCAACAGCAGGCTGCTGGGCTTCAACAGCATCGCCGCCGCGACCACCGACACCATCACCTTGCCGCCAGGCTACAAGTCCTCGGTGCTGATCAGTTGGGGCCAGCCGCTGCGCAGGAATGCGCCGGCGTTCGACCCCAGTGGCAACGGCACCGCCCGCGCCCAGGAGATGCAGTTCGGCGACAACAACGACGGCATGAGCCTGTTCCCGTTCCCCGGCGACAACAACCGGGCGCTGATGGCGATCAACAACGAATACACCAACTACCGCTACCTCTTTTCCCACGGCGGCCAGCCGCAGTCGGCCGAAGACGTGCACAAGGCCCAGGCCAGCGAAGGCGTCTCGGTGATCGAGGTCCAGCGTCGTCGCGGTGGCCAGTGGCAGTTCGTCCAGGATTCGCGCTACAACCGCAGGGTCCATGGCAACACGCCGATCCGCCTGCGCGGCCCGGCGGCCGGTCATGAGTTGCTGAAAACCAGCGCCGACAAGAGCGGCAAGAAAGCGCTGGGCACGTTCCAGAACTGCGCCAACGGCATGACGCCGTGGGGCACCTACCTGACCTGCGAAGAAAACTTCACCGACTGCTTCGGCAGCAGCCAATCCGACTTGCAGTTCGACGAGGCACAAAAACGCTACGGCGCCACCGTCACCAGCCGCGAGATCAACTGGCACCTGTTCGACCCACGCTTCGACCTGGCGAAGAACCCCAACGAACTCAATCGCCATGGCTGGGTGGTGGAGATCGATCCATTCGATCCGGACTCCACGCCGGTCAAGCGCACCGCCCTGGGCCGCTTCAAGCACGAGAACGCCGCCCTGGCGCAGACCAACGACGGTCGCGCCGTGGTGTACATGGGCGACGATGAGCGCGGTGAGTTCATCTACAAATTCGTCAGCCGCGAGCGCATCAACCCTCGCAATGCCAAGGCCAACCGTAACCTGCTGGACCACGGCACCTTGTACGTGGCGCGCTTTGATGCCGGCGATGGCAACCCCGACCATCCAAAAGGCAAGGGCCAGTGGATCGAGCTGACCCACGGCAAGAATGGCCTGGACGCCAGCAGCGGTTTCGCCGACCAGGCCGAAGTGCTGATCCATGCGCGCCTGGCCGCCAGCGCCGTGGGCGCCACGCGCATGGACCGTCCGGAGTGGATCGTGGTCAGCCCCAAGGACGGCCAGGTCTACTGCACCCTGACCAACAACGCCAAGCGCGGTGAAGACGGCCAGCCGGTGGGCGGGCCGAACCCGCGGGCCAAGAACGTCTACGGGCAGATCCTGCGCTGGCGCACCAGCCGCGACGATCATGCTTCCAAGACCTTCGACTGGGACCTGTTCGTGGTCGCGGGCAACCCGACGGTGCACGCCGGCACGCCAAAAGCCGGCTCGTCGAACATCAATGCGCAGAACATGTTCAACAGCCCCGATGGCCTGGGTTTCGACAAGGCCGGCCGGTTGTGGATCCTCACCGATGGCGACGTCAGCAACACCGGGGACTTCGCCGGCATGGGCAACAATCAGATGCTCTGCGCCGACCCCAACAGCGGTGAAATCCGCCGCTTCATGGTCGGGCCCGTGGGTTGCGAAGTGACCGGCATCAGCTTCGCACCGGACCAGAAGGCCTTGTTCGTCGGGATCCAGCACCCTGGCGAAAACGGCGGCTCGACCTTCCCCGAACACCTGCCCAATGGCAAGCCGCGCTCGTCGGTGATGGTGATTACCCGGGAAGATGGCGGGGTCATCGGCGCCTGATCAGGCCTCATCGCGAGCAGGCTCGCTCCCACAGTCGATCCTCGGTGTAGCGTCTATCTCTGTGGGAGCGAGCTTGCTCGCGATAGCGTCAGCACAGCCACCCCCTATCTGCCTCCGTCTGCGCTACCATGCCGGGTCGGACGCGGCAGCCCTGCCGCTGCGCAGGAGTCAGCATGTCCCATCCGTTTGAAACCCTCACCCCCGACCTCGTACTCGACGCCGTTGAAAGCCTCGGCTTGCTCAGCGACGCCCGGGTGCTGGCGCTCAACAGTTACGAGAACCGGGTCTACCAGGTCGGCATCGAAGACGGTGAGCCGCTGATCGCCAAGTTCTACCGCCCCCAGCGCTGGACCCAGGACGCGATCCTGGAAGAACACCGTTTCACCTTCGAACTGGCCGATTGCGACGTGCCGGTGGTGGCGCCACTGCTCCATGAAGGCGTCAGCCTGCACGAACACGCCGGGTTTCGCTTCACCCTGTTTCCCCGTCGCGGTGGCCGTGCGCCGGAGCCGGGCAACCTCGACCAGCTCTATCGCCTCGGCCAACTGCTCGGGCGCTTGCACGCCGTGGGTGCCAGCCGTCCGTTCGAGCATCGCGAAGCCTTGGGCGTCAAGAATTTCGGCCACGATTCCCTGGCCACCGTGCTGGACAGCGGCTTCGTCCCGCGCAGCCTGCTGCCGGCCTACGAGTCGGTCGCCAGGGACCTGCTCAAGCGTGTCGAAGCGGTCTACGCCGCCACGCCCCACTCGGTCATCCGCATGCACGGCGATTGCCACCCCGGCAACATGATGTGCCGCGATGAAGTGTTCCACATCGTCGACCTCGACGATTGCCGCATGGGGCCGGCGGTGCAGGACTTGTGGATGATGCTCGCCGGCGAGCGCCAGGAACGCCTCGGGCAATTGTCGGAGTTGATGGACGGCTACCAGGAGTTCCACGACTTCGACCCGCGGGAACTGGCGCTGATCGAACCCCTGCGCGCCTTGCGCCTGATGCATTACAGCGCCTGGCTGGCACGGCGCTGGGACGACCCGGCGTTCCCTCGCAGCTTCCCGTGGTTCGGCAGCGAACGCTATTGGGGCGACCATATCCTGGCCCTGCGCGAGCAATTGGCGGCGCTGGATGAAGAGCCGTTGAAGCTGTTTTGAGCGAGCGGATCCTGAACTCATTGACTCTGTGGGAGCGAGCCTGCTCGCGATGGCGGCGCAACATTCGCGCTGGATGCTGGCAGATACACCGCTATCGCGAGCAGGCTCGCTCCTACAAGAGGATCTTGTGCTTAAACACTCCCAGCACAACCTGAAAAATCTCCTTACAATCGCTCCTTTGTTAGCTGCCTAAGCAAGGACTCTGCATGCAAGCCGCCAACCCGCGTCGCGGGTACATCCTGGGCCTGAGCGCCTACATCATCTGGGGCCTGTTCCCGATCTATTTCAAAGCCATCGCCAGCGTGCCATCCGTGGAGATCATCATCCATCGGGTGCTGTGGTCGGCGCTGTTCGGCGCGGCCTTGCTGATGGTCTGGAAGCATCCCGGCTGGTGGCGCGAGCTGCGGGACAATCCACGTCGCCTGGCGATCCTGGCCCTGAGCGGCACGTTGATCGCGGCCAACTGGCTGACCTATGTCTGGGCGGTGAACAACGGACGCATGCTCGAAGCCAGCCTGGGCTATTACATCAATCCGCTGGTGAATGTGCTGCTGGGCATGGTGCTGCTCGGTGAGCGACTGCGGCGCATGCAATGGCTCGCGGTGGGCCTGGCGGCGGTCGGCGTGGCGCAACAGGTCTGGCAAGTGGGCAGCCTGCCCTGGGTGTCGCTGGCCCTGGCGCTGACCTTCGGGTTCTATGGCTTGATCCGCAAGCAGGCGCCCGTCAAGGCGTTGCCGGGGCTGGTGGTGGAAACCTGGATGCTGGTGCCGATCGCCATCGCCTGGTTGCTGTTCAACCCGGCGGCCACCAGCGCCCAGGCGGCCTTCTGGACCACTTCCGAAGCCTGGTGGCTGGTGGCGGCCGGCCCGGTGACATTGGTGCCGCTGGTGTGCTTCAACGCCGCAACACGGCACTTGCCCTACACGACCATCGGTTTTCTCCAGTACATCGCGCCGACGCTGGTGCTGTTGCTCGCCGTTACGCTGTTTGGTGAGCACCTGTCGTCCAGCACGCTGGTGGCGTTCCTGTTCATCTGGGCCGGGCTGGCGGTCTACAGCATCGACGCCGTGGTCAGCATGCGCCGACGCACCTGATCAAAAAACGTACAACTCTCTACAGGCCACGTGCTGCATGGCCTGCGCTGACCTTTCCCAAGGTTATCCACAGCGTGATCCCCGCCGTTTGTGCACAAGCCCTTGATAATTGGTGATTTTTTGAGCATCGCCGGGAAAGGCCCGGCGGGCAGGGGCTGGCGCCGGGTTTCTACAGGTTATCCACAGGCAGGCGCAGTTTTTCCTTGGATAACCTGCTTCATTCCTCGTCGCTGAGCTTGAGCTCCACCATCAACTCATCGGCCAGGGTCTCCAAGCGCCCCTGCAAGGTCTCCAGGGACAACGTCAGCGGCACGCCCAGTCTCGCCTCGGCATGGAACAATAATTCACTGCTCATCGGTGCCGGTCCGACGCGGGTGACCAAGCGCTCGACGTTCACACCCTGCTCGCTCAGCAACCGGGTGATATCTCGCACGATGCCAGGACGATCGTTTCCCACCAGTTCCATGGCGATGGGCTTCCAGGTGCACGATTCTTCGACGGCGCTCTCGGCGATCAACACGCGGATGCCGTGGGCCGACAGTCCCTGCAAGGCCTCGATCAGTTCTTCATGGGCCTCGGCCGGCGCGCTGAGGCGCAGGATCCCGGCAAATTGCCCGGCCAGGTGCGACATGCGGCTTTCCAGCCAGTTACCGCCGTGCTCGGCGATGCACTCGGCGATGCGCTCGACCTGACCGGGCTTGTCCGGGGCGAAAACAGTGATGACCAGATGGTCCATGGCGCAGCCTCCTGTTGTAAGAAGCCAGAGTATAGACAGGACACGCGAATCCCCCTTGCACAGAGAATCGTGTACAAGTTTCAAGATTTATCTGGAACAATCCACCTATTTTTTGAGAACATCCGGTGCCCCGTCGTGACCGTAGTGCTTTAGTCGGTCGCGGAACGACGCAATTAGTCTAATTTTCACAACCGCAGTTGATCATGTAGTATGCCGCAGCGAGCACTACATAATGTTGGACCGATGTCTGCTTAAGGCGCAGTCGCATCCCTGAAAGCCCCGTCAGCAAGGCCAAGAGCCCTTTGATAGGTCCCACCCAGCCGCCAGCGATGGCATGTACTGGTACCGGGGTTTGTGGTTTAAATGTCCCGAGGCTTCATTGTCAAAATCGAAGAGCTGAAAAGCGAAATAGCTGAGCAGAGTGAGGCAAGCAATGACTGAACACGTTCAAGTCGGTGGCCTGCAGGTCGCCAAAGTCCTGTTCGACTTCGTGAATAACGAAGCCATTCCCGGAACCGGCCTCACCGCCGATGCATTCTGGGCCGGTGCCGACAAGGTCATTCATGACCTGGCGCCGAAGAACCAAGCCCTACTCGCCAAACGCGACGATTTCCAGGCACGCATCGATGCCTGGCACCAGGCCCGTGCCGGCCAGGCGCACGACGCCGTGGCTTACAAAGCTTTCCTGCAAGACATCGGCTACCTGCTGCCAGAAGCGGCGGATTTCCAGGCCACGACCCAGAACGTCGATGACGAAATCGCCCGCATGGCCGGCCCGCAACTGGTGGTGCCGGTGATGAATGCCCGCTTCGCCCTCAACGCCTCGAACGCCCGCTGGGGTTCGCTGTACGACGCGCTGTACGGCACCGACGCCATCAGCGAGGCCGACGGCGCGGAAAAGGGCAAAGGCTACAACAAGGTCCGCGGCGACAAGGTCATCGCCTTCGCCCGCGCCTTCCTCGACGAGGCGGCGCCCCTGGCGGCCGGTTCCCACGTCGACTCCACCGCCTACAAGATCGTCGACGGCAAACTGGTGGTCACCCTCAAGGGCGGCAGCAACAGCGGCCTGCGTGACGATGCCCAGTTGATCGGCTTCCAGGGCGATGCCGCGGCACCGGCCGCCGTGTTGCTCAAGCACAACGGCCTGCATTTCGAAATCCAGATCGATGCCAGCACCCCGGTCGGCCAGACCGACGCCGCCGGTGTGAAGGACATCCTGATGGAAGCCGCGCTGACCACCATCATGGACTGCGAAGACTCGGTGGCCGCCGTCGATGCCGATGACAAGGTGGTGATCTACCGCAACTGGCTAGGCCTGATGAAGGGCGACCTGTCGGAACAGGTCGCCAAGGGCGGCCAGACCTTTACCCGGACCATGAACGCCGACCGCGTCTACACCACCGCCGACGGTTCGAGCCTGACGCTGCACGGTCGCTCGCTGTTGTTCGTGCGTAACGTCGGCCACCTGATGACCATCGACGCGATCCTGGACAAAAACGGCAACGAAGTGCCGGAAGGTATCCTCGACGGCCTGGTCACCAGCCTCGCGGCGATCCACAGCCTCAACGGCAACACGACCCGTCGCAACAGCCGCACCGGCTCGGTGTACATCGTCAAGCCGAAAATGCACGGGCCGGAAGAAGCCGCGTTCACCAACGAACTGTTCGGCCGCATCGAAGACGTGCTGAACCTGCCGCGCAACACCCTCAAGGTCGGGATCATGGACGAGGAGCGCCGCACCACGGTCAACCTCAAGGCCTGTATCAAGGCGGCCAGCGAGCGCGTGGTGTTCATCAACACTGGCTTCCTCGACCGCACTGGCGATGAGATCCACACCTCCATGGAAGCCGGCCCGATGGTGCGCAAGGCCGACATGAAGGCCGAGAAGTGGATCGCCGCGTACGAGAACTGGAACGTCGACATCGGCTTGAGCACCGGCCTGCAGGGCCGTGCGCAAATCGGCAAGGGCATGTGGGCCATGCCCGACCTGATGGCGGCGATGCTCGAACAGAAAATCGCCCACCCGCTGGCCGGTGCCAACACCGCCTGGGTACCATCGCCGACCGCCGCCGCGCTGCATGCGCTGCACTACCACAAGGTCGACGTGTTCGCCCGCCAGGCCGAGCTGGCCAAGCGCACCCGCGCCTCGGTGGACGACATCCTGACCATCCCGCTGGCCGTCAACCCGAGCTGGACGCCGGAGCAGATCCGGCACGAGCTGGACAACAACGCCCAGGGCATCCTCGGCTACGTGGTGCGCTGGATCGACCAGGGCGTGGGTTGCTCCAAGGTGCCGGACATCAACGACATCGGCTTGATGGAAGACCGTGCGACACTGCGCATCTCCAGCCAGCACATCGCCAACTGGCTGCGCCACGGCGTCGTCACCCAGGACCAGGTGATGGAAAGCCTCAAGCGCATGGCGCCGGTGGTGGACCGCCAGAACGCCAACGACCCGCTGTATCGCCCGCTGGCACCGGACTTCGACAACAACATCGCCTTCCAGGCGGCGGTCGAACTGGTGATCGAAGGCACGAAGCAGCCTAACGGCTACACCGAGCCTGTGCTGCATCGCCGTCGTCGCGAGTTCAAGGCAGCCAACGGGTTGTGATTGAGCGGTAGTTGCAACGAAAAAGCCCTGATCGCTCGATCAGGGCTTTTTTATTTGCATGGATGCTTTGTTTTATTCGCACAGGAATGCTTTCGTGGCGAGGGGATTTATCCCCGTTCGAGTGCGAAGCGCTCGCCATCGGATCGTTGCACAGCATTGAGGGCCGCTTCGCAGCCCAGCGGGGATAAATCCCCTCGCCACAGGTTTCATCCATGGCAGGGACGCCCCCTAAAGATCCATCCCCAACTCCCGCTTGACCAGCTCCAGCAGCTTTTCCGTATCGATGGGCTTGAGCAGGAAATCCACCACGCTCAGGTGCATGGCTTCGATGGCGTCCTTCACATCGGCATCGCCGGACACCAAGATGATCGGCAACTCGGCGCGCTCCGACTCGCGCACCAGGCGGACCAGTTCCAGGCCGTCGACATTGCCCATGCGCAGGTCGGTGATCAGCAGGCCGATCGACGGTTTGGTTGCCAGCATCTTGAGTGCCGTTTCGCCGCTGGCGGCGGTCATGCAGTGAATCCCGTCCAGCGCCAGAATTTCCGACAACAGTTCCCGGGCGTCCCTGTCGTCATCGACGATCAAGACTCGCTGCGGTGGCAGGTCGGGTTCCAGCATGACGGCACTCAGCGCCTCGCGCTCGGCGTCACTCAAAATATCGTGGTCGGACATGGTGCTCTCTACGTTCTCGAATCAATCCCTTGGCAAGTGGTCAGACATCGTTGCAAGGCGCTTCAATGTGCACTTCGTCGGATTTTTTTCCAAGAACATTCAGTGAAGATTTTTTAAGGCCCCGACGGGGGCATTTTTCCACGATTTCCATCGGTCACGGGCGACCTAGACTTACGTCCAATGGGCACCCCGCGCCCAGGGGTCGACCATGGGAGAACAGATCCGACCACAACAATTCGAAAAAGACTGCGTAATGGTTATGAAAAAAGCGGACGCCTTCATCCAGGCAGGGAAAACCGCGGTGTTGCAAAACATCCAGGGCACGGTGCAGTTCCTGCAGCGCTTCCCGCCGTTCAACCACATGGAAAATGCCCACCTGGCTTACCTGGTGGAGCAATGCCTGCTGCGCTTCTACGCCCCCGGCGAGACCATCATCAAGCCGGCCGACGGCCCGGTGGAACACTTCTACATCGTCAAGCAGGGCCGGGTGGTGGGCGAACGTCCCCATTCGGCCAAGGGCGGGACCGAGACCACTTTCGAAATCACCACCGGCGAGTGCTTCCCCCTCGCCGCCCTGCTGGGCGAACGGGCCACCCGCACCGAACACCGGGCCGGCGAGGACACCTTCTGCCTGCAATTGAACAAGCAGGCCTTCATCAAGCTGTTCGCCCTGTCCGGCCCGTTTCGCGATTTCGCCCTGCGCGGGGTCAGCAGCCTGCTGGACCAGGTCAACCAGCAGGTCCAGCAGAAGTCCGCGCAAACCCTGGGCACGCAGTACTCCCTCAATACGCGCCTGGGCGAACTGGCGATGCGCCATCCGGTGAGCTGCAGCCCCGACACGCCGTTGCGCGAAGCCGTGAAGCTGATGCACGAGCAGCAGGTCGGCAGCATCGTGGTGGTGGACGAACAGAAGACACCGGTCGGGATCTTCACCCTGCGCGACCTGCGGCAGGTGGTGGCCGATGGTGCCGGGGACTTCGCCCAGGCCATCGCCGGCCACATGACCCAGGCGCCGTTTTCCCTTTCGCCGGACCACAGCGCGTTCGATGCCGCGATTGCCATGACCGAGCGCCACATCGCCCACGTCTGCCTGGTCAAGGAGCAGCGCCTGTGTGGCGTGGTGTCCGAGCGCGACTTGTTTTCGCTGCAACGGGTCGACCTGGTGCACCTGGCCCGGACCATCCGCAGCGCACCCAAGGTGGAAAACCTGGTGGCCCTGCGCGGCGAGATCGGCCAACTGGTGGAGCGCATGCTCGCCCACGGCGCCTCGTCGACCCAGATCACCCACATCATCACCTTGCTCAACGACCACACGGTTTGCCGGATCATCGAACTGACCCTGGCCGACAAGGGCGACCCTGGCGTGCCGTTCAGCTGGCTGTGTTTCGGCAGTGAGGGTCGCCGCGAGCAAACCCTGCACACCGACCAGGATAACGGCATCCTGTTCGAAGCCCGGGACGCCGCCCACGCGGCGCAGATCCGCGGCCTGCTGCTGCCCATCGCCCAGCAGATCAACCAGAGCCTGGCCCTGTGCGGCTTCACGCTGTGCAAGGGCAACATCATGGCCGGCAACCCCGAACTGTGCCTGTCCCGCGCCGAATGGGCCCGGCGTTTCGCCGCGTTCATTCGCGAGGCGACGCCGGAAAACCTGCTGGGCTCGAGCATCTATTTCGACTTGCGGGTGGTCTGGGGCGATGAGCAAGGTTGCGAACAACTGCGCCAGCAAATCCTCGACCAAGTAGGCGACAACCGCCTGTTCCAACGCATGATGGCCGACAACGCGCTGCGCCATCGCCCGCCGGTGGGACGCTTCAGGGAGTTCGTGCTCAGCCGCAAGAATGGCGAGAAGGCCACCCTCGACCTCAAGGTGCAAGGCCTGACGCCTTTTGTCGATGGCGCCCGCTTGCTCGCCCTGGCCAATGGCATCGGTGCCAACAACACCCTGGAACGCTTGCGGCAACTGGTCGCCCGCCAAGTGATCGAACCCCTCGACGGCGCAGCCTACGAAGAGGCCTATCACTTCATCCAGCAGACCCGCATGCAGCAGCATCAATTGCAGACCCGGGAGAACCTGCCGTACTCCAACCGCGTCGACCCCGACAGCCTCAACCACCTGGACCGACGCATCCTGCGCGAATCCCTGCGCCAGGCCCAACGCCTGCAAAGCAGCCTGAGCCTGAGGTATCAGCTGTGAGCCTGTTTTCCTGGCTGCGCCCGGCCCAGCCGCCCTTGCCGGACGCCTTGCAACAGCGCCTGGCGAGCCTGCCACCACCCGCCGCCCTGGGTGAATGCAGCCTGCGGGAACAACGCTGGGTGGTGCTGGATCTGGAGACCACCGGGCTGAATCTGAACAAGGACCAGGTGCTGTCCATTGGTGCGGTGGCCATCGAAGACGGCGCGATCGATTTCAGCCAGCAGTTCGAACGCACCTTGCAATGCGACAAACAGAAGCTCGGGCCCAGCGTGTTGATCCATGGCCTGGCGCCGAGCGCGATCGCCGCCGGCAGCGAACCGGCCGAGGCGCTGCTGGCGTTCATGGAATACATCGGCGACAGCCCGTTGCTGGCGTTCCATTCGCCTTTCGATGCGCACATGCTCGGGCGCGCGCTGAAGGACCACCTGGGCCATCGCTTGCAGCACCCGTTCCTCGACGTCGCGGACCTGGCCCCGATGCTTTGCCCCCAGCCAGCCCTGCGCCAAGCCGGCCTGGATGACTGGATCGAGGTGTTCAAGCTGCACGTACACGAACGCCACAACGCCAGCGCCGACGCCCTGGCCACGGCGGAACTGGCGCTGATCCTGTTCAGCCGCGCCCGCCAGCAACAGATCAATAGCCCCCTCGCCCTGCAACAGCGCCTGGGTCAATGGAAGCGGCGACAGCAGGCGCCGTCGATTTAGCCAACCCCCTTTGTGGCAGCGAGCCTGCTCGCGAAAGCGCCGGCCCAGCCAGCCTACGTGCCACGCTGCACCGCTGCCTTCGCGAGCAGGCTCGCTCCCACAGGGGCCGTTGCCATACACCGGCCTCGTCATCCCGACCAACGCCAATTGCTTTCCCGCCCCCGCCTCTGCCACAATCGCGAACAATTCTCGTTACTTAAAACGTCGGTGATGCTCCGTGTCGTCAGTTCCTAGCCCTCACAGTGATCTGGTTGGTGCGTTGTACCGTGACCATCGCGGTTGGCTATTGGCCTGGTTGCGGCGCAATGTGGCGTGTGCGCAGCGGGCCGAGGACTTGAGCCAGGACACGTTCGTGCGCCTGCTGGGCCGCGAGCAACTGGTCACGCCTCGCGAACCGCGGGCGTTCCTGGTGGCCATCGCCAAGGGGTTGCTGTTCGATCATTTCCGCCGGGCAGCCCTGGAGCAGGCCTACCTCACCGAGTTGATGCTGATCCCCGAAAGCGAACAGCCGTCGGTGGAGCAGCAGCAGATGATCCTCGACGACCTGAAGCACATCGACCGCCTGCTCGGCCAACTGTCGAGCAAGGCCCGCGCAGCGTTTCTCTACAATCGCCTCGACGGCCTCGGTCACGCCGAGATCGCCCAGCGCCTGGGGGTTTCGGTGCCGCGGGTGCGGCAATACCTGGCCCAGGGCATTCGCCAGTGCTACATCGCCCTGTATGGCGAGCCGACATGAACCCGCTCTCCAGCCAACCGGTGTCGGCCCGCGTGCTGGACGCCGCCATCGCCTGGCAACTGGCGCTGGATTCAGGCAGTGCCCAGGAACGCGATGCCTTCGCTCGCTGGCATGCTGCCGATGAAGAACATGCCCGCGCCTGGCGCCAACTGGGCATGCTCGACCAGCGCTTCAGCGTCGCCAGCGGGCCGGCGCGAGCCGCGTTGCTGCAATCGCGGGCGGCCGTTCGGCGGCGGTTACGCAAGGTCGGCAGCGGCTTGGCCAGCATCGTCGCGGTGGTCGGCCTGACGCTGTTCGCCGCCGATCGCTACCTGTCACTGGACTATTGGCTGGCCGACCAGCGCACCGCCACCGGCGAACAGCGCACCCTGCGCCTGGCCGACGGCACGCTGATCAACCTCAACACCCACAGCGCGCTGGACGTGCGCTTCGACGCCAGGCAGCGACGCATCGTCCTGCAGGCAGGCGAGATCCTGGTGGAAACCGGCCACAACGACCCGCGCCCATTCATCGTCGAAACCCGCGAAGGCAGCCTGCGCGCCCTGGGCACGCGGTTCCTGGTCAAGCGGGAAGACCAGGGTACGCGCCTGAGCGTGTTGCAATCGGCCGTGGCGGCGCATCCCCAGGCCACGGACGAAGAACAGATCTTGCACGAGGGCCAGCAAGTGCTGATGCGCCGCGACGGCCTCGGCCCGACCTTGGCCCTGGGCCCCGGCGCCGACGCCTGGACCCGCGGCATGCTGGTGGTGGACAACGCCCGCCTGGAAGACCTGGTGCACGAGCTGGGACGCTACCGGCGCGGCTACCTGGGCGTCGAGCCGCAGGTCGCCGATCTGCGCATCACCGGCAGCTTCCCGCTGCACGACACCGACCTGGCCTTGACGGCGCTGCTGCCGACCCTGCCGGTGCAGGTCGAACACCACACGCGGTGGTGGGTGGTGGTGGGGCCGAGGGCCGCGTCGAAACCCTGAGTGACCGTGCGTCAGGCAGGCCGCCTTCGCGAGCAAGCCCGCTCCCACAGGTTCACATTGCCATGTGGGAGCGGGCTTGCTCGCGAAGAGGCCAACAGCCTCAACACAAAGACCCGCAGGAAAGCCCAAGCGAATCAAATTATTTTCATCCAGCCCTATCACTTTTCGATTCTCATCCGGCACCCAGGCAATTGAGAAATATTTCCATTCAGGAGCCGCCGTATGTCCCGCCCGCTAGACACCCTGTTGCGCCCCAGCCTGTTGGCCGTCGCCATTGCCTTGGCCGCCCCGCTCGCCAGTGGGCCGCTGCTGGCCGCTGAACAGGCCTCCAGCCTGCGTGCCTACAACCTGCCCGCCGCCCCGCTGGCCAGCACCCTGAACCAGATCGCCAGCCAGGCCGGTCTTGCACTGAGCCTCAATCCGTCCCTGGCGTCGGGCAAGACGTCGGCACCGGTGCAGGGCCAGTTCGACGCCACCGGCGCCTTGCGTGAAGCGCTGCGCGGCACCGGCCTGCAATTGGAACAAAGCAGCGCGGGCACCTACAGCCTGGTGGCCGTGCCGGAAGGGGTCATGGCCCTGCCGGAAACCAGCGTGATCGGCGCGGGCAGCAGCGAAACCGCGTGGGGCCCGACCGAGGGCTATGCCGCCACCCGCACAGCCGCCGGCACCAAGACCGATACACCGATCGTCGAACTGCCGCGCTCGGTCTCGGTGGTCACCCGCCAGCAGATGGAAGACCGCTCCGTCCTCAATCTCAACGACGCCCTGCGCTACACCGCCGGTGTGCAGAGCAGCGGTTATGGCTCGGACTCGCGCAACGACTGGCTGCTGGTGCGCGGCTTCGTGCCGACCCAGTTCCTCGATGGCCTGCCCTTGCCCCGGGGCAACTACGTCACCCCCAAGATCGAGACCTGGAACCTGGAACGCATCGCCGTGCTGCGTGGCCCGGCCTCGTCGATCTACGGCCAGACGCCACCGGGCGGCATGCTCGACATGGTCAGCCGCCGGCCCCAGGCCGAGAGCAGCCATGAAGTCGAATTGCAGTCCGGCAGCCACGAACACAAGCAGATCAACTTCGACAGCACCGGCAAGGTCGATGACGAAGGCCAGTTCCTTTATCGGGTCAGCGGCACCGTGCGCGACAGCAATGCCCATGTCGACCACATCCCGGACCAGCGCTACAACATCGCCCCCAGCCTGACGTGGAACATCAACGACGACACGCGCCTGACCTTCCTGTCCCAGTACACCCGCGACGACACCGGGATCACCGGGCAATTCCTGCCCCTGCAGGGCACCAAGCTGTCCTCGCCAGCGGGCAAGATTTCCCACCACAAGAACCTCGGCGACCCGGACTGGGAATTCTACGACCGTACCTACTACGCCCTCGGCTATGCGTTCGAACACCGCCTGAACGACACCTGGCAGTTCCGCCAGAACCTGCGCTACACCAAGAGCGACCTGGAATTCCAGGGCATCTCCGCCGGCGGGCAGTTCTGGCCGGCGGGCCCCGACGAATCGGTCAGCGCCGATGGCACCGTCCAGCGCAGCGCCAGCGTGGTCGACGAAGACATCAGCCAGTTCGCCGTGGACAACAACTTCCAGGCTGACTTCCAGACCGGAGCCCTGAGCCACACCGTGCTACTGGGCCTGGATCACCAGCGCTCCAACAGCAACGCACGCTGGCAGTGGGGCTCGACCGGCGTGCCGACCAGCAACATCCACAACCCGATCTACGGGCAGGATGTCTCCAACGTCCAGTTCTTCACCATGTACGACTACAACCAGAAGACCAACCAGACCGGCCTGTACGTCCAGGACCAGATCGCCCTGGACAACTGGCGCCTGACCCTCGGCGGCCGTGAAGACTGGATCCACACCGGCACCGAATTCCACAACCAGAACAACGTCACCAACACCCAGCGCGACAAGAAATTCAGCGGCAACGCGGCGCTGAGCTACGTCTTCGATAACGGCATAACGCCGTACATTTCCTTCGCCCAGTCGTTCCAGCCGGCAACCGGTTCGGTGATCACCAGCACCCAGGCGTTCAAACCCACCGAGGGCGAGCAATACGAAGCCGGTATCAAATACCAGCCGCCCGGCACTAACACGCTGCTGACCGCCGCCGTGTTCGACCTGACCCAGAAGAACAACTCCGTGACCGAGAACAACATCACCCGCCAGGTGGGTGAGGTTCAGGTTCGCGGCCTGGAACTGGAGGCCTCCGGCGACGTCACCGAGAACCTGAAACTGGTCGGTTCCTACACCTACAACGACAGCGAAATCACCCAGGGCACCGCCGCCGAGAAAGGCAAGCGCATGGCCCAGGTACCGCGCAACCAGGCCACCGCCTGGGCCGACTACACCTGGCACAACGGTGCGCTCGATGGCTTCGGGGTCGGCGCCGGTGTGCGTTATGTCGGTGACACCTACGGCAACACCACCAACACCGATTGGGGCCATGTCGGCTCCTACACCGTGTACGACGCCTCGGCCCACTACGACCTGGGCCGTCTGAACAAGACCCTCGAAGGGGTCACGGTGGCAGTGGACGCCAAGAACATCTTCAACAAGGACTACCTGTCCACCTGCGACGGTTTCTATTGCTACTACGGTGACCAGCGCAATGTCGTCGCCAGCGTGAATTACAAATGGTAAACGGTTAGCATTTGCAAAACCTTTCGAGGGCACGCATCTGAACTCAATCTGTTGAATGAACCCTTGTGGGAGCGAGCCTGCTCGCGAAGATGGCGTAACAGTCAACATTGATGTCGCCCGGCACACCGCTTTCGCGAGCAGGCTCGCTCCCACAGGTTTCTCGATTTGACTGACTGGCCTCAGGCATCGTGCCCTCCTTCATCCGGATCGACCATGAAAAGCAAAACCATCCGCCGCTGGTCCTTTGTCCACACCTGGACCAGCCTGATCTGCACGGTGTTCCTGCTGATGCTGGCGATCACCGGGCTGCCGCTGATCTTCCACCATGAAATCGAACACCTGCTGGGGGACGCTCCCGAACTTCGGCAGATGCCGGCCGACACGCCGCCACTGGATCTGGCGCAACTGGTGGAAAAAGCCAAGGCCCATCGCCCTGGTGAAGTGGTGCAGTATTTTGGCTGGGACGAGGACGAACCCAACGGTGTCATCACCATCATGGCGCCGACGCCGGGCACCGAGCCCAACTCGTCCCACACCTTCATGCTCGACGGACGCACCGGTGAAGCCCTGGACATGCCCTCGGCCAACGGCGGCTTCATGATGGTCATGCTGCGCCTGCACGTGGACATGTTCGCCGGCTTGCCGGGCAAGCTGTTCCTGGCGTTCATGGGCTTGCTGTTCGTGGTGGCCATCGTCTCCGGGGTGGTCTTGTACCTGCCGTTCATGCGGCGCCTGAAATTCGCCACCGTGCGCCAGGACAAATCGACCCGCCTACGCTGGCTCGACCTGCACAACCTGATCGGCGTGGTCACGCTGGTCTGGGCGCTGACGGTGGGGGTCACTGGTGTGATCGCCGCCTGCGCCGAGTTGATCATCGCCGCCTGGCGCAACGACAGCCTCAGCGCCATGATCGAACCCTACCGCGATGCGCCGCCGCTGACGCAACTGGCGCCGGCCACCCGCCTACTGGAGATCGCCAAGGACGTCGCGCCCGGCATGGAGCCCAGCTTCATCGCCTTCCCCGGCACGCTGTTCTCCAGCGCCCACCACTATGGCGTGTTCATGAAGGGCAACACCCACCTGACGTCCCACCTGCTGACGCCGGTGCTGATCGACGCCAGCACCCTGGACGTCACCGCCGTGGCCGAGCGCCCGTGGTACATGGACGTCATGAGCCTGTCGTTGCCGCTGCACTTCGGTGACTACGGCGGCCGGCCAATGCAGATTTTCTGGGCGGTCCTCGACGTGCTGACCATCGTCGTCCTGGGTAGCGGCGTCTACTTGTGGGTGGTGCGACGCAAAGCGGCCAAGCCTGCGACCCTCGCCACGGAGGCCACTTCGTGAAGCCGCGGCAGTCGAGTTTCTGGAAAGTGTTCGGCCTGCCCCTGCTGATCGGCGTGCTCTGCGCCACCGGGCTGGCCAGCGCCCTGCTGGGCGATGGCCTGTGGGACGCCGTGAGCTGGCTCGGACTGGGCGTGCCTTGCATCGTGGCACTGCGCGGATTGCTCGTCCGGCGTTGAGTCTACGGGCGTCCACGCAATGATTGGGCGCCTTCCCACCTGAAGTCGTACGACGACTCCACTGACTTCCCGAACAGGCTCGCACCCACACTCACAGCATCAACGCTTTTGCTGCGCCCGTCTTCTGACATATTTATTGACAAATTAATCCTTGCGCTCCTATAAAGGAGCACGTTGTACGACAACCTACAACACGCATCCTGCGACACCAATCCAAAAATAATCATGGTGAAGTGATGAAAATCAAAGGCATCCGCTGGTGGATGGTCGGCCTGGTCACGGCCGGCCTGATGGTCAACTACCTGGCCCGCAATACCCTCTCGGTGGCCGCTCCCACCTTGATGAGCCACATGAACATTTCCACCGAGCAGTATTCGCACATCGTCGTGGCCTGGCAGGTCTGCTACGCACTGATGCAGCCGGTGGCCGGCTACATCATCGATGCCATCGGCACCAAGATGGGCTTCGCCATTTTCGCTTTCGCCTGGTCCATCGCCTGCGCGGCGGCGGCCATGGCTTCGGGCTGGCAAGGCCTGGCGTTTTTCCGTGGGTTGCTGGGCGTGACCGAAGCGGCCGGGTTGCCGGCGGCGGTCAAGGCCTCCACCGAATGGTTTCCAGCCAAGGAGCGTTCGGTCGCCATCGGCTGGTTCAACATCGGCTCGTCCATCGGTGCCGTACTGGCACCACCGCTGGTGGTCTGGGCGATCCTCAACAGTGGCTGGGAACTGGCCTTCCTGATCGTCGGCGGCCTGGGCATCGCCTGGACCTTCCTGTGGCTGGTCCTCTACAAGCACCCGCGTGACCAGAAGCGCTTGAGCGACGCCGAGCGCGACTACATCCTCAACGGCCAGGAAGCCCATTTCAAAGACCAGGCGCCGAAAAAGGGCAGTTGGAAAAAGATCATCGCCAGCCGCAATTTCTACGCCATCGCCAGCGCGCGGATTCTCTCCGAACCGGCCTGGCAGACCTTCAATGCCTGGATCCCGCTGTACCTGATGACCGAGCGGCACATGAACATCAAGGAAATCGCGATGTTCGCCTGGCTGCCGTTCCTGGCCGCCGACCTGGGCTGCGTACTGGGTGGCTACCTGAGCCCGTTCTTCCACAAGTACTGCAAGGTGTCGCTGTTCACCTCGCGCAAGATGGTCCTGCTGTTCGGTGCGTCCTGCATGATGGGCCCGGCCTGCATCGGCCTGGTCGAGAGCCCGTACACCGCCATCGCCCTGCTGTGCATCGGCGGCTTTGCCCACCAGACCCTGTCCGGCGCGCTGTACGCCATCACGTCCGACTCGTTCGGCAAGAATGAAGTCGCCACCGCCACCGGCATGGGCGGGATGTTCGGCTACCTGGGCGCTGCGGCCTTCACCCTGGTGTTCGGGGTGATGGTGACCAAGATCGGCTACAGCCCGCTGTTCGTGATGCTGGCGATCTTTGACGTGATCGCGGCGTTTATCGTCTGGACCGTTGCCCGCGAGCTCAAGCCACAACCGACGATGCCGTCGGCGCAGCCCCAGGTGCTGCAACCGGCCGCCTGATCCGGTTGGCCCGGGCCACTTCGGCCCGGGCCCGCTGCCTTGGGCCGCGCTGACGCGCTATGCTGCGCAACACGTGCCACTGACCGAGACGTTGCCATGTCCACCCCCAGCATGACGCTGTTCCACAACCCCGCCTCGCCTTTCGTTCGCAAAGTCCTGGTGCTGCTGCACGAAACCGGCCAGCAGGACCGCGTGGCGTTGCAGCTCAGCCAGCTCACGCCGGTCAAGCCGGACCGGGCGCTGATCGATGACAACCCGTTGAGCAAGATCCCGGCGCTGCGCCTGGCCAACGGTGCGGTGATCCATGACAGCCGCGTCATCCTCGATTACCTCGACCACCAGCACGTCGGCAACCCGCTGATTCCCCGGGACGGCGCGGCCCGCTGGCGCCGCCTGACCCTGGCTTCCATGGCCGATGGCATCATGGACGCCGCGGTACTGATCCGTTACGAAACCGCCTTGCGCCCGGTGGAAAAGCACTGGGACGAATGGCTCGATGCGCAACGGGACAAGATCCGCCGCGCGGTGGCCGTGCTCGAGGCCGAGGCCATCGCCGAGCTGGCCAGCCATTTCGACGTGGCGTCCATCAGCGTGGCCTGCGCCTTGGGCTACCTTGACCTGCGCCACCCGGACCTGGAATGGCGCACGGCCAACCCGCAACTGGCGGCGTGGTTTGCCGAAGTGAGCTTGCGCCCTTCGATGGTCGAGACGGTGCCCAGGGTTTAGTACTGCTTTAACCGTATCGGCCTCATCGCGGGCAAGCCTTGCTCCCACCTGGGCCCCGCTCCACCTGTGGGAGCAAGGCTTGCCCGCGATGGCAGCGCACCGGATCTAGAGGAAACAACCCAGCTATCCGCATCACCAACACCTCGCGCACCCGCTGATCCTCCCGCAACCCCAGCGACCGGCTCATTTCACCTCTCCCAGCTCGAAGGACACCGCTGCCGCCGGCTTCACCCCCACCCCGTACCAGTCCAGCTTACGGGTCAGCACCATGAACACACCGAGCAGGGCGAACAGCAACAGCGAGCCCATCAGCAACGCGTAGTCCTCGGCGCTCAGCAGGCCATAGAGCAGGCCATACAACGCCGCCAGCCCCGCCGAAAAGGCCACGCCATGGCTCACGCTGCGCAACACATGGCAGACATAGAAGCCGATCAACAACACGCAGGCACTGGCCGAGGCCAGGTAGGCCAGGGCAAAGCCGATGTGCTCGGACAGCGACAACAGCAGCAGGTAGAAGAACGCCAGCGCCACGCCCACCAAGGCGTACTGCACCGGGTGCACCGCCAGGCTCTTGAGCACTTCGAAAAGGAAGAAGCCGGCGAAGGTCAGCGCGACGAACAGCAGCGCATATTTGATCGCCCGGTCACTCTTGAGGTACTGGTCCACCGGATCGATGAAACTCACGCCAAAAGCCCGGCTGCGGAACGCTTCACAGCCATCGCTGGGCGCGCAGCCTTGCAGCGCTTCTTCGAGGTTGGTGGAAAAGAACGACGTCTGCCAATCGGCGCTGAAACCCTGTTCATTGATGTCACGCTGGACCGGCAGGTAGTTGCCGATGAAGCTCGGGTGTGGCCAATCGGCCGACAGGTGCACCTTGGTCGACTTGCCCACCGGCAGGATCTGCAACTCACCGGTGCCTTGCAGGCGCAGGTCGAAACCGAAGGTCAGGTCGGCGCTGCCCTGGGCCGTGAGCATCGGCAGCGGCACGTGCACGCCCTGCCCCAGCCAGCCGACGCGCGAGCCGGGCAGGAAGTCGACGGTTTGCTGGTTGAGCGTCAGGGTCAACGCATTCTCGATGCCGCGGATGTCGCTGATGCCGACGGTCAGGTACGGCTGGTCAAAACGGTAGTCAGGCAAGTCCTTGGTCGCGACGCCATAGTGCTCAGGCACCTTGAAGCGGCCATCGATCCGGTTGTCGGCGTGGAACAGCCGCGCCTCGTAGATGCCCCGGGCGCGGGTCTCGGTGCGGACCTGGCCGTCGAGTTCGAACTGCTCTGGCAAGAAGTACAACTCGCCGCTTTGCTCGACGGTCTCCAGGAAGCGCACGCCGGTCTTCTCGTTGGTGCCCCAGACACGTACATCCTTGCGAAACGGCACGACGATCATCGGCCCGATGAGTTGCTGGCTGCGGCTGGAGCTGCGGGCGATGTCTTCCAACACGCCGTCACGCAGTTCCTGGCGTTCATCGATAAGGCCGTTGATCATCAGCAAAGGGATCATCAGCAAGAGGATCAAGAGGGCAATCATGCCCAGTTTCATGGCGAGGCTGCGGTTCATGTGGGGCTCTCCCTGTTCGAATGAGGGCGAGTCTGGAACGGCTGTGTGTTGGGCTTATGGAGAGATTATGGAGATTGTGTGGAGACACCGGAAAACGGTGGGAGCGAGCTTGCTCGCGATAGCGGTGGACCAGCCGGATCCCCTGTTGACTGACACACCCTCATCGCGAGCAAGCTCGCTCCCACAGGGGATATGCATCAGGGCTCACGGCAACCGCACCACCACCTCCACCCCACCCTCGACATTGCCGATGGTGAACTCCCCGGCATGCAGCTGCACCACTTCCTCCACGAAGTTCAGCCCCAGGCCGGTGCTCTTGCGCCCGGTGCCTGGACGCGGCAGGGAGTAGAAACGCTCGCTCAGGCGCGGCAGCGCGTAGTCGGGAATCGGCTCGGCCTGGTTGAACAGGCGGATCTCCACACGCGGGCCGATGCGCTCGGCGCTGATGCGCAGCAGCCCGTCGGCCGGGGTGAAGTCCAGGGCGTTTTCCAGCAGGTTGCCCAGCGCCTGGCGCAGCAGGAACGGCTCGCCCATCAGGGCCAGGTCGGCCGCGATGTGCCGCTCGATCCGAAATGAGCGGCCCGCGATCCAACCGCTGCGCGCCTCCAGCAACTGATCGAACAACGCCGCCAATGGCACCGCGACGACAGCCTCCAGGCCCTGGCGCTGTTCGACCTGGGCCAGGTTGAGCAGGCGCTCGATCAATTGCTGCATGCGCACGCTTTCGCTGTCGATGTTGCTGACGAAGCGTTGGTGCTGGGCGGCCGGCATGTCGCTTTGCAACAGCTCGGCGGCACCGCGGATCGCCGCCAGCGGGCTCTTGAGTTCGTGAGTCAGGGTGTGCACGTAGCGCTCGACATAGGCCTTGCCTTCCAACTGCGTGCGCATGTGCTCCACGGCGCCCGCCAGTTGCTCGAACTCGCCGCCGCGATAATGCGGCACTTCCACCCGTTGCCCCTGGCTGACGGCCTGGGCGTAGCGGGTCAAGCGCCGCAGCGCCGAACTGAGCCACCACGACAGCAAGGCCCCCAGCACCAGGCCCAAGCCGATCAACCCGGCGCCGTACAGCAGCAGGCGCCGCTCCGTGCGATCGATATAGGGCTGCAGCGAACTGTTGGGCTTGGCAACGGTGACGACGCCGATGATCCGACCGTTGTCGCGGATCGGCGCGCCGACGTGCATCACCGAGGACGCCGGGTCATCCGGGTCGTTGCGGCTCGAACGGGCGCCGTAGTGACCGCGCAAGGTCAGGTACACGTCGTTCCAGCGCGAATAATCCTGGCCCACCGCCACGCCACTGGAATCGAGCACCACGATGCCGTTGGCATCCGTGACATAGATCCGGTGGTTGACCTGGTTCTTCGGCAAGCCCCAGATCGACGCCGCCGGCTGGCGCTCGCCGTAGGCCTTGAGCAACTGCGGCCAGCGATTCTGGTTGAGGGTGCCGGCCTTGAAATCGTCCCGCAGGATCTCCGCCATCAGGTTCGCCGTGTCCACCAGGGTTTCCTCGGTGGACTGGCGCACCCCGGGGCGAATCTGTTCGATCACCGTGCCGAGCACGAAATACCCGGTCAGGCCGATAAACAGCACATACACCAGGAAAATCCGGATCCCCAGCGGCATTAGCTGTGCCCCGGGCTGTAGCTGTAGCCCAGGCCGCGATGGGTCTGGATCGGCTCGGCCTCGGCCCGGACCAAACGCAACTTGGCGCGCACGCTCTTGATGTGGCTGTCGATGCTGCGCTCGTAGCCGGCATCGCTGGCGACCCCCAGGGCGTCGAGCAATTGCTCGCGGCTGAAGACCCGTTCCGGTTGCTCCAGCAGGCAGTTGAGCAGGCGGAACTCGTGGCGAGTCAGGTTCAAGGGTTTGCCGCGATAGTTGATCTGCACACGGTCGATATCGACTTGAAACAGCGCCGTGCCCACCTCCGCCGCCGGCCGCGGCGCCACGCGCTTGAGGATCGCCCGGACCCTGGCCGCCACTTCGCGGGGGCTGAAGGGCTTGACCACGTAATCGTCGGCGCCGATCTCCAGGCCCACGACCCGATCGATCTCGCCATCCCGAGCTGTCAGGAATATGACCGGAACGTCGCTGAAACGTCTGAGATTTTTACACGTCTCGAATCCGCTGATATCCGGCAGGCCCACATCGAGGATGATCAGGTCCGCCGGCGTGTGTTTCTGGTGCTCGAGGGCCGCCGCGCCGAGGCTCAGCCACGTGGTGTCGAAACCCTCTCCTTGCAGCGCAAACACCAGCGTATCGGCGATGGCGGCTTCGTCTTCGACAATCAGAATATGAGGCATGTCTTGCGCGCCCGACAGTAAAGTTGCCGGAACGGTGCCCCAAGGCTCGGGGCTCGTCAATCGGCAGTCGAGTTGTTGGTGGCTGGCGGTCGTGCCTAACAGTTCTGATAGTAGGCAACTGCTGAAAAACGGCTGATGCTTGGGCCTGGTCTTTGGGCTCAAGGAGATTAGCGATGCCTGCCTTCCCTCGCAAAACCGCGCTGTGCCACTATCGCTACGACCCGCTGGATCGCCTGGTGGATTGCGCGCCCGCTGCACAGGCCGCCATTCAGCGCTTCTACTGCAAAAGTCGATTGGCTAGCGAAATACAAGGTGCAGTGCGACGTAGCGTTTTTCAGCATGACGATGCATTACTCGCGCAGCTTCAACGAGAAGATGGGAATGTAGGGACCTCCCTGCTGGCGACTGATCAACAGCGTTCGGTACTGAACGTTCTCGACACGACCGGGCCCCACCCCCTCGTCTACGCACCCTACGGTCATCACCCCTCCGCAAATGGCCTGCTCAGTCTGCTTGGGTTCAATGGCGAGCCGCCAGATCCCGTGACAGGACATTACTTATTGGGCAATGGGTACAGGGCGTTCAATCCGGTGTTGATGCGGTTTAACAGTCCGGACACTTTGAGCCCGTTTGGGGAAGGGGGAGTGAATGCTTATGGATACTGTGGAGGAGACTCAATAAATCGGAATGATCCTACAGGGCATTTTTGGGGACTCGGAACACGCTTTAGGGTATGGGGATTAATGAGTCGCAAAGATATAGATGTATCTAACGCTGCCCACATGGCATTCCGTGGCGCTCCAGTCATTTACAAAAAAACGAACATAAATCCGAAATCCAATAAATTATTCAAGAATAAGTCCGTACAATTGAGCGGCTTAGTGCCAGAGCAGGTTATCGACATCGCCAGGGCCGTTAACCAGGAAAGTATTTATCGAGCCGAGAGCCTTATAAATACAATGCCCGCCGATTATAGAACACAGATAAAACACATAATCAGTCCCACCCGCCGCGAAGAACTATTGTCAGCGACTTCAAAAAGCGACGCGATAAAATATCTAAAAGACAACTTAGAAATAGCGAAAAATCTCCAACTCCTACCATCACGAGTAGCAAACGACACATGGAACAGAATACCTCCAGCCCCTCCTCGCAACCCAAGTAAATTGAAATTCAAGAAAGAAAACCCAATCGAAAATATTCGGCATTAGCCAGATGAAAAGTTGAAAATTTAATCGCCAGCCTTCATGCACGACTACTGGGGCCCTTGTGCCCCAGCCTGAGGCACGCCCATCAACAATCCGGCTTATCCGCCGTATAACGCCGCGCCGGATTCACCGCCGCGCCGAACTCGCGCAGGGCCTTGGCGCCGATCAACAGTGGATAGTTGAAGCTGCTGCGGTCGGTCAGGTTGACCTCCACGGTGCGCTTGACGTTGCCCAGGCACAATTCCAGGTCCACCACCGGGCGCTTGCTGGGGGCGATCTTTTCGTCGTCGTCTTCATCTTCTTCGGAGCGGGTCTTGATCTTGCTGATGCGTGCGATCTTGTGCTCGTAGACCTTGTTGCTCGCGTCCTTGGTGGCGAGGCGGAAACGCACCCAGTCGTCGCCGTCGCGGGTGAAGGTCTCGATGTCCTTGGCCGACAGCGAAGCGGTCAACGCACCGGTGTCCATCTTGGCCTTGAGTACTTCGCCACCGATTTCCGGCAGCGCGATGTATTCGTAGCGCCCGTACAGGGTCGGCTCGGCGGCCAGCACTGGAAGGGCCACCAGGGAAAGCAGGGCGAGAAGTGATTTCATGCAATAGGGCTTCCTGTGTGGGGTGGGGTTTTAGACCGTGGGCGGTGAATTCGTTCGCTTGGGAAAAACGTGGCGAGGGCGCTTGCTCGCCACGAAAGGCGGCCCAGTTTAGCCATGAACAGGTGAAACTTTTGTCCAAGCCGATTTGGCCTGCCCCCCCGAAGCTGCTTATCATGGCCCGCCCACCCGCTTGCAAGAGTCATCTATGCGCCGCCTGCTCACCGGCTGTTTCGTCACCCTGCTGCTGTTGCTCAACACCCTGGTGCTGTTCGGGCCTTTGATGGTGTTCGCATTGCTCAAACTGATCCTGCCCGGTCGCTTTCGCGACTACGCCTCATGGGCGGTGATGTGGATCGCCGAGACCTGGGCCGAAATCGACAAGCTGATCTTCGCCCTGTGCATCCCTACCCGCTGGGACATTCGCGGCGGCGCCGACCTGCGTGGCGACACCTCCTACCTGGTGATCAGCAACCACCAATCCTGGGTGGACATCCCCGCCCTGATCCAGACCCTCAACCGCCGCACCCCATTCTTCAAGTTCTTCCTCAAGAAGGAACTGATCTGGGTGCCGTTCCTGGGCCTGGCCTGGTGGGCGCTGGACTACCCGTTCATGAAGCGCTACACCAAGGCGTTCCTGGCCAAGAACCCGGAACTGGCCGGCAAGGACCTGGAAATCACCAAGGCCGCCTGCGAGCTGTTCAAGCGCCAGCCGGTCACCGTGGTGAACTACCTCGAAGGCACCCGCTTCACCGCCGCCAAGCGCCAACAGCAACAATCGTCCTTCAACCACCTGCTCAAGCCCAAGGCCGGAGGCGTCGCGTTCGTGCTGGCGGCGATGGGCGAACAACTGGACGCCATCCTGGACGTCACGGTGGTCTACCCCCAGGACCGGATCCCCGGCTTCTGGGACTTGATCAGCGGCGCGGTGCCCCGGGTGATCATCGACATCCAGACCCGCGAACTGGACCCGGCGCTGTGGCAGGGCGACTACGAAAACGACCCGGTGTTTCGCCAGCATGTGCAGGATTGGGTGAATCAGCTTTGGACCGAGAAGGATCGGCGGATTGCTGTTTTGCGTGAGGAATGAGGTCGATCAGACACCGGCGCCCGCGCCCCAGACACCTCCCAGACTTTGCAACAACGAACTGCCTACGCCCTGCTGCCCCAGATACTGCAGGATGATCGGTGCAAACTGGCCGATCATCCCGCTGTCCATGCCCAGCGCACTGAAGGCATTGTTCAAATCGTGGGTGTCCTTGACGTTACCCAGCAGGCCGTCGAGCAAGGCCTTTTTATCCGATCCGCCTCCGAGCAAACCGCCCAGGCCATTGAGCCCGCCAATGGCGTTGTTGCCGGCGATCTGATCGAGGCCCGGCACGCTTTTGCTCAATTCGGCGAACTGCGGCTCGCTGAGGCGATTTTTCGCCAGCCCAAGCATCGCCCCGGCGCCACCCACGGCCTGTTCCGGGGTGATCTTGAGTTCCGAACCCAAGGTGTTGAGCAACCCGGCGGCTTTCGGCGCGGCAGCCACTGCGCCCGTCCCCTGCTCGCTCTGGTTGCCCTGCATCGCCGACAGTACGTTGGCGGCATCATCGAGGCTGAATTGTGCGAAGGCCGGGCCAGCCACGAACGACATCAGGCAAGACAAGGCGAAACCGCGTGAAACCTCATAGGGAACATCCTCAGGACGATGAAAAACCGCCCGAGAGTGGGCGGCCTGAAAGCGTGCGTTGGACTGGGTCGTAAAACGATTGTTCCTACATATCCGACGATGCTTACAGAAAAGTCTTTCGACCACGCCAGAAACTTCTGATTCACCAGAAAACCAGCGATCGTTTATCGCTAAAAGTTTCCAAATATCCCCTCACAGTTCCAAAATTGACATAAATAACTGCCAGCATTGACAGTGGCCTGCCCGGCCATAGCCGCGGCAATAGAACTGGGCCATGGAGGCTGGCAGATGAACAAGGTACTGGCGGGAGGGTTGGGATTACTGATGCTGGTCACCGGCCACGTTCATGCCGGTGAAATACTGTGTCCCGCTGTCTCTGAGATCCACAGGAAGATCGAATCCGTGGAAGACGTCTATTTCGTCGACTCGCCAGAAGAACACGAATGGACGAGCGAAAGCCTCGTGGATGTGGTCAAGCCACAGTCACTGAGATTCGAAGGTGCCGAATACACGTTTCATGAGACTGCCGGGGACACCTCCCTATCCAGCGCGACCCTCACTTGCAAATATGGCCAGATCAATCTGAAGCGGGTCCACCCGCAACTCCTCGAACCGGGCTACTCCCTGTGGGCCGACAGCCGCTGCGATAGCCCGAGTATCCGGGCGTGCAGACTCATGGATGCGGAATATTTCAACGTAAGTTTCTGAGCGCCCGGGCGCTGCCCGCAGCAGCCTGTCAATGCCGGCCCGGCTACCGTACAGTGCGATCCTCTCTCCTCGCGAGTTTACCCATGGACATAAAAATCGGTGGAGCGACCCTGGCGGTCATCCTGACCGGCATGCTGATTGCCCTGGGCGTCAGCGAATGCCAGCGTGGCCCGCTCGATCCCGAGGTGGCCGAAGGCACCAGCGACGAGCAAAGGACCTGGTTGACCATTGAACATCGGATCAAGCGCTACGACCCGGCCCTGACCAAGGTCACCCGCGACCAACAAACGCTGACGGTGCGCTATCGTCCAAGCGCCGCCCCGGACAGCGGCAATGCCTGGGTCGCAGACCTGTTGCGCGTGGTCGGCCACGGCCTGGCAGCGCTGAACGGCGCGCCGGGGGGCAAGCAATACACGCACGTGACCATCAAGGCTCGACGACTGGCCGACGATGATGTGGAACTGGCCTACGACATGCCGGGTTTCGACGCCATCAAAACCCAACGGGACGGCTACACCACCTTCGCCAGCCAACCCCAACGCCTGACCTTCAGCGCCGCCGCCCAGGCCCAGGTTCAAGACGATTGCCGCAATTCGAACACGCAAGCCTTCTACCCGGCATTCTGCGAACGGGTTGCGTCAGCGACCGCACGCCAATAACACGACCCGTTATTTCCTCTGGGTATTGCCTACTGTCAACGTTGACAGTAGGCAACTGTTTATAGGGGTCCTAGACTCAAACCGTGACAGCGAAACCAACTGGGCAACGATAGACGATATACGCGACCGATCTCCAGATTATCTGGGACGATGAATGAGCCATATCGCTCCTGCCTCGGCAAGCTAGCACTTCCACATGCCAATGGCATTCAACGGCAATTGCCCAGAACAATCGACAGTGACTTATATGAACAATGCCTCGATAGCGTCAGGCAAGGAGTGTCCTTATGGCTGCGCAAAAAAACAACAGCGAGAATCTGATCGTTAACGGTACGTTTGATACGAGCCTTGAAGGTTGGAGCTCCAACCAAGTTACATGGGTATCCGGCCGGGCGCGTCTGGCACCTGCTGCCAGACTGTCGCAGACAGTGGGGTTGAGCGCCCCGGGAGTGGTCAAGTTACTCTTTAATGTCTCTTCTTATTACGGTGTCGGCGGTGTCAGGCTGTCGAGCGGGGATGGCTATTGCACCATCAATCGAGCAGGAGAATATGAAGTTGATTTCACGATAGACAACGGCGGTTCAGTCGACCTGATCTTCACGTCGCAGGGTGCTTATGATGTGGATAACGTCGAGCTCCGTTTTGCCGAAGCCGAGTGCACACCCGTGCAATTGCTGCAAAACGGCAACTTCGATAATGCACTTGAGGGGTGGGACTACGACGGGGAAGTAAAAATTGTTGATGGTCAAGCGCACATGAGTGAGCGCTCCAGGCTTTTCCAAGAGATAGCGGTAAAACCCGGTACGCCAATCAGAGTCAACTACACTTACAAGACAAGCAATCCGGTCGGCTTCTCGTGCACTATTCTTGAATATGGTCCCCGCTGGAATAGCGTGGCGCCTGACTGGATATCAGCACATCAGACGTTCGTTGCGCCGGAAGGAGTCGCCCCATCGCTCGTTCATCTCGAGTTTCGGCTGCACGCCGCGCCTTCTGGCCCACCCTTCTTTGCTTATCTGCACAATCTTGAGGTTTGGGCATGTCCAGGAGAAGCGGGCATGACAAAAACTCGACACGACCTGTGGTCGATTCCGTAAAAGGCCGATGATGCTCATCGAGCAGCCTGCCGGCTTTCGGCGCGGTGACTTCGCGCCCTCCTCCTGGCTGCTCTATTGGCCTGACCGCCAGTCCAATTGGTCCTGTCCACACATCCCCGTTCGATCAGAACAATCCGCATTCGCCTTGTTTAAAGAAAATTTGTTATCGCCAAACTCCTGCGAAAAATTCTAATAAATTCCAAATACGCATAAATAACTGTCAGCCCTGACAGTAGCCCGTACCAGATATAG
Source organism: Pseudomonas citrullilanati (assembly GCF_030580855.1). GTDB lineage: Bacteria > Pseudomonadota > Gammaproteobacteria > Pseudomonadales > Pseudomonadaceae > Aquipseudomonas > Aquipseudomonas citrulli. The sequence continues at coordinate 99,372 of NZ_JAUQOP010000005.1, read as the reverse complement.
CCGTAACCATGGCCTCGGACCCGAACATTGGAGGGCTGGCAAATGCGAAAGATCATGGCAAACCTGATGACCGTCGGCGGCGCCGGGTTATTTTTATGGATCGCCGGGCAAGTCCACGCGGGGGAAATAACCTGCCCTGGCGTTACTCAAATCCAGAAGACGATCGAGCCGGTAGAAGCGCGGGATGACCGTCAATGGGAGCGTCAACGTCCCATGGACGTCGCCGACCCCGCCATGGCGCAATTCAACAGTGCTGAATTCGTTGTCCAAGAGCCCGATGAGCAATCACCAACCCAGGCCACCATCATCTATAAGCTCGGCACCCTGAACCTTACGCTGGAGTATCTGCAAGCGCAGGGTCCGGCACTTTCCACAGGATCGAATCGGCCTTGCGAAAGCCCGGATGCCACGTTGTGCAAGTTAATAAAGGCCCATGAACTCACCCTGAGTTTCTGACGGACCACCTAGATCTACCCATCGCTGTTCCCCTTCGCAATTTCCTGCCCTCACGAACCGTGGTCGACCAAAAATCCGACAAATACTTGGGAAAATCCCCCGCGACAACGAGCCTTGCCCGAGCCAACGTGCGCTGCCTGTAGTTCTTCCTGTCGTCCACCGCGACTCGGGTTTGGCGACTCGATACAGGTCGTCACCCAGATGCTGGCGATCCACTGCGCAGCGGCTGCGACGTGCTGGCGGCCGACGGTTGCAAGCGCAAGCCATGGCATGACCGCTCCGTGACAGCCGTTTGAATATCATTGGCAATCAGTTATTTCCTCTGGGTATTGCCTACTGTCAGTTCTGACAGTAGGCAACTGCAGGGGCCGGTTCTAAGCTGCTGACGAGACTAGGAAAAACAAGGCCATGGGAAAACCATAGTCCCTGTGCCTTTTTCATTCGGGCAAGCAGGAAGAATAAAAATGAACGACCGAATCAAAGGAACCGTAAAGTGGTTTAACGATGCAAAGGGCTATGGCTTCATTACCTGCGGCAACGGCGGCGAGGAGTTATTCGTTCATTACTCGGCGATTGCCGGCGAGGGTTACAAAACATTAAAGCAAAGGCAGAGCGTCTCGTTTGAAATCGAAAAAGGCGAAAAAGGTAGGCAGGCCACGAGAGTGACGCCGGAATAAATCCGGGCATAAGAAGACGCACAGTTAGCCCATGACCCACTTATCTACTGTCAACTCTGACAGTAGCCAGCCATCCCCATAGGGATAAGCTCAATCATGTCGGACAGCGCTGGACGGTATTTTCACGATCCATCTGGAATTCATCAATGAAGCCCGCCGGCTCGCGACTTGGTTCGACCCCGGCTAAAACGGCTATCGCAAACGCCGCAACTTCAACCACAAGTGAGCAAGCCAACATGCATGGAAAAATCAAAACCGCACTGATGGCGATGGCCTTGTCCACAGGCTATGTGTACGCGGATATCGCCACCTGCCCGCACATTGCGACCATCAAGCAGGTGCCGCTTCAAGGCGGTGGTTTCAGCTACAGCGCACCGGGGCCCGACCAGCGAACGTGGGAAGGAGAGAATGAATATGCCGACGAAAGCTATCTGGCCACCGTTCATTTCACCAATGCCGGCTATAACGCCAGCAAGCAGTCGGTCATCTGCAGCTACGAGGGTGAGGGCGACGCGGGTATAAGGTTAGCGCTCAAACCTTTCAATCAATGGGGGCCGGCGCCAGGAACAGCTTGGCAGGGAGAAACCTGCACGGCCGCGGATATTTCACAGTGCTCTTTCAGCTATGCGAAATAGAACGGCCATGCCATAGATATCTCGCCCGCTGTCGCTAAAACGGCAGTCGGAAAGCCGCAGCTTACTGCACCCGGAGCCCTGTCCAAAGACCCAGGTGCCTGTGGAAGCCACTCCATGCCATCAACCCGGACCCTGCTCATCCAGTACCGCTACGATCCGCTCGACCGGGTGGTGAGCTGCACACCAGCCACCCTGCCGAGCCATCAGCGCTTTTATCTGAAGGACCGTCTCGCCACGGAGATTCAAGGCGCGATACAGCGTTCGATTTTCCAGCAGGAGGACCAACTGCTGGCGCAACAACAGCACCTGGATGGCGTGGTCGAAACGACCTTGCTCGCCACCGATCAGCAGCGCTCGGTGTTGCATGCACTCGATGCCGCGCGACCTCATCGCCTCGTCTACACGCCGTATGGCCACCGCTTACCGGAAAGCGGAATGCTCAGCCTGCTCGGCTTCAACGGTGAGCGGCCGGACCCGGTGACGGGGCATTACCTGCTGGGCAATGGTTACCGAGCGTTCAATCCCGTATTGATGCGGTTCAACAGCCCGGACAGGCTCAGTCCTTTTGGAGAGGGTGGTTTGAACGCGTATGCCTATTGCGTCGGAGACCCGGTGAATCGGAAAGACCCGACCGGGCACATACCACTTCTGGCGAAATTAATGGGTGCCTCTGACTTTTTCAGACCTCCGGCTAAAACCGCGACTGTTGGAGTCGCTACTTCCGTTACAGAGGTAAAACCGGGTTTTTTCGGAGCTGTTCTCGAGACTATGCGGCAATCACTCGTAAAAAACCCCAAAGGCCCACTTGCCTCTATGTCGGCGCCAAGGGCGCATATAGACGAAATAGTCATCAAGATGCAAGACCCTCCCCCCTTTGTAAAAAGTCTTAAAGCCGTTAACGAAAACCTGGCTAGCCACGGCGACGACAGCCTTTCCATGGAACAGGCGCGCGAGTACGGAAAACTTGCCCGCGAGGTGAATCAGGGAGAAATAAGCAATACCGGCGCCCACGTCTCATCCGGAGCACTCTGGTTTCAGAAGTTTATGCAAGAAGGGACGCCTGTAAGTTTTGTCGGTCTCTTTTTCAACGGTGTTATCGCCCCCTTCTCCAGCGGCTCGCTGGATCACTCTTTGCGGGTTACCGGGAAGGCACTGCGTCGATCATAGTTTTAACGCTGGGCTCAAGTCATTGACCGTTCGAGGAACAGCGCGATGCCCAACCATCAGCAAACGCTACTCTGCCGCTACCATTATGACCCACTGGATCGCCTGGCCGATTGCACACCATCGTCCCAGGCCCGCACCCAGCGCTTCTACCTGAAGGAGCGCCTGACCAGCGAAATCCAAGGCTCGATACAACGATCGATTTTCCAGCAGGACGACCATCTACTGGCGCAACAACAGCGCCAGGACAGCATCGTCGAAACCACTTTGCTCGCCGCCGATCGACAACGCTCGGTATTGCAGGCGCTCGACGCGACGGGTACCCACCCCCTCGTCTACACACCGTATGGTCACCGTGTCATGGAAAACGGTTTGCTCAGTCTGCTTGGCTTCAATGGCGAAAGGCTGGACCCAATGACGGGGTATTATTTACTAGGAAATGGTTATCGGGCGTTCAATCCGGTGTTGATGCGATTCAATAGCCCGGACAGTTTCAGTCCGTTTCGGGAGGGTGGCTTTAATGCCTATGTATATTGCGTCGGGGACCCGGTGAACAAACAGGACCCAACTGGGCATGTCAGTTGGGCTGCTTTGATGCTAAAGCATTTCCCCAAGGCCATGAGCGCGGTAAAAACAATGAACGTCGCGTCGAAGCCAAACCAGATCATTGGCCCATTCAATAAATTTTTAGGCATGCCCCACATTCTTGAGAACATCCTAGGTAACGTCGAATCCAAAACTTTGGTTAATTTATCGCTGATATCTAAAGACATGAACCGCTTAGTCAAATCCCACGTACGCCCAATTGCTAATGGGCCTGCTGATAAGATCCCAGCGTTCCTGCATCATGAATTGCGCTCCATTGCAACAGGCCGTTCGAAGGGCCATCTACCGTCGCAGGTGTTAGGCAATGAGACCTTGGTAACTTTTGCCAAGCGCGCCCAACGCGGCGCTAACCCTATGACCGAACTGACCGAGACGATGGCCCTCAATGCACACCTTAAAGCAAAATCATTAGTATCGAGGCCTCCTCTAAAGCGTGCTTCAGAAAGTTTTTCCCAACAAACCCAATCCAAGAAAATCCGCAAGGATACAACTGTTTGAATTACATAACGCTGCAGTTTTATTCGTGGAAAACAAAAAGGGCGACATCACCGTCGCCCTTTTTCCGTCTTCCCTAGCGCCTTACGCCGCACTAAACATCTTATGCGGATCAATCACAAACTTCTTCGGCACACCGGCATCGAACTCGCCATACCCCTTCGGCGCGTCGTCCAGGCTGATCACCTGTACGCCGACGATTTCGGCGATGTTGATGCGGTCCCACATGATCGCTTGCATCAGCGCGCGGTTGTACTTCATGACCGGGGTCTGGCCGGTGTGGAAGCTGTGGGATTTGGCCCAGCCCAGGCCGAAACGGATGCTCAGGGCGCCGATCTTGGCGGCGGCGTCGACGGCGCCCGGGTCTTCGGTCACGTACAGGCCGGGGATACCGATCTTGCCGGCGACGCGGGTCACTTGCATCAGCGAGTTGAGCACGGTGGCCGGGGCTTCGTGCTTGACGCCTTCATGGCCGTGACCACGGGCTTCGAAGCCCACGGCGTCGACGGCGCAGTCGACTTCCGGCTCGCCCAGCAGGTCGGCGATCTGCTCGTGCAGCGGGGTGTCCTTGGACAGGTCGGCGATTTCAAAACCCTGGGCCTTGGCGTGGGCCAGGCGGACCGGGTTGACGTCACCCACGATCACCACGGCCGCGCCCAACAGGCGGGCGGACGCGGCGGCCGCCAGGCCAACCGGGCCGGCACCGGCGATGTAGACGGTGCTGCCAGGGCCAACACCGGCGGTGACGGCGCCGTGGTAGCCGGTGGGCAGGATGTCCGACAGGCAGGTCAGGTCGCGGATCTTCTCCATGGCCTTGTCGCGGTTCGGCAGTTTCAGCAGGTTGAAGTCGGCATACGGCACCAGCACGTATTCGGCCTGGCCACCGGTCCAGTCACCCATGTCGACATAGCCGTAGGCGCCACCGGCACGGGCCGGGTTGACGGTCAGGCAGACACCGGTGTGCTGCTCCTTGCAGGAACGGCAGCGGCCGCACGCCACGTTGAACGGTACCGACACCAGGTCGCCGATCTTCAGGTTCTCGACGTCGCTGCCCTTCTCGATCACTTCGCCGGTGATTTCGTGACCCAGGACCAGGCCGGTCTGGGCGGTGGTACGGCCGCGCACCATGTGTTGGTCGGAGCCGCAGATGTTGGTGGAGACTACGCGCAGGATGACGCCGTGCTCGATCTTCCTGCCGCGCGGGTCCTGCATTTTGGGATAGTCGATTTTCTGTACTTCGACCTTGCCGTTGCCGAGATACACGACACCACGATTACCGGACATGCTTTCACCTCGCTGTTGTTTTTATGAAACTGCGTTGCCCAGGCAGGCAGCGCGTTGATTGCTCGGGTTAGTGCTTGTGTCTTGTTTCTTTGTTGTCTGTAAGGGCCTCATCGCGAGCAAGCTCGCTCCCACAGTGATCGCATACTCCCTGTGGGAGCGAGCTTGCTCGCGATGTCGTTCTAAAGAACGACCGTGCGATTGGCGTTCAAGAACACCCTTCTTTCGATGTGATACCCCACGGCCCGGGCCAGGGTCAGCCCTTCGATGTCCCGGCCCTTGGCGATCAGGTCCTCGGGATAGTGGCTGTGGTCCACCACTTCCACGCCCTGGGCGATGATCGGGCCTTCGTCCAGGTCGTTGTTGATGTAGTGCGCCGTCGCGCCCACCAGCTTCACGCCCTTGTTGTAGGCCTGGTGATACGGCTTGGCGCCCTTGAAGCCCGGCAGCAGGGAGTGGTGGATGTTGATCGCCTTGCCATCGAGCTTGCGACACAGCTCCGGCGACAGCACCTGCATGTAGCGGGCGAGGATCACCAGTTCGGCGCCGGTGTCTTCGATCACCTGCCACACCTGGCGCTCCTGGGCCGGCTTGTCGTTCGGGTCCAGGGGGAAATGGTGGTAGGGAATCTGGTGCCAGTCGGCCAGCGGCTTGAGGTCCGGGTGATTGGACACCACGGCCACCACGTCCATGGACAACTGGCCGATGCGCTGGCGATAGAGCAAGTCGTTGAGGCAATGATCGGCCTTGGACACCATGATCACCACTTTCGGCCGGTAGTTCGGCGGGGTCAGCTCGAAGACCATGCCAAAGGCTTCGGCCCGCTCGGCCAGGCCGGCACGGAAACCCTGTTCGTCAAAGCCCTCGGGCTGGCGAAATTCCACGCGAATGAAAAAACGCGCCGAGAGGCGATCGTCGAAGGAATGGTGCTCGGTGACGTAGCAGCCCTGCTCGAACAGAAAGCGGGTCACCGCGTCCACCGTGCCGAGCACGCTGGGGCAGTCGGCAGTCAAGATCCATGTGTCTGGGGCGCGGCTCATTGCGGTGACTCCTGTTCAAAATTAGCGGTGCGGCATGAACCCTGTGGCGAGGGGATTTATCCCCGCTGGGCTGCATAGCAGCCCCAAAAGCTTGATGCGTTCAGCCTGACACTCTCAAGTAGCAGGTCCAGGGGCCGCTTTGCAGCCCAGCGGGGATAAATCCCCTCGCCACCAAGGTGTCCGGCTCTAGTCCACGTTTTTCAGGCCTGCACGCTCAACCCATACTCAGCCGACGCATCCTGCAACCACAGCCACCAGTAGTCGGAGAAACTGCGGCGGATCAGCAGTTCCCAGGTGTCTTCGGCGGTGTGGCGGATGACCAGTTGCGACTTGGCGAATACCGTGCCCACGGCCTTGCCCACCGGGAAGTTGCTGGGGTGGACGTCGTAGCTGGTGGACTTCATCAGCACATCGCGCACGTTCGGGCCGGACAGTTCGAGGATCTGCTGGCCGCCGCTGACGTTGACGATCTGGATGTGCAGGTCGCCCAGGGCTTCGCGCAGTTTTTTCTCGGCGGCGAATTCTTCACCGGTCGGAACGACCAGCAGCCATTCATCCGGCCCCATCCACTGCAAACTGGTCTCGCCCTTGACGATGACGCTCAGCGCGCCCGGCAACTCGATGCCCAGGGCCTTGTGGACGCCAGCGGCGAAGGCTGCGTCGTGGCCGTCGCCACGAATCGTCAGGTGGCCCAGCAGTTTCTTCTCGCGCACGGTCACGCCGGCGTTCTTGCGCCCCTTGCCCACCAGGCTGGCGAGGTCGGCATGGTGCAGCGACGACTCGGCTTTGGCCCCGGTGGTCGGGCGTTGTTGGTAAACATTGGCGGCTGTCATATGGCACCTGTTTTGAATTCTGCTTCAGGCCTGTCGAGGCGTGGCGCTGTGGGAGCATGGCTTGCCCGCGATGAACGATAACGCGGTAACCGTGTTGCCCGCATCGCGAGCAAGCTTTGCTCCCACCCCCATCCCCCACAGGGTCCAGGTCATTTAGATGTTCTGCCGATCCCCCTTCGGATCGAAGAACACCGAAGGCACGATTTCTGCCTCGATCACGCGGCCATCGGCCAACGGTGCGAACACGCGTTCACCCATGCGCTTCAAGCCGCCCTTGACCACACCCATGGCGAAGGAATAACCCAGGGAGTTGTGGGCATAGCTGGAAGTCACGTGGCCGACCATGGTCATCGGGATCGCTTGCTTGGGGTTGAACACCAGTTGCGCGCCTTCCGGCAGCCAGACGTTCGGGTCGATCGGCTTGAGGCCCACCAGTTGCTTGCGGTCTTCGCGCACGCAGTCTTCGCGATTCATGCCGCGCCAGCCGATCCACGAGAACGGTTTGGTACGGCCCACGCACCAGCCCATGTTCAAGTCGTCCGGGGTCATCGAGCCGTCGGTGTCCTGGCCGACGATAATGAAGCCCTTCTCGGCCCGCAGTACGTGCATGGTCTCGGTGCCGTACGGGGTCAGGTTGTACTTCTTGCCGGCCTCGACGATTTTTTCGAGCACGCCCATGGCGTAGTCGGCCTGCACGTTGACTTCGTACGACAGCTCACCGGTGAACGAGATCCGGAACACCCGGGCCGGCACGCCGCCCACCAGGCCTTCCTTCCAGGTCATGAACGGGAAGCCGTCACGGTCCAGGTCGATGTCGGTGACTTCGCTCAGCAGCTTGCGGCTGTTGGGGCCCGACAGGGTCATGGTCGCCCAGTGGTCGGTGACCGAGGTGAAATACACCTTCAGGTCCGGCCATTCGGTCTGCTGGTAGATCTCCAGCCATTGCAGCACACGGGCCGCACCGCCGGTGGTGGTGGTCATGATGAAATGGTTGTCGGCGACGCAGGCGGTCACGCCGTCGTCGAACACCATGCCGTCTTCCTTGCACATCAGGCCATAGCGAGCCTTGCCCACGTCGAGCTTGGTCCAGGCGTTGGTGTAGATGCGGTTGAGGAACTCGCGGGCGTCCGGCCCCTGGATGTCGATCTTGCCCAGGGTCGAGGCGTCCAGCAGGCCGACGCTGTCGCGCACGGCCTTGCATTCACGCTTGACCGCCGCATGCATGTCCTCACCGTTCCTTGGGAAATACCAAGGGCGTTTCCACTGGCCGACGTCTTCGAATTCGGCACCATTTTTCACGTGCCAGGCATGCAGCGCGGTGAAGCGAACCGGTTCGAAGATGTGCCCGCAGTGCCGGCCAGCCACGGCGCCGAAGGTCACCGGCGTGTAGTTGGGGCGGAACATGGTGGTGCCCATCTGCGGGATGCTCACGTTCAGCGAGCGGGCCGCGATGGCCAAGCCGTTGACGTTGCCCAGCTTGCCCTGGTCGGTGCCGAAGCCCAGTGCGGTGTAGCGCTTGACGTGTTCCACCGACTCGAAGCCTTCGCGGGTGGCGAGTTCGATGGCGGCGGCGGTGACGTCGTTCTGCAAGTCGACGAATTGCTTCGGCGCCCGTGCCGTGGCTTTTTCATGGGGCACCTGGAACAGCGCCAGGGTCGGCTCCTCGTGGCGGCTCAGGGCCTTGGGCAATACGCCCTCGACGGCCTTGAAGCCGGCTTCGCTGGCGGCACGCGCACCGCCTTCGAAACCATCGGCCAGGGAATCACCCAGGCTGTAGACGCCGTTCACGCCGCCGACACACACGCGCTTCTGCGGCGCCTCGCCCGGTACGAAACCGAGGATGTCTTCACGCCAGATCGGCTTGCCGCCCAGGTGCGAAGCCAAGTGGACCACCGGGCTGTAGCCGCCGGAACTGGCGACCAGGTCGCAGTCCAGCCATTCGCCGGGGCTGGTGACTTTTTGTGCACGCACGTCGATCGCGGCGACACGAGCAGCGCTCACACGCTTGCTGCCACGGGCCTCGATCACCGCGCTGCCGGTGAGGATGCGAATGCCCTTGGCACGCGCTTCTTCCACCAGCGCACCCCGTGGGTTGCTGCGGGCATCGGCGACGGCGACGACTTGCAGGCCGGCGTCGAACCAGTCCAGCGCCACGCGGTAGGCATGGTCGTTGTTGGTGCTCAGCACCAGTTTCTTGCCCGGTGCCACGCCGTAGCGACGCACGTAGGTGGAGACCGCACCGGCCAATATGTTGCCCGGCACATCGTTGTTGCCGTAGACCAGCGGCCGTTCGCAGGCACCGGTGGCCAACACCACGCGCTTGGCGCGGACACGGTTGATGCGCTGGCGCACCTGGCCGATCGGCGCACGGTCACCGAGGTGGTCGGTGAGGCGCTCGTGGATGGTCAGGAAGTTATGGTCGTGGTAGCCGTTGACGGTGGCGCGCGGCAACAGCACGACATCCGGCATCGAACGCAACTCGGCGACCACCGCCGCCACCCATTCGGTGGCCGGCTTGCCGTCCAGGCTTTCGCGGGTATCGAGCAGGCTGCCGCCGAACTCTTCCTGCTCGTCCGCCAGGATCACCCGCGCACCGCTGCGGGCCGCGGCCAGCGCGGCAGCCAGGCCGGCAGGGCCGGCGCCGACCACCAGCACGTCGCAGTGGCGGTTCATGTAGTCGTAGGTGTCCGGATCGTTCTCGGTCGGCGAGCGACCCAGGCCCGCGGCCTTGCGGATGTACTTCTCGTAGGTCATCCAGAACGATTGCGGGTACATGAAGGTCTTGTAGTAGAAGCCCGGCGGCATCAGCTTGCCGCCGACCTTGCCGAGAATGCCCATCATGTCGTTGTTCACGTTCGGCCAGCCATTGGTGCTGGTGGCGACCAGGCCCTGGTACAGCGCCTGTTGCGTGGCCCGCACGTTGGGGATCTGGGTGGCTTCGGTGGCACCGATCTGCAGCACCGCGTTCGGCTCTTCCGCGCCGGCGGCGAAGATGCCCCGTGGACGGGAATACTTGAAGCTGCGGCCAATGATGTCGACGCCGTTGGCCAGCAGTGCAGCGGCCAGGGTGTCGCCTTCGAAGCCCTTGTAGGTCTGGCCGTTGAAGGTGAAGCTCAGCACTTTGTTGCGGTCGATCCGTCCGCCGTTGGACAGGCGATTGATCTGGCTCATACCTTCTCTCCCAGAGCCTGCGCGGCCGCTTTCGGACTGTCAGCCTTGTCGGTGAATTGCGGCTTTTGGCCGATCTTGTAGGTTTCCAGGATTTCGTAGCTCACGGTGTCACGGGTAGCGTTGAAGTACTGGCGGCAACCGGCCGCGTGGATCCACAACTCATGGTGCAGGCCGCGCGGGTTGTCGCGGAAGAACATGTAGTCGCCCCACTGTTCGTCGGTGCAGGCATTCGGGTCCAGGGGACGCGGGATATGCGCCTGGCCGGACGAATGGAATTCCTCTTCGGAGCGCAGTTCGCCGCAGTGAGGACAGAAGATGTGCAACATGGGGATTTCTCCTGTTAGTGGGCAACCGCAGCAGCGCCGTGTTCATCGATCAACGCACCGTTGTGGAAACGGTCGATGGAGAAAGGTGCGGCCAGTGGGTGCATTTCACCCTTGGCCAGACTCGCGGCAAATACGTTGCCCGAGCCAGGTGTCGCCTTGAAGCCGCCGGTGCCCCAGCCGCAGTTGAAGAACATGTTCGGCACCGGGGTCTTGGAGATGATCGGGCAGGCGTCCGGCGTGGTGTCGACGATGCCGCCCCACTGGCGGTTCATGCGCACCCGCGAGAGCACCGGGAACATCTCGACGATGGCCTGGATGGTGTGTTCGATCACCGGGTACGAGCCGCGCTGGCCGTAGCCGACCCAGCCATCGATACCGGCGCCGATCACCAGGTCGCCCTTGTCGGACTGGCTGATGTAGCCGTGCACGGCGTTGGACATGATCACGCTGTCGATGATGGGCTTGATCGGCTCGGACACCAGCGCTTGCAGCGGATGGGATTCCACCGGCAGGCGGAAGCCGGCCAGCTTGGCCATGTGCCCGGAGTTACCGGCGGTCACCACGCCGACGCGCTTGGCGCCGATGAAGCCCTTGTTGGTTTCCACGCCGATGCACACGCCGTTTTCCTTGCGGAAACCGATCACTTCGGTCTGCTGGATCAGGTCCACGCCCAAGGCGTCGGCGGCACGGGCGAAGCCCCAGGCCACGGCATCGTGGCGGGCCACGCCGCCGCGACGCTGGACGGTGGCGCCCAGCACCGGGTAGCGGGTGTTCTTCGAGCAGTCCAGGTACGGGATCTCGTCGGCCACTTGCTTGGCGTCGAGCAGTTCGCCGTCCACGCCGTTGAGGCGGTTGGCACTGACCCGGCGCTCGGAGTCGCGGATGTCCTGCAGGGTGTGGCACAGGTTGTAGACGCCACGCTGGGAGAACATCACGTTGTAGTTCAGGTCCTGGGACAAGCCTTCCCAGAGTTTCATCGCGTGTTCGTACAGGTGGGCCGATTCGTCCCACAGGTAGTTGGAGCGCACGATGGTGGTGTTGCGCGCGGTGTTACCGCCGCCCAGCCAGCCTTTCTCGACCACGGCCACGTTGGTGATGCCGTGTTCCTTGGCCAGGTAGTAGGCGGTCGCCAGGCCATGCCCGCCCCCGCCGACGATCACCACGTCGTAGACTTTCTTCGGGGTCGGCGTGCGCCACATCCGCTGCCAGTTTTCGTGATGGCTGAGAGAGTGTTTGAAGAGGCCGAAGCCCGAATAGCGTTGCATAGTCATTACTCCAAAACCGACTCAGCGATAAACCGGGAAGTCCGCGCACAGGGCCGACACTTGCTGGGCGACGTTGGCCTCGACATCGGCGTCGCCGAGGTTGTCGAGGATGTCGCAGATCCAGCCGGCCAGGGTCACGCACTGGCTGACCTTGAAGCCACGCGTGGTCACCGCCGGGGTGCCGATGCGCAGGCCGGAGGTCACGAACGGCGATTGCGGGTCGTTCGGTACGGCGTTCTTGTTGACGGTGATGTGGGCGCGGCCCAGGGCGGCGTCGGCGTCCTTGCCGGTCAGGCCCTGGCGGATCAGGCTGACCAGGAACAGGTGGTTATCGGTGCCGCCGGACACTACATCGTAGCCGCGCTTGATGAACACGCCAGCCATCGCCTGGGCGTTTTCGATCACTTGCTGCTGGTAGGCCTTGAAGCCGGGCTCCAGCGCTTCCTTGAAGCACACGGCCTTGCCGGCGATCACGTGCATCAGCGGGCCGCCCTGGGCGCCGGGGAAGACCGCGGCGTTGAGCTTCTTCTCGATTTCTTCGTTGGACTTGGCCAGGATCAGGCCGCCACGTGGACCGCGCAGGGTCTTGTGGGTGGTGGTGGTGACCACGTCGGCGTAGGGCAGCGGGTTCGGGTACAGGCCGGCGGCCACCAGGCCAGCGACGTGGGCCATGTCGACGAACAGCAGGGCACCGACCTTGTCGGCGATCTGGCGGAAACGGGGGAAATCGAGGGTCTTGGAGTAGGCCGAGAAACCGGCGACGATCATCTTCGGCTTGTGCTCGACCGCCAGGCGCTCGACTTCGTCGTAGTCGATCAGGCCGGTGTTGGTGTCGATGCCGTACTGCACCGCGTTGTAGAGCTTGCCCGAGGACGACACCTTGGCGCCGTGGGTCAGGTGACCGCCGTGGGCCAGGCTCATGCCCAGGATGGTGTCGCCGGCCTGCAGCAGGGCCAGGTACACGGCGCTGTTGGCCGAGGAACCGGAGTGCGGCTGGACGTTGGCGTAGTCGGCACCGAACAGTTGCTTGGCGCGTTCGATGGCCAGGGCCTCGACCTTGTCGACGTGCTCGCAGCCCCCGTAGTAGCGCTTGCCCGGGTAGCCTTCGGCGTATTTGTTGGTCAGGCCGCTGCCCTGGGCCTGCATCACACGCTTGCTGGTGTAGTTCTCCGACGCGATCAGCTCGATATGATCTTCCTGGCGTTGCTCCTCGGCATTCATCGCCGCCAGCAGTGCATCGTCATAGCCTTGGATTTGGTCTTGCTTGCTGAACATCGCGTCTCTCCCAGCGGCGGCGGTGCGCCTTTTCGTCTCGGTGAGGCACGGACCCTTTGGTCGTGCCCTTTGGAAGCGATGGTATGGCTGGCGCAGACAGGCCAAATGCCTATGGACGCCACACAAAGGCGCGTTTACGACATGGGGCAGGACGCGGTCATTGTGGCGAGGGGATTTATCCCCGCTGGGGCGCGAAGCGGCCCTAAACCGGACACCTGGGTGTATCGGATCGATTGAGTCAGGCCTCTTGGGGCTGCTCCGCAGCCCAGCGGGGACAAGTCCCCTCGCCACAGGGGTTCCGATCAAGCCACCCAGTCACGAATCACGAGCAACAGCAAGAAATGCGCGGGATACAGACCGTAGGCCCAGCGCCGCATGGGCGGGGGTTGAAAACACCCCGCGTGTCGCAACAGCAGCCGCCCCAGCCATGGCGCGAACAGGCAGGCCAGCAGCCCCCACCACGCCACCGAGTTCCCCAGCCATGCCGCGCCATACAGCGCCCGCCATTGATTGGCCGCGACACAGACCAGCCCCGGCAGCAGGGCGAAGTACCCCGGACGACGCATCACCAGCAGCATCGCGAGCGGCAGCAACACACCGAAGAAGCCAAACATCAGTTGCGTCGAACAGCACGCCGCCAGCAGCAACGCCACTGTGGCGAGGCCCCGCGCCGACAATGTCGGCACCAGCCAGCCGCGAGCGACCAGCAAGCCCAGGGCCAGGGTCGGCAGCACGTTCAAGGTGGCCGGTTCCGGGAAGAACAGCCGGTAGGGAATCTCGCTCACGGCGCTGAACACCAGCAGCCAGCCCAGGTAGCGCCCTGAGCCGGCGCTGGCCGCGCCTCGTTCCAGGTTCGCCGCCATCGCCAGGCAGAACCACGGGAAGGCCAGGCGCCCGGGCACGTACAACCCATCGGCGGAGAAACCGACATATCGCAGATGATCGAGCACCATCGCCAACAGAGCCAGCCACTTGAGCAGATCCAGCGCGCCGTCCCGCCGGCTCATGGGCAGGTCGACCCGATGACTTTGTGTATTCCTGACAGAAACATCCGGTGTGTTCCCCCGCTAATCTTGGGTAAAGTGCGCACCAACATCGAACACGGCGTCGTGGACCCAAGCGCGCCGGACCCGGAACTCCCCACCCGGGATTTCCACCAGGGAACTCTTTACCCAGGACTCTCTATCTCAGGAGCAAGGCCATGACCGACAAGAGTCAACAGTTTGCCAGCGACAACTATTCCGGTATTTGCCCCGAAGCCTGGGCCGCCATGGAAGAAGCCAACCAGGGTCACCAGCGCGCCTACGGCGATGACGAGTGGACCCACCGGGCCGCCGATGATTTCCGCGCCTTGTTTGAAACCGACTGCGAAGTGTTCTTCGCGTTCAACGGCACGGCGGCCAACTCCCTGGCGCTGTCGTCGCTGTGCCAGAGTTACCACAGCGTGATCTGCTCGGAAACCGCCCACGTCGAAACCGATGAATGCGGTGCGCCGGAGTTCTTTTCCAACGGTTCCAAGTTGCTGGTGGCACGCACCGAGAACGGCAAGCTGACCCCCGAGTCGATCCGCGAGATCGCCCTCAAGCGCCAGGACATCCACTACCCCAAGCCCCGCGTCGTGACCCTGACCCAGGCCACGGAAGTCGGCAGTGTCTACACCCCGGAAGAGATCCGCGCCATCAGCATCACCTGCAAGGAGCTGGGGCTGAACCTGCACATGGACGGCGCCCGGTTTTCCAACGCCTGCGCATTCCTCGGCTGCTCCCCGGCCGACCTGACCTGGAAAGCCGGCGTGGACGTGCTGTGCTTCGGCGGGACGAAAAACGGCATGGCGGTGGGCGAGGCGATCCTGTTCTTCAACCACGACCTGGCCGAAGACTTCGATTACCGCTGCAAGCAGGCCGGGCAACTGGCCTCGAAGATGCGCTTCCTGTCCGCGCCCTGGGTCGGCCTGTTGCAAGACGACGCCTGGCTCAAGCATGCCCGCCACGCCAATCACTGCGCCCAACTGCTGGCGCAACTGGTGAGCGACATTCCTGGGGTGGAACTGATGTTCCCGGTGCAGGCCAACGGCGTGTTCCTGCAACTCTCGGAAGCGGCCATCACCGCCCTGACGGCCAAGGGCTGGCGCTTCTACACCTTCATCGGCAAGGGCGGCGCCCGGTTCATGTGTTCGTGGGATACCGAAGAGGCGCGGGTGCGGGAATTGGCGGCGGACATTCGGGAAGTGATGGTGGGCTAGGACGACAGACTCAAAGCCTGCCCAGCCCATTTGTGGAAGAAGTCTATCCGTGGCGAGGGGATTTATCCCCGCTGGGCTGCGAAGCAGCCCTAAAACCTGCGGATGCGGTGTATCAGGTTAACCGAGTTGACTGCTTTGGGGCCGCTTCGCGGCCCAACGGGGATAAATCCCCTCGCCACAAGATCTTCAGCGCCCACCAGTGAGAGTGCTGATCAAAACTCGATCCGCACGTCCCCCTTCGGCACGCTGCAGCACGACAGGATGTAGCCTTCGGCTTCGTCGTCCTCGGTGATCCCGCCGTTGTGGTCCATCTCCACTTCCCCACCCAGCTTCAACACCTTGCAGGTGCCGCAGATGCCCATGCCGCAGGCCTTGGGGATCATCATGCCGAGCTTGGCGGCGGCGGCGTGGACGGTTTCCCCCGGGCCCACGCGAATGCTCTTGCCCGAGGCCGTGAATTCCACCAGGTGCAGGTCCGCCACGTCGACTTCCGGCGCTTCGGCGGCCTGTTCGGCTTGCTCCACGGCGTCGGCCCGGGCTTCCGGTGGCGTCGCGCCGAAGGACTCCTCGTGGTAACGCTTCATGTCGAAGCCAGCCGCTTCCAGCAACCGCTTGACCGCGTTCATGTACGGCGTCGGGCCGCAGCAGAACACTTCGCGCTCCATGAAGTCCGGCGCCATCAGCTCCAGCATCTTGTGGTTCAGGTAGCCGCGGTAGCCGGCCCAGGGTTCGCCCAGGCCGTGCTTTTCACAAATCAGGTGCAGGCTGAAGTTGTCGATCCGCGACGCCATGTGCTCCAGCTCGCGGTGGTAGATGATGTCCTTGGGCGAACGAGCGCTGTGGATGAACACCATGTCGACGTTGCCGTTGGTGTCGTAGTACCAGCGCGCCATGGACATCACTGGGGTGATGCCGACGCCGCCGCTGAGGTAGAGCACCTTGGGGCTGGAGAAGTCGATGGCATTGAACAGCCCCACCGGCCCGTGCACCGCCAGCTCCTGGCCCTCGTGCAGGGTGTCGTGCAGCCAGTTCGAGACCTTGCCCCCCGGCACACGCTTGATGGTCACCGAAAAGCTGTAGGGCACCGACGGCGAGCTGGAGATGGTGTAGGAGCGCATGACCGGCTCGCCTTCGATTTCCAGCTCCAGGGTGACGAACTGCCCCGGCTTGAAAAAGAACATGATCGGCTGGTCGGCCATGAAACAGAACGTGCGCACATCCCAGGTTTCCTGGATGACTTTGACGCACCGCACGATATGTCGGCCATTGGCCCAGGTCTGGGTGGTGACCGGGTTCAGGAAATTATTGGACATGCTCATCTCCACGGCCGACTGCCGGCCTTCATGTTGGCGATTGTGCGCAGGCCCCGACACCGCCGTTTACCTATTCGCGACATTGACATACTTATCGCGACCAGCCCCCAACCACCGGGGCTTGCGCGTCGGGAACAGATTGGGCCATGTCGCCCATGGATAAGGTTCCAGCCCTGCGCGGCCCCACACTCGCCCCAACAGACAAACAACGTTTTCTGCCTTGCGTAGCACAACCGACTAGCCCTATTTCGCCGGCCACACAGATGGCCATGAGGATAAAACGATGGACGTGACCACAACCTTGAGCCTGGGCGATCCGCTGGAACCCGCACGCAAGGCCACCGCACAGATGCTGCAGGAGCGCGAGCGCACGTTCTCGTTGCCCCAGCCGTTCTACAGCGACGAGCGCCTGTTCGATATCGACATGCAGGAGATCTTCCAGAAGGAATGGTTGATCGCGGGCATGACCTGCGAGATCCCGGCCAAGGGCAACTACCTGACCCTGCAGGTCGGCAAGAACCCGATCATCGTGATTCGCGGCGCCGACGGCGTGGTGCATGCCTTCCACAACGTCTGCCGCCATCGCGGTTCGCGCCTGTGCACCAGCGAAAAAGGCAAGGTGGCCAAGCTGGTCTGCCATTACCACCAATGGACCTACGAGCTGGACGGCCGCCTGCTGTTCGCCGGCACCGAAATGGGCGCCGACTTCGACATGAAGCAGTACGGCCTCAAGCCGGTGAACGTGAAGACCGCCGGCGGCTACATCTTCATCAGCCTGGCGCAGAACCCACCGGCCATCGACGACTTCCTGTCGACGCTGAACCACTACATGGAACCGTACGACATGGAGAACACCAAGGTGGCGGTGCAAACCACCTTGATGGAAAAGGCCAACTGGAAACTGGTGCTGGAAAACAACCGCGAGTGCTACCACTGCGGCGGTTCGCACCCGGAACTGCTCAAGACCCTGCTGGAATGGGACGACGTCACCGACCCACGGGCCGACCAGGCATTCAAGGACCACGTGGCCGCTTCCGCCGCCGCCTGGGAAGCCGAGAAGATCCCTTACGCCCACGCCAGCTTCGGCCTGCGCAACCGCATCGTGCGCATGCCGCTGCTCAAGGGCACCGTGTCGATGACCATGGACGGCAAGCAAGGCTGCGCCAAGCTGATGGGCCGCATCAAGAACCCGGACCTGGGCTCGATGCGCATCCTGCACCTGCCGCACTCGTGGAACCACTGCATGGGCGACCACATCATCGTGTTCACCGTATGGCCGATCAGCGCCCAGGAAACCATGGTCACCACCAAGTGGCTGGTGCACAAGGACGCGGTCGAAGGCGTCGACTACGACGTCGCGCGCATGCGTGAGGTCTGGGACGCCACCAACGACCAGGACCGTCGCCTGGCCGAAGAGAACCAGCGTGGCATCAACTCCACCGCCTACCAGCCAGGCCCGTACTCCAAGACCTATGAGTTCGGCGTGGTGAACTTCGTCGACTGGTACAGCGAGCGCATGCTCAACAACCTGGGGGCCGAACCGGCGCCGTACCTCAAGGGCGTGCCGGTCCAGGGCTAAAGTCAAAAGCATCGCGGGCAAGCCCGCTCCCACAGGGTTCGGTGTCGTTCACAAACCTGTGGGAGCGAGCTTGCTCGCGATAGCGGTCTGACATTCACCGCCTATTTGGAAGACCACCGCACGCTGCCATCCTCCCCATAAAACGTCTCGACAATCGCCTCCCCGCTCAACTGCACCTTCACATACCCGTTCAGCACCCGCTCCGGGTACGCCTCATCCCCCGCCAGTTGCGTCTCCGACCACAACACCCGCGCATGCCCGTTCAGTTCGCTGGTGGTGCCGTAGGGAATCGCGCCGTGCCCGGCGCAGCGCGCGTGCAGGCCGCCCTGGGTGGCGTAGCAGATGCCATTGTGCAAATGCCCCCAGTACCAATAGTCCGGCTCACGGCCCAAGGCGTCGCACACCGGCTGGTACAGCGCGGTCTTGTGGTGCCCGGAAATATCGAAGCCCTGGTGGTGACTGAGCACCATCAGTTTCTTGCGCTTGGGCAGGCCTTTCATCCAGTCGATCTGCTGGGCGTTGAGGGTGCCGTCCATGTACAGGTTCATGGCGTCCGACGCATAGGCGCTGTCGAGGCCGACCACCAGCCAGTCGTCGTTGTACAAGGCGAAGTAACTGGTGCCCTGCTGCACCGGGAAGCGCTTGGCCAGCTCCTTGAAGTAGCCGTGGGCGCCGCTGTACATCTCGTGGTTGGAATTGAGGGTGAAGGAACCGTGCTTGCCCTGGGGCCAGCCGACCATGTCGACGTCTTCCTGGGAATGGGTGCCGGCGTAATACACGTCCCCCAGGTGAATGGTGAAGTCGGCCTGGGCCAGTTGCATCTGGTTGGCGACCGCGACCGCCGGCGCATGGCTGTCGAACGGCCCCGTGCCCCAGTCGCCGGCGATCGCCAGCACCACGTCGCGGTCCATTTTCACCAGCGCCGGGGTGGTGGCGAACGGCGCATGATGCCGCAGGTTCTCGATCCACTTGAGCAGGGCCTCGCTCCACAACAGGTCCAGCAGCTCCCATTTGCGACAGCCCAGCAACGTGCCGTCCTTGAGTACCCGTGTCGGCAGTTCGTCCTCGCTCTGCGGCAGGGGTTCGGCGTGGCCGATCTTCAGGATCGACAGGCCGTGGGACAGCTCCCACGGCACGGCCGGTTCGTCATCCGGCAGGTCGCCGTGTTCGATCACGTGTCGCGCCTGATCGTGGCCGCGCTGCAGCAACTTGACGATGGCCTGGAACTCCTCGGGCTCCAGGTCGTTGACCAGTTTCTTCCAGGACATCTCCAGCCGCGTGACCAAGCCGTGCAGGCGGACCTTGACCTTGTCGAACTCATGTTCCCAATGGTGCAGTAATGACATGTGGACGCTCCTTCGCAATGCCCTGGGCTACAGGGTCTTCATGAATTCGATCAGGGCCCGCTTATCGACGTCCGACAGCTGCGTGCCGTACAGGTGGCCGCCGTTGTGGTTGCCTTCCAGGCGAGTGTCGTACTTGGAGTCCGCCGACGCCTTCATCTGCGCGCCGCTAGTGACGAACCCGACCTTCTGCGGGTCGTAGATATCGGAACCGGTGTAGAACACCTGCGGACGCTGCTCCGGCGGCTGCAGCAAATCCCACAGGGTCGGCACCGAGCCGTTGTGCAGGTACGGCGCACGCAACCAGATGCCGTCGGTCGGCGTGTTGCTGTAGCTCTGGGTCTTGCGGTAGGCGTCGAAGTCGAACGGCGGTTTCTTGAACGTGTGGAACGCCGTCACCAGGCCGGTGGTGAAGGAGTCCAGGCGATGGGGGTCGGTGCCCAATTGGTCGATGTCAGTGGTGACCTGACCGGTGTCGGCGCGGCCAAAATCATGACAACCGGCACAGTTCTTCTCCCAGATCGGCTGGCCCTGGGCGACTTTCGCCTGGTCCAGGGCAAACGGCCAGGCCGGCGCCTTGTGGCCCAGCAGCCAGTTGGTCACGCGGTTGAAGCTGGGCGGCAGCACCGACTCCGGCGTCGCGCCCACCGCCATCGCCGCGGCGTAGTTGCGCTCATGGATCTTGTTGTTATTGCCGTCCCAGTGCAGGTACATCGACTCGCGGGGTTTCTGGTTCCAGACCTGGGGCAAGTCCACGGTGCCGATGGTGGAGTCATCCGGGAAGCCGAACACCACCATCTTGGTCGGGTTGAACGTGTCGGTCCGCCCCGGCCCCTGGGCCGGACGCAGTTTCTGCCAGGCGTAGGCCTGTTTCTGCTTGAGCAGCGCGCTCTTGGCCATCGGGATGATCAGGTAGCGGTTGTACAACTTCTCGAAAAAGCCCAGCTGGAACTTGCTGTTGATCGCGGCCATGACCGCGTCGGGGGTGAATTTCGGGTCGCTGGCGCAATCGTAGGCGAACCACTGGAAGGCTTGCAGTTGCAGGGTATTGGCCGGCGCGGTGGCGACCGGTATGGCGACATCGCTGGCATTGGCCCGGTAGGAGCCGGTGTGGCACAGGGCGCAGTTGGGCTCCACGGTGGGGTAGCCCAATTGGCGCTTGGCCATGCCGATGGGCAAGTCATTGCCGTTTTCATAGAGGAAACCGAAAACCTCGTAGCCACCCGGCTTGGGCATCTTTTCCGGGCACATCTGCGGCAGTACGGCGAACAGGTAGTACGGGATCCGCGCCTCGATGCCCAGGCCGATGGCCGCGTACTTGTAGTGGTCCTCGTCGGAGGCGAAGTCCGGCTGCGGCACCTCGCGGATCATCTGGTACCAGGTCTGGTAACCGATGAAGCCGAGGACCAGCACCACCACCAGCGCGCCGGTCTTGAACCCGGGCCTCTGCCAGCGCCGCGCCCAGCGCTCGCGCCACTGCCGCCAACCGCTGCGGAGCAAGGCCAGTGGGCGATTGGCCTGGGGACTGCCCAGGTACAGCAGCCCGCCCAGCACCAGGAACATGCTCAAGTCGCCCATCAGCATCGGCACGAACAGCGACCCCTGGTCGCTGGTGTTGATCAGGTAGACCCAGAACACCACCGCCACCAGGCGCGAGAGCACGCACAGCCACGAGTTCACCACGAAGCGCGGCGCGTCGAACCCCGACGGCATGTAGAACAGGCTGATGCCCACCAGCAACATGCCAGTGTTCTCCAGCCAGGGATCGGACAATACCGGCGGCAGGCCCAGCATGGACGTCAGCAACGCCGGCGCGAACAACGCCGGGATCGCGAACACCATGTTCATGACGATCCCGATCCAGATGACGCGTTGGAACCAACGGATGTAAGTGTTCATGGGCATCCTTTTTCCTTATTCCTGACTCACGAGATGCAGCGTCCTGCAGGCCGTCTTCGCGAGCAGGCTCGCTCCCACATGGGGTTGCGATCTCCTGTGGGAGCGAGCCTGCTCGCGAAGAAGTCGACTCGGTCCTAACCCAGCGCCGTCTTCTCCAGATGCCCGAGAATGATCGGGTACACATCCTTCACCGCGTCCTTGCCGAAGATGCAGTCGATATGGCCGTAGCCCGGCACTTCGTGGCGGCTGAACAACTGCGGGCCGTGCAGCTCGCACAGTCGCTGATAGGTCTTGAGGGTGCTTTGCGGCAGGTAGCACTGGTTGTCCGCGCCGCTGATGAAGCAGATCGGCAACTTCAACCGATCGAAATGCGGCATGTAGACGTCGTTGCCCTTGAAGTCCACCAAGTGCCCCTTGCGCACGATCAGCGCCAGGTGCTCGAAGGTGTGCATGTTCGATTCGCCGAACAGCTCATGCAGGTTGTCGTGCAGGGTCTCGTTGAGGGTGTCGTGGCGGTACAGCGAGGCGTACATGAAGGTGATGCGGTGGCAGACCGGGTTGGTGCAATAACCCTGGGCCTCGATCCGCGCATAGCCGTTGAGCGCCTTGTCGTAGAGTTTGTTGAACCAGTTCTCCTTGGTGTCGGCGTAGGCCGTCAGGGACTTGATGCCGATTGCGTCGAGCATGCCCGGCAAGTGCAGGCCGGCCTTCAAGCCGGTGGCCGTGGCCACCACCGTGTCGGCGGCAATTTGTGAGCAGACCACCGAGCGCACGCCTTGCAGGCCCGCCAGCAGCGACATGAAGAACGTCGTCGCCCCGTAGCAATGCACCACGCATTGCACATCACGGGCCAGCGTCGCCTGCTGGATCTGTTCGATGGCCGCCTTGAAGTCGTACTGGGCCACCTGGTCGCCATTCCATTCATGCTTGCTGGCCGGCAACAGGATGCTCACCCGCAGGTCCAGCAGCCAGACGTCGTACCCGTGCTTGCACAGGTACTCCAGCAGGTTGGTGTGGATGGTGTCGGTGGAAAAGATGTTCGACCCCACCCCCAGGCCGTGCACCAGCATGACCGGGCCCTTGGTGCCGGCCTGGTAACGCGTCAGGCGCAACTCGACGTGGTCGTCGGTCTGGAAGAAATGCACGACCGGCGCCGGTGCATCCAGGGGCCGCTTCAACCGGGGCGGCGCGTCCGGGTTGAAGTAGACATCGCCAGCGAACACCCCGCCGTAGCTCTCCCAGAGGATGCCGGCGAAGAACTTGCCGAACCGCGCCAAGGCCTCGACTCGCTCACGCTCATTGCGGGCGTTGAGCACTTTCATGGTGGTCATCTGCTTGGCGAAATCGGCCGGCAGGATGTGCATCACGCCCGAGCCGAGCACCGCGCCGGTCTTGTCCGGCCCGCGATACAAGGTGACGTAGAGCGTGCTGGTGTCGTGCCAGATGTTCAGCACGCCGTTGTCCTCGGGCACGGTCTTGAACGCGCTGAAGTAGTAGTCCGTACCGTCCTCGGCGGTCAGCTTCATGTCGTAGTTCATGTGCCGCACGCCGACCTGCTGCGAGTACTCCTCGAACAGGTTGAACACCCCATCGCTGGCGACCAGCGGCTGCGGCGAAAGCAGCGGCGCGTCCAGGGTGCCTACCAATGTCGCGGCGTGTTCCGGTTCCTTGATCAGGCGGTTGAGATCGTCGACGGTGATGGTCAGGGTGAATTCGATGGGTGAGTTATCGGCCTTGCCGCGCTTGGCCGCCGCTTCGTAGAGCGTCAGGTCGGTACCCTGGGCCTGGGTGAAGGCGGTGGAGAAATAGCCCTTCATGGTCTCGGTGAACTGCACACCCAGGGTCGGCACCGCCACTGGCTTGCTTGGCGCCGAAGGCAACGTGTAGTCGATGGTCCAGCCCCGATCCGCCGCCAGCAGGCCCATGTTGCGCTCGCTCACCGCCGAGATGGTCAGCAGCGGATTGACCGCCAGGGAGGTCGGGATCACCGCGCCGTCGGCCACGTACAACCCGGGGTAGACCTGCGTGCCGCTGGCGCCACTGAACACCTGGCCCTTGTGGTTGACCACCCCTTGCGTCGCGTCCTCGCCCATCACGCAGCCGCCCAGGGGATGGACCGAGACGATGCTGTGCCTGAGCAACTTGGTCCAGATCGGGTTCTCGACCCAGATCCCGCCCAGGGCCTTGGTGCTCTGGTGCAGGCGCTCGTTGCCCAGGGTGACGTTCTCCTGTTCGCCGACGCCGGGCCAGTCGATGCGCAACTGGTCCTGGCTGTCGAGCACCATGCGTCCCTGGCCGTTGTCATGGCTCATGATCAGGTAGGTCTGCATGTTGTGCAGCGCGCCGTAGTAAGGCCCGCGCAGGAAGCTTTCGGCCTCGCGCCCCTTGTACTTGAGGCTGGCACCGAAACCGGTGTCGGTGGGAACCCCGATCATCCCGGCGAACGCCGCCATGCTCGGCACCATGGGCCGGCCGAGGGCGCCGGGGATCGAGCCTTCCTCGATGACCATGCGGCTGCGCCAGTCGCCTTCGGTGCGCATGTCGATGATCGACGTGATACACGGCCCCACCGGTTCCAGCTCCTTGGCCGAATGGGCGCCGAAACCGATGCCGTTGATGGCCTGGTCGCAGTTGTGGCCGAAGCCGAGGATGTCGCCGTTGCCACTCATGTGCTCGCCCAACTGGTCGGACATGACCAGGCCCTTGTCCCGCGAGCGCAACAGGATCTCGGTGGAGCCCAGGGTCCCGGCAGACACCACGACGATGTCGGCCCGTACGAACAGGGTCGGCGCCGAGAACAGCTCGCGGCCGCTGTCCAGGTATTGGAAGTGCACGATCCAGCCATCGCCGTCGCGCTCCAGGTGCCGCACCTCGGCCTGGCAGAAAATCTCTGCGCCGTGGTTCCAGGCATCCGGCAGGTAGTTCATCAAGGTGGTGTTCTTGGCCTTGTTGTTACAACCGGAGACGCAGTCGCCGCAGCCATTGCATGGCAACTGCTCGACCCCCACGTGGTTGAGGTTGTTGGGCAGTTTGTCGAACGTGACGTTGATCGGCGGCTTGTAGAAATGCGCGCCCTGCTTGAGGTAGTCGGCCGACTTCTTGTGGGCGTCGAGCTTGGGCAGGTTGGGTGCCGAGTCTGGATACGCATTGGGCTTGAGCATTTCCCTGGCCCGCGCGTAACCGTCCTTGAGCAGCGTGTCGCGATGCTCGCGCACCGCCTGCGGCCAGCGCGGGTCCTCGAACACCCCAGGCTCCGGCTCCAGCGAAACGTTGGCGTTGATCAGCGAGGTACCGCCCAGGCCGCAGCCCACCACCACATTCTGCTGGGCGTTGACGTGCAGGTCGAACAACCCGGTCCGCGAGCCGATGTGGCCGTCCGGGTCATGCACCTGCAACTCCTCGGTGGCGGCGAGCAGGGTGTTGGGGTACTCGCCGGGCTGTATCTCCCGGCCCCGCTCCAGCAGACACACCTTGCGCCCGGCCCGGGACAGGCGCGAGGCCGCAATGCCTCCGCCGTAGCCCGAACCGATGACAACGACGTCGTAGTGTTCCTGGATTTGGCTGATGGGGGTCGAGATCCGTGTCATGTTCAAGTCCTCTCAGGCAGATGGGGCAACTCTGCGGTTGCCTGTGAATCGATAGGCGTGCGAACGCCTGGCCACTCTTCCCGTAAAGGGAAGGAGCGGCAGTCAGCGGTGTCAGGGGGAATCAGCCAGGCTCGGGGCGCTATAGCCGCGCACGCTGGTTGGCGGCCCGCCGGCGCGTACGCCTGGGCAATGCAACGGGACGCGCCGCAAGACAGGTCACGGGGAAAAATCGATGGGTACAGGGTGGCGGGCTATCCATCATGTGTTCTCCCTGAACCTGGAATGGATAAAAAGAAGCGGTGTCCTTGTGCCATGAGTGAAGACAGGCGACCGACCTGCGTCAAGGGGGTTCCTTAGAACTGTACGAAATTTGATCTATCGCGTTCTGGACTATAGCCAACGTGGCTTGCAGCTGTTCGCGAACAAGTTATCCACATAGCCACCCACAGCAAATGGGGACAAGTGCGACCACATCACCTGATCTAACTGATAAATCGAAAAAAACCGTGACTTATGAACAGGGCTTAGGTGCGATGTCATATCCGATCAAATTCTGATCAGATCTCGCGGAGCCCTGCTATACGGGGCGCCTAGAGGTGAGCAAACAACTTATCCACAGAAGCATCAACAGCGTTTGGGGGTAATTTTGACGCGCCTGTGGAAAATTCAACAGACGCCCGTAATCACAGGCTTTTTTCTGAGTTTTCAGTTCAATACGAATGAATTGATCACTTAATGAGCAACTCAACACAAGGGCCGGGAGGTATGTATTTCGGACAACGATGAACAACTTATCCACAAGAACGTTAACAGAGGTTGGGGACGACCGTTAGCGAGGTTTATACCCAACTCAGTAACCTTAGAAGCCTAAGACCAGGCCTGAACATGCTGTCTGAGCTTG
Source organism: Pseudomonas citrullilanati (assembly GCF_030580855.1). Taxonomy (GTDB): domain Bacteria; phylum Pseudomonadota; class Gammaproteobacteria; order Pseudomonadales; family Pseudomonadaceae; genus Aquipseudomonas; species Aquipseudomonas citrulli. The sequence goes on along the minus strand of NZ_JAUQOP010000005.1, from coordinate 73,284 downwards.
CTCTGATGTGAGGTACGTAGCTCAACGCTGATCCACAGGGGTACAAGAAATAATGGCTACATATGGTACTGCAACTCAATTGGTAAGGATTCTCACTTATAGATTTGGTAATCCTTTTTTACTGAAGGCATTTGACAAAGCGCCTCCTAGAAACAAGAATGATATTCGCTATCATTAGCAACCAACCATCTCATGTTCTAAAAGGAGTTTATGAACATGGAATCAGATTTTTCTTCTCCACAATCCTCTGCTTTTTTGCAGAAGTTTCCAGACATTACATTTTCGAAAGTCGCTCAGTCTAACTGGACGACTCGCCTATCCTTGGCATTTCAACAATTAATTAAACCACTTCAATCTTGTGCCGTACTCGGGCCAGGCGGAGTCTTGTGCCCCGGCGGAGGAGTGCCGGGAGGCGGCTGGAAATGGTAAAAAAATAATCGACTAGATCAGGGAGAACAAGGTAAAGCCCATAAAGGGCTTTACCTTGATAAGGTTATGGATAATCAGCCACCACTATGGTCAATTGACTCATTTGAGAGTAGAAACGTTCCCGATTTTGTCCGGAACGCCTATACCGATATACTTCCTTATATAAAATCTTTTTTAACCTCCAAGCACCCTCATCGCAATGGTGTAGTCTGTCCTTTCATGCCTCAGGCGATAAAAAATCAAGAAATTTATTTCACTTACTTTGAGCCTCAGCATAATTGCGATGAAACCATAACTAATTGCTTAAAATTTTACACATCACATCGAGATAAAAAAACATTCGGAGCCATAATAATACTATTCCCCGAAGACTTCAGCATCGAGGAACTTTTAAAGATACACATTAGAAACAAAGAGCAATGCATTCGTCAATCAATGATGCTTGGAGCACTATACAGAACCAGCTCAGCACCTAGTTTACATAGCTCAGAATACTACCCACTCCGAACACCAACGCCCATTCTTGTGCTTCGTGATATCACAGCCAGTGATTTAGTTTTTTTAGAACCCGATCATTATTCTCTAAAATCAAAGCACATATTTCTCAGCGCCTTTATACGCCATTTCTCCGCAGACAGGCGCTCATCCTATACGGATTTACAACTTGCCAAAGCCATAACATTAAGAAAATTTATTACTTATAAAATAATTTTTTCCAGATTGCTTCTGGCATCGTGCTTGGTCACTACCGTGATGATCTTGACTCTATTCCTTTAGAGAACCATACAAATGTTCATAAGAAACCGATTATTCATACTTTCAATAACGCTGGCTTTTCTTCAACAAATAAGTCTTGCATTGTCCACCTACTTCATTGCCTTGGCGGGGGAGGCACTCTCATCTCAAAGATATTCATCTATCAAAGCTTACATTATATGTTTTTTTGCTTTCGCGCTATTTGCCTACCTCGTTAGCTCTGCTGGGGAACTGCTACGTGTACGATTACAAAACGCAACCTGGAAGGAATATGTCATTCGCACTTTCTTATCGATGAGGAAAGATATTAGCCTTTCCTCCTCCAAGAATAATAAAATGACAACCAGCTGGCTGACGGGTGAAGCGGCAGGCACGATAGAGCACGCCGCCGCCTTTTACATTGGAATGTTCTCCACTTACTGCAACATCATTCTTACGCTCACCGTTTTTTATTTAACGCTTGGCTATTGGGTCTCTAGCGCCCTGCTCACCTCTCTCATCATTTCAGTTCTATTTGTTTTTATGATGAGAGGTAAAATAGATGCATATGCCACTAGCATGCAGAAGACTAAACTCCAGGCCCTCCTAGAAGTTGAGCCTTTATGGCACAACTGCCATTTCGCCAGCTCCAAGATGTTTGAACTCAGAAGAGCAAGGTATTCAGAGCAATCAGAGACGTACTTTCGAACCACGGAAAAATATGTGTTACTCGAACAAATTATTGCCTGTCTGCCCATCTGCGCGGCGGTACTCATTATTATAGCCGCACTTTACTTGCCTTCGGAATCAGCTGTTCCGCTAGGAGTATTAGTTGCTGTATTGCCGAGAACATTACAATTATTCGGGAGCGTCCATGCACTCAGCATGTATGGGAGTCAATTCGTGATTGTGAGACGAAAGGTAGACAACCTAATCCAATTCACCCGTTCTCTTGAAAGGCAAGATATTGCTTCGCAGATAAACATAGAGAACATCTCTATCACAAACGTTGCCACTTGTGAAACGTATGAATTAGTGAGCTTCCAGAAGAAGTTGACTAAGAAACAGTTGGAACCAGGGCGCTACCTAATACAAGGCGACAACGGGTCCGGAAAATCATCCTTTCTAAAGCTTCTCAAGTCCCTTCCTAAAGAATCGGTACTCATATCTCCCGATATAAATTTTTCCGAACCCCATGAAAACCTCTCAACAGGGCAGCGCCAAATGAAACAAATATTGGAATTATTGGCTCAGCCTGTGGATATTTTTCTGCTTGACGAGTGGGATGCCAACCTGGACAAATTCAATAGAGAGGATCTAAACGCCGAGATTGAAAGAATCGCTGCGGGGAAAATAGTTATTGAAGTGCGGCATATGAACTCGAGACATACGGAAAAGCCAGTAAAAACCGCTAGTTAGGCTGATCATTTTTTGATCGCAGGGCTGTAGGGCTTGTTTGACGCGGGGTTCAGCGAGGGGCGAACAGGTTATCCACAGGCGGACGCACAGGGATTGTGAGTAACAGGATTAAATGACGGTGGGAGTGAGCCTGCTCGCGAATAGCGGCGTACCTGTCGATGAAGATGTTGCCTGGTACACCGCCTTCGCGAGCAGGCTCGCTCCCACAGAGGTTTGGGGTGCGCTTGGATTAGCGGACCACCCCTTCCTCAACCAACAACTTGAGAATCGCCTCGGCGCCGGCCTCCGGGCTCACGCCCTTGAGCACCTGCCCGCCTCCGCCGCTGGCCTTGGCCGTGGCGGCTTTCATGCGGTCGGCACCGCTCTTGGCCTTGATCACTTTAAGGCGCTTGGGGCGTGGCTTGGCCGGTTGCAGGGTCGCCACCGCCAGTAGCGCGTCATCGATCACCTCGACTTCCTCGGCGTGCAGGGCACCCCGCCGCGCCGGGCCGTAGGCGCTTTGCCGTGGCTTTGGCGCGGCGTTATCCACAGTCGCCAGGAACGGCAGGCGCACTTTCAAGCGGCGCCGTTGCCCGCGAGGCAGGGCTTGCAGCACCAGAGCGACGCCGCTGTCGATGGATTCGACCTGGGCCAGCCCGACCACCAGCGGCCAGCCGAGGTTTTCCGCCAGCAGGAACGGCAGCATCCCGGAACCCTCGCCGGTTTCCGCCTGGCTGCCGGTGAGCACCACTTGGGCACCGGCATCACGCAGGTAGTCGGTCAGGGCCGGCAGCGCGTCGGCGCCCTCGGGGTTTTCGAGGACGTGGAGTTCGTCCAGGCCCATGCCCAGGTAAGCGCGCAAGGCCGGCTCGGCCACGTCGCCCGCGTGCAGCACCCGCAGGTCGTTGCCGGCCAGTTGCAGGCCCAGCTCCACGGCACGGGCGTCCTGTTCAGCGCGACGGGGCCGGCCGGAAGTCGGGTGGGCGCCGATGGAGACGAGGCTGATCACTTGAGTACTCATCGTTGAATCCTTAGCTTAAGCCGCATCGCGCCTGGCTTCGCTGCGGTAGGCTTCTACCGCCGCGATCAGGGCCTTGAGAATCGCCGCGCTGTCACCGATCACCGACAGGTCCGCCCGCTTGATCATGTCGCAGCCCGGGTCGAGGTTGATCGCCACCACCTTGTCGCAGGCACCGATGCCTTGCAGGTGCTGGATCGCCCCGGAAATCCCTACGGCCACGTAGACCCGCGCGGTCACCCACGTGCCGGACGCGCCCACCTGGCGGTCCCGTGCCATGAAGCCATCGTCCACCGCCACTCGCGAAGCGCCCTCGGTAGCCCCCAGGGCCGCGGCGGTCCGGTGGAAAAGATCCCAGTCCTTGACCCCGTTGCCGCCGGAGAAGATGAACTCGGCCTCGGCCATCGGAATCGCGCCCGGGTCCACCGCCACCGCACCGAGGTCCTCGATGCGCGACAAGCTGCGGGCCACGCCTGTGGATAACTCCACCGGCAGTGCTTCGTGACGGGTTTCGCTGACCGGTTCGGCGCATTCGGCCGCTGCCAGGATCAAGCGTGCCACTGGCCGGGCCAAGTCTTGCAAGCCCGCACCGGCGCGGCCGATGCATTCTTCGCCCTTGACCTGCCAGACCCGCGTGGCTGGGCGTTCACCCAGCGCCGCGGCGAACCGCCGGCCCAGTTCGCCGCCGCCGCTGCGGCTGTCCGGCAGCAGCCAGTGGCGCGGGTTGAACTGGTTATCCACAGCCCGCAAGCCCTGCACCCGTTGTTCCGGTGCATAACCGTTGAAGGCCTCGCCTTCGAGCACCAGCAAGCGGTCGACGCCCGCCGTGGCGAAGGTGGTTTCCTTGTGCTCGCCAAAGACCACGGCCAGCACCGCGCCGTCGCTGCCGGCCAGTTGATGGGCCAGGCCGAGCAGGTCCCGGTCGTGGGCACTGAGACGCCCGCCGACCATGTCCGGCACCACGCTGATGTAGAACGCCGGTTGCACCACCTGGTGCAACGGCAGTTGCACTTCGGTGGACGCGGTGCGCTTGGTCGCGCCGCCCTGCTGGGCGCCGCTGCGGTCGATACGCTTGATGCCACTGGGGCCGATGAAGCCCACGCCGTGGACATTCTTGCGGATGATCCCGTTAGGCCCCATCCAACTGTGCTGGACCGGTTGCATGGCCGCATGCAGTGGGTGCAGGCGGTTACGGGCGATCCACTCGGCGCGAGGGTCGCGGCGGATGATGTCGCTCATTAATGCACCTCCGCAGGTTCACGTTTGGCCGGGGCCGCGGTTTTACCCGACGCCACGTCTTCAAGCAGGGCATCGGCCACCAGTTCGGCGATGTCCTTGATCATCGGCCGTGGCTCGACCACGCCTTCGAGCATCGCCGTGCATTGTGGGCAACCCACGGCCACCAGTTCGGCGCCGGTTTCGCGGATGTCTTCCATGCGCATGTCGGGGATCCGCTGCTTGCCCGGGATGTCGGTGATCGGTGCACCGCCGCCACCGCCGCAGCAACGCGAGCGGAAACCGGAACGCTGCATTTCCTTGACCTCGATGCCCAGTGCACGCAACACCTGGCGCGGGGCCTCGTATTCGCCGTTGTAGCGGCCCAGGTAGCACGGATCGTGATAGGTCACGCTGTCGCCCTTGTGCTGGCCGAGGTTCAGCGCACCGGCGTCGATGATTTCCGCCAGGTAGGTGCTGTGGTGCTGCACCAGGTAGTTGCCCTCGAAGGCGCCGTACTCGTTCTTCAGCACGTGGAAGCTGTGGGGGTCGCAGGTGACGATGCGGTTGAAGCGGTATTTGCCCAGGGTCTGGATGTTGCGCTTGGCGAGCAGCTGGAACGTGGCCTCGTCACCCAGGCGCCGGGCCACGTCGCCGCTGTCGCGCTCTTCGAGGCCGAGCACGGCGAAGTCGATCCTCGCCGCCTTGAGCACCTTGACGAACGCGCGCAGGGTACGCTGGTTGCGCATGTCGAAGGCACCGTCGCCGACCCAGAACAGCACGTCGGTGGATTTCTTCTCGCTGAGCAGGTTCAGGTTCAGGTCCGCCGCCCAGTTCATCCGCCCGCCCGGGGCGAAGCCGCCAGGGTTGTCGGTGGCGATCAGGTTTTCCAGGACTTCGGCGCCTTTGTTCGGGGTGGCGCCTTTTTCCAGGGTCAGGTGCCGGCGCATGTCGACGATGGCATCGACGTGCTCGATCATCATCGGGCACTCCTCCACGCACGCCCTGCAGGTGGTGCACGACCACAGCGTCTCGGCGTCCACCAGCCCATTGACGATCGGCTGGTGCGGATTGCCGCCGTGCTCGCCTATCGGCTTGCCCGGATACGGGCTACCAGCGAACTTCGCATCGGTGCCGCCGGCCAGGCCGACAACCATGTCCTGGATGAGTTTTTTCGGGTTCAACGGCTGGCCGGCGGCAAAGGCCGGGCACGCGGCTTCGCATTTGCCGCACTGCACGCAGGCATCGAAGCCGAGCAATTGGTTCCAGGTGAAATCCTTGGGCTTCTCCACCCCCAGCGGCGCCGCCGGGTCATTCAGGTCCAGCGGTTTCAGGCCGGTGGAACGGCCGCCGCCGAAGCGTTCAGGGCGGCGGTGCCAGGCCAGGTGCAGGGCACCGGCGAAGGCGTGCTTCATCGGTCCGCCCCAGGTCATGCCGAAGAACAGCTCCGAAACGCCCCACAGCACACCGACGCCGAGGATCGCCGCCAGCACCCAGCCGCCGAAGTTTTCCGGCAGGATGTCGGCCACCGGCAGGGTCACCAGGAAGAACGATACCGAGAACGCCAACAGGCTTTTCGGCAGGCGCATCCACGGGCCTTTCGACAGCCGTGCCGGCGGATTGCGGCGACGCAGGTAGACGAAGATCGCACCGACGAACATCACCGCTGTCATCAACAGCAGCGCATAACCGAGGAAGCGGTTATGCAGGCCGAACCCGTGCACCAGGATCGCCAGCACGATCGACGCCACCGCGCCGCCCGCCGTGGCGACGTGGGTGTTGGCGATGTATTTGTCCCGCGCCACCACGTGGTGCAGGTCCACCATGTAGCGCTTGGGCATGGCGAACAGGCCACCGACCAGGTCGACCCTGGACGGTCGGCCCCGGCGCCACATGTTCACCCGCCGCAAGGCGCCAAGGGCCGCCAGGCCGATGGCTGCGAACAGCAGGATGGGAAGAAGGGTGTTCAACATAGGTGTTGCTCCCAAAGACTTCAGGGTCTTGCAGGCACAGAAACCTGGATGTCTTGCTCGATCCCTGTGGGAGCAAGGCTTGCCCGCGATGCAGTCGACTTGGTCAGTCAGATGCTGGCGTCGCATTTGTCGCGGGCAAGCCTTGCTCCCACAGGGTTATCCACAAGCCGTTAGAAATCCTTGCACAACCGCAGGGCGTCATAGATGGCGGCGTGTGTATTACGCTGCGCCACGCAGTCACCGATACGGAACAGCAGGTAGCCATCGCCACTCTGCTCCAGGCACGGCTGGGGCTTGATCGCGAACAGGGCTTCGACGTCGATCTGGCCCTTGTTGCGCGAACCGTCCTTGAGGGCGTAGTAGATTTCCTCGTCCGGCCGCACGCCGTTCTCCACCACCACCTGGTCCACCACGCGTTCTTCCTTGGCCCCGGTGTATTCGTTCTCCAGCACCGCCACCAGCTTGTCGCCTTCGCGGTAGACCTTCTCCAGCATCATGTCCCCGGTCATGATCACTTCTTTCGGGTACATGCTGCGGTAGTAAGTGGGGAACGACGTCCCGCCAATGGCCACGCCCGGCTTGATGTCGTCGGTGACGATCTCGACCTGGCTGCCCTTGTCGGCGAGGAAGTCGGCCACCGACATGCCGGTGAACTCGCAGATGGTGTCGTAGACCAGCACGTTCTTGCCCGGTGCGACCTTGCCGTCGAGCACGTCCCAACTGCTGACCACCAGCCCTTCGGCGGCGCCCCAGTGCTCGTTCTGCTCCAGGTACGGATGCCCGCCGACGGCCAGCACCACCACATCGGGGCGCAGGTCCATGATGGTCGGCGCATCCGCCGCCACGCCCAGGCGCAGGTCGACTTTCAGCCGCGCCAGTTCCAGTTGGTACCAGCGGGTGATACCGGCGATCTGGTCCCGTTGCGGTGCCTTCGAGGCCGTGGTGATCTGCCCGCCGATGAATTCCTTCTTCTCGAACAGGGTCACGTCATGGCCACGCTCGGCCGCCACGCGAGCCGCTTCCATCCCGGCCGGGCCGGCACCGACGATGACCACCTTGCGCTTGGGCCCGGTGGACTTCTCGATGATGTGCGGCACGCCCATGTATTCACGGGACGTCGCGGCGTTCTGGATGCACAGCACGTCCAGGCCCTGGTACTGGCGGTCGATGCAATAGTTGGCACCGACGCACTGCTTGATCTGGTCGACCTGGCCCATCTTGATCTTGGCGATCAGGTGCGGGTCGGCGATGTGGGCACGGGTCATGCCGACCATGTCGACGTAGCCGCCCTCCAGGATCCGCGTGGCCTGGTTCGGGTCCTTGATGTTCTGCGCGTGCAGCACCGGGACCTTGACCACTTCCTTGATACCGGCGGCCAGGTGCAGGAACGGCTCCGGTGGATAACTCATGTTCGGGATGACGTTGGCCAGAGTGTTGTGGGTGTCGCAACCCGAGCCCACCACGCCGATGAAGTCCAGCATGCCGGTGTCATCGTAATACTTGGCGATCTGCTTCATGTCCTCGTGGGACAGGCCGTCCGGGTGGAACTCGTCACCGCAGATGCGCATGCCCACGCAGAAGTCGTCGCCCACTTCGGCACGCACGGCCTTGAGCACTTCCAGGCCGAACTTCATCCGGCCTTCGAAGCTGCCGCCCCACTCGTCGGTGCGCTTGTTGACCCGCGGGCTCCAGAACTGGTCGATCATGTGCTGGTGCACGGCGGACAGCTCGACGCCGTCCAGGCCGCCGGCCTTCGCGCGACGTGCCGCCTGGGCGTAGTTGCCGATCACCCGCCAGATTTCTTCCGGCTCGATGGTCTTGCAGGTGGCGCGGTGCACCGGTTCGCGGATGCCGGACGGCGACATCAGGGTCGGCCAGTTGAAGCCGTCCCAACGCGAGCGACGGCCCATGTGGGTAATCTGGATCATGATCTTGGCGCCATGCTTGTGCATGGCGTCGGCCAGGTTCTGGAAGTGCGGGATGATGCGGTCGGTGGACAGGTTCACCGAGCTCCACCATTCCTGCGGGCTGTCGATGGCCACCACCGACGAGCCGCCACAGATCGCCAGGCCGATGCCGCCCTTGGCCTTCTCTTCGTAGTACTTCACGTACCGATCGGTGGTCATGCCGCCGTCGGTGGCGTAGACCTCGGCGTGCGCGGTGCTGAGCACGCGGTTGCGGATGGTCAGCTTGCCGATCTGGATCGGCTGGAACATTGCTTCAAAAGCCATGGCGCAATCCTCGACTTACAACGGCTTGACGATGAACAGGCCGTCGTCGTGGCCTTCTTCGGAACCGCCGTAGACCTGCTCGGCCACGGTGCGGATCGAACTGCCACGCGCGGCGAGGATCTGGTCCATGGCCCCGGCGAACCAGCCGGTGAACATGTAGTCGACCTTGCGCCCGACCTTGCCGTACACGTAGACGAACGCCGAGTGTTCGAGCTTGACGCTGGCGGTGCCCTTGTCCAGGTCGATGTCCTGGATCTTGAACAGGCCCCAGCCGCGCTGGGACAGGCGCTTCATGTAGTGCTCGAACACCGCGACGCCTTCCAGGCCATGGCATTCGGCTTCTTTTTCACACCAGTGCCAGGCGGATTTGTAGCCGGCCTTGTAGAGGATCTCGGCGTAGGCCTCGGCGCCCAGCACTTCTTCGATGCCCATGTGGTTGTTGACGAAGAAGTGACGCGGCACGTACAGCATCGGCAGGGCGTCGGAGGTCCAGACACCGGTTTCGCTGTCGACTTCGATAGGCAGTTGCGGGGCGATCTTGGCCATGAAAACTTGACTCCGGAAATTCGTGATCATTACTGAGCGAAGCGTTTGCTTTTGCTCTTATAAAAAAGCCGCGTGAATGCCTTTGGAGCCGTAGCGAGCACGTCGAGAGCAAGGAAGGACCGGAGCGACAAGCGAGGCAGTACGCCTGTACGGCGAGCTTGGCGCGAGGACCTGACGCAGCTATCGGCGAGCGGAGCAGGCTCCAGAGGTATTCACTCGCCCCAGACGTCCTTCAGGACGTTCACCCAGTTCTCGCCCATGATCTTGCGCACCACCCGCTCAGGATGACCGCGCTTGAGCAGCGTCTCGGTGAGGTTCGGGAACTCGCCCACGGTGCGGATGCCCAGGGGGTTGATGATCTTGCCGAAGCTGGTCAGACGACGGGCGTAGCCCTTGTCGTGGGTCAGCATTTCGAAGAAGTCCTGGCCGTGGCCCTGGGTGAAGTCGGTGCCGATGCCGATGGCGTCTTCACCGACGATGTTCATGGTGTATTCGATGGCTTCGGCGTAGTCGTCGATGGTCGAATCGATGCCCTTGGCCAGGAACGGCGCGAACATGGTCACGCCCACGAAACCACCGTGGTCGGCGATGAACTTCAGCTCTTCATCGGACTTGTTGCGCGGGTGCTCCTTCAGGCCGGACGGCAGGCAGTGGGAATAGCAGACCGGCTTCTTCGATTCGAGGATGACTTCTTCGGATGTCTTGGAACCGACGTGGGACAGGTCGCACATGACGCCGACCCGGTTCATCTCGGCGACGATCTCGCGACCGAAGCCCGACAGGCCGCCGTCACGCTCGTAGCACCCGGTGCCCACCAGGTTCTGGGTGTTGTAGCACATCTGCACCACGCCCACGCCGAGCTGCTTGAAGATCTCGACATAGCCCAACTGGTCTTCGAAGGCGTGGGCATTCTGGAAACCGAAGATGATGCCGGTCTTGCCCTGCTCCTTGGCACGACGAATGTCGGCGGTGGTCTTTACCGGGATCACCAGGTCGCTGTTCTCGCGGATCAGTTTCTGGCTGGCGACGATGTTGTTGACGGTGGCCTGGAAACCTTCCCACACCGACACGGTGCAGTTGGCTGCGGTCAGGCCGCCCTTGCGCATGTCTTCGAACAGGTCGCGGTTCCACTTGGCAATGATCAGCCCGTCGATAACGATGCTGTCGGCGTGCAATTCGGCTGGGCTCATCAGGCAGTCCCCTTTTTGTCAGCGATTCATGCGCCGAATCGTGTGCCGGCGCTTTGGGGCCAGCATATGCCTGAGGGCCGCGGCGACCGGGTGCAAAAACGACAGGGGAATTGCCGAAAGCGTCAATCCCGGGCAAAGGCGTGTCGCAGCGCCAAGCTGCCCACCTGTTCATTGCCCGGCGCTTGCGCCAGAATCCGCTGCATCACTGGCTTTCACCGGACTCGAGCGGCAACGCAATGAAATCAATCATCCTCGCCTTGGCACTGATCAGCACCATCGCCCACGCGGCTGAAGACACCGAACAGAACCCCTGCGACGCCGTCGAAAACGACGTCCAGACCCTGGCCTGCTCGGCCTACGGCAAGACCGCCGCCGAACAGTTGCTGAACGAAAACCTGCAAAGCCTCAACGAACGCCTGCAAACCCGCTACGCCAGCGACAAGGCCCAACTCACCGACATCACCAACAAGATCAAGGCCGCCCAGCAACTGTGGCAAAAGCAACGCGACGCCGACTGCGCCATCGCCGCCTTCCCGGCCAAGCCCGGCAGCGAAGCCTACAAGATCGCCGAAAACGACTGCATGGCCCAGGTGAGCGACGATCGGTCGGAGTTCCTGGAGTCGATTGGGCAGGAGTGAGGGGCAACATTCGATAGCTGGAGCTGTAAACTACACCCCATCCTTGAACGAAGAGAATCACATGAAAACCTGCGGCATCGAGATAAAGGGCAGCGAAGCGATCATCGCCGTGGCGGAGCTGCAACAGCAGGCACTGAACCATGTCGCGCTGAACACCAAGAAAATCGCCCTGGACGATGACGACGAAGCCGCCAACGTCAAGGCGTTCGCCGCCCAGGTGCGGGCATTCGTGGCCGAGCACGGCATCGAGCGCATCGCCATCAAGAAGCGCAGCAAGAAAGGCGAGTTCGCCGGTGGGCCGACGACGTTCAAGATCGAAGGGGTTTTCCAGTTGCTGGAAGGCTGCGAAGTGACCCTGCTGTCACCGCAGACCATCAATGCCCAGGCCAAGAAACACGATTTTGCCCCACCGGCGACGCTGAACAAGTATCAGCACGAGGCGTACAAGGCGGCATGCTCGGCGCTGATGAAGAAATAGACGTTCTCCAGCCGGATACAGTACCTGTGGCGAGGGGATTTATCCCCGCTGGGCTGCGTAGCAGCCCCAATAGCAGCTGTTAAATCTATCTGACACACTGAGTCGCCAGGTTTCAGGGCTGCTGCGCAGCCCAACGGGGATAAATCCCCTCGCCACAGATTCCTCCCTCGACAGTTCACCCGGTTAGCATCAGTTCTACTACTTGCGATCCCCCTTCAACCAATCGGCAAGCGCCTTGTCCTCCAGTCGCGAGCATGATTGGGTATAAAGGCCTGTCAAACCAGCTCCCGCCCATCCCCCTGGCGACGTCGATCCTCCCGCGGGCAACGCTCGAAGCGGGCCCGATAGCTGCGGGTAAAGTACGACGGTGATTCAAAGCCGCAGGCAATGCTCACTTCCAGCACGCTCAGGTCGGTCTGGCGCAGCAGTTGCCGGGCCTTTTCCAGGCGCAGGCGCAGGTAGAAGTTGCTCGGGGTGTCGTTCAGGTGCAGGCGGAACAGGCGTTCGAGCTGGCGCCGCGTGACGTTGATGGATTCGGCCAGCGCCAGGGTGCTCAAGGGCGGTTCGCTGTGGGCTTCCATTTCACCGATGACATGCACCAGTTTCTTGTTGCGAATGCCGTATCGGCCGGCGATTTCCATGCGCTGGTGATCCTTGCGCGGACGAATGCGGCCGAGCACGAATTGCTCGCTCACCTGGATCGCCAGCGCCGCACCGTGGGCCTGGCCGATCAGGTCCAGCATCAAGTCGATCGAGGCGGTACCGCCTGCGCAGGTGATACGACGGCGGTCGATCTCGAACAATTCCTGGGTCACGCCAAGGTGCGGATACGATTCCTTGAACGCCTCGATCGCCTCCCAGTGCAGGGTCACCCGGTGCCCGTCCAGCAACCCCGCTTCGGCGAGTACCACGCTGCCGGTGTCGATACCGCCCAGGGTCACGCCGTCCTTGTCCAGCCGGTGCAGCCAGCGCTCCAGTGCCGGCGTCGAGAACTTCAGCGGTTCGAACCCCGCCACCACCCAGAGGGTCGCACCCTTCTTCAACGGCTCCAGCGCCGCGTCGGCGTTGACCGACATGCCATTGCTCGCCAGTACCGCCCCGCCATCGACACTCAATACGTGCCAACGGTACAGCTCGCCACGAAAGCGATTGGCGACCCGCAACGGCTCGATGGCCGAAATGAAACCGATGGCCGAGAAACCCGGCATCAACAAAAAGTAGAAATCCTGGGACATGGCGCGCACTCGGTTGGCGGGTAGCGTGGCACCTTGATACGCGAGAGGTCGCCGCAGTGCAAGAGCACGTCGCCGCTGTGCGTTTTGCCAGGTGCCTGGCTGCGTAACTTGGCATCACCGGCGCACAGACGCCGGGCCCCATAACAATAAGCTGCCGAGGACCCGCCATGAAACGATTGATCAGCTCCTGCGTTCTTGCTCTCAGCGGTACCGTTTTCCTCAGCTCGGCCACCCTCGCGGCGGAGCCTGCCGCGTGCCAGAACGTGCGCCTGGGCGTGGTCAACTGGACCGACGTCATCGCCACCAGCGCCCTGACCCAAGTGATGCTCGACGGCCTCGGCTACAAGACCAAACAGACCAGCGCCTCCCAGCAGATCATCTTCGCCGGCATCCGCGACCAGCGCCTGGACCTGTTCCTGGGCTACTGGAACCCGCTGATGACCCAGACCATCACCCCGTTCGTCGAGGCCAAGCAGGTAAAAGTGCTGGAGCAACCGAGCCTCAAGGATGCCCGCGCGACCCTGGCCGTACCGACCTACCTGGCCGACAAGGGCCTGAAGACCTTCGCCGACATCGCCAAGTTCGAGAAGGAACTGGGCGGCAAGATCTATGGCATCGAACCGGGCTCAGGGGCCAACACCCAGATCAAGGCGATGATCGCCAAGAACCAGTTCGGCCTGGGCAAGTTCCAGCTGGTGGAATCCAGCGAGGCCGGCATGCTGGCCGCCGTGGACCGCGCCGTGCGGCGCAAGGAAGCCGTGGTGTTCTTCGGCTGGGCGCCGCACCCGATGAACGTCAACGTGCAGATGACTTACCTCACCGGCAGCGAAGACGCCCTCGGCCCGAACGAAGGCATGGCCACCGTATGGACCGTCACCGCGCCGGACTACGCCCGGCAATGCCCGAACGTCAGTCGCTTGCTGAGCAACCTGACCTTCACCGCCGAAGACGAGAGCCGGATGATGCAACCCCTGCTGGACCACAAGGACCCGCTGGAATCGGCCCGGCAATGGCTCAAGGACCATCCGCAAGACAAGCAGCGCTGGCTCGAAGGCGTCACCACCTTCGATGGCAAGCCGGCCGCCGACAACCTGCAACTGACCACCAACTGACCCACGCCATCCCCCTGCGCAGCGCCACCGGCCTGCGCAGTGACTCACCTCGCCTGAAGGAAGCCGCACCATGAACCACGACGTCATCATCACCTGCGCACTCACCGGTGCTGGCGACACGACCGCCAAGAGCCCTCACGTACCGGTCACCCCGAAACAGATCGCCGAGGCCGCCGTCGAGGCCGCCAAGGCCGGGGCCACGGTCGTCCACTGCCACGTCCGCGACCCGCAGACCGGCAAGTTCAGCCGCGACGTGGCGCTGTACCGCGAAGTGATGGAGCGCATCCGCGAGGCGGACGTGGACATCATCGTCAACCTCACCGCGGGCATGGGCGGCGACCTGGAGATCGGTGCCGGTGAACGGCCGATGGAATTCGGCCCCAACACCGACCTGGTGGGCCCGCTGACCCGGCTGGCCCATGTCGAAGAGCTGCTGCCGGAAATCTGCACCCTGGATTGCGGCACCCTGAACTTCGGCGACGGCGACACCATTTACGTCTCCACCCCGGCGCAACTGCGGGCCGGGGCCAAGCGCATCACGGAACTGGGGGTCAAGGCCGAGCTGGAAATCTTCGACACCGGACACCTGTGGTTCGCCAAGCAACTGATCAAGGAAGGGCTGCTGGACAACCCATTGTTCCAGCTCTGCCTGGGCATCCCGTGGGGCGCGCCGGCGGATACCACCACCATGAAGGCGATGGTCGACAACCTGCCGGCGGACGCCGTGTGGGCCGGCTTCGGGATTGGCCGCATGCAAATGCCCATGGCCGCCCAGGCCGTGCTGCTGGGAGGCAACGTGCGGGTCGGGCTGGAGGACAACCTCTGGCTGGACAAGGGCGTGCTCGCCACCAACGGCCAACTGGTGGAGCGCGCGGGGGAAATCCTCACCCGCCTCGGCGCCTGCGTGCTCACCCCGGCCGAAGGCCGCAAGAAGATGGGCCTGGTCCAGCGCGGCTGACCATACATCTACCTCCCCATCAGGGGAAACAACCTGTGGGAGCAAGGCTTGCCCGCGATGACGGTATGTCAGCCGACATCCCTATTGACTCTACTGCCGCAATCGCGGGCAAGCCTTGCTCCCACAGGAGATCATCAAACTATTCTTCAGGACATCACCATGAGCTTCATCACCGACATCAAGACTTTCGCCGCCCTGGGCAGCGGTGTCATCGGCAGCGGCTGGGTCAGCCGGGCCCTGGCCCACGGCCTCGACGTCGTCGCCTGGGACCCGGCACCGGGCGCCGAGGCGGCCCTGCGCAAACGCGTCGCCAATGCCTGGGGCGCGCTGGAGAAACAAGGCCTGGCGCCCGGTGCTTCCCAGGATCGGTTGCGTTTTGTCGCAACCATCGAGGAATGCGTGCGCGACGCCGACTTCATCCAGGAGAGCGCCCCCGAACGCCTGGAACTCAAGCTCGACCTGCACAGCCGGATCAGCGCCGCCGCCAAGCCCGACGCGCTGATCGGCTCCAGCACCTCGGGGCTGCTGCCCAGCGAGTTCTACGAGGGCGCCACCCACCCGGAACGCTGCGTGGTCGGGCACCCGTTCAACCCGGTCTACCTGTTGCCATTGGTGGAAGTGGTGGGCGGCAGGCACACCGCCCCCGACGCGGTGCAAGCGGCGATTGAGGTGTACACCGCCCTCGGCATGCGCCCGTTGCACGTGCGCAAGGAAGTGCCCGGCTTCATCGCCGACCGCTTGCTCGAAGCGCTGTGGCGCGAAGCCCTGCACCTGGTCAACGACGGCGTGGCGACCACGGGTGAAATCGACGACGCCATCCGATTCGGCGCCGGCTTGCGCTGGTCGTTCATGGGCACCTTCCTGACCTACACCCTGGCCGGCGGCGACGCCGGGATGCGCCACTTCATGGCCCAGTTCGGCCCGGCGCTGCAACTGCCGTGGACCTACCTGCCGGCACCGGCGTTGACCGAGAAACTGATCGACGACGTGGTGGACGGTACGCGCGAGCAACTGGGCAGCCACAGCATCTCGGCGCTGGAGCGTTATCGCGACGATTGCCTGCTGGCGGTGCTGGAGGCGGTGAAGGCCACCAAGGCCAAGCACGGCATGGCGTTCACCGAGTAAGGCAATTTTTGAATCAACAGGCCTGGCCCCATCGCGAGCAAGCTCGCTCCCACAGGGATTTCGTGGCGTGAACATTATTTATTTCACTCAGAAGACCCCCTGTGGGAGCGAGCTTGCTCGCGATAGCGCCAGTCCAGTCACCTCCATCTCCGGGACCGCAATTATGCCCACCCTCACCACCTACCAGACCCACATCCGCCCCGAATGGGTCGACTACAACGGCCACTTGCGCGATGCCTACTACCTGCTGATTTTCAGCTATGCCACCGACGCGCTGATGGACACGCTCGGCATGGACAGCCACAACCGCGACGCCAGCGGCCACTCGCTGTTCACCCTCGAACTGCACCTCAATTACCTGCACGAAGTGAAGGTCGACGCCAACGTGGAAGTGCGTACGCAGATCATCGGCCACGATGCCAAGCGCCTGCATGTCTATCACAGCCTGCACCTGGCCGGCGGCGACAAGGCGCTGGCGGGCAACGAGCAGATGCTGTTGCACGTCGACCTGGCCGGCCCGCGCTCGGCGCCCTTCCCGCAGCAGACCCTGGGCAAACTCCGGGCGCTGCTCGATGAACAATCCGACCTGCCGCCGCCGGACTACATCGGCCGGGTGATCGCCCTGCCGCCCGCCCGATAGACCTCGCACCGGAGCCGTCATGAAAAACGCCGCCGCTTTTGCCGATTTCCGCCGCTACCCGCGGGTGTGCGCGCTGCACACCGTGGTGCCCTTGGCCGATCAGGTACGGGTCACCTGGGCCGACGGCCGGGTCAGTCCGTTCCACCATCAGTGGTTGCGGGACAACTGCCCGTGCCCGCAATGCGTCTACAGCGTCACCCGCGAGCAAGTGCTGGAGATCGTCGACGTCCCGGAAGACCTGGCGCCCGCCACGGCCTGGATCGACGATGAGGGATGCCTGTGCCTGGACTGGCAGGACGGCCACCCGAGCCGTTTCGACCCTGGCTGGTTGCGCGCCCACGCCTACGACGAGCAGTCCCGGACCGAACGCCTGGCAAGCCAGCCCCGGCGCCAGTTGTGGCACCAGGACCTGCAGCTGCCGGTGTTCGAATACCCGGCACTGATGGAGGACGCCGACGCGTTGCTGCAATGGCTGTTGGCCTTGCGCGACATCGGGCTGACCCAGGTGCGCGGCGTGCCCACCGAGCCCGGCTCGTTGAAACGGATTGCCCAGCGGATCTCGTTCATCCGTGAGAGCAACTTCGGCGTGCTGTTCAATGTGCAATCCAAGGCCGACGCCGACAGCAACGCCTACACCGCTTTCAATCTGCCGCTGCACAGCGACCTGCCCACCCGGGAATTGCAGCCCGGCTTGCAGTTCCTGCATTGCCTGGTCAATGACGCCCAGGGTGGCGAGAGCATTTTCGTCGACGGTTTCGCCGTGGCCGAGGCGCTGCGCCAGGAAGCACCCGACGACTTCGATGCGCTCTGCCGGATACCGGTGGAATTTCGCAACAAGGACCGCCACAGCGACTACCGCTGCCTGGCACCGATCATCGCCCTCGATGCCCTGGGGCACGTGGCGGAGATCCGCATGGCGAACTTCCTGCGCGGCCCGTTCGACACGGCGGCCGAGCAGATGCCCGGGCTTTACCGCGCCTATCGGCGCTTCATCGCCCTGACCCGCCAACCCCGGTTCCGCCTGGTCCAGCGACTCGAACCCGGCCAGCTCTGGTGCTTCGACAACCGCCGCACCCTCCACGCCCGCAACGCGTTCGACCCGGCCACCGGCGCCCGGCATTTCCAGGGCTGCTATGTGGACCAGGATGAGTTGTTGTCGCGGATTCGGGTGTTGCAGCGTTAGACCGCGTCATCGTTCATCGCGAGCAAGCTCGCTCCCACAATGGTTCTGTGTCGCTCACAAGAACTGTGGGAGCGAGCTTGCTCGCGATAGCGGCCTATCAGGCACGCCGTTCTCCCGGATTCACCCAGGCAAAAAAATCCCCGATCAAGCCGTGACAGGATCGGGGCAGGAGGCGTTACTGGAGGAGCCGTCGCGCGAGGGTGACCAAACCATCGTGATTCAGCTTGGGGCTCAGTTTGCCCAGTCCCGACTCCGCTCAGTTAGCCGAAAACGACACGCTCATAGCCATCCGGGCCATTGCGACAGTTTGCCCTTGCCGCCGCTTCGGGTGGCTACCAGAATCGACCCACGACCCCTCTCCCGGAACAAGGAAAAAGCGTCATGATGCACGCCGATTTGATCGACCAGGAAGACCTGTTGGGCCAGCTCAAGGCCCTGGGGCTCCAGATACCCAGCGGCGCCACCGCCGAACAGGCGTGCGAGTGCGCCGTGCGAGGCCTGGACAGGGAACGCGCCAACGAGTTGCGGCGGATGGTCAAGGACATGTACACCAGCAGCGCAACCATCCTGCCGGCCGTGCGCCAGGCCATCGACAAGCAGTTGTTGCCGGCGCTGACGCAATACCAGCAGAACCATAGCGCCTGATAGAACCAAATCGCGAGCAAGCGTTGCTCCCACGGATCCCTGGAGTGGGTACTGTCTGCTTCACCCAGAAGATCCCGTGTGGGAGCAAAGCTTGCTCGCGATGAAGGCGCCGCGGTCTTAAAGCCTCACGCTGGCAAACGTCGACTCGTTGCGGGCCTGGCTCAACGCCGACAGCGGGCCGGACAACGGTGACAGGACCAGGGCCTGCGGCAGCGGCATCATCGCCACCTGTTGCGTGGTGTTGGAACCGACGCGCTCGTCGCGCGGCGGGATGCCGAAGTATTCGCGGTAGCACTTGGAGAAGTGCGGCGTGGAGACGAAACCACACACCGACGCCACTTCGATGATCGACATCGGCGTCTGCTTGAGCAGTTGCCGCGCACGAATCAGCCGCAGCTTGAGGTAATAGCGCGACGGCGAGCAGTGCAGGTATTTCTGGAACAGCCGCTCCAGCTGGCGGCGGGACACGGCGACGTACACCGCCAGTTCATCCAGGTCGATCGGCTCTTCGAGATTGGCTTCCATCAGCGCGACGATTTCCTGCAACTTCGGCTGGTTGGTGCCGAGCATGTGCTTGAGCGGCACACGCTGGTGATCCTGTTCGTTGCGGATGCGCTCGTAGACGAACATTTCCGAGATCGCCGCCGACAGCTCGCGACCGTGGTCGCGGCTGATCAGGTGCAGCATCATGTCCAGCGGCGCGGTGCCGCCGGAGCTGGTGAAGCGGTTGCGGTCGAGGGTGAACAGGCGGGTACTCATCGATACCCGCGGGAAGGCTTCCTGCATCGCGGCCAGGCATTCCCAGTGCACGCTGCAATCGAAACCGTCCAGCAGGCCGGCGCAGGCCAGGGCCCAGCTGCCGGTGCAGACCGCCCCGAGGCGCCGGGATTGGCGGGCCTGGCCTTGCAGCCAGGACACGTGCTCGCGGGTGACGGTGCGCTGGATGCCGATGCCGCCGCAGACGATGACGGTGTCCAGGGGTGGCGCCTTGTGCATGGACGCGTCAGGGGTGATTTGCAGGCCATCACTGGCCCAGACTTGCCCGCCATCGACGGTGAGGGTGGTCCAGCGATACAGCTCGCGACCGGACAACTGGTTGGCCATGCGCAGCGGTTCGACCGCGGACGCCAGGGAAATCAGCGTGAAATTGTCCAGCAGCAAAAAGCCGATGGATTGAGGCGCACGGTTCTGGGGTTGGGCCCCGGAGTTGGACGTCGTCATCGCGGTATCTCCTCACACAAAGCGGGTGATGGCCTCAGGCGGAGGCTCTTGTTATTGCCATCGTTCTCTGGCGAGAGACGGGCTTTATCGGGGTAGAGCAAATGCCGTGCCTAAAATTGAATGCCCATTCAATAAATCCTGAAAACGACATCGCAGCCTGTCTACATAAGGCGCGCGTCCGGCACGGGTTACAGGCGCCATCAGTGGCGGCAAGGGGCTGTCACGGCGGGCCGTGAGCAGTTCGGTAGCACTTGTGGGAACTGGGCTGCGCCGCTTGCGCAACAAGTATCACCACAGGCGCGGATGACGAACGGTCGAGCGCAATACGACGGCCGGTCCGTCAGGGATGTCTTGTCTGTTTGCGACGCGCTAAAAGGTGGCGCGTTCGTGGATCGGTGTTCATTTAACGAGCGATTTTCGATCTCGTGAATAAAGGGAATCTGTGTGGGAGCAAAGCTTGCTCGCGATGACAGTATGTCTGTCGACATCCATGTTGAGTCTACGACCGCCATCGCGGGCAAGCCTTGCTCCCACAGATTCCCTCCCTGTCACAAAGGGTTGTGCGAACGCGATTTCAGCACTCCACCGCACTGACCGCCAGGCCGCCGCGGGAGGTTTCTTTATATTTGTCGTGCATGTCGGCACCGGTATCGCGCATGGTGCGGATCACCCGGTCGAGGGAGATGAAATGCTGGCCGTCACCGCGCAGCGCCATCTGCGCGGCGTTGATGGCTTTCACCGCGGCGATCGCGTTGCGCTCGATGCACGGCACCTGCACCAGGCCACCGACCGGGTCGCAGGTCAGGCCAAGGTTGTGCTCCAGGCCGATTTCCGCCGCGTTGCACAATTGTTCCGGCGTGGCGCCCAGGATCTCCGCCAGGCCGGCCGCCGCCATGGCGCACGCCGAACCCACTTCGCCCTGGCAGCCGACTTCGGCGCCGGAGATCGAGGCGTTCTTCTTGCACAAAATGCCCACTGCCGCCGCCCCGAGGAAATAATCCACCACGTTGGCGTCGGTGACGGCTTCGCTGAATTTCATGAAGTAATGCAACACCGCCGGGATGATCCCCGCCGCGCCATTGGTCGGTGCCGTGACCATCCGCCCGCCGGCGGCGTTTTCCTCGTTCACGGCCAAGGCGTACAGGTTGACCCATTCCATGGCGCTGAGGGTCGAGCCAATGACGTTCGGCTTGTTCAACTCCTGCAGGCTGCGGTGCAACTTGGCCGCGCGCCGGCGCACATTCAGGCCACCTGGAAGGATGCCTTCATGCTTGAGGCCGTGCTCGACGCAATCCTGCATGGCGCGCCAGAGTTTCATCAGCCCGGTGCGAATCTCTTCCTCCGAACGCCAGACCTTTTCGTTGGCCATCATCAATTCGGCCACCCGCAGGTTGTGGGTGCGACACAGCTCGAGCAATTGCTCGGCGCTGGAGAAATCGTAAGGCAGTTGCGTGGCGTCCAGGTCCACGACGCCGCTGGATGCCTGGGCCTGGTCGACGACGAAGCCGCCGCCGACGGAATAATAGGTGTCACGGTGCAGCTCGCCGCTGTCGCCCTCGGCCACCAGTGTCATTGCGTTGGGGTGGAACGGCAGGTTCTCGTCGATCAGGCGCATGTCCCGCGACCAGATGAACGGCACCGGCAAGCGACCGTCGAGCAGCAGGGTGTCGGTTTCGCGCAACAGCGCGATGCGCGTACCGATCTGCGACGGGTCGATCGCGTCGGGCCATTCGCCCATCAAGCCCATGATTACCGCGTTGTCGCTGCCGTGGCCAATGCCGGTGGCCGACAGCGACCCGTACAACTGCACCTCGACCCGCCGCACGTCATGCAGCAGGGCCTTGGCCCGCAACGCCTCGACGAACAACGCCGCCGCGCGCATGGGCCCGACGGTGTGGGAACTGGACGGGCCGATACCGATTTTGAACAGATCGAAAACGCTGATTGCCATTGCCGAGAATCTCCAGGACGGGCAGGTGCGGGCGCCGAAGCGCCCGGTGACGGAGCTGCTACGCTCAACGCCGGGATGGCCGCATCATCCGTTTTTTGCCCAGGTGCCCGACGTCTGACACCGACGCAATCATGCCCGCCAGCGCCGCTCGTCTTTTGCCCTGTTTTCGCCGTTTTTCTGCGTGTCAGACGGCTCCCAGGGGCGGAAAAAATCTGTAAACGACGTCACCGACACTGGATGCGACCCTCCCTGTACTGGATACGACCCTCCCTGTAGGCGTCGGATTTGCGCTGGTACATGATCAGTTACGGCTCGTTTGCAAGGCCGCGTGTCAGAGAGTGCCCACGCGCCGCCAACCGCAACATCCAATAAGCGTGCGGCTGTCCTGACAGGACACCGCCGATAAAACACCAGGAGTCCACCCATGAAAGGTTCCACGCCGTTGTTGTTGGCCGCCATGCTGAGTCTTCCGATGCTGGCCAACGCTGCAGAACCCGCGCAATGCAGCACCGTTAACTTTTCCGACGTCGGTTGGACCGACATCACCGTGACCACCGCCACCACCAGCGTGGTACTCGAAGCCCTGGGCTACAAGACCAAGACCACCATGATCTCCGTGCCGGTGACCTACAAGTCCCTGGCCGACGGCAAGAACATGGACGTTTTCCTCGGCAACTGGATGCCGACCATGGAAAACGACATCAAGGCCTATCGCGACGCCGGCACCGTGGAAACCGTGCGCACCAACCTCAAGGGCGCCAAGTACACCCTCGCCGTGCCGCAGGGGCTGTATGACAAGGGCCTGCACGATTTCGCCGACATCCCCAAGTTCAAGAAGGAATTGGACGGCAAGATCTACGGGATCGAACCCGGCAACGACGGCAACCGCCTGATCCAGAGCATGATCGACAAGAACGCCTTCGGCCTGAAGGACGCCGGTTTCAAAGTGGTCGAATCGAGCGAGGCCGGCATGCTCTCGCAGGTTGACCGCGCCTCGAAACGCGGCACCGACGTGGTGTTCCTGGGCTGGGCCCCGCACCCGATGAACACCCGCTTCAAGATCCAGTACCTGACCGGCGGCGATGACTTCTTCGGCCCGGACTTCGGCGCCGCCACCGTGGCCACCAACACGCGCAAGGGCTATAGCCAGGAATGCAGCAACGTCGGGCAGTTGCTGAAGAACCTCGAATTCACCGTCGACATGGAAAGCTCGCTGATGGGCAACGTCCTGGACGACAAGATGAAACCTGAAGCCGCGGCCAAGGCCTGGCTGAAGAAAAACCCACAGGTACTCGATACCTGGCTCGCTGGCGTGACCACCATTGACGGTAAACCTGGCCTGGAGGCCGTGAAAGCCAAGCTCGCGCAGTAATCGCTCATGTTATGCCGGGCGAGTTCGCTCGCCCGTGCTGTTTATCCCTTGCATGCGGACGTTCACTACCATGCTCATTGATCAGAAAATACCCTTGGGCCAGTACATTGCGGGCTTTGTCGAATGGTTGACGCAAGTTGGCGCCAGCACCTTCGACTCCATCGCACTGTTCCTGGAAACGATGATTCACGGCGTGACGTTTGCGCTGACCTGGTTCAACCCGCTGGCCCTGATCGGCCTGATTGCCCTGCTGGCGCATTTCATCCAGCGCAAATGGGGCCTCACCGTATTCGTCATCGCCTCGTTCCTGCTGATCCTCAACCTGGGGTACTGGCAGGAAACCATGGAAACCCTGGCCCAGGTGCTGTTCGCCACCCTGGTCTGCGTCGTGATCGGTGTGCCGCTGGGCATTGTTGCCGCGCACAAGCCGATGTTCTACACCCTGATGCGTCCGGTACTCGATCTGATGCAGACCGTACCGACCTTCGTCTACCTCATTCCTACCCTGACCCTGTTCGGCCTGGGTGTGGTCCCGGGCCTGATCTCCACGGTGGTGTTCGCGATTGCCGCGCCCATCCGCCTGACCTACCTGGGCATCCGCGACGTTCCGGAAGAACTGATGGACGCCGGCAAGGCCTTCGGCTGCTCCCGTCGCCAGCTGCTGTCGCGTATCGAACTGCCCCACGCGATGCCAAGCATCGCGGCCGGTATCACCCAGTGCATCATGCTGTCGTTGTCGATGGTGGTGATCGCCGCACTGGTGGGCGCCGATGGCCTGGGCAAACCCGTGGTCAACGCACTGAACACCGCTGATATCGCCCTGGGCTTCGAAGCGGGCCTGGCGATCGTATTGCTGGCGATCATGCTCGACCGAATCTGCAAACAACCCGACGCCAAAGTAGGGGGTGACGCATGAGCATCATTCGCTTCGACCAGGTCGACGTGATCTTCTCCAGGGATCCACGCGAGGCCCTCAAGCTGCTCGACCAGGGCATGACCCGCAACGAGATCCTGAAGAAGACCGGGCAGATCGTCGGCGTCGAGAAAGCCAGCCTGGACATCGAGAAAGGCGAAATCTGCGTGCTCATGGGCCTGTCCGGCTCAGGCAAGTCCAGCCTGTTGCGCTGCATCAATGGCTTGAACACCGTGAGTCGCGGCAAGTTGTTCGTCGAACACGAGGGCCGGCAGATCGACATCGCCTCCTGCAGCGCCGCCGAGCTGAAGATGATGCGCACCAAGCGCATCGCCATGGTGTTCCAGAAGTTCGCCCTGATGCCGTGGCTGACGGTGCGCGAGAACATCAGCTTCGGCCTGGAAATGCAGGGCCGCCCGGAAAAGGAACGGCGCAAGCTGGTGGATGAAAAGCTGGAGCTGGTGGGCCTGACCCAATGGCGCAACAAGAAACCCGACGAACTGTCCGGCGGCATGCAGCAACGGGTCGGCCTGGCCCGCGCCTTGGCGATGGACGCCGACATCCTGCTGATGGACGAACCCTTCTCGGCGCTTGACCCGCTGATCCGCCAGGGCCTGCAGGACGAGTTGCTGGAGCTGCAACGCAAGTTGAGCAAGACCATCGTGTTCGTCAGCCATGACCTGGACGAGGCCCTGAAGCTGGGCAGTCGCATCGCGATCATGAAGGACGGCCGGATCATCCAGTACAGCAAGCCGGAAGAGATCGTGCTCAACCCGGCGGACGACTACGTGCGCACCTTCGTCGCCCACACCAACCCGCTCAACGTGCTCTGCGGTCGCAGCCTGATGCGCACCCTGGACAACTGCAAGCGCATCAACGGTTCGGTGTGCCTCGACCCGGGCGGCGACTCCTGGCTCGACCTGGCCGAAGGCAACACCATCAAGGGCGCCCGGCAGAATGGCGCGGCACTGGACCTGCAGAACTGGACACCGGGCCAATCCGTCGAAGACCTGGGCCGCCGTCCGACCCTGGTGGATTCCAACATCGGCATGCGCGACGCCTTGCAGATCCGCTACCAGACCGGCAACAAACTGGTGCTTCACGATAACCAGAAAGTCGTCGGGATCCTCGGTGACAGCGAGCTGTACCACGCACTGCTGGGCAAGAACCTGGGCTGAGCCTCAACCCTGTGGCAGCCGGCTTGCGCGCGAATACGGTACGTCATTCATCGTCGGTGACTGACACATCGCCTTCGCGGGCACGCCCGCTCCCACAGGGTTTCGCTTTATCGAGTGCCGATTGCAGGAAACCGCCCGATTTTTTATTGATTGAACGTTCAATCAAAACAAAATAGACTGGCCCTCGTTCCATCGGACAATGCCTGTCCGCCCGATGATCGAGGAGAAAGACCGATGCCCAAGGTCGGTATGCAACCTATCCGCCGCCAGCAATTGATCGAAGCCACGTTGCAGGCCGTCGACCAGGTGGGCATGGGGGACGCCAGCATTGCGCTGATTGCCCGCTTGGCCGGTGTCTCGAACGGCATCATCAGCCACTACTTCCAGGACAAGAACGGCCTGATCGCGGCGACCGCCCAGTACCTGATGACGGTCCTGAGCGAGAACGTCACCGCACGGCGCCAGGCACTGGAGGATTCGAGCCCGCGGGCCCACCTGCAGGTGATCATCGAAGGCAACTTCGACGCCAGCCAGGTCAATGGCCCGGCAATGAAAACCTGGCTGGCCTTCTGGGCCACCAGCATGCATCACCCGTCGTTGCACAGGTTGCAGCGGATCAACGATCACCGCCTGTATTCCAACCTGTGTTGCCAGTTCCGTCGCGTGTTGCCCGTCGACCAGGCACGCAGCGCGGCACGCGGCCTGGCCGCGTTGATCGACGGCTTGTGGCTGCGCGGGGCGCTGTCGGGAGACGCGTTCGATACCGCCCAGGCCCACCGGATCGCTTACGAATACATGGATTTCCAATTGGCCAAGGCAAAGGCGCCAGAGCCCACAGAACCGCTCGACGCCTGAACCGTCGCCGGGCCGCGTAGTCAGCTATACACGACACGCTCCCGGTGGCAGCCAACCACTCATGCACTTGCGAGGACTTTATGGCCCGTTTCGAACTGCAAAAACTCTACATCGATGGCGCCTACAGCGATGCCAGCGGCGACGCCACTTTCGAAGCCATCAACCCTGCCAACGGTGAAGTGCTCGCCCACGTGCAGCGGGCCACGAAGGAAGACGTCGAGCGCGCCGTCGCCAGTGCCGAGAAAGGCCAGAAAGTCTGGGCCGCGATGACCGCCATGCAGCGTTCGCGCATCCTGCGCCGCGCCGTAGACATCCTGCGCGAACGCAACGATGAACTGGCGGCCCTGGAAACCCTCGACACCGGCAAGGCCTACTCCGAAACCCGCTACGTCGACATCGTCACCGGCGCCGACGTGCTGGAATACTACGCCGGCCTGGTGCCGGCCATCGAAGGCGAGCAGGTGCCGCTGCGCACCACTTCGTTCGTCTACACCCGCCGCGAGCCCCTGGGCGTGGTGGCCGGTATCGGCGCCTGGAACTACCCGATCCAGATCGCCCTGTGGAAGTCGGCTCCTGCCCTGGCGGCCGGCAACGCGATGATCTTCAAACCCAGCGAAGTGACTTCGCTGACCACCCTGAAACTGGCCGAGATCTACACCGAGGCCGGCGTTCCGGCGGGCGTGTTCAACGTATTGACCGGCAGCGGCCGGGAAGTCGGCACCTGGCTGACCGAACACCCGCGCATCGAGAAGATCTCCTTCACCGGCGGCACCGACACCGGCAAGAAAGTCATGGCCAGCGCCTCGAGCTCTTCGCTCAAGGACGTGACCATGGAACTGGGCGGCAAGTCGCCGCTGATCATTTTCGATGACGCCGACCTGGATCGCGCCGCCGACACCGCGATGATGGCCAACTTCTACAGCTCCGGCCAGGTCTGCACCAACGGCACCCGCGTGTTCGTGCCGAGCCACCTCAAGACGGCGTTCGAAGCCAAGATCGTCGAGCGCGTGGCGCGCATCCGCATCGGCAACCCGGAAGACGAAAACACCAACTTCGGCCCGCTGGTGAGCTTCGCCCACATGGAAAGCGTGTTGGGCTACATCGACAAAGGCAAGGCCGAGGGCGCCCGCCTGCTGTGCGGCGGCGGCCGGTTGACCGACGGCGAGTTCGCCAAGGGCGCCTTCGTCGCCCCGACCGTGTTCACCGACTGCACCGACGAGATGACCATCGTGCGTGAAGAAATCTTCGGCCCGGTGATGAGCATCCTCACCTACGAAACCGAAGAGGAAGTGATCCGCCGTGCCAACGACACCGAGTTCGGCCTCGCCGCCGGCGTCGTGACCCGCGACCTGAACCGCGCCCACCGCGTGATCCACCAGCTCGAAGCCGGTATCTGCTGGATCAACGCCTGGGGCGAATCGGCGGCGGAAATGCCAGTGGGCGGCTACAAGCAATCGGGCGTGGGCCGGGAGAACGGCATCAGTTCGCTGAACAACTACACGCGCATCAAATCGGTACAGGTCGAGCTGGGCGATTACGCGTCGGTGTTCTGAAACGGTCTTGAGTGAACTCAGTTGTGGCGAGGGGATTTATCCCCGTGGGCCGCACAGCGGCCCCTCCCAAGCCCACCCGTTTTCAGACAAGGCCCGTTGCCGCCCTTACGACCGCTGCGCAGCCCGACGGGGATAAATCCCCTCGCCACAGGTTGCGCCGGCGTCAAGGCGAATACGACCTGAACCCAACTTCAAAAGAGGGTGCATTTCATGTCCCAAGCATTCGACTACATCATCATCGGCGCCGGCTCGGCCGGTAACACCCTGGCCACCCGCCTGACCGAAGACGAAGGCGTCACGGTCCTGCTGCTGGAAGCCGGCGGCCCGGACTATCGCCTGGACTTCCGCACGCAAATGCCCGCCGCCCTGGCGTTTCCGCTACAGGGCCGACGCTATAACTGGGCCTACGAAACCGATCCCGAGCCGCACATGAACGGCCGGCGCATGGAATGCGGCCGGGGCAAGGGCCTGGGCGGTTCGTCACTGATCAACGGCATGTGCTACATCCGCGGCAACGCCCTGGACTACGACAACTGGGCCAAGCTGCCCGGCCTGGAAGACTGGACCTACCTGGATTGCCTGCCGTATTTCCGCAAGGCCGAAACCCGCGACATAGGCCCCAATGACTACCACGGCGGCGATGGCCCGGTCAGCGTGACCACGCCCAAGCCCGGCAATAACCCGCTGTTCCACGCCATGGTCGAAGCCGGCGTGCAGGCCGGTTACCCGCGCACGGAAGACCTCAACGGCTATCAGCAAGAAGGCTTCGGGCCGATGGACCGCACCGTCACGCCGAACGGCCGTCGCGCCAGCACGGCCCGCGGCTACCTCGACATCGCCAAGAAGCGCTCGACCCTGACCATCGTCACCCACGCCCTGACCGACAAGATCCTGTTCGAAGGCAAGCGCGCGGTCGGCGTGCGTTACCTGGTGGGCGCGGCAGAAGAGCGCGTCGAAGCCCGGGCCCGCAAGGAAGTGCTGCTGTGTTCCGGCGCCATCGCCTCTCCGCAGATCCTCCAACGCTCCGGCGTCGGCCCGGCCAAACTGCTGGAAAGCCTGGACATCCCGGTGGTCCACGACCTGCCGGGCGTCGGTGAAAACCTGCAGGACCACCTGGAGCTGTACCTGCAATACGCCTGCACCCAGCCGGTCTCGCTGTACCCGTCGCTGCTCTGGTACAACCAGCCGGCCATCGGCGCCGAATGGTTATTCAACGGCACCGGCATCGGCGCCAGCAACCAGTTCGAGGCCGGCGGCTTCATCCGCAGCCGCCCGGAGTTCGAGTGGCCGAACATCCAGTACCACTTCCTGCCGGTGGCGATCAACTACAACGGCAGCAACGGCGTGAAGGAGCACGGCTTCCAGGCGCACATGGGCTCGATGCGTTCGCCCAGTCGCGGTCGGATCCAGGCCAAGTCCAAGGACCCACGCCAGCACCCGAGCATCCTGTTCAACTACATGGCGACCGAGCAGGACTGGCAGGAGTTTCGCGACGGCATCCGCCTGACCCGCGAGATCATGCAGCAGCCGGCGCTGGACCCGTACCGTGGGCGCGAGATCAGCCCGGGGATCGAGGTGCAGACGGATGAGCAACTGGACCAGTTCATCCGCGAACACGCCGAAACCGCTTTCCACCCGTCCTGCTCGTGCAAGATGGGCACCGACGACATGGCGGTGGTGGACGGCGAAGGCCGCGTGCATGGCCTGCAAGGGCTGCGCGTGGTCGATGCCTCGATCATGCCGATCATCACCACCGGCAACCTGAACGCGCCGACGATCATGATCGCCGAGAAAATCGCCGACAAGATCCGCGGCCGCAAGCCGCTGCCACGCAGCACCGCCCCGTACTACGTGGCCGGCGATGCGCCGGTGAAAGGCAAGCCGCTGCGCGAAGTGGGGCCTATGGCGCAGTAAGGCGCTACACCGCCATCGCGAGCAGGCTCGCTCCCACAGGGGATCGGTGACAAACACAGTTTTTGTGACCAGCAAAGATCCGATGTGGGAGCGAGCCTGCTCGCGAAAGCGGTGGGTCAGCTTGCCTCAATATTGAATGTGCCGCCGCCTTCGCGGGCAAGCCCGCTCCCACAGGGGATCGGTGACGAACACAGATTTTGTGGTCACTGAAGTTCCGATGTGGGAGCGAGCCTGCTCGCGAAAGCGGTGGGTCAGCTTGCCTCAATATTGAATGTACCGCCGCCTTCGCGGGCAAGCCCGCTCCCACAGGGAATCGGTGGTGAACGCGGATTTTGTGATCACCAAAGGTCCAGTGTGGGAGCGAGCTTGCTCGCGAAAGCGGTGGGTCAGCTTGCCTCAATATTGAATGTACCGCCGCCTTCGCGAGCAAGCCCGCTTCCACAGGGAATCGGTGGTGAACGCGGATTTTGTGACCACCAAGTTCCCCTGTGGGAGCGAGCTTGCTCGCGATAGCGTCCGTCCTGACAAATTCCTGTCTGCCTTGATCCCTCCCCGTCCCAGGCCTACTCTAGAGCCGCCGCGTCAACGCGCCGCACCTCGCTGCACCGCCACTCCAGACAAGGAGGTTTCATGTTCGACTTTTACCCCCAGCTCAAGCAGCGGTTCGCTGCCTTGCGCACGGGCGCGGAATTCTTTTCCCTGCGTTATGTGCGCGAATCAGGCCAGCATCTGTCGGTGCGCAAGAATGTCGCCGAGCCACCCAGCCTGAGCCGTGACGAAGGGGCGATGCTCACCGCGCGGTTCAACGGTGTCGAGGCCTACGCCTCCACCAATGACCTGTCCCAGGGCGGCCTGCAGGCGGCGCTGGAGCGCGCCGAGCGACAGGCCCGCCAGCTCAAGCCCCATGCGCTGCTCGACCTGCGCGAGCAGCCGGTTGCCAGCGACCGCGCCGATTATTTCTCGCCGCATTTCGACCAGGCATTCCCCGCCCTGGGCGATTGCTACCAGATGCTCGGCGACGAATCGGCGGCGGTGCCCAAGGATGAGCGCCTGGTGAACTGGCAGGTCAGCATCGGCCTGACCCAGGTCGAGCAGATCTACCTCAACAGCGCCGGCGCCGAATTGCGCCAGGCCCAGCGCTTCATCTATCCGGCCCTGGACGTCACCGCGTTCGACGGCCAGGACAGCCAGACCCGCACCCTGGGCCGCGAGAACTTCGGCCAGCAAGGCGGCTTCGATGTGATCGAGCGCTGTGGACTGATCGGCGCCGGGCCGAAAATCGCCGACCAGGCCCTGCAACTGTTGATGGCGCCGAATACCCCGCAGGGCCCGCGAGATCTGCTGCTGATGCCGGACCAGATGATGCTGCAGATCCACGAATCCATCGGTCACCCGCTGGAACTGGATCGCATCCTCGGGGACGAACGCAACTACGCCGGCACCAGTTTCGTCAAAGCCAGCGATTTCGGCCACTTGCAGTACGGCTCCAGCCTGTTGAACGTGACGTTCGACCCGGGCATTCCCGAAGAACTGGCCAGCTACAGCCATGACGACGACGGCAGCCCGGCGAGCAAGCAGTTCCTGATCCGTGAAGGCCGGTTGCTGCGCCCCCTGGGTGGCGCGCTGTCGCAGTTCCGCGCCGGCCTGGAAGGCGTCGCCAACAGCCGCGCCTGCGGCTGGAATCGCCCGCCCATCGACCGCATGGCCAACCTCAACATCGAACCCGGCGACCAGTCGCTGGCGCAATTGATCCAGGGCATCGAGCACGGTGTGCTGATGCGCACCAACCGCTCCTGGTCCATCGACGACGCCCGCAACAAGTTCCAGTTCGGCTGCGAGTGGGGCCAGTTGATCGAGAACGGCGAGCTCAAGGGCGTGGTGAAGAACCCCAACTACCGGGGCATCTCCGCGCAGTTCTGGAAGAGCCTGCGGGCGGTGGGCGACGCCAGTACCTCCCAGGTGCTGGGCACGCCGAACTGCGGCAAGGGCGAACCGAACCAGGTGATCCGCGTCGGGCATGCGTCGCCGG
This sequence comes from Pseudomonas citrullilanati, assembly GCF_030580855.1. GTDB lineage: Bacteria > Pseudomonadota > Gammaproteobacteria > Pseudomonadales > Pseudomonadaceae > Aquipseudomonas > Aquipseudomonas citrulli. Next base: position 41,549 of record NZ_JAUQOP010000005.1, on the reverse strand, counting down.
CCTGTGTGTTCAGCAATGTCGACGTGTTTGGGGGAGATGCCTGATGAATGCTGTCAATACGAGCACCGCGAACAATCAGGCCGAGGCCTTCAAGGCACTGGTGGATTGGTTGCGCGCAGCGCTGCATGAATCCGAACAGTTCACCCTCGGCTACGCCGCCGAGTCCTCGGCCTTCGTACGTTTCAACCATGGCAAGGTTCGCCAGGCCGGGCAGGTGCAACAGGCCAACGTCAGTTTCAAACTGATCGACGACGGGCGCCACGCCGACCTGCAGATCACCTTGTCCGGCGAGGCCGAGACCGATGTGCAACGCCTGCAAGAAGGCTTGCAACAGCTTCGCGACACCCTGCCGCTGCTGCCCCGCGACCCGTACCTGTTGCTCAACCAGACCCCCTGGCAAAGCCAGGCCGTGCAGGATCATCCGCTGCCGGAGACCGAACAGGCCGTGGCCGAGATCGCCCGCGCCGCCGACGGCCTGGACCTGGTGGGAATCTACGCCGCCGGGCCCATCAGCCGCGGCTTCGCCAGTTCGTCGGGGGCGTTTGGCTGGCACCAGGCCAACAGTTTCAACTTTGATTTCAGCCTGTTCCACGAAAACGGCCAGGCGGTGAAGGCCAGCTACGCCGGGCATGACTGGAGCAGCGAAGGGTTCGCCCGGCGCTTCGCACAGGCCCGCGAGCAGCTGGCGTTCCTCGGCCGGCCGCTGCGCACGTTGCCGCCAGGTGAATACCGCGCCTACCTCGCGCCCGCCGCCCTGGAAGAAATCATGGGCATGCTCAGTTGGGGAGGATTCTCCGCCCAGGCGATCGCCAGCAAGCAGAGCCCGCTGCAGAAGTTCTACGCCGACGAAGCCACCTTCAGCCCTGCCGTCGGCTTGCGCGAACAGGTCAGCGGCTCCTTGAGCCCGGCGTTTTCCGACGAAGGCTACCCCCGTGACGACCTGGCGCTGATCGCCAAGGGCACGGCCAACGCACGCCTGGTCAACTCCCGCAGCGCCGCCGAATATGGCCTTGCCGCCAACGGCGCCAGCCGCTACGAGTACCCCACGGCGCTGGTCATGGACGAAGGTTCGCTGGAACACCAGGACATCCTCGAACGCCTCGGCACCGGGCTGTACATCAGCAACCTGTGGTACCTGAACTACTCGGACCAGCCGGCCGCACGCCTGACCGGCATGACGCGCTTCGCCACCTTCTGGGTCGAGAATGGCCAGATCCAGGCACCGGTCAGCACCATGCGCTTCGACGACAGCGTCTACAGCCTGCTGGGCAGTCAACTCGAAGGCCTGACCCGGGAGCGGGAACTTCTGCTCTCGGCCAGTACCTACAGCCAACGGGCCACGGCTTCGATGCTGTTGCCGGGGGCACTGGTCAAGCGGCTGACGTTGACTCTGTAAGAAGCATCGCGGGCAAGCCTTGCTCCCACAGGATGCTCATTGTCCTTGTGGGAGCATGGCTTGCCCGCGATGCAGCCACCACGGACTCCCTGACTCGAACAAGAGGCCCCATGCCCAACCGCGCACCGCTCGACGCCGTCACCGCCCGCTGGCTTCCGTGGGTGGTGGCCATTGCCTTCTTCATGCAGTCCCTCGACGGGACCATCCTCAACACCGCCCTGCCCGCCATGGCCCGTGACCTGGCCGAAAACCCGCTGCGCATGCAGGGCGTGATCATTGCCTACATGCTCACGGTGGCGCTGCTGATCCCGGCCTCTGGCTGGATCGCCGACCGCTTCGGCACCAAGAAGATCTTTTTCGGGGCGATCCTGCTGTTCAGCTTCGGCTCGTTGCTGTGCGCTTTGTCCAGCTCGTTGAACATGCTGGTCGGCGCAAGGGTGATCCAGGGCCTGGGCGGTGCGCTGATGTTGCCAGTGGGCCGGCTGGTGGTGCTGCGGGCGTACCCGCGCTCGGAGCTGGTGCGGATCATGGGCTTCATCACCATTCCCGGCCTGCTCGGGCCGCTGATCGGCCCGACCATGGGCGGCTGGATGGTGCAATACCTGACCTGGCACTGGATCTTCATCATCAACCTGCCGGTGGGCGTGATCGGTTGCTATGCGGTGTGGAAGTTCATCCCCGACCTGCGCGGCAGCGAGCGCACCCGGTTCGATGGCCTGGGGTTCCTGTTGTTCGGCGCGGCAATGGTGCTGATCACCATCGCCATGGAAGGCCTGGGGGAGCTGCACCTGCCACACCTGCGGGTGATGTTGCTGCTGTTCGGCGGCATGGCCTGCCTGGCGGCGTATTGGTTGCGGGCCGGGCATGTCGAGAACGCGCTGTTCCCGCCGTCGCTGTTCAAGACCCGGACCTTCGCCGTGGGTATCCTGGGCAACCTGTTCGCCCGCCTGGGCAGCGGCGCCCTGCCGTTCCTGGTGCCGTTGCTGCTGCAAGTGGCCCTGGGGTATTCGCCGTCCCAGGCGGGGATGAGCATGCTGCCCCTGGCGGCGGCGGCCATGGTCGCCAAGTCCGTGGCGCGCCCGCTGATCGAGCGCCTGGGCTATCGCATCGTCCTGACCGGCAACACCCTGGCCCTGGGCGTGATGCTGGCGAGCATGGGCCTGGTCAGCGAACAGACGCCGTACTGGCTGCTGTTGGCGCACCTGGCTGTCCTGGGGGCGATCAACTCGCTGCAATTCACGGCGATGAACACCGTGACCCTGATCGACCTGGACGACGCCAGCGCCAGCAGCGGCAATAGCCTGCTGTCGGTGGTGGCGCAATTGTCCCTGAGCCTGGGCGTGGCCTGCGCCGGCGCCCTGCTCGGCGGCTTTACCGCCCAGGTCGGCAACGACGGCGTGGAAACGGTGCTGGGCGCATTCCAGCTGACCTTCGTGACCGTAGGGGTCATGGCGATGCTGGCGGCGACGATCTTTTCCCAGTTGTCGAAGCAGGACGGAAGACGGCCCCGGCGCTCGGACGAACATATCGAGCACTAAGTCGCTTCGTGGCTTGGAGATTTTTGTGGGAGCAAGGCTTGCCCGCGATGCAGGCGACTCGGTTTTCCTGGGGAAATGCGTCGCCTGCTTCGCGAGCAAGCTTTGCTCCCACAGAGTTCCAGAGTTTCTGGATTTGCCAGCCCCCAGGGCAGGCCCTGCCCCCACAGCTCGTCCAGAACGTTCGAAGAAAGTGGCACGAGGCTGCTACACTGCGCGACATTTTGTTTTGCAGGCCTGCCCCGTGACCACCATTGCCACCGCTTTTAATACTTTGCCGCTGTCCGCCGCCATGCTGGCTAACCTCGAATCGCTCGGTTATGCCCAGATGACGCCGATCCAGGCGCAGAGCTTGCCGGTGATCCTCAAGGGCATGGACCTGATCGCCCAGGCCAAGACCGGCAGTGGCAAGACCGCGGCGTTCGGCATCGGCCTGTTGAACCCGATCAACCCGCGCTATTTCGGTTGCCAGGCGCTGGTGATGTGCCCGACTCGCGAGCTGGCCGACCAGGTGGCCAAGGAGATCCGCCGCCTGGCCCGTGCCGAGGACAACATCAAGGTCCTGACCCTGTGCGGTGGCGTGTCGTTCGGCCCGCAGATCGCCTCCCTGGAGCACGGCGCCCACATCATCGTCGGCACGCCGGGGCGCATCCAGCAACACCTGCGCAAGGGCTCGCTGGTCCTCGACGGCCTCAACACGCTGGTCCTCGACGAAGCCGACCGCATGCTCGACATGGGTTTCTACGACGCCATCGAAGACATCATCCAGCAGACCCCGGAACGTCGCCAGACGCTGCTGTTCTCCGCCACCTACCCGGTGGGCATCAAGCAGCTGTCGTCCAAGTTCATGCGCGACCCGCAGCAGGTGAAAGCCGAGGCGCTGCATTCCGACGCGCAGATCGAGCAGCGCTTCTACGAGATCTCGCCCGAGGAGCGCATGGACGCGGTGGTCAAGGTGCTCGCGCATTTCCGCCCGGCTTCCTGCGTGGCGTTCTGCTTCACCAAGCAGCAGGTCCAGGAAACCGTCGATCACCTGACCGCCAAGGGTATTTCCGCCGTCGGCCTGCATGGCGACCTGGAACAGCGCGACCGCGACCAGGTGCTGGCGATGTTCGCCAACCGCAGCACCTCGGTGCTGGTGGCCACCGACGTCGCCGCCCGAGGCCTGGACATCGATGCGTTGGACATGGTGATCAACGTCGAACTGGCCCGGGACTCGGAAATCCACATCCACCGCGTCGGCCGCACCGGTCGCGCCGGGGAAACCGGGATCGCCATCAGCCTGGTCGCACCGTCCGAAGCCCACCGCGCCCAGGCCATCGAACAACTGCAGAAGGCGCCATTGAACTGGGACCAGTTGGACAACCTCAAGCCCCAGGGCGGCGGCCCGCTGCTGCCGGCCATGAGCACCCTGTGCATCGCCGCCGGGCGCAAGGACAAGGTCCGACCCGGCGACATCCTCGGCGCCCTGACCGGCGAGGCCGGCATCCCTGGCGCCCAGGTCGGCAAGATCGCGATCTTCGATTTCCAGGCCTACGTGGCCGTGGAACGCGGCATCGCCAAGCAGGCCCTGCAACGCTTGAACGACGGCAAGATCAAGGGCCGCTCGTTGCGGGTGCGGATCCTGTAAGCGATCTTCCATCCAACGAAAGATCCCCTTGTGGGAGCGGGCTGTGTGGGAGCAAGGCTTGCCCGCGATGAAAACGCCGCGGTCTCTTGAGGACCGCAGCGCCTGGATCGCGAGCCAGCTTTGCTCCCACACAGCCCGCGCCCACAGTGATCGTCGGTGAAATTAGAATTTTGTGAGGGGAACACCGCTGTGCGCTCTACCGAAGTCGTGATCATTGGCGCTGGCGCCGCAGGCCTGATGTGCGCGCTGACCGCCGCCGCCCGTGGACGCGAGGTGCTGTTGCTGGACCACGCCAACAAGGCCGGCAAGAAAATCCTCATGTCCGGCGGTGGACGCTGCAATTTCACCAACCTGTACACCGAGCCGGCCAATTTCCTCTCGCAGAACCCGCACTTCTGCAAATCCGCCCTGGCCCGCTACACCCAATGGGATTTCATCGCCCTGGTGGCCAAGCACGGCGTGCCCTACCACGAGAAGAAACTCGGCCAGTTGTTCTGCGATAACAAATCCAGCGACATCCTCGCCATGCTCCTGGAGGAGTGCGACCAGGCCGGCGTCAGCCTGCACCTGGACACATCGATCACGCAGATCGAAAAAACCGACGGCGGCTACCGCCTGCAAACCACCCTCGGCGCCGTCGACTGCCAATCGTTGGTGATCGCCACGGGCGGGCTGTCGATCCCGACCCTGGGAGCGACCGGCTTCGGCTATCAAGTGGCCAAGCAGTTCGGCCACCAGTTGCTGCCAACCCGCGCCGGCCTGGTGCCGTTCACCATCACCGACCAGCTCAAGACTGTGTGCAGCGAACTGTCGGGCACCTCGGTGGATTGCCTGGTGAGCTGCAACGGGCAGGGTTTTCGCGAGAACATCCTGTTCACCCATCGCGGCCTGAGTGGCCCGGCGATCCTGCAGATTTCCTCGTTCTGGGAGCCGGGGGACACCGTGCAGATCAACCTGCTGCCGGACCACGACGTGCCGCAGTGGCTGCAACAGCAACAGGCCGAACGCCCCAACAGCGAACTCAAGACCCTGCTCGGCGAGTTGTTCACCAGGAAAATGGCCAACCTGCTGGCCGACACCTGGTTCGTCTCCAAGCCCATGAAGCAATACACCCACGCGGAACTGGCGGACATCGCCGAGAAACTGGCGAGCTGGAAGGTCATCCCGGCCGGCACCGAAGGCTACCGCACCGCCGAAGTGACCCTGGGCGGCGTCGACACCCGGGAAGTCTCGTCCAAGACCATGGAGTCGCTGAAGAGCCCCGGCCTGTACTTCATCGGCGAAGTGCTCGACGTCACCGGGCACCTGGGCGGGTTCAACTTCCAATGGGCCTGGGCATCGGGCTATGCGGCGGCGCAGTACGTCTAAGCCCGCCCCATGTTGTACCTGCTTTTGGGGCGAGGGGATAAACCCCCCCCCCACAGAGGTGGAGGTGTCCTTCGCATGCCGGAACACTTTTTTGCTGCCAGATGTGATCGCCCCCATTGCGTCGGCGTCATTACTGCCTCAATTTAGCGTCATTGCCCGTCAGGCCCGTGCACTTCATGTCATCGACCTCGTTTAGCCAGTCTTTGCGTCGCCTTTGGGCGTTGGATAAGTTCAGTTACAGCGTGCGGGTGTTCATCGCCCTGACCGGCAGCATGGGGCTGTGCTGGTACCTGGATGAAATGGGGCTGCTGATCCCATTGTTCCTGGGCATCATCGCCAGCGCCCTGGCCGAGACCGACGACAGTTGGCAGGGTCGCCTCAACGCCCTGGTCGTCACCCTGGTGTGCTTCACCGTCGCGGCCCTGTCGGTGGAGTTGCTGTTCCCGTATCCAGTCCTGTTCATCATCGCCCTGGCCCTGGCGAGCTTCGGCCTGACCATGCTCGGCGCCCTGGGCGAACGCTATGGGGCGATCGCCTCGGCCACCTTGATCCTGTCGGTCTACACGGTAATCGGCGTGGACCAGCGCGGTGGCGCGGTCACCGACTTCTGGCACGAACCCTCGCTGCTGGTGGCCGGCGCGGCGTGGTACGGCCTGCTCTCGGTGCTATGGCATGCGTTGTTTTCCAACCAGCCGGTGCAACAGAGCCTGGCGCGGCTGTTTCGCGAGCTGGGGCGCTACCTGAAGCTCAAATCGTCGCTGCTCGAACCGATCCGCCAACTGGACATCGAGGCGCGACGCCTGGAACTGGCCCAGCAGAACGGCCGGGTGGTCGCCGCGCTCAACAGCGCCAAGGAGATCATCCTGCATCGTGTCGGCAATGGCCGGCCGGGGTCGAAGGTCAGCCGCTACCTGAAGCTGTATTTCCTGGCCCAGGACATCCACGAACGCGCCAGTTCTTCCCATTACCCCTACAACGCCCTGGCCGAGGCGTTCTTCCACAGTGACGTGCTGTTCCGTTGCCAGCGCTTGCTGCGCCAGCAGGGCAAGGCCTGCCAGGCCCTGGGCGAATCGATCCAGTTGCGCCAGCCGTTCGTCTACGACGACACCTTCGCCGAAGCCCTCAACGACCTGCACGCGTCCCTGGAACACCTGCGGATCCAGAGCAACCCGGCCTGGCGTGGCCTGCTGCGCTCGCTGCGAGCGCTGTCGGTGAACCTCGCGACCATGGACCGCCTGCTCAGCGACGCCAGCAACCCCGACGCCCTGGCCGACGCCACCGACAGCAGCCTGCTGGACCGCTCGCCGCGCAACCTCAAGGACGTCTGGCTACGCCTGCGCACCCAGTTCACGCCGACCTCGCTGCTGTTCCGCCATGCCCTGCGCCTGCCCCTGGCCCTGAGCGTCGGCTACGCCGTGGTGCACATGATCCACCCGTCCCAGGGTTACTGGATCATCCTCACCACGCTGTTCGTCTGCCAACCGAACTACGGCGCCACCCGGCGCAAGCTCGGCCAGCGGATCATCGGCACCGCCATTGGCCTGACCGTGGCCTGGGCGCTGTTCGACCTGTTCCCCAACCCGCTGGTGCAATCGTGCTTCGCCATTGCCGCCGGGGTGGTGTTCTTCACCAACCGCACGACCCGCTACACCCTGGCGACGGCCGCGATCACCATCATGGTGCTGTTCTGCTTCAACCAGGTGGGCGATGGCTACGGCCTGTTGCTGCCACGGCTGTTCGATACCCTGCTCGGCAGCCTGATCGCCGGGCTGGCGGTGTTCCTGTTCCTGCCGGACTGGCAAGGCCGGCGACTGAACAAGGTGCTGGCCAACACGCTGACGTGCAACAGCATCTACCTGCGCCAGATCATGCAGCAGTACGCCGCCGGCAAAAGCGATGACCTGGCCTACCGCCTGGCCCGGCGCAATGCCCACAACGCCGACGCGGCCCTGTCCACCACCCTGGCCAACATGCTGATGGAACCGGGGCATTTCCGTAAGGAAGCCGACGTGGGGTTCCGCTTCCTGGTGCTGTCCCACACCCTGCTCAGCTACCTCTCAGGCCTGGGCGCCCACCGGGGCACCGAGCTGCCGGCGCAGGTGCGCGAACATCTGATCGACGGTGCGGGGGTGACACTGGCGGCCAGCATCGATGAAATCGCCCAGGGCCTGGCGAGCAAGCAACCGATCGCGGTGCAAAGCGACGAAGAAGAAGCGCTGGCCAACGCCCTCGAGCAAATGCCCGACGAGATCGACGAAGGCCAGCGGCTGGTGCAGACGCAACTGGCGTTGATCTGCCGTCAGTTGGGACCGTTGCGTACCCTGGCGGCGCACTTGGTCAAGGAGACTGGCGCGGATTAGAAAGTGGAGGTGGATGGGTTGGCCCCTTCGCGAGCAGGCTCGCTCCCACAGGCGTACTCAGTGCAGATGTGGGAGCGAGCCTGCTCGCGAAGAGGCCAGTCCAGGCCACTCGATCCCCCATCTCACATTCCGTGCTGCTTCAATATCCGCTCATAGCTGCCATCGGCTTTCATCGCCGCGATCTCACGGTCGAACCCCGCCACGATCTGCTCGTGCTCCGGGTTCTTCAGGCTGACCAGGATGTGCAAGCTGTTCTCGCTCAGCGGCTTGGGCAGGAATTCCACGGCGTTGCGCACCTTGGGGGATTCGCGAGACAGGTAGTAACGGGCGACGAACTCATCCTCCAGGGTCAGTTTCACCCGATCGGCGGCCAGCATGCGCACCGCCATGGCAAAGCTGTGCACCGGGACCTTCTGCATCTGCGGGTCGTCATCGAACGCCCTGGAATAGGCATAACCGCGAACCACGGCAATCGGATACACGTGCAGTTGCTGCAGGTCGTCGTATTCGATGGGGGTGTCCTTGCGCTTGATGAAGCGCACGCGATTGACCAGGTACTCGGCCGAGAACTGGCCAATGCGGGTGCGTTCCTCGCTGTACCAGGCGTTGATCAGCACATCGTAGCGGCCTTCGCTGACACCCAGCATCGCCCGGGCCCAGGGCACCTGCTCGAACTCCGTGGCATACCCGGCCCGCGCCAGGGCGGTGCTGACGATATCGGTCGCCAGTCCGCCATTGACCAGCGTGGCGTCGGTAAAGGGCGGCCAGCCATCGGCCACCAGGCGCAACTTCTGCGCGCAGACGTTGTGGCTCAGCAACAGCAACCCGACCAAAGCAAGAGCTCGATGCAATCGCGGCATGCCAACATCCTTGACGGGTTCAAATCCCGGTTTGTTTTTAGCCGAAACTCAAAGGCGATCCCTAAGATATCCGGTCCTAACATTAGCTCATTGAAGCCGCTGCGCAGGTTGAAACGAAGATTACACAAAGAAGACAGCAGAGCGAGAGGCCGATGATGGCATTTTGGCCCTTGTCACAATTTTTTCCAGTCGACGCACACAGAGACTTCCAGGCAAAGCCCGCTTAATATCGGCATCAGGTTCTTGAGGAAATTCAAAAAATGGACATCGATTGGGTCTGCAAACATCACAGTGACCTGAGCAAGGAACAGCTGTACGCCATTCTCAAATTGCGCGCCGACGTGTTCGTCGTCGAGCAGAATTGCGCCTATCCGGACGTCGACGGCCTCGACCTGGAAGGCGACACCTGCCACCTCATGGCGTGGCAGGACAACCAACTGGTGGCCTACCTTCGCCTGCTCGACCCGCACTCGCAAAACAGCGACGTGGTGATCGGGCGCGTGATCATCGCGCCGCAGGCCCGGGGCCAGGGCCTGGGCCACACGCTGATGGAGAAAGGCCTCAAGCAGGCCGAGAAGCACTGGCCGGGCACGTCGATCTCGCTGTCGGCCCAGGCGCATCTGCAAGGGTATTACGGGCGGTATGGGTTCCAGGCGGTGGGCGTGGAGTACCTGGAAGACGGGATTCCACACATTGGCATGCACCGGCCTTGAGGACGCCATCGCGAGCGAGCTCGCTCCCACAGGGGTCGCGGTGAACCGCGATCGACTGTGGGAGCGAGCCTGCTCGCGATAGGGCCAGCCCAGGCAACGATCTTCAGGGATACTCGAGCACCGCCTTGATCCGCTGCAGGTTCTCCTCGATCCAGCGCCGATCGATCGCGCCCCAGTCGCGTATCCGATACCCCCCGGCATGATTGCGGGCGCCCTGTTGTTGTTCGAATTCGCAGACGATGTCCAGGTCCGCCAACGCCGCGACGGTGTCCTGGGCGGTGCGCCGGGGCATGCCGGTGACTTCGGTGAGCGCGGGGATGCTGCTGGCCACGCCACTGTCGATCAGGTACGCCACGTACAAGCGCCGGTAGAAGCTGGTCTTGGTCTTGCTGACATCCATCCGATCATTCCTTGTGAGGTTGCAGGTCCCGCCAGGTCAGGTACACCCGCAGGTCGAATTCCAATTGGTGATACCCCGGCAGCATGTGCTCGCAGAGTTGGTAGAACGCCTTGTTGTGGTCCGACTCCTTGAAGTGCGCCAGTTCGTGCACGACGATCATCCGCAGGAACTCGGGCGCCGCCTCCTTGAACAGCGCGGCGATGCGGATTTCCTTCTTGGCCTTGAGCTTGCCGCCCTGCACCCGTGAAACGCTGGTGTGCAGGCCGAGGGCGCGATGGGTCAGGTCCAGGCGGTTGTCGAACAGCACCTTGTCGATGGCCGGGGCGTTACGCAGGTACTGCTGCTTGAGGTCCAGCGCATAGCCGTACAGGGCCTTGTCGCTCTGGATCGAATGCCGGTCGGGATAGCGCTGCTGCAGGTAGTCGCCCAGGCGATCCTGGGCGATCAGTTGCTGCACCTGGGCTTGTAGGGCGGGCGGATAGGCCTGGAGGTACTTGAGCGCGGTCATCGGGCGGCAACACAGTGAAGGAGGCCGCCAGTGTAGCGAATTCAGCTCTTTACCGCGCTCCAGTCGAACGGCTCGGCAAAGGCATCGGTGTCGTCCGCCACCAGGGGCCGCGCCACGAGAAAGCCCTGCACGTACTCGCAGCCGTGGGCCTTGAGCCATTGATACTGTTCGGCGGTCTCGACGCCTTCGGCAATCACCCGCAACCCCAACTGGCGGCACAGGTCGATCACCGACGCGGCCAGCGCCGCGTCCCGCGGTGAGCCGGGCAGGCGGGCGATCAGGTGCCGGTCGAGCTTGAGGGTGTCGAGTTCCAGGTCACGCAGGTGCACCAGCGAGCACGGCCCGGAACCGAAGTCATCCAGGGCCACCCGCACCCCGAGGTGACGCAGCAGCCGCAGTTGCTTCTGGGTTTCGTCAGGGTTGCGCACCAGCGCATCCTCGGTCACCTCGACCTCCAGTTGCCGGGGTTTCAAGGCATGGCGCTCCAGCACCTGGCGCAGCTCGGTCACCAGGTTGGGCATGCCGAACTGGGTACTGCTCAGGCTGACCCCCAACACCAGGTTGTCGGGAAACCTGCGTTCCCAGACTTTGCGCTGGGCACCGCTGCGGTGGTAGATCCAACTGCCCAGCCGACTGATCAACCGCGCTTCCTCCAGCAACGGCAGGAACAGCCCGGGCGGCACGTCGCCGACGCTCGGGTGCTGCCAGCGCAGCAACGCCTCGAAGCCGCGAATACGGCCGTCGCCGATACTGACCTGGGGCTGATAGACCAGGTTGAATTCACGATTCTCGATAGCCGAACGCACGCTTTCTTCGAGCATCAGTCGTGAACGGGCTCGACCGTTCATTTCGTGGTCATAAAAACGGTATTGCTGGCGGCCGGCCCGCTTCGCCTCGTACATGGCGATGTCGGAGGCCCGCAGCAGGCCGTCGAGGTTGGCGCCGCAATCGGGATAGGTCGCAATGCCGATGCTGGCCCCGAGCGCCACGTCCATGCCTTCGATCTGCTGGCAGATCGCGACGCGCTCGATGAGCTTCTCGGCGATCTTGGCCGCCTGCTCCGGGAACTCCAGGTCCAGCAGCGCGGTGAACTCGTCTCCCCCCAGGCGGGCGAGGATGTCGAAGGGCCGCAGGCACGCCTTCAACTGCTCCGAGACCCAGCGCAACACGCGATCCCCGGCGTCATGGCCGAGCAGGTCGTTGACCCGCTTGAAGCCGTCGAGGTCCAGGTACAGCAGCACCCAGTTGCTTTCCAGGCGTTCGCTGCGCATCAACAGGTTCTCGGCGGTCTGGTAGAACCCCCGCCGGTTGAGCAATCCGGTCAACGGGTCGGTGACCGCCTGGTATTCGAGCTGCTGGTGCAAGTGGCGAACCACCGACATGTCCTGCAGTGTCACCACCATGGCCTTCTGCTCCACGGGTAATGGCGCACAAGACAATGCCACCGACACCTGCTGGCCCGGGGCGGTGCGCAATACCGCATCGTGCAGGCGCAAGGTTTGCCCACGGCAATAAGCCGAGTAGATGTCGGATTCGCCCCAATCGGGGATGTGGGGTTTTTGCAGGAAATCCAGCAACGGCAGCCCCTGCAACTGCTCCGCCGTCGCGTTGAGCAAGCGACAGGTGGACGGATTGGCGAAGCGAATGCAGCCGTTCTCGTCCACCACCAGGATCCCTTCGGCAGCGTTATCCAGCACCGAGGCGTTGAAGGCCCTGGCCGCCTCCAGGTCCTGGCTCAGGCGCTGCAAGGCCCGGCGATTGCGCTGGTGCTCCAGCAGCGCCTGGACTTTGGGCTTGAGAATCTGCGGGTCGAAGGGCTTGAACAGGTAATCCACGGCGCCACTGGCGTAGCCCTTGATCACCGCATCCTGGGATTGTTCGTTGGCGGTCAGGAAAATGATCGGCGTGAGCCGCGTACGTTGGCTGCCGCGCATCAGGCGCGCCACTTCGAAACCGTCCATGTCGGGCATCTGCACATCCAACAGCACCAGATCGATGTCGTGTTCGAGCAGCAGGTTGAGGGCCTCGACACCCGAGGCCGCCGTCATCACCTGCCAATCCTGACGCTGCAACAGCGCTCGCATGCTGAGCAGGTTTTCGGGGTAGTCATCAACAATCAAAAGGACAGAGTTGTCTTCGCCAAGCGTAGGTTGCGCGCATTCCATGCTGCTTCTCTTATCAGGCGCCACGTCCGCTTTTCACAAATAAAACGGACAAATACTGAGATCTCACTCTAGACCGGGATTTTGAAAAGCAGTAGGTGTCATCACGCCATCATCCAGACAAAGCCCGAAATAGCCGACTAACGGTCACCCACCTCAGGCACAGAACCTGCAATGACGTATTTCGACGAACATTTGACGTCAATCATCCGCCGGGCAGCGCTCGAAAACACCCTGCCTGACATACCCATTACGCCTCAAAGGCCTGGACTAGAGCCTCCCTGATGTGGCGTGCAACAGCGAACCGTTACGCAGGATCCGAACATGATCGATCTCAACACCTGGAACTTGAGCATTCCTGAAGGCAGCCCGGCCATCACCATCGAAACCCCCCGATTGGCACAAGGGTTCAAGGACCAATACTTCAACGCCGAAACCGGCACATTGTTTTTCTGGGCCCCGGTGACCGGCACCAAGACCGCGAACGCGATTTATCCACGCAGCGAACTGCGGGAAACCTACAGCGACGGCACCCTGCGTAACTGGCTGTACTCCGCGGCGGATAACTCATTGAAGGCGACCCTGATGGTCAATCAGGTGCCCAGTAGCGGCAAGATCGTGATCGGTCAGATCCATACCAAGGACAGCACCAGCCCGCTGGTGAAGCTCGAATACCAATACAAGACGAAAACGTCCACGGGCAACATCGTCGCCAAAGTCCGCATGCGTCCGGATGACGAGGAAGGCCAGGTCATTACCGTGGCGACCGGGGTCAAACTCGACAGCCGGTTCTCCTACCAGATCCACCTCAATCAGAAGGGCGCACTGGGTATCACCGCGGCGGGTTACAACTGGAGGACCACCATCGACCCGACCTGGAAAGACAAGCCGCTCTATTTCAAGGCAGGGGTTTATGTGCAGGACAACACCGGCTACACCACCGAAGGCGGAAAAGTGACCTTCAGCCTGTTGGCCATCGACCACAAGATCTGATCCCACCCCGCAGTCAAAGCAGCAAGGAACGCTGCTTGCGGGGTGGCGACCCGCCCCCTCTTCCAGCGCATCGTCGCCCGTCAAAAAAACCCAAAGCGACAGATACCAATTCGCCATCGTTCCAATCATTTCGCGATTAATCGACCAACGGTCATTCCTTTCGGGCACAAAAACGACAAATGCCACTCTGACGGACCGTTGACGCCAACCCTCCGCCGACACGCATTGGAAGAATGACAGTCGTACGCGCCCCGGTGTCTTCGAAAGCGCGTCAAACAGCCTCCGGCTATGGCGTAAATCATTTCTTTTGTACAGAAAGGATCCGAACATGGTCGATCTAGCAACCTGGAACCTGAGCATCCCCGAAGGCAGCCCGCCGAAAACCATCGAGACGCCCCGACTGGTGGATGGTTTCAAGGACAAGTATTTCAACTCCGATGGCAGCACCGTGTATTTCTGGGCGCCGGTGACCGGGGCCAAGACGGAAAACGCGATTTATCCGCGCAGTGAGTTGAGGGAAACCTATAAAGACGGCACCTTGCGCAACTGGCTGTACCCCGAGGCCGACAATTTCCTGAACGCCACCCTGGTCGTCCACCAGGTACCCAGCAGCGGCAAGGTGGTGATCGGCCAGATCCACACCAAGGACAGCAACAAGCCCATGGTGAAACTGGAATACCAGTACAAGGACGCCACCGACACCGGCGACATCGTCGCCAAGGTCCGGATGCGCCCCGACGATAAAAAGGCCCGAGTGATCACCGTCGCCAGCGGCGTGAAGCTCGATCGCGCCTTCTCCTACCGCATCCACCTCGACCGTACCGGCGACCTGGGCATCACCGCCGCGGGCCGCAGCTGGTACACCACCATCAGCGCCACCTGGCGGGTCAAGCCGCTGTATTTCAAGGCAGGGGTGTATGTACAGGACAACACCGGCTACACCAGCGAAGGCGGAAAAGTGACGTTCAGCAAGCTGGATATCGATCACAACACCTGAACGTTTGCTTCCGAGAATCTCGTAGCGCCGTCCTCGCGAGCAGGCTCGCCCCCACCCTGGGGTCGAAGTCCGAAACGGATAGATACCCGCCATGAAAAAACCCGCATGAATGCGGGTTTTTTCAAAGCAGGAACTCAGTTGACCTTGGCGTTCAACTCACCCTTCAGATAGCGCTGATACATCACTTCCAGCGAAATCGGCTTGATCTTCGAAGCATTGCCCGCCGTACCGAACGCCTCATACCGCGCAATGCAAACATCACGCATGGCGGTCACGGTGGCACCGAGGAACTTGCGTGGGTCGAACTCGCTCGGGTTGGTCGCCATCAGGCGGCGCATGGCACCGGTGGACGCCAGGCGCAGGTCGGTGTCGATGTTGACCTTGCGCACGCCGTGCTTGATGCCTTCGACAATTTCCTCGACCGGCACGCCGTAGGTTTCCTTGATGTCACCGCCGTACTGGTTGATGATCGCCAGCCACTCCTGGGGCACCGAGGACGAACCGTGCATCACCAGGTGGGTGTTGGGGATGCGCTTGTGGATTTCCTTGATGCGGTCGATGGCCAGCACGTCGCCAGTTGGCGGCTTGGTGAACTTGTAGGCGCCGTGGCTGGTGCCGATGGCGATCGCGAGGGCGTCGACCTGGGTCTTCTTGACGAAGTCGGCGGCTTCTTCCGGGTCGGTCAGCATCTGGCTGTGATCCAGCACGCCTTCCGCGCCGATGCCGTCTTCTTCACCGGCCATGCCGGTTTCCAGCGAACCCAGGCAACCCAGCTCGCCTTCCACCGAAACGCCGCAGGCGTGGGCCATGGCGACGGTCTGCTGGGTGACGCGCACGTTGTATTCGTAGTCGGTCGGGGTCTTGCCGTCTTCGCCGAGGGAGCCGTCCATCATCACCGAGCTGAAGCCCAGTTGGATGGAGCGCTGGCAGACGTCCGGGCTGGTGCCGTGGTCCTGGTGCATGCACACCGGGATGTGTGGGAATTCTTCGATGGCGGCCAGGATCAGGTGACGCAGGAACGGCGCACCGGCGTATTTACGCGCGCCGGCCGAAGCCTGGACGATCACCGGGGAGTCAGTCTTGTCAGCGGCTTCCATGATGGCGCGCATCTGCTCAAGGTTGTTGACGTTAAAGGCTGGGACGCCGTAGCCGAACTCGGCTGCGTGGTCCAGCATCTGACGCATGCTGATAAGTGCCATGTGTGTCTCTCTCCCGGTCGAGGGTCGTTAATCGTGCCAGCCTGCCGGAGCGGCGGCGGCTATTCAAGTCATTGCAGGTCGGGGATTGGCCCCGGCCTGCGTGTTCGGTATCGCTCAACCCAAATACCGACGCGATCCCTGTGGGAGCGAGCTTGCTCGCGATGAGGGCGGTACATTCAACATCACTGTTGCCTGATACACCGCTATCGCGAGCAAGCTCGCTCCCACACTGGATCTGCTCCCACATTTGGATCGCTGTGGATCAGTTCAATCGTATTACTGCGCCTTGCAACCACGCCCAATCAAGTCATTCGTGGCGACCCAGTACACCAGGCCTTCCTCACCCTTGACGTGGAACGCCAGCATGTCGTCGCTGTACAACGACCCCGAGGCGCCCGGCTCCTGTTTCAGGTGGTAGACCTGGTCGGCACCGCCCAGGCGTACGTCGACTTCCTGATGGGCGGCATCGGTATAGCGCCAGAGCACCTTGGCCTCGCTGTCACACGTCCAGGTCGTCCAACCTGCCACAGGCGCCGAAGCGCCCGGAAAACCCAACTGCGCACACCCGGCCAGCACGGCCAACGCCGCAACGGCGATCAAGCCTTTCATCCGTGTTCCTCGACCGACGGCGCACGCCGCCAGCCCTGAGTTAAGAGTCAGACCCGTCAAGGACAACCATGTTCCTTGGCCGGGGTTTGCGTCTCGTATTTGTCCAGGCCATCCGGTCCGGAACGCTTGTTCAGCACCGGGTTGGTCTCGGCCTGCCAGTCGGCCTGGTAGCAGCCTTGCTCAGGCGCCGGCGTCCCGGTTTCCGGGGGCGTGGCCTTCGGGCTACCGGAGCAGGCCGCCAACAGCGTCGCCGCCAGCAGCAACGTGAACGTCTTGACCATCAGAACACTCCTTTGCCTGGTCAACGCAGCCTCACGCCTTGGCCCGGCTTTCCAGGACTTCCACGGCCGGCAGCACCTTGCCCTCGACGAATTCGAGGAACGCGCCACCCCCGGTAGAAATGTAGGAGATCTGCTCGGCCACGCCATATTTATCGATGGCCGCCAGGGTGTCGCCGCCACCGGCGATGGAGAACGCCGCGCTCTCGGCAATCGCCTGGGCCAGCACCTTGGTGCCGTTGCCGAACTGGTCGAACTCGAACACGCCCACCGGGCCGTTCCACAGGATCGTCCGGGACGACTTCAACAGCTCGGCGAAGTTGGCCGCGGTTTGCGGGCCAATGTCGAGGATCATGTCGTCTTCGGCCACGTCGGCGATCAGCTTCACGGTCGCGGCCGCGCTTTCGGCGAATTCCTTGGCCACCACCACGTCCACCGGCAACGGCACGCTGACCTTGGCGGCGATGTCCCGGGCGGTGTCCAGCAGGTCCGGTTCATACAGGGACTTGCCGACCGGATGACCGGCAGCGGCGAGGAAGGTGTTGGCGATGCCGCCACCGACGATCAACTGGTTGCAGACCTGGCTCAGGCTGTTGAGCACGTCCAGCTTGGTGGACACCTTGGAGCCGGCGACGATGGCCGCCATCGGCTGCGCCGGAGAGCCCAGGGCCTTGCCCAGCGCTTCCAGTTCAGCGGCCAGCAACGGGCCGGCGGCGGCGACCTTGGCGAACTTCGCCACGCCGTGGGTCGAACCCTCGGCGCGGTGGGCGGTGCCGAACGCATCCATCACGAACACATCGCACAGGGCGGCGTATTGCTGGGCCAGTTCGTCGGCATTCTTTTTCTCGCCCTTGTTGAAGCGTACGTTTTCGAACAGCACGACGTCGCCGGCCTTCACGTCTACGCCGCCCAGGTAGTCAGCCACCAGTGGCACGTCGCGACCCAGGGCGCGGCTCAGGTAATCGGCCACGGGCTTGAGGCTGTTTTCCGCTGAGAACTCGCCTTCGGTCGGACGGCCCAGGTGGGAGCAGACCATCACCGCCGCGCCTTTTTCCAGGGCCAGCTTGATGGTCGGCAGCGAAGCCAGGATGCGTGCGTCGCTGGTGACCACACCGTCCTTGACGGGAACGTTGAGGTCTTCACGAATCAGTACACGCTTACCTTGCAGGTCGAGGTCGGACATCTTCAACACGGTCATGGGTCGCAATTCCTGGGTAACTGTTTAGAGAGCAGGTTTTTTAGAAGCAGAAAGCGAAGTCGCGGCTTGCAGGTAATGCTCGGCCACATCCAGCATTCGGTTGGCAAACCCCCATTCATTGTCGAACCAGGCCAGGATGTTCACGAGCCGGGGTCCGGAAACACGGGTCTGGCTGGCATCGACGATGGCCGAATGAGGGTCATGGTTAAAATCACAGCTGGCATGAGGCAACTCGGTGTAGGCCAGGAGGCCTTTGAGCGGGCCGCTGGTGGCGGCTTCGCGCAGGATCCGGTTGACCTCGGTGGCGTCGGTATCGCTCACGGTCTGCATCGTGATATCGAGGCAGGACACGTTGACCGTCGGCACCCGCACGGCTTTGGCCTGAATTCGCCCGGCAAGTTCCGGCAGCAGCCGTTCGATGCCGCGCGCCAGACCAGTGGACACCGGAATCACCGACTGGAACGCTGAACGGGTGCGGCGCAGGTCTTCGTGGTGATAGGCGTCGATCACCGGCTGGTCGTTCATCGCCGAGTGGATGGTGGTGATGGACACGTATTCCAGGCCGATGGCCTGGTCCAGCAGGCGCAACAGCGGCACGCCGCAGTTGGTGGTGCAGGACGCGTTGGACACCAGCAACTCATCCCCCGCCAGGCAATCCTGGTTCACGCCGTAGACGATGGTCGCATCCACGTCCGCTTCGCTGGCCATTGGCTGGGAAAACAGCACCCGGGGCGCGCCGGCCGCGAGAAAACGCATGCCGTCTTCGCGGGTGTGGTAGGCACCGGAACATTCGAGCACCAGGTCGACGCCCAGGGACGCCCAGTCGATGCCTTCGGGGGTGGCATTGCGCAGGACCTTCACGCAGTCGCCATTGATATGCAGACAATCGTCCTCGACCCGCACTTCGCCGGGGAACCGGCCGTGGGTGGAGTCGAAGCGTGTCAGGTATTCGATGCTGGCCATGTCGGCCAGATCGTTGATCGCGACAATTTCAAACCCGGCCTTCGCCCCTCGCTCGAACAGCGCACGCAAGACGCAACGACCAATCCGGCCGTAGCCGTTGAGTGCAACTTTGTAGGGACGCGGTTGGGGCATGGGGTTTCTCTGACCAGGGTGAGTCCATGGAGTACAGCGCGGAATGTTCCGCAGTCATCGCGGGCAAGCCTTGCTCCCACAGGATGGCACCTTCCCTGTGGGAGTGTGCATATTCTGTGGGAGCAAGGCTTGCCCGCGATGGCGTCAGAACAGGCGATGCATTCCTGGACTTAGTCTTCCAGCAACTCTTCAGCCTGACCCAGGATGTTGTCCAGGGTGAAACCGAATTCCTCGAACAGCGCCGGCGCAGGCGCCGATTCACCGTAGGTGGTCATGCCGATCACGCGACCTTCCAGGCCGACGTACTTGTACCAGTAATCGGCGTGAGCCGCCTCGATGGCGATCCGCGCGCTGACCTGCAGCGGCAACACCGCCTGCTTGTAGCCAGCATCCTGGGCGTCGAACACGCTGGTGCACGGCATCGACACCACGCGCACGTTGCGGCCCTGGGCGGTCAGCTTGTCGTAGGCCTGTACGGCCAGGCCGACTTCGGAGCCGGTGGCGATCAGGATCAGTTCCGGCTCGCCGATGCAGTCCTTGAGCACGTAGCCACCGCGGGCGATGTCGTCGATCTGGCCGGCGTCACGCACCTGGTGCTGCAGGTTCTGGCGGGAGAAGATCAGCGCCGATGGGCCGTCGTTACGCTCGATGGCGTATTTCCAGGCCACCGCCGACTCCACGGCGTCGCAGGGGCGCCAGGTGTCCAGGTTCGGCGTGCAGCGCAGGCTGGCCAGTTGCTCGATCGGCTGGTGGGTCGGGCCGTCTTCACCCAGGCCGATGGAGTCGTGGGTGAACACGTAGAGCACGCGCTTCTTCATCAGCGCCGACATGCGCACGGCGTTGCGGGCGTATTCCATGAACATCAGGAAGGTCGCGCCGTAGGGCACCAGGCCACCGTGCAGCGCGACGCCGTTCATGATCGCGCTCATGCCGAACTCACGCACGCCGTAGTACATGTAGTTGCCGCTGGCGTCCTCGGCGCTGACGCCCTTGCAGCCTTTCCACAGGGTCAGGTTGGAACCGGCCAGGTCGGCCGAACCGCCCAGCAATTCCGGCAGCAGCGGGCCAAAGGCGTTCAAGGTGTTCTGGCTGGCCTTGCGGCTGGCGATGGTTTCGCCCTTGGCCGCGACGTCGGCGATGTACGCCGAGGCCTTGGCGGCGAAGTCGGCCGGCAGCTCGCCGCTGAGGCGACGCACCAGCTCGTTGGCCAACTCAGGGAATTCGGCGGAATAAGCGGCGAAGCGCTGGTCCCAATCGGCTTCGAGCGCGCGACCTTTTTCCTTGGCGTCCCATTCGGCGTAGATGTCGGCCGGGATTTCGAACGGGCCGTGGTTCCACTTCAGCGCGGCGCGGGTCAGGGCGATTTCCTCGGCACCCAGCGGCGCGCCGTGGCAGTCTTCCTTGCCCTGCTTGTTGGGGGAACCGAAGCCGATGGTGGTCTTGCAGCAGATCAGGGTCGGCTGGCTGCTCTTGCGGGCGGTCTCGATGGCGGTCTTGATCTCTTCCGGGTCATGGCCGTCGACATTGCGGATCACCAGCCAGTTGTAGGCTTCGAAGCGCTTGGGGGTGTCGTCGGTGAACCAGCCTTCGACTTCACCGTCGATGGAGATGCCGTTGTCGTCATAGAAGGCGACCAGCTTGTCCAGGCCCAGGGTGCCGGCCAGGGAAGCGACCTCGTGGGAAATGCCTTCCATCATGCAGCCATCACCCAGGAACACGTAGGTGTGGTGGTCGACGACGTTGTGGCCGGGGCGGTTGAACTGCGCCGCCAGGACTTTTTCCGCGAGAGCGAAGCCCACCGCATTGGCCAGGCCCTGGCCCAACGGGCCGGTAGTGGTTTCCACGCCCGGGGTGTAGCCGTATTCCGGGTGGCCCGGGGTGCGGCTGTGCAGCTGGCGGAAGTTCTTCAGGTCATCGATCGACAGGTCATAGCCGGTCAGGTGCAGCAGCGAATAGATCAACATCGAGCCATGGCCGTTGGACAGCACGAAGCGGTCGCGGTCGGCGAACGAGGGATTGCTCGGGCTGTGCTTGAGGTAGTCGCGCCAAAGCACCTCGGCGATATCCGCCATACCCATAGGGGCACCGGGATGGCCGCTGTTGGCTTTCTGCACGGCATCCATGCTGAGGGCACGAATGGCATTGGCTCGCTCACGACGGCTGGGCATCGCTGATCTCCTGCGGGAATTGAATCGAGAATGAATAAAACGAAACTGAAAAAGGCGAGCATTTTCCCTCACCCACCCGCCCCGGGGCAATGACAGATAGTCATCGGCAGGCGTTTTTCCGGTGGATAAAGCGTCATTCGCCAGGTGAAACCTTTCCGCTGATGGTTTGTAGAGTCAAGCTCGCCGTGGGAAGTGCCATTTATCACGCAATATCAAAACTTTTTGATATTGACCTTGCGATGCGCCGCCCCCCTCACTAGACTGCCGCCCTATGAACTTACACGCGCCCTCCATTCGCCACGACGATTGCGATGAACTGG
Source organism: Pseudomonas citrullilanati (assembly GCF_030580855.1). GTDB lineage: Bacteria > Pseudomonadota > Gammaproteobacteria > Pseudomonadales > Pseudomonadaceae > Aquipseudomonas > Aquipseudomonas citrulli. The sequence continues at coordinate 19,760 of NZ_JAUQOP010000005.1, read as the reverse complement.
CGGCCCTTTGCAAGGCCGGCGGCGATCCGTTGCGGCTCAATGTATTGCGCGCCTTGGCCAACGACTCGTTCGGCGTACTGGAATTGGCGCAGATCTTCGGCATTGGCCAATCGGGCATGAGCCACCACCTCAAGGTCCTGGCCCAGGCCGACCTGGTGGCGACGCGCCGCGAAGGCAACGCCATTTTCTATCGCCGTGCCCTGCCCCATACCGATCTCCTGGGCGGCAAGCTGCATGCGGCGCTGCTCGACGAAGTGGATGAACTGCAGCTGCCGCCGGATGTGCAGGCGCGCATCGCCCAGGTCCACAAGCAACGGGCCGCCGCCAGCCAGGACTTTTTCGCCCGGGTGGCCGAGAAGTTCCGCGCCCAGCAAGACCTGATCGCCGGCCTGCCGCAATACCGCGAAAGCGTGGTGGCGCTGCTGGACAAACTCGGCTTCGGGGCCAGCGCCAGCGCAATCGAGGTCGGCCCCGGCGACGGTGCGTTCCTGCCCGAACTGGCCCGGCGCTTTCACCAGGTCACGGCGCTGGACAACAGCCCGGCCATGCTCGAACTGGCACGCCAGGTGTGCGAGCGGGAAAACCTGGCTAACGTCAGCCTGCAACTGGCCGATGCCCTGGACGGCCCCGACCAGCAGGCCGACTGCGTGGTCTTGAACATGGTGCTCCACCACTTCGCCGCACCGGCCGATGCCCTCAAGCACCTGGCTGGCCTGGTGAAACCAGGCGGCAGCCTGCTGGTGACGGAGTTATGCAGCCACAACCAGAGCTGGGCCAGGGAGGCCTGCGGAGATCTCTGGCTGGGGTTTGAACAGGATGACCTGGCCCGTTGGGCCTCCGCTGCGGGCCTCGTGCCCGGGGAAAGCCTCTATGTGGGCTTACGCAATGGTTTCCAGATCCAGGTTCGCCACTTCCAGCGACCGACTGACGACACTCACCAACGGTAACTTGTAGGAAAACATCGAGATGAGCGAATACTCCCTTTTCACCTCCGAGTCCGTGTCTGAAGGGCATCCGGACAAAATCGCCGACCAGATTTCCGATGCCGTGCTGGACGCCATCATTGCGGAAGACAAATTCGCCCGCGTGGCGTGCGAGACACTGGTGAAAACGGGCGTGGCGATCATCGCCGGCGAAGTCACCACCTCGGCCTGGGTCGACCTGGAACAGATCGTGCGCGACGTGATCCTGGGCATCGGCTACAACAGCTCCGACGTCGGCTTCGACGGCGCCACCTGCGGCGTGATGAACATCATCGGCAAGCAGTCGGTGGACATCGCCCAGGGCGTTGACCGCAGCAAGCCGGAAGACCAGGGCGCCGGCGACCAGGGCCTGATGTTCGGCTACGCCAGCAACGAGACCGACGTGCTGATGCCGGCACCGATCACCTTCTCGCACCAACTGGTGCAGCGCCAGGCCGAAGCCCGCAAGTCCGGCCTGCTGCCGTGGCTGCGCCCGGACGCCAAGTCCCAGGTCACCTGCCGTTACGAAAACGGCAAGGTCGTGGGCATCGACGCGGTCGTGCTGTCGACCCAGCACAACCCGGAAGTGTCCTATAAGGACCTGCGCGAAGGCGTGATGGAGCTGATCGTCAAGCACGTGCTGCCTGCCGAATTGCTGACCAAGGACACCCAGTTCCACATCAACCCGACCGGCAACTTCATCATCGGCGGCCCGGTGGGCGACTGCGGCCTGACCGGTCGCAAGATCATCGTCGACAGCTATGGCGGCATGGCCCGTCACGGCGGCGGCGCGTTCTCCGGCAAGGACCCGTCGAAGGTCGACCGTTCGGCAGCCTACGCCGGTCGCTACGTGGCCAAGAACATCGTCGCCGCCGGCCTGGCCGAGCGCTGCGAGATCCAGGTCTCCTACGCCATCGGCGTCGCCCAGCCGACCTCGATCTCGCTGAATACCTTCGGCACCGGCAAGATCGGCGACGACAAGATCATCCAGCTGGTGCGCGAAGTGTTCGACCTGCGTCCGTACGCCATCACCACCATGCTCGACCTGCTGCACCCGATGTACCAGGAAACCGCCGCCTACGGTCACTTCGGCCGCACGCCGCAGACCCGGAGCGTCGGCGACGACACCTTCACCACCTTCACCTGGGAAAAGACGGACCGCGCCGACGCCCTGCGCGCCGCCGCCGGCCTGTAATACCCGCTGGTGTTGAAAAGCCCCTGGCGACTCGCTCGCCAGGGGCTTTTTCATGCCGCAGGGCCCAGCCCTGAATCAAGACCGCCGCGCCACCAGCAGGAACGACGCCGCACTCGCCAGCAGGCCCGCGCACATCCGGTTGAACAGCCGCTTGCCGCTTGGCCGGGCGAACAGCCGCCGCGCGTGAAGGCCCATGTAGCAATACAAGCCGATGGCAACGCACTCCAACGCCAGGAACAGGCCGCCCAGTACCGCGAACTGCTGGGTCACGGTGCCGCTGCGATCGACGAACTGGGGCAGGAACGCGGTAAACAGCAGGATCGCCTTCGGATTACCGATGGCCACCAGGAACTCCTGGCGCGCCAGGCTAGCCCTGCTCATCGAGGCGACCGTTGAATCGCCTGCCGCCTCGGGCCGCGCCCGCCACAACTGCACGGCCAGGTAGAGCAGATAGCCCGCCCCGATGAGCTTGATGCCCATGAACAATAGTTCCGACGTGTGCAGCACCGCGGTCAGCCCCAATGCGGCCAGGGCGATCATGATCGCGAAGGCCAGCAGGCGCCCGAGGCCGCCGCTGCACGCCCGGGCGAAGCCATAGCGCGAAGCATTGCTGATGGACAACAGGTTGTTCGGCCCTGGCGCCATGTTCAGTGCGAAGCAGGCGGGGATAAAGACGGCGAGCGTGGTCAGGTTCATCGGGGCGCACCTGGCGGAGGGATCGAAGGGTCATTCTGCACCGGCCCGCGATGGCTTCAAGGGACAGTTGCGAGACTAAATCACCCCGCACTGTACCGCCGCGGCTTTGCCATCACGCCGGCAAAATCCGGTAACGCTCCGGGCCTCGCGCCTGCCGTATCCCTGGCTAGCCTTCAGGGACACCCACGAGCAAGGACGCTTCGATGCTGCCGTTTCTGTTCTTCATCACCTGCTTCACATTGATTGTCTGCCCCGCCATCGCGGCGCCCTGCCCCGACTGGTCCGCCGAGCACGCCCAGGCACGGGTCGGCGCCCTGCAACAAAGCATCGATAGCTGGGACGACAGCTATCACCGCCTCGGCCGGTCCCTGGTGGCCGACGAACTCTATGACCAGACCCGCGCCCGGCTAGACCATTGGCGCGCCTGCTTCGATCTCAAGGCACCGGACACATCGTTGCGGACGGCGGGCGGCAAGGTACCCCACCCGATCGCCCATACCGGCCTGGACAAACTCAAGGATGCCGAGGCCGTACGGGTCTGGCTGCAAGGCAAGGACGATGTCTGGGTTCAGCCGAAAGTCGATGGCGTGGCCGTGAGCCTGATCTATCGCCAGGGGCATCTGCACCAGGCGATCAGCCGAGGCGACGGTGTCCGGGGGCAGGACTGGACCTGGGCCGTGCGCAAGATCGCCAGCATTCCCCAACGGTTGCGCCAGCCGGTGGACCTGTTGGTCCAGGGCGAGCTGTACTGGCGCCTGGACGACCATGTCCAGGCCAGCCGCGGCAGCCTCAATGCACGCGGGACGATCGCGGGCCTGATGATGCGCTCCAGCCTGTCGCTTCAGGACGGTATCTACATGGGGCTGTTCATCTGGGACTGGCCCGAAGGCCCGCCAACCCTGCCCGAACGGATGGCCCGGCTGGGCGAACTGGGCTTCACCGGCACCCTGGACTACACACAACCGGTGCGGACGCTGGCCGATGCCAAGCGCTGGCGCGACCATTGGTACCGTTCGCCCCTGCCGTTTGCCAGCGACGGGATCGTCCTGCGCCAGAGCCGTCGACCGCCCGCCGACCGCTGGCAGGCCAGGCCGCCGTTCTGGAGCGTGGCCTGGAAGTACCCCCATGCCCAGGCGCTCGCCGAAGTCCGCCAGGTACGCTTCAAGATCGGCCGCACCGGGCGCATCACCCCGGTGCTGGAACTCGAACCCATCCGGCTCGACGACCGCCGGATCCGCCGGGTGAGCGTCAGCTCCCTCCAGCACTGGGAGGCAATGGACATCCGCCCCGGCGACCAGGTCGCCATCAGCCTGGCCGGGCTCACCATCCCGCGACTCGACAGCGTCGTGCTGCGTAACGTCGAGCGCCTGCCGCTCGAGGTGCCGACGCCTGCCGATTACCACTGGCTGAGTTGCTGGCAACCGACGCCCGGTTGCGAAGACCAGTTCCTCGCGCGCCTGGCGTGGTTGAGCGGCAAGCATGGGCTGGCGCTGCCCCATGTCGGTCCGGGGACCTGGAAAAAACTCCTGGCCGCCGGTCGACTCGACGGATTGCTGGATTGGTTGACCCTCGATGCCGCCGAGCTTGCTAACATTGGCGGATTCGGCGAACTCAGCAGCGCCCGCCTGCTCGCCAGCCTGCGAAGTGCCCGGCAACGTCCCTTCCAGCAATGGCTCAAGGCCCTGGGCCTGCCGCCCACTGGCGAGGCTCGGCTGGACGGGCCATGGCAGGCGTTGGCAGAGCGAAACACCGAACAATGGCAAGCCGAGGCCGGCATCGGACCGGAACGCGCCGCGCAACTGAGCGCGTTTTTTCGCGACCCGCAGGTGCTGGCCCTGACTGACGTATTACGCACCGCCGGGGTCGATGGGTTTTAATCCCGGCGCCGAGGGTGGAACCCAAGGGGCCGGCATGCGTTCCAACAGCGCACCGGTGTCGACCCGCTCGCGATTTTTTACGGAGTTGCTATGAATTTCCTGTCCCCCGTTGCCCTGCTGGTCTTGTGCAGCGCCATGGCCACCCCCTTGCTGGCGGACGAACAAGGCCCGGAGCTGACCGGCTGCGCGGCCAAGCGCCAAGGCATCATCAACCAGATCGAATTGGCCAAGTCCCGTGGCAACCCGGATCAGCAGGCCGGCCTGGAGACGGCGCTGAGCGAAGTCACCACCCACTGCACCGACGCGTCCTTGCGCAAGGAACGTGAAAACAAGGTGCTCGAAGCCAAGCACGAAGTCAGCCGACGCCAGGCCGACCTGGAAAAGGCCATGAAGAAAGGCGATGCCGAGCGAATCAACAAGCGCAAGGACAAACTGGCGGCTTCGCGCAAGGAACTGCAGGAAGCCGTGGATGAGTTGGACAAGTGAGCCTGAAGCTTACCCTTCAATGATCGCGAAACTCCTTGTGACAGGCACTGCACGCATCCTCGACCTTCTGCACGGCCGGCCCCAGGTTGCTGGCCTTGTAGGGCTGGACCTGGCTGATGGTCACCAGTTCACCAGTGGCCGCTTCAAGGTGGCGGGCCAGTTCCTGGAAGCGCGCCTGTTTCTGCCAGACCTCATCCCGGGCGCTGGTGTGATCCTGCTCACGCACCTGCGGGAAATGTTTCCAGGGTTCGTGGGACAGTTGATCGAGCTGCACCGCGCCCGCGGCGAATCGGGTGCCATCGAAGGGAACGCGACCGCGTAGCATGCCGCCCAGCTCCTCGTTGGTCTTGAGCATCTGCTTGAAGATCGCCTTGCGCTGGCCCAGGGGCGAGTTGGGATCGACGCCGCCACAGGCGGACAACAGCAGGCAAGCCAGTACAGCCAGGGAAACTCGTTTTACAAACATCTTGGCCTCGGGACAGGAAACGGCGGTTAGTATCCTCGGGTCATCGGCAAAGACCAATGGCCCTATCAACAATACGGGTTGTTCGAGCGCCTGACAGCGTTCGGATGACTGCAAGGGAAATCTTCATGAACAGCCGCATCAAGACCTGGCACAAAGGCCTGGCGTTGACCCTACCGCTGATCGCGTTGCTGGCCGGCTGCAATCGCGGCGAAAAGCCCGAGGAGCCCCAGACCCATGCCCTCGCCACGTACGTCAGCGCCCCGTGGGAGGCCTTGCCGCCCGTGTCCGACCAGGATCTGCTGGCCGGTTTCGGTTCGTGGCGCAGCGCCTGCACCCGGCTCAAGGCGGACGCGAGCTGGGGCCCGACCTGCGCGGCGGCGGCCAATGTGCCGCAGACCGCAGCCGATGTACGCAATTTCCTCAAGCAACACCTGGACGTCTATGGGCTGCGCTCGGGCGATAACAGCCCCAACGGCCTGATCACCGGCTACTACGAGCCGGTCTACCCAGGCAGCCTCACCCGCACGGCCAACGCGAACGTCCCGGTGTACGGCGTACCCGACGACATGATCATCGTGGCACTGGACAGCCTTTACCCCGAACTCAAGGGCAAGCGCCTGCGCGGCCGCCTCGAAGGTCGGGTGCTCAAGCCCTACGACGACGCCGCCACCATCGAGGCCAACGGGGTGAAGGCGCCGGTGATCGCCTGGCTCACCGATCCGATGAACCTGCAATTCCTGCAAATCCAAGGCTCGGGTCGCATTCGCCTCGATGACGGCCGCCAGTTGCGCATCGGCTATGCCGACCAGAACGGCCATCCCTACCGGCCCATCGGCCGCTGGCTGGTGGAACAGGGCGAGCTGAAAAAGGAAGACGTGACCATGGGCACCATCGCGGCCTGGGCCAAGGCCAACCCGAACCGGATTCCCGAGTTGCTGGGCAGCAACCCCAGCTACGTGTTCTTCAACCGCAACCCCGACAGCAACGAAGGCCCGCGAGGCTCGTTGAACGTACCGTTGACCGCCGGCTACAGCGTGGCGGTGGATCGCAAGGTGATCCCGCTGGGCAGCCTGCTCTGGCTGTCCACCACGCGCCCCGACGGCAGCCCCCTGAACCGCCCCGTCGCCGCCCAGGACACGGGCGGCGCGATTACCGGCGAAGTCAGGGCCGACCTGTTCTGGGGCACCGGCGACGCCGCCGGGCAGTTGGCCGGGGACATGAAGCAGCAGGGCCAGATCTGGATGCTGTGGCCCAAGGGCATGGGGTTGCCGCAAGTGCCGCAGGTGGCGAATGCCGTCAGCGCCAATCCTTGAGGGCTTGCCCTCAGTGCCGCCCTCCTCGCGAACAGGCTCGCGCCCACATCGACCAATGTTCCTGTGGGAGCGAGCCTGCTCACGATGAGGCCAGCGAATACCCCCGAAAGCCTGAAGCCAGGCTCAGACCGAAACGAAGAAGAAACTCGCCACCAGCCCCACCCCCACCAGCCAAACCAGCGAACGCAGGATCGCCCAGTCCGCCAGGTAGCAGATGATGTAGAGCAGGCGACTGGTGATGAACAGCACCGCCAGCACGTTGATGGTTACCAGTTCGGCATTGCCGGCCAGGTGCGCAACGATGACCGCGGCCGCGAACGCCGGGTTGATTTCGAAGCTGTTCAGTTGCGCAGCGTAGGCACGCCGGGGAACGCCGTCGAGGCTTTCAAGGAAATCCCGCGGGTCGTGGTTGTCCCGCAAGCGGAATTTTCCACCGGCCTTGGCAATGCCGATGCACAGGTAGGGCAGGATGAAGGCGATCAAGATACACCACAGGGCAACCGTCATGACGCATTTCCTTCTTCGAGTTCTATGTTTGAGTGTGACGCAAAACAGGACGTGAACAGCCTGCCAACCGGCAACCGCCTGCAGGCTAAGAGCCACGGCCGGGCAAAAGGTTCGCATGCCGAGCGGTGCCATCAGGTTCACGCATCCATCGACAGCCGTCTATACTGCCGGCGACCACGCCGCCCTCAGTTGCGCATAGACCAATTCCAACAAAATCCGCCAGCGCCTCGTTCATTCGAACCGGGACGCCGGCATGCGTATGCCTGATCAGAGCGTCAAGACTATAGACAGAGACCTTGCGCATGCCACTCGCCTTGCTTGCTTTGGCCGTCGCCGCTTTCGGCATCGGCACGACTGAATTCGTCATCATGGGCCTGTTGCCCGATGTCGCCCGTGACCTGGCCGTGAGCATTCCCCAGGCCGGGCTGTTGATCACCGGCTACGCCCTGGGCGTGGTGTTCGGCGCGCCGATCCTGGCCATCGGCACCGCCAACATGCCGCGCAAGGCGACGCTGCTGGGCATGACGCTGATGTTCATCCTCGGCAACGTGCTCTGCGCCCTCGCGCCGAACTACGCCACGCTGATGGCCGCCCGGGTCATCACCGCACTGTGTCACGGGGCGTTCTTTGGCATCGGCTCGGTGGTGGCTGCCGGGCTGGTGGCGCCGAACAAGCGGGCCCAGGCGATCGCAATGATGTTTACCGGCCTGACCCTGGCCAATGTGCTGGGCGTGCCGCTGGGCACGGCCTTGGGGCAATACGCTGGCTGGCGCTCGACCTTCTGGGCGGTGGCGGTCATCGGCGTGGTCGCGGCGATCGCCCAATGGGCCTGGCTGCCCCGGGAAATCCCCATGGAAAAAGCCAACCTGGCCAGCGAGTTCAAGGTCCTAGGCAAGGTCAACGTGTTGCTCGCCCTGGGCATGAGCGTGCTGGCCTCCACCAGCCTGTTCAGCGTGTTCACCTACATCGCACCGATCCTGCAGGACATCACCGGCGTCAGCCCCCACGGCGTCACCGTCATGCTGCTGTTGTTCGGCGTCGGCCTGACGGCGGGCAGCTTCCTCGGCGGGCGCCTGGCCGATCGACGCCTGTTGCCGGCGCTGGTGGCGATGGCCCTGGCCGTGGTGCTGGTCCTGGCCGCGTTCAGCCAGACCAGCCAGTCGGTGATTCCCGCGGCGATCACCCTGGTGCTGTGGGGCATCTTCGCCTTCGCCCTGTGCCCGATCCTGCAACTGCTGATCATCGACCAGGCCTCCGATGCCCCCAACCTCGGCTCGACCCTGAACCAGAGCGCCTTCAACCTCGGCAACGCCGCCGGTGCCTGGATCGGCGGGCTGGTGGTGGCCAGCGGTGCCAACCTGGCGGATCTGCCGTGGACCGGGGCCGCGGTCGGCGGCCTCACGGTATTGACCGCCCTGTTCTTCATCCAACGACAACGACGCATGGCGGCCGCCGCCGCTTGAGGGCCTTGGGAAATCGGCCCCGTCCCATGGATGAATGTACGACGCGTTCGGTACGACTTTGTCCCCGCCTGCGCGAGTTAATTTACCGGCCTGCCAGAAGCCTTGTTCCAGAGGGCTTTTGATTGATCTCCGCCGGCGGTTGTCGGCCGCCGGCGGATAGTTGTCCAATTGAGTCACAACGCAGTTTTCCCTCAGATCTTGCTTACAGTTCGGTCCTCCTCCCTGGCACACGGAACGAACCAGCCATGCTAGCTATCTCGCAACACACCCCTTCCGCCCTCCCTGCTGAAAACCTGGACCGCCCCGCTACCCAAGCCGCCCCTGAGTTCCCCGAACAACTGGCCTGCAACGCCACAGACCGGTCGATCACCCTCGTTCGAAACGAAGACGGCAGTGTCCAGGTCACGCTGGATCGACCGCCCATCACCGTGCTGGCGCTCAGTGGCGGAGGCGCCAAGGGGGTGGCCTACTCCGGCCTCGTCAAAGAGCTGGAAGCCAGCGGCGTCATGGACCTTATCCGGGAAATTTCAGGCGCCTCGGCGGGGGCCATATCGGCCGCGCTGCTCGCCAGCGGCATGAGTCATGCGGGTTTCGACGACATCTCCGACAACCTGTCCCTCGTGTCCCTGCTCGACAGCAGCGACCCTAAGATTTCTGCCTGGCAGAAGGGGTTTTCAAACCTGGGCGAGAAACTGAAAAAGATTCCGCTGGCGCAGTTGCTGTGTGATCTGTTGCCACGCCTGGGCTCCAAGGGAGTGCCCTTGGAAAACATGATTCGGGAAAAGTCCTGCGCGGCGCTCTTGCAGCGTTGCAAGGAACATCCGAAGCCGCTGTCCGAAAAGGCGCAACAAGCGGTTGCCAAGGTGCAGGAGCACCAATACGTCACCTTTGCCGACCTGGCAGTGCTTAGCCAAGAGATCCCGCAACTCAAATCCCTGGAAATCAACGGCACCGCCATGTTCGAAGAGGGCACGCAATCGGTGGTCTTCAGCGCGGCCCTGACCCCCGACATGGACATTGCCGTGGCCGCGCTCATATCCGCATCGCTGCCGCTGGTGTTCAGCAAGCCGACCCTGCAAGAACAGCCGTTCCAACTGACGGGCGCCACCCTGCCCTGTGCCGATGGCGGCATCCTGAACAATACGCCGGTCAGTGCCATTTATAACCCGGTGACGTCCATGGGCCCGATTCCGGAAGGCGAGCCTCTGATCCTGGTATTCGAGGCAGAGGCATCGGCCCAGGAAGCCCAACGGGGCACGGGCCTTTCAGCCCTGATCGACCGTGTCCTCAAGGCCCCCTACACGGCCAGCTCCGCCTGGAACGCCGAGCAACTGAAGTCGTTTGCCGAGCAGATCGTCGTCGTGCCGCTGAAGATTGCCGAAGGCGATTACCGCGGCCTGTTGAACGGAACGGTGAATTTCAGCATGCCCAAGGACACCAAGAATCTTCTCCAGGAAGCGTTGCGCAAGGCTGTCCAGACCCATCTGGAAGATCGCAAAGCCACCCGGCAAACCTTTTCTTTCACCTCGATCGAAGACGCCCTGTTGGCCTTTGGCGACAAGGATTTCGCACAGCTAAGCCCAGAGCTGGCAGGCGACGAAGCCTGCGCCGGGCTGATCGCCTTCAGGGAGCAGGCGCAAGAGGCGTTGACGCAATTGAAGACAGCGATCAAACAGGCCAACGAGACGTCCGCCACGCTTGAACCCACGCCGCCGATACGCAGGGCCATCTGGGCCCTCGACCAGCTAGCGGATCAGCCCGGCAAGCTGGAGTGGCTGGCCAAACGCCTCAATCACGGCAATGACCCGGACTTCATGCAGTTCCTCCAGGCCGCCGTCGAATGGGACAAGGATGCGCCGGGGGCCCTTTCCGAGGTGACCCAGCAGGCTGTCGAGAACATGCACCTGCAGGACATTGCCACGCGGATCTCCAACGTCGTGCAGCACGTGCTCAACCCCGCACGCTTTCTCGGCGGCCAGCCCGATGGGAACATCAAGCTGATCAATGGTGCCATCCGGGAACTCCGGGAGTTGCAGGAGCCGGGGAGCTCCAGCCATTCAAGCGAGCAAAAGGCCGCATTCAATCGATCGCTTGAACGGGTCATCACGAACTACCGATCGCGCTACACGGGCATGCTCGATCCTGAGTCGACAACCCGCAGGACGCTGCGCGACATGCAGTTCAACTTGTCGACGCCCGGGCCGGGGGCCCGGCATCGGGCACCCGTTCACGCCGAGTCGGCGGGCCGCCTTGGCTGATCGGATGGCTTGACGTTTGGCGGGCCCACTTCACTGCGAATCTGCGCGTGGCTGATCAAGGCAAAGATGAAGCTGCCGCCGATGATGTTGCCCGCCAGCGTCGGCCCGGCGAAGACCATCCAGAAGTCTTCCCAGGACAGCTGGCCGGCGAACGCCAGGTAGGACACTTCCGCCGAGCCGACCACGATGTGGGTGAAGTCGCCGAGCGCCATCAGGTAAGTGATGAGGATGATGGTCCACATCTTGGCGCTTTCCATGGACGGGATCATCCAGACCATGGTGGCGATCATCCAGCCGGAAATGATGCCCTTGGCGAACATCTGGCCGGTGTCGTTCTCCATGACCTTGCGGCCGATTTCCAGGAAGGCCTGGTCGGTGCGCGCATCGAAGATCGGCAGGTGCAGCATTACGTAGGCCACCAGCAGGGTGCCACACAGGTTGCCCACCAACACCACGCCCCACAGCCGCAGCAACCGACCGAAGTTGGCCAGGGTCGGTTTGCTCATGATCGGCAACACGGCGGTCAGGGTGTTTTCGGTGAACAACTGCTGGCGGGCCAGGATCACCGCGAGAAAGCCCGCGCAGTAGCCGAAGCTGGCAATCACCTTGAAGCCTTCATGGTCCGGCAGCCGGGAGTTGAGCAGCCCCATCGCCATCAGCGACAGGCCCATGGTCAAGCCAGCCGCCAGGGCCGACCACCAGAGCGCGGCGATGCTGCGCTCCAGCTCCTGGTCACCCTGGGTGCGGATGATTTCATGCAACACCGCCGCCCGCGGCGGCTGGTTGCGTTGGACTTCGTGTTGTTCCTGAGCCGAAAGGTCAGGGGTCTTGCCGTCTTTGTGAGTGTCCATACAGCTCCTGAACCGGTGGCGTGATGTAGCTACGACACGTGGCGCCTGGAGCTGTTCAGTGGCGGGCCTCATACTCGTCGCCTTGAAGCCGTCATCGCGAGCAGGCTCGCTCCCACAAAGGAATGGGTGGCGATTACAAATTCCCTGATGGACCCGAAGACCATGTGCGAGCGAGCCTGCTCGCGATGGCTACGCCGCGGACATCATTCGACAACGGCATCCTGAAACTGATCCTTGACGTACTTGATCTCGGTCCGCCCATGGGGCGCTGGCAAACCGTCCTCCCCAAGATTGACGAAAACCATTTTCTCCACGGTCAGGATGCTCTTGCGGGTGATCTTGTTGCGCACCTCGCACGTCAGGGTGATGGAGGTACGGCCAAATTCGGTGGCGGTGATCCCCAGTTCGATGATGTCGCCCTGGCGCGAGGCGCTGACGAAGTTGATCTCCGAGATGTACTTGGTGACCACCCGCTGGTTGCCGAGCTGGACGATGGCGTAGATGGCCGCCTCTTCGTCGATCCAGCGCAACAGGCTGCCGCCGAACAGCGTGCCGTTGGGGTTGAGGTCTTCGGGCTTGACCCACTTGCGGGTGTGGAAATTCATGATCACTCCTGAGTGTCTGGCCGATGAATGGCTGCATCATGGCAGACCAGCCGGCCGGGCTCTACGTCGCGGGTCCTATAACGACCATCGGCAATTTTGATTTGCCGACAGAAACCCTTTGGCAGATCGGCCCGGCCCGTTATAATCGCCACCGCTTTAGCCGGTCCTCGCTGGACCGTTCCCGCCACCTGTCCGAGGGGCGCTGCAGCAGGCTCGACCTGTCAGGCTCGGATGGGGCGTTGTTCGTACGGGGCAACCTGCATGGACTCTAAACGCACAACGGCGCCCATTCGCATACATTACGAATGGAGGCTCTTCATGAGCGCTGTTATCACGCCTGCAGGTTTTACCGATTACAAAGTCGCCGACATGTCCCTGGCTGCCTGGGGCCGTCGCGAGATCATCATCGCCGAATCCGAAATGCCAGCCCTGATGGGCCTGCGCCGCAAATACGCCGGCGAGCAACCGCTCAAGGGCGCGAAGATCCTCGGCTGCATCCACATGACCATCCAGACCGCCGTGCTGATCGAAACCCTGGTTGCCCTGGGTGCCGAAGTGCGCTGGTCGTCGTGCAACATCTTCTCCACCCAGGACCAGGCCGCCGCCGCCATCGCCGCCGCCGGTATCCCGGTGTTCGCCTGGAAAGGCGAGACCGAGCAGGAGTACGAGTGGTGCCTGGAGCAGACCATCCTCAAGGATGGCCAGCCATGGGCCACCAACATGATCCTCGACGACGGCGGCGACCTGACCGAGCTGTTGCACAAGAAATACCCGGCCGTGCTGGAACACGTCCACGGCGTGACCGAAGAGACCACCACCGGCGTGCACCGCCTGCTGGACATGCTGGCCAAGGGCGAACTGAAGATCCCGGCCATCAACGTCAACGACTCGGTGACCAAGAGCAAGAACGACAACAAGTACGGCTGCCGCCACAGCCTCAACGACGCCATCAAGCGCGGCACCGACCACCTGCTGTCGGGCAAGCAGGCCCTGGTGATCGGCTACGGTGACGTGGGCAAGGGTTCGGCCCAGTCCCTGCGCCAGGAAGGCATGATCGTCAAGGTTTCGGAAGTCGACCCGATCTGCGCCATGCAAGCCTGCATGGACGGCTTCGAACTGGTTTCGCCGTTCATCGACGGGATCAACGACGGCACCGAAGCGAGCGTCGACAAGGCCCTGCTGGGCAAGATCGACCTGATCGTGACCACCACCGGCAACGTCAACGTCTGCGATGCCAACATGCTCAAGGCCCTGAAGAAGCGCGCCGTGGTGTGCAACATCGGTCACTTCGACAATGAAATCGACACCGCCTTCATGCGCAAGCACTGGGCCTGGGAAGAAGTGAAGCCACAGGTGCACAAGGTCCACCGCACCGGTACCGGCAGCTTCGACCCGCAGAACGACGACTACCTGATCCTGCTGGCCGAAGGCCGCCTGGTTAACCTGGGCAATGCCACCGGTCACCCGAGCCGGATCATGGACGGTTCGTTCGCCAACCAGGTGCTGGCCCAGATCTTCCTGTTCGGCCAGAAGTACGCCGACCTGTCGCCAGCCCAGAAAGCCGAGCGCCTGACCGTGGAAGTCCTGCCGAAGAAACTCGACGAGGAAGTGGCCCTGGAAATGGTCCGCGGCTTCGGCGGCGTGGTCACCCAGTTGACCAAGCAACAGGCTGACTACATCGGCGTCGCCGTCGAAGGCCCGTTCAAGCCGCACGCCTACCGCTACTGACCGGCGCCCCTCCCTTCGGGAGCGGGCCTGTGGGAGCAAAGCTTGCTCGCGATGCAGACACCTCGATCCAGCGATCGGACCGAGGCGATGCCAATCGCGAGCAGGCTCGCTCCCACATGAACCCGCTCCAGGAAGGGGTCTGCAGGCCTTACCGGCTTACGAGTTTCCAAGGATATGACCATGTCCCAAGACCGTCGCTACAGCTTCGAATTCTTCCCGACGAAGACCGATGCTGGGCATGAAAAACTGATCGCCACTGCCCGCCAGCTGGCCAGCCACAAACCCGATTTCTTCTCCTGCACCTACGGTGCCGGCGGTTCGACCCGCGATCGCACGATGAACACCGTGCTGCAGCTCGAAAGTGAAGTCCAAGTCCCGGCCGCGCCTCACCTGTCGTGCGTCGGCGACAGCAAGGACGACCTTCGCGGCCTGCTCGGCCAGTACCAGGCAGCGGGTATCAAACGCATCGTGGCCCTGCGCGGCGACCTGCCCTCGGGCATGGGCATGGCCAGCGGCGAGCTGCGCCACGCCAATGAACTGGTGAGCTTCATTCGTGAAGAAACCGGTGATCACTTCCACATCGAAATCGCTGCTTACCCGGAGATGCACCCGCAGGCGCGCAATTTCGAAGACGATCTACGCAATTTCGTCCGCAAGGCCAACGCCGGGGCGAACAGCGCGATCACCCAGTACTTCTTCAACGCCGACAGCTACTTCTATTTCGTCGAACGCGTGCGTCAAATGGGGGTCGACATTCCTGTGGTGCCGGGGATCATGCCGATCACCAACTACAGCAAGCTGGCACGGTTCTCCGACGCGTGCGGAGCGGAAATCCCGCGCTGGATCCGCAAGCAGCTGGAAGCCTATGGCGATGACACGTCCAGCATCCAGCGCTTCGGCGAGGACGTCATCACGCAAATGTGTGAACGTTTGTTGCAAGGCGGAGCACCGGGGCTGCATTTCTATACCCTTAACCAGGCCGAGCCAAGCCTGGCGGTATGGAACAACCTCAAACTGCCACGTTGAAGGCTCAACGTGCTGGTACGAAAAAGGCCTTGGCAACACCAGGGCCTTTTTTTCACCCAAAGATATTCGAAGGATTGCAGTAGATGCTCAACGGTCAGAGGTCAACGACCCCCCAACTGATTTACCTGGTCTATGGGGCCGAGACCTATCACCAGGAGGCCTTGTTCAGCATCGCCAGCGCGCTGGCCGGCCTGCGCAAGACCCCCGGCGAAGCCCTGGACATCCAGGTGTTCACCGACGATCCGGCACCCTACGAAGGGTTGCCGGTGCGCTTGCGCCTCCTGGATGAAGAGACCCGCAAGGCCTGGATCGAACCCCACGGCTATCATTTCCGTGCCAAGCACGTGGTGATGCGCAAGGTGCTCGAGGAAGCCGAGCTGGCGCTGCTGATCGACACCGACACCTTCTTCCATTGCTCGCCGCTCGAACTGTTCCGCCGTATCCAGCCCGGTACATTGCTGTGCAATGCCGTCAACCTGGCTTATGGCGCCAACAAGGACTCACTCCTGTACCTGACGCTGGCGGACCTCCTGCGCCAGCGCCAGTTGGCCGAGGACAGCATGCCCCTGCTGAATTCGGGGGTCATTGGCCTCAACTACACGGAGGCTTGGGTGCTGGATCGCTCCATCGCACTGATGGACGAGCTGTATCCCTTGGCCAAGGGGGCGTACACCCTGGAAGAGTTCTGCCTGGCCGTGGCCGTGTATCGCTCGGTCGAGCTGCGCGAATGCCCGGACCTGATCCACCACTACTGGAGCCGCAAGCAACTGTTCCGCGCCAAGACCAAGGCCTGGCTCGACAAACACCGTGCCGCCCCCACGTGCCAGCAAGCGCTGGATGAAACGGCGCAAGTCACTACCGTCCTGCCCCGCCCTCCCGCGTTCCAACGCCAGGCCTACAAGTTCATCACCCTGGCGCTGCCCGGTCATAAACGCCAGTTCATGCGCGAGATCCTCTACGGCTGCTACCGCCACACCAACCCGTTCGACCAGGCCTGCGCCCCGGTCTGGTGGGAAAAAGCCCTGGAAAACGTCGAAGGACGCCTGAACAAACCGCTGGAAGACCACGAACTCAAGCGCTGGCTCAATCATCCACTGATTCGACTGGTACTGGGTGAGCGCCGCGAGGTCATCTACGAGCACCTGATGCAGGCGAAGGGCAACTAAGGTGCGGACCAGAGCGCTCTAGCTATTTGATCAGCTCTCGTCGTAACCTCAGGGCCATGCCCGTCATTGCCCAGTTACTGACAGCCCTTCTCCTCTCGTGCCTGAGCATTGCCGCCCGGGCCGAAAAACTGCGCATCGTCACCGAGCCCTGGGCGCCGTATGTCTACGAAGAGAACGGCAAGCTTCTCGGCCTGGACTACGAAACCACCGCCATTGTGTTCAAGCGCCTGGGCATCGACGTGGAATGGCAGTTGCTGCCCTGGAAGCGTTGCCTGGCGATGCTTGAGCAGGGGCTGGCGGACGGCGCCCTGGACATTTTCCACAGCGCCGAGCGCGACGCCACGCTGCTGTACCCCGGCGAACCGCTGTCGGACGTGGAGTTCGTGATGTTCTACGCCAACGCCCGGCCCCATCCCTTCCGCACCTTCGATGACCTCCAAGGGCTGACCGTCGGTACATCGCCCGGCTATCTCTACAGCCAGGCCTTCAGCGAGTCGAACCTGTTCAAGCGGGAAACCGCGCCCACCCACGAGGCCAACTTCGGCAAGTTGCAACTGGGCCGGATCGACCTGCTCATCACCGACCGTCGCGTCGGCCGTCATGTCCTGGAGCAGATGCAGCTCGGCGACCAGATCACCGAGAACCCGACGGTCGTGAGCCGCCAGAGCCAGTACCTGGCGGTGCGGCGCAGCGCCGGCATGGACCTGCTGGTGCAACGTTTCGGGGCCGAGCTCAAGCGTTTCAAGCGCGAGCCGGCCTATGCCGAGCTGAGTGCCCGATACGGCGCCGGGCCAATGGCCCAGGCACTGCCGCCGGCCGCGGCCAACGCCGAAATACACCGTTGAGCAGCAGGAAAGCGGCGCACGGCGTTTGCTCTGTTATACTCCGGCCTTCCCGCCAGGCTCACGCCCGGACGCCCGGTCTTGCAAAAGGTCTCCCGACACCGCTACAGCGCAGCTTCCAGCCCAGCGCGAGCCGTATCCGGACCCGCCTTCCAGACCCGGCAGGACCGGACGGGATGACATTCTTGAACGTCATTCGCGCCAGGCAAGACTATCCCATTGGGCCAGGCCCTCACTAAAACAGGATTACTCATGTCCTTTGCTTCCCTCGGTCTCTCCGAGGCTTTAGTCGGCGCCATCGAAGCCGCCGGCTACACCGAGCCTACCCCGGTGCAACAGCGGGCCATCCCCGCCGTGTTGCAAGGTCGCGACCTGATGGTCGCGGCGCAGACAGGCACTGGTAAAACCGGCGGTTTCGCCCTCCCGATCCTGGAGCGGTTGTTTCCCAACGGTCACCCAGACAAATCCCAGCGTCATGGCCCGCGCCAACCGCGCGTGCTGGTCCTGACCCCGACCCGCGAACTGGCGGCCCAGGTCCACGAGAGCTTCAAGATCTATGCGCGCGACCTGAAGTTCGTCAGCGCCTGCATCTTCGGCGGCGTGGGCATGAACCCGCAGGTCCAGGCCATGTCCCGCGGTGTGGACGTGCTCGTGGCCTGCCCCGGTCGCCTGCTGGACCTGGCCGGCCAGGGCAGCGTCGACTTGTCCCACGTCGAGATCCTCGTGCTGGACGAAGCCGACCGCATGCTCGACATGGGCTTCGTCCATGACGTGAAGAAAGTCCTCGCCCGCTTGCCTGCCAAGCGCCAGAACCTGCTGTTTTCGGCGACGTTCTCCAAGGACATCACCGACCTGGCCGGCAAGCTGCTGCACAACCCCGAGCGCATCGAAGTCACGCCGCCCAACACCACGGTCGAGCGCATCGAGCAGCGTGTGTTCCGCCTGGCAGCCAGCCACAAGCGCGCCCTGCTGGCGCACCTGATCACCGCCGGCGCCTGGGAACAGGTCCTGGTGTTCACGCGCACCAAGCACGGCGCCAACCGCCTGGCCGAATACCTGGACAAGCATGGCCTGCCAGCCGTGGCGATCCACGGCAACAAGAGCCAGAACGCCCGCACCAAGGCCCTGGCCGACTTCAAGGCCGGTGAAGTGCGCATCCTGGTCGCCACCGACATCGCCGCCCGCGGCCTGGACATCGATCAGCTGCCCCACGTGGTCAACTTCGAGCTGCCGAACGTCGATGAAGATTACGTGCACCGTATCGGCCGTACCGGCCGGGCCGGTCGCTCGGGCGAAGCGATTTCCCTGGTCGCACCGGACGAGGAAAAGCTGCTCAAGAGCATCGAGCGCATGACCAAGCAGAAAATCGCCGACGGCGACCTGATGGGCTTCGACGCCAGCACCATCGAGGCCGAGAAGCCTGAAGTGCGTGAACGCCCGGACGTGCGCAACCCGCGCAATGCCCGCGGCCCACGTGGCGACGGTCCGAATGGCGGTGGCGGTGGCGGCCGCAAGGACAAAGGCAAGGACAAGGGCAAGGAAAAATCCGCCAGCAGCGGCCGTGGCGAACGCCCGGCCCGCGAGCAGAAGCCCCGTGAAGGCAGCCCGGCTCGCGAACAGCAGCGTCCAGCCCCGCGTGCCGCAGCCGATCGTGCCCCGGACGAGTTCCTGGACGACGACATCGACAATTTCGGTAACCGTGTCGACTACGTACCGCAGCAAAAGCCCGCCCAAGGTCGTGGTCGTCGCCCGGGTGCGCCGGCACAAGGCACGGGTGCCCCACGCAGCGGCCAGTCCCAGGGTCGCCAGAACGGCCCGCGCAACAGCAACGGCTCGTCCACCGGCACCCCGCCCGCCAAGCGCAACGGTCCACGTAACGGGGCTCCCCGGGACGGCCAGGCACGCCGCGAAGACTCCCGCCCTCGCCGCCCGGCCCGTGACGACCAGCCTCGCCAGGAACCGGCCGTGCAGAACCCGCGTGGCAACCAGCCGAAGATCATGCACAAGGAATCGAAGATCGATCGTTTCCCGACGCCTGAGCAGCTGGATCAACTGCCTAGCCGCCCACGGGGCGAAAAACCGGCGTTGCTGACCCGCAACCGCTGAGTTTTCCACGCCGTAAAAAAATGCCCCGGGTCTCGCGACTTGGGGCTTTTTTTGGCCCGACAGAAATCCAAATGTGGGAGCGAGCTTGAACTGGCCTAATGATTTTGGACACTTCAATCGGGCGCTATGATGGCGCCCAAATCTGAGGTGTTTGGCTATGCGTAAATCTTATTCGAGTGAGTTCAAACTCAAGGCTGCCAGCATGGTGCTGGA